>CAVSVU010000011.1:0-344381 GCA_963731515.1 uncultured Actinomycetes bacterium | reverse complement strand
TGGCGCATCTCCTACGCCCCGACCCCTGCCGGCTCGTGTGCCGGCATTGTCGTTTCGCTCAGGCGCGCCCTGATATGCAGCTTTGCCGGGGGTCGGATCATCTCCAGGTGGCCGGTGCTCATACCGAACCGCCGCGGATCGACGGTCGTCGCGGCCTCGACCTCGAGCTCCTCGCCGACCTGTCGCACGGTCGCGTCGAACTCGAGCGGGACGACGAGGCCCGCCGCTTCAAGGCCGCCCTCGACGCGGAGCGTCCCGTCGCCGGCGTTGCAGACACGGGTCGAGGTGAACCGCACCCCGGGGTGGTCGGCGATGTGGAAGAAGTCGGCCGAGCGCAGGTGTTCGTCCCGCTTGTCGAGCTCGGTGTTGAGGCTGCCCGCGTCGATCGTCAACTCGATGCTCTGGCCGTCCGGGCCGGCGTCGTACCAGCCGTCAAAGCGTTCGAAGCGGCCGCGCACGGTAACAAGGCCCCAGAACGTTTTGACGGCGAACTCGACCGAGCTCTTCTTGGGATCGACCGCCCAACGTGTGGGGACGGATGCCGGGCGTGTGGTCTGCATGGTGCTCATGACAACTCCTCTCGTGGATGTGCCACGAACGGTCGCGTGGCCCGCTGCCATCCGACTGCCACGGCCGGGCGCGATGCTGCCTCCGGGTCGCGCCGCTTTACGACGCCGTCGGAGCGTGGGACACTCCTCGCCCACTTCCCCTCGGAGTGCGTCATGAGCGGTCCGCTGGAGATCCGGCTCCTCGGCCCGTTCGAGGTCATCGCGGGCGGACGGAGCGTCGACATACCCGGCTCGAAACGGCAGGCGCTGCTGGCGATGCTGGCCTTCGCACGCGGCCGCGTCGTCGCGGTGGACAACCTGGTCGACGCGCTTTGGGGGGCGGACCTACCGGCCTCTCCGCGAAACGCGGTCCAGCACCATGTCGCCCGGCTGCGCGCCGCGCTAGGTCACGACGCCGTTGCCGGTTCCGGCGACGGCTACGCGCTGCACGACGCGACCGTAGACGCAGTCGCCTTCGAAGAACTGCTGGCCAACGCCGTCACGGCGCGCCGCGACGGCGACCCGCATGGGGCAGCCATGGACGCTGCGGCGGCGCTCGCGCTGTGGCGCGGCGCCGCGCTTCACGGCCTCACCGATGCAGCCTGGTTCGGTGCCGAGGCGCGGCGGCTCGACGCGCTGCGGCTCGACGCCCAGGAAGAGCGGTTCGACGCTGCGCTGACACTCGGCGACCACCGCGAGGTCGCCCCCGAGCTTCGCGCGGCGCTGGACGAGAACCCGTACCGCGAGCGGCTCTGGGGGCAGCTCATGCTCGCTCTGTATCGCAGCGGCCGCCAAGCGGATGCGCTCGATGTCTTCCACGAGGCGCGGCGGGTCCTCTCCGACAGTCTCGCCCTCGAGCCTGGCCCGGAGCTTCGCGCCCTTCAGGAGGCGATCCTCGCGCATGACCCGGCAATCGCCGCCGTGCCCGCCGTGCTGGCCCGGCGGGGCAACCTGCCCTCGCCCGCCACCTCGTTCGTCGGCCGCGAAGCGGAGCTCGCCCAGATCGCCGCACAACTTGCCGAGCACCGCGTCGTGACCCTGCTAGGGCCACCGGGCGTCGGGAAGACTCGCATCGCCCTGGAGGCGGCTCGGCCACTTCAGCACGACATCTCTGACGGCGTCTGGTTCGTCGACCTCGCACGCGCGGTCATGCCGGCCGACGTGACGCGCCTGCTGATCCGTGCTGTGGATGCTCGTGGCGGCGATGAGCTCGATCGTGTGGTCGAGCGCCTGCGCGATGCGGAGGCGGTTCTCGTGTTCGATTCGTGCGAGAGGCTGCTCGCCGAGGTGCGACGCGTGGTCGAAGAGGTGCTCGCCGGCTGTCCACGCGTGCGGGTGTTGGCGACGAGCCGCGAGGTGCTCCACGTGACGGGGGAGGCCCGGGTCACGGTCGAGCCGTTGGCTCTGGAGAGCCTGAATCCGGCCGGCGATGTCGACTCACCGGCCGTGGCCCTCTTCCTCGAGCGCGCACGTGCCGCGCGACCTGGCTTCGAACTCGACGACGAAAGTGCTCAGCAGGCCGCAGCGATCGCCGGGTGCGTGGACGGACTGCCGCTTGCCATCGAGCTCGCGGCGGCGCGCGTGAACGTGCTCGGTCTCGCGGAGTTGCTTTCGCTGGTCGAGCGCCGCGTTTCGCTGCTTCACCGCCAGGTCGCCTCCGATGCCGGCGCCGCCCTGCGAACGCTTGTGGAGTGGAGCTACGACCTCCTGCACGCAGACGAGAAGACCCTGCTGCAGCAGGTCGCGGTGCACCGCGGCGGCAGCTCGCTGCCCTCCCTGGTCGCCATCGGCGAGCGCCATGAGCTGGATGAGGCGACGGTCACCCTGCTGCTGGAGGCGCTGGTCGACAAGTCGATCATCACGGTGTCATTTCCGGACGGCGGTGCACGCTACACGGTGCTCGACACGGTTCGGGATTACACGCTGGATCGGCTGCAGGAAGTCGGCGGATTGGCCGCCGTACGACGCACGCACGCCGCATACTTCGCGGCCCTCGCCGAGCGGGCGCGGGAGGAGTTGCGGGGATCAGGCTGGCTTGCCTCGATGCGGCGGCTGGAGCTGGAGAACGACAACTTCTGGGCGGCGCTGACGTGGGCACGAGACGCACCCGACCCGTCTGTCGCCGTGCGGCTGGCGGCGCCGCTCGGGTGGTACTTCGCGGTCGCCGAGCGGGTGTCCGAGGGGCGAAGGTTCCTGGAGCTGGCCCTGGAGGTAGCGGATGGAGCCGTGCCGGTCGATCTGCGGGCTGAGGCGCTCGCGGCTCTGTGCTATCTCGCTGCGGAGGAACTCGACGTGCAGGCGGCGTCGGCGGCCGGCGAGCAGGCGCTCGCACTCGCCAGGGCCTCGACCGCGCCGGCTGCGCTGACGATGGCGCAGATGACGCTTGCGGTCGCGGCGGCGCGATCGGGCGACCTGGAACGGTCGGCCACCTTGGCCGAGGCGGCTCGAGGGGGCGCCGTGGCGGCGCATGACCACTGGACGGCCGCCGCCAGCGGCCTCATACGTGCCCAGAGCGCCGCCGCCGCAGGGGACGTGGAGACCGTCTCCACGATGGCGGCCGACGTGATCGCCCACGCTGACGCGATCGCCTACGACGCGTTCCAGGTACCGGCGACGCTACTTGAGGGATGGGTCGCGGCCCACCGAGGTGACCGCTCGGCCGCCGAGGATGCCTACCTGCGGACGCTCGACAGCGCCGAACGCTCGGGCCTGGCCGACCACGCCGCCTTCGCACTCGCCGGCCTCGGCTCAACCGCAATGGCGGCCCGCAACTTGCGCCGAGCCGAGCAGCTCCTTCGCCAGGCGCTGGCAGCCGCCGAAACGGCCCGGGCAGCGTGGGTCGCCGCCCACGCGCGGGTCGAGCTCGGCCACGTGCTCGCCGCCGCCGGAGACGACGCCACCGCAGAACGGCTGTACCGGACAGTGCTCGACTGGTCCACCGCCCCGCGTCCCCACCAAGCGCGGGAGACGCTCTTCATCCCCCTCGCCGGAGATCCCGCGACCGCGGCGCTGCTCGGCCTCGCCGACCTTGCGGACGCGCAAGGAGATCCGCTGACGGCCGGCGCCCTGCGCCGGCGCGCCGAGCTCGCGCTCAGCTGACCGAACACGCGGAGTTCCACCGACGGCAGCAGCGCGCGACCGTGTGGCAGCGGCGTGGCAGCCCCCTCCGCGAACGTGCTCGGCAGTGATGGAGCACGACAAGAAAGGAGGTTCGTATGACGATGATCGATGAGCGGCTGGCCGAGGTCGATCGCCGAATCGATGACCTGGAGGCCGGCATGGGTCTGCGACGCAGCGACCAGCGGCAGAGCATCCGCCGGCACGTCGACGCGCTTCGGCAGGGGCAAGCAAACGCCCGGGCCGCGGCACGCCACACTCCCGACCCGATCGGCGAGCGGCTCTCGCGTCTGCGATCGCGGCTGGAGGTGGCAGAGCGGTCAATCGACGCCGACCTGGCACATGACCGCCCACAGTTCACGGCCGCGGTGGAGGCAGAGCTCCGGGGCTGGGACGTTTTCGCCGAGCGGCTGCAGGCCACCGCGGCCGCCAAGACCGGCAGCGCACGCGACCGGGCCGAAACCAGCATCAAGGAGCTACGCCGACGCCGCTTGGCCATGACGGAGCGCCTGAATGATCTGCGAAACGCTCCCCAGGAGGCATGGGGGGAGCACCAAGAGCGCGTCACCGCCGCGCGCGACGATCTGGAACGAATGGCGGACGACCTATCGGCATCACTCTACTAAGGAGGAAACCCACATGAACCTGGTATCCGACACAACCACGCGAATCCGCTGGACGATCGGCATCAACGGCGCCCTGTCGGTGGCATTCGGCGCGATGATCCTGGCCTGGCCGGGCATCAGCCTGTACGCGCTCACCATCCTGTTCGGCGCGTACGCACTGGCGGGCGGGGTCGTCGGCCTCGTGAACACCGCCCGCGTCAAGGAAGGACGCGGCTGGACGGCCCTGTCGAGCGTGCTCGGAATCGGCGTCGGGCTGGCCGTGCTGGCGTGGCCGAGCATCTCCGCTCTCGGGCTGCTGTACGTAATCGCGGCCTACGCGATCGCGTTCGGCGTGATCGCCCTGGCAGGCGCCTTCCGGCTTCCAATCGCAGCTGGAGACGCCGTGCTGCTGTCCTTGAGCGGGCTCGTCTCCATCCTGTTCGGCCTCGTGATGTTCGTGAAGCCGGGCGACGGCGCGCTCGTCCTGCTCGCCCTGATCGCTGCGTTCTCGCTCGTCAAGGGCATCACCGAGCTGGTGGTGGCGATCGGCGGGGCGCGCATCATGAAGCGCGCGGTCACCACCCCCACCAGGGCGACCGCATAGGTCCGCCCCGACATGTGCGGGGGGCCTCCGGGCCCCCCGCACACAGGAGGCCACGATGTCAGATCGCGCCACAACTTATCCGACGAGGTCCGGGGTCGCCGGGAGGCGCGGCTCGGGCGAATCGACGTTTGATCGCGCGAAGCCGATCGCACTGGGATTGATGCTGGCGGTGCTCGCCGTGGTGGGTCTGCGCGTCCTCGTTCAGCTCGAGCACGTCCTCATCCTCGTCTTCCTGGCCGTTCTGGTTGCGTCTGCGCTTTCCCGGCCGGCCGCCGCACTGGAACGCCGTGGTGTGCCGCGCGGCGCCGCGGTCGCGCTCGTCCAGCTGGCCGCGACGGCGGTCATGATCGCCCTCGTCTGGATCGTGGTGCCGCCGCTCGTCAGCCAGCTGCACCTGTTCGTGCAAGACGCACCGAGCTACGTCACCAGGTTCCACCGGATCCGCAATGAGTATGTATCCATCAAGCAGCAGTATCCCGAGGCCGGCACGTTCGACTCGCAGGTGTCGGCCGTGGCCGCGCGGCTGGCGAGCAGTGTGGGCGGCCGGCTGGTCGACCTGCCGCTCAGCGCCGCGCAGATGCTGTTCAACCTGACGATGGTCTATGTGCTCTCGACGCTGCTCGCGCTCCGCCGCGAGCGCGTGCTCGACGCTGCACTGCTCCTAGTCTCGCCCCACCGGCGCGATCGCGCGCACGACGTGATGGACAAGATCTGGATCCGCCTGGGCGCCTACCTCCGCGCCAAGCTGGTGGTCATGGTGTGCGTCGGCGTGCTGATGTACGCCGCGCTGCGGCTGCTCGGCGTGCCGTTCGCCGTGCCCCTGTCGGTGATCGTCGCGTTCGGCGAGCTGGTACCGAGGGTCGGGGTGTGGATCGCGCGCATCCCGCTGCTCACGATCGCGGCGTTTCAGGGATGGGAGACGCTCGGCCTGACGTTCCTCGTCTCGGCCGCCATCGAAGAGCTGAAAGCGGACGTGATCGGACCGCGGGTCGAGGCGAAAACCCTCAACATGGATCCCCTGCTGACCCTCCTCGCCGTGCTGTGCGGAACCACGCTGCTCGGCTGGGAGGGAGCGCTGATCGCGGTCCCGTTCGCGGCGATGCTGCAGGTCGTGTTCGAGGAGGTGATCGTACCCTGGCGTCTCGCGCAATGGGACACCCACGGTGACGGCAGCGAGGAGCGCGCCGGCGGGGAAGCGCGGGTCAACTCAGAGGCATCGGCGAGCACGGGCCGCCGGCGCTCGGTCATCCACTTTACCCGTGCCTGACCCGCGGCTTCGCGTACGCCGTTGCGGTTCGTTGCCGCCTCGGCGAGAGTAGGCCTCCATGGCGAAACCTCGCCACACCTCGCGCCGACGGACTCCGCCCCCTACGGCTCGCCCAGCCGCAGCCCGAGATGTGCCAGCGGCCGAACCGGCCGCATCCGGCCGCGCCCGCCGATCCGAGACGCCGCGTTCAAGCCACGGCAACTGGGTGCCTCCGGCCGACCGGCGGGACCCGATCACGCTGCTCGAGGAACAGGCCGCCCAACGCGTGCCGGAACTGGTGCCCCTCCGCTACGGGCGCATGTCGCTCTCGCCCTTCACCTTCTACCGGGGCGCCGCGTACGTGATGGCCGCCGACCTGGCGGTCACGCCGCAGACGGGGATTCGGGTGCAGCTCTGCGGTGACGCGCATCTGGCCAACTTCGGTGGATTCGCATCTCCGGAGCGGCAGCTGCTGTTCGACCTCGTCGACTTCGACGAGACCTTGCCCGGCCCATGGGAGTGGGATCTGAAGCGACTCGCGGCGAGCGTCGCCGTCGCCGGGCGCGAGAACGGCTTCAGCGTGCGCCGCCGCACCGCAACGGTGCGCGAGCTGAGTCGCGAGTACCGCAAAGCGATGCGCCGGTTCGCCGGGATGAGCGCGCTCGACGTCTGGTATGCGCGCGCGCGGATCGCCGACCTCCAGGAGCTGATGCGCTCCGCGGCGACCGCGCGCCAGGTGCGGCGTTTAAACAAGACGGTGGCGAAGGGTAGGCGGAAGGGGCATGCACGGGCGTTCGCCAAGTTCGCCGTCGTCAACGACGGCGAGGTGCGCATCCAGCCTGACCCGCCACTGATCGTGCCGATCGGGGAGCTCGCCGACGGTCAAGCGGCGCTTCGCCTCGAGCGCGCCGCCCGCGCGCTGATCGAATCGTATCTCGCCAGCCTGCCCCATGATCGAAGGCGGCTGCTCTCGCGCTACCGCTACGCCGATCTCGCGCGCAAGGTCGTCGGCGTCGGCAGCGTGGGTACGCGAAGCTGGATCATCCTGCTCCTCGGCCAGGACTCGAGCGACGTGCTGTTCCTGCAGGCGAAAGAAGCGCCGCGGTCGGCGCTCGAGCGCTTCGCCGGCAGGTCGGAGTACCGGAACCAGGGCCGGCGGGTCGTCGAGGGACAGCGGCTGATGCAGGCGGCAGGCGACATCTTCCTCGGATGGCTGCGCGAGCCCGCCGGCGTCGAGGATCTCGAGGTGCGGGACTTCTATGTCCGGCAGCTGTGGGACTCCAAGACCTCCGCCGACGTGGGCGCGATGCGGGCCGCCGACATGGCGCTCTACGCGCGGTTGTGTGCGTTCACGCTCGCCCGAGCCCACGCCCGATCAGGCGACGCGGTCGCGATCGCAAGCTACCTCGGCTCGTCCGACGTCTTCGACCGCGCCGTCGCAGCGTTTGCCGAGGCCTATGCCGAGCAGAACGAGCGCGACCACGCCGCGCTCCTGGACGCCATCGCGACCGGGCGCATACCTGCAGAGCACGATCTCTGAGCCGCTGCGCGTGCCGGCAGCGGCTCCCCGTGGCTGGCAGCCGCGTGGCAGCGACCCGCGACAAAGTCCGACGCGTAGGCGGGGCGTGGAGGGCGAACTCGTCGCGGGCCGCGCCGGCTACCGCGGCTCGGTTGAAAGCGGCCGTAGACTCTCAGGCGAGCGAGCCCGTTCGTGCAGCACTTTCCCGCGGAGGTTGGAGTCATCCACCCCGGTCGGCACGATCAGCAGACGAACGCGTCCGAGCCCTCCACGGAGACCGGTCGCCCGAAGGTCGAGATCACGATATCGATCCAGACGGTCCTGCTGGTCGCTGGCACCGCCGCGATCGCATGGGCACTGGCGTCGATCAGAAACGCGCTTCTCGTGATCCTGGTCTCCGTGTTTGGCGTCGCGGTGCTCTCGCCCGTGGTGACGTTCATGGAGCGGCGGTTGGGCTGGAGACGAGGGCTGTGTGCGGCGGTGCTCGTGCTCGGGATCGTGATCGTCATGGGTGCGGTCGTGCTGGTGCTCGTGCAGGCGATCAGCGACACGGTGCGGGGGTTCAGCAGCGATCTGCCACAGATCGTCGACAAGGTGAGGCACAGCGACCTCGGCAGATCCATCAACCATGGGAGCGACTCCCTCGACACGTTGAGGACGCACATGGCCGACATCACCGGGGGGGTCGGGAAGCTATCGGGCGGCGTCACCCATGTCGGAGTTTCGGCCTTGGGAGCAGTCACACTCGTCTTCTCGGTGATCTTCCTGACGCTCTTCGGCTTGATCGACGAACCGCACGCCCGAGACTGGATCGGCGGCCTGCTGTATCGGGACAAGCGGGAGCGGTTCCTACGGGTCACCGATCAGGTCATCCACACGACCTCGCGGTACATGCTCGGCAATCTGGCCATCTCCCTGGTTTGCGGGACGGTCTACGGCGTCACTGCGGTGATCCTCGGACTTCCGTACCCGCTCGCCCTAGCGGTGATCGCGGCGATCCTCGACCTCGTCCCCACCATCGGGGCGACGATCGCCGGCGTCCTCATTGCATTCGTCGCGCTGTCGGTCAGCCTTGGAGCCTTGATCGCTTTTGCAATCGTGATCGTCGTGTACCAGCTGATCGAGAACTACATCCTGCAGCCGATGATCATCGGAAAGGTCGCACAGGTCTCGGGCTTCACCGTGCTCGCAAGCGTCCTGGCGTTCGGGGCGCTCTTCGGGTTGATCGGCGCGATCATCGCCGTGCCGATCGCGTCCGGATTCCAGATCGTCGCGGAGGAGCTCACCGCCGCCAGACGAGCTCGCATCGCCGCAGCGGACACCGCGGAGAAGCAACCGCCGGCCTAGCCAGCATGGATGAACGAGATGGTTCCGGGGTCGATAAGGACGGCCGGACGGATTGTGTGGAACTCTTCCCAGCGCCCGCGGCGAGTGCGGCCAACTCGAACCCCAGGTCCGCTTTCCAGGCGAGATCGATCTCAAAGGTGACAAGGCCGTACTCCAGAATCCCCGACGCACGCAAGTCGGAATCGCAGTGGAGGCACTTGATCGGATCGTCGTCCATGTCCATAGCTCGGTCGTACCAGCAGCGTCGGCGTTGCCGGAATCTCCGCACAACGTGCTTCGCGATCGCGTCGATCTGCGCCGACTGAGGCGCCTCGCAAACGACGGCATCCCGCAGTCCGGCGTCACCTGCCGCTCCACCGTGGCATCACGTTGGCAGTCCTCGGCAGCATCCGCCGTAGAATGAGCGGCAGGAAGCTTCCGATACAAGACGTTCGCGGGCGCCGCAGCGCGCGATCGGGATGGGAGGAACCGATGAAGCTGAGCGTCCTCGGCGCCGCTGGCGCCACCGGCATTCCGCTGGTCGAACAGGCGCTCGCCGCGGGACATCACGTCACGGCACTCGTTCGGTCCAGGCAGAAACTGACCATCGCCAATCCCAACCTCCATGTTGTCGAAGGCGACGCAATCGACCGCGCAGCGGTCTCCGAGGCCATCAACGGGGGCAACGCTGTCATCAGCGTCCTCGGCGCGAGAGGACCGGTGATGGCCGAGGCGACGCGCGCCATTGTGAACGCGGCCAAACAGAACGGGCCCGAGCGCATCGTCATGTTGTCCTCCTTCGCCGTCGCGCGCGACCGGCTCACTCCCGCAACCAAGGTCGTAACCGGCATAGCAATGGGTAGCCAGATCAAGGACAAGATTGCCGGTGAGGAAGTCCTGCGCGCCAGCAGCCTCGACTGGACGATTGTCTACCCCACCAAGCTGACCAACGGGCCCAAGACCGAGGCTAGGGTCGTCCCCGAAAGCGACAAGGTCAGGATGTCGCAGAAAATCTCACGCGCGGGCGTGGCCTCGTTCCTCCTGCAAGCGGCCACGGAAGACCTCTACAGCCGCCGCGGCGTCGTCATCACCGGATGACACAGCTCGGCGCGCTTGATGTCTGGGTGGGGTTCCCGCCTGCTTCGAGCGACACAAGCTGAGGTTTGTTGGTTCTTCGAACTCGGATCCCATCTCGGGCCAAGAGCCAACGACCTCGCACACCGTCGCGTTGGGGTAGGAGGCGTCGTCAACGCACCCGGCGGGATCAACCTCACGAGGCCCCGATAGAGCAAGCATCTGCTGCTGTTTGGTCTTGTAGTTGTCGACTCTTCTAGCGGAGCGTTGCGAACGCGGCGCGGATCTCCGTTGCGAACAGTTCAGGCTCTTCCCAGGCGGCAAAGTGGCCGCCCCGTTCGACCTTGTTGAAGTACGTGAGGGTGGGGTAGGCCTGCTCGACCCAGCTTCGCGGCGTCGCGACGATCTCGCCGGGAAACGTGGTGAATCCGACCGGGACCGAGACCGGCGGAGGAGCCTGACCGGCCGCGCGAGCTGCGGCTTGTCCGCTCTCCCAGTACGAGCGGGCCGCCGAGGAACCGGTGCCGGTCAGCCAGTAGGCGGTGATGTTGTCGAGGATGTGGTCTCGGGTCAGACCGCCGACGGGCTCCCCGTCGACGAAGGCGCGTGAAATCTTGTAGTAGCTGTCGGTGTCGTGGTCGAGCATCCAGGCCGCCAGGGCGACCGGTGAGTCAAGCAGGGCGTAACCGATCGTTTGTGGCCGCGTGGTCTGCTCGAGGAAGTAGCCGAACCCTGTCGCCCTAAACGCGGCCCCGGCCGCCGCAGCGGCGCGTTCCTCGTCGGTCTCCCGAGGGAACGAGCCGCCGCCCAGGCCCGGCACGAACAGGTTCGTATGAATCCCTATCAGTCCCTCGGGCGCCTGACGGCCCATGGCGTCGGTGACGGCTGCGCCCACATCGCCCCCCTGGGCGACGTAGTGGGTGTAGCCGAGGCGGCGCATCAACTGCGGCCACGCCTCGGCGACCCGGCCGGCGTACCAGCCGAGCTCGGTCGGTTCGGCCGAGAAGCCGTAGCCGGGGACGGACGGCAGCACCAGGTGGAACGCGTCCTCGGCGTTTCCGCCGTGTGCGGTCGGGTCGGTGAGCGGGCCGACCGTCTCGAGCAACTCGATCACCGAGCCCGGCCAGCCGTGGGTCATGATCAGCGGCAACGCGCCTTCATGCGGCGACGTCACGTGGATGAAATGGACATCCACACCGTCGATCTCGGTCTTGAACTGTGGAAGCGCGTTCAGTCGCGCCTCACACCGACGCCAATCGTACTCGGTCGTCCAGTACCGGGCGAGCTCCTGGATCGTCGCCAGCTGCACTCCCTGCGACCGGTCCTGAACGAGCTCCTTGCTGGGCAGCCGCACCGCCTCGACCCTGCGGCGCAGATCCTCCAGCGCCTCCTCCGGAATATCAACACGGAAGGGTCGCATCGCCGTTGTGCCCGACTTCTCGGTCGTGACGGACATGTCGCTCTCCTCTAGTTGGTTTCGCCACGAATCCTCAACGCCACCTCCGCACCTCGCGCCCGTGACGTCCCTAGTCCGCACCCTGGTCTGCTCTGCTCGCACCGCCGTCCCGTCCTCATCACTCGGCCCCCTCGAATCTCCGCTGAGCCTGGCCGCCGCCGGGCCTGTCTTGCCCCCAGCCGAGGGCTGCCAGGCCGCCATGCGCCCGCCTGCGCGACCGCCGCTGGCGAGCTGGCCGCCGGGCGGGCATGAGCCCCAGGTGGACGACAACCTTGACCCCTCCGTTAGGAGCTTCCGCAGGTCAAATCGATGCCGGCACCGTTCGTCACCTTGTCGGCATCCAGCCGTTTGCCCAGCTGCTCAAGCGCGGCGCCGATCTGCGGTGACAGCTCGGCGCCTTGGTCAGCCCGGTCGGATCCGGTGGGCAGCGAAGTGGCGTGGTCATGGACGCGGGCGACCGAATCGCGCAGCTCCTGGAGGGCGGATACCAGCTCGTCGGTGAAGGCTTCGCCATGCGCCGTCTTGGGCACGCCCGCAGCTTGCGCGTCTGCGATCAGCTGATCGGTCGCCTGCACGATCGCGGCGCTCGCTTTCAACTGCTTGTCGCGCACGTCGGACTGTTTCGGCACGCCGTACTTGAACTGCAGGTGCAGGCCCTGGAAGACGAGAAATGAGTGTTTGGTCGTCTTGTCGTAGCGCTCGAGGTCGCTGCAGAGCGTGTCCACCCAGTGCCCGGCCGGTACCGTGCTGGCAGCGACGCCGCCGCCGCAGGCCACAGCCGCCAGAGCCAACACAACTACGGCGGCACTCGCGACGCTGCTTCGCACCGCCTGGAAGGGTGCCCTTGTCATCTGATGCCCCTCACTCCTATCGAGTAGCCAATGCTCCTACGCTAGAGAGCACGGTTCTGCGACGCCTCGGGGGAATCCCTCGACCTCGCCGCGGCCGATCCGAATCGCGCAACCCGTCGCCGCCACCTATGTTGACGCTACGCAGCCACGCAAGACGATGCGATCGTGGCGCGAGAGGTGCCGGCCGGGCGTGAGCGTGATCACGCCGCTCTCGGCGAAGCCGATCAGAGCGATGGTGGTCGCATCGCTGTCGAACACGGTGATCTTGTCCGAGGGCTGTCTGACCCGAATCAGCCGTTCGGATCACCGGAGAGGAGGGCAACGTCGGGGTCGGTAGCGGATACGAGCCGTAGCCCCGTGTCGTGCAAGACCGTGGCGCTGTAGCCCGCGTTCTGGACGCAGCCGGCAATGCGCGCAAGGGCACCCGGTCCGGCGGGCGCAGACGCGGCCAAGGCGATCGCGACCACGGACGCCACGCAGGTGATCGCGATGACGACGTCCCGCTTTCGCATGCCCTCACCCTCGTGCGCCAGCGTGTCGGTCGCATCGGGGATACCCCTACGAAATGAGCGGGTTCTCCGTGCGAGCGGGCGGGTACATCGTCTGCAAGTGCCGACGCAGCATGAAGACAATCACTCGGACGATGCCCCCCGCGGCTGCAACATCCGCCGTAGTGGCGCTGAGCGCCTCGGCCGCCCAGGCGCGACGACGGGAACTCGTGGCCTTGCTCTCCCGTCGAATGCGCATGCACAGAATCCAGACACTGTTAATCGTTGCGACTATCGCGTCCGTTGGCACCGGATGTTGTGGGTTGAACTCCGGCAGATCCGCGGCCACGGACACGAATCCGGCGGTCGGAACCATCCACCTGAAGCCCGGCCACTACACGTTCCATCTCGGCGGACGTATCAACGTCGGCGACAAGATCGCATGCGTCACCGACAGCGGGGCGGCAGCAGGCGGCGGGTTCGTGCCGAAGCCGGGACATGGCGTCTCCAGTTCGACTGGCTTCAGCGTAGTCGTCCTCTCGTCCGGACGGGTAAAGGTCACCTGCCCGGCGAATCCAGGGAACGCCTAGCGCCGACACACAAGGCCGCGGTCGACCGTCGGGCCAGTGTCGGCGTCGGACAAGGACGCGCCGCCTGGGATCCAGATCGCGGGCCGCGGTGGGTAAAGAGGTCGGCGACCGCCGGAAACCGGCCACCGAGCGTCGAGGAATCGACCTCGGGCGCCGAAGATGAAGTCGAACTGCTCTTCGCTGATCGAACCCAGCGGGGAACTGTTACCGACGCCGGCGTTGGCGACGACGGCGTCGAGATGTCCGTGACGCGCGATCACGTCGTCGTACATCGCCTCCACCGAATCGAGCTTGGTTACATCGGCGACGAAACCCGAGCTGGCCTCGCTGAGTTGAGCGAGCGCTCCATCGACCTCGGACTGGTCGAGGTCGATGATGACCGCACCGAAGTGCGAGCATGAAGCGGCTGCAAGAGTGCGCGCCACTGGCCTCGCCGGCACCGCAGGTGGTCTCAGTGGACCCAAAGCTGGTCGAGGAGGACTCCCCATTGGGGGTTGTGCTGATAGTTCCCGACCCGCCTCGAGATCACGTCGCGGCCGAGATCGTTGACCAATGGCACCCAGGGCGCATGGTGGACGGCCTCTTGGTCGGCCTGCTGCCATAGTTTGGCGGCTGTCGTTGGATCTTCGGCTGGGGCCGCTTCTGCGGCGCGCACCAATCGGTCGAGCCGGTGGTCGCAGAACTCAGAGGTGTTCTGGTTGGTCGGGCTGGCCGGAGCGTAACTGTTGCAGGTGAGCAGAAGACCGAGAAAGTCGGCCTTGACGCCCCAATCAATCGCGCGGCGTTCCTGAGTCGCCTTGAGGAAGTAAGTAGCAGTCTCGAGGGTGCGCTGACGGACTTGGCTCACTTCCGTGACGAGATCGGCGACCTCCTGGCACGTCTCCAGACGAAGAACTAGGTCGCGTAGAGGATCGCCAGCCACCTAGCCGCTGTTGCGTCAACCCACTGAACAGCCGAATCAGCGAGGCCGCGACGGTTCTGATAGACGGCTCAACCAAGCCTCGCACCGGCATTCTTGGATGCGCCCCTTCTTCTTCTCCTCTCCTTCCTCCTCCTCGTTCTCTTCCCCCTCTTCTCCGTTCTTTCCCCGTTCGCAACCTGTCACACACCGCCGCCGCCCTTCGCTGACAGCGGACGGACGCGAGCGTCTTGCTTGTTCCCTTAACTGACCGCATACAGGTAGAAGCGCTGGGGGATGCCTTTGAGTTCGTGCTCCCCGGCGTCGGTAAACGTGAACCCGCTTCCTGCGACGAGATCCTTCACGGTCTGGGAGACGAGCACTTGTGAGGGGCCGGCCGAGGCTGCGATTCGCGCGCCTGTCGACACCGAGATCCCGGCGCACTTTCCGTCCACCAGCTCGCACTCCCCGGTATGCACACCAGCCCGCACCTCGATCCCGAGGCCCCGGACGCGGTCGTGGATTTCCTTGGCGCACTGGATCGCTCGGGCGGGTCCATCGAAGGTGGCATAGAAGCTGTCACCTGCGGTGTCGTTCTCCCGTCCGCGCCAGGTCGAGAGCGCCTCTCGGATTAGGCCGTTGTGCCTCTCGATCAGTTGCTTCCAGTCGCGATCACCAAGGCGCGCCTGATGCTTGGTCGAGTCGACGATGTCCGTGAACAGGATGGTCGAGAGGATCGTGTCCGGCACGGCAGGTCTTGGCTGGAGGCCGATGAAGCGCGCGATCGCGTCCAGGCGGGGACCGTTCACCGCGTCGACCTCGGTGTTGCTGGTCATCCAGCCCCGCTGTGCGAATGCCTCGATTCGAGCACTGGGCATCAGCGAAGCGACATGCTCCGCCACCGCGAGGCTCTCGGCTTCCCCGTCTGTGACCATCAGCAGCGTGGGTGCCTGCACGGTGGGCAGGACGCCGCGAATGTCTGTCTGCCACCAGATCCGCAGCAGCGTCGCTGCAACCTCGGGAGTGCAGGTATTTCGCTCTTTCTTCGCCCACCATCGGATGGCTTCATCAGAGGGCCGATGCCCACTGAATTGCTCCAACGAGTCCGCCCAAGACTCGCTGGACTTCAACGTTCCCCAATGCTTGAGAGACTCCAGTTCGCGATCGACGTCCTCGGGCCCTTCCCCCCATGGATAGTCCGGCGCCCAAACCATTCGTGGCGCAGGATTCCACCACGCCAACGCCCGCACCCGACTCGGTTGGCTTGCAGCAAGCAGCACGCCCGGCGCGAGACCCTCGAACCAGCCGCCGATCACCGCGTTCGCCGAGCCGAGCTCATCCAGCAGCGCTCGAAGGTCATCGGTCCGAGTCTCCAGGTTCGGCACCGGCACGTCTCGGCTGGAGAGACCGCACCCCCGCGGATCATGCAGGATCAGGCGACCAAACGACGCCAGCCCTTCGAACCATCCCCGCATCCACCCGAACTCCCACCACACGTCCAGGTTCCCACCGAAGTCAAACAGCCACGCGATGTCCATCGGCCCATCGCCGACCACCTGGTAGGCGATGTACGCACCGTCGTGGGTCTGGAGATACTGGGGATCCGGGATCTCCACCTGGCCTCCAAGGCGAGTGGAACCAAGCGAGTCTACCGGGCGGCGCGCAAGTCGACCGCGAGCGATCCGACGCTCCGCACCGACTGCCCCGGAAAGGTGTCGGAAGGCCGCCGATCCAGATGCCAGCCCACGTCCCGCCCACTGAACGCCTGAATTAGCCGATCACCGAAGCACACCGCAGATCGCTCAACCAAACCACCTGGCGGCATTCTTGGATGGGCCCCTCCTCCTCTTCTCCTCTCCTTCCTCCTCCGTCTTGTCCCTCCGGCTTCATCCTTGTTCTCCTCTGAGGGCTTCCGTCCGTGCACCGTCATCGCGTTCCGGGCCATGGCGGCGTGGGAGACAAACGGTGATGGCGAGACCGCCGGCGGGGTTGGCGGTGGCGTGCACGCTCCCGTTGTGCACGGCGGCGATCGATGACACCAACGCGAGCCCGAGGCCGAAACCCTCGTGGCGGGTGCGGTCGTCGAGCCGGGTGAAGGGCAGGAACAGGCGGTCGACTTGACCCGGTGGGACGACCGGGCCCGTGTTGACGACTCGAACCAGGGATGCGTCGTCGTCGGTGGCGGTTGAGATGATGACGTTGCCACCCGCAATGTTGTATCGCTCGGCGTTGTCGAGCAGGTTGGCAACGAGCCGCTCGAGCAGCATTCCGTCTCCGGTCACCGGAGCTTCCTCGAGCGTGATGATCGTCGCGATGCCGTTCGCCGTGCGTCCCTCGAGTGCGTCTTCCGTGACGGCAGCGAGATCCAGCGGCTCGGTGAGGGTGCGGGCCTGATCGTTGCGTGCGAGTATCAACAGCACGTCGATGAGCCGCTCGGAGCGATCGACGGCCTCGCGCACATCAGCGGCCATCGACATGAGCTCGTCGCGCGTCGCCTCCGGCTTGGCGAGTACGACGTCGATTGCCGTGCGCATGAGCGTCAGCGGCGTGCGAAGCTCATGGCTCGCGTTGGCGATGAACTGCCGCTGGCTGGTGAAGACGCGGTCGAGCCGCTCGAGCATGGTGTCGAAGGTGTCCGCGAGCTCGCGCAACTCGTCGCGCGGGCCTTGCAAAGCGATGCGCTGGGACAGGTTCTGCTCGCTTGCCGCGCGGGCAGCTGCGGTGAGCCGATGCACGGGCCGCAATATGCGTCCGGCGGCGATCCACCCCACGGCCACGGCGAGCAAGATGACCCCGGCAAGCGTGAGCAGCGAATAGGCCAGCAGGTGGGTGAGGGTCGTGCTGCGCTGCGCAGCGGCGCCTGCTCGGACACCGTTGGCATACACCACGCCGCACTTCTGCAGCACAGTGGAACTGACGCCACCGCGGTGCGATGCCGCCTGGAGGCAGCGCTCGAGCGCATGCCGGATTGCAGGCGGAATTGTGGTCGGCGTCGTGCTGTTCAAGGTGTGCGCGACCAGCAGGTACGTGATCAGTACCAGCGCGGCCCCGCCAACCGCGAAGAGCGACGTGTACAGCAACGTAAGCCGCGCCCGGGCGCTGAGGTGATTCCTCACAGCCGGTAGCCGACACCGACGACGGTCTCGATCAGCGCCGGTTCTCCGAGCTTGCGCCGCAACCGGGCGATGGTGACCGCGACCGTATTGCTGAAGGGGTCGGCGTTCGCGTCCCACACGTGTTCGAGCAGGTGCTCCGCGCTGACCGGCGCGCCGTCAGCGCCCGCCAGGCACTCCAGCACGCCGAACTCCTTGCGGGTCAGGGTCAGCGGGATGCCGGCGCGACTGGCACGGTGCCGGGCGCGGTCGACCACCAGGTCGCCCCTTTGTACGACGGCGGGCGATCCTGGCCCGCGGCGCCCCAGAGCGCGGATGCGCGCGATCAACTCATGGAAGGCGAAAGGCTTGCTGAGATAGTCGTCTGCGCCCAGTTCCAGCCCGTCCACTCGGTCTTCGACGTCGGCTGCTGCGGTCAGCATCAGGATGCGGCTGGGCGCGCCGTCGCGCATGAGCCGGCGGCAGACCTGGTCGCCGTGCACAGCCGGCAGGTCGCGGTCGAGGACGACCACGTCGTACTCGGTGTTCGTGGTGCTCTGTACGGCAGCGGCACCGTCGTACACCACATCGACGGCGAACCCGGCGTCGCGCAGACCCTCACCGATCCGGTCCGCTAGGGCAACGTGATCCTCCACGACGAGCACCCGCACGTCCACATTCTGCACCCCTAGAGATGACAACCGCCTAACAGTCGCTGTTCGGCTCGTGTCATCGGCTGGCTGGTAGACCGGATGGGCCACGGCCGGTCACCACCACAGACGGAGCCTCCGATGAACCGGAAAGCGGACAAGTCCCCACCACCCATCGCCCACCCGGCGCTGCCACGACCGGACTCCGAACGGCGCGTGATGAGCCGTGGCACTGCAGTCGTCGCCGCCGCGGTGCTGGCCCTGGCGGCGGCGGCGTGCGGCGGCAGCAGTAGCAGACCATCTACGGGCTCCGACGGCGCACCATCAGCGGAAGGATCGTCGAGCACGTCGGCCGTCGCCTACTCACGCTGCATGCGCTCCCATGGCGTCCCCAGCTTCCCCGACCCGGACACCAGCGGGACCCTTCCGAAGGCCGACCCGCGACGGCTCGGGGTCAGCAGCTCGCAGTTACATGCGACCCGGCAAGCCTGCCAGCACCTGCTCCCGGTCAGCGACCAGGAGATCGACGCCGGGTCGATCCAGCAATGCTTCATGGCAGACGACTGTCCCCAAGCCCTTGTGCAGCAGGTGCTGAACGAGGAACGGAGATTCGCCCTGTGCATGCGCTCGCATGGGATCCCGAACTGGCCCGATCCGATCACCGATCCCCAGGGGCGTCCCGTGTTCGCGATCAGCATCAGCAAGGACGGCTTCAATCCGTATTCGCCGGCGATCTGGGCCAGGGGCAATCGGTGCTCGCATCTGATGCCAGGCCTGATCGGGGCGCCATTCCAGATCTCGCCATGACAGGTGTCGACGCGCCTCCTGGAGTGAGCGTGCGTGGTGCTCGGCGCGGGCGTGGCCGCGGGCTGATCGTCGCGTCGGCGTTGGTGCTGGTTGCCGGGTGCGCGCTCGTGATAGCCGCGGGCGTGGTCGGCGCCGGCGGGGGTCAGCGCGCCCCGGGCGAGAACGGGTCGGTGACGTCCTTGGCGAGGGTCACGCGCAGGTCGCTTGCGGAGACCACACAGTTCAACGGCACCCTCGGGTATGCGGGCTCCTACACGGTGCTGGGTCGGGCACGTGGCACGGTGACATGGCTGCCGGCGGTTGGTCGGGTGATCCGTCAGGGGCAGGTGTTGTACCGGGTGGACGACGCGCCGGTCGTGCTGCTGTACGGATCGACCCCCGCGTACAGAGCCCTGGCCGAGGGGACGAGCGCCGCAGATGTGACCGGGACGGATGTCGCGCAGCTGAACCACGACCTGGTCGCTCTCGGGTACGTGGGCTCCGCTGATGTGGACTCGGGCTGGGACGAGTTCAACTGGGCCACCAAAGTGGGGGTGGAGAAGCTGCAGAAGCACCTTGGTATCGACCAGACCGGAAGACTGTCGCTGGGAAGTGTGGTGTTCCTGCCGACGCCCGCACGCGTGACGTCGGTGATCGCAGAGCTCGGCGGGCCTGCCGGCGGGCGCGTGCTGCAGGCCAGCTCGACTCGGCGAACGGTCAGCGTCGCGCTCGATCCGGATCGCCAATCCGAGGTCAAGGCTCGGGACCGCGTCATGATCACACTGCCCGCCGGCAGCACCATCCCCGGCAGGGTCACCTCCGTGGGCAAGGTCGCCACCCAGTCAAACGGCTCCGACAGCGGGCCGACGGTGCCCGTGCAGATCCGACCGATCAATCGGCGGCCCACCGCGAGCCTCGATCAGGCCCTGGTGGAGGTGGCGATCACCAACCAGGCGGTGCACAACGTGCTGGCGGTGCCGGTGACCGCGCTGCTGGCGCGCTCCGGCGGCGGATACTCGGTGGAGGTGGTCGGCCGCGACGGCAAGCATTCCCTGGTGCGTGTCGAGCTGGGGTTGTTCGACGACGCGGCGGGCATGGTGCAGGTGACCGGGTCGGCGCTGGCGGCCGGGCAGCGAGTCGTGGTGCCCGGCAATGAGTAGCCGGCAAACGGTCAGACCCACCGGTCGTGCACCTGTGGTGTTGCAGGTCGATCGGGTCAGCAAGACCTACCCCGGTTTGCCGCCGGTACCTGCGCTGCGGGGGGTGACCCTGACGGTGTGCGAGGGCGAGATGGTGGCCGTGGTCGGCCCGTCGGGATCGGGCAAGACGACGCTGCTGCACGTGATAGGCAGTCTTGACCGGCCCAGCGCGGGCACCGTGAAGATCACAAATCTGGACCTGGCCGCCCTGTCAGATCGGCAGCTGGCGGCGCTGCGGGCGACACGGGTCGGGTTCGTGTTCCAGCAGTTCTTCCTCGCCGAGCACGCCACCGCCGTGGACAACGTGGCCGACCGGCTGCTCTACGCCGGCGTGCCCGCCAAGCAGCGCCGCCGCCAAGCCGCCCAAGCCCTGGCGGCGGTCGGCCTCGGCGACCGGCTGCATGCGCGGCCCACCCAGCTGTCGGGTGGCGAACGCCAGCGGGTGGCGATCGCCCGCGCCCTCGTCGGGGACCCCGCCATCGTCCTGGCCGACGAACCCACCGGCAACCTCGACCAGGCCACCGGGCAGTCCCTGCTCGCGCTGTTCCAGGAGCTACATGCGGCCGGCACGACGATCGTGGTGATCACCCACGACGAGCACATCGCCGCGCGCATGCCGCGCCGGCTCGAGATGCTCGACGGGCGCATTGTCACCGACACGGCACACGCCACCGTCGACGCCGGACGACGCCCATGACCACGACCGCCCCGTTGGGCACGCACCGCATACGCCCGACGGATCTGGGGCGCCTCGCAGCGGTCGGCATCCGCACGCGGAAACTCCGCGCCGCTCTATCCGCACTCGGCATCGCCATCGGCGTCGCCGCGATCGTGGCCGTGCTCGGGCTCTCGGCCTCCTCCCAAGCCGGACTGTTGAACGAGATCAGCCGACTGGGCACCAACCTGCTCACCGTCGCCAACGGGCAAACCCTCAGCGGCGAACCCGCCGAACTCCCCCTCGCCGCACCCGGCATGATCTCGCGCATCGCGCCGGTCACCGCCGTGGACGACACCGGCCGCATCCAGAACGTCAACGCCTACCGCAGTCCCCTGATCCCCTCGATCAACACCAACGCCCTGTCCGTGGAGGCCACCAGCCTGACACTGCCCCACACCGTCGGCTCCTCGGTGGCCCAAGGCCGCTTCCTCAACCCGTCCACGGCCCACGAACCGGTCGCGGTGCTCGGCGCCACCGCCGCCGCGCGCCTTGGCATCGACCGCATCTACGCCCGGGAGAGGATCTGGGTCGGCGGGCAATGGTTCTCCATCGCCGGCATCCTCAATCGGGCCGTGCTCGCCCCCGAGATCGACACCTCAGTGCTCGTCGGATACCCCGCCGCGGAGGAGTACCTCGGGTTCGACGGTCACCCATCCGAGATCTACCTCCGCGCGCACACCGACCAGGTCAACGCCGTCGACACCCTGCTCGCCGCCACCGCCAACCCCGAATACCCCAACCAGGTCACCGTCGCCCGACCCTCTGACGCGCTTGTCGCTCAGGCCGAAGCACAACGCGCACTGAACAGCCTGTTCCTCGGCCTCGGTGCGGTCTCTCTGCTCGTCGGCGGCATCGGCGTCGGCAACGTCATGCTGATTGGCGTGCTCGAACGCCGCTCGGAAATCGGCCTGCGCCGTGCCCTCGGCGCCACCAAGGGTCACATCCGCATCCAGTTCTTCGCCGAAGCCATGCTCCTCGCACTCTTCGGCGGCGCAGTCGGTGTCGCTCTCGGCGCGGCAGCTACGGCCGTCTACGCTCACACCCAACATTGGGCCACCGTCATCCCCACCGTCGCCTGGGTCGGAGGCCTCGCCTCCGCCCTCGCCATCGGCGCCATCGCCGGGCTCTTGCCGGCCGTCCGCGCCGCCCGCATGTCCCCCACCCAAGCGCTTTGGAGTATGTGAACAGCCACGCGGGTGTGCGCCCGCCGGCGTGCTTCGATCGCGTGCTCCGCCTCGGGCACCCGGACGACGAACGCGGTCTCCATTCAGAACGCCGGCGGGTGCCGGAGCGCCCACGGCCGCAGCCGCTCCAGGAACGCCTGCCGGGCCGGGTCGCGCCCCGCCTCGACCGCCCGCGCGGCCTCGGCAACCTCCGCGGCCAGCGCGTCCATGTCGACATGGACGGGCGCGCCGTCGCGCACCAGCACCCGGCCGCCGACCACGACCTCGCGCACGTGCCCGCGGCCGGCGCGCGCGACCACCAGATCCTCATACGGCAGGCGCGGCGAGCCGAAGACGCCGCGGACGGCGGCCAGGTCCAGCACGACCGCGTCCGCGAGGTAGCCCGGCTCGAGCCGGCCCACCGATCCCTCCAGGCCCGCGATGCGGGCGCCGCCCTCCCACGCGAGCCGCAGGACGTCGCGCGCGCCGAGCGGCGGCTCGGGGCCGTCCCAGATCCGCTGGGCGACGTGCGCCATCCGCACCTCGGCCAGCATGTCCTCGTCGTCGTCGACCGCCATGTCGTCGGACCCGAGACCGACGATGACGCCCCTCGCCACCAGCCGCCGCACCGGCGCGATCCCGCACGCCAGCCGCAGGTTCGACGAGCAGTTGTGCGCCACCATCGCCCGCCGCTCGGCGAGCAGGTCGATGTCGGCGTCGCGCAGATACACGCCGTGGGCGATCGTCGTGCCCTGGCCGAGCACGCCGCGCTCGGCCAGGTGGTGGAGCTCACGCCCGCCGTGCGCCGCGTCGCCCCAGTCGCGCTGCCGACGGCTCTCGAGCGCGTGCATGTGGATCTGAAGCCCGAGGTCGGACGCCGCGGCGCCGACCGCATCGAGCAAGTCGTCGGAGGCCCACTGCGGCGCCGCGATCGACAGCTGGACCCCGATCAACGGGTCGCCGTCGAGCCGGCGGGCCAGCTCCGTGATCGCCTCGATGTAGATCGCGTTCGAGATCGGCGTGCCGGTCAGCCGCCGCACCTCGCCCGCCAGGTCGCCGGGCAGCGCCGCCGCAAAGCGGTCGTCGTCGTCGTACGCGAACCTGGCCCGGTCGCGCCAGTACGGCGCGAAGGCCGTCCGCAGGCCCGCCTCGCGGTGGGCCCGCACCGAATGCTCGAGCTCGTCCAGATACGCCTCCGAGCCCTCGTAGCCGCCCTTTGCCGGAAAGTGGCTGTGCACGTGGGTCGTGACGCCGCTCGTCAGCATCAGCATCGACTTGTAGAGCGTCGTCAGGTACGGCTCAACCGTGGGCAGCGAGTGCATCAGCACCATCCAGGGCTCGAACGGCTCGTCCGGGAACCCCAGCTGGGCCGTCGAGACGCCCTCGGCGTGCTGGTGGGCGTTCACGAGGCCCGGCATCACGAGGCGGTCGGCGCCGCCGGCCCGCTCGGCGTCCGGGTGGCTTCGGCGGAGCTCGTCCGCCGGCCCCAGCTCGGCGACCCGGCCCTCGCGCACCAGCACCGCCGCGGACTCGAGCCAGTCGGCGCCGGCCGCGGGCAGCACGGCCGCGCCCTCGATCAGGAGCTCGTCCACCGCGCCAGTATCGCTCGCCCCGGCCGCTCGCGGCGGACGAACCGGCCCCGGCCGGGCTCCGCGTGCAACTCGCCGCCGGAGACGACGACCTCGCCGCGCGCGATCGTCCGACGACCGGCTCAGTGTCGTTGCCTGGAGCTACGGGTGGCACGAGCCCAAGTCATGGGACATGGCCAGGGCAATCTTGCTTCGCAACGGAATCGGCCTCGAGGGATGACTCAGGCCGAAACGGTCGCCGCCGGCACGTCAGCGCCCGGCAGCGACCAGGCGCGCCGTTCACCCGTCGCTGTGCATGCGCCACTGAACGCCCGAATCAGCCGACTGCGTCGCCACGCGCAAACTGTGCATCGTGCGTCATTTGTGCGTCACGTAGAACCGGCGCGACTTCCGCGCCGGGACCCGCGTGGGACGGTGGAGGAGAAGCCGTAGGGGGTTCGTCTGCCGGCCCTCTCTGACGGCCTTCATCATCCGCAGGCTCCGCGGCCTTAGCTCGCTCATCCAATCCGCGACGCGCCTTGTCTCGAAAGGACATGTCGTCGTCCTCGAAGAGGGAATCTGCAAACCAGGCCGCCGCCGACACGACAGTGCGTGGCGGCGGCGGTGTGGCTTGCGAGCGTTAGCGGCGTCGGGCGACGCGTCGTGAAGTGCGTCGGGCGACTCTGCGGGATCCCATCATCGTGAACCTCCGGTCGTCGCTGCATTGGTGCCGTGCTCGAGCGCGTGGTGGAGCTCCGCGTCCTCGGCGCTCATCAGGCCGATCTCGACCAGGTCGAGCGGGCTGATGAAGCCGTCGCTGAGGCGGAAGCCGCCGGCGCGCGCGATCGCGTCGCGCAGCGGTACCGCCCAGTGGTGCTCGATCAGGATCAGCGCCGCGGCGGAATCGTCCGGAATGTCCTCCAGGACGTCCCACGCCTCCTCGTCGGTGAACACGTTGATGCCGTCCTCGGCCGCGGCCTGGGCCCCCGCGAGCGCCCCCACCTTCGCCCCCTCCTCGCCCTCGATCCCGAGGCCTATCAGCGCGCCGATCTTGCTGCCAAGCTCGATGGCCTCGTCCTTGGACAGGTTGCTGAGGTGGGCGATCTCGATCTCTCCCTCTGCATCCTTGTGGACCGCCATCGCGTCGATCACCCGCACAGTGTCGCTCTCGCGCAGCCGCTCGAGCTCCGCGATCACCTCACCGTGAAAATCGGGCTGCGAAAAGCCCAAGACGAGCAGCTGTACTGGTCCAATCGCCACGTCTCACCCTCCTTTTGGCCGGTTTCCTTTCCTGGTCGCGCGTCACACGCCGGTTCGGTTACGACCTTGATACGCCGGCTCTTCACCGCCTCTGTCGAACGAACCGAGTCAGTTCGCATCGTCACTTGAACGCGAATCGGCGCCTCGTCCATAGGAGATGAAATCCGACGTGACTGTCGCGGACCGAACCACTCCTTGAGGTCGATCACCCATCTCGCTGATGCCGTCCGCCGCGGCTCGAAGAGCGTCGGTAGCTGTCAGATCTCCTGGATGTCCGAGGACCCGGCGGTTTGGAGCAGTCGCCACGGCGCTGCTCCTCGCACCACGACACGAGGTCAGCCCTCAGGTCTGAAACCGTTGCCTTGCGCGCCATCCATCGCCCGCGATCGTTCCCGTATCGCGGTCTCGTGCTCGGTCAGCCAAGCAGCGAGCTGCTCTGCTTCGTCCGCCGTGAGCACGATGTCCAGCGCTCGCGCGCCGTCGTCACGTGTGGTTGTGAGGCAGGCCCACTTCCCCCGCCGCTCGATTCTCAGGACGGAATCATCCCGCTCGAATGCAACGCCTCGGGGCCAGGTCGGTGCCGGACGCGGCGCCGCAACCGGGTCGTCCCCAAGGCCGATTGCTCCATCGTGCATGGCTTCCCCCCTTCCCCAAGTGGCGCCGGCTGCGAGCGCAAGCCGTGTCCCTCTGCTCATGCACTATCGCACCGGCCCGCCACCGTTGCCACCTGACAGATTCTAGGCGTATGGACGGCGCGTGTCGGCTGACGCCGTCTCGCTCGGCATGTTCGCGGTCGTCGTCGGAAATCTGGCCGTGGTGCTCGCGCAATCGGTTGGACGAATCACGTTGCTCGTGACCGAGAAGGTGTTCGGATTCCTGCTCGCGGATCACCCTGACGAGCCACTGAGCCGCACGGCGCGACCGCGAGCTCAACTCGCCGACACGGCCACAGGTCTTCATGCGATCCGGGTGATGCCTGTGCTGCCCCGCTGCATGAGGGTTGGCCGTTCCCGTCAAGCGAGGTAGACATGCTGCTCGATTCGCTCTTCGGTTCAGTGATTCTCGGAATCCTGTTCTTCGCGATCTGGATCGCGATCGCGTTTTGGCCGGCTCGCGTCGCCGCCCGCAAGGGGCACAGCTTCCTGGGATACTTCATCCTGAGCCTCATCTTCTTCCCGCTCGCGCTGATCGCGGCGTACATGGTCTCCGACCGCACCCGCGTCGCTTAGCCGGCCAGACCCCCAGGCGCGGTTGGACGCTCCAGATCAGCGTCCTCGGCCGAGCGGTTAGCTGCACTTCGAGTCCGTCGCATCCGAGAAGCTCTTGACCGACTTTGCCACGTTTGTGGTGTCGGCCGCGACCACGGCGATCTGGCTGGCCGTTGGATTCGCCGGGAGGGCATCGATGGCACTCGAGAGTGTGTCAACCGACGACTTGATGGCATTGGTCTGATCCGGGAAGTCCGACTTCGCGGAGTTCACGACCGATTTCGTGTCGCTCTGGACGGTCTTCAGCTGCGACTCGAGACCGCTGGCGCCACCGCTTGAGACGGAACCCTGAAGCCCGTTGACAGAGTCTTGGAGGCTGCTCACGTCAGAGCAGTACGCCGGCTTGCTGCTCCCACCGCAGCCGGATGCCGCGACCAGCGCGAATGCGGCGATCACGGCTATCGACGCGGGTACCCAGACATCACGCACGTGGTCTCGTGAGCCGAATCGCCGAATCCCGCCGAGGTTTGGTGTACGCATTTGAACTCCTTCACTGTCGAAGAACCGCTCGCCACCGGCCCGCCGCGGGCGGTAAGTCGGTTGAGACTCATGACGGTGCGGCGGCGGGCGCCGTTTCATCTGTCTGCGGTACCACCGGTCCGGTGCCGACGCGAGCGTCGACGAACGCGGTCAGCGTCTCGCTGGTGAGATACGCGACCGCGACCGCAACGACGATCAGCGGGGCGACGGCGAGTCCGGCTTTGGCCGAAAGCAGGGTCGCGATCATCACCGAAGCGAGCGGCAGTCGCAGTGCGGAGACGACCGCGGCGCCGGTGAGCGCGGCCACCGCCTGTGTCTCGGCGTAGCCGGGCAAGTGCTGCGCCGCGAGCCCGGCGACGACGCCGAGGAAGAGCGCTGGGAAGACAGGCCCCCCACGGAAGTTCCCCAACGAGATCGACCAGGCGAGTCCTTTGAAGAGGAGCAGCAACATGATCGTCGAGAGCGAGAGGGCCGTAGCCTGGCCGAACACCGAGCCCAGGGCCTCCTGACCCGAAAACAACACGGCGTCAGGCGACTGGCTGGTTGTCTCCGCGAAGGCGATCGCGAGACCGCCGACACAGACTCCCGCCGCGATTGTGAACGGGAACGGACGCTGATCGACCAATCGCTTCAGCCAGCGGGCGAGTTCCATCATCGCGAACACCGCGACGGCAACGGCGACGGCCAGCACGATCGTCCAGCCGAAGTCCGCCCAGCCGGGCCCTCCGAACGCCGGCAGCGGGAACGGGCTCAACGACCAGGCGGCCGTGCTGAGGCCCGAGAACGAGCCCAGCCCGATGAAAACCAGCGAACCGACTCCGGCGGCCAAGAGGCCGGGCAGGAGCACGAGCGGCAGGGTCGGGCCGCCGAGCCCCGCGGCCTCGATCACCAAGACCGCGCCGATCACCGGCGACCCGAAGATCGACGAGACTGCCGCAAAGCTCCCCGCAGCGCCCATCAGGCCCACCGCCTGGTCGGGTGCGTCGCGCTTGACTAGACGCATCGCGAGGGAGCCCAGCCCGATGCCAAGCGCGATCAAAGGCGCCTCCGGCCCCAGAACGAGTCCAAGGCCGAGAGTAGCGACCGCCGCAAGCAGGACACCCGGCAGGTCGATCGGACGGGTCTGCGGACCGGCCGCCTTGAGTCCGTCGGCGGGGATGTGGCCGCCATGACCGGGCAGCCGCACAACCGCGACCGCCGTAAGCAGTCCCGCAAGAGCCACCCACGGAAGCGGCCACCATACCGGCGCTGTGTGATACCCGAGATCGCCCGGCAAATGTTCATACACCCACACCTGGAGCGCGTGAACACCCTCGAGGAAACACCACGACGCCGCCGACACCAGCAGCCCGACCACCGTCGCCAGCACGAGCAGAACCCGGTACTGCCGACTTCGGATGACAGCACCGGGATCGGACGAATCCGGCATCGCGTTCACGACGGTGCGCCGCCTACGCCGATCCCCGAGCGCTCTCCGCCTGCGTCTCGTTCGGGCATCCCGCCTATGTACGGGAGCGAAGACCTGCTCGCTTCATCCCGACGAGATGAGTGTCTGGAGATTTCTCGCCGTGCCCGCCCAGCACTGCCGTCCGACACGCGCGGCCATTCCGACCAACGCGAGCGAAAGCAGGGATAGCCGTGCTTGGGCGCCGCTATGCGCCGTGCACGAGGAGAATGCCGATCGCGTCGATCACGAGCACCGCTGCCACGCCTCGGAGCGCGTAGATGGTGACTGCCGGCTGATTTCGGCTGGCGGCGTCTTGTGCAGCCTCCATGAGCGCCTCAGTCTTGGCGCGACGAACGAGAGAGAACACCACTGGCATCCACACGAGCGCGGTCGCGAGCGCGACATATACGACGACCAGCTCCGCTTGCGCGGATCCAGACACGCCGGAGGTGGTGATCAGTACGCCCGCAAGGATTGTGAGCAAGAGGCGCTTGGGTCCGCCGATGCCGAGCAGCGCTCCCGAGCCGAGCGTGGCGAGGAATCCGAGCCGGCTGAGCCGACCGAGCAGGGCGTGTGCGCGCGAGTTGGAGTCGTCCTGCGTCCTCGGCGGCCGCGGCCGCCGATCAACCCGGCCGGCGAGCCAGATCAGCACAGCTGCGACTACCAGCGCAAGCGGTGGACGGATACCGGGGTAGGCCCTGCTGGTCGAGCCGACGGCGGCGAAGTCCAGGCTCACTACCAGCGAGCAGGTCAGCAACTGCGCTGCAACGAATCCAATCCCGAACCCGAGCGCCTGTCGGCGTCCGGATTGGATCACAGTCATGGTGGCGGCGAAGGCAAGCGGGCTGAACGCCGCCAGCAATGCGTACAGGACGAGCTGGACCAGATCTGGCGGCACCGCCCCACCGTACCCGTCCGGGATGCCCCCGCCCCACGCCACGCCATGCCACTTAGCGGATTGGCGAGGGCCACGCTTTGCCGCCAGGAGGCTATGAATTGGTGCGGCGGCGGCCGACCCGGTGATATCAGCTCAACAGCCGCCGGCGGCAGTAACTCGACCAGGCTTCATCCTCACGGGGTGATGCCCACAACGACGACGCCGTGTGATCGTGCACGCGATTTCGTTCCCCCTCACCAAGGAGTGGGCATGCTCCTCGCTTCGGTTCTTGGCTCGGCGATCCTGTGGAGTGCGTTCCTGGTGATGTGATCGCGATCGCGTGCTGGCAGGCCCTGGTAGCCGCGCGCACGGGCAACAGCCTGTTTCAGCCTGAGCTTCTTCCGGTCCGCGCTGGTACTGGCCTGCGTGCCCGACGACCGCACCCGCCTCGCTTCAGAGCCGACGCGCTCGACCCCCAGGGTCAGTAGCAAGACACACGGTCCTAGCCTGCGATCATGCCAGAAGGTCTTTCCAGCTCGGAGGTCGGGAAGGAGATCGGCGAGCACGCCGGGCGCGCCGAGGACGGGCACGACCGCGTCGTCGCCATCATCGAGGCGGTGCTGCTCTCGGTGGTGGCGTTGGTTGCCGGCTGGTCGGGCTACTCGGCGGCCAAGTGGGGGACCGAGTCTTCCCTCAACCTGGCAAAGGCGTCGTCGACCCGAAGCAAGGCCAACCGCGCCTATCAGGAGTCGCTCACCTACCGGGTGGGCGACGCGATCACGTTCAACGCGTGGCTGGGCGCGTACTACAGCGGGAACCGCTCAGCCGAACGCATCACACAAAAGCGCTTTCTTCCCGAGCTCCAGACCGCGTTCACCGCCTGGATCGCGACCCGCCCGTTCACGAACCCGGACGCGCCGGCCGGGCCACAAGCGATGCCGCAGTATCACGCGCCGGGGGCGGCGCAGTCGGCCCAGCTCGGCTCAAGCGCAGATGCGTACTTCGCCGCCGGCGAGAAGGCCGCCGGCAACCAAGACGATTACGTCCGCACCACGGTCATCCTCGCCAGCGTGCTTTTCCTGGTCGGCATCAGCACCCACTTCCCGCGACGAGGCATCCGCATCGGCCTCGTCTCGGTGGGCGGGGTGCTGCTGATCACAGGGCTCGTCGCGATCCTCGAGCTACCCGGTCCGCCATCCTGACCTCGCGCCGCTGACATGACCAGCGCGCCGAGGGTGCGGTGCTATCGCTTCCCGTCGACGCTCCGTAGACCCGGCGCGCCCTCCTGGCGCGTCACGACCTGGGAGCAGGGGATCGGCGTGCATACCCCATATCCGCCCACGCATACCGATCGAACGGCGTCGGGCCCGGCAACGTGCAGGCGCCACTGAACGCTCGAATCAAGAGCGAGCCCGGCTCGCGTGAGATCGGCTCAACCACGCCGTACAGCGGCATTCTTGGATGCGCGCCTCCTCCTCCTTTCGTCTTCCGCGCCCTGCCGTCGTTTATGCGGCAGGGCGCCGGTGCGACCGCGCATGGCGCGCTCGATTGCCAGGGCGGTTGCCCGCCGAGGTTGCGTTGAGCGATGCGTCGTGCGAGTGTGTGCCGATGTCGGCTCAGCCGGCCTGGTCGCCGACGCGGACGAGGAGTTGATGAATGACGGTTCTCTCGAGCTACCCACCGTTCCTGTCTGTCCTTTGGACGATGGCGGTGTTCTTTGCCTGGATCATCTGGTTTTGGCTGCTGATCACGGTTTTCTCCGACCTTTTCCGGAGGCACGACGCCGGCGGCGGCACCAAGGTGCTTTGGATCATCCTCGTGATCGTCCTTCCCTACCTGGGCGTGTTCATCTACCTGATCGCCAATCACGACGGCATGACGCAGCGCGCGTTGAAGCAGCAGGAGGCACAGCAGCGGCAGCTCGACGAGCGCATACGTTCCGCCTCGCCGTCGAGCCCTGCGGCAGACATCGAGAAGGCCAAGCAACTCCTCGACAGCGGTGCGATCACCCAGGCGGAGTACGACGCGCTCAAGACCAAGGCGCTGGCCTCGGCCTGAACCTGTTCGACGGATCGTCGGTCTCAACGGCTATGCCGTCGCGTAGGTCGCTTCAATAGGCGCGAGCTCCCGATCGGCCTCGCGTGAGGGATCGGGAGCTCGCAGACGGACGGGTCAGGCGGCCGGTTGCGGGCCGTCGTCGCCGATGAGGCGGGCCAGCTCCGCGCGCACGCGGTCGGCCTCGCGCACGTGTTCCTCGACCTCCGCTGCGGAGGCGCCTCGCTGTTCCAGCACCTTGCCCACCAGCACCAGGCCGCGGAGCTGCAGCAGCAGGTCGTCGATCGTGCGGTCGAGCAGCATGCCCTGATGCTCGAAACGGCTGGGGTCGTTCATCGTCATGGTCATCAGGCAGCCTCCTCGAGGTGCGTGGTGGACGGGGATGCCAGGGGCTCGACCTCGGCGCCCTCGGGGCGGGGCCGCAGCATCGAGGCGGCGATCACGGCTCCGATGACGGCGGCGCCCGCCAGAACGGCGAACCCTGCCTGGAAGCCGTCGGTGAGGCCGCCGTCGACCGCTGCCACCCGAGCGAGCCCGGTGGCACCGGAACCGGTGGCGGCATACGACGCTGCGATGGTCGTGACCGCCGCCAGGCCCACGGCTCCGCCGACCTGGCGGCTGGTGTTGATCAGCCCCGAAGCGACGCCCGCATCAGCCCGTTGGACGCCCGCCAGCCCGGCGATCGTCACCGGCACGAACGAGAGCGCCAGCCCGACTCCGCTGATCAGGAAGGCGGGGAACAGATCCCAGAAATAGTGCCCGTGCACCGGCAGCTGGGTGAACAGCACCAGTGCGACGGCGTCCAGCGTCAGCCCGGCCGTCAGCACCGAACGCACGCCCAGGCGCGTGACCAGCGTCTGAGCCACATTCGAGAACACGATGATCGTGAACGTGACCGCGACGAAGCCGACGCCTGTCTCGATTGCCGAGTACCCCAGTACCTGCTGCATGTAAAGCGTCAGCAGGAAGAACTCCGAGAACGCGATCGCGCCGATCATGGCGGCCGTCGCATTCGCACCTGACAGCATCCGGTTGCGGAAGATCCGCATCGGCAGAAGCGGCGCAGGCGAGCGCATCTCGATGACGACGAATGCGACGAGCAGGACGGCCGACGCGAACAGGAGCGAAACCGTGACGGCGCTGCCCCAACCCGCCTGGGTTGCGCGAGTCATCGCATACACCAGCAGCATCACGCCGGAGGTCACCGAGGTGGCCCCTGCGACGTCGAAGTGGCGATGCTCCTGCCCGCGGCTCTCGGCCAGCACCACGGGCGCGGCGGCGATCACGGCGATCCCGACCGGCACGTTGATGAAGAACACCCACGACCAGCTCAGGTACGAGGTCAGGAACCCGCCGAGCAGTACGCCCGCCGCCCCGCCGGATCCGGAGGCCGCGCCCCAGATTCCCAGCGCGCGGTTGCGCTCGGAGCCCTCGGCGAAGGTGGTCATGAGAATCGACAGGCCGGCCGGTGCAAACAGTGCGCCGCCCAGCCCCTGCATCGCACGGAAGCCGATCAGCGAGCCCTCGGACCAGGAAAGCCCGCACAGCAGCGAGCTGATCGAGAACAGCCCGAGGCCGGCCATGAACACGCGACGGCGGCCGAACACGTCGGCCAGCCGCCCGCCCAGAAGCAGGACTCCGCCGAACAGGATGGCGTAGGCGCTGATGACCCACTGCAGGTCTTCCTGCGCGAAGTGCAGGTCGCCCTTGATCGCGGGCAGCGCGACATTCACGATGGCGATGTCCAGCACAACCATGAACTGCGCCGCCACGATCACCGCCAGGGCAAGCCCCTTGCGGCGGGACTGGCCTTGTGTAATCGATGGCTGCAACATTCATTTTCTCCAAGAATCGTTGACGAGCACCACGATAGCACACAAGAACAATCGGGTGCGCTACACTTCGTTGGAGATGGACGCGACCGACACCCAGAATCCGGCTCCACGAGCGCTCCCCGGCCCTCCCAAGGAGCTGCTCACGAGCAGTGTCTTCCTGCTCAAGCGGCTCGGGTTTGCGGCCAAGGACCGCTCGCACGCCGCATTCGAGGGCTCCGGGCTGTCCGCGTTCCACTACGCCGTCCTGGCCCTGCTCGAGGAGGATCCGCGCGAGACGCAGGCCCAGATCGCCGACGCGCTCGGCTACGACCGCAGCCTCATCGTGCGGCTGCTGGACGAGCTGGAGGAGCGCGAGTTCGTGATCCGCAAGCGCGACCCCGACGATCGCCGCCGGCACGTGGTCAAGTTGACGCCCGCGGGCCACTCCATGCTGCTCGACCTGCGGGCGATCGTGCAACGCCTGGAGGATGACTTCCTCTCGTCGCTGGACGCGGACGAGCAGGAGACCCTGCACGTGCTGCTGACCAAGGTGGCCAGCCACCACGATCCGCGCTGCATACTGCGCGGCCCGGCGCCACAGCACCAGGGATAGCCCCACTCATCGCGTCCGTGGTCGCGCGCCCGCCTGACCCGGCGCTCGAGGTCACCCGTGCGTCTGCCCGGTCGCTCGTGATCGGCCCGCGTCCAGGGGCTCCGCGAGCGGTAGATCCGCGGCCACCGTCGTACCGCGGCGGGCGGGGCTGGCGACGCGAAGGCGCCCGCCAAGCGCACTGACCCGATCGGCGAGGCCGCTCAGCCCACTCCCCAGCTTACGATCGGCACCCCCGACGCCGTCGTCGGCCACCTCGACCGTGAGTTGCGCATCATTGCAGTTCACACTCACGCGGCCGCTCTGGGCATGTGCATACTTCGCGATGTTCGTGAGAGCCTCCGCGACGACGTAGTACACCGTCGCCTCGACCTGCGCCGGAACATGATCCGGCACGTCGATCGACAGCTCGATCGGCACAGGACAGCGCCCGGCGAGCGCCTTGACTGCAGGACCCAGACCCTGGTCGGTGAGGATGGCGGGGTGGATTCCTCGCGCGAGCTCTCGCAGGTCGGCAAGTGCTTGCATCAGCTGGTCGCTTGCGTCGTCGAGCATGCCCGCGGTCTCGCTCTCGTCGTCGAGCGTCGAGCGTGCCATGCGCAATGCGAGCGAGAGCGTCACCAGCTGCTGCTGGGCGCCGTCATGGAGGTTGCGCTCGAGTCGGCGACGCTCGGCGTCCCCGGCAGCGACGATGCGAGCCCGTGAAGCGGCCACTTCCGCGCGCGCTTCGGCGTTCGCCAGCCCGAGCGCGGCCAGCTCGGCGAACTGCTCGATGCGTGCTTCGGCGTCCGAGGCAAGCGGTGCGTCGCGGGTTGTCGACACGACGATCGCGCCCCAGAGTTCACCGCCGACGCTGATCGGCGCCGCCACCGACGCGTCGATTCCGAGGCTCCGGATCAACGCAGCGAATTCACCGGTGACGTTCGAGTAGTCGTCGATGCGAGCGGAGTGCCTGCTCCGTTTCACCTGTCCCACTGCAGTCGGACCGTCGAACACGACCCGGGAGCCGATCGGGAGGGGGCGGAAGCCGCGGCTCCAACCGCCCACCATCATGCCCGCGTCGGCCTCGGGCTCGAACCGGACGACGTTGGCTGAGCGTCCGCCGAGCAGGCGCGCGACTTCCTCGGCCACGATGTCGAAGACGCCGGAAGGATCGACCTCCGACGCGACGCAGGTGGCCACCCGGCGAAGGGCCGCCTGCTCCTGGGCGAGCCGGCGCAGATCGGCGACTGCGCGGTTCCGCTCTGTCACGTCCTGCCCGATCCCGGTGGCACCGGTGATCTTGCCGTCCGCATCGCGGTCGAGAGTCGTGCTCCACGAGACCTCGCGAAGCTCGCCCGATCGGGTGACGAGCGGAGCCTCCTCATGATCGGCCACCTTGCCCGCCGCGGTCTGCTCGACGATCGTGCTCTCGGGGTTGAATGTTTCTGCCCAGAAACGGCCGAGGAGCTCCTGCCGCGTCCACCCCGTCAGCTCGCACATGTACCGGTTGCAGAACGTGACACGACCGTCAAGGTCAGTGCTCACCGCGAGCAGGTCCACGCCTTCGAGTACGTCGCGCAGGCGCCGCTCATACGCGCTCGCCTCCTGGATCTGCGCGCGCAGCTCCGCCTGGAGCCGCTCGGCCTCGACAGCCCGACGTCCGCTCATCCTCCGAGCACCTCCAGCGCAGCCACGACCCGGACGCCGCCGAGGTCAGAAGCCATCTGCGACGCGAGCGAGAACCCAATCGTATCTGGCAGCTGGACGTCGATCAGGACGATCTCCGGTCTCCGGGCGCACCGAAAGGGGACGCGTCGGCCGCAAGCTTAAGTCTACGCGCCCAACCGTCGCCTACGGTTCGGCCGTGCGCGCGAGCTCGATCCCGGCCGTGGTGCTCCGGAACGGCGTCAGCGTCGACGATCCCCTGAGCGTCGTGCTCGGCTTCCTCGAGGCGTACGGGCACTTCACCGTGCCCGACGTCTCGTCGGCGTCCTTCGGCGAGCCCGACCTCAGGGCGGCGAACCGGGGCGGCGCACGAATCTCGACGGCGGAGATCGCCGCGATCCTGGATCGGCGCCGCACGATCGAGCGAGCGCTGGGGGCGATCGCTCCCGGTGCATCGCTCGCCGGACCGACGAGCCCGGTGCCCTGGGTGCCGCTGGGTCAGCTCCTCGATGCGTTCGCGGGCATCCGCGGGGTCGGCCTCGCGAAGACGACGAAGGCGCTTCACCGGAAGCGCCCCGCCCTGGTCCCGATGCTCGACAGCGTCGTCCAGAGCTACCTGAAGGAGGACGACGTCGGAGCCCTGGCTCCCTTCGCAGAGCGCGGGCTCGCGCTCACTCGCGGCTACAAGCGCGACCTGGACGAGAATGCGGTGCCGCTGCGAGCGCTCCGGCGAGCCCTCGCGCGGCGCGGGGACGCGGTCACCGAGGTGAGAATCCTCGATCTGCTCATCTGGTCAGTGACCTCCTGAACGGGTAGGCGGACGCTCGGGCGGAAAACTTACCTGAGCGCCGCGTGGCGCCGGCTCTTGGAAGACATTGTCACTTCGTCCTGTGCGGGTGATGCCGGGCCACGCGCGGATGGCTACGCTCCGTCGCGGAACGGGTAGCGTGGCGTGATCCGAGGTTGGGACGGGTCGGAAAAGCCTGTGAGGGCCCCGTCAGCGTGGTCAAGCCCCTGCCCCGAGCTCTGCTGCGTGCGACCCAGGGAGGGAGATACATGCAGAGGAGGACGATTGCGATCACGGTCGCGCTGTTCGCGACGGCTGTGCTCGCCACCGCCGCATTGGCGAGTACGAAGAACGCGATCCAGCCGGGAAAGACGTACTTCAACACCGTCGTCTCGGGACAGCATCCGACGCGCACACTTGTGCTTCGCAACGGGACGGGGAAGACACAGATGCTGGGCGCGATCCATATCCGCGGTGGGCATGGACACGCGTTCAACGTGCAGGGCGGCTCGTGCATCCGGGAGACCGGGGCCGGTCCGCCGCAGACGATCTCGCAGCTGGCGGCGGGGGCGACGTGCACGATCGTCGTCCGCGTCAAGACAACTGTCGAGGGTTGGTGGCGCACGGTGATCTCGCTGGACCACGGGCCGCCGGCGCCGTGGACGGCGAGCCTTTCCGCCCACGTCGTCGTGTCCGGGTAGCGATCGAGCGTGTGGAGCGGGAGACGGCCGTCACATCGGCGGCCGTCTCCCGCTAGTCTCCAAGCGAGGTGGAACCGACGACCGCGGAAGAACGAGCCGGGCAGGCTGCGTCCCCCTCGGCGACGCTCGCCGCCGGGCCTGACGTCGTCTCGGCGCGTGACGAGCGGCGTCGGCTGGCCGGGATGCTGCGCGCAGGCGTCGGGTTCCGCGTCGACGGCCCCGACGGGCGCGTGGGCGTGCTGAAAGCGGTCGCGCCCGACTACGGCGATGGCCCGCCTGACCGCATCAGGGTCACCACCGGGCTCTTCCTCGTCACGTCCGTGGACGTCCCGTTCGGTCACGTGGCGGGCGTCGACCCATACTTGCGCCGGGTGGACATCGCCGCGGTCCCGGAGCGTCGCAGCCCGACACGCCCACAGGTCGCGCGTGCCGTCCGCCGGTTCCGTCGCGCGGGCGGCCGGTAGCCGCCGCGGCGACCGGGTCGCGAAGTGCGGCGCTCATCCCGTTTGGGGGACGTCCGCCGCGCCCGAGCCGCTAGCGTGACCCGACTCGACCCGACGCGAGGAGGTCACAGTGGAGCGAAACGCCTGGAGTGGATGGATCGGGTTCGCCGGCTGGCTGATGATCATCATCGGCGTGGTGGACATGTTCGAAGGCATTGTCGCCATCATCCGCGAGCACTATTACGTCTTCACGGCCAACCAGATCATCCTGTTCAACGTCAAGACGTGGGGCTGGATCATGCTGATCTGGGGCGCCATCCTGGCGCTGACCGGCGCCGGTCTGTTGTCCGGCGCGAGCTGGGCGCGGTGGGTCGCGATCGTGGTCGCGAGCCTGAGCATCCTTCTGCAGCTCGGATTCCTCGGCAGTTCCGGATACCCGTTGTGGTCGCTGACCGTGATCGGGCTGACGGCGGTCGTGCTGTACGCGCTGATGGTGCGCTGGCATGACGCCACCGGGACGTCGTAGGAGCTCCGCCGTGGGCGTTGTCCGACCCGTGCACGTGGCCTGGGTGATGCTGGCCGTCGCGATTGCGACCGTCGGCTTCGCGGCCGCGAGCTGCGGGTCGGGCAACGGCCAGGCGGGATCGGCCCTGTCGAGCGCCATCGGCTCCGGCGGAAGTGGCCTCACCCCGCCCTCGACGTCGACCGTCACGACCACCACGCCGCCGGTCACGACCACCACGACGTCGCCCGGAACCACGGTGCTGGGCCTGGCTCCCGGGACGCCGAGCACGGAGCCGACCGAGACGGACAGCGGTGCGTCGGGGTGGGTCTACGCGCTCATCGGAGCCGTGATCGTGGCGCTGATCGCCGGAATGATCTGGTTGTTCCGGCGCGGCAAGTCGAGCCCGGCGGTGCCCGTGGCGACCCCGAAGTCGCTGCCCGAGCGCCAGGCCATCCTGCTGGCCGAGGTCGAGCAGCGTCTGCGGTCGGGATGGACGGTGGTTTCGCAGACCGCGGATACGGCGACGCTGGAACGATCCGGCCAGGTCACGCGCGTCACCGTCGACGAGTACGGCACGTTGCACGAGATACCGACGCCTCCGGGCGAAGTCCGGTAGCTACGGCGCCGGTCCCGGGCCGACGATCCCGGGGAAGGCCATCCAGCCCCGGCCGGGGTGCGAGCGCGACCCCGCGTCTCCGCCGTCGTCCGGGCGGACTCCGAGGAGGGCCCTCGTCAGCGCGCCGGTGTGCGCGAACAGCTCGTCCAACGCCGAGCCGACGTCCGCGTCGGTGACGTTCGACCGGCCGTCCGCGGCTGCCGTGAGCGCCGCCTTGCGGAGCAGCTCCCTGATGAAGGATGCGGTCACTCCCTCGGTGCGCTCGACGATCGCGGAGCGGTCGGCGACCTCGAAGTCCAGGCCGCGCGCGTAGAGCTCGATCAGCTTCTCGCGCCGCCCCGTCCGGAAGCGGGATCTCGACCGCGAGATCGACCCGGCCCGGACGCGCGGCCAGCGCCGGCTCGAGCACGTCGGGCCTGTTCGTCGTCAGCACGAACGCGATGTCTGCATCCTCGGCCAGCCCGCTCATCTCGTTCATGAGCTCGAAGAGCACGGGGCTCGCGCCGCCGCCCGGGCCGTACGACCGCTCCTCGGCCACGAGGTCGACGTCTTCGAGGACGACCACGGCGGGGGCGAGCCGGCGGCCGAGCGTCGCGAACGCGCCGATCATGCCGAGCGTACCGGCGGAGAGGAGGATGATCGTGGCGTCCGTCAGGCGGCTGGTGAGGTAGCGGACGGTGTGCGTCTTCCCGGTCCCCGGAGGCCCCCACAGGAGCAGACCGCGAGCCAGGTGGCGGCCGCTCGCCAGCAGCAGCTCGCGATGACGGGTGGGGCCCAGGATGTGGTTCTCGATCCGCTCCAGCGCTCCGGGCGGCAGGACGAGGTCGGAGGCGTCCATCTCCGGCCGCTCCAGGAACGCGATGCCCCCCGAGCCGTGCCGGTTGAACTCGATGGTGATCAGCTGGCCGCGATAGACGTCGTGCTCGTCCATCAGCGCGCGGACGTCCTTCAGGAACCTCTGCGCCAGACCGTCCACGGGCGACGTCGCTTGAAGCGAGAGGGCGGGGCCGTCGTAGTGCTCCCGGCCGCGCAGCACGAAGACCCCGATCGGCCCGTCCGGCGCCGACACCAGCAGCACCGCGAGCTCGATGCACGCGAGCGTGCGGCCCGGCCCCACCGGCACGTTCACGAACTCCACCGGGCCGACGGCGAAGTGGTCGGAACCGAGCAGCCCGCCGAGGTTGAGGTCTCCGAAGTGGCGGGCGTTCCCTCCCAGCCCGAGCACGTCGCTCGCCCACCCCGGCCGTGCGACGGCGGCGTCGAGTGCGAGCTGGAGATTCGGGAGCTCCCATCGCTCGAGCTCATCGGTGTAGATGGGTGTGCGGACGGCGTCGGTCTCGGCCCCGAGATGCGCGCGAAGCAGCTTGCCGACTCCCTGCCCCTCAGGGCGGTGCGACTCCTCCAGGAGCTGGCGAATCAGGGCGCCGAGGTCGGCCCGAAGGCCTGCGAGCCCGTCGTTCGGCGTCCCATCCGTCATGGGCGTCAGCCTACCTGTCACGACGATCCGGGAACGTGTCAATCCACTCCGCCCACCGTCTCGAGCAGCTCGTCGATCACGGCGACCGTCAGCGGCTCGTCGATGCACTCCGCAACGCGACCCTCCTGGCGGCGGCGCTCGTCCTCGCTCGACGCCGGGTCGAGCCAGATGCGGCACGCGGCCTCGAGGATGTGGCCGAGCTGGGCGATCGTCATCGAGAAGTCGGCCCGCGTCCGCACCGTGCCCGGGCCGCCGGCCGTGCGGTAGCCGCGGTAGACCTCGCGGCCTCGGCCGGGATCGCCGATCCCGAGCTCGAAGACGACGCCGGCCACCTCCTGGCCCGGGTCGGCCAGGCCGCAGTTCTCCCAGTCGATCACGCACAGGCCGCCGGCCGCCATCGGGCCGGAGGTTGTCGACCCAGAGGTCGCGGTGGCACGTGCGCAGGTCCGGCGACCGGCGCAGGACCGCCTCCAGCGCGACGAGGTCGTCGCGCAGCCCGGCCACGCCGGCCGCGAACGGCGCCCCGGCCGCGGCCAGGTCCTCCGCCAGCCGATCCCAGGCTGCCGCGCCGACCGGCTCGGTGTACCAGGGGTGCTCCGGACGGACGCCTGCGAACGGCGTGCGGTGGACGGCTGCGACGACGCGACCGGCCTCGGCCGGATCGATCTCGCGGCTGGCCGGGAGCACGTCGACCCACTCGTACACGCGCACGGGCAGCCCTCCGATCTCGGCATGCCAGCCGCCGCTGCCGACCGCACAACCGCCGGCGCGGGAACTCCGGCGGCACAGGCCGCCGCCTGGAACTCGGCGTCCTCGCCGTCGAGATCCGGCTCGGCGAACGACGTCTTCACCGCGAACCCGCCGCGCGCGGTGACGAGCTCCTCCACCTGCCCCTGCTCGCCCCGCTCGACCCGGCCCGTGAAGCGGGCGTCGTCGCCGAGCCCGAACGCGCGGGCGACGTCGGCGGCGCGGCCCGCGTCCGCCGTCACGCGCTGGTCTCGTCGAGGTGCTGGAGCAGGTCGTACGCGGCCCGCTCGACCTCCTTGTGGCGCCACTCGGCCGCGCGATACAGGCACGCGATCAGCCCCATCCGGTGGATGCGGCGGAAGTCGCCGTAGACGAACGCGTAGCGGGCCTTGGTCTCGTCGTTCGCGCCCTCGGTCAGCCCCAGGTGCCACGCCGCGTACTCCTCCCAGGAGTGGGATCCCAGGTAGGCCGTCTGGGCCTCGGCGCCCGGCTGCACCTCGCCCCAGACGCTCGAGAGGACGTACTGGCGCCTGTCGATCAGCTCGCGGGCGTGCGCGACGCCGCGCGGGTTCACCGAGTACGAGGCCATGGCGGCATTCTCACACGCTCGTGCCCGTCTCGATCGGCAGGGGGGCGGGGATCACGCGGACGCACCGCCGCAGGAGGAGGAACGTCGGCAGACACAGGAGCGCGACGGCGACATAGGCGGCCTGCGTGGAGGCCGTCTGCGCGAGCCCCCCCACGACCAGCGGGACGACCGTGAACCCCGACGCCCACACCGCGCCGGTGAGGCCGTTGGCGGTGACGTGCGAGACGCCGGCGGCGTCGGCACCGGCCGACGAGAGCGGGAACATGGCCGCGCCGACGATGGCGAAGAGCGGCCCGCCGACCACGAGGACGCCGAACAGGACGGCGGCCGACGGCTCGAGCGCCAGCACCACGGGGATCACGACGGTGGCCGCGGCCGCGGCCGACCCGACGACCGGCGCGCCGAGCCGGTCGACGAGCTGCCCGGCGAGCGGGCCGACGCCCGCTCCGAGCAGAGCCCCGCACGCGAGGGCGATCCCGATCTCCGCGACCGAGTGGCCGAGCGCTCCCAGACGCAGCGGGACGAGGAGGTCGACCGCCCCGAACGCGAGCACGTCGACGATGGCGATCGCGATCGCCGCCCCGGTGGCGGGCTGGTGGGCGCTGCGGACGAGCCCGCGCCACAGGTGCCGGTCGACCACGGCATCGCGCCCCGCGGGCGCCCGGTACGTGAGCACGACGCCCGCGAGCGCGGCGAGCGCCACGAGCCCGAAGGCGATCCCCTGCCCCACCCAGCCCGCCAGCGCCCCGATCCCGGGCCCCATCACCGACCCCGCCGAGAGCATTCCGGTGACGATCCCGGACTCGCGGCCGCGATGCCCGGGCGGCGCGTTCTCGGTCACCCAGGCCATCGACGCCGTCCAGATCGACCCGCTCGCAAACCCCTGCACGAACCTCGCCAGCACGAGCACGACCGCCGACGGCGCCCAGGCGAAGATCACCGTCGAGGCCGTCATCAGGACGGCGGACGCGAGCGTGATCCGCTTCGCGCCGAGGCGCGGGACGAGCGCGATGCACCCGATCGCGACCACGGGCACCGACACCGGGTAGGCCGCGACCACGACGCCCGCGCCGACCGTGCCGAGACCGAACCGGTGCGCGTAGTCGGGCAGCAGCGGCAGCACCGCGAGGTAGAGGGACGCATCGACGAACATGAGCACCCCGACCGCCACCGTGATCCGCCGCGAGCCCGACACCACGTCACCGTACTTCAGCCGCCGAGCGGGGAGCCGCGACGGCGGTGTGGTGAATTTCCGGTGAACGCCCCTCGACGCGGGCTCGTGACGCAAGGAACATGGAGGCGCTTTCCGTTTTCCACCATACGTTCGGGGGGTTTGGCATGACCGGTATCACGTTCATACGCGCGGCCCTGCGCGGGAAGGGCGCCGTCGTCCTCACCGCGCTCGCGGCCGTCGTCGTCTTCGCGGTCCCGGCGGCGGCGGACACGTCGCCGCCGACCGCCGACCTCGCCGTCGTCTCGATCCACGCCTCGCGGCAGGCAGCCGCGCACGGCACCCGCGTCACCTTCACCGAGGTCATCCGCAACAACGGGCCCGAGACCGTCGAGATGGACACGCTGCCGCAGATCACCGGCGGCACGCTCGTCGAGGAGGTCTGCGACCTCGGGATCTCGCCCGATACGCCCAACTGCGAGTACGGCGATGTGGCGCCCGGGACGAGCCTGACATCGCAGTTCGTGGTGCGGGTCACGGCCACCCACGGCACCCTGACCGTGCGCGGCGGCGTCGTCTCGGAGAGCGCCTTCGAGGACGACAACCCGTTCAACCAGTACCGGACGGCGACGGTCCGGATCAACTGACCCGGAAAGGGCGCGTCCTCCGGCCCCGCGTGGGAGCCGGAGGACGCGTCGCTCGGGTGGTCTTCGGGTCAGCTCGGCTCGACGACCATCAGCGTGTTGCCGTCCGGGTCGCGGAACCAGAACATCGGAGGCACGGGGTCGCCCATGCGCGACACCTCGTCGTCGACCTCCGCGCCGCGCGTGCGCAGCTCGGCGTGGGCGGCGTCGATGTCGTCCGTCGTGAGCGTGATACCGGTCTCGACCGACGTCGCGCCACCGGGGCGGGGCGGCGCGAGGGCGATGCCCGTCGTGCCGTTGGGCGGGTAGACCTCCACCCAGCGGTAGTCACCGCCGAAGGGGATGTCGGTGCGCTTCTCGAACCCGAGCACGCCCTCGTAGAACTCGATCGCCCGGTCCTGGTCGCTCGACGGGATGATCACGAGGCTGATCTCTCCGATGCGGCTGGCCGTCTTCGTCATCTGTGTGTCTCCTTCGGAACGAGTGGTCACGGGTAGGACCGAGCCGACACGAAGAACTCATCGGCCCGCGGTCAGGCGGCGTGGCGATCGCGCTCGGCCGCGCGGGCCGGCGGCTCCCAGGCGCCGATGCGGCGGGCGCCGCGACCGTGCGTCAAGAAGCTGATCGACCAGCGCAGGAGCACGAGCAGCCGGTTCTGGAACCCGATCAGGTAGGCGAGATGGACGCCCAGCCAGAGCGCCCACGCGGGGAAGCCGGAGACGTGCAGGCCCTTGATGTCGGCGACGGCCTTCGAGCGGCCGATCGTGGCGAGGTTGCCCTTGTCGCGGTACCGGAACTCCCGCCGCGTCTTCCCGCGCACGCGGGCGGAGATCAGCCTGGCGGCGTAATGGCCCTGCTGGATCGCCACCGGGGCGAGCCCGGGGAGCGGCACGGGGGCGCCGGCGCCGTCGTGCACCGTGACCATGTCGCCGAGCGCGAGCACCTCCGGGTGCCCGGCCAGGGTCAGGTCGGGGCCGACGGGGACGCGGCCGGCCCGGTCGACCTCGGCGCCGACCGCCTTCGCCAGCATCGCCGCGAGCGGCGAGGCCGTCACGCCCGCCGCCCACACCGCGGTGCGGGCCGGCACCCGCTCGACGCCGCCGTCCGCGTCGCGGATCGCGACGTCTCTCGCCGTCACGTCGACCACGGTCTGGCCGACGAGCGGCGTCACGCCGAGCTTCACGAGCGCGCGCTCGGCGCGCGCCGAGAGCGACTCGGGAAACGCGCCCAGGACGCGATCGGCCGCCTCGACCAGAAGCACGCGGGCTGCGCGCGTGTCGGCGGAGCGGAAGTCGCGCTTCAGCGTGTCGCGGCCGAGCTCGGCGATCTGCCCGGCCATCTCGACGCCGGTCGGCCCGCCGCCGACGACGACGAAGGTGAGCCACGCCGCCCGCCGCTCCGGATCCGGCTCCACCTCGGCCGCCTCGAACGCGGCCAGGACGCGCGTGCGGATGTCGAGCGCGCCGTCGAGCGACTTCAGCTGGGGCGCATGGGCGGCCCACTCCGGATGCCCGAAGTAGGAGTACTGCGAGCCCCCGGCCACGACGAGCGTGTCGTAGGGGATCGCGTCGGCCGGCGCGCCGTTTGCCAGGCGGCCGAGCGAGACGCGGCGGGCGTCGAGGTCGAACCCCGTCGCCTCGGCCAGGACGACGCGCGCGTTCGGCTGGTGGCGGACGATCCAGCGCAGCGGCGGCGCCACCTCGGCCGCCGACAGCGCCCCCGTGGCGACCTGGTAGACCAGCGGCTGGAACAGGGAGAAGTTCTGCCGGTCGACCAGCGTCACGTCCACGGGGGCGCGCCGGAGCCCGCGCACGACGCGCATCCCGCCGAACCCGCCGCCCACGACGACCACGCGGTGGCGGGGGGCGTGCTCGGATGCCGGATGCGCGCCCACGGTCAGGCCGCCGTCCGCTCGCCGGAGAAGAGCATGCGCTTCGCGTATGCGGTGTCCATGTACTCGCGCACTGCCTGGATCTTGCCATCCCGCACGGTGAAGGCGCCGATGCAGAAGTTCTCGTACGGCTCCCCGCGGCGGGTGCGGGCCCGGCTCGTCCACTCGACCACCGCCTGGTCGCCGTCGGCGACGATCGCGGTGATCTCGAGCCGGATCGAGCCCGGCTCGTAGTTCCCGAGGGCGCCGGCGAGGAACTCGTCGATGATCGCGTCGCGGCCGCGCCATGTCCCCGACATGGGCATGTCGCCGAAGCAGCCGCCAGGTGGCGGACTCGGCGAAGAGGTCGCGGACGGCGGCCCCGTCGCCCGCCTGGACGGCGGCGACGTAGCGCTCGGCCACGGCCCTCGTATCTGAGTGTTGGGTGGTATCGGTCATGGCCGCCAACGTAGTCCGTACCCACCCGGCCGGGAAAGACGCGTTCGGAATGACTTCAGCGCTCCGCGGCATGGGAGGATCTCGCGAAAGCTCGGCGCGCTATGCGAACATTCGACGGCGGGACGAGGCGAGATGGCTGACGTATTGCTGTTCCACTCCGCGCAGGGTCAGACGGCCGGCTTCCACGCGTTCGCGGACGAGCTGCGGGCGGCCGGGCACACCGTCCATGCACCGGATCTCTTCGACGGACGCACCTTCGCGACGATCGAGGACGGCATGGCGTACGCCCAGGAGCTCGGCTTCCCGGACGAGATCCTCTCCCGTGGCGCCCGCGCCGCCGAGACGCTGCCGGGCGAGCTCGTCTACGCCGGCTTCTCGCTCGGCGTGCTGCCCGCGCAGAAGCTCGCACAGAGCCGTCCCGGGCGCCCGCGGCGCGCTGCTCTTCTACGCGTGCGTGGCGGCCGAGTTCTTCGGCCCCTGGCCGACGCACGTGCCAGCGCAGATCCACGGCATGGACCACGACCCGATCTTCGTCGGCGAGGGCGACATCGACGCGGCCCGCCAGATCGTCGACTCGGCAGACGACGCCGAGCTGTTCCTCTACCCGGGCGACCAGCACTACTTCGCCGACTCGAGCCTGCCCTCGTACGACTCGGCCGCAGCGACGCTGCTGACCGAGCGCACGCTCGACTTCCTGCGCACGCGGGGCTGAGCCGACCGGCTCAGCCGTCGCGCCAGCCGAGCTCGTCGGCGACCTCCTCCGCGGCGGCGAGCAACCGCTCGGTCGCCGGGCCGGCGCCCCCGCACGCACCAGGAGGCGCGTCTCGAGCGCGGCCGGCGGGTCGAGCGGCAGCCACACGAGATCGGCGGGGAGGCCGAGCCGGGACGACTCGCCGGCGATGGCGACCGCCTCGCCGGCGACGAGCGGCGTGTGGGCGAGGTCGAGCGTGACCGTGCGATGAACCACCGTCGGCTCGAGGCCGCGGCCGTGCATCACGTCGAGCACGGCGTCGTAGTGGCCCGGGTTCGCGTCGCGCGGGTGCATGAGGAAGGGCATGTCCGCGACGGCGTCGAGGCAGATGCTCTCGCTTCCGGCCCTGCGGGTCGTCGCGACGCAGCTGCACGCCCTGCGGCTCCAGCCGCAGGAGGCGCGTCTCGAGCCCCGTGTCGGCGGGCGGGCAGCGGATCGCACCGATGTCGATCGTCCCGTCGAGCACGCCGGCGAGGATCTGGTCGGCCGACATGACGTGGGTGGTGATCAGGAGGTCGGGCAGGCGGGCGGTGAGCGCGCGCATCAGCTCCGGCACGGTCTCGTAGCCCGCGCTTGCGCCGTACCCGAGCGCGACGGCGCCCCGCTCGCCGGACCCGTACGCGCTCGTCAGCCGCCACAGCTCGTCGGCGGCGTCGAGCAGGGCCGGCCCGCGCTCGCACAGGAACCGGCCCGCCTCGGTCAGCTCGAACGTGTGCGTGGTGCGGTGCAGGAGCTCGACGCCCAGCTCCTGCTCGAGCAGCCGCACCTGCCGGCTCAGCGCCGGCTGGGCGACGTGCAGGAGCTCGGCGGCCCGGGTGAAGTTCTGCTCGCCTGCCACGGCCAGGAAGTAGCGCAGCCTGCGCAGCTCGGGCACCTGGCCGATGCTCGCCCGCCATGTGGTCATGCCGTTGCGGTCTCTACCCAGACGAGGTCCGTCTTTCACATTTGCCCGGGGCGGGGCTTTACTGGCAGGCATGAACCATCACCCCCAACACCTCCTCTCGGCGCGCGGCCGGCGCGCCGTCCTGGCCGTGATGTGCCTCGCGCTCATGATGGTCGTCGCGGCCGTGGCGTCGCTGAACGTCGCCCTGCCCGACCTGGCCCGCAGCACCGGGGCATCGCAGAGCCAGCTGCAGTGGATCGTCGACGCCTACGCGCTCGTCTTCGCCGGCCTCCTGCTCCCGGCGGGCGCGCTCGGCGACCGTTACGGCCGCAAGGGCATCCTCCAGCTCGGCCTCGCCGTCTTCGGCGTCGCCTCGCTCGCCGCCATCTTCGTGAACGACCCCGGCTGGCTGATCGCGCTCCGGGCCGTCATCGGCGTCGGCGCGGCGCTGGTCATGCCGACCACCCTCTCGATCATCACCAACGTGTTCCCGGAGGACGAGCGCGGCCGCGCCGTGGGCATCTGGGCCGCCGTTGCCGGCGCCGGCGCGGTCGTCGGGCTCGTCCTCTCGGGGACGCTGCTCGCATGGTTCTCGTGGTCGTCCGTCTTCGCGATCAACGTGACGCTCGCGGCGCTGGCCTCGGCCGGGACCGCCCGGGTCGTGCCGACGTCGCGCGGCGAGCGGCGCACGAGCCTCGACCCGATCGGCGCCGTGCTGTCGTCCCTCGGGCTGTTCGGCCTCGTCGCCGCCATCATCGAGGCGCCGATCCGGGGCTGGCTGGACGGCCTCGTCCTGGCCGGGTTCGCAGCGGGCGCCGTCCTGCTCGTCGCGTTCGTGGTCTTCGAGCTGCGCCGCGACGATCCGATGCTCGATCCGCGCCTGTTCCGCCGGCGCGGCTTCGCGGCCGGGTCGCTGTCGCTCACGCTTCAGTTCTTCGCCCAGTTCGGGCTGCTCTTCATCGGGCTCCAGTACCTGCAGCTCGTGCTCGGCTACTCGCCGTTCGAGGCCGGGGCCTCGATCCTGCCGATGGCGCTCATGCTGGTGCTGATCGCCCCGCGGGCCCCGCGGCTCGCACAGCGGCTGGGCGTGCGTCTCGTCGGCGCCGCCGGGCTGGCCGTGATGGGCGTCGGGTTCCTGCTCTTCTCCTCGCTCGGGGCGAGCTCGAGCTACTGGCCGTTCGGCCTGGCGGCGCTCGTGACCGGCATCGGCATCGGGCTCGCCACCGCGCCCGCGACGACCGCGATCGTCTCGTCGCTGCCCGCGGAGCGCCAGGGAATCGCGTCCGCGGTGAACGACCTCACCCGCGAGGTCGGCGGCGCCTTCGGGATCGCGGTGCTCGGGAGCGTGCTCAACAACGGGTACCGCGACGACGTCGCCCCGGCGGCGGCACACCTGCCGGAGCCGGCCGCGGGCGCCGTGCGCAGCTCGGTCGCCGCGGCGGGCGAGGTCGCGGCACGGGCGGGCGCACACGGGCCTGCCCTGCTCGAACGCGCGCAGTCGGCGTTCGTGAGCGGGTTCTCGACCGCCCTGATCGTGGCGGCGTGCGTGCTCTTCGCGGCGGGCGCAGTCGTCGCCGTGGTGGCACCTCCGCGCGGCGAGGTCGCCCGCGCGCGGCAACCGCGACACGAGCACGGGGTGACGACGGCGTAGTCGGGCGTTCTACGCTGCCGGGATGGACCGCGAGGCCGTACTGGCAGCCTACGACGAGCAGATCCGCCGCCGGCCGCAGCCGGACGGGCCGGACGGCCGCGTCGAGACGGACGGCGCGGTCGTCCGGCAGCTGTCCGGCGCCGGCGGCTGGAGCGGCGTCACCTGGTCGGGGCTCGACGCGGCCACGGCCGACGCGGCCGTCGCCGCGCAGGTCGCCCGCTTCGCCGAGAACGGCGTGCCCTGGGAGTGGAAGCACCACTCGCACGACACGCCGCCCGACCTGCCGGGGCGGCTGGTCGCGGCCGGGCTCGTGCCGGAGGAGCCCGAGGCGCTCCTCGTCGCCGAGATCGCCGATCTCGACCTGGACGTCGCGGCGCCGGCGGGCGTCGAGGTCGTGACGGCCGACGATCCCGAGCGGCGTCGAGATGGTGGTCGCCGTGCACGACGCCGCGTTCGGCGAGGACGGCTCCGGCCTGCGCGGCCCGCTCCTGCGGGCGCTGGGCCGGCCGGACGCACCCGTTCTCGGCGTCGTGGCGCTGGCCGGCGGGGAGCCGGTCGCGGCCGGCCGGGCCGAGTTCCACGCCGGTACGGACTTCGCCAGCCTGTGGGGCGGCGGGACGGTGCCCGGCTGGCGCGGGCGCGGTATCTTCCGTGCGCTCGTCGCCCGCCGGGCGGCGCTTGCCGCGGCCCGCGGGCACCGCTACCTCCAGGTCGACGCGCTGCCGACGAGCGAGCCGATCCTCGCCCGGCTCGGATTCGTCCGCCTGGCGACGACGACGCCGTTCACGCACCCGGGCCGGATCGCATGACGACGGGAGGGCCATGGCCACGATGAAGGATCTCGACGAGCTCGCGCTCGCCATGCCGCACGCGACGAAGGAGGTCTCGGACGACGGGCGCCCCGCCTACCACGTGCACGGGAAGCTCTTCTGCATCCACCGCAGCCGCCGCCCCGACGCCGTCGACCCGGACACGGGCGAGCGGCTCGCCGACGTGCTCATGTTCCGGGTCGCCGACCTGGGCGTGAAGGAGCTGATCCTCTCGGACGACCGCGGGATCTACTTCACCACCAGGCACTTCGACGGGTACCCCGCCGTGCTCGTCCGCATCCCCCAGCTCGCCCGCATCGACCGCGAGGAGCTGCGCGACATGGTGGTCGAGGCGTGGCTCACCCGCGCCCAGAAGCGCGTCGCCAAGGCGTGGCTGGCCGAGAACGCCGCGCCGCCCGAGGAGTGATCGGTCAGGGGGCGCGGGCGTCGAGCCGCTTCCAGCCGCGCGCGATGCGATCGCGCGCGGCGGCCCGGCGCTCGGCCTGGATCTCCGCGAGCTCCGCGCACGCCATATGGCCGGACGGCCGGGTCATCTCGCCGTCGATCCCGGCCAGGGCCGCCGTGGCGACGACGGCGTCCTGGTGGTCGCCGAGGATGTCCTGCAGCGCGTTCGCCCGCTTCGCGTAGCCGCGCATGCGCCCGACGCCGCCGGCCGCGGCGAGCTCGGCGGCGTAGCGGGAGTTCCGCACCGCCCGGCGCAGCGCATGCAGCTGCGCATCGGTCGGATGGTCGGGCAGATTGCGGATCAGCTTGCGGGCCCGGCGATGGCGACGGCGGACTTCGCGGCGCAGCGAGCCGCTCCCGGAGAAGCGCGGGGCGGCCACCGCGATCTCGAGCCGGTTGAGCGTGCTGACGTACCACGGCTCGGAGATATCGACGAGCAGCTGCGCCTGCGCCCTGGCGCGGCGGTCGCGCAGGACCGCGAGCACGTCTCCCGCGCCTGTCCGCTCGGGCTCGGGGAGGCGTCTCCGGTCGGACTCGATCCGCTCGATCAACACGTCGAGGTCGCGCGCCTCGGCCAGTGTGTGACCGACGCGCTTCAGGGTGTCGCGTAGCTCATCGGCCCAGGCGCGATCGAGCAGCGGCCGTCCCGCGCGCAGCAGCGCGCGCAACCGGCGGACGGCGACACGGTGATCGTGCAGCTCCTCCGGATCGTCGCCGAGCCGCGTGCCGGGATCGTGGGCGAGCAGCGCCTCGTACTGCTCGACGAGGCCCTGCGCGAGCACCCGGCGGCGTCCCTTCGTCTTCACCCGCCGCCCGGCGGGCGCGGCCTCGCCCAGCGCGCGGAAGACCTTGGGACGGCCGTCCGACGGGCGCGCGCCCGCGTCCCGAAGCAGGGTCTCGATCTGCTCGAGCGACCCGGCGTCCCCGTCGACGAGCTCCACCTCGATCTCCTCGAAGGTCTCGACCACGCCGCCGTCCCCGACCACGTCGACCCGATCCTCCACCACCTCCGCGATGTCCGTCCCACCATCCGTCACCACGACGCCCGAGCGCTCCGTCCGCAGCGTCGCGACGGCCGAGAGTGGCCGGCCGCGGGTATGGGCGAGCAGCAGCGACCGCACCTCGCCGGGGACGCGCTCGTCCGGCGCGGGCCACTCGAGCTCGCACCGGCCGGCGTCGCGCGGCAGCTTGAGCTGCCAGACGGCGTCCCCGGAGTCTGCGACGCGACGGCGAAGCGTGATGCCTGCCCGGCCGAGGCGGAGGTCGTCGGTGTCGTGGTACGTCGAGGTCAGCCCGTGGGCGGCGATCGGCCGCCCGTCCAGCTCGATCATCCGGAACCCCGGGCCGGGGCGCAGCTTCACCTCTCGCTCGAGAGCCGCCTTCATGCACGGCGAATACCAGGCTCGCCGGGTCGGCAAACGCGGCGCTATGCGGCGGCGGCGGCCTCGAGCCCGGCGATCTCGATCTTGCCCATCCCCATCATCGCCCGCATCACGCGCTGCGACCGCTCGGCATCGGGGTCCGCCAGCAGCTCGGTCAGGCGCGTCGGCACGACCTGCCACGAGAGGCCGTAGCGGTCCTTCAGCCATCCGCACGGGCCCTGCTCGCCGCCCTCCGAGAGCGTCTCCCAGTAGCGGTCGACCTCGGCCTGGTCGGCGCAGTCGACCTGGAACGACACGGCCTCGCTGAACGTGAACTGGGGGCCGCCGTTGAGCGCCACGAACGGCTGCCCGTCGAGCTCGAAGCGCACGACCATCACCGTGCCGGCCTGGCTCGGGTTGGCGTCGCCGTAGCGGGAGATCTCGATGATCCGCGAGTTGGGGAACGCGGAGGTGTAGAAGCGGGCGGCGTCCTCACCCTCGGTGTCGAACCACAGGCATGGGGTCGGCTTCGGCATGGTCGTCTCCTCTCGAGTCGATGTCTCATCCGTTCTGACGTCGCCGCCGGCCGGAAGTCATCGCTCGTACGATCTCCGTCGTGACCAGGACGCTCATCTGGGACGGGCTCGAGAACGTCCGCGACCTCGGCGGCCTGGCGACCGAGGACGGATCCCGAACGCGGTACCGCGCGATCGTGCGGGCCGACAACGTCCGCCGGCTGCGGGACGCGCAGACGCTCGTCGACTACGGCGTCACCCGGATCGTCGACCTGCGCTTCGCGGCCGAGCGCCACGGGGACGCGGTCGACGCGCTGCCGGTGGAGGTCGCGCACGTCTCGCTCCTGGGCGAGTGGGACGACAAGTACGCGGTGGCGCTCGAGGCGGACATGGCAGATGCCGACCCGGCCGAGTACCTACGCTGGTCGTACCTCGACTTCCTGGACCGGTTCCGAGCCAACTTCGGCGTCGCGGTGAGCCTGATCGCCGACGCGCCGCCAGGCGTCGTCTGCGTCCACTGCGTCGGCGGCCGCGACCGCACGGGGCTCGTCTCGGCGCTCGTGCTGCGACTGGCGGGCGTCTCGGCCGCGGAAATCGGCCGCGACTACGCCGAGAGCGAGCCGCGCCTGGCCGAGAGCACCGCGCGCTGGGTCGCCGAGGCCGCCGACGAGCGGCAGCGGGCCTACCGGCTCGCGTTCATGCATGCGCCGGCAGTCGTCATGGAGCGGGTGATCGAGGCGATCGAGGGCGAGCACGGCTCGGTCCGCGGCTACCTGCTCGCGGCGGGGGTCGAGACGGCTGCGCTCGACCGTCTGCGGGCGCGCCTGCGCGCTTGACACCCGTGCACATCCATCGCGCATGTTTGATCTCTTGCTGCCGATTACTTGTCAGATGTTCTACGTGCATCAGGTCGGACTCGATCTCGTCGACACGCTCGTCGCTGCCCTCGGCGGCGGCTGCGCGCTGCTGCTCCTGTACTGGATGCGCGGGCTTCGCAGGGGCGTCGAGGAGTCGCGCCGGCAGGCCCTCACCGACGATCTGACCGGCCTCGGCAACCGCCGCCGCCTGCTCGCCGACCTCGAGCGCGCGATCGCCGAGGGCACCGACCACTCACCGGCCGTGCTCGCCATGTTCGACCTCGACGGGTTCAAGGCGTACAACGACACCCACGGCCATCCCGCCGGCGACGCCCTCCTGGCCCGGCTGGGCGCCCGGCTGGCGGCGACGTTCGCCGGGATGGGCGCCGCGTACCGCCTCGGCGGCGACGAGTTCTGCGTCCTCCTGCACGGCTCGCCCGCCGAGCTCGAGGACGCGATCCGCCAGGCCCTCGACGCGCTGACCGAGCAGCACGCCGAGATCCGCTCCTCGTGCGGCTTCGCGCTCCTGCCCCGCGAGGCCCGCGACGCGTCGTCGGCGCTCCGGATCGTCGACCAGCGCATGTACGCGCAGAAGGACGACCACCGCGTGTCCGGCAAGCGCCAGGCCCGCGACCTGCTCCTGGCCGTCGTCGACCAGCACGCGCCCGAGCTGCGCCCGCACTCCGACTGGGTGTCCGACCTGGCCCGCTCGGTCGCCGAGCATCTGGCCGTCGACCCCGAGGCGATCCACGACATCGTGCTCGCGGCCGAGCTGCACGACGTCGGCAAGGTCGTGATCCCGAGCTCGATCCTGCACAAGCCCGGACCGCTCGACAAGTCGGAGTGGGAGGTCATGCGCCGCCACACCGTCACCGGCGAGGCCATCCTCACGGCCGCCCCGGCGCTCAAGGGCGTGGCCCGGATCGTGCGCTCGACCCACGAGCGGGTCGACGGCGGCGGCTATCCCGACGGGCTCGAGGGCGACCAGATCCCGCTCGGCGCACGCATCATCGCCGTCTGCGACGCCTTCGACGCGATGACGAGCGACCGCGCGTACCGCCGGGCGATGTCGCGCGAGGCCGCGATCGCCGAGCTCGAGGCGGCGTCGGGGGCGCAGTTCGACCCCTTCGTCGTCGCGGCCGCCCGGACCGTGCTCGAGCATCCCGGCGCCGAGCGCGCTGCCGGCGAGCGGCGGCCGTCGCCGCGGACGCCCGACCTCTCCCCCGTCGCCCGCATCCAGGGCCTCGTCGACGTGATCCGGCTCGTCCGCGTGCAGGATGACCCCGACCGGCTGCTGGACGAGATCGCGCTCACGGTCGGGCGCGCGCTCGGCCTCGGCACCGTCGTCATCAACATGTACCGGCCCGAGTGGGACGACTTCGTCGTCTCGAGCGTCCACGGCAACGAGGAGGCCCGCGCGACGCTGCTCGGATCGGTGTACGACAGCTCGTGGTTCGAGCCGATCCTCGCCCCCGAGCACCTCCGCCGCGGCGCCTACGTCATCGAGCAGGGCACGTTCGACTGGGAGAAGCACCTCGGCGACCGCTACGTGCCCAGCGATCCGCCCAGCGAGATCCCCAACGCCTGGCAGCCCCAGGACGAGCTGTTCGTCCCGTTCCGCCACTCCGACGGCCACATCCTGGGCGTGTTCTCGGTCGGCGAGCCCGCATCCGGCCTGCGCCTCTCCGACGAGGAGCTCGACGTCCTCGTCGCCGTCACCTCGCAGGCGGCCGTGCTCGTCGAGGCCGCGCAGGCGACGGCGAACTGGGAGCGCTCGCAGAAGGCGCTCACGGAGCTCCTCGAGATCTCCTCGACCCTGCTCGAGCCCGGCTCGGTGGCCGAGGTCCTCGAGCGCGTCTGCGCCGGCATCAGCTCCGCCCTCTCGTTCGACAAGGTGATGGTGCAGCTGCACGACGCGGACGCGGGCGTGCACCGCTGCGCGGCGTCGGTCGGCTGGTCGGAGGGTGACCGGGCGACCGAGACGCCGACCACGGACGCCGACCTGCAGCGGCTGCTCGACCCGGAGTTCGAGATCAACGGCTGTTACCTGCTCCCCCACGCCGAGGGCGCCGCCCGCATGTCGCAGGCGTCGATCGGCTACCAGTCCCAGCTGAACGGCGCCGGCCCGAACGCGTGGCACCGGCACTGGCTGGTCGTGCCGCTCCGGGCCCGGGACGACTCGATCATCGGCGCGATCTGGGCGGACGACCCGACCGACCTCCTGCTGCCGCACCCGCGCCGGCTGCAGGCGCTGCGCCTGTTCGCGAACCAGGCGACGAGCGCCATCGCCACCGCGACGGTGCTCGACCGGCTCACAGGGGCCGGCGACGCCGTCGAGCGGGCCGCCTGACCCCGGCGCGGGCCTTCCCCGCCTACGCTGAGGTGATGCTGCTCCGGATGTCCCCGCCGCTGCGGGTCGCGCTCGGCCTGCTCGTGTTCACGCTCGTCTGGCACGTGGTCGGGTCGTCGTCGTGGATCGAGGACGGAGGGTTCGCGATCTGGGTCGTCCTCGTGGTCGAGCTGATCGCCTGGTACGACCGCCGCCGTCGCAGAGCCGACGCGGATTCGTGACAGAACGGTGACCTGGGCCGCGTACGGTGGGATGATGCACCGACCCCGCCAGGAGGCGATGAGATGAGCAGACGATGGATAGTGACGGGCGCTGCCGCGGTCGCGGCCGGCGCGGCGCTCCTTGCCGCCGGAGTCGCCCGGGCCGGCGCGACGCCGCACGCGACCGCCGCGACGACGCACCGCTGCGAGCGGCGCCAGCTCTCGCTCGCCAAGCCCAGCTCGAACGGCGCCCTGGGCAGCGTCGGCCTGCGGTTCACGTTCACGAACACGAGCGCCACCGCGTGCCACCTGTTCGGCTTCCCCGGCATCCGCCTGCTCAGCCACGGGAAGGCGCTGCCGACGACGGTCATCCGGGGCACGAGCAACGTCGTCCCGTTCGAGCCGAAGAACAGGGTTACGCTCGCTCCCGGCCGGCGGGCCTCCTTCTTCGCCGGCTACTCCGACGTCCCCACCGGCAACCAGAAATGCCCGACGTCGACAGGCGCGGACGTCTGGGCGCCGAACGACTTCCGCAGCATCCACGTACGGTTCCCGGCGCAGGCGTGCGGCGGCCGGATCACGGTGTCGCCGGTCGTGCCCGGAAAGCCCGCGTTCTAGCCCCTCCCCCGGGCGGGGCGCCGGTCTCGAACCGGACGACGTCGGCAGCCTCGGCGTCGAGCCCCGCCCGGGCGGCGGCCGGGATCTCGGCCCACTCGTCGAGCTCGACCGCCATCCGCCGTCCGCTGCGGCGCGTCGCCCACGTGGCGACCGCCCGGCCCTCGATCACGGCGACCGCACGGATGATGCCGCCCAGCCGGATCTCGTCGACCCGCTCCGACGGCACGGTGTAGGCACGGTTGGCCCAGCCGAGCAGGTAGGCGTCGAACGCGGGGAGGAGCCGCGGCGGCAGCTTCCGGGGGACGGGCGGGCGTTCGCGCAGGTCGAAACGGTCCGGCCCGGCGGCCTCGATCGCGCGTGCGGCGCCGCGGAGGCCGGCCTGGGCGTCCCGCAGCGGCAGCCCGGCCCAGAGGGCAAGGTCGGCCGCCGACGCCGGGCCGTGGCCGGTCAGGTAGCGGCGGGCCAGCTCGGCCAGCGCCGCCGGCCGCCGCTCCGCCGTGAGTGGTTCCGGCTCGGTGCCGAGCCAGTCGCGGGTGAGCACGAACATCTGCTCGGCGCCGCGGAACGGGCCTCGCACGATGCGGCCGTCGTACGAGGCCAGAAAAAGGATGTGGACGAGCGCCTGGCCCGCCACCTCGTAGCCCGCGGCCTCGAGCCGCTCGCCGATCGCCGCCCGCGCCAGCGGCCCCTCGTCGGCCAGGAGGCGCACGACCAGATCGGCCGCCGCCCGCGCCCGTTCGGCGGGGTAGCCGCACTGCTCCAGCCGGCGCAGGTTGCCGGTCCGCTGAGTCGGGGCCGAGAGGGCGAGCAGCCACGGGTAGTCGTCCGGCAGCAGCATGTGCAGCGTTCCGCGGCAGACCCAGGTGACGAGGACGTCGCGGCGCTCGAGCTCGGCGTTCACGCCGGCGGCGGTCAGCCCGCGGCTGCGGGCGCGGACGGCCAGGCGGCCCGCGCGCAGGTTCTGCGACTGCACGGCGAGCAGGCGGCGGGCGACGCTCCGCCGCCGAGCGGGCCGGCATGCCCGCCAGCAGCTGGGCGCCGAGGCGGCGCCTGCGGACGGCGGTCGTGTCTCGCGCGATGTCCTCTCCCACAGCGGTAGTCTGCCGCGGTGGCCGACGCGCCTGTCCGCGTGACGCAGTACACCGATCCCAGCTGCCCCTGGGCGTACTCGGCCGAGCCGTTCCTGCGCGGGCCTGGAGTGGCGCTACGGGGACGGCCTGGAGTGGCGCACGGTCGTGATCGGGCTCTCCGAGGACACCCGCGCCCGCGAGCGGGCCGGTGTCACGCCCGAGAGCCGGGTGAACGGCTGGCGCGAGTTCGGGCAGCGCTTCGGGATGCCGGTCTCGAGCACGCCGCGCACGCGCCTGATCGCGTCCGGCCGCGCCTGCCGGGCCGTCAAGGCGGCCGAGCGCGACGGCGCCGCCGCCGCGGAGCGGATGCTGCGCGGGCTGCGGCTGGCGTGGTTCACCTCGACGCTCCTGCTCGACGCCGACGACGGCATCGCCGAGGTGGCGGCGGCCGCGGGCCTCGAGCCGGCGGCGATCGTGGCCGGGATCGACGACCCCGAGGTGGAGGCCGCCTACCAGCGCGACCGCGCCGAGGCCCGCAGCGCCGCCGAGACGGGCGCACCGGCCGTGGCCCAGGGGCGGGCCGCGGAGTCGGACTCGGGCGCGCGCTTCACCGCCCCGAGCCTCGTCTTCGAGCGCGACGGGCGCAGGCTCGTCGCCGGCGGCTGGCAGTCCTTCGACGCCTACGACGTCTGCGTCGCCAACCTGGCTCCCGACCTGCCCCGGCGGCCGCCGCCGGAGCCCGCCGACCTCCTGGCCGCGTTCCCCGGCGGCCTCGTCACCGTCGAGGTGGCCGAGGTCTGCCGCGAGCGCAACGACGACCGGTCGACGACGGACGCCGCCGCCGCGCTGGCCGACCTCGAGCGGGCGGGCATCGTCCGGCGAACCGCGATCGGAGACGACGATGGGCTCTGGCAGCGCATCGCCTGAGCGGCTGATCCTGGTCCGCCACGGCGCCACCGCCTGGAATGCGGAGGGGCGCTACACGACCCGTTCGGACGTGCCGCTGACCGAGGAGGGGATCGCCCAGGCGCGGGCCGCGGCCGCGGCGCTCGCCGGTGAGCGGATCGACCGCGTCCTGTGCTCGCCGCTCGCGCGCGCCCGCCTGACCGGCGAGGCGATCGCGGCCGCGCAGCGCGGCGGAACCCCGGACGTCGTGGTCGACGAGCGCCTGATCGAGATCGACGCAGGGCCGTTCGAGGGACTCACCATGGCCGAGATCGATGCCGGGCCGCTGGCCGGGGCGCATGCCCGCTGGCGCGCCGACACCGATCCGGTCGCGCCGGAGGGGGCCGAGCCGCTGGCGGCCGCGCACGACCGGGCCGCGGCGTTCTTCGCGTCTGTGCGGGAGCTTCCGGGCACGACGCTCGCGGCGACGCACGGGTCGTTCGCGCGGGTCCTGATCGCAAGCGTCGTCCTCGGCGCCGACCCCGCCGCGCACCGGCGGATGTGGCTCTCGAACGGACACTGGGCGACGGTCGAGCTGGGCGAGCGGCCGCGCCTGGTGGCGTTCAACGCCGGCCCCGGGGGCTGATACAGAACCGTCACAGGTTCGCCCAACCGCCGCCTGCCACGCTCCCCTATCATCTGCCGCATGATCCGCCGTCTCGTTCTCGCACTCCTCGCCTCCGCAGCCGTGTTCGCGGTGGCGGCGCCGGCCGCCTCGGCCGCCACGACGCAGGTCACGCCCGCGTCGACCTCCGACGTCGTCCGGGCCCTGCAGCTCAAGCTGATCAGGCTCAAGTACCTCGCTCCCGGCCTCGCGACCGGCAACTACGGCAACCGCACCATCCAGGCGGTCATGGCCTTCCAGGGCTGGGTGGGCCTGCCCCGCGACGGCGTCGCCGGCACGGCCACCTACCGCGTGCTCAAGCACGCCCAGGTGCCGGTCTCCTGGGGCCACAACCACAAGCACATGGAGGTCCACAAGGGCAGGCAGGTGCTCCTCCTGATCGGCAAGCTCGGCAACGTCAAGCGCGCCATCCACGTCTCCACGGCCGGCCCCGGCCACTACACGCCCGACGGGATCTTCCACATCTACCGCAAGGAGATCATGTCGTGGTCGACGCTCTTCGACGTCTGGCTCCCATTCGCTGACTACTTCACCGGCGGGTTCGCGTTCCACGAGTACCCTGACGTCCCCGGCGTCCCGGCCTCGCACGGCTGCATCCGGATCGCCGACGGCGACGCCCAGGTGGTGTGGAAGTTCGCGACGCTCGGCACCCGGGTCACGATCCGCTAGGGGATCGGCGTCTGACCCCGAACGCCGGGCGTTGCACTCTTGTGGCACTTCCGTTCGGGGTCTGACCCCGGTTCCGGTTTTACAGATCCTTGACTAATCCCGCCGCGGCGAGGGCCGATCAGAAGCGGTATGAGCCGTCGCCTGATCGTCGCCGCCGCGACCCTGCTCCTGGCCGTGGGGCTCGGCACCGCCACCGCCCGGGCCGCGAACACCCCGTGGTATCCGCTCTTCCGGGAGATCAACAACGTCCGCCGCTCCCACGGCCTGCGCCCCGTGGCCGCGTCGCCCCGGCTGCACTGGGCCGCCCGGCACCACTCGAACGACATGCTCCTGCACCACTACTTCGGTCACACGAGCCCGTACGGCTCGACGCTCTACGGGCGCATCATGAGCTCCGGCTTCCTCACGTACGGCTACTGGGAGGCCGGCGAGACGCTTGCCTGGGGCACCGGGCTCGACGGGACGCCCGCCGGAGTCGTGCAGATGTGGATGCACAGCCCCGAGCACCGCGCGATCCTGCTCTCGCCCCTCTTCCGCTTCGTCGGCATCGGCCGCGCGCAGGGCACCTTCCTGGGACACGCCCACGCCGCGGTGTGGACCGCCGACTGGGGCCACCGGTAGTCAGTACCATAGGGCGCATGCCGCCCAGCAAGGTCGTGCTCGCCTCACCCCGCGGCTACTGCGCCGGGGTCGACCGCGCCGTCGACACGGTGGAGCGGGCGCTCGACCACTTCGGCCCGCCGGTGTACGTGCGCCGCGAGATCGTCCACAACCGTCACGTCGTGTCCGAGCTCACCGACCGCGGCGCGGTGTTCGTCGAGACCGAGGAGGACGTGCCGCCCGGCGCGGTGCTCGTCCTCTCCGCGCACGGCGTCGCCCCCGAGGTGCACCGCCGCAGCTCCGAGCGCAGCCTGCAGGTGCTCGACGCGACCTGCCCGCTCGTCACGAAGGTGCACGCCGAGGCGCGCCGGTTCGCCGACCGCGGCTACACGATCGTCCTCGTCGGCCACGCCGGGCACGAGGAGGTGATCGGGACGATGGGCGAGGCGCCGGAGGCGATCCGCCTGGTCGAGTCGATCGCCGACGTCGAGACGCTCGACGTGCCCGACCCGGAGCGGGTCGCCTACATCACGCAGACGACGCTCTCGGTCGACGAGACGGTCGAGATCATCGCGGCGCTCCGCCGCCGCTATCCCGCGGCGATCGGGCCGAAGCGCGACGACATCTGCTACGCCACGCAGAACCGCCAGAACGCCGTGAAGCGGCTCGCGACCGTCGTCGACCTCGTGCTCGTGATCGGCTCGCAGAACTCGTCGAACTCGAACCGCCTGGTCGAGGTCACGCGCGAGCTGGGCGTGCCCGCCCACCTGATCGACGACGAGACCGACATCGACCCGGGCTGGCTCGACGGCGTCGAGACGGTCGGGATCACCTCCGGCGCCTCCGCGCCCGAGACGCTCGTCGACCGCGTGATCGCCCACTTCCGCGCCATGGGCGTGGCCAGCGTCGAGTCGCAGGCCGCCGAGCCCGAGGACGTCCACTTCTCGCTCCCGGTCGAGCTCCGCCGCGCCGTCGGCTCCTAGCCGACGCTCGTCGGGCTGCCGCCCGGGCTTTGACAGAGGCGAGCGCCCGGAGTAGCTTGTGCGCTTCACCACAAATCGGGGGTGCGTATGGCGGTCGACCGGTCACCGGAGCTCATCGGTCAGGCGCCCGACTACGACGAGATCGTCCGGGTGATCCAGCTGTACATCGACGGCTTCAACGAGTCGAACATCGAGAAGTTCAGAGAAGCCTTCCACGAGGACGCGCGGATCACCTTCACGGACGCCGACGGCGAGCTCAGCAGCGCACTGCTCAGCGACTGTTTCGAAGACTGGGCGGCACCGTGGGAGGGCGTCCCGGGCGACGAGTTCGTTCTGCGGATCGTGTCCGTCATCCAGGCGGGCGACGTGGCCTCGGTGATCCTGGAGATGCACACCCCCAACGATCCGTCGAACGCATGGGTCGACGTCCATTCGCTGCTGCGGATCGGCGGCGTGTGGAAGGACATGAACAAGACGGCGACGCACAGCACCAGGGCGGGATGGGCCGGCGCGGCAGCGGCTCCCGGCGCACCGCCGGCTTGAAGACCCGCCTCTCGCCTTCGGCACTCGCCGCGAGGCGGCCTCGGCTCACCGCAGGACGAGCAGGGCGTCGAGCGAGACGAGCGGGTGCGACCGCGTCCCGAGCGCGACGATCCTGATCGTGTGCGCTCCGGCCGTCGACCAGGTGCGGGTGAACACCACCCGGCGCTGGGCCGACGTCGTCGCGCGCAGGTGCACGATGGCCACCGAGCGGCCGTCGATCAGCACGCGGGCGCTGCCGCTCGTGGGCGTCTTCGACGCCACCCAGGCGATCTCGCGGCCGGTGAACCGGAGCGACGCGCTGGCGCCGGCCCGGCCCGACCGGCGCACCGACCCGCCGTAGGCGTTCGGAGCCCGGCTGGGGCTCCAGCCGCCGCGGTAGGCGATCGACCGGCTCGAGTTCTGGTAGGCGAGCAGATGGGCGGGCGCCGAGGTGACGGTCGCCGACGTGAGGTCGGAGCAGTCCGTCGCGGACGCCGAGAAGAGGTACGCCTTCGAGGCGGGAGCCGCCTGCGTCGTCGCCGACCGCGAGGTGGCGAGCGTCAGCGGCACCGCCGCGAACGGCGTTGCCGGAGAAGCGGCGGCGCACGTCGGAGCGGCACACGCCGCTGCCCGGGTCGGACGCCTTCCAGGTCAGCCGCAGCGGCACCTTGGAGGCGCCGAGCGTGGCGCCGTTCGCGATCGTCGCGACCGGCGCGGTGACGACCGGGGGCGTCACGTCGGCCGGCGCCGTGGTCGAGAACACCGCCAGGTGCGACTGCTCGACGACGCCGGGGTGCACCTGCCACTCCAGGAAGTCGCCGCCGAAGTAGATGTGCTGGCCGTAGGCGAGCTCGGAGTAGACGCCGAGGTCGGAGCCGGCGGCGGCGGGGTGCCAGGCGCCGGGGGACCGGTCGACGAGGCCGGTGATCGGGCTGATGAGCGCCACCTTGTGGCGCACCTGCGAGCCGACCTTGGTGAAGTGGCCGCCGAGCACGAGCTGCTGCGACGCGCCCGAGCCGACCAGCGCGACCGTGTTCACGTTGCCGTTGGTCGTCTCGGTCCAGCGGAGCTTGCCCGTCGAGAGCACGAACGAGCGCACGTGCCCACCGCCGCCGCGGTCTCCCGCGTAGAGGTACGTGCCGTTCTCGGCCAGCGCCAGGATCGTGTCGCCGGTGTGCGAGCGCCAGGGGTGGAGGCGCGCCGTCGTCGGGTCGATCGAGGCCAGGTGGGCGACGGACGTGCCGTTCACGTGGTGGAACGAGCCGCCGATGAAGAGCGTCGATCCGCCGGCCGCGGGCAGGAGCGCCCGCACGGCGCCGTCGACCTTGGGATGCCACGAGGTCAGCGCGCCGCTCGCCGCCGACACCGACGCCAGCCGCGGCCGGCCGTGCCCGCCGACGTGCAGGAAGGCGCCGCCGAGATACACCCGGCTCCCGATCTGGTCGAGGCTGTAGACGGAGCCGTCGGCGTTCGGCGACCAGCTGCGCAGCGTCCCGGTCGTGGTCGTGCTCCCGGGCGCGATCGCCGCCATCGCGGCCGCGTGGGCGCGGGCCTTGCCGCCGAGCGCGGTGAAGTCGCCGCCGATGTAGACCGTCGTCCCGTCGATCGAGACCGCCATCGAGCGGACCGTGCCGTTCGCCCCCGGGTTCCAGGGCAGCACGTGTCCGTCGACCGCCGAGACGGCCGCGAGGTGGTTGCGCGCGAGCACGGTGCCGTCCGTGTCGATCATCTGGGTGAACTTGCCGCCGACGTAGACGACGTTGTTCACGCGGACGATCGCGAGGACGCGGCCGTTGGCCGTCGCCCAGGGAGCGGCCGGCGCCGGAGCGAGCGTCGCCGCGGCCGACGAGGCCTGCAGGAGCAGGCTCGCGAAGGCGAGCACGGGGACGAGTGCCCGGCGGGCTCGGGACATGGCGATGGGATCCTCCTCGGGGGGCGACTGGTTGCACGCACGCAGTCGTGCTAGTTCCAGTTTGTGGCTTGATCGGGTACGCGTCAGTCCCCCGGCCGGGGGACTCGCCATCATCCTTTGGGGGCAGACGCCGGGCTGGGCCTACGCGCGGGCGACGGCGAGCTCGGCGCCGGGCTCGAGCGCCACCGCGAGCGTCTCGGCCGCGATCCAGTCGCCGTGCTCGGCGAACGCGCGGCCGACGTCGCCGTCGGCCTCCGGGTAGGTGACGCGGATCCGGTCGGTGACCTCGAAGCCGGCGTCCTGCCGCATCTTCTGCAGCGTCCGGATCACGTCGCGGACGACGCCCTCGAGCCGCAGCTCCGGCGTGATCTCGGTGTCGAGGGCGACGGCGAACCCGTCGCCGTCGGCGACGGCGAAGCCCTCGCGGGCGCGCGCCCGCAGCTCGAACTCGCCCGGCTCGAGCACCCAGTCGCCGACGTGGACGCTGCCGTCCCGGAGCTCGAACTCGCCCTCGCGCAGGAGGCCGCGGATGACGGCGAGCTCACGGCCGTACTTGGGGCCGAGCAGCTTCAGCAGCGGCATCACCTCGACCTGGGCGAACTCCTCCGCCGAGGTCGTCAGGCGCACGCCCTTCACCCCGAGCTCGGCGGCGACCAGCTCGACGTGCTCGGCCACATGCCCGCGGCGGACGGGGTCGTCGGTGGCGACGATCACCTCGCGCAGCGGCTGGCGCAGCTTGATGCGGGCGTCGTCGCGGCTGCGGCGGCCGAGCTCGACCACCGCGCGCACGGTCTCCATCGCGGCCAGCAGATCGGCGTCGGCAAGCTCCTCGCGCACCTCCGGGTAGCCCGCCAGGTGCACGCCCTGGGGCGCGTCCGGGCAGACGCCGCGGACGAGGTTCTGCCACATCTCGTCGGTCAGGAACGGCATCACCGGCGAGACGCAGCGCATGGCCTGCACGAGCGCGTACCACAGCGCCTCGAAGGCGGCCCGCGTGTCGGCGGGGTCGTCGGAGCGCCAGAAGCGCGTCCGCGACAGGCGCACGTACCAGTTGGACAGGTCGTCCATGAACGTCTCGAACGCGCGCACGAGCCGCGGCGACTCCCAGCCGTCGAGCGCCGCCCGGCACTCCGCCACCAGCCACTGGGTGCGGGCGGCGAGCCAGCGGTCGAGCGGCCGCGCGGCCGCCGGGTCGGGCCCGGTCTCGAGCAGCTCGTAGCGCGGCGTGAAGCCCTCGACGTTCGCGTAGAGGACGAAGAACGAGTACGTGTTCCAGAGCGTCAGCAGCCGCCGCTTCACCTCGCCGGCGGGGCCGTAGCCGAAGTTCAGGTTCTGGGCCGGCTGCTGGCCGGCGTACATCCAGCGCATGACGTCGGCGCCCATCTCCTCGATCGCGTCCTCGAACCAGATCGCATTGCCCCACGACTTGTGCATGGGCCGGCCGGTCTCGTCGTTCACCTTCTCGTAGCTGAGCACCTTGCGGTAGGGCGCGCGGCCGTCGAGGACGACGCCCATGAAGAGCATCGAGTAGAACCAGAGCCGGATCTGCTCGCGCATCTCCGACACCCAGTCGGCCGGGTACCAGCGCTCCCAGTTCGCGTGATCGGGCAGGTCGGCGATCGTGACGCCGACGCCCGCGCCGGCGGCGTACCCGGCCTCGACGAACGACTCGTTGTGCCAGCCGAGCGTCGAGAACGGGACGACGCCCGCGTCGAGCCAGCAGTCGCCGACGTCGGGCAGGCGATGGGCCTCCCCGTCGCACTGGCCGCAGCGGATCACGACCTCGTCGATCCACGGACGGTGCAGCTCCTGGAGACCCTCGGTGCCGCGCAGCGCCCGCTCCTCGAGCTCGGACTGGGAGCCGATCACGGTCATGTGGCCGCGCTCGCAGAAGTAGAACGGCAGCGGCAGGCCCCAGTAGCGCTTGCGGCTGATGCACCAGTCGCCCATGTTGACGAGCCAGTCCTCCATCCGCTTGCCGTACTGGGGCGGCGTCCACTCGACCCCGCGGGCGGCCTCGATCATCGGGCTGCGGATCTCCTCGCAGCGGATGAACCACTCGTCGACGAGCCGGTAGATCAGCTCGGTGCCGCAGCGCCAGCAGACCGGGTAGCGGTGGGTGATCTCGCCGTCGGCGACGAGGCGCCCGCGCTGGCCGAGGTCGTCGACGATCATCTGGGCCGCCTCGGCGGTGACGTGGCCGTGCAGCCAGCCGTACTCCTGGACGAACGCGCCGGCCTCGTCGACCGGGATCAGCGTCGCCAGCTCCTCGCGGCGGCCCAGCTCGAAGTCCTCCTCGCCGCAGCCCGGCGCGATGTGGACGATGCCGGTGCCCTCCTCCATCGACACGTCCTCCCACGCGACGACGCGGTTCTCGAAGCCGGCCTGGGCGGGCAGCTCCTCGAACGGGGCCGTGTACGTGAGCCCCACGAGCTCGGAGCCGCGCACCTTCCCCAGCACCCGGCCCGGGATCGGGCTGGCCTCGCGCCGGTCGGCGGCGACGTAGGCGACGCCCGCCCCGGTCTCGACGCGCACGTAGTCGGCGTCCGGCCGCACGGCGGCGGCGACGTTCGCGGGCAGCGTCCACGGCGTCGTCGTCCACACGACCAGGTACTCGCGCTCGCGGCCCTTGAGCGGCAGGCGCACGTGCAGCGAGGGGTGGGTCAGGTCCTTGTAGGAGTCGATCAGCTCGTGCTGGGAGAGCGAGGTGCCGCAGCGCGGGCACCACGGCATCGAGCGGTGGCCGCGGTAGAGCCAGCCGCGCTCGTTGCACTCCTTGAGGAAGCCCCAGATGTAGCTGATGTTCGGGTCGGTCATCGTGTAGTACGACCGCTCCCAGTCCATCCACTGGCCGAGCCGCTTCGAGTGCTCGGTGAGCTGGCCGGCGTAGAGCGCGACGCGGTCGCGGCAGGCGCGGGCGAAGCGGTCGAGCCCGTAGGCCTCGATCTCGCGCTTCGAGTTCAGGCCGAGCTCCTTCTCGACGCCCACCTCGACCCACAGGCCCTGGCAGTCGAAGCCGTTCTGGTAGAGCAGGTCGAACCCCTGCATCGCGTAGTAGCGCTGCCAGATGTCCTTCAGCGTGCGCCCCCAGCCGTGGTGGACGCCCATCGGGTTGTTGGCCGTGATCGGGCCGTCGATGAAGCTGAAGGGCTCGCCGCCGCGGTTGCGGTCGCGCAGCGTCTCGAACGTGCGCTCGCGCGCCCAGCGCTCGAGCACGCGATGCTCGAGCCCGATGTGGTCAGGCTGCTTGGAGACGGGCTCGAAGGGCGGCATCCGCGGATTCTATTCCGCAGGCCCGCGACGGCCGTCCCGCTCGGTCAGCGCGCGGGGATGCCGGGGACGCGATCAGTCAAGCTCGTGCTTGTCGCAGAAGTCGTCGAAGGCCGCGTGCTTGGCCAGGTAGGAGCTGAGCTCGGCAAACCCGAACTCGAACCACTCCGTGAGCCACCGCTCGTCGATCTCCACGTGCTTGTCGTACAGCTCGTCCATGATCGCTTCCTCCGGGCACCCGGCCCGGCTGACGCGTTTTCCGCCTCGGCGAGCGAACTCCTCTCGCACGGGACGCTGACGGTCCGGTAATCGACGCGCGGGCGGCGAGCTTTACGGTTCGTTGACAATTCCAGGCCCTTCCTGCGGCCGGGTGCGACGCCATCGGGCGAGGGCGTCCCGGACGCAGAGCGAACGCGATCTCGGATGCCGGCGGGAGCTCGCCGGGGCCGAACCAGGCGATCTCCGAGACGTCGGACGCGGGCCGCGGCACGCCTCGCTCGACCCGGGCCAGGTAGAAGATGTTGAGGGTCGCGACGCCCTCGGCGCCGTACGTGTCGGGCAGGATCGCGAGCACGGGCCCGACCGCGATCTCGAGGCCCGTCTCCTCGGCGAGCTCGCGCCGGGCCGCCTCCTCGCCGTCCTCGCCCGGGCGGACGAACCCGCCGGGCATGTCCCACATCCCCCGGAACGGCTCGATGCCGCGGCGCGCGAGCATGGCCCGGCCCGCCTCGTCGACGAGGATCGCGCTCGCCGTCGGCGCCGGGTTCTCGTAGAGCACGAGCCCGCACGCGGGGCACAGGAGCCGCACCTCGTCGTCGCCATCGGGCACGCGGCGGGTGAGCTCCGCCGCGCAGCGAGGGCAGTGGCGCCAGTCCCTCATCCCGCCTCGGCGATGACGCGGTCGGACAGCGCGGGCCAGCGGCCCGGCCGCATCATCCAGCCGGCAGTACGTGCCGCGGTTGGCGAGGCAGACGAGCCCGACGCCCGCCTCGGGGTCCGCCCACATGAGCGTCCCCGACGCGCCGAAGTGCGAGAGCGTCGCGGGCGACGTCCGCGTCCCCGTCCAGTGGCCATCCTTGTCGTCGCGGATGTCGCAGCCGAGCCCCCAGTCGGCCACGTCCCACGTCCGGAACGACTCGATCCCGCCCGCCAGGCCCGGGTACTGCACCGCGGCCAGCTCGGCGAACGTCTCGCCCGCCAGGAGCGGGGCGCCCCGCTCGAGCAGGAGCTGGACGAAGCGTGCATAGGCGGCGCAGGTCGCGAATGCGCCGCCGGCGGCCGTCGCCCGCGCGCGCCACTCGCGGGAGTTGAAGAGCGGCAGGCCCGACCGCCACAGGCCCGGCTCGCGCACGTCGAGGGCGCGGCCGGCCTCGGCCTCCGGCAGGCCGAGGTACGCGTCCATCCCGAGCGGCGCGAGCACGGCGTCGTTCACGTACTCGGCGTGGCCCATCCCGGTCGCCGCCGACAGCAGCGCACCGAGGACGGCATAGCCCTCGTTCGAGTAGACGCGGCGGGTCGCGGGCGGCCGCACCGGCTCGACGTCGATCGCCGGGACGCCGGGCGGGCCGACCTCGGGCAGCCCGGAGGCGTGCGAGAGCAGGTGCCGTGGCGTGATCGCGCGCCGTCCGGGCGCGCGGTACCCCTCGAGATGATCGGAAACGGGCGCGTCCAGGTCGATCGCCCCCTCCTCGGCGGCGACGAGCGCCGCCACCGCGACGAGCGGCTTCGTGAGCGACGCGAGCGCGAAGAGCGAGTCCGGGCGGGCGGCGCCGGCGACGCGCGACTCCCGGATCCCCTCCGGCCCGACCACGGTTGCCGCCACCGCCGGCGCGTCGCCGTCGGCGACCCAGGTGTCGATCATCTCGCAGGCCACGCTGGAGCGGGATCCTACGAGGCGTGTAACGTTCTGGGGCACAATGGCTGAGTTGCGGACACCGGGCGGCCGCACCGGAGGGGAACCCCCGTTCGATCCACCTCGTCGAGACGAGGGCCTGGACGACTGGTTCGCCCGCCGCCTCGAGGCGCAGGGGATCAGGGCGCGGCGGTCGCGCATCCCGGCCGCGCGGATCGGCGCGGTCGTGGCCCTGGTCGGGGCGCTGTTCGTGTTCGGATGGGTGCTGCAGAGCGCCTCGGGCGGCAGCTCCAAGACCACGACGCCGCCGACCCACACCACCGGCGCGACCTCGAAGGGCACCACTCCCACCGGTGGGACGGGCACGACCCCGGCGAAGCACGCAAAGCCGCAGTGGAAGCAGGTCCAGCTCACGATCCTGAACGGCTTCGGCGGCACGAACGCGGCCGCCACCGCGCAGACCCAGCTCAAGCAGGCCGGCTGGCACGTCGTCACCGTCGGCGACGCGCAGCCCGAGACCCAGTCGACCATCGTGGTCTACGTCCCGGGCAAGCTGTCCCAGGCCACGGTCGTCGCCAACCGGCTGGGGCTGCCCCCGCCGGTGCCGATCGCGCAGGCCCCCGGCGTCCTGCCGACCCAGACTGACGGCGTCGCGATCGTGCTCGGCCCGAACCTGCTGCCCGACGGGACCGGTTAGCCGGCTTCCAGCGTCGCCAGGTCGGACAGGCTCGGCGCGGCCCGGATCGAGGGGCTCAGGAACCCCCACAGCAGCAGGACGACGTTGAAGGCGCAGAAGACGGCGATCGTCTCCCGCGCCGAGATCGCCTCCAGCAGCAGCCCGGCCACGAGCGGCCCGAGCGGCGCGATCGCAAGCGCGATGGAGCTGCGCACCGCCTCGACCCGGCCCAGGAGACGGTCAGGCGTGACGGCGACCCGGTAGCCGACGACGACCGAATCGGTCACGGGCATGGCCAGACCCTGGGGCAGGATCCCGGCCACCAGCACGAACACGCTGGGCCGGACGAGGAAGGCCGCGCTCCCGAGCCAGGCGACGAGCTCGATCCAGAGGATCGTCCGCATCGAGAACGTCCTGCGCGCGATCGGCGAGAGCAGCGATCCGGCGAGCAGGCAGATGCCGAAGGCGGCCACGAGAGCGCCGATCTCGCCGCCGGTCAGGCCCTGCTCCCGGCCGACGACGACGATCACGAGCAGGATCCCGGGCAGCGTGAAGTTGCCGAGGCCGTAGAGGAAGGCGCACGTGCGCAGGAACGGCTGGCCCCACAGGTAGCGGAAGCCCTCCGCGATCTGGGCGCGGATGCCGGCCCGGCTGGGCTCGCGCGGCTGCTGGAACGGCGTCCGGATCGCCGCCAGCGACGCCAGCGAGGCCGCGTAGGAGCAGGCATCGACGACGAACGGGAGCGACCGGGCGATCTCGAACAGGAATCCGCCCAGCGGCGGCCCGGCCAGGTTGACCGTCGCAACGCGGGCCGTCACCGCGCCGACGGCGTCCGGCAGCTGCACCGCCGGCACCACCGAGCGCAGCGCCCCCGTCGCCGCCGCGGTGAAGACCACCGTCCCCGAGCCCTCCACGAACGCCACGGCGACGAGGATCGCCATTGACGCGTCGCCGGTTGCGATCGTGGCGGCCAGGATCCCGATGGTCGTCGCCCGCACGAGATCGGCCGCGACCATGAGGCGGCGGCGGTCGACGCGGTCGGCCGCGACCCCGGCCGGAAGCTGGAACACCGCGAACGGGGCCAGGCGGGCGAACGCCACGAGGCCGGCGCCGGCCGGCGAGTGCGTCAGCGCCAGCGCCAGCAGCGGGTAGGCGATCGCCGTGGCCTCCGACCCCGTCGCGGAGAAGAGCTGTCCGGACTGGAGCAGGACGAAGTCGCGATTGCGCCACAGGGGCGTCAGGGCCACGGGACGGAGACGCTAGCAGGGGCGGCGGGATTCGGGCCTCCCGCGTCGAACCGGACGGGATGCTCCCGGGTCCGCAGCGAGTCGTCGTCGACCTGCCGGTGCGCATGATCCTGCGCGTCATCGTCCTCGTGCTGCTCACGATCGCCGCCGTCGACCTGCTCGCGCACGTCGGCCGGATCCTGATCTGGCTCGCGACCGCGCTCTTCCTGGCGGTGGCGCTGCAGCCGGCGGTGCGCCTGGCCGAGCGGCGGATGTCGCACACGCTCGCGGTGTTCGCCGTGTTCGCCGTGCTGTTCGTGCTCGTGGTGGCCTTCCTGGCCCTGCTGATCATCCCGATCGCGAGCCAGGTCGACCACCTGCGCAACGCCGCGCCGACGTACATCAACGACCTGCGCCACAACGAGACGATCAACAACCTGAACACCCGCTACCACCTCGTGCAGAAGGCCGAGGAGGCCGCGAAGGCGTATCCGAACAAGGCCTTCGGGGCGCTGAGCAAGATCGTGAGCGGCGTCGTCGCCACGATCACCGTGCTGTTCCTGACGCTCTTCCTCCTGCTCGAGCTGCCCGCGTTGACCGAGGGGCTGCTGCGCTTCGTGCCCGCCGAGCGGGCGGAGCAGATCCGCCGCGTCGGCGGCGAGATCAACCGCAACGTCGCCGGCTACGTGCTCGGGAACCTGATCATCTCGATCGTCGCAGGGACGGTGGTCGGGATCTCGCTGTGGATCCTGGGCGTCCCCTACGCGCTGGCGCTCGCCGTCCTCATGGGCGTGTTCGACCTGGTGCCGCTCGTCGGCGCCACGGTGGGCGCCCTGGCGGCGATCGGCGTCGCCTTCGCCACGCAGGGCGTGACCGCCGGGATCGTGATGATCGTCGTGAACGTCGTCTACCAGCAGATCGAGAACCACGTCCTGCAGCCGATCGTCTACCGGCGCACCGTGCAGCTCTCGGCCTTCCTCGTCCTCGTCGCCGTGCTGATCGGCGGCGAGCTCCTCGGCGTCCTCGGCGCGCTGATCGCGATCCCGGTCGCCGGGTCGCTGCAGCTGCTCTTCCGCGAGCTGACGACCGGGTCGGTGCACCGGCAGCCGCCCCCGGCGCCCGAGCCCGCGCCGCCGCCCATCTAGGCCGCGGCGGCCTCCCGGAGCAGATCCCAGGCGCGGTCGACGTGCTCGGCCGTCGTCGACGCGTTGCCGATCGCGACCCGCAGCGCGTAGCGACCCTTGAGCTGCGTGTGGGAGACGAGCGCCCGGCCGCTCGCGTTCACGCGCTCGAGGATGACCTCGTTGTGCCTGCGCAGCTCGGCCTCGTCGTCGACGCCGTCGGGGCGATGCCGGAAGCAGACCGTCGAGAACGGCACCGGCGCGAGCAGCTCCCAGCCCGGCTCGGCCCGGACCGCCGCCTCGAGGCGGCGGGCCAGGTCGACGTGGCCGGCGACGATCGCCGCCAGGCCGTCCGCGCCGTAGGCGCGCAGCACCATCCAGAGCTTCAGCGAGCGGAACCGGCGGCCGAGCGCGACGCCGTAGTCCATCAGGTTGACGACGCCGTCCTCGCTCGAGCGCAGGTACTCGGGGACGACCGAGAACGCCGCCCGCATGTCCTCCGGCCGCGCGGTGTAGAGCAGGCTGCAGTCGATCGGCGTGAGCAGCCACTTGTGCGGGTTCACGACGAGCGAGTCGGCCCGGTCGCACCCGTCCACCACGCCCCGCAGCTCGGGCACCACCGCGGCGGCGCCCCCGTAGGCGGCGTCGACGTGCAGCCACATCCCGTGCTCCGCGCAGATATCGGCGACCTCGGCGACCGGGTCGATGCTCGTCGACGACGTCGTGCCGACGGTGGCCACGACGGCGATGGGCCGACGGCCGGCGCCGACATCGGCGGCCACGGCCTCGCGAAGGGCGTCGGCCCGCATCCGGAACTCGGCGTCGGTCGGGATCTTGACGAGGCCCTCCTGCCCGAACCCGAGCACGATGCAGGCCTTCTCGACCGAGGAGTGGGCCTCCTCGGACGTGTACACGCGCAGGGGCGGCAGATCGGCCCGGCCGGCCATGCCCCGGGTGCGGATGTCGAGCCCGGCCGCCTCCCGGGCGGCGGCGAGCGCCCACAGGGTGGACGAGGAGGCGGTGTCGGTGATCTGCCCGAACCAGCCGGTCGGCAGGCCGAGCAGCTCCGCCGTCCAGCGCGTCGTGACCTGCTCGAGCTCGGTCGCCGCCGGCGACGTCCGCCAGAGCATCGCGTTCACGTTGAGGGCGGCGGCGATCGTCTCGCCGAGGATGCCCGGCGGCGAGCCGGTGATCCCGAAGTAGGCCATGAAGCCGGGGTGGTTCCAGTGGGTCAGGCCCGGCACGATGATCCGGTCGACGTCCGCCAGGATCGCCTCGAGCGATTCGCCGTGCGCCGGCGGGTGGGCGGGCAGCGCCGCCGCGATCTCGCCGGGCTTCACCTGCGCCAGGACGGGCAGGCGGTCGACCTCGTCCAGGTAGCGGGCGATCCACTCGGCCGCCTGCTCGAGCGCCGAGCGCAGCTCGCCGGTCGTCGGCAGGCTGACCGGCTCGGCGGCCACTAGAGCGTCGCCTCGACCGCGGTCAGGGTGTCGTCGAGGAGCGCCGCGATCTCGTCGATCTCGGCCTCGGTGACGGTCAGGGGCGGCGCCAGCAGGAGCGCGTCCATCTGCTCGGTGCCGACGGGCGTCGGACAGGGGTAGATCATGAGGCCGCGCCGCTTGGCCTCGGCCGACACGCGCCCCGAGATCCCCTCCGCGGCCGGGAAGCGGCCGCCGCCCGGCGCGCGCAGCTCGATCCCGCGCAGGAGGCCGAGGCCGCGCAGCCCGGCGACGATCGGGTGGCGCTCGCGCATCTCGGCGAGGCGGGCGTGCAGCTGCTCGCCACGCACCGTCGCCGCGTCGAGCAGCCCCTCCGACTCGATCACGTCGATCACCGCGCACCCGACGGCGCAGGCGAGCGGGTTGCCCGAGAACGTGTGCCCGTAGGAGAAGCCGCTCGGGTTCGTCTCCACCACCTCGCGCAGCCGGCGCGAGGCGACCATGCCGGAGAGCGGGACGGCGCCGCCGCCGATCCCCTTGCCGAACGTGATCACGTCGGGGACGGCGCCGAAGTGCTCGACCCCGAACCAGCGGCCCGTGCGGCCGAAGCCGGTGATCACCTCGTCGGCGACCAGGAGCACGTCGTGGCGGTCGCACACCTCGCGCACGGCGGCCAGATAGCCGTCGGGCAGGGGCACGGCCGCGCCGGACGACCCGGTGACGGGCTCGACCACGAACGCGGCCACGTGCTCGGCGCCGCGGGACATGATCGCCGCCTCGAGCGCCGCCGCCCCCTCCTCGGCCGTGTCGGAGTTCGGGACGACGGCGTACTTGCGCAGGAGGAGCTCGAACGGCGCCCGCCAGCGCGACCCCGAGAGCGAGAGCGCGCCCATCGTCGACCCGTGGTACGACGTGACCCGGCTCAGGAACTCGATCTTGCCCGCGTGGCCCTGAAGCTCCCAGTAGAGCACCGCCAGGTGCAGGGCCGACTCGTTCGCCTCGGAGCCGGACGAGTTGAAGAAGCACCACTCGAGGTCGCCGGGCGCGATCCGCGCGACCCGCTCGGCGAGGTCGAGCATCGGCTCGTTCTGGAACGAGAAGCGGTACGTGAACGCGATCCGCTCCGCCTGGCGCTGAAGCGCCTCGACGATGCGGGGATGGCCGTGGCCGAGCAGCATCACCATGGCTCCGCCGCAGGCGTCCAGGTAGCGCTTGCCGTCGGCGTCCTCGATCACGCACCCGCCCGCCCGGACGGCCACCGGGAGCCGGCGCCCGGGGCTGGCGGTCATCGAGAAGTCGGTGCGGGCCGGGGCGCTCACAGGTCGCTCGCCACTCTACCGTGACCGCCGCGCCGACCCCGCAACCCCCGCTGACAGCCGGAAATCGGGGACTGTCCCCGGGGACCGGGGACAGTCCCCATCTGCTGGCGTCAGACGGACTGGCCGGGCGCGCGCAGCGCCGTCTGCAGCTCGACGAGGGCCGGTCCCGAACGGTCGGCGATCGCCTCGGCGAGCGCGCCGCCCAGGCCGCCGATCCCGTCGGCGCGGAGGTAGCGGACGCCGCAGGCGCGGGCGAGGCCCTCGAAGTCCGGCGCGTTCAGCTCGACGGCGACCGTGCGGCCGAACATCGTCTCCTGGTAGTTGCGCAGGATGCCGTAGGCCGAGTCGTTCACCACGAGCGCGATCAGCGGCAGCCCCTCGGCCCGCGCCGTCAGGAGCTCGTGCCCCGCCATCAGGAAGCCGCCGTCGCCGCACAGGGCGACCGTCGGGCGGTCGGGGTTCGCGGCCACCGTCCCGAGCGCCAGCGGGATGCCGCAGCCGAGCGCCCCCGACGACGGGTATACGAACGCGCCCGGCCGCTTCGCGTCCAGGTAGAGCGCCGCCCAGTAGGCGGCGATCGTCATGTCGGCGACGACGATCGCGTCGTCGGGCAGCGCGTCGTGGAGCACGCGCATGAGCTCGACCTCGGCATCCGCGCCCTGCGCCCCCACCTCGGACGAGCGGCCCTGGAGCGCTGCGCGCACCGCCGCCTCGCCGTCGCGGCCGCCGGCCGACGGCGGATCACCGAGCAGCGCGCGGCAGAAGAGGCCGACGTCGGCGACGATCCCCTCCGAGACGGGGAACGCGCGCCCGAACCGGCCCGCGTCGAGGTCGACCTGGACGATCGTCGCCGGCATCGGCAGGCCCCAGTCCGCGGTGCCCTCCTGCGAGAAGCGCGTGCCCAGCGCGAGCACGAGGTCGGATCGCTCGACCAGCCGGCGCATCGAGGGCTCCTCGATCGACGAGCCCGCGTGCAGCGCGTGGCCGGTCGGGAGCGCGCCCTTGCCGTTGTAGGTCGTCAGGACGGGCGCGTCGAGCAGCTCGGCCAGCTTGCGGACGTCCGCGGCGGCGCGGCGCGTGCCGCCGCCGGCCCAGATCAGCGGAGCCTCGGCGGCATCGATCAGCGCCCGGGCGCGGGCGACGGCCTCCGGGTCGGGGGCGGGCAGCGCAACCCGGGTCACGCGCGGGGCGGAGCCGCCGGCGGCGGCGGCCATCACGTCGGTCGCGACCTCGATCGTGGCCGGCCCGGGGTCGAGCGCCATGTGCCGGAAGGCCTCGTCCACCGCCTGGACGAGGGCGTCGGGCGACGTCGGCCGGGCGTGGAAGCGCGACACCGCCGCGAACGCCTGCGACTGGCCGCGGCTCTCGTGCAGGTAGCCGCGGCCGGCGCCGACGAGATCGGTCGGGATCTGCGACGTCAGATGCAGCACCGGCGCGCTCGACGCGTCGGCCTCCGAGAGCGCCGCCAGCGAGTTGAACGCGCCCGGGCCCGTGCTCGTCAGGTAGACGCCGGGGCGGTCGCCCGTGCGGGCGTACCCGACGGCGCCGAACCCGGCGGCCTGCTCGTGGCGGACGACGACGCGCCGGATGGGCGAGCCGATCAGCGCGTCCCAGACCGGGAGGGCGTGGATGCCCGGCAGGCCGAAGACGACCTCCACGCCGTGCGCCTCCAGCGCCGCGACGAGCGCGCCCGCGCCGGTGCGAACGCCGGGCTCGGAGGCGACCGTCATCCCGTCCGTGCCGCTACGAGGACTGGCCGGACTCGATCAGCGCGACCAGGTCGTCGATCTGCGTCGAGCTGAGCGACGAGCCGAAGGTCGTCGGCATCGGCGTCGTCCACGGCCCGCCGGATGCGGTGAACGCGGTCGGGTCGGTGATCGACTGCTTGATGAACGCCCCGAGCGGCATGCCCGCCTTTGTGGCGTCGCCGGAGATCTTGCCGAGGTCGGGGCCGATCGTGCCGGTCGCGCCTGCAACGGCGAGCGTGTGGCAGCTGCTGCAGCCGTTGGACGTGAAGTCCGCCTTGCCCGCCGTGGCGTTGCCGGTCGCGCCGCTCGAGCTCCCGCCGCTGCTCCCGCCGGGTGTCGATGTGGGCGGCGCCGAGGAGGCCGGCGTCGAGAGCGACGCGGTGGACACGGTGGGGTTCAGTCCGACGCTGCTCGCGTCGTCCGTCTTCCCGCCCGCGGCAACGATGACGACCACCATCACAACGATGCCGGCGACGGTGCCGAGCAGGCCGGCGATCAAGACCTTCAGCATGGCGCGGTGACTATACCCGGTCACCCGGCGATATACCGCAAGCAGGGGATGCCATCAGCGGCGTCGAATGCCGACCCGGAGTGACGATGCTCGACAAACGCGATATCCAGAATCTCATGTACTGCGTGCGGGTGACCGAGACGAGCGGACAGTGGCAGTCCGGCTACCCCGTGCGCACGCCGAACGACCTGGAATGCAAGCTGGCCGAGCTGCTGCGCGAGCTCGACGGCCGCCGCCCGGTCGTCCGCGCCGCCTGACGCCGGCGGTACCATGCGCTCCTCCGTGGCTGCGCATGCGTATCGGACGGCGCGACTGGGCGAGCTCGAGCGCGCCGACGGGTGGGCGCCGATCCGGGCGGCGCTGGACGTGCACGCGTTCGGCATCAACGCGTGGACGGCCCACGAGGCCGGAGCGACGTTGATCCCCGCGCACGACGAGGCCCCGTCCGGGCACGAGGAGCTCTTCCTCGTCACCGCCGGACACGCGCGGTTCACGGTCGGCGATGCCGAGCTGGACGCGCCGACGGGAGAGATCGTCTTCGTCCGCGACCCGGCCGTGTCGCGGGCCGCCGTCGCCGTCGAGCCGGACACCACGGTGCTCTCGGTCGGCGCGACCGCCGGCCAGGCCTTCCGGCCGCGCTCCTGGGAGGTGAACCGCGACGTGATCGTCCTCCTCGACGCGGGACGACATGCCGATGCCCGCGAGCTGCTCCTGGACGCCCTCGAGCGTTACGACGACCGCGACGCCGTGCTCTACAACCTCGCGTGCGCCGAGGCCCAGCTGGGCCAGGTCGACGCGGCCCTCCGCCACCTCGGCGAGGCGCTCCAGCTGCGGCCCGGCTTCGCCGAGTCGGCGGCCGCGGACGACGATCTTGCGCCGCTTCGGGCCGACCCCCGGTTCGGCCGGCTCACGGCGGGCGGCTGATCCAGCGCCGCTGGGAGTACCATCGCTGCAGCGTCCGCCGGCTCGGCGGCCGCGCCGGACAGCTCGCCTCGAGCTCCCGCACGCCGCCCGCCACCTGTGCCGGCTGGGCGCCGCCGGCATACGCCCGCTCCAGCCGACGGCGCAGCTCCGGCCACGCGTAGCTCCCCGGGCGCGGCCGTCCCGGCCGCTCCCGCTGCCGCTCCATGTGGGCGTTGAGCGCGCGATCTCTCGCCGCCGTCATGCAGCCGTTCGCCTGCCACACCCCGGCCAGCGTCCGCACGAAGTCGCGCCCTCCCCGCCGCGTCTGGAACACCGGATCCGCGTGCGCCGGGCACAGCCACACGCTCACCCGATAGCCCAGCTGCACGCACTCCGTCCGCCCCCGCGTCCGATCCACGCAGATCGCGCACACCGGCCGCTTGAGCGGCAGGTTCCGGGCCTTGTACAGGGTTGGGACGTACGCCAGAGCCATGCGGCGAGTATGGCGGGCTGTCTGTCACACGTGGGTGACGGGACGTTGCGAGGGGTGTGCCGGAACTGCAAATGACGCCAGCGCCCAGCGCCAAGTGGCGCGTCTCCCCGGGCGCCTCCCGAGCCCGTCCGCCGCACCCCGACTCCGGCCCTCGCCCTTCCCGACGACGGCCGGCGCGCCCTCAGTAGCGCTGGCCGGACGTCGTCGGAGAGCCCGCAGGGCTCTGGCGAACCACCCTCACCGCCCGCCAAATGGCGTCAGCCATCAGCGCCAAGTGGCGCGTCCCCCGCGAGCGTCCACGGCCCGTCCGCCCGACCCCGACTCCGGCCCTCGCCCTTCCCGACGACGGCCGGCGCGCCCTCAGTAGCGCTGGCCGGACGTCGTCGGCGAGCCGCAGGGCTCTGGCGAACCTGCGCCGGCGCCTGGCGCCAAATGGCGTCAGCCATCAGCGCCAAATGGCGCATCCCCCCAAACCCGTCTCCGGCGCCGCCTACAGCCAGCCGATCGCCCACATGACGACGAAGACGCAGGCGACGGCGAGCCAGCCTTCGAGGGAGAGGCGGCCGACCGCCGTGCGGGCGGTGCGGGCCGCGTCGCGGAGCTGGGTGAGGGCGTCGGGCTCGGCGGACGTGATGCGCTGGGCGGGCATGGTGGCTCCTCGGGTGAGGTGGAGGTCGTGGAGGCGAATCCCCCCGGGAGCAGGGATTTTTCAATCGCGTCCGAGTCGGGACGTCCCCCAGAAGGGTGGTACGGGCTCCCCGCCTTGGAGCAGATCGGGCCCGGTCGGGTGGGGCGGAAGACGGCTAGGCTCGCATCACCGTGCGCCTCTTCGTCGCTGCCATCCCGCCGCCGGCGCTGGCGCGGGAGCTCGCCGCCGCCGCCGCGGAGCTCGCGCCGCCCGCGCTGCGGTCGACGCCGGCCGAGAACCTGCACGTCACGATCCACTTCCTCGGCGACGTCGATCCCGCCGCCGTCGCCGCCCTCACGGCCGACCTCGCCGAGGCCTGCGCCGGCCACGAGCCGACCGAGCTCACCGTCGAGACCATCGCCCCCGGACCGCCCCGGCGGCCGCGGATGCTGTGGGCGACCGCGACGCCTTCGCCCGAGTATGCGGCCCTCGTCGACGCGGTGAGCGCCGCGGCTGCACGCCACGCGCCGAACGCCCGGTCGGCCCGCCCCGGCACCCCGCACCTGACGCTCGCCCGCCTGCGCGGCCGCGCCCATCTCGACCGCTGGCCGGACCCGCAGCCGCTCGCGGACGCGCGCATCCCCGTCGCCGAGCTCGCCCTCGTGCGCTCCGACCTCGGCCCGCACGGCCCGCGCTACACCACGCTCGCCGCCCTCCCGCTCGGACGTGATCAGTCCGCCGGCAGGCGGTAGCGCGCCCGCCAGACCCGCACCTCGAACTCGGGCGCGCCGATCATCTCCCGCACCCGCGACGCCGCCGGCTCGCCCGTCCCCGAGACCGCCAGCCACCGGTCGACCCGCGACGTGCGCAGCCACGTCTCCTCGGAGTCCAGGTGCAGGCCCGCCGCCTGGAGCGGCCCGCGCGCATCGCCGGGCGAGATCAGCCGCCCGTGCTCCGGGTCGCGGAGCCGCTCGATCTCCTCCCAGCGCCGCGCCCGGCGCGGGTCGGGGTCGGCCACCATGTCCTCCAGCACGATCCGCCCGCCGGGCGCGAGCACGCGCGCCATCTCGTCCAGCGCGCGGGCCGGCCGGGCGATGTGGTGCAGCGAGTTGACGCACGTGACGAGGTCGAACGACGCCGCGGCGAACGGCAGCTGCTCCGCCCTCCCCTCCACCGTCTCCACGCCCTCAGGCGCATGGCCGAGCAGCGCCGGGGCCGAGTCGAGCACGGTGACCGACGCGACCTTCCCCGACAGCGCCGCGGCGAGCGCGCCCGGCCCGCCGGCGACGTCGAGCACGCGATCGGCCGCCCGCAGCTCGCACCAGGCCACGAACCCGGTCCAGTCGCGGTGGGCGGCGTGCGCGGCGTAGAGGTCGGCGGTGCGGTCGAAGCGGTTAGACCCGGACAAGCGCGATCGCCTCCTCCCGCGTGGTGACCGTCCCCGCCGCCTGCTCCTCGGCCAGCAGCGCGACGAGCTCGCCGATCCGCGGCCCGCTCGCGCCGGCGAGCTCCGCGATCTCGTCGCCGCGCAGCAGCGGCTCGCGCTCCTCGGACTCGAGCTCCTGCACGAGCCGGATCAGCTCGACGGCGGCCTGGGCGTGGGCGCGCACGTACCCCTGGCGGGCGCGCACGCCGCGGGTGGCGAGGCGGTCGGCCAGCGACAGCACCACGCTCTCGTAGGCGTGCGGCGCGGTCGCCTGCAGGTAGCGGTACGCCGTCCGGCGGTCGAACGGCCGCTCGCGGACGAGGAAGCCGAGCCGCAGGTGCTCGGCGACGAGCACCCGGCAGAAGCGGATCAGCGCGTGCGACGCCCGCCACCGCTCGAGCACGCGCTCCGCCGTGTCGGCGCCGAGGCGGTCGTGGCCCATGAAGCCGACCCGTCCCTCGTCCGAGACCGTCCGCGTCGCGGGCTTCTCGATGTCGTGGAAGAGGGCCGCCAGCCGCAGGCCGGTGTTGCCGGTGAACCCGTTCCCGACCTCGGCGGCGAGCGCCGCTGCGACCGGCGGGGCCGCATCGCGCAGGTAGTGCTCGGGGTGGGCGGAGACGTCGGCGGCCGCGTCGAGCACCTTCAGCGTGTGCTCGAACACGTCCAGATGGTGAAAGGCGCTCTGCTCGACGCCGCGCGTGGCCACGGCCTCGGGCAGGACGACGTCGAGGACGCCCAGCCGGTCGAGCAGGCGGATGCCCTCCTCGGGGTGGTCGGGCTCGAGCAGCCGCCGGATCTCGGTGAGGACGCGCTCGCCGCTCGGGCGGTCGGCCAGGTGGGCGTCGCGACGGGCCAGCCGCTCGGCCTCAGGGTCGACGGTGAAGCCGAGCTCGTGGGCCAGCCGGGCCAGGCGCAGCAGCCGCAGCGGGTCGTCGGCGAAGACCTGCTCGGAGACCGCCCGCAGCCGCCCCGCTTCGAGGTCGACGCGGCCGCCGTGCGGGTCGATCACGTCGCCGCCGGCCAGCGGCACCGCCATCGCGTTGATCGTGAAGTCGCGCCGGCCCAGGTCGTCGGCGACCGGGCCGTGGCTGCGGCTGATGTCGACCGTACGGCCGTCGCGGACGACCCGCCACGCGCCGTGGCGGTCGGAGAGCGGGAACGGCGCCCCGCCGGCCGTGCGCGCCAGCGAGCGGGCGGCGGCCGCCGGGTCGTCGGCGACCACGAGGTCGACGTCGACCACGTCGCGGCCGAGCAGCAGATCGCGGACGCTGCCGCCGACGAGCCACGCGTCCGGCACGGGCGCGAGCGCCCGCACGGCGTCAAGGCCCGGCAACGACATGCTCCACCCGTCGCGGCCGCGGCGCCAGCGACGTCACGATCTCGTAGCTGATCGTCCCGGCCAGCCGCGCCCATTCCTCGGCCAGGATCCGGTCGTCGCCGTCGCGCCCGATCAGCGTGACCGGGTCGCCCGGCTCGACGTCGCACTCGGAGCCGATCACGAACGTGAGCTGATCCATGCTCACGGTCGCCGCCACCCGCCGCCGGCGTCCGCCCACGAGCACGTCGGCATGCCCGGAGAGGATGCGCGGGACGCCGTCGGCGTAGCCGGCCGGGGCAAGGCCGATCCAGGTCGGCTCCGGCGCAACGAACCGGCGCCCGTAGCCCGAGCTCTCGCCCGCCTGGAGCAGCTTGACCGCGGCCACCTGCGTCTCCATCCGCAGCGCCGGCGCGAGCCCGTCGGCGTCCGGGTCGGCGGCGAACGGCGACAGGCCGTAGATCGCGATCCCGCAGCGGACGGCGTCGAAACGGGCCTCGGGGAAGCGCAGCGCCGCCGCGCTGTTCGCGAGGTGACGCGGGCACGGCGGGAAGCTCTCGGCCACCGCGGCGAACCGCTCCACCTGCTGCCGCGTGAAGCCCGCGTCGGTGTCGGCGACGGCCAGGTGGCTCATGAGCCCGGCGGGGCGCAGCCCGCCGTCGGCGTCGAGCTGGTCGGCGACGCGGACCGCCTCGGCGGCGGACATGCCCCACCGGCCCATGCCGGTATCGACCTTCACGTGAACGCCAAGTGGCGCACGCGCCCCGGCCTGGAGGCGGGCGAACCCCTCGACGGACGAGACGGCCACGTCCACGCCGGCCACGTGCGCCTCCTCGCCGGGGGCGAGCGGGCCCATCACGAGCACCGGCACGTCTCCCAGCTCCTCGCGCAGGCCGCGGGCCTCCTCCCAGGTGGCGACGCACAGGCGCCGCGCGCCCGCCCGCAGCGCCGCCCGGCCGACCGCCGTCGCGCCGTGGCCGTAGCCGTCCGCCTTCACGACGGCCCACACCTCCGCCGGCCCCGCCGCGGCGCGGAGGCGGGCGACGTTGTCCTCGATCGCGCCGAGATCGACGGTCACCGTCGCCCGCGCCCGGTGCGTCCCGATCACCGCAGCACCCCGGGCAGGGCGTCGATCACGTCGGTCGCGATGATGCCGGACGGCCCCAGACGCTCGGAGGCGGCCCTGCCGGCGCGGCCGTGCGCCTCGGCGGCCGCCGCGGTCGCGGCCCAGGCGTCCGGCTCGCGCGCGAGCATGGCGGCGACGACGCCGGTGAGCACGTCGCCCGACCCGGCCGTCGCCAGTGCCGGGACGCCGGCGTGGGACACGCACACGCGGCCGCCGGGCTCCGCGACGAGCGTGTCGGCCCCCTTGAGGAGCACGACGCACCCGCTCGCCGCCGCCGCCCGCCGCACCGCCTCGAGCCTGTTCGCCCGCACCCAGTCCGAGGTCTCGCCGAGCAGCCGCCCCATCTCGCCCTCGTGGGGCGTCAGCACCGCCGGCCGCGCCCGCCGGCGCAGCTCCTCGAGCGCGCCGTTGAACGCGAACAGTCCGTCGGCGTCGATCACGATCGGGCCGGCGTGGCCGACGCCGACCTCGCGGGCGAGGGCGAGCATCTCCTCGCTCCGGCCGAGGCCGGGCCCGAGCGCGACGGCGGCGGCCCGCTCCAGCAGCTCGAGCGCGTTCGGCAGCGGGCGCACCATCACCTCGGGGACACGGGCCTCGAGGATGCGGGCGGCGTCGGGCGGCGTCCCGATCCAGGCGATCCCGGCCGACGCCCGCAGCGCGGCCAGCGCGGTCATGAGCGGCGCGCCGGTGAACCCGCGGGCGCCGCCCAGCACGAGCACCGCGGCGGTGTACTTCGTGTCCGCGGCCCCCTTCGCGGGCGCGGTGAGGCCGTCGGCGAGCACGGCCGCCGTCTCGACGTCGGCCTGGGGCGGGATGCCGATCGCGGCGACGACGACCCGGCCGGAGGCGCTGCGGCCCGGCTCGACGGCCGTCCCCAGCTTGCGTCCGTGGAAGCAGACCGTCACCTGGGCGGCGACCGCCTCGCCGGCGATGACCCCCGTGGACGCGTCGACGCCCGAGGGCACGTCGAGGGCGACGATGCCGGGCCGGTCGTGCATGGCGGCGATCACCTGCACCGCCTCGGGCCGCGGCGAGCCCCGAAAGCCCGTGCCCAGCAGGCCGTCGACGATCACCTCGGCGCGCCGCAGCCGCGCCCGCGAGACGCCCTCGCGCATGGGCACCTCGAGCCGCACGGCGACCTCGTGGTTCCGGCGCGCGTCGGCCGGCAGCCTGGCCGGGTCGGCGGCGAGCAGGCACTCGACGTCCCAGCCGGCCGCATGCAGGTGGCGGCCGACGACGAAGCCGTCGCCGCCGTTGTTCCCGCCGCCGCAGACGACGGCGACCGAGCCCCGCGGAAACGCGCGGACGATCTCGTCGGCGGCCGCGAGGCCGGCCCGCTCCATGAGCACCGCGCCGGGGATCCCGATCGTCTCGATCGCGCCGGCGTCCGCGGCCCGCATCTCGCCCGCGTCGTACAGCGGGAGCGTGTGGATCATGCGTCGTCGACGACGGCCACGGCGGCCGCCATCCCCTTCGAGTGCGTCATGCTGAGGTCGATCGCGCCCGCCTTCACCCGCTCGGCCCACGCGGCCGTGCGCCCCGTGAGGCTCACACCCGGCTTGGGCCGGCCCGCGATCTCGATCTCGCGCCAGGTGAACGGCACCCCGAACCCGAGCGCCTTCCCGACCGCCTCCTTGCCGGCGAACCGGGCGGCGAAATGCTGGGCCGGGTTGGGCCGCGAGAGGCAGTAGTCGCGCTCGATCTGGGTGAAGACGCGCTCGACGAAACGCGGATGCCGCTCGAGTGCACGGGCCACCCGGGCGATCTCGATCAGGTCGATCCCAACCCGCATCCGGCCATACTATGCTAGGGCCATGCCAAGGGCGATCCCGCTGACGGGCACGGCGACGTGGTGGCCCAGCACCCTCTACCAGACCACCACGCTCGAGCTGCGCCGGGCGGGCGAGCGGCTCCTGGTCGACCCCGGCATCTCGCCGTGGGAGATCGAGGAGGTCGTGACCGCCTCGACCATGCAGGTCACGCAGGTGCTGGTCACCCACTCCGACTGGGATCACGTCATGGCGCTCGGGATACTGTCCGACGCGCACGTCACGGCCAGCAGCGCGGCGGCCGAGCGCATCCGCTCCGGCGTCGCCCGCGAGGAGATCGAGCGCGAGACCGCCGCGTTCCTCGTCAGCTATCGCGCGATCGAACGCCTGCACGTCGAGCAGGAGGTCGACCCGCCGGCCGAGGTGCGGATGGGGCCGTGGCTGGGCGTGTGCCGATCGGGCCCCGGCCACACCGACGACGGGCTGATCGTCTCGCTCCCCGACGAGCACCTGCTCGTGGTCGGCGACTACCTCTCGGCGCTCGAGATCCCGGCCGTGTACGACTCGGTCGCGGCCTACAGGACGACGCTCGAGTCGCTCGTCGGCCTGATCGAGCGCGAGCGGCCGCTGTACGTTGTCGTCGGCCACGGCAAGCCGCACACGAGCGACGAGGCGCTGCGGATCGCCGAACGAGGACATGGAATATCTCGACGCGGTCCTCGCGCACGCCGAGGCGGGGTGCCCGCCCGACCGCGCCGAGCAGATCGCCGTCCCCGAGCGGCCGGCCGGGGTTGCCGACCGCACAGCGCACGCGGCCAACGTCGCCCGCGCGTGCGAGGCGGCCGGCGCCGTCGCCGCCCAGGGTTGAGCCGGCCGCCGACCTGCCGATAACGATGGCATGGCTCGACGCCTCCGCGCGCTGCTGGATGTCCGCCACCACCCGCTGGGACCGCGGGTGTACGTGGCCGGCCTGCGCGTGCACGAGTGCTGGGCCGGGCTCGTCGCGACGGTCGTCGTCGCCGCCGGCTGGGTGACCGGGCGTTCCGGCCCGTTCGCGCTCGACGTGGCCATCCTGCTCGTCGCCGCCTGGATGATGCTGAAGGACTGGCCCGACTTCTTCCCCTCCCGCCGCGACACGTACAGCTGGCGGGTCGGGTTCCACCGCCGCGACGTCGAGGTCGTGCCGGTGCGCCGAGACGAAGGCTCCGTCTAGGGCGCCTCGGTCAGGAGCTGGTCGAGGTCGAGCTCGCCGTCGGCGTAGGCGGCATGCCCGTCGCCGTCGCGCGGCCACTGCTCCGGCGGCCGGTCGCACATCAGCTCGAGGTCGTTCCCGTCCGGGTCGCTCAGGTAGATGGCCTCGTGCGTGCCGTGGTCGGTCGCCTGCCGGATCGGCCAGTCGATCTCGCGCAGGCGCCGGAGCGCGTCGGCGAGCGCCGGCCGCGTGGGGTAGCGGATGGCCACGTGGTGCAGCCCGGCGACGCCGTCCGGCTGCGGCCCGCCTCCGGCCGACTTCCAGGTGTTGAAGCCGAGGTGATGGTGGTAGCCGCCCGCCGACACGAACAGGATGTCGCCGGTCGTCCCCCAGCCCGGCACGTCGCGGGCCTCGGCGGTGACGTCGAAGCCGAGCACGTCGACGTAGAAGGCGCGGATGCGGTCGATGTCGGACGTGCGCAGGTGGACGTGGCCGATGGTGACGCCGGGATCGATCGGCCGCGGGCTCCTGCTGTGCGGCGACGATGCTCCCCTGCGGCCCGAAGCCGTCCTTCGGCGGTGTGCTCATCTGGTCATCCTCCCTGCGGTCGGTGGCGGCTCAGCCCGGCAGCAGGCCGTCGCGGTAGCGCGTCTCCTGCGACGGCGGGAACCGCCCGTAGGCGATGTCGCCGTCCTGGGTGTCCTCGGGCGATCCGGCGTTGTGGCGGGCTGCGGTCTCGTCGGTGCAGTACTCCCCCCAGGGCCCGTCCTTCTGGAACTGCCGCGACGAGGCGGCCAGGAGCACGCACGGCTCCGAGCCGGCGCCGACGAACGCGTGCCGCGTCTCCGGCGGACAGTGGACGAAGTCCCACCGCCGCAGCCGCCGCTCCTCGCCCTCGACGATCAGGATCGCCTCGCCGGAGAGGACGAGGAAGGCCTCCTGGTCCGTCTCCCAGTGGTAGGTCGAGTTCGGCTCGCCCGGCGGCAGCACCTGGACCGACATGCCGAGCATCGGGAAGTAGGTCTCGGCCTCGAACTCGTCGGCCCCGGTGAGGGGCAGGCTGTCGCCACGGCCCGGGCGGTGGAACCAGCGGGCGTCGCGGGCGTTCAGCACGAACCAGCCCGGGCCGGCGGGCACGAGCCCGGCGCCGTCGTCGCGCAGCTGCGCCTCGGAGGCCATCGTCGGATGATAGGACTGAAGAAACACCGACCGCCGGGGTTCTTGATGACAGTGGTCCGGTCGCAACAATCCGCCGCCGCCGTGTCAGCCGCTCCGCCGCGCGGTGCCGGCATCGAGGAGATCGAGGCCGTCTACCGGTCCCGGCTCGGTGCGTTCGTCCGCGTCTGCACCGCGTTGCTCGGCAACCGGGAGCTGGCGATCGACGCCGTCCAGGACGGGTTCGCTTCCGCGCTCTACGCGGCGTGATCGAGACGAGCCGGCTCACGTCCGCCTGCGACGGCCACGAGCGCGTCGACCACCGCGGGGTCAAACTGCGCCCCGGAGCAGCGGCGCAGCTCGGCGACGGCGGCGTCGTGGGTCATCGCCGCGCGGTAGCTGCGGTCGGTGGTCATCGCGCTGAAGGCGTCGCAGGCGCACACGATCCGGGCGACGAGCGGGATGTCGGCGCCGGCCAGCCCGTCGGGGTAGCCGCCGCCGTCCCAGCGCTCGTGGCACGAGCGGACCAGGGCGCCGATCTCGGCCAGCAGCCCGCCGACCTGCTTCAGCATCCGCTCGCCCTCGATCGTGTGGAGCTCGACGACCGCCCGCTCCTCGGCGGTCAGCGGCCCTGGCTTGCGGATGATCGCCTTGGGGATGTTGACCTTGCCGACGTCGTGCAGGAGGGCCGTCAGCCGGGCCTTGTGGCGCGCGTCCTCGTCGAGGCCCATCCGGTCGCACACGTCCAGCACGAGGGCGACGACGTCGCGGCTGTGGAGGCCGGTGTAGGAGTCGTCGGCCTCGACGACGTCGCCGAGCAGGACCGCCGTTCCCAGGTATGCCTCGGAGAGCTTCTCGGCCTGGCCGACGCTGGCGCTGCGGTGGCGGGCGAACTCCGCCAGGAGGGCGACCAGCGGCAGCCCGAGCAGGAAGGCGTAGGCGTGGCCGCCGCCGGAGCCGACGAGGGCGAGCGCGAGCGGGGTCAGCGCGATGTCGACCCGCCAGGCGACCGCGAGCGCGCGGGCCTGGCCCCGGGGTGAATGGCCCAGCGCCGCCCAGGTGCCGACGTCGATCGCGAACTGCGCGCCGAGGGCGGCGGCGACGACGGCGAGCATGCGCGGCGACAGCGTCGCGGCCGGATGGCCCGCGAGCGCGAGCACGACGACCGGGCCGATCGCGTAGCAGGAGCTGACGACGTGCAGGCCGAGGCGGCCCGGGTGCCAGTCGCCGCGCAGGTGGCGGGGCAGCGCGCTCAGGGCGTAGCCGAGCGCGACCAGCACCGGGACGGCTGCCGGCGCGGCGAGGAACAGCATGGGGACGAACACGAGCTGCGTCAGCACCGCGGCGCCCGCTCCGACCTCGAACTGCACCCGTGCGACGGCCGCATAGCACAGCACGAGCAGCGCGGCGGTGAGGATGCTGTGCCCGCCGGGGTCGGGCGCCCAGTGGCCGATCGCGGAGACGGCGACGACGAACGCCGCGACGACCACCGCGGTGGCGACCGCCTCGCGCCGCATCGGCGCCCGGCGCATACGGGCGCGCGACTGCTCGACCAGCCGGTCGTCTTCTGCGGGGGCCGTGCGCCCCCGACCGAGCGCGGGCAAGCGCCAGCCCGCCTGCCGTTCGGGACGCGACATCTCACCAGAGTAATCGGCAAGAACGACAAGAGGTTGATACCACGATCACCGAAACAGGGGACGCGCGGCGGGCATTCTCTTTCCACTTTGAGCAATGGCGCGACGCTTCCCCCGCTCCGCCGCTCTACGCCGACCCCCGCTTCAAGGAGCACCCGTGGCTCTCCGTGCACCCGTCCGCATCCTCCTCGGCCTGGCCGCGCTCGCGGCGACCGCCGCCATGACCGGCTCGGCCGCCGCCCCTGCGAATGCGGCGTCGCTGGGGCTGTCCTGCCCCAACCCCACCTCCACGCCATTCGCGCAGTTCGGCGACGGCGCCAGCTATGAGGCGGTGCCCGACGGCGGCTTCGAGAGCGGCGCCGCCGGGTGGACGCTCGCGGGTGGCGCCCGCGTCGCGGCCGGCAACGAGTCGTACATGGTCGGCGGTCCCGGCCAGAGCCATTCGCTCTCGCTGCCCGCCGGGAGCAGCACCACCTCGCCGCCGATGTGCATCGGCGCGCTCTCGGCCCAGATGCGCCTCTTCGTGCGGAACTCCGGCGCGGCCGGATCGAAGCTCCGCGTACAGGTCGTCTACAACGGCGGAGTGGGCGCGCTCCTCGGCGGCCTCGGCAGCACGCTCGGCCTCTCCGACAGGGCGACCTTCTCGGCGGGCAAGACGTGGGCTCCGAGCGATCAGTACCTCATGCTCGGCGGCGTCCTCCCGCTCCTGACCCAGTCCGTGCAGTTCCGGTTCACGCCCCTATCGACGGGCGGGAACTGGCGCATCGACGACGTCTACCTCGATCCGCTGATGCACCGCTAAACGTTCCGAGGATCCCGGGCCGGCGGCCCGGGGTGTGGGCACGGCAGGCGCCGCGCCACGGGCAGGCCGTCTGGCATTCTGCCCGGGTGCGGCGCCCGGTCGTCCTTCTGCTGTTCGCGGCCGTGTTCGTCGGCGAGGCGATGTGGAGCGCGATCGTCCCGCTCATCCCCGAGTTCGCGCACCGGTTCTCGCTCTCCCCGCTCGAGTCCGGCCTTCTGCTCGCGAGCGCGAGCATCGCGATCCTTGTCGTCTCGATCCCCGCCGGCGTCGTCGGCCGACGGTTCGGAGTGCGCCGGGTCACCCTCGTCGCGCTCGCGGTGATCGCCCTCGCCGATGCCGGCCAGGGCGTCGCCCGCAGCTTCTCGGAGCTGATCGCGGCCCGGCTGCTCTTCGGCGTCGGCTTCGGCGCCCTGTGGACGACAGGCCTCGCCTGGCTGAGCGAGGCGACGGGCGAGCGCAGGTCGAAGGCGCTCGCGCTGACCGTCACGACGGCCGGCGTCGGGAACGTCGCCGGCCCGGCGTTCGCCGGCGCCCTCGTCGACCGCTACGGCCTGGCGGCGCCGTTCACGGTCGCCGCGGCCGTCACGGCCGTCCTCGTGGCTGCGCTCGCGCTCGAGACGTCGGGAACCGGGCACCGCGAGGCGATCGAGAGCAGCCCCGCCGGGGGCGCCGTCGCCGTGGCCCTGCGCGACCGCCTGGTGGTCGCAAGCCTGGTGCTGATGGCGCTCGGGGGAATGATCGGAGGCGCGGTCAACCTGCTCGTTCCGCTGGAGCTGCACCGCGACGGCGCCAGCGCGTCCGGGATCGGGGCCGCGTTCGCCGCCTCTGCCGTGCTCTTCATCGGGTCGAGCGCCGCCGTCGCCCAGATCGGCGACCGCGCCGTGCGGGCCGGCGTCGGAGCGGCCGCATGCGCCGCCGCCGCCGCGATCCTCCTGATCCCGCTGGCGAGCACGTCCTCCACGTCAGTGGTGACGTTCCTGCTCGTGCGCGGCCCCGTGCTCGCCGTGCTCTACACGGTCACGTTCCCGCTCGGCGCCGCCGGCGGCCGCGAGGCCGGCATCGGCGTCGAGACGGTCGCCGCGCTGCTGAACATCGTGTGGGCGGGCTCGATGCTCGTCGCGCCGATTGCGGCCGGCGCGGTCTCGCAGGCTGCCGGTGACCGGGCCGCCTACGCCGCCGTCGCCGCGCTCTCGGTCGCCGTCGCCGTCTGGATCGCCTTCGCGGGCCCGCCGGCTCCGGCCCGGCGGCCGGCGCTCGAGTCGCGGTCCTCCAGCGCTTGACCCGGTTGGCCATGCCCACCTCCCGGGCCCGGCCGGGCCGGTGTAACCGCGGGCGCCACCGCGCCGGGCCGCGCGGGACTACGATCTTGCGCGTTGAACCTGCTCGCGATCCCCAGCCCGTCGAGTCCCTTCATCTTCCGGGTGGGGGCGCTGCAGCCCCGCTGGTACGGCCTCCTGCTCGCCTGCGGCGTGCTCCTGGCCGGGTGGATGGCGCGGCGCGAGTTCCGCCGCCGCCGCATCGACCCCGACCTCGCGTACACGATCGCCGTGTGGACGGTGCCGTTCGGCCTCGTCGGCGCGCGGCTCTACCACGTGGCCACCGACTGGGGCGCGTTCTGGCCGCACCACCTCGCCGACACGCCGAAGATCTGGCAGGGCGGGCTCGGCATCTGGGGCGCCGTGCTCGGGGGGATGCTGGGCACGTGGATCGGCTGCCGGCGGGCGCGGCTCCCGTTCTGGCAGGTGGCGGACTGCATCGCCCCCGGGCTGATCCTCGCCCAGGCGCTGGGCCGGTGGGGCAACTACGCGAACCAGGAGCTCTACGGGCACCCGTCCAGCCTGCCCTGGGCAGTGAAGATCGACCCGGCCCATCGCTACCCGCCCTACCAGGCCGACTCGACGTTCCAGCCGATGTTCCTGTACGAGTCGATCTGGGACGCGCTCATGTGCCTCGTGCTCCTGTGGTTCACCCGCCGCTACTGGCGCCGGGTTCCCATCGGCACGATCTTCGCCCTCTACGTCGTCCTGTACGACCTGATCCGGCTCCCGCTCGAGACGATGAAGACCGATCCGGCCGACCACATCTTCGGCCAGCGCCTGAACGTCTGGGTGGCGGCGGGGACGCTGATCGCCGCGCTCATCACCTTCGTGATCCTCTTCCGCCGCCGCACCCCCGAGCCGCCGCCCGAGCCCGTCGACGTTTCCCCGGCGGTCGCCGGCCACGTGCCGACGGCGCGCCCCGAGGCGGCGATCGCCGCTCGTCGCGCGTCGCAGCGCCGCCGCCGCCCCGGGTAGGCGCCGCCGCGAGCGGACAGACGAGGGGGTCGACCTGTCCGCCCGCGGAAGCGTCCGGCGCTAGGCGCCGCCCCTGTAGGCGTCACCGGCGGGCGTGACCTCCCACCAGACGCCGAACTTGCGCTGGCCGGCGTGGCCGCCCGTCACCCGCGGCGACGACCACCTCGGCCCGCTCGAGTCGGTCGCGAGCCTCATCGCCACGGGCGCTGCGGCCTTCGTGGCGGCGCGAGGCGAGCTCGACGACGATCCGCTCGACCCGCGTGGCGAGGCGGCCATTGCGAGCAGGGCGAGAGCCGCGGCGAGGATCGCCGGTGGCCGTGCAGCGGCCGTCTCCGGGCGTTCGCCTGTTCCATGTCCGACCTCCCTCGGAGTCCTGGATGCGGTCCGATACGGGACGCCGGAGGGATCGGTTCAGGCGTTCGTGTCGGAGGTCACACCCGGCCCGTCAGGAGCGCTGGGCCTTGGAGCGCGACGGTGTCGCCGATGCGGCGGCGCGGCTTCGGCGAGAGCTTCGCCACGCCGGCCGCGCCGGATGTCAACCGGACGCCGGTTCTTTCCGTCGAGTGGATGCAGACGAAGAGGACGTTGGTCACCGGTTGTGAGGCTCAGCGGTGAGCGCCGACGGCACCTTCCTCGTCTTCATCCGCACGCATCGCCGGCGGTGGAGGATGAGGGCCGCCACCGCACCGTTCCCGAGGGCGAAGTAGGACGGATACAAGAGGAGGCTCGCGTCGAGGTCGCCGACGGCGACGGCGCCGCACACGCCGGATGCGCTCGCCAGAACATACGTCGGGGCGGTCTCCGACCACGGGTTCCGCCACGTCTTGGGGACCATCATCGCCAGCCCGAGCAGGTCGGCCACGACCACGAACAGCGTCGCCACCACGGGCCGGGACGAGATCGCCCAGCCGGCGATCCCCAGCCCGGCCAGGGCGATCAGCGAGAGGTCGACCGCCGACGCACCGCCCATCCCGAAGCGGATCGAGAGGACGAGGATGAGAGCCGTCATGACGGTCTGCACTCCGACCAGAGCCAGGCTCCAGGTCGCGCCGTCGGCGAGCTGCGACGCGAACGCCGTCGCCCCGAGCGCGCTCCAGATCAGCCAGGTGCCGCGATGCGGGCGGGTGGCGCCGCGGAGGATGTCGCGGACGTAGGGCACCGGGTCGATCAGGGAGATGACCGCGGCGGCGACGCCGGCAAGCGCGATCAGTGTCACCGGGCGATGATACCGAGCCGCGGCTCGGCCACCTATGATCGCCGCCATCGACGAGGCCTCCGGACTCATGCAGGGCCTGCCGCCGTCGGGCGATCGCGTCGTCGGCGTCCACAACTGGTCCACCTACCCCCAGCTGCGGTGGGGCTTCCTGCACACGCGCGAGATCGTGCCGACGGCGCGGATCGAACGCGGGGCCGGTCCGGTGCTCGCGCTCGAGCCCGACCTCCGCGACGTCGCCGGCATCACGTTCCCGTGGGCGGGGGAGCGCATGACGGTCGCCGAGATGCTCGAGCACACGTTCGCCGACGGCTTCCTCGTGCTGCACGGCGGCCGCGTGGCCATGGAGCACTACGGCCCCGGCATGACGCCGGCGACGACGCACCTGCTCCAGTCGGTCTCGAAATCGATCGCGGGCACCGTCGCCGGCGTGCTGGCCGGGCGCGGACTGCTCGACCCCGAGGCGCCGGTGACGGCCTACGTCGACGAGCTCGCGGGCACGAGCTTCGAGGGCGCCACGGTGCGCCACGTGCTCGACATGCGCACCGGCACCGCCTACGACGAGACCTACGACGACCCGGCCTCGGACGTGTTCCTGACCGAGGTGCTGGCCGGCTGGAGGCCGCCGGCCGACGAGGCCGCGGTCGCGCACGTGTACGAGCAGATCACGCGCCTGGGAAACGCCCGCCCGCACGGTCAGGTCTTCGACTACCGGTCGATCCTGACCGAGCTGCTCGCATGGGTGCTCGAGCGCGTCTCCGGGATGCGCTATCCCGAGCTCGTGAGCGAGACGCTGTGGTCGCGGATCGGCGCGGAGCAGGACGCGGACATCACGATCCGCCACGGCGTGAGCCTGCCCGACGGCGGCGTGTGCGTCACCCTGCGCGACCTGGCCCGGTTCGGCCTTCTGCATCTGCGCGAGGGGCGGGTCGGCGGGGCGCAGGTGGTGCCGCGCCAGTGGGTGATCGACACCCGCCACGGCGACGACGAGTGCATCCAGGCGTACGCCCGCGCCGGCGACATCGACGTCCACCAGGGCGAGATGTACCGCAACCAGTTCTGGGTGCTCGAGCGCGACACGGTCTACGCCGGCCTCGGCATCCACGGGCAGATGGTATGGATCAACGTGCCCGCCGACGTCGTGTGCGTGAAGCTCTCGACCTGGCCGTCCCCGACCGACGAGGAGCTCGAGGGCTGCTGCCTGGCGGCGTTCAAGGCGATCGCGGAGGCTCTTGGTGGTCCCGACTGACATGCTCCGCGCCTGGCTGCCCGGCCGTCGAAGCTGCGCGTAAGATCCGCGCGTGGCAGCGTCATCACCACGCCTGGGATGAGCGAGTCGGTCGCGGACGCAGCTCTGGCCGAGCCGGGTCTGGTAGAGCAGCAGCAGCGCGTCGGCCTGGTCTTCACGGCGCTGCTTCTCGTCGCCCTGCTTGGCATCGCTCGATCAGACGATCGTCTCGACGGCGCTCCCCACGATCGTCGGCGATCTCGGCGGCGTCGAGCATCTCTCGTGGGTCGTCACCGCCTACCTGCTGGCGTCGACGGTCGTGACGCCGCTGTACGGGAAGTTCGGCGACCTCTACGGCCGCAAGCCGGTGCTGCAGACGGCGATCGTCGTCTTCCTGGTCGGCTCGGCGCTGTGCGGGCTCGCGTGGAACATGACGTCGCTCATCGCCTTCCGCGCGCTGCAGGGGCTCGGCGGCGGCGGGCTGATGGTGACCACGAGTGCTGCGATCGGCGACATCGTGGCGCCTCGCGACCGCGGCCGCTACCAGGGCTACTTCGGTGCCGTCTTCGGCGTGTCGACCGTGATCGGGCCGCTGATCGGCGGGTTCTTCGTCGACCGCCTCTCCTGGAACTGGATCTTCTACATCAACCTGCCCGTCGGCCTGCTCGCACTGGCGGTGATCGCGTTGGCCTTCCACTCCCGTGCGGAGCGAGCACGCCACTCGATCGACTACCTCGGGGCAGGACTGCTGGCGGGGGGGCTGTCCTCGGTGGTGCTCTTCACGAGCCTCGGTGGGACGACCTACGCCTGGGGGTCGATCCAGACGATCGGGTTCGCGGTGCTCGGCGCGGTCTTGCTCGCGCTGTTCGTGCTTGTCGAGAGCCGCGCCGCCGAGCCGATCCTGCCGCTGGCGCTGTTCAGGAACCGGACGTTCGCGGTCACGAGCGCGATCGGGTTCATCATCGGCCTCGCGCTCTTCGGCGCGGTCACGTACCTGCCGCTCTACATGCAGATCGTCAAGGGGAGAAGTGCCACCGCGTCCGGGTTGTTGTTGACGCCGATGATGGCGGGCGTGCTGATCACGTCGATCACGAGCGGAAACGTGATCTCGAAGACGGGTCGCTACAAGGCGTTTCCGATCATGGGGACGGCCGTTGCCGCCCTCGCGATGCTCCTCCTCTCCCGGCTCGCCGTCTCGACGCCGCTCTGGCTGGTCACGCTCTACCTGCTCGTGCTCGGGCTCGGCCTCGGGATGGTGATGCAGGTGCTCGTTCTCGCCGCCCAGAACGCGGTCTCCTACAAGATGCTCGGAGTTGCCACGTCCGGCTCGACGCTCTTCCGCCAGATAGGCGGCGCGGTTGGCGTCTCGATCTTCGGAGCCATCTTCGCGAACCGGCTCTCCACGGAGCTCGCCGAGCGCATCCCTGCGGGCGTCCACGTCCCGGCCGCGGCGAACCCCGCGCTCGTCCACCACCTCCCGGAGGCGGTTCGACAGCCGTTCATCGAGGCGTTCGCCGCGGCGATCACGCCGATCTTCCTCGCCGCGGCCGGCTTCGCGATCGCCGCCTTCCTCCTGACCTGGCTCCTGCGAGAGGTGCCGCTCCGCGAGACCAGCGCAGCCGAAGGGATCGGCGAGAGCTTCGCCGCCCCCCGCGAGGATCGGTCCGACCGCGAGCTCGAACGGATCATCAGCTCGATCGCGAGCGGCCGCATGCGCACGGAGACCTACCAGCAGATCGTCGACGAGTCGGGCGTGGAGCTCACCCCTGCGGGGGCATGGCTGCTCGGCCGCCTCGCCACCAGCGGCACGCTCGAGCACGGTGAGACGAAGTCCACGACGCCGGAGGAGGTCGCCGGGCTCACCGCCGATCTGCTCCACCGCGGCTACCTCACGATCGAGCCCGCAAGCGGCCGCCTCGAACTGAGCGAGCGGGGCCGACAGGCGCATGCCGCCCTCGTGGAAGCAGGCCGCTCCGTCCTCACCCGCATCGCGTCCGATGTCGACCCGCCCGAGCAGGAGGTCGCTGACATCCTGCGGCGGCTCGCGATCTCGCTGCTGGCCGACATCCCGCGAGACGGCGGCCGCGAGCCGCGCGCAGCGAGCGCGGCCGCCGCCGCGTCGTCCGCGTGAGGTCGCAGCACTCGCCGGCGCCGCCGAGGCACCGGAGCTCGACGAGCTCACCGCGCGCGAGCGAGAGGTGCAGCGACTGCTCGCCCGCGGACTGACCAACGCAGAGATCGCCGAGACGCTCGTGGTCGAGCCGTCGACCGTCAAGTCGCACGTCGCCCGCGTGCTCGCCAAGTTGGGGCTCCGCGACCGCCTGCAGGCGGTGGTGTTCGCCTACGACCACGGCTTCGTGCGCCCGGGGGATTAGACAGCGAGTCTGCCGCCGCGGCCGCGAGCCCCAGCTCCCCCGTTCGCGCTGCGCGGAAGGTTTCGCAATCAGTTTGTGAACCGCGCCCGAGAGGAGCGGTTCAAAAACCTCCCGACCTGGCTGTCCAAGGCGCAGCCGGGTCACCGCTGAGCACCTTTCTCCAGGTGCTCAGCGGTGGGCTCGACCCGGCCGCGTGTGCGCATCCTCGGCCTGATCGGGACCCGCCCCGAGGCGATCAAGATGTTCCCGCTGGTGCACGCGCTCGGCGCGAGCGAGCGCATCTCGCCCGTGGTCGTCACGACTCCGGACGACCCGCCGCACCTGATCCGGTCGACGCCCCGACCACTGGCCGGGGTTTTTGTCACGAGCTGCCACAGACGCCGGTGAAAATCGGTCGGGACATCACGCCGTCACGGCGGTTGACACGTCATGTCGGCGGTGGGAGCATGGCTGGCGGGATCGGCTCGATGTCTAACCACGGGGAGCGGGAGATGTCGACTACTGGGGAAGTCGCTGCGGCGGCCGTGGCGCTGGCCCAAGAGGCTCGCGAGCGCAGGGTCGAGCTCGACGCCGGACGTTGCATTCCGGCCGATCTGACGGAGCGCGCCGGTGAGGTCGGCCTCTACCGGCAGATGCTGCCGGTAGAGCTAGGCGGCTACGGGCTGACACCGGCCGAGTGGTTTCTGAACGGGATCGAGATGGCTCGTCACGAGCCATCGTTCGCCTGGATCGTTACGCAGACGTCGGGTGACCTCGTCACGTTCGTGACCGCTGGATCGCCGGCGTTCGCGGAGGCGTTCCTGGCCGATCGCGGTGCCAACACCGCATGTTCCGACATCTCGCAGGGCAGGCTCGTCCCCGACGGCGACGGCTTCCGCTTCTCCGGCCGTTGGGGATTCTGCAGCGGCTGTCAGGGCGCGACGTGGCTCGGCGGAGAGGGCACCATCGAGGGTTCCCCCGACGGAGAGCGTCGGTTTGGGCTTGTCCCGGCTGAGCGCGCCCGGATCGAGGACACGTGGAACGTCGTTGGGATGATTGCCACCGGCAGCCACACCGTTGTGGTGGAGGAGCAGTGGATTCCGGCGGAGTGGACGTTTCGGATCGACCTGCCCGCGCCGGACGATCACGGCCGGATCAACGTCGCGACCGGCAACGGATACTGGCCGACCGCCGCATCCGTCTCGTCGACCCAGCTGGGCACGGCCCGGCTCGCGCTCGACGCGGCGATCGAGTTGCTCTCCCACAAGGTCTCGAAATGGGACGACCAGGTGCTGATCGAGCACCCCGCCCTCCAACTCGGGCTGTTCTCCGCCGAGGCTGCGTGGACGGCAGCCCGGGACGGCGTCATGGCCGCGCTCGACGCGCTCTGGGATGAGGCGGAGGACATGCGCCGGGTCACGCTCGCGACGCGGCTTCGACTGCTGGCAGCAAACGTGTACGCCTCCGAGGTCGCGACCAGCGTCGTCGACAAGGTCGCGGGACTGGTCGGCTCCTCTGTCGCCCCGGCCGGTTCCACCTTCGCCGCGTGCCTCCGCGACGCCCACACGCTCGGCAGCCACATCGTGGTGGGGCCCGGAATGCAGGAACACGCGGCCAAGATCCGGTTCGGCCTGATCGAAGAGACGCTAGTCGTCTAACCGCGCCGGGCGGCGAAGACTCTGGTCGTTCTCGTGCCCCATCCGCGCGGCACCGAAAGACTGTGGCGTCAAGCCGATACCCCACGAAGGTTCTTGAAGATCAGTTCTTGAACCGCGCCCCGAGAGGGCTACTCGACCGTGACGGTCTTCGCCAGGTTCCGCGGCTTGTCGACGTCGAGGCCGCGGCGGGTGGCGATGGCGTAGGCGAGCTGCTGCAGCGGCAGCACCGCCAGCACCGGCTGGAGCTCCGGCTCGGTACGCGGCAGGTAGAGCACGTGCTCGGCCAGCTCGCGGATGCCCTCGTTGCCCTCGGTCGCGATGGCGATCACGTGGGCGCCGCGGGCGCGCACCTCCTCGATGTTCGACACGACCTTCTCGTAGACGTGGCCGTCGGTCGCGATCACGACCACCGGCGTCGAGTCGTCGAGGAGCGCGATCGGGCCGTGCTTCATCTCGCCGGCCGCGTATGCGTCGGTCGAGATGTAGGAGATCTCCTTCAGCTTGAGCGCGCCCTCGAGCGCGATCGGCAGGCCGATGTTGCGGCCGAGGTAGAGGAAGAACTCGTTGCCGGCGAAGCGGTCGGCGATCGGCTCGACGAGCTCGCCGCGCTCGAGCGTCTCCCGGACGAGGTCGGGCAGCGACCGCACCTGCGCGAGCAGCGTCTCGGCCCGCTCGCCGGTGACGGTGCCGCGGATCGTGCCGAGCCGCAGGGCGAGCAGGTAGAGCAGCGTCAGCTGTGCGGTGAAGGTCTTGGACGCCGCGACGCCGATCTCGAGGCCGGCCCGGGTGTAGAGCACCGAGTCGCACTCGCGGGTCATCTGGCTGCCCATCACGTTGGTGATCGCGAGCACGTGCGCGCCGCGGGCGCGGGCCTCCTTCATCGCCGCCAGCGTGTCGATCGTCTCGCCCGACTGGGCGATCGCGATCACGAGCGTGTTCTCGTCGATCACGGCGTGGCGGTAGCGCCACTCGCTGGCGATGTCCGACTCCGACGGGACGCGGGCCCACTCCTCGAGCAGGTAGCGGCCGACGAGCCCGGCGTGGTAGGACGTCCCGCAGGCCAGGAAGACGATCCGGGAGAGGCCGCGGATCTGGTCGTCGGTCAGGTTCAGCCCGTCGAGCTGGAGCCGGCCGTGGTAGAGCCGCTCGCCGATCGTCTCGGCGATGGCGTCCGGCTGCTCCCAGATCTCCTTGAGCATGAACGTCTCGTAGCCCTGCTTCTCGGCCGCGTCCTCGTCCCACTCGACCTCCTGCACCTCGCGCTCGATCACGGTGCCGTCTCCGGAGAGGAAGGTGGCGCCGTCGGTGCGGGCGACGACGATCTCGCCGTCGAAGACGTGCTGCACGCGGCGCGTCTCGGCCAGGAAGGCGGGGATGGCGGAGGCCATGAACATCTCGCCGTCGCCGACGCCGACGACGAGCGGGCAGCCGCGCCGGGCGGCCACGAGCACGCCCGGGCTGTCCTGGTGGGCGACGGCGAAGGCGAAGTGCCCGTCGAGGCGCTGGTAGGCCCTGTGCACCGCCTCGACCAGGTCGCCGGAGTAGCACTCCTCGACCAGGTGGGCGATGGCCTCGGTGTCGGTGTCGGAGTGGTAGACGTGGCCGGCCTCGGACAGCTCGCGCCGAAGCGCCGCGTAGTTCTCGATGATGCCGTTGTGGACGACCGTCACGCCCGAGCCCTCGCAGGCCTCGATCGGGTGCGCGTTTGCCTCGATCACGCCGCCGTGCGTGGCCCAGCGGGTGTGGGCGAGCCCCGTCGTCGCGGGGTGCGACGAGGCGCCGACCGCGTCGCGCAGCGCGGCCACCTTGCCGACGCGGCGGGTGATGTCGGCCCGGCCGTTGATCAGGCAGATGCCGGCGGAGTCATACCCGCGGTACTCCAGCCGCTCGAGCCCGGTCAGCAGCAGCTCCTTGCACGGCCGTCCGCCCACGTATCCGACGATCCCGCACATCAGCCCTCCCCGATCTCTGCCTCGACGATCCCGACCAGATGGTTGCACACCGCCGCGCACGACGCGGCATCCTCCGCCTCGACCATGACCCGGACGACCGGCTCCGTGCCCGAGGCGCGGACGACCACGCGGCCGTCCTCCCCGAGCTTCGCCTCGGCCGCCTCGACCTCCTGCCAGATCCGCTCGGAGCCGGCAAGCGCCGTGCGGTCCGCGCGGATCGCCACGAGCTTCTGCGGGAACGGCACGATCAGGTCCGCGAGCTCCGCCATCGACATCCCCAGCGCCCCGAGGGCGGCGAGCAGCATGAGCGCCGTCGCGATGCCGTCCCCGGTCGTGTGGTGGGCGAGGTCGACGACGTGGCCGGACTGCTCGCCGCCGAGCGTCGCCCCGGTCGCGAGCATCCGCTCGAGCACGTAGCGGTCGCCGACGTCGGTCACCTCGACCGCGATGCCGTGGTCGCGCATCACCCGGTGGAACGCGAGGTTCGTCATCGAGGTGACGACGACGCGGTCGACGCGGCGGGCGAGCGCGACGGCCGCGATGATCGCGTCGCCGTTCACCGGCCGGCCGGCGGCGTCGACGGCGAGACAGCGGTCGGCGTCGCCGTCGAACGCGAGCCCGCAGGCCACACCCGCGGCTCGCACCGCGTCGGCGACGGCCTCGAGATGGGTCGAGCCGACGCCCGCGTTGATGTTGCGCCCGTCCGGCTCGGCGCCGACGATGCCGGCGTCGAGGCCCAGTCGCTCGAAGACCCGTGGCGCGGCGCGATACGCCGCGCCGTTCGCGCAGTCGGCCACCACCCCGCCGGCGGCCGTGACGCCGCCGCCGTAGGTGTCCACCAGCCAGCCGGCGTACTCCTCGACGGCGCCCGCGAGCCCGGCGTCGCTGCCGCCGGACGCCGCCGGCGCGGAGCCGACGAGCCGCTCGATCGACGCCTCCAGGTCGTCGCCGAGCTTGCGCCCGTCGCCGCCCAGGAACTTGATGCCGTTGTCCTCGTAGGGGTTGTGCGACGCGGAGATGACGCAGCCGAGATCGGCCTCGCCCAGGCGGACGAGGACGGCGACGCCCGGCGTCGGGATCACACCGGCGCGCACGGCCCGGCCGCCGGCCGCGACGATGCCCTCGGCGAGCGCGTCCTCGAGCTCGGGCCCGGACTCGCGCGTGTCGCGGCCGATCAGGACGCGCGAGCCCTCGCCCGCCCACGCGGCCGCGGCCGCGCCCAGGTCGCGGGCGAGGCCGGCCGTCAGGTCGACGCCGGCCACGCCGCGCACCCCGTCGGTGCCGAACAACGTGCGCACGGGAGACGCGGTCAGCGCTTCGAGAACTGCGGCCGCTTGCGGGCCTTCTTCAGGCCCGCCTTCTTGCGCTCGACCTGGCGGTCGTCGCGGGTCAGGAAGCCCTGGCGCTTCAGCTCGGTGCGGAGGTTCTCGTCGACCCCGATCAGCGCGCGCGAGATGCCGTGGCGCAGGGCGCCGGCCTGGCCGGAGATGCCGCCGCCGTCGATGCGGGCGCGCACGTCGTAGGCGGCGTCGGTACCGGTGAGCTGGAGCGGCGCGGTCGCGATCGCGCGCAGCGTCTGGCGGGGGAAGTACTCCTCGAACGCCTTGCCGTTGACCGTGATGGCTCCGGCGCCGGGGACGAGCACGACCCGCGCGACCGACGTCTTGCGCTTGCCGGTGCCGCGGTACGAGACGGCGGTGTCTGCCACTACGCTCTCTCCTGCAGGGGTTCGGGATTCTGGGCCGCGTGCGGATGCTCCGGGCCCGCATAGATCTTCAGCTTGCGCAGCTGCGCCGAGGCGAGCCTGTTCTTCGGCAGCATGCCGCGCACCGCCTTGCGCAGGACCTCCTCGGGGCGCCGTGCCAGCTGCTCGCGCAGCGTCCGCGTGTGCAGGCCGCCCGGGTAGCCGCTGTGCTTGTAGTACAGCTTCTGGTCGAGCTTCTGGCCGGTGACGTGGATCTTCTCGGCGTTCACGACGATCACGAAATCGCCCGTGTCGACGTGCGGCGTGTAGGCGGCCTTGCCCTTGCCGCGGAGGACGTCCGCAATCTGGGTGGCGAGCCGCCCGAGGGTCTTCGACTCGGCGTCGACGACGTACCAGTGGCGCTCGATCTCACCCGGCTTGGCGGTGTAGGTCTTCATGGCGACCCGGAACTGTAGTCGAATGCGCACTGCACGGGCCACATCGGGCTGATTGCGTGCGCAAGCGACCTGCTACCGTGTCCACATGCGCGAGGTTCTGGACGACGTCCGGCGGATGCTTGCAGCCGGGGACAAGGTCGCGTTGGCCACGGTCGTCGATACCCGCCGCTCGGCCCCACGCCCGCTCGGCTCCCGGCTCGCGCTCAGCTCGAGCGGCGAGATGGTGGGCTCGGTCTCCGGCGGCTGCGTCGAGTCCGACGTGGCGCTGCGCGCCGAGGAGGTGCATCGCCGGCGGGCCGCCGCTGCTCCTGCGCTACGGCATCTCCGACGACGACGCGTTCGACGTCGGCCTCCCCTGCGGCGGCGAGATCGAGGTCTTCGTGCAGCCCGCCGACGTCGAGGAGCTCGACCGGGTCGAGGCGGCCCTCCAGTCCGGCCGCCGCCTGTCCGTGACGACGACCCTCACGGGCGGCGGCGCGGGCGCGAAGCTCTACGGCGACGGCGAGGCCCACTCCGCGGCGGTGCGCTCCGACGAGGGCACCTTCGTCGAGCACTACGCCCCCGCGCCGGTGATGATGGTGTTCGGTGCCGTCGACACCGCCCAGGCGCTGTGCCGGATGGCGAGGCTGGTCGGCTTCCACACGATCGTCTCCGACGCCCGCGGCAAGTTCGCCACGCGCGAGCGGCTGCCGGACGCGGACGAGATCGTCGTCGGGTGGCCGGCGATGGCCTACGACATGCACGCTCCGGACGAGGCGACCTACGTGGTCGTCCTCACCCACGACGCCCGCTTCGACGAGCCGGCGCTCGGCCCGGCGCTGCGCTCCTCCACGCCGTACATCGGCGCCCTTGGCAGCCGGCGGGCGCAGGACGCCCGCCGCCGGCGGCTGCTGAACGCCGGCTACTCGGAGGACGAGATCGGGCGCATCCGCGGCCCGCTGGGCCTCGACATCGGCGCGGTCACGCCGGCCGAGACGGCCGTGTCGATCCTGGCCGAGGTGCTGGCCGTGCGCGCCGACCGCGAGGGCGGCGCGCTGTCACGCTCAGCCGGCCGGATCCACCCGGAAACCGTCGCGAACTAGCTGGCTCGCGGCGACTTCGCCCGCGGCGCCGGGCCGACGATCCGCCACGCAGCGGCGATGCCCAGACCGACCCAGAGCAGGTAGAACGCGCTGAACTCGGTGCTCAGGTGCGAGTGGAAGGCGTCCCACGTGTGGCCGCTCAGGTAGCCGTAGTAGCGCCCGCCGAGCGCGCCGTAGCGGTCCTGCGCGTCGCGGTGGATCAGGTAGGCGAAGGCGGCGTACTTGCCGACGACGAGGGCGACCACGACCGCGACCGCCGAGACGACCGCCGGGAACACGCCCCGCTCGCCGCCGGTCAGCCGGAGGACGAGCTGCCCGGCCAGGAATCCGAGCCCGACGGCGGCGAAGCCGATCGAGTGGTTCGTGACCGCCACCATCAGCGCCCACGCGGTCGCGCCCAGGACGGCGGCGAGGGCCGCGGCCAGGACGGCGCGGCCGACGGGCGGCCGGGACGCCTCGCGGACGACGCCGGCGAGCGGCGGCCCGGCCGGGGTGGGATCGAGGGTGAGCGATTCGGACTCGGACATGCGGCGCCTCACGTGGTTCGGGAACAGGTGAGTTCCCGTCAATCTTCGACGTGCGCGGGCGCCGACTTGAGCCCGGAAGCCCGCCGCTGCCGGCGGCCGGACGGCCACCAGTTCCAGTCGCCGAGGACGCGCATCGTCGCCGGCACGAGCAGCGAGCGGATCAGGGTCGCGTCGAGGGCGATCGCGAGCGCCAGGCCGAGCCCGAGCTCCTTCACGATCACCACGTCGGCGGTCGTGAACGCGAGCCCGACCACGACGAGGATCGCCGCCGCCGACGTGATGATGCGGCCGGTGGCGACGAGCCCGGCCGCCACCGCGTCGCGGTTGCTGGCGCCGCCGCGGTAGGCCTCCGCGATGCGCGAGAGCATGAACACCTCGTAGTCCATCGACACCCCGAACAGGGTGCAGACGATCACCACCGGCATCGTCGACTCGATGTACCCGAGCCGCGTCAGCCCGAGGAAGCCGTCGAGGTGGCCGTCCTGGAACACCCACACGAGGACGCCGAAGGCGGCGGCGATCGAGAGGCTGTTCATCACGATCGCCTTGACCGGGAGCAGGATCGAGCGAAAGGCCACGGCGAGCACGGCGTAGGTCGCCAGGATCACGAACGCCGCCGCCCACGGCGCCCGGCCCTCGATCTGGGCGAGGAAGTCGAGCTCGCCGGCCGTCTCGCCGGTGACCAGGAACCGCGGGCCGTGCCCGGGCAGCGCCCGGATGCGGTCGACGACCTTCCGGCCGGCGTCCGTGAACGGGCTGACCGCGGGCGTGAGGTCGACCGCCGATCCGTGCGGGCCGCGCTCCACCTGCGCCACCCGGGCCACGCCCGGGACGGCGGCCAGCCGGCGGACGAGCGGCGGCAGGGGCACGCCCGGCTTGACGGCGACCACGATCGGGTTCAGCGCCGCCTGCGAGAACTCGGTGTCGAGCAGCTGCTCGCCCCGGCGGGAGTCGAACCGCGGCGGGAGCACGTCCGCGCGGGCGACGTTCAGCGTCGCCGAGAGCAGCGGCGCCGCCAGCACCCCGATCACGGCCAGCGTGGAGACGATGAACGTCCACGGCCGCGCCATCACCGTCCGCGCCAGACGCTCCCAGAAGTGCGCCGATCCGGCCCGGTCGCGCCCGGCCCGGCGGGGCAGGAGCGGCCCCCGCTCGACGCGCGGCCCCAGCATCCCCAGGATGGCGGGCAGGAGCGTCAGCGCCGCGAAGGCCGAGACGGCGACCACGAGGGTGCCGCCGGCCGCGATCGACGACAGCACCCGCAGGCCGAAGACCCACATGCCCGAGAGCCCGATCACGACGGCGAGGCCGGAGAAGGCGATCGCCCGGCCCGCCGTCTCGACGGTGCGGACGACGGCGCCCTCGACGTCGCGGCCGGCCCGCAGCTCCTCGCGGAAGCGGGAGACCGCCAGGAGCGCGTAGTCCACCCCCACGCCCAGCCCGAGCATCGTGGCGATGTTCAGGACGAAGATCGAGAGCGGCACCTGGTGGGCCAGCATCCACAGCAGCCCGAGCGTCGCCAGCACCGCGACGCCGCCGACGACGAGCGGGATCCCCGCCGCGACCGCCGTGCCGAAGGCGAGCGCGAGCACGATCAGGGCGGCCGGGATGCCGATCGACTCGGCCCGGCGCAGGTCGGCGGACGTGGCGAGCTGGATGTCCTCGAACACGGCCGGCGGCCCGGTCACGTCGACCGCGAACCCGGGCGGCGGGCGCAGCGCGGCCCGGAACCGCTCGACGTAGGCGCGGGCGGTGTCGGGATCGACGTCGAGCGGGAACGCGGCGTAGGCCGCCCGGCCGCGGCGGGAGCGCACGATCCGCGGGCCGGACGGCGGCAGCACGACGTGCGGGAAGCCCACGAGCGGCGCGATCGTCCGGCGCAGGTCGGCCACGTTCCCGTCCGGTGCGACGACGACGAGCTCGGACCGCGGCCGCTGCGGCAGCCACCGGTACAGCATGTTCCCGGCCCGTACCGCCTCGGAGTCCTGGGCGACGAACCCGCCCGACGCCAGGATGCCCTGCAGCTGGGGGGCGAGCGGCGCGAGCACTGCCACGGCGACGAGCCACAGGCCGACCACCAGCCGCCGCCGGCGGTAGACCCAGCGGCCGAGGGAGGCGAATCGCTGCGCCGGCACGGCCGAACCGTACCCGTGCGCCCCGACCGGGCCATGCAACCAGGCGGGGGATTGTGACGAAGGGGACACGATGCCGATAACTCTCTGGATGAGGCGGATCGCCCTTGCCACCACCCTGCTGACGCTGCTCGCGACGGGCGCGCCCGGCTCTGCCGCGGCGACCGGCGGCTGCGTCGCGCACCTCACCAAGCTCCGCTACCGGCCCCAGATCACCTGGACGTGCCCGGCGCCCGTCGCCTCGGCGAGCGCGGCCGTGAAGCGCGTCTCGACCCATGCGGCCGTTTCCGCCGACCCGATCGCAGGGGTGGGCGGCCAGGCGCTCGCCCTGTCGCTGCGCGGCGACCTCGCCTCCGCCGCGACCTACGCCGTGACGCTCACCTACGACGACGGCGCCGGGCCGACGACCCTGCGGACGACGTGGAAGACGCTCCCGCCGCCGGCCCATCCCGCGCTCCACGTCGAGTACATCACCGCGATCCCGGCCGACGCGGTCGATGGACATCGCCCACCGCATGGACGCAGCCAACCTCCTCGCCGTCCCGCGGCCGTCCGACTTCGTCGACGCCCACGCCCGGTCGCTCTCCGCCAGGGCGTACACGGCGGCGCTGCGCGGCCACCAGTCGGCGCTCGTCGTCACCGACCTCGCGGTGCAGAACCGTCTCGGCCTCGACTCCGCCCTTGCGACCTACTGCAACGCCGGCCACGGCGTCGTCCTCGGCGGCCAGACACACTGGCTCGCCGGCGGGCACGAGGGCTGGCCTGTGACGAGCGCCGTCGGTGGCCAGACGACGCGGTTCGCCTCGCGATGGGCGATGTACACCTACGACGACGTCTTCCCGAACCAGGTCTCCGCCGGCGCCCACCAGCTCGCCCCGGGCTCGGTCGAGCCGCACTTCCTGACGCAGGGCCTGCATCACTTCACGGTGGTCGGGCCGGGATCCGGCGAGGCGATCATCCAGGACTACTCCTCGGGCCGCATGCTGGCCCGCCTGCGACCCGCGTCCGGGCCGTTCGCGACGTTCGGCCAGGTGTTTCTGGCGGAGCGCCAGATCGGCGCGGGGCGCGTCGTCGACCTCGGCTTCCGGCCGTGGTCGGCGGCCGTCGCGGACGGCGGGTTCGACCCGGCGGTGAGCGCCGGCGGCGCGCTGACGGCGCGCGTCGCTGTGGTGGGCGACGAACCGGATACCGCCGACGGGCACGCGCTTCACCACGACGGCCCCCGAACCCGTCGAACCGGGCCACCGTCATCTTCGCGCTCGCGGGCAGGGACGCCGACCCCGACGGCGTCCGCGACCTGCGCTTCCGCTACCGCGTCGACGGCGGCCGCTGGCGGTGGGCGGTCGGCAACTCGTTCGTCCTCTACGGCCTCGCCCACGGCAGCGTCCACACGGTCTGGGGCCAGGCGGTCGACTCGGGCGGGAACCTCGCCGCGCACCCCGCCCGATACACATTCCGTGTCAGCGCGAACGCGCTCGGCTGACCGCCCGGACGAGGCGGTTCCACACTGAAGGCCCGCCAGGCCGTGCGGTACAGTGACGGTCGAGTTGACGGGCCGTTCACGTATCCGCGTTGCGGCATTTGCGGCCTGCTGCGCCCTCCCGGGAGTCACGGCCGGCCCCACGGCCGCTTCGTCGGCCGCCCAGACGCGAACGACCCCGCTCGTCGCCCTCCCGGGGACGGCGATCCCGGCGGCCGCGGGCGCCGATGCCGTGCGGGCCGTCGCGCCGACGCGACCGGTGCAGGCGGTGGTGACCTTCAAGCCGCGCAACGCCGCCCTGCTGCACCGGCTCGCCCTCGCCTGGAGCGGCCGGCCGGCGATGAGCGAGGCGCGCATCCGCAGCCTGTTCGCACCCGCCCCCGGGAGCGTCCGGAGCGTCGAGTCGTACCTGCGCGCCCGCGGCCTGGCGGTGACCGGCCGGACCGACATGACCGTGACGGTGGCGGGCACCGCCGCCGCCGCCGAGCGTGCCTTCGCCGCGCCGCTCCGGGTGTTCCGCCAGGCAGGCCGGACGTTCTCGGCCCCCGCCGGGCCGGTGCGCCTGCCTGCCGCGCTCGCCCGCGCGGTCGCGACGGTGGGCGGCCTCGACACCTCCGTGCGCCTGCGGCCGGCGACCAGGCCCGTGAGGGTGCACCCGGCGGCCGTCGTCACGCCGAGCTGCAGCGGCGCCCGCGCGGCGCAGCGGGCGCTGGGCGGATACCTCCCGTCCGACCTGGGCGGCGCCGACGCCTACGGCCACAACGCCCTCATCTCGGGCGGCGCCGACGGCACCGGCGAGGTGATCGGGATGGTGGAGTTCTCCGGCTACTCCCGCTCCGACGTCAACCATTTCCGCAGCTGCTTCCCCGGCATCACCGGCGCGTACCCCTCCGACGCGATCGTCGGGCAGCCCAACTTCGACTCGAGCGGCAAGAGCGAGGTCGCCCTCGACCTCGAGGTGGCCATGGGGGCCGCGCCCGACGCCGCCGTGCGCGCGTACGTCTCGCCCAACGATCCCGCGTTCGCCCCGGCCGTCCTCGACCGCATGCGCCAGGACGGCGTCAACGTCATCAGCGACAGCTGGGGTGCATGCGAACCGCTGATCCCGCCGCAGCTGCTGACCGCCGAGAACACCGCGCTCGAGCTGGCCGCGGTCGCCGGCATCTCGACCTACGTGGCCACGGGCGACTTCGGCTCGAGCGACTGCTTCCCCTTCACCGGCTCCACGAACCTGCTGGTCGACGACCCGTCGTCGCAGCCCTTCGCGACCGCCGTCGGCGGCACGGCGCTCGAGATCCCGCCGGTGTTCTCCGGGCACCACGAGACCGCCTGGCACGGGGCCGGAGGCGGCGTCTCGATGTTCTGGCGCAAGCCCGGCTACCAGCTGGGGAACACTGTCCCGGTGGCCGGGCGCAAGTGCCGCGGCGGAAAGGCCCAGTGCCGCGAGACGCCCGACGTGTCGCTCGACGCCCGCCCCCGCCGCACCGGCTACATCGTCTACTGCAACCGCTGCGGGGCCGGGCCCGGCCTCCCCTGGGCGCCGATCGGCGGCACGAGCGCGGCCGCGCCGCTGATGGCGGCCCTCACCGCCGACGCCGACGAATCGGCCGGCAAGCAGCTCGGGTTCGCGAACCCGTTCCTGTACGCGCACGCCGGGACGAGCATGTTCCACGACATCGTGTCGGGGACGAACAGCCTCTTCGGCGGCCGCCGCTACACCGCCCGGCCCGGCTACGACCTGGCGACGGGGCTGGGCTCGATCCGCGCGGGCGCGTTCGCCGCGGCGCTCGCCGCCTGGACGCCGCCGCCGATCTCGGTCGACTCCACCCGGATCGACGTGATCGGCCCGGTCGACGGCCGCCGCCTCCTCTACGGCCACCGGGTCACGTTCCGCGGACGCCTGATCGACACGACCACGGGCAGGCCGATCGCGAACGCGCAGGTGCTCGTCCTCACCTCGGTCGACACCTACCGGGTGCGGACGAACGCGGGCGGCGCGTGGTCGGTCTCGCGGTCGAAGGCGATCGGGCGCGACATGAGCTGGCACGCCGCCTACCTCGGCTCCGAGGTGAACGCGCCCGCGACATCGCCGCCGCGCAGGCTGCTCGTGCAGCCGCACCTGGGGCTCAGCCTCCACCTCCCGTTCGAGGACGGCCACTACATCGCCTCCGGGAAGCCGTTCTCGGCCTTCGGCAGCTCCCGGCCGGTGATGGCCGGCGCCGTCGTCATGCTCCAGGCCCGCCGCGGCGACGGGCCCTGGCGCGACGTCGGGCCGAACCCGGTCGTCGGCGGCGGCCGCTACCAGCACGACGGGGTTCACCTCCGACGCGGGCAGGCCGTGCGGCTGCGGTGGGCCTACCTCGGCGGGTCGCTCAAGCGCTGGCTCCCGACCCACTCGCGGGCCGTCACGGTGCTGGCTGAATAAACGGGGTCTGACCCCGTTTATTCATTCCCACTCGATCGTCGCCGGGGGCTTCGAGGAGATGTCGAGTGCCACCCGGTTCACGCCCGGGATCTCGTTGATGATGCGGCTCGAGATCCGCTCCAGCACGTCGTAGGGGATCCGCGCCCAGTCGGCGGTCATCGCGTCCTCCGACGTCACCGCGCGCAGGACGATCGGGTAGGCGTAGGTGCGCGAGTCGCCCTGGACGCCGACCGAGCGGATCGCGGGCAGGATCGCGAAGCTCTGCCACAGCTTCTCGTAGAGCCCGGCCCGGCGGATCTCCTCGAGCAGCACGGCGTCGGCGTCGCGCAGGATCTCGAGCCGCTCGCGCGTCACCTCGCCGATGATCCGGATCGCGAGCCCCGGGCCCGGGAACGGCTGCCGCCAGACCATGCCCTCGGGCAGCCCGAGCTCCGTCCCCACCCGCCGCACCTCGTCCTTGAAGATCATGCGCAGCGGCTCGACGAGGTCGAACTCCATGTCGTCGGGCAGGCCGCCGACGTTGTGGTGGCTCTTGATCTTCGCGGCGGTGCGGCTACCCGACTCGATCACGTCCGAGTAGAGCGTGCCCTGGACGAGGAAGCGCACGTCGCCGAGGCCGCGGGCCTCGTCCTCGAACAGGCGGATGAACTGCTCGCCGATGATCCGCCGCTTCTGCTCCGGCTCGGTCACGCCGGCGAGCGCGGCCAGGAACCGCTCGGACGCGTCGACGTGGCGCAGCGGCACCTTGAAGTGGTCGTCGAACGCCTCCACCACCTGGGCGGCCTCGTCCTTGCGCAGGAGGCCGTGGTCGACGAAGACGCAGGTGAGCTGGTCGCCGACCGCCCGGTGGACGAGCAGGGCCGCGACGGCCGAGTCGACGCCGCCGGAGAGCGCGCAGATCACCTGGTCGTCGCCCACCTGCTCGCGGATGAGGTCGACCTGCTCCTCGATGAACTGGAGCGCCGTCCACGTCGGCGGCGCCTGGCAGGCGTCGAGCACGAAGTGGCGCAGGATGTCGGTGCCGCGCGGCGTGTGCGCCACCTCGGGGTGGAACTGGACGGCGAACAGGCCGCGCACGCGGTCCTCCATCGCGGCGACCGGGGTCGTGTCGCTGGCCGCCGTGCCCGCGAAGCCGGCCGGGGGGCGCACGACGCTGTCGCGGTGGCTCATCCAGGCCGTCTGCTCGGACGGCAGGTCGCCGAAGAGCAGGCTGTCGGAGCCGAGCCGGACGGGCGTCTTGCCGAACTCGCCCACGCCGGTGTTGGCGACGTCGCCGCCGAGCGCGGCCGCCATGGCCTGCATGCCGTAGCAGATGCCCAGCACCGGGACGCCGAGGTCGAAGAGGCCCGGGTCGACGGCGGGCGCGCCCGGCTCGTAGATCGAGGCCGGCCCGCCGGAGAGGATGATCCCGACCGGGTTGCGCGCCGCCACCTCGGCGGCGGGCATGTCGTGCGGCACGATCTCGGAATAGACCCGGCACTCGCGCACGCGGCGCGCGATCAGCTGGGCGTACTGCGCGCCGAAGTCGACCACGAGCACCGGCCGGTGCTCGGCGGACGCCTCGTGGGCGACCGCCGCCGCGCCGCCGGCCCGCGGCGCCTCGGTCAACGGCTCATTCCGATCGCCTGCTCCCGCTGGAGCTTCTTGCCCTCGGTCTGGAGCGCCGGCGCGAACATGATCTCGGCCTTCTGGAAGGCCTGGATCGAGTCGTACCCCGTGGTGGCCATCGAGGTGCGCAGCGCCCCCATCAGGTTGAGCGTGCCGTCGTTCTCGGTGGCGGGGCCGGTGACGATCTCCTCGAGCGAGGCGACCTGGTCGGTCTGCACGCGCGCGCCGCGGGGGAGGCTGGCGTGGAACGTCGCCATGCCCCAGTGGTAGCCGCGGCCGGGGGCCTCGTAGGCCCGGGCCAGCGGCGAGCCGACCATCACGGCGTCGGCGCCGCAGGCGATCGCCTTGGAGATGTCGCCGCCGGTGCGCATGCCGCCGTCGGCGATGACGTTCACGTACTGGCCGGTCTCGAGCAGGTGCTGGGTGCGGGCCGCCGAAGCGTCGGCGATGGCCGTCGCCTGCGGCACCCCGACGCCGAGGACGCCGCGGGTGGTGCAGGCCGCGCCCGGGCCGACGCCGACGAGGACGCCGGCGGCGCCGGTGCGCATCAGGTGCAGGGCCGCCTGGTAGGAGGCGCAGCCGCCGACGATCACCGGGACCGGGAGCTCGTTGATGAACTGCTTCAGGTTCAGCGGCTCGACGACCGTCGACACGTGCTCGGCCGACACGACCGTCCCCTGGATCACCAGCACGTCGAGGCCGGCGTCGAGGGCGACCTGCCAGTGCTCGCGCACCCGCTGCGGGGTGAGCGAGGCGGCCGCGAGCACGCCCTCGGACTTGATCTCGGCGATCCGCCGGGCGATCAGCTCCGGCTTGACCGGCTCGGCGTAGATCTGCTGCATCTCACGCGTCGCCTCGGCCTTGTCGTACTCGGCGACGCGCTCGAGCTCGGCCTCGGCGTCGTCGTAGCGCGTCCAGATGCCCTCGAGGTTGAGCACCCCGAGGCCGCCCAGCTTGCCGAGGATGACCGCCGTCTCCGGCGAGACGACGCCGTCCATCGCCGACGCCAGGAGCGGCAGCTCCAGCAGGTGCGGCCCGAGCCGCCAGGCGATGTCGACGTCCTCCGCGTCGCGCGTGCGCCGGCTCGGCACGATGGCGATGTCGTCGAACCCATATGCGCGGCGTGCCTTCTTGCCGCGCCCGATCTCAATTTCCACGCGTGACCGCCTCTCCGCCAGCCCGCGATCCCCCGAAACGCACACGACCCAGGCGGCTGGGGGCCGGCCCGGGTCGTAAGGAGAATCGCTGAGCGCCGCAACGAGCTTTCAAAGTTGGGCGCAGTCTACCAGCGGGTCAGGACGCAGCCCGCGTACCCGCGGGCTTGATCTCCTGCACCTCGACCATGCCGGCGAACCGGGGCACGTCGCGGGGATCGAACACCCCGGCGCCCACGGTCTGCGAGTTGGCGGCGCCGCACGCGAGGGCACGCCGCAGGCACTCCTCGGCCGGGTGCTCGGCCGCCTGCGCGGCGACGAACCCGGCCAGGAGCGACTCGCCGGAGCCGACCGACGAGACCGAGTCGACCTGCGGGATCCAGGCCCGGTACATCTGCGCCCGGCTGCGGACGGTGCGCAGCAGCGCATAGCAGCCGGTGCGCAGGGTGATCAGCACGCTCGCCGCGCCCATCGAGGCGATCTCGGAGAGCCCGTCCTGGAAGTCCTCGTCGGTCTGGAACTCGTGCCCGACCAGCGACTCCGCCTCGCGCTGCTCGGCCGACACGACGCTGGGCTGGGCGACGAGCGCCTTGCGCAGCGGCTCGCCGTCGCAGTCGATGACGGTGCGCACCTTGCGGCGGGTCATGTCCGAGATCATCGCGGCGTAGAGCTCGGTCGGGACGCGCCGCGGCAGGCTGCCCGCGAGCACGACCGTCGAGACGGCGCCGGACAGGTAGCGCAGCTTCTCCCGCAGCATGTCCAGCTCGTCCTCGCCCACCTCGGGGCCGTACTCGTAGATCTCGGTCTGCACGCCGCTGGTCGGATCGACGACCACCGTGGACGTGCGCGACTCGCCGCGGATGCGGACGAAGTCGTTCAGGATCCCCTCCTCGGTCATCCCGTCGAGGATGTGGCTGCCGGTGCGCCCGCCGGCGAGGCCGGTCGCGATCACGGGCTCACCGAGGCGTTTGAGCGCGCGGGCGACGTTCACGCCCTTTCCCCCCGGAATCACGATGCCCTGCTGGGCGCGGTGCCGGTGACCCAGCTGGAGGTTCGGGACCGTGAGCGTCTTGTCGACCGCCGCGTTCGCGGTGACGGTGAGGATCATCTGCGTGCCACCCCCATCGGCGTCGGGGATTGTATACACGCATCGGCGCAAGAAACGGTAAACTTGCAGGGATGTTCGGCACTCGCACCCGCACGATCGTGACCTTCGCGGTTGTGCTCGAGGGTGCGATCGCCGGGTGGGCGCTCGGGGGCGGATGGCTCGGACTGCTCGCGATGGTGGCCGCGGTCACGATCGCCGACACGGCCTGGGGGCTCGCCCGGAGGGGGGCGATCGCCGACCTGGCGGGGCTCGAGGTCGCCCTCGCCCTCGCGATCATGATCGCCGTCGGTGCACCCGCCACGCTGACCGCCCTGACGGCGGCGGCGTGCGCGGCATGGGTCATCCGGGACGGCCGCACGACGCCCTCCCGGCCCTAACCGCCCACAAGAGGGGTCCGCCCGCCAGACGGGGTCAGACCCGTTCTGGCGGGCATTCGTGCACCGAAAGGGGTCTGACCCCGTCCGGTGCGCCCTCAGGCACGTGCGGCGAGGGCGACCACCTCGTCGTGCAGCGGCGAGCCGCACGTCGAGAGGCAGGAGCGCCCGTCCGCGATCGGCGAGCCGTCGACCTGTGTGATCGTGCCGCCCGCCTCGCGCACGATCACCTCGATGGCGGTGGTGTCCCACGTCCGCACGATCGGGTCGACCATGATCTGGGCGGCGCCGCGGGCGACCAGCATGTGCCCCCAGAAGTCGCCCAGCCCGCGCACCCGCCAGGCCGACGCGGACAGCTCGCGGTAGAACCCCTCGAGGCCGTGCTCCTGGGCCGAGCGCAGCCCGCCCGAGACGACCATGGCCTCCTCGAGTGGGGTCGCCCGGACGCCGATCGGCTCGCCGTTCATCCGCGCCCCGCCGCCGGCCGTCGCCTCGTACGTCTCCCCCAGCCCGGGCGCGTGGCAGACGCCGACGACGACCGTCCCGTCCACCACGAGCCCCACGAGCGTCGCCCACAGCGGGATGCCGATCATGTAGCTGTGGGTGCCGTCGATCGGGTCGACCACCCACGTCGGCGCGCCGGGCTCGGCCTCGCCGCCGCCGGCGGCGTGCAGGCCGTCCTCCTCGCCGAGCACGTTGTGGCCTGGACGCTCGTGCGCCAATCGGGCCCGGATCGCTTCCTCGGCGGCCAGATCGGCCTCGGTCACCCACGAGCCGTCGCCCTTGCGGGTGGCCGGCGGGTGGCGCTGGTAGCCCTCGTGCGCGATCCCGGCGCCGAGCAGCGCGAGCTCGCGTGCGAGCTCGAGATCGGCTGTGTGGCCGCTCACACCGCGAGCGCGGATCGGCGCAGCTCGGACGCGGCGGAACGGACGCCCTGCCGCCAGTCGCCGCCGCGGTCGCGCCACGCGTAGATGACCGACCGCGACGGCGCGATCAGGCCGCCGGCCGGGTGGGTCGACGTGGCGGCGTGGAGCACCTCCGGGCGCCCGCCCTGTGCGCCGATCCCGGGCAAGAGGAGCACGGCATGGGGCATCAGCTCACGTGCGCGGGCGACAGCCTCGGGCCGGGTCGCGCCGACGACGGCGCCGACGGCCGACAACCCGCTCTCGCCGATGTGCTCCTCGCCCCAGCGGGCGACGAGCGACGCGATCCGCTCCCACACCAGCCCGCCGCCCTCGAGCTCCGCCTCCTGCACGTCGGCGCCGCCCGGGTTCGACGTCCGGGTCAGCACGAACAGGCCCGACCCCCCGCCGCACGTCGCCAGAAACGGGGCGAGCGAGTCCTCGCCCATGTAGGCGTTCACCGTCAGGGCGTCGCCGGCGGGCGCGGCCCCGTCGCGGCGGTGCAGCCACGCCTCGGCGTAGGCCTCGGCCGTCGAGGCGATGTCGCCGCGCTTGCCGTCGACGATCACGAGCAGGCCCGCGTCGCGCGCATGCGCGCAGACGCGCTCGAGCGCCGAGATGCCGACCCCTCCGAGCGCCTCGAAGAAGGCGACCTGGGGCTTCACCGCGACGGCCTCGTCGGCGACCGCGTCGATCACGCCGCTGCAGAAGCGCTCGTAGGCGCGGGCGCGGCCGGAGGCGCCGGGGTGCAGGCCGGTGATGACCTCGGGCGGCAGCAGGTCGATGCGGGGATCGAGTCCGACGCAGAGGCAGCTCTGCTTTCGCTCCACCGCCTCGGCGACGCGATCTCCGAAGTTCATCTCCGCAAGGGTACCGTCCGCCGCAGCCGGACGAGGCGCGCCGTCGCCTCCGAGACGGTGGCCCGGTCGACCGCCACCGCGCGCAGCGACGGCGAGGGCCGTGCCAGCGCCGCCGCGACGACCCGGGCCTGGTCGGCCTGCGCCGGCGAGAACGGCACCGGCGGGCTGCGCAGGCCGTGGGCGAGCGCGGCGACGAGCGCATCGGCCTCGAGCCGGCCGTCGCCCGCGCGAGGCAGGCGCCGGCGGGCGACGACGCGGCCGCCGGCGCACGCGAACGACTGCACGAAGCGCCCGTCGACGTCGGGCGCGAGCACGACCCCGCTGCGGCCGGCCGACCGCCGCAGGCGGGCCAGCGAACGCCGGCCGCGCTCGAGCGCCGCGAGCTGGTCGCGGGCGGCGGCCGCCTGCTCGTAGCGGCGCTCGGCGCTCAGCTTCCCCATCCGCGTCCGCACCCGCTCCTGGGGCCCGCCGCGGTCGTCGCCCTCGAGCCAGGCCTGTGCCGCGCCCAGGGCGTCGGCATACGCGTCGACGGCAGGGCCGCCCCGGCACGGCGCCCGGCACGTCCCGACGACCCCGGCCAGGCAGGAGCCGTCGTCGACGGGGAGAGCCGGCCGGCACACCCGCAGCCCGAAGGTCTCGCGCACCGCGGCGGCGACTGCCTCGGCCTGGCTCCGCGAGCGCAGCGGCCCGGTGGTGACGTCGCCCGGGCCGCCCGGCCGGGCCGACACCCGCAGCCGCGGCACCGCCTCGGTCAGCGTGAGGACGAGGTAGCAGGCGCGGTCGGGGTCGGCCCCGCGCGTGTTGGCCGGCGGGCGCAGCCGCTCGATCAGCTCGAGCTCGAGCAGGGCGGCCTCGAACTCCGAGCCCAGGGGGCGCGTCTCGACCCGGGCCGCCGCCTCGACCGCGCGCTCGACCTGCGCCCGCAGGGCCCGTCCCGAGAAGTACGACCGCACCCGTCCGCGCAGGTCGGTGGCCTTGCCGACGTAGAGCACCCGCTCGGCCGCGTCGCGGAAGAGGTAGACGCCCGGGCCGGTCGGCACGCCGGAGGCGAGGCCACGCCGGCCCGTGGCGCGCCTGCGCGCCGGCGCGCACAGGCCGATCACCTCGCCGACCGTGGCGGCGCCGCGCTCCTGTGCGAGGCCGAGCAGCCGCAGGAGCACCTCGGCCGTGGCCTCGGCGTCGGCGAGCGCGCGGTGGCACGGGCGCACCTCGGTGTCGAACCGCTCGGCCAGCGTCGCCAGGTCCATGCGCGGCAGCCGGTCGCCGACCAGGCGCCGGGCGAGGGCGACGGTGTCGATGACGGGCGCAGCCAGCCGCCCGCCGCGCAGGCGGCGCAGCTCGGCGTCGACGAACCCGACGTCGAAGCGGGCGTTGTGCGCGACGAGCACCGCCCCCGCGCTGAAGCGCAGGAACTCGGCGATGACGCTCTCGATGCGGGGGCGGCCGCGGACGTGCGCCGGCGCGATGCCGGTGAGCGCCGTGATCGCCGGCGGGATGGGGACGCCCGGGTCGACCAGGCGCTCGAGCCGCCCGACGGGCGCGAGCGCCGAGAGCCGCACCGCCCCCACCTCGACGATGCGCGACTCGCCGGGACGGGTGCCGGTGGTCTCGAGATCGAACACGACGTAGTCGGCCCGCTCGAGCGGCGCGTCGAGGAGCGAGCCCGACGCGTCCTCCCACTCGGCCAGGACGACCTCGTCGCCGGAGCGCCAGGCGAAGCGGGCGTCGGCGCGGACGACCTCGTCGACCAGCTGGCGCATGAGCGCCGCCGGGGCGCTGCGCAGGGCGAAGAGGCACGTGGCGGCGTCGGCCGTCGAGAGCGGCCGCCCGGCCTCGGCCAGGCGGTCGTGGAGGCGGTTACCGCCGTCGAGCGTGAGCTGGGCGCCGTTGGCTCGCATACGAACACATGTTCGCATACGGCGCGGATGGCCCTGCGCCGGCGCCCTCCCTCAAAGCGAAACGCCGGGCCGCCCGCGGCGCAACGGGCGGCCCGGCGTGCAGGTTCCTACTGCTTGACGGCGGCCTTCAGCTGGCTGCCGGCGGAGAACTTCGGCACCTTGCTCGCCGGAATGGTGACCTTCTGGCCCGGGTTGCGCGGGTTCACGCCCATGCGGGCCTTGCGGGCCTGCACGCTGAACTTGCCAAACCCGGTGAAGGTGACCTCGTCACCCTTCTTGAGCGCGTCCTTCACGGAATCGAGCACCGCGTCGAGAGCCGTGCCGGCGTCCTTCTTGGACAGACCGGACTTGGTCGCAACGGCGTCGATAAAGTCGCTCTTCGTCACGTGTCCTCCTGGGTCGTTGGTCCGGGAACCTGTGAAGCGGCCACACCCTATCACCACGGTCGGACAGCCACAATCGCTCTACCGGAGCCGGTTTCAGGCCGTTTGAGGGGTGGGCGCGAGGCCGAGCGATTCGACCGTGTAGAGCGCGGCATACGACACCCCTTCTGCGGCGATCGCCGCGGCGCCCCCTTCCTGACGGTCAACCACCGAAATTGCAGCACAAACGTCGAGATTTTCGGCTCTGAGAGCCGCGATTGCAGACAGCAGCGCACCCCCCGACGTGACCACGTCCTCGATCACGCAGACGGCCGTCCCGGGCGCCCAGACGCCCTCCAGCCGGTTGCCCGTGCCGTACTCCTTCGTATCTTTTCGCACGATCACGAACGGCAGGCCGGTCTCGATCGAGGCCGCGGCCGCGAGCGGCACCGCCCCCAGCTCGGGGCCCGCCAGGAGCGCCGCGCCCGGCGCGTGGCCCGCCACCATCTCGGCCAGCTCGCGGCCGAGGCCCGCCAGGAGCTCGGGGTCGGTCTCGAAGCGGTACTTGTCCAGGTAGTAGCTGCTGCGCCGGCCCGAGCGGAGGACGAAGTCGCCCTCGAGGTACGCACGATCCACCAGCCTCCGGCCGAGCTCGGCCCGGCCGGACGCCGTCACGCGGCTTCCGCCAGGAGCTCGCGCGCGATCGGGAGCAGACGGTCGGCGTCGGGGGCCCCGGTCGCCAGGGAGAGCATCGAGCCGTCGTCGAAGTAGAGGTCGACGCGGGTGCGGTTGCGGGCACTGCGGCGGCGGTAGAAGATCGTCCCCGCAAAGGAGCCGGCGCCGATCAGGGCGCCGACCAGGATGCGGCGCCTAGGCATTGCCGCCCTCCCCCGCGTCCGCCGGCTCGGCCGCCGCCGGCGCATCGTCGTCTCCGATCTGGCGCAGGAGCGTCTTCAGGTCGTAGAACACGAGCCCCACCGTCGGGTCGGCGCCCGTCGTCGCGACCGCCATGCGTTTCCCGTCGAGCACCACGAACACGCTTCCGTCCGGCGTCGCCGCCTGGAGCTGAGAGAGCGCGTCGCGGCCGAGATCGCCGCGGACTCCGTCCGCCCCCGCGACCAGGTCGCGGGCGAGCCCGCCGAGCCGGTCGGCCCGTTCGCCGGCGACCGTCGAGGCCGTCACCGAGCCGTCCCTGCCGGCCACCATGATCACCTCGATCTGGGTCGAGAGGCTGCGGAGCTCGTCGATCGCAGCGGCTGCGTCCATGGGGTTGAACCTAGCACATGCCGATATTCTCACCGCCGATGGCGACGAACACCCCGAGGATGGTGCTGCATCCGCTGCGGACGGTCGCGGAGTTCGGGCATCCCATCCTCTCCAAGTACCTGCGCGACCGGGGCCCGCACCTGGCCGCGATGGTCGCCTACTACGCGCTGCTCTCGCTGGTGCCCTTCCTGTTCCTGATGGCATCGCTGCTCGGCTTCGCCGGCCACGTCTCGCCGAGCTCGTACCTGATTCGTGAGCTGGCCCACATCCTCCCGGGCCAGTCGGCCCGCGACCTGCTCAGCACCGTCCGGGCGATCCAGCGCGACGCGGGGACGCTCGGGGCGATCGGCGTCTTCGGCCTGGTCTGGGGCACGCTCGGGTTCTACTCGGCCCTCGAGTCTGCCCTGAACATCGTGTTCGGCGTCCAGAACCGCACGTTCCTGCACCAGAAGTGGGTCACGTTCGTGCTCGTGACGATCTCGCTGCTCGTGCTCTTCACGTCGCTGCTCGTGACCACGGCGGCCACCGGCTGGTACCACCGCCACGCGCCCCACCTGATCGACCTGAGAGCTGATCCCGTTCGTCGCCACCCTGGCCGCGACGACCGTGGGGATCTTCCTGTTCCTGATCGCGGTCTACCGCTACCTGACCAACGTGGAGCTGCACCTCGCCGACGTCTGGCCGGGCGCGCTGATCGGGACGGTGCTCTTCCAGGCGCTGTTCTCGGGCCTCTCGCTCTACCTGCGCTTCTCCGACCAGCTGCTCACGCTGCGCGCCTTCGGCGGGCTCGTGCTGCTGCTCGTGTGGCTGTACCTGATGGCGAACATCATCGTGCTCGGGGCCGAGATCAACTGGTGGCACTGGTCGCGCCGGCAGCCGACCGAGCAGGAGCTCGAAGGGCTCGCGTGAGCGCGCGGGGCCCTGCCACCAAGCCGGGGACAGTCCCCGGGGACAGTCCCCGGCGGCAGACGGACGGCCTCACCTACGCCCGCGCCCAGAGCCGCAGCGGCGCAGGCCGCGCGCGCAGCGTGAATACCCGGTGCCTGGCACCGGTTAGTCAGGCAGCTGGGGGCGGAGCGCGGCGGCGGCGCGGGAGCGGTGGGACATCGCGTCCTTCTCCCCGGGCGCCATCTCGGCGACGGTGCGCGTCTCGCCGTCCGGCACGAACGCCGGGTCGTAGCCGAAGCCGCCCGTCCCCCGCGGCTCGGCGGCCAGCGTCCCGGTCAGCTCGCCGCGCGCGTGCAGCTCCGCCCCGCCGGGCGCGATCGCCACGAGCTCGGCGACGTAGCGGACGCGGCGATCGTCCCGGCCCTCGAGCGCGGCGAGCAGCTTCTGCAGGTTCTGCTCGTCGGTCGCGGCCTCGCCGGCGTAGCGGGCCGAGCGCACGCCGGGCACGCCTCCCAGCGCCGCCGCCTCGATGCCGGAGTCGTCGGCGAGCACCCAGTCGGCGCCGCCGATCGCCGCGTGCACGTGCCGGGCCTTCAGCAGCGCGTTGTCGAGGAAGGTCGCGCCCGTCTCCTCCGGCAGCCCGCCGCCGAACGGCTGCACATCCCAGCCCGGGAGCACCCGCGCCAGCTCGACGGCCTTGTGCGCGTTCCCGGACGCGAGCACGATCCGGCGGCCGCTCACGCCTCCCGCAGCACCCGGGCCTGCTCGCTGCCGATCGCCTCGATGCCGCCGGCGGCCAGCTCCAGCAGGCGGTCGAGCGAGGCCCGCCCGAACGGCGTCTTCTCGGCCGTCGCCTGCACCTCGATCAGCTCGCCCGACCCGGTCATGACGACGTTCATGTCCACCTCGGCGCGGCTGTCCTCGGCGTACGGCAGGTCGAGCAGCGGCTCGGAGTCGACGATCCCCACCGACACCGCGGCCACCGAGTCGCGCAGGGGCACGCGTTCGAGCATGCCTCGCCCGACGAGCCGCGAGAGGGCCAGGTGCAGCGCCACGTAGCCGCCGCAGATGGCCGCGCAGCGGGTGCCGCCGTCGGCCTGGATGACGTCGCAGTCGATCCACGCCGTGCGCTCGCCGAGGGCCTTGAAGTCGACGACGGAGCGCAGCGACCGCCCCACCAGGCGCTGGATCTCGACCGTGCGCCCGTCGACCCGGCCGCGGCTGGCGTCGCGCGACTTCCGCTCCGACGTCGAGCCCGGCAGCATGCCGTACTCCGACGTGACCCAGCCGGTGCCGCGGCCGCGCATCCACGGCGGCACGGACTCCTCCACCATCGCGGTGCAGATGAGCCGTGTCGAGCCGATGCGGAACAGCGCCGATCCCGAGGCCGACGGGATGAAGTCGAGCTCGATCTCGACCGGCCGCAGCTCGTCGGCCGCGCGGCCGTCGGCACGGCTCATGCCGCCACCCGCAGGCTGGCCGCGTCGACACGCTCGACCGCCGTCAGCGGCAGCTGCAGAAACCGCCCCGCCACCTCGCGGAAGGCCGCCGGGTCGCCGGTGCAGAGGAAGCGGTAGTCGCCCTCACGGGCGGGCTCGTTGCCGACGCCGCGACGGGCGATCGTCTCGGCCACCTCGTGCGCGATCTCCTCGGCCGACGTGATCAGCGTGACCTCGCGGCCGAAGATGCGCTGCAGCATCTGGCGGATCAGCGGGTAGTGGGTGCAGCCGAGGATGACCGTGTCGGCGCCGGCCAGCTTCAGCGGCGCCGCGTACGTCTTGGCCGCCTCGTGCAGGTCGTGGCCGTGGGTGTCGCCGCTCTGGATCAGCGGGACGAGCTCCGGGCAGGCCACCTGGGTGACCTCGATGCCGGCGTCCAGCGCGTGCACCGCCGCCGGGTAGCGGCCGCTCGTCACCGTCGCCTGGGTGGCCATCACGCCGACGCGGCGGTTGCGCGTCACCTGCACCGCCGCGCGGGCCTCGGGCGTGATCACGCCGATCAGCGGCACGGCGAACTCGCGCTGCAGCTCGGGCAGCGCCGCCGAGGTGGCGGCGTTGCAGGCCACGACGACGAGCTTCGTGTCCAGCGCCGCCAGGTGGGTGGCGACCTCGTGGGCGAAGCGGCGGATGGTCGCGGCCGGCTTCGGCCCGTACGGGAAGCGGTCGGGCGACGAGTCGCCGAAGTAGACGAAGTCCTCGTGCGGGAGCGTGACCAGGCACTCGTGCAGCACCGTCAGCCCGCCGACGCCGGAGTCGAACATCCCGATCGGGCGCGGATCCATTGGCGCATACTATGGGCGCCGGCCGACGGCGGCCCCTGGATACAATCGCGGGCCAGATGGTCGATCTGATCCCCCGCGACGTCCTGTTCGGAAACCCGGAGCGCATGGCCCCGGCGATCTCGCCCGACGGCACGCGCCTCGCCCACATCGCCCCCGCGGACGGCATCCTGAACGTGTGGGTCGGGCCGCTCGGCGGCGAGGGCGCGACGCAGGTCTCGCACGACCGCGAGCGGGGCGTGCGCGGCTTCGCCTGGGCCATGGACAACCGCCACATCGTCTACCCGCAGGACACCGGCGGCGACGAGAACTGGCACCTGCACCTGGTCGACCCGGACGAGGGCACGCGACGTCGACGTGACCCCGTTCGACGGCGTCCAGGCCCGCATCCTGGCCGCCGACCGCGACCAGCCCCACCTGATCCTGGTCGGGCTGAACCGCGACAACCCGGAGCTGCACGACGCCTACATGCTCGACCTCCGCGACGGGTCGCTCGAGCTCGTGGCGAAGAACCCCGGCTTCGCGAGCTGGCTGGTCGACCGGCAGCTGCGGATCCGCGGCGGCATCGCCTTCCTGCCCGACGGCGGCGCCGAGATCCGCGTCGGCGACCCGGCGTCCGGCGAGTACCGCACGCTGCTCGCGGTCGGGCCGGAGGACGCGATCACGACCGACGTCGCCGGCTTCACGCACGACGGTGCCGGCGTCCATCTGATCACCTCCAAGGGGGTGAACGCGGCCCGGCTCCTGCGCATGGACGTCGAGACCGGCGACTTCGAGGTGCTGGCCGAGGACCCGATCTACGACGTGTCCGACGTCGAGATCGACCCCGCCACGCACGAGGTGCAGGTGGTCACCTTCACGCGCGAGCGGGCCGACCACGTCGTGCTCGACGACGCGCTCCGCGCCGACGTCGACGCGATGCGGGCGCTGCACCCCGGCGACCTGCACTTCAACGGCCGCGACCACGCCGACCGGATCTGGATCCTCGGGTTCACGGCCGACGACGGCCCCGTCTCGTACTACGCCTTCGACCGCTCGACCGGCGAGGCGACATTCCTCTTCGCGCACAAGCCCGACCTCCAGGCGTACACGCTCGCGGCGATGGAGCCGTTCTCGTTCACGTCGCGCGACGGGCTCGACGTGCACGGCTACCTGACCTTCCCGCCCGGCTCCGACCGCTCCCGGGTCGCGACCGTGCTCTTCGTCCACGGCGGCCCGTGGGCGCGCGACGAGTGGGGCTTCAGCCCCGACCCGCAGTGGCTCGCGAACCGCGGCTACCTGTGCGTGCAGGTGAACTACCGCGGCTCGACCGGCTACGGCAAGAGCTTCCTGAACGCCGGCGACCGCGAGTGGGGCGCGCGCATGCACGACGACCTGCTGGACGCGGTCGCCTGGGTCGTCGAGCAGGGCTATGCCGATCCCGAGCGGATCGCCATCTACGGCGGCTCCTACGGCGGCTACGCCGCGCTGGTCGGCGCCACGTTCTCGCCCGACACCTTCCGCTGCGCGATCGATGTGGTCGGCCCGTCCGACCTGCGCACGCTGATCCGCAGCATCCCGCCCTACTGGGCGCCGCTCGTGGCCCAGTTCCACCAGCGGGTCGGAAACCCCGAGACCGAGCCCGACTTCCTGTGGTCGCGGTCGCCGCTCTCGCGCGTCGACGCCATCCGCATCCCGATGCTGATCGCTCAGGGGGCGAACGACCCGCGGGTGAAGAAGGAGGAGTCCGAGCAGATCGTGGCGGCGATGACCGAGCGCGGCATCCCCAACCGCTACCTCGTGTTCGAGGACGAGGGCCACGGATTCCGCAAGCCCGAGAACAACCTGGCGTTCCACGCCGCCGCCGAGGAGTTCCTGGCGGAGCACCTGGGCGGACGGCTCGAGCCCGCCCACGCCGACGAAGGGACGATCTTGACATGACGGACGCCTGGTACGACCCGGCCCACTTCCCCGAGCTGCGCGAGGCGCCGCCGTGGGTGATGCAGGAGATGATCGAGGGCGAGCCCGCCCTGGTCGAGCGGATCGTCGGCTCCTGCGATCCCTCCGCGCTGGCCCTGCTCTGCAAGGGTCCCGGGCCTCTGGCGGTCGTCGGCTGCGGCACCAGCGAGCACGGGGCGCTGGGCGTGGCCGAGATGCTGCGCGAGGCGGGGATCTCCGCGCTCACGCGTGACGGCCTCGAGGCCGCGCTCGAGCCGCAGACGGGCGGGGCCGTGATCGGCGTCTCGCACGAGGGCGGCACCTGGGCCACGGTCCAGGCGCTCACGGCGGCCCGCGCCAACGGGTCGGCCACCGGGCTCATCACCGCCCGCCCCGAGTCGGAGTCGACCCGGCACGCCGACGCCGTGCTGGCGACGCCCGAGGTCGACCGGTCCTGGTGCCACACGGTCGGGTACATCTCCCCGCTCTCGGCCGGCTACGCCCTCGCGGCGGCCGCATCGGGCGGCGACGCCGACGCTGCCGCCGCCGGCCGCCTCGTCGCCGCGGGCCTCGAGACCCGCGACGGGGCCAGGGCCGCCGCCGGGCGCCTGCATAGCTGCTCCCGGCTCCTGATCGTAGGAGGCGGCGCCGACCGCACGAGCGCGCGTGAGCTGACGCTGAAGATCGAGGAGGCCTGCCACCTGCCGACGGCGATGCGCAATCTGGAAACGCTGCTCCACGGGCATCTGCCGGCCACCGACGAGACCACCGGCGTCGTCCTCGTCCTGTGCGACCGCCGCTCCAGCCGCGCGCGCACCGCCCGCGCCCGGCTCGCCCTCCAGGCGTGCGCCCGGATCGGGATCGCCTGCGCGGCGATCACGACCGACCCCGGCCTGGCCGACCTGGCTCCGGCCGGCGTCCTCGCCGTGCCCGAGGCGGACGGGCTGCCCGCGGCCGCCGCCGCGCTGCTGGGGGCGGCGATGCCGCTCCAGCTGCTCACCCTCGAGCTCGCCCACGCCCTCGGGACGAACCCCGACCTGATCCGGCGGGAGCAGGCGCCCTATCGCGACGCGGCCAGGATCGCCGAGGGCGGATGAGCCTGCGCGCGCTCCACATCGTGAACGAGCCGAGCGGCCCCGGCGGGCTCTTCCTGCCGCCGCTCGAGAGCCGCGGCTTCGTGATCGACTCCGTCGACACCGCCCAGACCCCGCTCCCGGACACGCTCTCGGGCTACGACGCGGTCATCTCCTGCGGCGGCACCGCGAACACCCACGAGCGCGACATCTACCCCTGGATCGACCCCCAGATCGCCCTGCTCGGCGAGGCGCTGCGCGACGGCGTGCCGGTGATCGGCCTGTGCCTGGGCGCCCAGCTGCTCACGAACGCCGCCGGCGGCAACGTCTACCGCTGCGAGCCGGCGGAGGTCGGGTGGGTCGAGGTCTCCACGAACGCGGCCGCCTCGGCCGACCCGGTGCTGGCCGACGTGCCGGGCTCGTTCATGGCGATGCAGTGGCACCGCTACGCGTGCGAGCTGCCGCCGGGCGCGATCGAGCTCGGCCGGAACAGCACCTGTCTGCAGGCGTTCCGGCTCGGCGAGACCGCCTGGGGGACGCAGTTCCACATCGAGGTCACGCGCGACATCCTGCTCGCGTGGGCGCGCTGGGGCGGCGAGGACCTCGCGGCCGCCGGCTACACCCAGGAGCGGTACATGGCCGACCTCGACCGCAATCTGGAGCGGCACGAGGCGATCGGCCGGGGCATGGCCGAGCGCTTCGCCGAGATCGCCGCCACGCGCGCCCGCAGCGCCGCCTGAGGCCCGACCGCCGGCCCGTCCGCTCGCTTTACTCCGACCGGCCCAGGGTCTAGTGTCGCGCAGAACTAATCGACCCCCAAAGGAGGGCGAATGAGCGTCGATCCGGGAGCCGGTGGAGGGTCTCCCACCGCGTCTCAGCAGCTGTCGGAGGACGAGCAGACCCTGCATCGGCTGGGGTATGCCCAGGAGCTCCTGCGCGGATGGGGCGGGTTCTCCAACTTTGCGATCTCGTTCACCATCATCTCCATCCTCGCGGGCTGCCTCACGTCGTACTACATCGCGATCGGCTGGGGCGGCCCGGTCGCCGTCACCTGGGGATGGCTCCTCGTTGGCGGCTTCTGCATCCTCGTCGCGCTCGCGATGGGCGAGATCGCCTCGACCTACCCGACCGCGGGCGGCCTCTACTACTGGTCGTCGCGGCTCGGCAGCCCCGCGTGGGGCTGGTTCACGGGCTGGTTCAACCTCGTCGGCCAGATCGCCGTCACCGCCGCCATCGACTTCGGCGCCGCGACGTTCATCTCGTCGCTGATGAACCTGTGGTTCGGCTACTCGCTGAGCAAGGGCCACGTGTTCCTGACCTATACGGTGATCGTGGCCCTGCACGGGCTCATCAACACGTTCATCCCGCGGTGGCTGGCCATGATCAACAACATCTCGGCCTGGTGGCACATGGCCGGGGTGCTCGTGATCGTCGTTGTCCTCATCGTGGTCCCCGAGCACCACAAGTCGCTCAGCTTCGTGTTCACCGACACGGAGAACTTCTCCGGATTCCAGGGGCACGGGTTCTCGAACCCGGTGTTCTGGTTCGCGTTCGGGCTGGGGTTGCTCATGGCCCAGTACACCATCACGGGGTATGACGCCTCGGCCCACATGAGCGAGGAGACGCGCAACGCGTCCCGGTCGGCTGCGATCGGCATGGTCATGTCGGTCGTCGTGTCGGTGATCTTCGGGTTCATCCTGCTCGTCGCGGTCACGTTCGCGATCCCGGGCCCCGTGGCAAACACGGCGCTCCAGTACGGGTTCGCGGTGCAGTACATCTGGCAGAACGCGATGAGCACCAAGTGGGCGGAGTTCCTGCTCGTGATCGCGTGCGTCGCCCAGTTCTTCTGCGGCCTCGCATCGGTCACATCCGCCTCGCGGATGATGTTCGCGTTCTCGCGCGACCGTGCCATCCCCGGACACCAGCTGTGGCGCAAGGTGTCCGCCAAGGAGCGCGTGCCCGTGAACTCGATCTGGGCGATCTGCTTCCTCTCATGGGCCCTGATGCTGCCGACGCTGAAGAACCCGATCGTCGGCTACGCGGTGGGGACGTCGATCGCGGTGATCGGCCTCTACATCGCGTTCGTGCTGCCCGTGATCCTGCGCTACCGCAAGAAGGAGAGCTTCGAGCGTGGCGCCTGGCATCTCGGGAAGCACTACAAGTGGATCGACCCGCTGGCGATCCTGTGGATCGCGCTCATCTGCATCCTGTTCCTGCTCCCGCTCTTCCCGGACGGCATCCCGGGGAAGGCGACGGGCAACCACTACCTGTTCGACGTGAACTGGATCGACGTGAACTACGCCCCGCTGACGGTGGGGGCGGCGTTCCTGTTCTTCGGCGGATGGTGGATCATCTCGGCGAAGAACTGGTTCAAGGGCCCGGTGCGCATGGGCTCCGAGGAGGAGCTCGAGCGGATCGAGGCCGGCCTGGCCTCCGGCGACTAGCCGGATCGGCGTGGAGGCCCGCCGGGAGGGGCTGACCCTTCCGGCGGGTCCGCGCAGGGCTACGGGCCGAGCAGGGCCCGGCGCACGATGTGGAAGTCGTCGAACGGGGTGTAGGTGAGCCCCATGCGGTCGAGATCCTCGGCCAGGAAGCGGCGGGCGAAGCGGCGGTCGGCGGCGACCGCGGCGCAGCGGTCGGAGTAGCCGTCGCCGATGTAGACGACGCGGCGGCCGTCGCGCAGGCCGGCGACGATCGAGCGCTTGCACTCCTCGCCGCACACGTCGCAGTCCTCCCAGTGGCGGAACTCGACGGAGGTGCCGTCGGCGGTGAAGCGGGCCTCGTGTGCGTACACGGGCAGGTGGCCGGCGCCCTCGCGGGCGAGCACGGGGCGGATGATCGACTCGAATCCGCCCGAGACGACGACGAGCTGGTGGCCGGCCGCCTCGGCGGCGCGCACGAACTCGCCGAACCCGGGCCGCACCACCGCGGCGCGGACGGCATCCGCGACGATCGTCGCCTGGTCGCCGCGCACCGGCGCGAACTCCATCGCCATGCACTCGCGCAGCGTCAGGCGGCCCTCGGAGAGCCCGCGCTCGGCCTCCTCGTACGCCTCCGGGGCGTACTGCTCGAGGACGTCGTCGAGGGTGTCGCGCTCGGTGATCGTGCCGTCGAAGTCGACGACGATCAGGTCAGGCACTACCCGCGCCGCGCCCAGCGGGCGACCGTATCGGCATCGTGGCCGTGCGCGATCAGCTGCAGGAGGGGCTTCGGGCTCTTGAGCGTCTGCATCGTCTCCATCTTGCCGACGGAGATGCCCTGGCGCTGGCAGAAACGCAGGAGCGCCTGGCGGTCGCTCGAGAGGAGCCGCCAGACGGTCTCCTGACGGTGGCGGTCGAAATCGCGGTACACACCGACGTCGCCGGCGATCGCCCGGCGCACGGCCTCGTTGTACTCGGCCCGGTAGTCGTGTTCCTCCGACACGGCGGGGAGTGTACTCGGGCGGATCGCCGCTCACGGCACGCCGCCGGCGTCGCCCACCACCTTGCCCTCCGCGTCGTAGGCCACGAGCTGCATCGGCGAGGCATCCCCGTCCGGGAAGGGCAGCGCGAGCGCAAAGGCGCCGCCGCGCGCGATCGGGGCGCTTCGGCCCGACACCCGGTCGGCCACGCGGATCGCCCCACGGATCGTGATGAGGCCGTACTCGATCCGCCAGAACGCCCCGCCCCGGCCGGTGGCGTCGACGTCGCCCTCCTGGTAGTCGAAGCCGTTGATCACGAAGACCCGGCTCTCCTTGTTGATCTGTGAGCGCGTGGGCGCGCAGCCGGGTACGGTGCCGCCGGCGTCGAGCGGGTCGCGGCCGGTGCCCACCCAATCTCCGCTCGGCAGCCGCAGGGCGCCGCACCAGCCGTGCGTCCGGGTGCGCCCGAACCAGAACTGCACCGGGCCGACGTGCGGGATACGGATCGTCGCGGCCTTGAAGACCGACGCCGGGATCACGTGCTGGTGCCAGAGCTGACCCGCGCTGGGGTCGTCATAGGCGGAATTGGCCCGGAAGAGCGCGACGGGGCCGAGGACGCCGGATGCCCAGGCCGCGCCGATGCCGACGGCGAGCAGCGTCACGGCGACGGCGACCAGCACCGCCGCGCGGCGCCCTTGCGGTCGGCGTGCGGACGTGCGGATGGGCACGGACACGATCCGGCGCCGCAGCGCCTCCCGGGTATGCGCATCGGCCGGGGCGATGGTGCGCGCCGGGTCGAGCCGGCGCAGCCTGTCAAGGGTGTCGGAGCGGGCCATCATGACCTCCGGGAGTCGGCGAACGCGATGCCGGGGTTGGCGTCGGTATCGATGTGGCGAAGGGCGGCCGCAAGGCGGCGGCGGGCGCGGTGGAGGCGCAGGCTGGCGTTGGCCTTCGAGCAGCCGAGCACTGCGGCGATCGCGGCCCGGTCGAGGTCGTCCCACACGGCGAGCAGCAGCACCTCGCGATCGCGCGCCGTGAGTCTGCGCAGGCCCGCCTCGACGGCCGCAGCCTCGGGGGGTGCGTCGAGCCCGGCGAGTGCCGGCACGGCATCGGCGAGACGCATGCTCACCGCCTGCTGGCGGCGGGCACCGCGGCGCTCGTTGCGGCGCACGTTGCGGGCCACGCCGATCAGCCACGGCACCGCCTGCTCGGGCACGTCGTCGAGCCGCCGCCACGCAACCAGGAACGTCTCGGCCACGACGTCGTCGACGAGGCCGGGATCGCGCCGCCAGACGTAGCGGCGGACGGTCTCGTGGTGCTCCTCGTAGAGGCGGGTGAACCGCGCCTCGCGTGTTGGGCTCGAATCCAGGGTCATCCTCCGGAACGTCTGGTGGCGCTTCTCACACAATCATGTCCACACACCCGCGGAGATTTCGGCCCAAACCATCTAGATGAGTGATTTCACGCCCCGTGATGTCCTGGGTGGCTGCGAACCGAGCAGCGCAAGGACGCAGGGAGCGTCCATAGTGGGTGAACTATGGGCGCGACCGAGGACGATGCGATGCGACGGTTCGCAGCCGCAGCCCCACCAACGACCCGAACCCCCGCCAACAGCCTGACGTCCAGGCGCGCGGCGGCGTGGAATCAATCATCTAGTCTTGCCGCATGGCAGACATCGCCGCACCCAGCACGCGCCGTTTCGGCGCCCAGAGCATGACCGCGCCGCTCCGGGAGGTGCTCGTCAAGCGCCCCGGCGCCGCCTTCGGAAGCGCCCACGAGAACCCGGCGCACGGGTTCCTGCACCCCGTCGACCTGGCCGAGGCCCAGCGCCAGCACGACGCGTTCTGCACGATCCTGACCGGCCTCGGCGTCGCCGTGCACGAGCTCGAGACCGAGACCGCCAGCCCCGACCTCGTCTACACGTACGACCCCGCCCTCGTCACCGACCGCGGCATGATCGCGCTGCGGCCCGGCAAGGCCAACCGCCAGGGCGAGGAGTCCGCCCTCGCCGGCTGGGCCGGGGAGCACGACATCCCGATCCTCGGCCGGCTCGAGGCGCCGGAGACCGCCGACGGCGGCGACACCTTCTGGCTGCGGCCGGACGTCTTCTGCATCGGCCGCTCGCTGCGGACGAACGCTGCCGGCGCCCGCCGCCTGACCGGGCTGGTCGGCGGCGAGGTGCACGTCTTCGACGTCCCCTACGCGAACGGGCCGGCCGAGTGCCTGCACCTGCTCTCGGTCGTCTCGCCGGTCGCCGACGACCTCGCCGCCGTCTTCCTGCCCCAGCTTCCCGCCGGGCTCTACGAGCTGCTCGGCGAGCACGGCGTCGACCTCGTGCCCGTGCCCGAGGAGGAGCTCGTCACCCAGGGCTGCAACATCCTCGCCGTGCGGCCCGGCGTCGTGGTCATGGTCGAGGGCAACACGGTCACGCAGCGGGCGCTGGTCGACCGCGGGTGCGAGGTGCACACGTTCCCGGGCACCGAGGTCTGCATCAACGGGTCCGGCGGCCCGACCTGCATCACCCGCCCGCTCCTGCGCGGATGAAGAACCTGTCCCCGGCCGAGCTGGCCGTCGTCGCCAGCGTCGACCGCGACCGCGTCGCCGACGACCTGGCGGCGCTCGTCGCGATCCCCAGCCTGACCGGGGCCGAGGGCGAGGTGCAGACCGAGGTCGCGCTGCGGATGACGACGGCCGGCCTCGACGTCGAGCGGGTGGACACGCCCGCGATCGACCTGGCCGCCGACCCCGACTTCCCCGGCGTCGAGGTCGCGCGCGAGTCGCACCCGGTCGTGACCGGCAGGCTGACGGGCGACGCGGCCGGCCGGCGTGTCCTGATCGCCGGCCACGTCGACGTCGTCAGCGCGGGCGACGAGCTGGCGTGGACGTCGCCGCCGTTCCAGCCGCGCATCGCCGACGGGGTCCTCTACGGCCGCGGCGCGTGCGACATGAAGGCGGGCGTGGTCGCCGGCCTGGCCGCCCTGCGGGCGATCGTCGAGGCGGAGGTCGAGCTGGGCGGCGAGGCGATGCTCGTCACCGTTCCCGGCGAGGAGGACGGCGGCGCGGGCATGCTCGCGGCGATCCGGGCCGGGTGCACCGGCGACTGGGCCGTCATCACCGAGCCGACGCGGCTCGAGATCGTGACGGCGCAGGCGGGCGCGATCACGTTCACGCTCACCGTCGCCGGCCGGCCCGCGCATGCGGCGTTCCGCCGCCGGGGCGTGTCGGCGCTCGAGAAGCTCGTCCCGGTGATGGAGGCGCTGGCCCGCAACGAGGAGGAGCGCAACGCCGCCGAGCGGATGCAGTCCATGCGCGACCTGGGCCTGCCCTACCCCACGTCCATCGGCCGCGTCAGCGCCGGCGAGTGGTCGTCGACCGTGCCCGAGCGCCTGGTGGCCGAGGGCCGCTTCGGCGTCCGCGTCGGCCAGACCACGGCCGAGGCCGAGGAGGAGCTGCGCGCGGTCGTTGCCAAGGCCTGCGCCGGCGACGAGTGGCTGCGCGAGCACCCGGTCGAGGTGCAGATCACCGGTGGGCGGTTCGCCGCAGCCGCCGTGCCCTCCGACCATCCCCTGCCGTGGGCGGTCGGCGAGGCCGCCCGCGACGTGCGCGGCCGGCTGCCGGCGTTCGTCGGCGTCCCCTACGGCTCCGACGCGCGCCTCCTGATCGACCACGGCGCGACGCCGACCGTGCTCTACGGCCCGGGCGACCCCGAGTACGCCCACTCGATCGACGAGCAGGTGCCGCTCGAGGAGGTCGCCGCGTGCGCGCGCGTCCTCGCGGTCTGGGTCATGCGCGCGCTTGCGCCGGAGGGATGAGCAGGAGCTTGCCCGTCGTCGCCCGCGACTCGAGATCCTCGTGGGCGCGGCGGGCGTCGTCGAGGGCGTAGCGACCGCCGATCCGGACGCGCAGCTTCCCGGCGCCGACCCACTCGAGCACCTGCTCGGCCCGTGCCAGCAGGTCGTCGCGCGTCGCCGTGTAGGCCGGCAGCGTCGGCCGGGTCACGAACAGCGACCGGCCGCCGCCGAGGCGGTCGAGCACCAGCGGCTCGGGCTCGCCGCCGGCGTATCCGTAGAGCGCCATCGTGCCCCGCGGCCGCAGGGCCGCGAGGCCGTCGTCGAACGTGTCCCGCCCGACCCCGTCGTAGACGGCGTGCACGCCGGCGCCGCCGGTGAGCGCGTGCACGGCCTCGGCGAACCCGTCGTAGGCGATCGCCTCGTCGGCGCCGTGGTCGCGGGCGAGCGCCCGCTTCTCCTCGGTCGACGCCGTCGCGATCACGCGTGCGCCGCGCATCGTCGCGATCTGCGTCAGGAGCAGGCCGACGCCGCCCGCCGCCGCGTGCACGAGGACGGCGTCGCCGCGCCGGATCGGGTACGTCGAGGTCGCCAGGTAGTGCGCCGTCATCCCCTGAAGGAGCACCGCCGCCGCGAGCTCCGAGCCGGTCGCATCCGGGACGGGGACGGCGCGATCGGCCTTCACGATCACGCGCTCCGCATAGCTGCCGGTGGCGCTCGTCCAGGCGACCCGGTCGCCGGGCGCGACCTCGGTCACGCCCGGGCCGGCGGTGACGACGGTGCCGGCGCCCTCGGCGCCGGCCACGAGCGGCGGCGGGGTGCCGTAGCCACCGCGGCGCTCGTAGACATCCCGGAAGTTCACGCCCGCGGCCTCGACGGCGACGAGCACCTCGCCCGGGCCCGCCTCCGGCTCGGGCCACTCGCGCGGCTCGAGCACCTCGGGGCCGCCGTTCCGCTCGATCACCACCGCGCGCACCGCGGCCCCCGTCAGCCCTGTTGGGTCGCCACGGGTGTGCCGTTGTCCCAGCCGCGCAGCTCGAGGCCGGCGCCGCGCAGCCGGTCGCGCAGGCCGTCCGCGGCCGCCGACGCGCACACGGCGAGAACGCCGCCCTCGCTCCCGTCGTCGCGCCGGAGCGCGGCGGCGACGCGCTCGGGTGGCTGCACGTGGTGCGCCGCGAGGCCGAGCTCCTGGTAGGTGTCGCGGACGACGACGAGCGACCCGCCTGACCCACGCACGATCGTCGCCAGCTCGACGAAGTGGCCGACATCCCAGTCGGCCGGGGGCGGCTCGGGCTCGCCGCCGCTCAGGTGGTCGAGGACGACGCCGGGGTCGGGCCGCGAGCCCCACAGGAGCCCCGTGCGCAGGTTCGCGATCAGGACCGCCGCCGGGCCGGCGATGTCGAGCAGCGCGGTGACGGTCTCGCCCGACCACGGCCCGGCCACCTCGATCGCCTCGAGCGACCCGCCCGAGATGCGGCCGATCGCCGCGGCCAGCGGGGGCGCGGCGGTGCCGGCCGTGGCCGGATCTGCTGCCATCGGCAGCTCGACGCGGTAGTCGTTGCGCGGCGTTGCGCCGGGGGCGACATGCGTGAGCGGGTCGCCGCCGGGCAGGATCGCGCCCGCCTCGATCGCGACCGCCTCCTGGTCGGCGTCGATGCCCGCGGCCCGCAGCGCGAGGCTGGCCCAGAAGCACCCGCACAGGTTGTCCATCTGCTGGCGCTCGGCGGCGTGCAGCCGCGCCATCAGACGGCGGTCGGGAACAGTGGTGACCGCGGGTGCTGCCACGGAGATGAGCATACGCCGGATCGCCGCCGCGCCGCGGAGGGGTCCCGACGGGGGACTGTCCCCGTCAGGCGGGGACAGTCCCCGATTCTCGCGCCCCTACGACGGCTCGGCCGGCGGCTCGAGCTCGAGCAGCTCGAGCCCGGGGTCGCGGCGGCGGCGGACACGCGCCGTCCGCCCCAGCGCGACCCCGCCGACGATGACCGCGCCGCCCGCGATCTGGAGCGGGCCGATCTCCTCGCCGAGCAGGATGGCGGCGAAGAGCGCGCCCAGGAACGGCTGCAGGTACATGAAGAGGGTCGCCCGGGCCGCCCCCACGCGCGGGAGCGCGGCGAAATAGAGCACGTTCGTGACAATCAGCGGGAAGATCGTCGAGTACGCCAGCGCCCCCCAGTCCAACGCCCCCAGGCTGGCGAAGTCCTGCCGCTGGAGCTGGACGATCGAGATCGGCGCCATCATCACCGCGCCGACGATGATCATGAGCGTCGAGAGCCGCATCGCGCTGTAGCGGCCGAAGAGCGGCCGCAGCATGACGGAGTAGGCCGCCCAGGTGAGGGCCGCGCCGATGGCGAGGATGTCGCCCTTGAGGCTGAACCCCTCCACCCCCGCGCCGCCCTGGACGACGAGCGCGACGCCCGCGAGCGACACGCCCAGCGCGAGCCAGTGCACCGGCCGCACCCGCTCGTGCCCGAGCGCCACCGCGAACGCGGCCGTGAACGCGGGCGCCGCGCCCAGGATCAGGGCGACATTCGCCGCCGCGGTGTAGTCGAGCGCGTAGTTGAACGTGAGCTGGTTCAGGAAGATGCCGGTCGCACCGGCCAGGACGACCCGCGGCACGTCGCGCCGGGCGACGCCGAGGCCGCGCTCGCGGTATCCGACGAGGGCCGCCATCCCCAGCCCGGCGAGCGTGAACCGCAGGCCGGAGAAGGCGAGCGGGTTCCAGCGCTCGAACGCGTACTTGGTGGTGGCGTAGTTCAGGCTCCACAGCACGTTGGCGAGAATCAGCATGCCGTCGGCCCGGTCGGGTCGTCGCACGGCAGCAGCCTAGATGGTCGCGAGACAACCGTGTTTCAGGCGGCGGCGCGGGCGCCGGCGGCGGTCACGAGCATGTCGCCCGTCGCCGAAAGCGGCATCGGAAGCCGCTTCCCGGCGGCCGCGAGCGTGAGATTCCACGGCGCCCCGACCCGCACCCACAGCCGCCTGCGGGCGAAGCGCAGGTGCCGCCCCGCCGCCAGCGTGTTCTGGAAGAGCACCGTGCCCGTGGCCGATCCGGCCCGCACCGAGAGCCACACGTCGCCGCCGCTTGCGACCAGCACGAGCGGCGCGGGCCCGGCCGACGGCGGTGTCGCCGGGCCGGTGGCGCCCGTCGTCACGGGCGTCGTGCTCGATCCCGCAGGGGCGGTGGTCCCCGTCTTCCCCGCCGGAGGCGGGGCGGGCGCGCCGGACGACGAGCCGCGCGACGCGAGGATCGCAACGGCCACGGCGGCGACGAGCGCCAGGATGACGGCCGCGGCGACCCACAGGACGATCCGCGCCCGGCGGTCGAGCAGCGGCACCGGCGCCACCCGCCGCGGCGGCATCACCACGACGTCCTCGGCCAGGTCGGGGCGGGCGTTCAGCTCGGCGACGAGCTCCTGCGGGTCGAGGCCGAGCTGCTCGGCGTAGTCGCGCAGGAACGCCCGCACATAGGCAGGCCCGGGCAGGGCGTCGAACCGCTCCTCCTCGAGCGCGAGCAGGAACTTGGCGCGGATGCGCGTCTCGGCCTCGATCTCGTCGATGCCGATCCCGCGCCGCTCGCGCTCGTCGCGCAGCTTCGCCCCCAGATCACCCATCCCACCCCGGAGTTTGCCATGCGCCGGAAACATCGACCGCGCCGGCGGTGCCGCCGGTCAGCCGTTGCGGAGCGTCGAGGTGTCGACCACCTCGAGGTCGCTCCCGTGGATCTCGTTCAGCAGGTGCAGCGCCGAGTCGTTGAAGAGCGGGTTGGAGAAGCCGGAGATGTACCAGGGCGAGCCGTTGTCGGCCAGGATCATCCCGTAGCGCTTGAGCGCCGCCCCGATGACGCGATCCGGCCGCGGTAGCCCCGACAGGTCGAACGACGCCTTCAGGCGCACGCGCAGGCCCATCTTCGGCCAGTTGGCGCAGCTGCCCGAGCCGGCGTCGTGGCGGGCCGGGTAGATGTGGCCGCTGCACGTGTGCGGCGCGGTGAAGCGCAGGGCGTGGTCGATCACGCCGGCCTTGACCTCGTTGTGGCGGACGAGGCCGGGCAGGATCGGCAGGCCGGCGGCGTCGGCGCTCGTCCACCCGTTCGGCCGCAGGTGGTTGGACGTGAGCGACCAGACGGCGCCCGACCCGGCGTGCCAGCCGGTGGCGGTGTGCCTGACGGCGAAGAGCTCGTAGAGCCGGCAGGTGCCCCGGTTCACGATCAGCAGGTGGCGGTCGGAGCCCGCCTCGATCTTCGGGTGGGCCGGGATCGGGTAGGGCACGTGGTTCGACTCGGTCTTGTAGAGAAACCGCACCCGTGCGTGACCTGGTTGCGGGTGACGACGTTGACCGGGATGCCGTAGCCGGCGAAGGAGCCGAAGTCCGGATGCAGGCCGACGTTCGGGCCGATCGCGCCGATCATCGTGGCCGAGTTCGCCGCCACCGGGAGCGAGTTGACGGGCTTGTTCCACACGTTCGTCGCCGGGAAGATCGGGCAGTTGGGCGCGCTCGGCAGGCGCCCCGCAGGCACCGCGAACGCCGCGGATGCCGCGATGCCCGCGAGCGCGACTGCGACGACGGCCGCCGACGCGACCCGAACCGAACGACCCCACATGGGGCGCATGATCGGTGAGGTGAAAGGTCCGCGCAACCCGCGAACGAGGGAGCTTACGGAACGCTTACGCGCGAACGCTGCTTATCCTTACGAGCGATGGTGGTGAGGGGTGAGAGCGGGCCGGCGGTCGAGGTGGAGGGCCTCGAGAAGCGCTACCCGAAGGCGCCCGTGAACGCCGTCGACGGCGTCACGTTCACCGTGGAGCGGGGCGAGGTTTTCGGCCTTCTCGGTCCCAACGGCGCCGGCAAAACCACAACGATCGGCGTGCTCACGACGCGTGTCCGGCTCACCGGCGGCGTCGCCCGCGTGGGCGGGATCGACGTCAGCCGCGACCCGGTGCGGGCGCGGACGCAGCTGGCCGTGGTGCCGCAGCGCACGAACCTCGACCGCTCGCTGTCGATCCGCCAGAACCTGATCTTCCACGCCGCCTACCACCGCGTGCCGCCCGTCGAGCGCAACCGCCGCGCCGACGAGCTGCTCGAGCTCTTCGGCCTGAGCGACCGCGGCGACGACAAGCCGGACTTCATCTCCGGGGGCCAGTCGCAGCGGATCATGATCGCGCGGGCGATGATGCACACCCCCCAGGTGCTCTTCCTGGACGAACCCAGCACGGGCCTCGACCCGGCGGCGCGCCTCTTCGTGTGGGACCGGATCCGCGACCTGCGTGACCGCGGCACGACCATCGTGATCACCACCCATGACATGGACGAGGCGGCGACCCTGGCCGAGCGGGTCGGGATCATGGACCACGGCAAGCTGCTCGCGCTCGACCGGCCCGATGTGCTCACGCGCGGCCTGCCGGGGAAGACCACGCTCGAGATCGCGCTCGCCGGCGCCGACGGCAACCTCGACCCGGCCGTCGCGGCGCTCGAGGGGCTGGACGGCGTCGAGCGGCTGGAGCGGCTCGAGCACAGCAACGGCCACGTCCGCCTCTACGTGGCCGGCGACGCGCCGCTGATGGTGGCGCCGGTCGCCGCGGCGCTGGCCGGGTTCGGCATCACGCTCTCGGACGTGAAGATCGGCGAGCCGAGCCTCGAGGACGTCTTCATCAACCTCACCGGGAGGGGGCTGCGATGAGCGCTCCGGGTATCGAGGCGCCGCGGGCGAGCGCGCCGGGCGTGTTCATGGCCGTGCTCTGGCGCGACCTCTTCGTCACCGGGCGCGAGCTGCCCGTCTTCCTGGCCCAGGTGATCCTGCAGCCGCTCTTCATGCTGTTCGTGTTCGGGAAGGTGCTCTCGAGCCTCGGCTACACGCGGCCCGGGTACGCGCACCTGCTCTTCCCCGGGATCGTCGCGCTGACCGCGGTCCTGACGGCGCTGCAGTCGACCGCGCTGCCGCTCGTGCTCGAGTTCAGCTTCACGAAGGAGATCGAGGACCGGCTGCTGGCGCCGATCCCCGTCGCGCTGGTGGCCGTCGAGAAGATGGTGTTCGCGGCCATGCGGGCCCTGGTCGCGGCGGTGTTCATGTTCCCGATCGGTGTCCTGATCCTGGGCTCGGTGCCCTGGCGGGCCGCGGGCGCGCCGGAGTTCGTCGTCGTCCTGATCCTGGGAACGCTCGTCGGCGCCGCGATGGGGCTCACGATGGGGACGCTGGTACCGCCGAGCCGGATCTCGCTCGCCTTCAGCCTCGTCCTCACGCCGCTGCTCTTCACCGGCTGCAGCCAGTACCCGTGGCCGACGCTCGACACGCTGCCCTGGTTCCAGGTCGTGACCGCGTTCAACCCGCTGACCTACGTCAGCGAGGGCATGCGCGGCGCGCTCGTCCCCAGCGTCCCCCACATGCAGCCGTGGGTGTGCGTCGCCGCGCTCGTGCTCTCGCTCGCCATCTTCTCCGCCATCGGCATCTGGGGCTTCATCCGCCGCGCGATCGACTGACCGCCCGGCGCGGCGCCCCGTCAGTCTCCCGCGGCCGCCTGCATCCCCTCCGCCTCGGTCAGGTTCGCGCCGATCCGCCGCGCCAGCCCGGGGACGGCCATGATGATCGCGAAGCCGGCCAGCAGCCAGGCCGCGACCACCCACGGGAACCAGTTGAACGGGTACACCTGGTCGACGGCGTTGCGGTAGAACACGTAGGCGAGCACGAGGATCGCGGCGACCGGGAAGACCAGCTCCCACAGCCGCTCGCGGCTGTCGCGCAGGAACAGGCGGGCGGCGCCGACGTTCGTGACCGCGTAGGCCACGATCATGCTGAGCACGCCGATCGTGCCCGGGTAGAAGAATGCCGACACGGCGTCCGTGATCCCGTAGGCGCGCATCCCGATCAGGCCGAGGGCGGCGATCGAGATCACCGTCACGAGCGCGACCGCGGGCGCGCCGGTGCGGTTCGACGACGACCCCAGCCGCGTCGTGACGAACCCGTCGCGGCCCATCGCGTACAGGATCCGCGACGCGCCGGTCGCCGTGCCGAGCGCGCTCGCGAACGCGCTCACGCCGGCGCCGAGGTTGATCAGGTCGCCCATCCACGACCCGATGTACGACTTGCCCAGGTCACCCAGCGGCGAGCTGGACGTCGAGAACGCCGTGACGCCGGCCGTGTCGGTGCCGAAGCCCCAGGTCTGCGCCAGCATGCAGAGCACGTAGAAGATGCCGGCGCCGATCACCGCGTTTCGGATGGCGCGCGGGATCTGGCGGCGGGGCTCGTTCGTCTCCTCGCCGAGCGCGGCCGCGCCCTCGAACCCGCCCCAGGAGAGGAAGGCGAGCACGATCGCGAGGCCGAGTGCCGAGCTCGTCGTGCCGCCGGGGAGCCGGAAGACGTCGGAGTTGAAGCCCTGGTTTCCCGGGGTGTTGCCGGTGGCGAGCTTCACGAAGATGACCACCATGAGGACGGTGATCAGGAGCACCGAGACCGCCTCGATCGAGAGCAGCGTGCGGGTGGTGATCCTGATGTCGCTGTAGGCGAGGAAGCCGACCGCGAGCGCGGCGACGAGGGCGATCCAGATCCATTCGCTGCCGCTCCAGATGCCGACGCCGTTCGCGAACTGGGCGATGAACAGGCCGACCTCGGCCGTCGAGGCGACGGTGAACGCGAGGTACGTGCCGAGCAGCGCCCAGCCCGAGAAGAAGCCCGCCCGCGCGCCGAGGGTGGCGCCGGTGAACGCGTAGACCGAGCCGGCGTGGCTGTAGTGGCCGGCGAGGCGCATGATGCCGAAGGCGACGAGGAAGACGAGGATCGCCGAGATCAGGAACGCGAGCGGCACCGCCTGGCCGACGTTCGCCGACACACCGACGCCGTTCAGGGCCATGGCGGCCGTCGGCGCCATGATGCCGATCGAGAGCGCGATCGCCTCCCAGAACTTCAGCTCGCGGCGCAGGCCGCGGTTCCCTCTCACCCGTGCTCATCGTGCCTCCTCGTCGAAGATCGTCAGGGGCAGGAACATGCCGACCACCCAGTTGGGCTGGTCGACCACCTCGTGGATGCGCAGGTCGCAGGCGACCGAGCAGAGCGCGTACGCCTCCTGGCGGTCGAGCCCGCGGGTGTGGCCGAGGTGCTCGATCATCGCCCGCGTCGCCGCCCGCGTCGCCTCCATCAGGTCGGGGCCGACGCCGGTCGTCACGTGGTACGCCCCGGCCTCGGTGCGGGCGAGCTCGCCCGCGGGCACCGAGTACTGCGGCGCCGGCACCGAGAAGTCGCGGCGCACGCTCAGGCGCACGACGATGTCCATCGCCGCCTCGACCGCGGTGCCGCACACCTCGCCGTCGCCCATCGCCGCGTGCGTGTCGCCGACCGAGAACAGGGCGCCGTCCACCCCCACCGGCAGGAACAGGGTCGTCCCGACGCGGAGGTGCTTGATGTCGAGGTTGCCTCCCCAGCTCGACGGCGGCACGATCGAGTGCTCCCCGGGCTCCGGGAGGGCCACGCCGATCGTCCCCGGGAAGGGCTCGAACGGGAGCGTCACGCCCTCGGCGAACCCGACCCGGCGGGACTCGCCGTCGACGGAGGAGATGCGCAGCCACGGGTCGGGGAACTCGTCGGCGAGCAGGCCGAAGCCGGGGATGATCGCCGTCCAGCCCCAGTCGCCCGGGCGCAGCTCGAGGATCTCGACGGCCAGCACGTCGCCCGGCTTCGCGTCCTTCACGAACACGGGGCCGCTGACCGGGTTCACGTGCGAGAAGTCGAGCGCCGTCACGGCGTCGGCGCCCGAGTCGCGGCCGATCTGCTCGTCGCCGGCGTCGCGGACGTGCAGCTCCACCTCCGCGCCGGACACCACCTCGAGGGCCGGTGGGATCGCGTTGTCCCACACGTAGTTGAACGCCTCGGGCCTGACCTCGTGCAGAGAATGGCGGTGCATCAGAAGACCCCTCCCCGGTGACCGAGCGCGAGTCTACATGTCGGCCCGGGCGGCGTCCTGGGGTGCGGCCTACGGGTGGACGGGGAGCGGGCGCAGGTCGGGGTCGACCCACGTCGCGCGGGCGGCCGCAGTGGCCAGCAGCCCGGGGCTGAAATGGCGCTCGAGCAGGCCGCGGTCGAGGAGCCCCGGGTAGCGTTCGAGGAACCGGTCGAAGGCCAGGTCGGGCGCCTCGGCCAGGTGGTGGGCGACGAGGGCGGCCCAGGCCTCGGTGATCGTCCGGTGGTACTTCCCGGGCGCGCCGTGGGCCTCGGCGACGTGGCGGATCGCGGTCTCGATCCGGCCGAGCGCGACCTCGCGGTCGTGGTCGCGCAGCTCGCGCCACGCCAGGCGCAGGTGCTCGCGATGGCCGAACTCGCCGGAGGGGCCGAGCAGGTCGGAGGGGACGGCGGGCATCGGGCAATGCTAGCCCGGGGAGTCGCGCCCGGCCCGTCGCGCCGTGATACGGCCGTGACCCGTTCGTGATGCAACTGGTATGCGCGCCGGACGGATCGTGATGCCGCCGTGACGCGTTCGGTGCAACGGTGTGAGATATGGCAATCCGCTCCGCCAACCGCGCCCCGTCCCGCTCGCCCGTCGTGCGGCGCCGCGCGTTCGTGCCCGGACCGCCCGCGGGCGTGGAGGCCTGTTCGCGTCGGGATACGCCCGCATGGGATCGGGGATCTTCCTCGCGCTCGGCGTTGTCACCGCCCACGGCGGGGGGCTGGCGCCACTCGCGCTGCTCGTCGCGGGGCTGCTCGCGCTGGCCGTGGCGGCAAGCTATGCCGAGGGCATCTCGCTCTTTCCCGAGTCGGGCGGCCCGGCGGCCCTCGCGCGGCACGCGTTCGACGACCTGGCGAGCTTCGCCACCGGGTGGGCGACGAGCCTCGCACTGGTCGCAACCGCGGCGCTTGCTGTCGCTCTATGCGGCCCGGTATCTGAGCATCTTCTGGGATCCGCTGGCGTCCGGCGGATGGTCGTTCGCCGGCGGCGCGGCTGTCCTCGCCCTGGCGGCGGGAGCCTGCGCGCTGGGTCTCGAGCTCTCGGCGAGCCTGGCGGCGTTCGCCGGCATCCTCGACCTCGGGCTCCAGATCCTGCTCGTGGTGCTCGGCGTTGCCTTCGCCTTCCGGCCCGGCGCGATCCGCGAGGACGTGCACCTGGGCACGGCGCCCTCGCTCGAGCAGCTCGTGCTCGCGTGCGCCCTCGCGATGGTCGCCTACGTCGGCATCGAGTCGATCGGCGAGCTGGCGGCCGAGGCGCGCGACCCCGACCGCGACCTGGCGCCGGCGTCCGCGGGCGTGCTCGTGTCCGCAGTCACGCTGAGCGTCGCGATCGGGCTGGTCACGGTGATGGCGAGTCCGGTGTCAGCGGTGTCGCAGCCGTCCGGATCGGTGCTCCGGATCGCCTCGCAGGTGTCGCCGCACGTCCTCTCGACGGGTCTCAGGGACATCGTCGGGGTGCTCGTCGCGGCCGTCCTGGCCCTTGTCGCGCATGCGGCCCTGCGTCGCTCCGCGCGTCTGGTGCGCTGGCAGAGCCACCACCGCCAGCTGCCCGCGGCGCTCGCCGAGATCCACCCCGCGCGCGAGACGCCGATCGCCGCGATCGCAGCCTGTGCGGCCGGCGCGGCGCTCCTTCTGATCATGCAGGAGGTCGCCGCCGACAGGAGCCTCCTGGCCGGCACGTACGCGTTCGGGGCGCTGATCGCGTTCACGAGCGTGCACGCGTCCGTGCTCGCGCTGCGCTGGCGCGATCCGGGCCGCTACCGGCCGGTGGCCGCGCCCCTGAACCTGGCGCTCGACGGCCGGCGGCTTCCGATCGCCGCGGTCATGGGCGCGGTCGGCACGGTCTCCGCCTGGGTGGCGGTCGTGGTGCTCGAAGGCGATGCCGGCGCGCTCGGATTCGCGTGGATGCTCCTGGGCCTGGCCGCGTACGCCGCCTACCGGCGGCGCCACGGCCTTTCCCTCGGGGAGCGAACGCTCCGCGAGGTCTCCACCCACCGCGGCCCGCGGGTGGAGGTCGAGTACCAGACGATGCTGATACCGGTGAACACGGCCGCGAGCGCGATCCCGGCCGACGTCCTCGACGTGGCGGCACAGCTCGCCGCCGAGCGGCGGGCGTCGCTCGTGGTCCTCGCGTTCACCGAGATCCCGCTCGGGGAGGAGATGGACATGGACATCGACGACCTCGACGAGGCCGTGGAGCGCCTGAGCGCGGTGGGCCGCGCCGTCGGCGACCGCTACGGCATCCGCGTCCTCACGACCCACCTTCGCACCCGCGATCCGGCCGAGTCGATCCTCGCCGAGGCCAACCGGCGCGACTCGCAGCTGATCCTGCTTCGCGCTTCGGGGCTCCAGCGGGCCGAGTTGCGCCGGGTCGCCTACGACCACGTCGTACGGCGGATCGTGACCGAGGCGCGCCAGCGGGTCATGATCCTCCGTCCGGAGCAGGCGCCGGCATGAGACGCCATCTCCTCATCGTCTGCACCGACTCACGGATCGATCCGGCGCTGGTCACCGATGCGCTCGGAGAGGCGCTCGAACGCGTGCCGAGGGACGAGATCGCAGTCGTGCGCGTCCTCCTCCCGGCGGTGCTTCCGCCGACGCTGCCGGTCAGCGCATGGCCGCCGCGGCTCGCCGACCGCCTGGAGCGGCTCCGGGCGTCGGTCGACGAGCGGGGTCGCGGGCTGACGCCGCCCGCACGGGTCGAGATCGTGCCCTGCCGCAGCATCCCGGCGCTTCTCAACGCATCCTGGCCCGTGGACGCCCTCGTGATCGTCGGCAAGGCCGGGCTGGGGCGTACGCCGTGCCGCCCGCGGCGTTGCGCCCGACGTCACGATCGTCCCGTCGCGACCCTCCCGCCGGCGACCGCAGCCGGCCTCGACGCCGCGGCACGAGGCAGTCGCGAAGTAGCGGCGATGAGCACGCACACGATCGCGACCAGGGATCGGGCGCGAGCCGCGTTGCGGCGGCCGCGGCGCGAGCCTGCCGACGTTGCGGACGGGCACGCGGGCGGCCACGCAGCGACGGGCTGGGCCTCGCTGGCCCTCTCGCTCGGCGCCCTCGGCGTGGTGTACGGAGACATCGGCACGAGCCCGCTCTACACGGTCCAGCTCATCTTCAGCGGCGACCACCCGATGACGCCGTCCCCGCTGCGGGTCTACGGCGCCCTCTCGCTCATCTTCTGGGCGCTGGCGCTCATCGTCACGCTCAAGTACGTGCTGCTGATCCTGCGCGTCGACAACGGCGGTGAGGGCGGGATCATGGCGCTCGTCGCGCTCATCGAGCGCCTCGTGAAGAGCCGGCGCAAGACCGGCCTCGTCATCGTGGGCGTGCTGGGCGCGTCGCTGTTCTACGGCGACGGCATGCTGACGCCCGCAATCTCCGTCGTGTCGGCCGTGTCCGGCCTCAAGGTGGCCTCGCCGGCGCTCGCCTCGCAGATCGTCCCGTTCTCGCTCGCCATCCTGATCGCGCTCTTCGCCTTCCAGCGGTTCGGCACCGGCGCGGTGGGAGGCCTGTTCGGGCCGGTCATGGTGGTGTGGTTCCTCGTGCTCGGCGCGCTCGGCCTCAACGAGGTCGCGGCGCATCCCGGCATCGTCCGCTCGCTCTCTCCGACCTACGCCGCCCAGTTCGTCGTCGACGACCCCACGCTGGGCTTCTTCGCGCTCGGGTCGGTGTTCCTGGCCGTGACCGGCGCCGAGGCGATCTACGCCGACATGGGGCACTTCGGGCGCAAGGCCATCACGCGCGCCTGGCTCGGCCTCGCCTTCCCGTGTCTGCTCCTGAACTACATGGGCCAGGGCGCCCTCCTGCTGTCCCGGCCCGACACCGTCTCCAACCCGTTCTTCTTTCTCGTGCCCGGCGGGCAGACCGGTCAGAAGGCGATGGTTGTCCTGGCGACCGTCGCCACGGTGATCGCCTCGCAGGCCGTCATCTCGGGCGCGTTCTCGGTCACCCAGCAGGTGATCCAGCTCGGGTTCCTGCCGCGGATGAACATCCGGCACACGTCCAAGCGGATCATCGGCCAGATCTACGTCCCGGTCGTGAACTGGCTCCTCTGCGCAGCGGTCATCGTGCTCGTGCTGACGTTCCGCTCGCCGACGGGCCTCGCCAACGCCTACGGGATCGCGCTGAGCGCGATCTTCGCCAGCAACACGTTCCTCGCCTTCGTCGTCTTCCGCAAGCTGTGGCGAAAGCCGCTCAAGCTGCTCATCCCCGCCGGCGGCGTTCTTCCTGTCCGTCGAGCTCACATTCTTTGCGGCGAACCTGACGAAGATCCTCAGCGGCGGCTGGTTCCCGCTCGTCGTCGGCGCGATCTTCTTCACGATCCTCACGACCTGGCACCGGGGCCGCATCACGCTCGGCCGCGCCATGCGCGAGGGGCGGGTGTCGCTGCGGCGCTACATCAACCGGATGATCGACGAGCCGCCGAACCGGATTCCGGGCACCGCGGTCTTCCTGACGACCTCGCTCGACACGGTCCCGACGGCGCTCCTCAACAACGCCGAGCACAACGGCATCGTCCACGACCGCGTGATCCTCGTGAAGATCCACACCGTCGGGGTGCCCCACGTCCCCGAGGCGAGCCGGGTCACGGTCGAGCACCTGCGCCTCGGGTTCGTCGCGATCGCCGCGTCCTACGGCTACCAGGACGAGCCCGACGTCGTGGCCGCGCTCGAGCAGGCCAATCGCCAGGGCCTCGACATCGACCTCGAGCGCACGTCCTACTACGTCGACCACGTCACGATCCTGCCGACGGGCCGCGCCCGCATGGCCGGTTGGCGAAAGCGCCTCTTCGTGCTCCTGTACCAGAACTCGACGCCGGTGGCGCGCTCGTACCACATCCCGCCCGACCGCGTCTTCGAGGTCGGCGGCTACACGGAGCTCTGAGCGGGAACCTGCGGGGCCGCCGTCTCGCGGCGGGCGCGCCACTTGGCGCGACGGCATGTGCCACTTGGCGCGAACAGCATGCTGCCACTTGGCGGCGTCACCACGCGCCACTTGGCGGCCGCACTCGGCGGCCACACCACGCGCCACTTGGCGCGACCACGCGCCACTTGGCGGCCTCACCACGCGCCACTTGGCGGCGACACCACGCGCCACTTGGCGCCCGCGCCCGCCCCCACCGCCAACCGCCCGCCGCTATGCTCTCGCGCCGATGGCAGAGCCGACCGTCCGCGACATCGACGCCCTGTGGGGGCCGGCGACGCCGCAGTTCGCCTACCAGATCGCCGACCGCATCGAGGCGCTGATCGCCGACCTGCCGGCGGGGCACCCGGTGCGGCGGCACGGCGAGCTGCGGCTGGCGGAGCTGGACGAGCTCGGGCACGACACCACGAAGGGCCCGACAGCGGCCCACTGAGCTCGCGGCGATCGCGCGGACAGCTACCCGCGACGGATGAGCGCGCCCATGACCGCCCCGAACACGGCGTGCCCGAGCACCTCCTGGGCGAACGCGTTCGGATTGCGCGCGAGCGGCGGCCACTCCCCCGAGCGGACGTCCGGATGGATGCGGTCGAGCACGCCGACGAGCGGCCACAGAAGCGTGTTCTCGGCCTCGGCCGCCAGGATCCCCTGACCGACGCCGCCGAGGCCGAGCCAGGCGAACGCGACCCCGAACATCGCGCCGTTCGCGAGGTGGATCCCCATGCCGGCCTCGCGCCACGGCCCGTCCGGCGCGGCGAGGCCGCCGATCAGGCGCGTCTGGGAGTGATATCCGCCCGTCGCCTCGCGCAGAGCCGGCTCGGCCGCCGCCCAGGCGCCCGCCGCCACGGCGCCGGCGACCGCGGCGCGGAGCGTCCGCCCGAGGCTCATCGCATCCCCGGGACGATCGTGCGGATCACGTCCTTCGCGACGTACCCGGCGATGCTCGGGTTCTCCTTCAGGCGGCGCACGGAGTACTCGTACCAGGCCCGGCCGTACGGCACGTACACGCGCAGGTGGTGCCCGTCGGCGATCAGCCGCCGGCGCGCGTCCTCGGCCACGCCGAGCAGCATCTGGAACTCGTACCGGTCGCGCCCCAGGCCGCGCCGGTCGATCAGGGCGAGCGCGCCGTCGAGAAGCGCGCGGTCGTGGGTGGCGATCGCGACGTAGCTGCCCTGCTCGACGAGCTGCTCGAGCAGGCGCAGGTAGCTGGCGTTGATCTCCGGCATCGACTGGTACGCGACGGTCTCCGGCTCGAGATAGATGCCCTTCACCAGGCGCACGCTGGGCACGAGGTCGCGCAGCGCCGCAACGTCGGCCTCGGCCCGGCGCATGTAGGACTGGATCACGATGCCCACGTCCTCGTGCCCGGCGGCGCGCAGGTCGCGGTAGACGGCCAGCGTCTCGTCGGTGAGGCCGCTGTGCTCCATGTCGATGCGCACGAAGATGCGGTGCCGCTCGGCCGAGCGCAGCACCCGGGCGAGCGTGCGGTCGGCCAGCTCCCGGTCGATCTCGATGCCGAGCGCCGACAGCTTCACGGACACGTTCGCGTCCAGCTGCCCGGCGGCGATCGCGTCCAGCGCCCACTCGTACTGGGTGGCCGTCTCCTCGGCCTCGTCCGGCCGCGAGATGAACTCGCCCAGCACGTCGACCGTGGCCATCGCGCCCTGCCCGTTCAGCTCGCGCACCGTCGCGACCGCATCCGCGAGCGTCTCGCCGGCGATGTAGCGGTCGGCGATCCGGCGCACGACCACCCGCGGCACCGCCGGCAGCGACGCCACGATCAGCCGGTCGAACACCCTCACGCGCCGAGCTCCACCCGGTAATTGTCCAGCACGTCGGCGACGAGCGCGTCGACCGCGCCCGACGCGGCGGTCATCGCGCGGGCGAAGTTCCCCGGCTCGCCCGCCCGCGCGGCCACGGCGAGCGCCGCCCATGCCGCCTCGGCGGGCGGTGAGGGCGTCTCCCCGACCTGCCCCAGCCGCTCGGCGTGCGGGACGAACGCCTCGATCGCCGCCGCCAGCTCGCCGGCCAGGGCGGCCATCCGGTCGAGGTAGACGGGCGTCGCCGCCCGCGGGCCGGCGGCCGCCTCGCCGAGGCGCTCGCCCGCGCCGGCAACGGCCTCCGCGGCGTCCGCCGCCTTCGCCTCCCCGCCGGCGCGCAGCGCCCCGGCCGCCTCCCGGAACTGGGCGACCAGCTCGTCGGCGGCCGTCGCGCCCGACACCTCCTCGGCGCGCTCGACCAGCGCCGCCAGCGAGACGGCGTCCTTCACGACCCGCCGGTCGGCGACGGCCGCCCCGGCAGTGTCGACGGCCACGTACCCGAGCTCGTCACCCGCGGCGAGCGCGACCACGAACACCCGCGCGCCGGCCGGCTCGGCCGCCATCACCCCCACCGCCTGCTCGCCCGGCCGGGCGTGCCGGGCAGCCGCCGCCACCGCCGTCTCGAGCTCGTCCTCGAGGGTCATGCAGCCGGCGTGTGGGCGGGGGCGACCGCCATCCGCATCTCGAAGGCGATCAGCACGACCGCCGCGAGCAGCGTCAGCACGAGCGGCGGCTCGAGGAGCGCGGAGGCGCAGAGGGCGGAGGCGATGCCGGCGAAGATGATCACGGTCTCGCACATCGTGACCGACGCGACGTCGGCCGGGCGGCAGCGCAGGTGGGCCGCAAGCCCGATCGCGTAGCCGAAGACCAGCGGGAGCAGCCGTGGCTGCGCGGCCGACCCCGCCAGCGCGGCGATCATCGCGAGCAGGCACCAGCCGATCGCGTAGCGGCGGCCGCGGACGAGGCCGAGGCGGACGATCGTGGTCACCTTGGGCGGATCGGCGGCGGCGTCCGCGTCACGGTCGAGGTAGTGGTGCACCATGAGCATGGATACCGCATACGCCGCCACCGCAACCGCGGCGGCGACGGTCGTGCCGTCGATCGACGGGCCCTGCAGCAGGTGGGCGCCGCACACGCAGTCGGCCAGGCAGATGAAGGCGATCGCCTCGCCCGCGAACGGCCGGTACGCCGCCCGCACCGGCGGGAGCGTGTAGAGGACCGCACCGGCGACGCCGACGAGCCCGAACGGGAGCACCACAAGCCCCCGCGCGGCCACGAGCGCGAGGCCGATCACCGTCGTCGCCGCGAACGCCGCGGCGAAGATCCACCACAGCGCGCGCGGCGGGAGCAGCCCGGCCACGATCACCTTGCTGCCGCCCGAGATGACGCGCGGCGACGCGTGCCGGTCGGTGCCGGACCGCCAGTCCTCGACCTCGTTCACCGAGTGGGCCAGGAGCCCCTGGATCAGCACCCCCAGGGCCACGGCGCCGAGGTAGTACCACACCTGCAGATCGTGCCCTCGGGCGGCGAGCGCCGTGCCGAGCGTGATGGCCGAGAAGCTCCACAGGAGCACCGGGATGATCCGCACCTCGAGCCACAGGCCACGCAGGGTCTCGGACATACGAAGCTGACGATACCAGCGACTTCTTGATCCGTCCGAGCGCGCTCCTACCATGGCGCGCATGACTCCGGCGAATGTCCTCGACGAGGGCACCGACGCGGCTTCGCAGGTGGAGGCGTGGCGGCTGCACGTCCTGCTCCAGGCGGGCTATCCGCTGCGGGTGGCGGAGCGGCTCGCAAAGAGCTCGGCCGACCTGCACCGGGCGGTCCAGATTCTCGAGCACGGCTGCACCCCGCACACCGCGGCGCGGATCCTCACGTAGACGGGTTCCCTAGACTTCTCGCGTGAGCGCGAAGCCGACGCCGACCACCTACGGCGACCGCACCGTCTACTCGGTCGCCGGGTTCAACCAGGGCGTCGCGGACTGGCTCGCCCGGCTCGGCAACGTCTGGGTCGAGGGCGAGCTGTCGGAGCTCAAGCGCACCGAGCGCTGGGGGCTCGTCTACTTCTGCCTCAAGGACGGCACCGCGCTCCTGCAGGGCTCGATGCAGAAGGAGAAGTTCGACCGCATCCAGCCGCCGCCCGCCGTCGGCGACCGCGTCCACGTGTTCGGCCGCGGCGAGCTGTGGCAGCGCCGGGGCGAGTTCCGCTTCCGGGCGTACGCGATCGAGCAGTTCGGGCTCGGCCAGCTGCTGCGCCGGATCGAGGAGGTGCGGCTGCGGCTGGCCGAGGAAGGGCTGTTCGCGGCCGAGCGCAAGCGCCCGCTGCCGTTCCTGCCGCGCGTCGTCGGGCTCGTGTGCGGAAGCGACGCGGCGGCGAAGCGCGACGTCGTCGAGACGGCGACGGCCCGCCACCCGGCCGTGCGGTTCCGGATCGTCGAGGCGGCCGTGCAGGGCGCCGGGGCGGCCGGCGAGCTGCGGGCGGCCCTGCGGACGCTCGACGCCGACCCGGCCGTCGACGTGATCGTGCTCGCCCGTGGCGGGGGCAGCGTCGAGGACCTGCTGCCGTTCTCCGACGAGGCCCTGTGCCGGGCGGTCGCCGCGTGCGCGACGCCGGTCGTCGCCGCGATCGGCCACGAGCAGGACACGCCGCTCGTCGACCTCGTGGCCGACGTCCGCGCCGGCACCCCCAGCCTGGCCGCGAAGCTGATCGTCCCCGACCGCGCCGCGGTGACCGCCGAGCTCGACGCGCTCCTGGCCCGGGCCGGACGCGCCCTCGAGGGCCGGGCGACCCACGCCCGCCGCCACCTCGAGCTGCTCGCCGCCCGGCCGGCATTCGCCGACCCGCGCAGCTGGATCACGACCAGGCGGGCCGCGCTCGATGCCTCGGCCGCGTCGCTGCGGCGGCTGCCGGCGCTGCGGCTCGAGCGGGAGGCGACCCGCCTGCACGGCGCCCGCGACCGGCTGCGGCTGCTCGGGCCCGCCGCGACCCTCGAGCGCGGCTACGCGATCGTGCAGGACGGCGCCGGCGCGGTGGTGCGCGAGGCCGGGACGCTCGCGGCCGGCGACCGCATCGGCGTGCGCCTGGCGGCCGGCCGCGTGGGCGCGCGGGTCGAGGAGGTGGAGCCGTGAGCGCCGAGCCGAGCTTCGAGCAGGCCCGCGACGAGCTCGAGCAGATCGTGCGCCGGCTCGAGGACGGGAGCACCTCGCTCGACGAGGCGCTCGCCCTGTGGGAGCGCGGCGAGCAGCTGCACGCGCTCTGCCGCGCCCGGCTCGACGCGGCCGAGGAGCGAGTGGCCGAGCTGCTCGCGCGGCTCGGGCGCGCCCCCGGCGCGGACGGCGCCGATCCGTCAGGCTGAGAAGCCGGTCTCGCCGACCGGCGTCTCGTCCACCACTTCGACGCCCGCGACCGTCGCCCCCGCCGGGCCCTGGCTGCAGAACCGCACCATCCCGGCGACCGACTGCTCGTCGCCCTCGAACACGGCCTCCACCTGTCCCGTCGGCAGGTTCCGCACCCATCCGGCCACGCCCCGCGTGCGCGCATGCCGGCTCACCGCGGCGCGGAAGCCGACGCCCTGCACGCGGCCCGACACGACGACCCGGCGGCGGACACCCATGGCGAAAACCTAGTTCATCGCCAGCCTGGGAAGGACTGGGAGGCGAGGCGGCGAACTGGGAGGGTCCGCAAGGAGAACCCGACACCGATGCGACTTCGTACCGCAGCACTCGCAGCCACCACCCTCGCCCTCGCCGGGGCCGCTCCGGCGGCCGCGCGGACGCACTACGTGGTCCGCTACGGCGACACGCTGACGGCCATCGCCCGCGACCACGGCGTCGGCCTGCGCCGGCTGGCGCGGGCGAACCACCGCCGCGTGAACGGCGTCCTGCCCGCGGGCGGCGTCCTCGTCATCCCCGGGGGCCGGTCGGCCGCCGCGCGCACCTACACCGTCCGCTGGGGCGACACCCTGTCGGGCATCGGCGCCCGCTTCGGCGTCAGCGTCGAGCAGCTGGCGCACACGAACCGCATCTCAGTCCCGCGACCTGCTCCTGGCCGGCGCGACCCTGCGCCTGCCCGCCGGCGCGAGCGGTGGCGGAGGCGGCGGCGGTTCGATGGCGATGGGCGGGAGCTACGTCGTGCGGCCCGGGGACACGCTCTCGGGCATCGCGGCCCGCTTCGGCGTCGGCATGCACCGGCTGGCGCGGGCCAACGGCCTGCGCGCGCGCGACATCCTGCTCGCCGGCATCACGCTGCGCGTCCCGGCCGCCGGAGCGCCGGCGCAGAGCCCGCTGGGGCCGTGGTCGGTGCCGGCGTCGATCGACTCCTGGTCGGCGCACTACGGCGTCGACGCCGAGCTCGCGCGGGCGGTCTCATGGCAGGAATCCGGGTTCCAGACGAACGTCCTCTCGCCGGCCGGGGCCTGGGGGCCGATGCAGGTGCTCCCGGGCACGTGGAGGTACGTCGAGCACGTCCTCATCGGCCACCCCGTCGCCCGCACCGGCGACGGCGATGTGCGCGTCGGCGTCGCCCTGCTGCACCACCTGATCGGCGCGTTCCGCGGCAACGAGGCGCTGGCGGTCGCCGCCTACTACCAGGGCGAGCGATCGGTGCGGGCGCACGGCATGCTGCGCGAGACGCGCCGGTACGTCGCGAACGTCATGGCTCTCCGCGGGAGGGTCTGAGCCCGCTCAGCCGGCGTCGGCGGCCGCGATCGGCCGGCCGACCGTGAGCGCGTCGCGCAGCTCCGGCTCGAGCTCGCTGAATGCCGAGTCGGGGTCGCAGCCGACGGCGTCGAGCACCTTGCTGAAGAAGCAGCGCGCCGCCGCGGCCAGGACGACGTCGAGGATGTCCGCGTCGGAGAGCCCGAGCCCGCGCAGGCGCTCGACGTCCGCCTGCGTCACCGTGGTGGCGTCGGCCGCGACCCTGTCCGCGACGTCGATGACGGCCATGTCCACGTCATCGAGCTCCTCCGACGGCCTGCCCAGGGCGATGTCACGCACGGTCGCGGCCGGGACGAGCCGCGTCAGCACCTTGCCGTGGGCGAGCGAGCAGTAGCTCGAGCGCAGCCGGCGGGCGGCCGCCAGCGTTGCGAGCTCGTAGCGGCGCTCGTCCATGTTCGCCTTGATCGACCCGTTCAGGCCCCGCCAGGCTGCATAGACGCCCGGGCGATGAGAGTATGCGCGGGTGAAGTTCGGCAGGTACCCCCAGGCGGCCCGGTCGGTCTCGTACATGTCGGCGACGGCGCCCTCGGCGGCGTCGGGGGGAATCGTGTCGATGAACGCCATCGTCCACTCCTTCCGGTCTCGGCGGTGGTCAGGCGGGCTCGCGCAGGGCGGCGGCGCGGGCATCCGCGTGCCGGCGAAGCGTCTCACAGACCTGGGCGCAGAGGGCGAACACCGCGGGGTCGCGCACGCGGTAGTAGCCGTGCAGGCCCTGCCGGCGCCGCTCGACGAGGCCGGCGTCGGCCAGCAGCGCGAGGTGCTTCGAGACGTTCGCCTGGGTGCAGCCGAGATCGTCCGCGAGGCTGCCCACGCTGCGCTCGCCGTCGGCCAGCAGATCGAGCAGGCGCAGGCGCGTCGGCTCGGACAGGAGCCGGAAGCGCTCGGCGATTGCCGTGGCCATCGCAGGGGTAAGGGGACGGGGCAGCGTCACTTGCAAAAGTGTACCGCATGTGCAACTATATAGCTAGTCAGTTGAATATTGCTTGAAGGAGCATCTTGTGTCCAGCATCGAGATTACCAAGAACAACTTCCAGGCAGAGGTCGTCGACTCCGACGTCCCGGTCCTGCTCGACCTGTGGGCGGCCTGGTGCGGCCCGTGCCGCATGGTCTCGCCCATCGTCGACGAGCTCGCCGGCGACTACGCCGGCCGGATCAAGGTCGGCAAGGTCGACGTCGACGCCGAGCCCGAGCTGGCAGGCGCCTTCGGCGTGTCCAGCATCCCGACGCTTCTCCTGCTCAAGGGCGGCGAGATCGTCGAGCGTGCGGTGGGCGCGCGGCCCAAGGCACAGCTCGCGCAGGCCCTGCGCCTGGACGAGCACGTGACCGCGGCCGCGTAGGCCCGATCCCTCCGAAACGGGGAGGGCAGGATCACCGCGGACGGGAGTGCGGCCGTCGAGCCGGGCACCGATCATGCACCCACGCGGGCCGGTAACCTGCCGCCGGTATCGGCCCGCGCTTCTGCACACTCGTCCACGCGCGGTCACGCCGGCGTCAGGGGGACTGTCCCCGCAGCACCTTCTCGTAGACGTCGGCGCGCCAGGCGGTGCGCATCCCCGCCCGCTCGTACAGGCGTCTCGCGTCGGTCGGGTTGTCGGAGTCGACGGCGAGGCCGATCCGGCGTTCCCCGCGCGCCCAGAAGAGCCCGAACGCGCCGTGCAGCAGCGCCAGGCCGAGCCCCCGGCGCCGCCACCTCGCCCGCACGCCCAGGGCGTTCACGAACCCCATCTCGAACTGTCCCGGCGTCGAGAGCGCGACGCCGCACACCTCGTCGCCGTCGCGGGCGACCAGCCACAGGCCGGGATCGAAGCGCGGATCCGAGAGCTTGCGCTCGCGCCACTGCCCGAGCGTCTCCGGGGTGTGCATCCACTCCTGCGCGAACGCCTCCTCCACGCAGGCATGGACGGCGGCATCGTCCACTCCGGGCCGGAACGGCCCCGCCACCACCCCGTCCGGCCAGCTCGGCGGCGGCGGCGGGCCGTCCAGGTCGATGCGCATGCGCAGGAAGCTGCGCGCCGACCGGTAGCCGCAGGACGTGAGCAGCGCCCGGGCGCCCGCGTCGGCGTGCAGCACCGCGGTTCGCAGCACCACCCGCGGCTCGGCTGACGCTTCGGCCAGCTCCGCGGCGCGTGTCTCGGTGAGCGCCACGATGCGCGCGCCCACACCATGGCCGAAGTGATCGGGGTGGACGTAGCCGTCGGCCTGGAGCAGCCCCTCGCCCTCGTCGCTCAGGGTCGCGTACCCGGCAAGCGCCCCGTCACGCTCGACCAGCCAGGCGTCGCGCCCGAGGTCGCCGAGCTCGTCCCACTCCCGGCGCAGGTCGGTCTCGGTCCACTCGTCCGCCTCGCCGCCGGCCAGCGCCTGGTCGAACGCATTGCCGAGCGCGACCACCGCGGCTGCGTCGGCCGGCCGCAGCGGTCGCACGCGCAGCGTCATGACGGGATCGGCTCGGCGAGTGCCGCGTCGACCGCGTCCGCATCCGCCGGGATCGCGATCGTCTCGACCGCCGCGGCCACCGCCTCGACCGTCTTCAGGCCGTCCCCGGTGATGTACGCGACCACGGTCTCCCCCGCGCCGATCTCGCCGCGCTCGGCCAGCTTCCGCAGGACGGCGGCCGTGACGCCCCCGGCGGTCTCGGTGAAGATGCCGGTCGTGCGGGCGAGCAGCTGGATCCCCTCGACGATCTCCTCGTCGGATGCGGCCTCGATGCTGCCGCCGGTGCGGCGGGCGACGCCGAGCGCGTAGACGCCGTCGGCGGGATTCCCGATCGCGAGCGACTTGGCGATGCCCGTCGGCCGGACGGGCACGACCGTGTCCGCGCCTGTTGCGAACGCCGACGCCACGGGGGCGCAGCCCTCGCCCTGCGAGCCGTGCATCACCGGGGCCGGCCCCGGCTCGATCAGCCCGGCCGCCCGGCCCTGCTCGAAGCCCTGCAGGATCTTCGTGTAGAGCGAGCCCGAGGCGATGGGCGCGACCACCCGGTCGGGCGCGCGCCAGCCGAGCTGCTCGGCGGTCTCGAGCGCGATCGTCTTCGATCCCTCCGAGTAGTAGGCGCGCATGTTCACGTTCACGAACGCCCACGGCCGGTCGTAGGCCAGCTCCGAGCAGAGCCGGTTGACGTCGTCGTAGGAGCCGTCGACGGCGAAGACGGTCGCGCCGTAGGCGGCGGCGGCGATGATCTTCTCCCGCTCCAGGTTCGCGGGCACGAAGATGTAGGTGGGCAGGCCCAGCGCGGCGCCGGCGGCCGCCGTCGCGCCGGCCAGATTGCCCGTCGAGGCGCAGGCGAGCGCGCCGTAGCCGAGCTCGACCGCCTTCGCGGCGGCGACCGCGACCACCCGGTCCTTGAACGAGTGGGTCGGGTTCGACGTCTCCGTCTTCACGTACAGCTCGCAGTCGAGGCCGAGCTCGGCCGCGAGCCGGTCGGCCCGGATCAGCGGCGAGCAGCCCACCGGCAGCCCCCGGCCGGGGGGCGCCACGGGCAGGAAGTCGGCGAAGCGCCACAGCGTCTGCGGCCCTGCGGCGACGCGGTCGCGGGCGACCGGCTCGGACTCGTCCCAGCCGACCTCGAGCGGGCCGAAACAGCGGTCACAGGCGAAGAGCGCCTCGAGCGGGTAGGTGGCGCCGCAGCCCTTGCAGGCGAGATGGGTTGCCTTCATGGTCGATCCCCTACGTTCGGGCCTGCGCCGTTCCGGCGCGGCCGGTTCACATCGTCCGGGATCCGAGGATCCCGCCGGATTTGGCACCTTTCCCGGCCGTGGCCGGGATGGTTGCCGAGGCTTCACAGGGCCGGTCCCTCCGCCTCTCTGGATGCGACGCCGGGGATCGCCCCGGCGGGTACGCAAACTGCTCGTCACATCGTAGACCGCGCCCCGCCGCAGCGGCAACCGCGAACCGGCGGGAAGATTCCGGCCGCGGCGCGCGTCCCTTGGACATGTTCGCCAACGCCCACGTGCACGAGGATCTCGCCCGGCTCCACGCCGCCGAGATCGCCGCCCACGCCCGCCACGCGGAGCTGCTGCGGCGCGCCCGGAGCGGAAACCTCCAGCCCGAGCTGCGGGCGGGGCGCGAGCACGATCGGCGCGAACGTGTGGCCACGCGACGGCGCGGCCTGCCGGCGGTGGCCTAGCGCCACGCCGGCGCCGGCTTGGCGGCCGCCTCTGAGCTCACCCCTCGCTCAGGCGGCCGCCTCGACCGGCTCCCGCCCGACGGCGACGCCTGCGAGCGCCGCCAGGCGCCGGTCGGACTGCTCCTGCGCCCAGACGGCGAAGGTGCCGTCGGCGGGCCGCTCGGCCGCGTAGGCGCGCACGATCCGCTCGACGGCGTAGCGGGCATCGTCGGCCGGGATGGCCTTCGACGCCACCCGCCGCGCGAACCCGGCGTCCGCGCCCAGGCGGCCGCCGATGTGGAGGATGAAGCCCTGCACACGGCTCCCGTCCGCGAGGCGGGCGATGCCGCCCTGGAGGCCGATGTCCGCGACCTGGTACTGGGCGCACGCGTTCGGGCAGCCGTTCAGGTTGATCCGCAGCGACCCGGCCACATCGCCGACCCGCCGCTCCAGGTGGTCGATCAGCTCCCGCGCGCGCTCCTTGGTCTCGACGATCGCGAGCTTGCAGAACTCCATCCCGGTGCAGGAGATGATCCCGCGCCGGAAGGTCGACGCCCGGGTCGGCAGGCCGATGTCGGCCAGCGACGCCGACGCCTCCTCGACGTCCGCGTCGGGCACGCCGAGCACGATCACGTTCTGGCGGTTCGTGCACCGCAGCTCGCCCGAGCCGAACCGGTCGGCGATGTCCGCGACCGCGATCATCTGCTCGCCGGAGAAGCGGCCGCGCAGCGTCGTCGCGCCGAGGTAGTACAGCCCCGCCTCGACCTGGGGATGAACGCCGAGGTGGTCGCGGTGGGGGTCGATCGGGTCGGCCGGCGCGACCGACGTCGGCAGCGTCCGGCCGAGCTTGCGCTCGACCTCGGCCCGCAGCCGCTCGACGCCCCACTCGTCGACCAGGAACTTGATCCGCGCCCGCGTCCGCTTGGTGCGCTTGCCCTCGTCGCGGTAGATCTCGGTGATCGCCGCGCACACCTCGGTCGCCTCCTCGGGCAGGACGAACGCGTCCAGGCGCCGGCCCATCCGCGCCGACGCGCCCAGGCCGCCACCCACCCAGACGTCGTAGCCGAGCACGCCGTCGCGCTCGACGGCGACCAGCCCGATGTCGTTGATCTCGTGCTGCGCGCACCGGTGCAGGCAGCCCGAGACCGACACCTTGAACTTGCGCGGCAGGTTCGAGAAGCGCTTGTCGCCCACGAACGTGCGCTCGAGCTCGGCGATCAGCGGGCGCGAGTCGAGCAGCTCGTGGCCGTCGACGCCCGCCAGCGGGCAGCCGACGACGTTGCGCCACACGTCGCCGCAGGCCTGGGTGAACGAGAGCCCGACGGCGTTCAGCTCGTCGAGCACGATCGGCATGTCCTCGATCCGGAGCCAGTGCAGCTGGATGTTCTGGCGGGTGGTGATGTCCCCCATCCCCCGCCCGTAGCGCTCGGACAGGCGGCCGATCGTGCGCAGCTGCTCCGAGGTGACGATGCCGTTCGGGAACTTGATCCGCAGCATGAAGAGGCCGTCGGTCTCCTCGGACGGGCCCGGGTCGCCGGACGCCGCCGACTCCTCGGCCCGCTGCGTGTAGATGCCGTACCAGCGGAAGAGGGCGAGATCGTCGGGGGCGATGGCGTCGAAGCCGAGCTCGGCGTACCGGTAGATGTCGGCAAGGACGTCCAGCCCGTCCTTTCGGGCCTTGATGTGCTCGATCTCCGGCAGCTTGGCGGCGGCGTCTGCGGGCATGGCGGGCTCCTTCTCGTTGTGCCGGCCACCATAGCAGTTTGGATCCAAACATTAGGTGTAGGGATACATGTTGACGATGTTCGGCCCGCCGCAGTGTTACGATCGACGGTGTGAGCCCGCACACACCGGTCCTCTCACACGCCGACGACCTGGCCCACAAGCTGCAGGTCGAGATCGTCACCGGGCGCATCCCGCTCGGCGCGCGCCTGCGCCAGGAGGACCTCGCGAGCCGGTTCGGGGTCAGCCGCACGCCGGTGCGCGAGGCGCTGCGCCAGCTGCAGGCGATCGGGCTCGTCGACCAGCTCGGCCACCGCGGCGCGGTCGTGCGCCGGTTCAGCCCGGAGGAGTGCCGCAACGTCTACCTCGTGCGGGCCGAGCTCGAAGGCCTGGCCGCCGAGCGCTCGGCCGGCCGGCTGACGGGCTACGACAAGGGCGATCTCGACGTCGCCCAGGCGCTCCTGCGCACGGGCTACGAGCGCAACCGCACGCTGGCTGCCGACGACGAGGAGGGCCTGGCGATCCTGTGCGAGCAGTGGTCGCAGGCGAACGAGCTCTTCCACAACGTGATCCTGGCCGCCGCCTCCTGCCCGCCCCTGCGCGACACCGTCCAGTCGCTTCAGAACAGCGTCCCCCGCTCGATCGCCTGGCGCACGTTCGCCGACGACCCGGAAATCATCCCCCGCAGCGTGGCCGACCACGACCGCATCGTCGAGGCGCTCGTGAAGCCCGACGCCCGCCGCGCCCGCCGCCTCCTGCACCAGCACGTGCTCGAGACCGGCGACACCGCGGCACGCTGGCTGGAGCGGCAGACCTCCTAGCCGCGCTGAATAAAAGGGGTCTGACCCCGTTTATTCAGCCGGGGACGCGGGCGGCGCCGTAGTACGAGCCGCCGCCGGAGAGCGACGAGATCTGCACCACGGTGCCGGTGTGCGGCGCGTGGATGATCGAGCCGCCGCCGATGTAGATCCCGACGTGGTTCAGGCCGTCGAAGAAGACGAGGTCGCCGGGCTGGAGGTCGCTCTCGGAGACGTGCGGCAGCGAGAGATACTGGGAGGCGGCGTTGTGCGGCAGCGAGACGCCGAGCTGCGCGTAGACGTACATGGTGAGCCCGGAACAGTCGAAGCCGGAGGGGCTGGCGCCGCCCCACACGTACGGCACGCCCAGGTAGCGCTCGGCGATCGCGACGGCCTGGCCGCCCAGGGTGCTCGCCGGCGGGTTGGGCAGGTTGGTCGGCGGGGCGCCGGTGCCGCCGGTCGCGGTCGTGGTCGTGCTCGCGGTCGCGCTCGCCGCCGCGGCGGCCGCGGCTGCGGCCTGCTGCTGGGCGATCATGTTCCGGATCGACGCCTTCAGGCTGTCCAGGAACTGCATCTGGCGGCTGACCGCGGACTTGGCCCGGTCGCGCTGGGCCGCCGCGGCCGCCTGCTGGGCATGGACCTGGTTCTGCTGCTTCTTCAGGAGCTTCTGGCGCTTGATGACCTCGGTCTGGTACTTCGTGATCTCGTGCAGGAGGTTCTTGTTGACGCCGGTCGTGCGCTCGAGCACCTGCACCTGATCGACGAGGTCGCCGATCGAGCGGGCGGCGAGCACGTAGGCGATCGCGTCCTGGTCGCCGCTCTTGTAATCGGCGGTCAGGGTCGCGGCGAGCTGCTGCTGGGCGCTGGCGAGGTTCTGCCTCGCGAAATGCAGCGTGCGCTGGTTGAGACGCAGCGCCGCGAGGGTGTTCAGGTACTTCTGGTGGATGCCGTCGTAGACCTCGACGGCGTGCTCGGCCTGGCGCGAGAGCTTGTTGAGCTGGGTCTCGGCTGCCGCGGCCTCGGCCTTCTTCTGGGCGATGGAGGTGGCGCCGGCAGGAGTCGCCGTCAGCGCCGCAGCCAGCATCCCGACAACTACGCCGGTTGCGATGCTCGCTCGGGTTACGCGGGCGCGTCCGCTCGCCTGGCCTCGGGCGTTGGGCATTGCGCGGGAGGCTACCAAACGTCGCGGCGGGACGATACGGGCAGGCGTCTCGCCTTTACGTTTCCGTCACAAATCGGGCGCACGGAGCGGATCATGCAACGGCCTGGGCGGCGATCCAGACGGCCGCGGTGAGCGCGCAGGCGACCGGCCAGCGCCACCACACCTCGCCGGGCGATCGCAGCGACCACGCGCTCCCGCACGCGTACGCGAGGGCCGTCACCCCCACGGCGGACGGGGCGAGCGACGTGGAGCCGCCGCGGACGGCGGCGCCGGCGACCGCGGCGTCGAGCGCGGCCGCCCACGCGATCACCGCGGTCACGATCACCCGCTCGACGGCGTCCGCGCGGCCCGTGCCGGGCAGGGCAGCCGGGCCGACCCAGGCGGCGAGGGCGACGAGAGCGACCGCGCTGCCGGCGATGATCCCGAGCGAGGCCGACCCGGCCCCGACGGCCGCGACCCCGAGGGGCGCGGCGGGCAAGGCGAGCGCGAGGCTCCCGGCCGCCGCCCAGCGCGGCGGCGCGAACGGGCGCACATGATCCATCTAGGCCGCGCCGAGCAGGTCGAGGCCGATCGGCCGCGCCCGCAGGTCGTCCACGCCGCCGTCGGCGACGCGCCACACGTTGCGGTGGCCCCAGCGCCGCAGGGCGCTCGCGGCCACCGCTGCGCGGCGGACGTCCGAGCAGCAGGCGACCGTCGGCACGTCCGGAAGCAGGTGGGCGGCGCCGCGCAGGGACGCGAGCGGCAGGTGCACCGAGCCGGGCACGGACCCGCGCTGCCACTCGGCCGCGTCGCGCACGTCGATCAGCAGGACGCCGCCCGTCGCCAGCTCGTCCGCCAGCCGGTCGACCTCGATCGCGCCGCCTCGCGTCAGCGGATGCCCACCGACAGCCCGGCCGGGGTGCTCCCCGGCGACCGACCCGAGCACGGCCCGGAAGCCGGCGACCTCGAGGTCGGTCTCGAGGGCGAGCGCGTCGTCGGGCTCCGAGGCGAGCGCGAGCACGGGGACGTCGCGGGCGAGCACGAGCCCGGCCAGCTCTCCCGCGCCGGGCCCGGCCGGGACGTTCACCGCCCCGGGCAGATGGCCGGTATCGAACGCCGCGGGCGCGCGCCCGTCGACGACGGCGGCACCCGCGCGCAGCGCCCCCGCCACCGGCGCGGGGCCGGCCAGCCGCATGCGCGCCCCGGCCGCGCTCACCCGAGGGCCTTTCCCGCGACGAGACCGGCCCACCCCTCGTCGCCCTCGTCTCCCGTCTCGGACAGCGCCCGCACGGGCGCGCGCTCGAACACGCCCGCGGCCGCCCGGATGCAGCTGCCGGTGTCGGCGAAGAGGGAGTCCATCGTGATCCCGAACGCGGCCGCGATCCGCTGCGCCGTCCGCGAGCGCGGCTCGGAGCGGCCGTGGAGGATGTTCCAGAGCCCCTGCGGTGAGAGTCCGAGGTAGCGGGCGAGCCGCTGCTGGCTGACGTTGTGCATGCCCAGCAGATGGCGGACGTTGGTTCCCAAGCTTGCTTCTGCCACTGGTTGATGCCTCTCCTGATTCGAAGTCGATGATCCCCCGTTGGAGGGTTCTCGCTTGACAGCCGTACGAACCCATCCTACCCTAATCTCAACTAAGTCGATAGACAAAGGAGAAAAGTTGAACCGAGTTCAAGTACGGATCGCGGCGGCCGGTGTCGTCGCCCTTTCGCTCGCCGTCCTGGCGGCGGGCTGCGGCGGCGGCAGCGGCAGCACCGCCGGCGCCGCGACGCAGGGCAAGATCAACCTCGTCGCCTACTCGACGCCCGAGACGTCGTACGAGAAGCTGATCCCCGCGTTCAACAAGACGTCCGCGGGCAAGGGCGTGACCTTCACCCAGTCCTACGGCGCATCCGGCGATCAGAGCCGGGCCGTCGCTGCGGGGCAGGCCGCCGACGTCGTCCACTTCGCACTCGAGCCCGACATCGCGCGGCTCGTCGACGCGAAGATGGTCAGCCCCAACTGGGATCAGAACCAGTACAAGGGGATGGTCGCGAACACGATGGTCGTGTTCGTGGTGCGGAAGGGCAACCCGAAGCACATCACCGACTGGGACGACCTGGTCAAGCCCGGCGTCGAGGTGATCACGCCCAACCCGTTCACCTCCGGCGGCGCCCGCTGGAACGTCATGGCGGCGTACGGCGCGCAGCTGAAGGAGGGCAAGACGCCCGCCCAGGCCGAGCAGTACCTGAGCGACCTCTTCCACAACGTGCCGGTGCAGGACGACAAGGCGTCGGCAGCCCTGCAGACGTTCACCAGCGGCAAGGGTGACGTGCTCCTCGCCTACGAGCAGGACGCCCTGCTCGCCCAGGAGAGCGGCGCGGACATCCAGATCGTGTACCCGCCGCAGACGATCGAGATCCAGACGCCGATCGCGACGACCGTGCACGCCTCGTCGGCTGCGAAGTCGTTCGTCAAGTGGATGTACACGCCCGAGGCGCAGACGATCCTGGCCCAGACCGGCTACCGGCCCGTGGTCACGAGCGTCGAGTCCGCGTTCACCAAGGCGTTCCCCGAAGCCCAGAACCCGACCCAGTTCACGATCGACGACGTCGGCGGCTGGGATGACGTGATGACGAAGTTCTTCGATCCGACGAACAGCGTCATGCAGAAAATCGAGTCCAGCATCGGAGTGTCGACCAGCTCATGACGACGGTCGCACTCCCGCGCAAGCGGGCCTCCGGGGCGGCGCTTCCGAGCGTCGCCCCGGGGGTGGCGATCACCTACCTGTCGGTGATCGTGCTGCTCCCGCTCGCCGCCCTCCTGTGGGAATCGCAGAAGGGCGGCGCCGATGCTTTCTGGCAGGCGATCAGCGCCCCCGACGCCGTGGCGGCGCTCAAGCTCACCCTGGGCGCGTCGCTCCTCGTCGCCCTGATCAACGCCTTCTTCGGCACCCTGATCGCGTGGGTGCTCGTCCGCGACTCCTTCCCGGGGAAGGGGATCGTCAACTCGCTGATCGACCTGCCGTTCGCCCTGCCGACCGTGGTCGCCGGGCTCACGCTGCTCACCCTGTACGGCCCCAACTCCCCGATCGGCATCAACATCACGTACACGCGCAAGGCCGTCGTGCTCGCGCTGCTCTTCGAGACGCTCCCGTTCGTCATCAGGAGCGTCCAGCCGGTGCTGCTCGAGATCGACCGCGAGATGGAGGACGCGGCCGCATCGCTGGGCGCCCGGGGGCACATCATCTTCCGCCGCATCGTCCTCCCCAACCTGCTGCCGGCGATCCTGTCCGGCATGGCGCTCGCCTTCGCGCGGGCGGTCGGCGAGTACGGATCGGTCGTGATGCTCTCCGGCAACGTGCCGTTCTCGACCGAGGTGGCCTCGGTGCACATCTACTCGCAGATCCAGAGCGACTACGTGACCGGCGCGACGGCGATGTCGATCGTGCTGCTCGCGATCTCGCTCGCGGTGCTCCTGTCGATCAGCGGCCTCCAGCGCTGGAGCTCGAAGCATGCTCGTTAGATACGGGCTCCGCCTCGTCGCGCTGACCTACCTGGCGCTGCTCCTGATCGTGCCGTTCACGATCATCGTCCTGCACACGTTCTCCGGCGGCCTCGGGCCCGTCTGGGACTCGCTCACGACCCATGACGCCGTGAAGGCGCTCGAGCTGACGCTCAAGATCGCCATCATCGTCGTGCCGCTGAACACGCTCTTCGGGATCACGATGGCGATCCTGATGGTGCGGCGCGACTTCCACGGCAAGGCGCTCCTGTCGGCGCTGATCGACCTGCCGTTCGCCGTCTCGCCCGTGATCGTCGGGTTCACGCTGATCCTGGTCTACGGCCAGAACGGCTGGTTCGGACAGTTCTTCATCGACCAGGGCTACCCGATCATCTTCTCGGTGCCGGGGATGGTGCTCGCGACGATGTTCGCCTCGCTCCCCTTCGTCGCCCGCGAGGTGATCCCGGTGCTGCGCGAGATCGGCACCGAGCAGGAGCAGGCCGCCTCGACGCTCGGCGCGCGGGGCTGGCAGACGTTCCGGCGGGTGACGCTGCCCGCGATTCGCTGGGGCATCGTCTACGGCGTCGTCCTGACCACCGCCCGCTCGATCGGAGAGTTCGGCGCCGTGGCCGTCGTTTCCGGCAACGTCATCGGCCAGACCCAGACGCTGACCCTGCGGGTGTCGCAGGAGTACCAGAACTTCAACCACGCCGCGGCCTACACGGCGGCGCTCGAGCTGGCGGTGATCGCCCTCGTGACCCTGTTCCTCATGAACCTGCTCCACCCCCGAAAGGACCGCTAGCACGCATGGCAATCACCGTCCGCAACGTCAACAAGCGCTTCGGCGACTTCGTCGCCCTCGACGACGTCACCCTGGAGGTGCCGGCGGGATCGCTGACCGCGCTCCTGGGGCCGAGCGGCAGCGGCAAGTCGACGCTCCTGCGCGTCATCGCCGGGCTCGAGAAGGCCGACGTCGGCGACGTCTTCATCGGCGGGAACCAGGCGACCCAGCTGCCGCCGCACCGGCGCGACGTCGGCTTCGTGTTCCAGCACTATGCCGCCTTCAAGCACATGACCGTCGCCAAGAACATCGCGTTCGGCCTCGAGATCCGCAAGCGGCCGAAGGACGAGGTGCGGCGTCGGGTGGCCGAGCTGCTCGACCTCGTGCAGCTGGACGGCTTCGGCGACCGCTACCCGTCCCAGCTCTCGGGCGGCCAGCGCCAGCGCATGGCGCTCGCCCGGGCGCTCGCGGTCGAGCCCGAGGTGCTGCTGCTGGACGAGCCGTTCGGCGCCCTCGACGCGCGCGTGCGCAGCGAGCTGCGGGCGTGGCTGCGGCGGCTCCACGACGAGATGCACGTCACGACCGTGTTCGTCACCCACGACCAGGAGGAGGCCATGGAGGTGTCGGACACGATCGTGCTCATGGATCGCGGCCGCATCGTCCAGGAGGGCCGGCCCCAGGATCTCTACGAGCACCCCGAGAACGAGTTCGTCATGGGCTTCATGGGCCAGGTGAACCGGATCGGCGACATCTACGTGCGCCCGCACGACGTCGAGATCCGGCTCGAGCCCAACGGGACGACCGAGCCGGCCGTGGTCGAGCGGATCCTGCACATGGGCCACCACATCCGGGTCGACCTGACGGTGAACGGCGGCGATCCGGTCTCGGCCCAGCTCACCCACGACGAGGCCGAGCGGCTCGCGTTGGAGCCGGGGCGGCCCGTGTTCGTCCGGCCGAGCCGGGCGAAGACGTTCGACGGGGCCGTGTCCTGACGGGTGTGGGGACTGTCCCCGAGAATCGGGGACAGTCCCCGATTCTCAGCGGCTGGTGATGCCGCCCGTGTCGCGCATCAGGCGCTGGGCCAGTAGCACGGGGACGGCCGTCAGCGCGATCACGAAGACCGCCACCGCGTTTGCCTCGGGGGCCGTGTTCGGCAGCCGGAACTGGTTGTAGATCCAGAGCGGCAGCGTCTGCTGGCTGCCGGCGGTGAAGAGCGTCACCACCACCTCGTCGAACGAGAGCGCGAACGCCAGCAGGCCGCCCGCCACGAGCGCGGTGGCGATGCTCGGCAGCGTGATGTGGCGGAACGTCTGCCAGCCGTCGGCTCCGAGGTCCATCGACGCCTCCTCGAGCGACGTCGACGTGCGCCGCAGGCGCGCGACCACGTTGTTGAACACGACGACGATGCAGAACGTGGCGTGGCCGGCGACGACCGTCCAGAGCGACGGCTCGATGCCCAGGTAGTCGATCGTCGAGAGCAGCGCGAGGCCGGTGACGATCCCCGGGAGCGCGATCGGCAGCACGAACAGGAGCGACACCGTGTTCTGGCCGAAGAAGCGGAAGCGCGAGAGCGCAAACGCCACGCACGACCCCAGAACGAGGGCGAGGCCCGCCGCCCGCAGGCCGACCGTGACGGAATTCTCGAAGGCCGAGCGGGCGAACTGGTCGTTCCAGGCGAGGCGGAACCAGTGGGTCGTGTAGTTGGTCACCGGCCAGCCCGCGATCCGCGACGGGTTGAACGCCTCCATCACGATGACCACGAGCGGCAGGTAGAGGAAGAGCATCACGAACGTGGCGGCGACCCGGAGGCCGATGCGGACGGAGCGCGGCTCCATCAGAGGGCCTCGAACGCGCCGAGGCGCTTCATGAGCATGAGGTAGACGATCACGATCACGACCGGCACGCAGGCGAACGCCGCCGCGTAGGGCACGTTCTGGGCCACGCCCTGGAAGCGGAAGATGACGTTGCCGATGAAGTCGTGGTTGTTGCCGCCCACCAGGTCGGGCAGCACGTAGTCGCCGAGCGTGAGCGAGAAGGTGAAGATCGACCCGGCCGCGATCCCCGGCAGCGCCAGCGGCCAGATCACCTTGCGGAACGTGATCCAGGCCCGGCCGCCGAGGTCGCTCGACGCCTCCAGGAACGACGACGGCACCCGCTCCAGGGCGGCGTAGACGGGCAGGATCATGTACGGCAGCCACATGTAGCTGAACGCCAGCCACATGGCGGTGTAGCTGAACGCGATGTCGTACGGCCCGAGCCCCACCTTGCCGAGCGCCCAGTTGAGCGGGCCCTGCTGCAGCGTGATCAGCCGCCACGTGTAGGCCTTGATGAGGTAGCTCGACCAGAGCGGCATCAGCACGCCGACGAAGAGGAGCGCCCGCATCTTGGGCGACGCCATGCGCACCATGTAGTAGGCGAGCGGGAAGGCCAGGACCGCATCGGTGATCGTGACCACGACGGCCATCCCCACCGTGTTCCTGGTGATGATGCGGTTGGTGGGGTCGTCCCAGAGCTGGCGGAAGTTGTCCAGCGTGAACGTGTGCAGGATCCGCCCCGTCAGCTCGTCCTCGACCCAGAGCGAGGTCAGGAGCAGCACCGCGAGCGCCGCCAGGTAGACGACCAGGATCCAGCCCATCGGCGCGGCCAGGAGCAGCGCCAGCTTGAGCGGCCGGCGCCGGTAGAGGAACGCCGACACCCGCCGGCGCACGCCGGCCGGCCCCGCCGAGGCGGCGGGGGCGGTCACGACGTGCGCCGGCCGGAGGCCGGGGTCAGGCGTTCTTGATGTCCGTCCAGGCGGTCGTCCACTCGGAGTAGGGGATGCAGGTGTTGCCGCGGCTGTCGCCGCAGTCGGTCAGCGGCGTCTTCCAGTAGGCGATCCGCTTGAAGTAGCTCTGGTCGGTGACGTGGTATTGCGTGCAGTAGTTCGGCGACATCTTGTCGAGGATCGTGCACGCCTTCGGGTTCGCGGGCGCCGAGCCGAACGTGTAGGCGGTGTGCGCCTGCACGAACGGGGTGGTCGCCCACTTCATCCACAGGAGCATGCAGTTGGGATTCTTGGCCTGGGAGGAGAGCATCCACGTGTCGGCCCAGCCGGTCGCGCCCTCCTTGGGCAGCACCGCCGCCACCGGCTGGTGGTCGGCCTTGAGCGTGTTGTACTGGTACGGCCAGGTGGCGCCGATGACGATCGACCCGTTCTTGAAGTCGGAGATCTGGGACGTGTAGCTGCCCCAGTAGTTGCCGATCTGCGCCCGCTGCTTCTTCAGGAGCGCGACCGCCGCGTCGAACTGGTCCTGCGTCAGCTCGTACGGGTCGGTGATCTTCAGGTCGGGCTGCGTCGCCTTCAGGTAGACGGCGGCGTCGGCGATGTAGATCGGGCTGTCGTAGGCGTCGACCTTGCCCGCGTAGCTCTTGCCGTCGAACATGACGCCCCAGCTCGTGGGAGCCGGCTTCACGAGCTTCGTGTTGTACATGAGCACGTCGGCGCCCCACTCGTAGGACACGCCGTAGTGCAGGCCGTCGACGGTGTTGTGCGGCGGCGACTGCAGCGCCGGGGAGATGTCCTTCCAGTCCGGGATCAGCTTCTGCACGTCGACCGGGACGACGTCGCCGGCCGCGATCAGCCGGTTGGTGGCGTCGCCGGACGCGCTCACGCCGTCGTAGTTGCCCGAGCGCATGAGCTGCACCATCTCGTCGGACGTCTGCCCGTACGTGACGTGCACCTGGCAGCCGGTCTGCTGCTCGAACGGCTTCACGACGTCGGGCTCGGTGTAGCCCTGCCACGCGATCAGGTTGAGCGAGCTCTCGGCGGGGCCGATCGTCTCGACCACCTTCGCGCTCGAGCCGCCGCCTCCGCCGCCGCCCGCGCCGCCGCCGCCGCTCGAGCCGCCGCAGCCGGCGGCCACCGCCAGCACCACTGTCGCCGCTATCAGGGCGATCCATCGCTTGGTCATGCCGGGATCTCCTTCACGTCGTGTTCGCGATCGGCGTCGTCCACCGGACGGTTGTGCTGCCGATCCCAGACAAGGCGGACGTGCCGTCCGCGCGCGGCCAGCGCCTGCATCGACGACGTGGCCTGGTTCTGCTGCACCACCACCAGCTCGCCCCCCGCGGCGAGCGTCACGATGTAGCGGGTGTTGACGCCCAGGTAGACGACCTCCGAGACGACGCCCTCGGCGCTGCAGCGGTCGGGCCCCGGCTGCTCGCCGGGCTCTGCCAGGTGGATCTTCTCGGGGCGCACGGTGAACGTGCCGGCGGCCCCGGTGATCGCGTGCGCGACCTCGCCCGTGATCAGGTTGGACGTGCCGACGAATCCGGCCACGAAGGCCGTCGCCGGGTTCTCGTAGACCTCCGCCGGCGAGCCGACCTGGTCGATCCGGCCCTCGTTGAAGACCGCCAGCCGGTCGCTCATCGTGAGCGCCTCGTCCTGGTCGTGGGTGACGAACAGGAACGTGATGCCGACGTCCTTCTGGATGCTCTTCAGCTCGATCTGCATCTGCTCGCGGAGCTTCAGGTCGAGCGCGCCGAGCGGCTCGTCCAGCAGCAGCACCCGGGGCCGGTTGACCAGCGCGCGGGCGAGCGCGATCCGCTGCCGCTGGCCGCCCGAGAGCTGGCCCGGCTTGCGCTTCTCGTAGCCGGACAGGCGCACCATCTCGAGCGCCTCGCCGACGCGGGCGGCCCGCTCCTTCCTCGCCACCCGCTTCACCATCAGGCCGTAGCCGACGTTCTCTCCGACCGACATGTGCGGGAAGAGCGCGTAGTCCTGGAACACCGTGTTCACGTCGCGCTGGTACGGCGGCAGCCGCGACACGTCGGCCCCGTCGAGCAGCACGGTGCCCTCCGTCGGCAGCTCGAACCCCGCGATCAGGCGCAGCGTCGTGGTCTTGCCCGAGCCGGACGGGCCGAGCAGCGTGAAGAACTCGCCCGCGGAGACCTCGAGGTCGACCCGGTCCACGGCGACGACGTCGCCGTAGGTCTTGCGCACGCCCTGGAGGCTGACGGCGGGTGCGGAGCTACCGGCGGGGCTAGCCGACGGCTGCGCCAAGCGACTCCTCGAGCCGGTCGAGCCCGGCCTCCAGATCCTCCTCGGGGGCCGTGATCGGCACCAGGATGCGGATGACGTTGTCGTAGATGCCGGTCTTGAGCAGGATCAGGCCGCGCTCGAGCGCCCCGGCGACCACGGCGCCGGCGACGTCCGCCGCGGGCTCCTTGGTGACCGGGTCCTTGACGAGCTCGATGGCCGCCATCGGGCCGATCCCGCGCACCTCGCCGATCACCGCGTGCCGTGAGGCCAGGTCGCGCAGGCGCACGCCGATGCGCTCGCCCATCTCGACCGAGCGGGCGAGGAACTCGTCGCTCGAGATCGCGCGCAGGCTCTCGATCGCCGCGGCGCAGGCGACCGGGTTGCCGCCGTACGTCGAGCCGAGCCCGCCCGGGTGCACCGAGTCCATCACCTCGGAGCGGCCGATGACGCCCGCGAGCGGCATGCCGGACGCGAGCGACTTGCCGACGGTGACGAGATCGGGGACGACGCCCGAGTGCTCGATCCCCCACAGCGTCCCGGTGCGGCCCATGCCGGCCTGCACCTCGTCGTCGATGTAGAGGATGCCGTGGCCCTCGCAGCGCTCCTTGAGGCCGCGGATGAACTCGGGCGGCATGACGGTGAAGCCGCCCTCGCCCTGCACCGGCTCGAGGATGACGCAGGCCACCGAGGCCGGGTCGACCGTGGCCTTGAACATCCAGTCGAGCGCCTCCAGCGCGTCGGCGGAGCTGATCCCGCGGTACGGATAGGGGGCCGTGGCCCGGTAGATCTCGGGGGCGAACGGGCCCATCCCGCGCTTGTAGACGAGCTTCGACGTCAGCGACATCGTGAGCAGCGTGCGGCCGTGGAAGCCGCGGTCGAACGTGATCACCGCGTCGCGGCCGGTGTGGTAGCGGGCGATCTTGATCGCGTTCTCGACGGCCTCGGCGCCGGAGTTGATCAGGAGCGCCTTCTTCTCGTGCCCGCCGGGCGCGAGCTCGCACAGCATCCGGCACACCTCGAGGTACGGGTCGTAGGCGGCCACCGGGAAGCACGCGTGCAGCAGCTGCTCGGCCTGGTCGCGGATCGCCGCCACCACCGCCTCGGGCGTGTGGCCGAGGTTGAGGACGCCGATGCCGCCGGCGAAGTCGATGTACTCGCGCCCGTCGGCGTCCGTCAGCCGCGCGCCGTGGGCGTGGTCGGCGAAGATCGGTGCGATGGAGACGCCCCGGGCGACGTAGCGGTCGCGCTTCTGGAGGAGCGCCTCGGTCTTCGAGCCTTGCTGAACTGCCATTTTGGGACCCCCGCGGAGGAGCGAATGTGCGCCGCCGAGTATAAGGGTCGTGGCGCCTTTGCGGGGGGTCGTTCCGGTAGCATTGGACGCGGTGTCCAACTGCCGGCACGGGCGCTGCCATCGAAAGGACTGACACATGACGGACCACGCCAACCTGCAGGAGCTCGCGAAGCGGCATCTGATGATGCACTTCACGAGCCAGGGCCGCTTCTCCTCCGAGGAGGTGCCGGTGATCAGCCGCGGCGAGGGCTGCTGGCTGTGGGACACCAACGGCAAGCGCTACTTCGACGGGATGTCGGGCCTGTTCTGCACCCAGATCGGGCACAGCTTCGGCGCCGAGCTGGGCGAGGCGGCGGCGAAGCAGATGGCCACGCTGCCGTTCTTCATCAACTGGAGCTACGCCCACCCGCCGGTGATCGAGCTCTCGGCCAAGATCGCCGAGATCGCCCCGGGCGACCTGAACCGCACCTTCTTCTGCTCCGGCGGCTCCGAGGCGAACGAGTCGATCATCAAGCTCGTCCGCCAGTACCACCAGATCCGCGGCGAGGGCCGCCGCTACAAGATGCTCGCCCGCCGGACCGCGTACCACGGCACCACGCTGGGCGCGCTGTCGCTCACGGGGATCGCGTCGATCCGAAACCCGTTCGAGCCGCTGCTCCCGGGCGTGCGCCACGTCTCCAACACGAACTCCTACCACCGTCCGGACGGCGAGACCGAGGCCGAGTTCACGGCGTTCCTGCTCGACGAGCTGCGCGCCGTCATCGAGCAGGAGGGGCCGTCGACGGTCGCCGCCTTCTTCGCGGAGCCGGTGCAGAACTCCGGCGGGACGTTCACGCCGCCGGAGGGCTACTTCCAGGGCGTGCGCGCGATCTGCGACGAGTACGGGATCCTGCTCGTGGCCGACGAGGTCATCTGCGCGTTCGGCCGGCTCGGCTACTGGTTCGGGTCGGAGCGCTACGACATCCGCCCGGACATCGTCACCTTCGCCAAGGGCATCGGCTCGGCCCACGTGCCGCTCGGCGGCGTGATCATGACCGACACCATCGCCGAGCCCTTCCTGAAGGGCTCGAACATGTTCACGCACGGGATCACGTACGGCGGCCACCCGGTGTCGACCGCGGTCGCGCTGAAGAACCTCGAGGTGATGGAGCGCGAGGACGTGCTCGGCAACGTGCGCCGCAACGAGCCCTACTTCAAGGCGGTGCTCGAGAAGCTCGGCGAGAAGCCGATCGTCGGCGACGTGCGCGGCGCCGGCTACTTCATGTCGCTCGAGCTCGTGCGCGACAAGGACACGAAGGAGACGTTCTCCGACGAGGAGTGCGACCGCCTGCTGCGCGGGTTCCTCTCGCCGCGGCTCTACGACGCGGGGCTGATCTGCCGCGCCGACGACCGCGGCGACCCGGTGGTGCAGCTCTCGCCGCCGCTGATCGCGACCCGCGAGGAGCTCGACTTCGTGCACGACGTGCTCGACACGGTGCTCGACGAGGCCTGGACGGAGATGAACCGCTCCGGCCGCCGCGAGGCCGTGACCTCCTAGCGGCACGCGCGTGCTCACGGTCTCAGACATCGTCGGGATCGAGACGCTGCGGATCACCCTCCGCGGAGGCCGGTCCGGCGCGGGCCGGCCGGTGCGGTGGGTGCACATCTCGGAGCTCGACGACCCCACCCCCTGGCTGCGAGGCGGCGAGCTCCTGCTGACGACCGGGCTGCCGCTGCGGGCCGGCCCGGCCGCCTACGTCGAGCGACTGGCGGACGCCGGCCTGACCGGCATGGGCCTCGGCCTCGGATTCGGCTACGACGCGGCGCCGGCCGACGCGGTCGCCGCCGCCGACCGGCTGGGCTTCCCGCTGTTCGAGATCCCCTACCAGGTGCCGTTCATCGCCCTCACCGAGGCCGTGTTCACCCGCATCTCGGACGCGCGCGTGGCCGATGCGGTGCGGCGGCTGGCCGGCGACCTGGTCGAGGCCGTGCTGGTCGGCGACGCCGGGCCGCGCGAGCTGCGCCGGCGGGCGCGGGCCTTCGGCCTGCGGGGCACCCTGCCGCTGTCGTTCCTGGCCCTGCGGCCGGCCACCGACGAGGCCGCCACGCTCGCCCGCCTGGCAGAGGCCGCCGGGAGCTTCGGCCCGGCCAGCATCCGCGACGGCGTCGTGGCCGTGCTGATCGAGGCCCGCGACGACGGCGAGGCAGAGCGGGTGGCCGCGGACGTCCTGCTCCAGACGGGCGCCGGCGCCGCCGGCGTCGGTCGTGTCCGCACCGAGCCGGGCGAGCTCGCCCGCAGCTACGACGAGGCGCTCTACGCCGTCGAGGCCCGGCCGGTCAACGGGGCGCCGGCCGTGGCCACGTTCCGCGACCTGGGCTCGATCCAGCTCCTGCTCTCGCTCGGCGACGGGCGCGGCGTGGAGCTCTACTGCGAGTCGATGCTCGGCCCGCTGCGCGCCCACGACGCCCGCTACGGCTCGGCGCTGATCGAGTCGCTCGCGGCCTACATCGAGGCCAACGGCCGCTGGGCCGACGCCTCCGCCGCGCTCGGCGTCCACCGGCACACGCTCCGCTACCGGATCCGCAAGATCGAGACGCTCACCGGCCGCAGCCCCACCGACGCCCGCGACCGGCTGGAGCTGTGGCTGGCGCTGCGCGCGAACGAGCTCCAGGGCAGGCGCGAGCTGGAGCCGGTGCCGTGAGCCGCGTCTGCGTGGTCGGCGCCGCGGGCATCATCGGGCCGGCCATCGTCGCGACGCTCGCCGGCGAGGACGCGGTCTCGGAGATCGTCTGCCTCGACGTCGACGGCGAGCGCGCCGCCGACGTGGCGGCCGCCCGCGGCGGCGGCAAGGCGACGGGCGCGACCCTCGACATCCGCGACGCCGCCGCATCGCGCAAGGCGCTTGCCGGCGCCGCCGTGCTGGTGAACACGGCCTCCTACCGGATCAACCTGGCCGCGATGGAGGCGGCGCTCGCCGCGGGGGCGCACTACGTCGACCTGGGCGGCCTCTTCCACGTCACCCGCGAGCAGGTCGGCCTGGACGACCGCTTCCGCGAGGCCGGCCTGCTGGCGGTGCTGGGGATGGGGTCGACGCCCGGCAAGACGAACGTGATGGCCGCACGCGCCGTCGAACTGCTCGGCGGACGGGTGGAGCGGATCGTCGTGGCCGCGTCGGGGCGCGACCCCGAGCCGCCGCCGGGGCCGCTCGTCGCGCCGTACGCCGTCGAGACGATCCTGGACGAGCTGACGATGCCGACGCCGGTCGTGCGCGACGGCGAGGTGCGGATGCTGGAGCCGATGACGCCCGCCGGGGTGGTCGAGTTCGGCGACCCCGTCGGCCCGGCCGAGACCGTCTTCACGATCCACTCGGAGATGGCGACGTTCCCCCAGAGCTTCGGCGCCCGCGACGTCGGCTTCCAGCTCTCGCTCGACCCCGCGTTCCTGGCCAAGGTGCGGCTCCTGGCCGAGCTCGGGCTGGCATCGACCGACGCGGTCGAGGTGAACGGCGGCTCCGTCGTCCCCCGCCGGCTCCTGCTCGAGCTGATCCGGCGGCTGCCGCGGGCCGAGCCGTCGCGGCGGACGGTCGGCGTGCACCGGATCGAGGCCTACGGCCCGGCCGGGGCCGCGGTGGTCGAGTGCGTGACCCGGGCCGTGGAGGGGCTCGGGTTCGGCGGCGGCATCGCGTCGACGGCCTGTCCGCCCGCCGTGGTCGCGGCCATGATCTGCGCCGGCGAGCTCGACGCGCGCGGCGTCGTCCCGAGCGAGCGGTCGGTGCCCTTCGGCCCGCTGTTCGAGCGCCTGCGCCGCTACGGCGTCGAGGTGCGCGAGCAGGTGCACGCGGCGTGACCGTCCGTGCTCCGATCGCAACCGGCGTACATCTCCGGCGCCTGGCACCGGTCATGCACCGGCGAGAACCGGGGACTGTCCCCGCCGGGCGGGGACAGTCCCCACTCGGTGAACGGCTGGGGCAAGGTACCGCTACGGGGCCTGGCCCGGTTCGCGCGGTTCCCGTTTGACGGATCAACCTTCGCGGCCCTATGCTGTGGACCGATGCCGAGCTACGCCTGCACAGAGAGGACCTCTGCCCGCTCCCCGTTGAGCGGGCGTCCTGTCGGGCGCTCAACGGGTTCCCACAACCTCCTCGGCCTCCTTCTCCTCCTCGCCCGTTAGGGCGACCGACTTGGCCTACGCGCCGGCTTACGGCGCACACGCACCCGAGTCCCGACGGGAGAGCTGCGCTCTCCCCCAGCCCAGGAGGATCCCGCTGATGGCAGTACCCACGGACACCGTCCGCGTCTTCGATACCACGCTGCGCGACGGCGAGCAGTCGCCCGGCATCGCGCTTTCGGCTCCCGAGAAGATCGAGATCGCACGCCAGCTCGACCGGCTCGGCGTGGACATCATCGAGGCCGGGTTCGCCATCTCCTCGCCGGGAGAGCGGGACGGCATCCGCGCCGTCGCCCAGGCCGTCGACTGCGTCGTCGCGTCGCTCGCCCGCACGAACGACGAGGACGTCGACGCGGCCATCGAGTCGCTCCAGGGCGCGCGCAACCCGCGCATCCACGTCTTCATCGCCACGTCCGACATCCACATGGAGCACAAGCTGCGCATGACCCGCCCGGAGGTCGTCGCGGCGGCCGACCGGTCCGTGCGGCGGGCGAAGGCGTTCTGCAGCGACGTCGAGTTCTCGTGCGAGGACGCGACCCGCACCGACCCCGAGTTCATGGCCGAGGTCGTGCGCGTCGCCATCGCCGCCGGCGCGACCACGATCAACATCCCGGACACCGTCGGCTACACCGTCCCCGAGGAGTACATCGAGATCCTGAACGGCCTGCGCCGGCGCGTGCCGGAGGTCGAGGGCGTCGTCCTCTCGGTGCACTGCCACGACGACCTGGGCCTGGCGGTCGCGAACTCGCTGGCCGGCGTCATGGCCGGCGCCCGCCAGGTGGAGGCGACCATCAACGGCATCGGCGAGCGGGCCGGGAACGCCTCGCTGGAGGAGATCGTGATGCTGCTCGCCACCCGCGCCCCCCGCTACGGCCTGCGCACGAACGTGCGCACCGAGGAGATCACGCGCTCCTCGCGCCTGGTCTCGAGGCTCACGGGCTACGTCGTGCAGCCGAACAAGGCGATCGTGGGCCGCAACGCCTTCGCCCACGAGGCCGGCATCCACCAGCACGGCGTCCTGGCGCATCGGCGCACGTACGAGATCATGGACGCCGAGTCGGTGGGCCTGCAGGGCTCCGACATCGTGCTCGGGAAGCACTCCGGCCGCCACGCGCTGCGGCAGGCGTTCGCCGACCTGGGCTTCACCATCGAGGGCGACGACCTGAAGCGCGCCTTCGCCCGGTTCAAGGAGCTGGCCGACCGCAAGGGCAAGATCAGCTCGCTCGACCTGGAGGCGATCGCCTCGGACTCCCTGCGCGAGCGCGAGGAGCCGTACAAGCTCGTGCGGCTGGCGATCCGGACGGCGACCGGCGAGGAGGCCCGGGCCGAGGTCACGATCCGAAACGGCGAGGGCGAGCGGACGGCCGAGGGCACCGGCGACGGGCCCGTGGACGCGGCGTTCAGCGCCGTCACCAGCCTGCTCGACCTGCCGGTGACGCTCGCCGAGTACACCATCGGCGCGGTCACCGGCGGCGCCGACGCCCTGGGCGAGGTCCGGGTCGTCGTCGAGGTCGGAGGCAGGACCTTCGCCGGCCAGGCAGTATCAACCGACATCACCGAGGCATCCGCCGAGGCGTACCTGCGGGCCTGCGCCCACGCCCGGATGGCGATCGAGCCCGGGAAGGACAAGGAGCTGATCGGAGTCTGATGATCGATACCCGCCCCACTCCCATCGTCGCCTGTCTCGCCGGCGACGGCATCGGCCCGGAGGTGATGGCAGAGGCCGGCCGCGTCCTCGAGACGGTCTCGGACCTCTTCGGCATCCGCGTCCGCCAGGTGCACCTGCCGTTCGGCGGCGAGGCCATCGACCGGCACAACGACCCGTTCCCGTCCCACGTGCGGGCGGCGGTCAAGGCCTCCGACGCCGTGCTGCTGGGCGCCGTCGGCGGCCCCCGCTGGAGCTCGTCGCCGCGCCGGCCCGAGCAGGGCCTGCTCGACATGCGCAAGGAGCTCGACGCGTTCGCCAACCTGCGCCCGGTGCGGCACGCGGACATCGACCTGATGGTCGTCCGCGAGCTCACCGGCGGCCTCTACTTCGGCGCGAAGACGCTCGAGGCCGACCGGGCGACGGACGTGTGCACCTACGACCGGCCCCAGATCGAGCGGGTGGCGCGGTGGGCCTTCCGGCTGGCCCGGCGCCGGTCCGGCCGGGTGGTGTCGGTCGACAAGCAGAACGTCCTCGCCACCTCCAAGCTGTGGCGGCGGGTCGTGTCCGACCTGCACGAGGCGGAGTACGCCGACGTCGAGCTCACCCACGAGCTGGTGGACTCGTTCGCGATGAACCTGGCGACGCGACCGCAGCGCTACGACGTGATCCTGACCGAGAACCTCTTCGGCGACATCCTGTCCGACCTGGCCGCGGCCGTCGGCGGCGGCCTGGGCATGGCCCCGTCGGCGTCGCTCGGCCCGGAGGCGCCCGGGATCTTCGAGCCGGTGCACGGCTCGGCCCCCGACATCGCCGGCCAGAGCGAGGCCAACCCGATCGCGATGATCCTGTCGGTGGCGATGATGTTCACGCACGGCCTCAACCGGCGCGACATCGGCCGGGCGATCACCGCCGCGGTGGACTCCGTGCTCGCCGACGGGATCGCCACCGCCGACCAGGTCACCGGCGGGCGCGTGTATGCCACGTGGGAGGTCGGCCAGGCCGTCTGCGACGCCCTCGGGCACAGCTCGACCGCGGGCGCCGAGTTCGCAGAGCACCCTTTTGAGAGGAGGCTGGTGGCCCGTGGATAGCACGCGCATGACCGGGGCGGAGGCGGTCATCCGCTGCCTCGAGGCCGAGGGCGTGACGGACGTGTTCGGCCTGCCCGGCGGCGCGATCCTGCCGCTCTACGACGCCTGGGCCAAGCACGAGCACACCATCCGCCACTACCTGGTGCGGCACGAGCAGGGCGCGGGCCACATGGCCCAGGGCTACGCCCGTGCCACCGGCAGGGTCGGCGTCGCGATCGCGACGTCGGGCCCCGGCGCCACGAACCTGGTCACGCCGATCGCCGACGCGTATCTCGACTCGACGCCGATCGTGTGCATCACCGGCCAGGTGCCGACGCACCTGATCGGCACGGACGCCTTCCAGGAGGCGGACATCCAGGGGATCACGATGCCGATCGTGAAGCACTCCTGGCTCGTCAAGGACGCGTCGGAGCTGCCGGCGGCGTTCAAGGAGGCGTTCCACGTCGCCCGCTCCGGCCGTCCCGGCCCGGTGCTGATCGACATCCCCAAGGACGTCCAGCTGCAGATGTTCGAGTTCTCCTACCCGCGCCAGACCGACATGCCCGGCTACAAGCCGTCCCGGCACGGCCACCCCAAGCAGATCATCACCGCGGCCGAGGCGATCCTGGCGGCCGATCGGCCGGTGTTCTACGTCGGCGGCGGGCGCCGTCACGTCGGGGGTCGACCCGGCCCAGCTGATCCGCGTGGCCGAGAGCGTGCAGATGCCGGTCGTGACGACCCTGATGGCCAAGGGCGTCTTCCCCGACTCGCACCCGCTGTGCCTGGGGCTGCCGGGCATGCACGGCTCCAAGGCGGCGAACTGGGCGCTCAACCGGGCCGACCTGCTGGTCGCGTGCGGATCGCGGTTCGACGACCGCGTGACGGGCAAGCTGGACTCGTTCGCGCCGGGCGCGAAGGTCGTGCACATCGACGTCGACCCGGCCGAGATCGACAAGAACCGGGCCGCCCAGGTGCCGATCGTGGGCACCATCGACCTGGTGATCCCGAAGCTGGCCGAGGCGCTCGAGTCGCGCAAGAACGGCGGCCCGCCGCGCGCGGCGGAATGGCTCGAGACGGTGCGGGGATGGCGCCGCGAGCATCCGTTCCGCTACCGGCGGGCGGGCGCGCTCAAGCCCGAGTACGTGATCGAGCGCCTGCGCGACCTGACGGCCGGCGAGGACGTGATCTGGACGACCGGCGTCGGCCAGCACCAGATGTGGGCGGCGCAGTACCTCGAGATCGACCTGCCGCGGCACTGGATCACGTCCGGCGGCCTGGGCACGATGGGCTTCGGCGTGCCGGCCGCGCTCGGCGCCAAGGTGGCCCGCCCCGAGGCGATCGTGATCAACATCGACGGCGACGGCTGCTTCCAGATGACCATGCAGGAGCTCGCCACCGCGCGGATGTACGGCATCGCCGCGATCCACGTGGTCGTGAACAACGGCTGGCTGGGGATGGTGCGCCAGTGGCAGGAGCTGTTCCACTCGGAGCGCTTCTCCGAGACCAACCTCACCGTCGACCTGCCCGACTACGTGCGGCTGGCCGAGAGCTTCGGCGTCTCCGCCTTCCGCTGCGAGAGCGAGGCCGAGGTCGACGACGCCATCCGGGCGGCGCTCGCGTGCGGCGGCCCGGCCGTGATCGACGCCCGCGTCGACCGCGAGGAGAAGGTCTACCCGATGGTGCCCGCGGGCGGCTCGGCGACCGACATCATCGACGTCGAGTGGGCCGAGGAGGACAACCAGTGGGTGGAGGAGGGCGTATGAGCGGCACGCGCCGGCGATGGGGACTGTCCCCGTCGGAATCGGGGACAGTCCGCGCAAAATCGGGGACAGTCCCCGGTTGGAGGCTCCCATGACCGTGCACACGCTCAGCGTGCTCGTGCAGAACCGGCCCGGCGTGCTCACGCGCTGCGCCGGCCTCTTCGCCCGCCGCGGCTTCAACATCGAGTCGCTCGCCGTCGGGCCGACCGAGGACGCGAGCCGCAGCCGCATCACGATCCGGGTCGACTGCTCGCAGCACTCCGTCGACCAGGTCACCAAGCAGCTCTACAAGCTGGTCGACGTGCTGAAGGTGTCCGAGCTCGGCCCGACGGCCGTGGAGCTCGAGCTCCTGATGATCAAGGTCACGTCGGCGCCGGAGCGCCGGCCCGAGATCATCAGCCTGGCGGAGGTGTTCGAGTCGCGGGTCGTGGACGTCGGCCCCGAGGCCGTCACGTTCGCCTGCGTCGGCCCGCCGGATAGGCTTCAGGCGCTCGAGGAGCTCCTGCGGCCGTACGGCATCCGCGAGCTGGTGCGCACCGGCAGGATCGCCCTCGACCGCGACGGCGGGCTGGGACAACGACGACGAATAAGGGTGGTTGCATGAGCACGATCTATTACGAGTCCGACTGCGATCCCGGCGCCCTCGGCGGCAAGACGATCGCCGTCATCGGGTACGGCAGCCAGGGTCACGCCCACGCCCTCAACCACCACGACAGCGGCAACACCGTCGTCGTGGGCGCCCGCCCCGACTCGCGGGCGTGGAAGGCGGCCTCCGACGACGGCCTCGCCGTCGCGACGGTGGCCGAGGCGACCGCACAGGCCGAGATCGTCATGGTGCTCGTCCCCGACCACATCCAGGCGAGCCTCTTCCGCGACGAGATCGCCCCGAACCTGCGCCCGGGCTCGATGCTCATGTTCGCGCACGGGTTCACGATCCACTTCGGCCAGATCGCGCCGGCGGCCGACATCGACGTGGCCATGATCGCCCCCAAGGGCCCCGGCCACCTCGTCCGCCGCCAGTACACCCAGGGGATCGGCGTCCCCGGCCTGATCGCCGTCCACCAGGACGCGAGCGGCTCGGCGACGCAGCTCGCCCTCGCGTACGGGCACGGGATCGGCTGCGCCCGCGGCGGCCTCATCGAGACCACCTTCGCGGAGGAGACCGAGACCGACCTCTTCGGCGAGCAGGCCGTGCTCTGCGGCGGCGTCACCCGGCTGATCCAGACCGGGTTCGAGACGCTCGTCGAGGCCGGCTACCAGCCCGAGATCGCCTACTTCGAGTGCCTCCACGAGCTGAAGCTGATCGTCGACCTGATCTGGGAGGGCGGCCTGGCCGGGATGCGCTACTCGATCTCGGACACGGCCGAGTACGGCGACCTCACCCGCGGCCCGGTCGTGATCGACGAGCACGTGCGCGAGCAGATGCGCGGCCTCCTGCGCGACATCCAGGAGGGCCGCTTCGCGCGCGACATCATCGCCGAGGAGGCGGCCGGCCGGCCGCAGTTCCAGGCCCTTCGCCGCCGGGCGGCGGAGCACCAGATCGAGCAGGTCGGCGCCGAGCTGCGGGCCATGATGCCGTGGATCGGCCAGCCCGCGAAGGAGAAGGCCAAGACGTCGTGATCGCTCCGGCCTGGCACGGCTGCCAGGACGACGCCGACAGCCAGGCCGACAGGTGTGCGCGTTCGAGACTGACGCCGATGAGCACCGCGCCCAGGCCGTAGGCGAAGGCCGCAGCGTCTGCACGGGCAGGATCCGGTGAGCGTCAGCTGTCAGCTCGCACCCGCCGTGTCGTAGGAGTGTGCGCCCTCGCGTATGGCGACGGCGAGCCCCTGGCCGGCGGGGACGTAGAGGAACTCGCCGTCCCCTCCTCCTGTCTTGTGTGCAACCGTGGTTGCAGTATGATAGGAATATGCGGGGTTCGCAATGGGTCATGCTCGTCTACCGGCTGCCGCGGACTCCTTCCACGCCGCGGATCACGCTGTGGCGAAAGCTGCGCCGCCTGGGCGTCGCGCAGATCGTCGACGGGGTCGTCGCCTTGCCGGCCGGCCTCGACAACCGCGAGCAGCTGGAATGGCTGGCAGAGGACGTCGTCGACGCCGGCGGCGAGGCGACCATATGGGTGTCGGAGCCGGCCACAGCCGCCGAGCACCGAGCGCTTGCCCAGGCGATGACCGAGCGTGTCGAAGCCGAGTACCGCGCCATCGCGGCGGAAGCTCAAGCTGCTCACGAACGCTCGCCGGCCGAGCGGCGGCGCACCTTGGCGCGGCTGCGGCGTGAGCTGCGTCGAGTCGGGGCGCGCCAGTATTTCCCAACCGGCGAGGCGGACGCGGCCCAGGACGCGCTAGAGGCGCTTGCAAGGGCGGCCGCGGAGGCCGCGGCATGATCTGGGCCACCCGCCGCCACGTGCACATCGACCGCACCGCCTGCGCGTGGCTGATCGGCCGCTTCGTCGATCCCGAGGCAGAGTTCGTGTTCGTCGACGATCCTGACGAGGTGCCGGCCGACGCGACGCCGTTTGATATGCGCGGCGTCGAGCTCGGCCACCGTGACGGCCGTTGCTCATTCGAGAGCATCCTCGCCCGCTACCGTCTGGACGACGCCGCGCTGGAACGGATCGGTCGGGTCGTCCACGAAGCAGACATCGGCGATGAGCGCTACGACGCTGCCGAGGCACCAGGCTTGGACGCGCTGATCCGCGGGCTCGCCCTGCACGCGGCCGGCGACGACCACGAGTTGATCGCCATCACCAGGCCGCTGTACAACGCTCTCTACGGGCTCTGGAGCCAGGCCCCGTGACCGCCATCCGCGCCACCAACGAGGTCGGGGCCGACGCGGCTACCGCCGGGCGGAAGCCAGGCGAGCTCGAGGCGTTCTGGTTCTGGCTGAAGCTCGGCTGCATCAGCTTCGGCGGGCCGGCCGGGCAGATCTCGATCATGCACGAGGAACTGGTCGAGCGACGCAAGTGGATCACCGAGCGCCGCTTCCTGCACGCGCTCAGCTTCTGCATGGCCCTGCCGGGCCCCGAAGGCCAGCAGCTTGCCTCCTACATCGGCTACTCGCTGTACGGCGTTCGCGGCGCCATCACGTCGGGCGGCCTGTTCGTCGCGCCGTCGTTCGTGCTGCTGTGCCTGATGAGCGGCATCTACGTCGAGTACGGCAACGTTACGGTCGTCCAGGGCATCGTCGACGGCCTCGGCGCTGCCGTCGTCGCCTTGGTCGCCGGGGCAGTGCTTCGGGTCGGCAGCCGCGTCATCCACACCCGAGCCGCCGTCGGCCTCGCCATCGCGGCCTTCGCGGCGATCGCGGCCGGCGTCCCATTCCCGATCATCATCGCCGTAGCCGCCGCGGTCGGCTATCTGGCCGGCCGTTCCAACCCCTCCTTGCTCGGCCGGCCGGCAGGCCACGGCGAAGACGACTCCGACGACGCCGCGGCGGCCCATGCCGGCATTAGCGTCCGGCGACGCTTCGCCAAGGGACTTGTGATCTGGCTTGTCCCGGTCGCCGTGCTCGTGCTCGTCGGCGGCGTGGTCGGTGAGCTCGCCGGCTTCTTCACAATCGCCGCGTTGGTCACCTTCGGCGGCGCGTACGCCGTGCTGCCGTTCGTCGCCAATGCGGCCGTGAACCACTACGGCTGGCTGACATCGAAGGACATGGTCGCGGGCCTCGCGCTGGGCGAGTCGACGCCCGGCCCGCTGATCATGGTCAACACCTTCGTCGGCTTCGTCGCCGGCTACCACGTCGAGGGCAACCTCGCCTGGGGCCTGATCGGCGCCACCATCGCCACGCTGGCCACGTTTGTTCCCTGCTTCGTCCTCATCATCAGCGGCGCGCCCCTGATCGACCGAATCCGGGCCACCGGCAGCTTCGCCAACGGCCTCAACGGCGTCACCATCAGCGTCGTCGGCGTCATCGCTGCGCTGGCCGTCTTCGTCGCCCGTCACGCCCTGATCACCGACGACCGGCCCGACTGGGTGCTCACAGCACTCGCCGTGGCAGCCTTCGTCGCCGTCTGGCGCTACCGCGTCGGGGTCATCCCCGTCGTCCTGTGCTGTGCTGCGGTGGGCATCGCCAACACCGCCGTTGGCTGAACCCGGCCGCCGAACGGGTGGCACAAACCCGAGCGGACGCTACGGCGAGCTCGATGCCCTCACTCCGCCAGCTGCCCCCCGAGAACATCGACACGCCGCACACGCATGAGCACCACCACGCGACGCTCGTGCACAGCCACCCGCACACGCACGTGATCGGGATCGATCACGACGACCCACCCTGAGCAGCTTTCCCACCTCGGCATACTCGCGCTGGCCGGGCTTATCGGCTTCCTCGGCAAGGAGACTGCTGCGCGGGTACGCCTACGCGGTGGCCAGCGGCTCCGCAGCCCCGCCCTGATCGCCGATGGCAATCACGCCCGCGTCGACGGCGATGTCTCCCTGACCGTCATCGCAAGTGCCGCACTCGTCTGGATCGGCTGGCAATCCGCCGACGCGTTCATCGGCCTCGCGATCACCTTCGTCATCCTCAAGATCACCTGGGACAGCTGGCACGTCATCCACGCCACCGAGCCCGGCGAGGAGCCGAAGCACCACGAGGCCCCGGGCTCGGTACCCGCAAGCCGGGGGCCGGGCTCGACGACTGCACTAGCGGCCGCGGCCGTCCAGACGGATCGTCCAGGGATCGACCGACTCGACCACGAGGTGCGATTCGTGCCACGGGTCGCGCGCCAGCGTGCTCCGCACCTCGTCCTCGGACGCGGCCTCGATCGCGAGCACGACCCGGTGCTCGTCGGCGAGCGGGCCGCCGAGGACGACGAACCCGGAGTCGACGAGCGCCTCCATGAACGCGGCGTGCTCGTCCCACTCGGACTGGCCCTCGAGCGGCCGGGAGGGGTCCCATTCGGGGCCCCTCCGCCGCTCGAGGACGAAGAACATCGGCACGGACCGGCTCAGCCGGTGCGGTGAAGCGGCGCGCCGCCTCGCGGCGCGATCCGGCGAAGCGGTGTCGGCCGCAGCTGCCCCGCCCCGGCGACGCCGGGCCAGGTGGCACGGGCGCTCACGGGCGCGGGCCTGCGCAGGCCGCCCGAAGCGCCCAGCGGCATCGGCTGCGGCCATCCCGCGGGGCTCAGGTCACGCGGCCGGCCCGCGTAGGTGAGCACCTGGCGGCGGCCGTGCTCCGCGACGGGTGCCGGCGGCGGGTGGGTCTCGGGCGCCGATGTCGCCGGCTCTGCCACAGGCTCCGGGTCTTCCTCGGCGACGGGCTCGGGCTCCTCGGCGACGGCCGGCTCCGGCTCCTCGGCGGGCTCCTGCTCGGCGACGGGCTCAGATGCGGCCTCGGGCTCCGGCTCTGTGACCGGCTCGGGCTCGACCGCGGCGGGCGTGAATGCCGCCTCGGGCACGGGCTCGGAGGCCGCTACCGGCTGCGGTTCGGGCGCCCTGGCCGGCGCCTCGTACACCTCGCGCGTCTCCCGCGATCTGCGCCAGATCACGTAGAGCGCCACTCCTGCGGCAGCGCCGATCAGGATGCCCTTCCCGATCGCGCTCGACTTCGACGACATCGCTTCTGCCCTCTCGCTCGGGGGGAGGGATCGTAGCGGCGATCCGGCGCCCGCGGCATCCCCCGTCCGGGCGATCGCTCGGCGGGCCGCCGATCCGTTCCCGGGCGCCGTGCGAATGACCCTCATGCAGGCCCTTCCGACCGGTACGATCGCCGCTGCCGTGCCCGACCGCACCCCGTCCCTGGTCACCGTCGCGCCACGGGGCCCGGCTCGCGGCATCGCCCTGATCGCGCACGGCGGACGGTCGCGCGGCACCGCACCCGACTCGAACCTGCGCACGCCCGCGCTGCGCATGATCCCGTTCCTGGCCGACCTGGCCCGGGCCGGGCGCCGCGGCGGCCTGGCCGTCGCCCAGCTGCGCTACCGCGTGATCGGCTACAACGACGGCGACCCCGTCCACGACGTGCAATGGGCCCTGGACGAGCTCTCGGAGCGCTTCGGCGCCCCCGTCTGCCTCGTCGGCCACTCGATGGGAGCCCGCGCGGCCCTGCGGGCCGCCGGGCACGAGTCGGTGACGGCGGTTGCCGGCCTGGCGGCCTGGTGCCCGCCCGAGGAGCCCGTGGCCCAGCTCGCCGGGCGCACGATCATGCTGGTGCACGGCGCGCGCGACCGCGTCACCGATCCGGCCGGGTCGCTCGAGCTCGGCCGCCGCGCCCGCGGCAGCGCCGCCCGGATCGCCCGCTTCGAGGTCGCCCGCGCCGGCCACACGATGCTGGAGCGTCTGCCGCTGTGGCAGTCGCTCACGCGCCGCTTCGTCCTGGGCGCGCTCGGGCTCGAGCCGATGGACGAGCGCCTCACCGCGGCGTTCGCGCTCCCGCCCGAGCGGGCTCTGCGGGTGCCGCTGTGACCCGCCTGCGGGTGGCCGTCGTCGGCAGCGGCGTCGCCGGGCTCACGGCCGCGCACATCCTGGGCCGGACGCACGAGGTGACCCTGTTCGAGCGCGACGACCGTCTCGGCGGCCACGCCAACACGATCGCGGTGCCGAGCGCGGACGGGCGCGAGGTGGCGCTCGACACGGGCTTCATCGTCCACAACGAGCGCACCTACCCCACGCTCCTGCGGCTCTTCGCCGAGCTGGGGATCAGGACGCAGGAGAGCGACATGTCCTTCGGCGTGCGCTGCGACGGCTGCGGGCTCGAGTACGCCGGCGCCCGCGGGATGCAGGGCGTCGTGCCCCGCCCGGGCGTGCTGGGACGGCCCCGGTACCTGCGCATGCTGACCGAGGTGCGCCGGTTCCACCGCCACGCCCGGGCCGTCCTCGCCGACCCGGCGGCCGACGACCTGACGCTGGACGGATTCCTGCGCCAGGGCGGATACTCGGCCTACTTCACCGACCACTTCATGCTGCCGCTCACCGGCGCGGTGTGGTCGTCGTCGCCCGCGACCATCCGCGACTTCCCGGCCCGGTACCTGATCCGCTTCTTCGCCAACCACGGCATGCTGACCGTCACGAACTCGCCCCAGTGGCGCACGGTCACGGGCGGCAGCCGCGAGTACGTGAGCCGGATCGCGGCCCGGCTCGGCGACCGTGTGCACGTCGGCACGCCGGTCGCGTCGATCGCGCGCGACGACGCGGGCGTGACCGTGAACGGCGAGCACCGCTTCGACCGGGTCGTGATCGCGGCCCATCCCGACCAGGCGCTCGCGCATGCTGGCCGACCCCAGCGGCGCCGAGCGCGCGGTCCTGGGCGGATTCGGGTACTCCACCAACCAGACGGTGCTGCACACGGACTCCTCGCTCCTTCCCCGCGCGCCGGGGGCGCGGGCGTCGTGGAACTACCTGCTCGACGCCTGCTCGACGAGCCAGCCGCTCGTGCACGTGACCTACCACCTGAACCGGCTCCAGGCGCTGCGCGAGCCGGTCGACTACTGCGTGACGCTGAACGGGACAGCCAGGATCGGCGCCGGGCACGAGCTGCGGCGCATGACCTACGAGCACCCGATCTACACCCACCGGAGCCTCGCCGCGCAGGCGCGCCTGCCCGGGCTGCAGGGTGACCGCAACACGTACTACTGCGGCGCGTACCACGGCTGGGGCTTCCACGAGGACGGCTGCGTGTCGGGCCTGCGGGCGGCGCTGGCGCTGGGGTGCGCCTGGTGAGGTCGGCGCTCTACGAGGGCCAGGTGGTGCACGACCGCCGCACGGGGCTTCGCAACCTGTTCCGCTACCGCGTCTACATGTGGCATGTCGACCTGGACGAGCTGGACCGGCTCGACCGGCGGCTGTGGGCGTTCGGCCACGATCGCCGCGCGCTCACGACGATCCGCTCCCGCGACCACCTCGGCGACCCGCGGCGGACGATCCGGGAGAACCTGCGCCGGTACCTCGCCGCCCACGGCATCGAGCTCGACGGCGGCCGCGTGTCGCTGCTGACGAACGCGCGCGTCCTCGGCTACGTCTTCAACCCGCTCTCGGTCTTCTACTGCCACCGGCCGGACGGGAGCCTGCGCTGCGTCGTCGCCGAGGTGCACAACACCTACGGCGAGCGCCACTGCTACCTGCTCGAGCCGGGCGAGCGCGGCCGTGTCAGCACCGGCAAGGAGTTCTACGTCTCGCCGTTTCTGACCGTCGACGGCAGCTACGAGATGACGCTGGCCCCGCCCGGCGAGCGGCTCTCGGTGCAGATGGCGCTGCGCCAGGGCGGGCGAGCTGGTGTTCGCGGCGTCCCTCACCGGCCGCCGCCGGCCGATCACGAACGCCACCGTCGCGCGGATGCTCCTGCGCCACCCGCTGATGACGGCCCGGGTGACCTCGCTCATCCACCTGCAGGGGGTCAAGCTGGCTCTGCGCGGCGCCGGCCGCGTCCCCCGCCCTCCGCACCCGCCGCAGGAGCACGTCGGATGACGGTCGTCGCGCACCGAACGGGGTCTGACCCCGCCTGGTGCATGCCGCGGGCGCCGCGCGCGGCCGCGCGGGCGCTGATCGCCCGCACGCTCTTCCTGCGCGCCGTGCGCGCGCTGCCGCTGCGGGTCGTGCTCCCGGACGGCGCCGAGACGGGCGCCGGCGGGCCGCAGGCGCCGGTCATGACGATCGAGCGGGACGCGTTCTTCCACCGCCTGGCCGCGGGCGGCAAGATCGGCTTCGGCGAGGCCTACATGGCGGGAGACTGGCGGGCCGACGACCTCGCGGGCGTCCTCGCCGCCTTCGCGGCGCGGGTCGAGCGGCTGCTGCCGGGGCCGTTCCAGCGGCTGCGGGGCCTGTACGAGCCGCGCATGCCCGCCGCCGAGCGCAACACCCTCGCGGGCGCCGCGCGCAACATCGCCCGCCACTACGACCTCTCGAACGACCTCTTCGCGCTCTTCCTCGACCCGACGATGACCTACTCGGCCGCCGTGTTCGAGCCGGGCGACACGCTGGAGGCGGCCCAGCTGCGCAAGTACGAGGCGCTCTGCCGCACCGTCGGTCTCGGCCCGTCCGACCACCTGCTCGAGATCGGCACCGGCTGGGGCGGATTCGCCGTCCACGCCGCCTCCGCGTACGGCTGCCGGGTGACGACGGCGACGATCTCGCAGGCCCAGGCGGAGCTCGCCCGCCAGCGGGTGGCCGCGGCCGGCATGGGCGACCGCGTCGACGTCGTCCTGCGCGACTACCGCGCCCTCGAGGGCCGCTACTCGAAGATCGTCTCGATCGAGATGCTCGAGGCCGTGGGCGAGGAGTACTGGCCCGTGTTCTTCGCCACCTGCGACCGCCTGCTGGAGCCGGGCGGGGCGATCGGCCTGCAGACGATCACGATGCCGCACCGGCGCTACCTGGCGTCGCGGCACGCCTACGGGTGGATCCACAAGTACATCTTCCCGGGTGGCCTGATCCCGTCGCGGGAGGCGATCGACCGCGCCCTGCGCGACGCCTCGTCGCTGCGCGTCACCGACGCCGCCGAGATCGGCGGCCACTACGCGACGACGCTGCGGCACTGGCGCGACCGCTTCCTGGCCCAGCGCGAGCGGGTGCACGCGCTCGGCTTCGACGGCACGTTCGTGCGGATGTGGGAGTTCTACCTGGCCTATTGCGAGGCCGGATTCGCGACCGGCGCGCTCGGCAACGCCCAGCTGCGCCTGGCGCGGCCGTGAGGCTGCGCGACGGCGCCCGGGTGTGGGTCTGCGGCGCCTCGAGCGGGATCGGCGCCGCGCTCGTGCGCGAGCTGGCGGCGCGCGGCTGCCGGGTGGCCGCCAGCGCCCGGCGGATGGACCGGCTCGACGAGCTGGCCGGGAGCGCGGCCGGCGAGGTGGTGCCGCTGCAGGTCGACGTGACCGACCGCGACGCGATGATGGCCGCCGAGGAGGACGTGCGCCGGCGCTTCGGCGCGATCGACCTCGCCGTCCTGAACGCGGCTCACTGGGGCGGGTTCTCCGTGGACGCCTGGGACACCGAGGTGATCCGGCGCCACTTCGACACGAACGTGATCGGGATGGCCCACGGCGTCGAGGCGGTGCTGGCCGACATGCGCCGCCGCCGCAGCGGCGCGATCGCCGGCATGGCCAGCCTGGCCGGATACCGCGGCCTGCCGCGCTCCGAGGCCTACGGCGCGACCAAGGCGGCCGAGATCAACATGCTCGAGTCGCTGCGGATCGACCTGCGCCCGTACGGGATCGCGGTGCACACCATCTGCCCGGGGTTCGTGCGCACCGACCTGACCGCGGAGAACACGTTCCCGATGCCGTTCATGCTCGAGGCCGACGACGCCGCCCGCCGGATCGTGCACGGGCTGGAGCGGGGCAAGGCCGAGATCGTCTTCCCCCTGCCGATGCTGCTCCTGATGAAGACCGCGAAGGTGGTGCCGGTCAGGCTGTGGGCGGAGGCGTTCCGCTTCTTGCCGCCGCGGCGCGACTGAACGCACTCAGGACGCGGGCTCGGCGTGCACCGGCGCGGCAACGGCGTCGGCACGCGCGATCCAGGGCGTCGCCCCGACGGCCACGAACGTCTCTCGGGCCTCCTGCAGGAGCGTGCCCGCGTCGCCGGATCCGTTGCGCATCCGGGCCTCGGCGTGCTCGAGCCGGACGACGGCGAGCCAGAACAGGATCCCCGTCTCACGCAGGATCCGCTCGGCCTCGTCAAACTCGGCCTCGGCGACCTCCGGCTCCGCCGCGATACGGCCGCGCATGCGGTGCGCGTGCGCCGCTGTGAGCGGCGTTCGCCGGCCGGCGGGCTGGCGCTCGACGTGGCCCAGTAGCTCCTCGATCCGATCGGTCCGACCCAGCGCGAGCGCCGCCTCGAGGGCGGTCACGAGTCCCAGCTTCACGGTCTGCTGCCACGGGCCCATGACACCCTGCGCGACGATCACGCTGTCGGCCAGGACGAGCGCCTCCTCGAACCGGCCCGCGTCCAGCGCGAGCACGGCGCGCCCCGCCGCGTAGCACGACCGCTCCTGGACATCGATCGAGTCCTCCAGCGGGGCGTAGACGTCGCACAGGCGGCGGGCCTGCTCGTGGTTGCCCCGGTGGATGTGGATCGGCAGGATCGAGGTGAGCGGGCTGATGAGCGTGTGGCCGCTCGGCAGCAGCTCGGTCGGAAGCTGTGCGAACGCCGCCAGGGCGTCGTCCCAACGACCGAGCTGGTAAAAGGCGTAGGTCGCCTCGCTGGCCGCGAACCACTCGTTCGCCCGGTCGCCGCTGCGACCGGCCAGCTCGAGCACGCGATCGAGATAGCCCAGGGCCTCCTCGTAGCGGTCGTCCCCGAAGGCCAGGTCGGACAGATTGCCGAGCGTCGTTCCGGCCCGCTCGATCAAACCCCGCTCGATCGCGAGCTCGGCCGCCGAGCGCATCAGCATCTCGGCCTCGCGCCGGCGGGTGGGAGCGACCAGGATCGACCGCGCGCTCCACCCGCGTACGAGAATCTCCGCCAGGCCGAGCGCCTCGCCCATCTCGAGCGCCCGGTCGATCAGCTCTGCGCCGGACTCCATCTCGCCGATGAAGACACGTGCATTGCCGAGGCGCACGGTGAGCAGCGCGACGTCCTCGTCCGGTTCGTCCTCGCCGATGACGACGAGCGCGTCCTCCATCCGCTTGATGGCGAGCTCATGGCGGCCGCTGCGCTCATCCAGGAATGCCAGCCGGCTGGTCACGCGGGCGGCCGCATGCGTATCGCCCAGGCCGTCGTAGAGCGCGATCGCCTCCTCGAAGCAGGTCTGCGCCCCGTCGTACAGGCCCGCCCGTCGGTGGCGCTGTGGGCGCCCCACACCGCCATCACCGCATCGCCGATGAACTTCTCGACAACCCCGCCGTAGAGCTCGATCAGCCGCCGGCAGACGTCGAAGTAGCGCGAGAGCAGTGCCCGCACCTGCTCGGAGTCCCGTGCCTCCGAGAGCGTCGTGAACCCGACCACGTCGGCGAAGAGCACCGTGACCAGGCGCCGCTCGGTCGCCGGCTCGAGACGGGTCGCCGCGGCGGCGTCGCCAGGCCGGCCGGCGGCGACCTCGCCGACCGCAAGCGGCGTCCCGCACTCACCGCAGAACCGGTCGTCGGGGAGGACACCCGCGCCGCATCCGGGGCAGGTCGCGGCCAGCGACGCGCCGCAGCCGCGGCAAAAACGCTTGCTGGCAGAGTTTTCCGTCCCGCAGGCGGCGCAGGTCATGCGTCGAGTCTACGGGAGCGCCCCGCACCGGGGCCTGGGTCAGTCCTGCTCGAACTCGCGCAGGTAGCCCTCGAAGAGGCGGCGATGGCCCTGCTCGTCGCGCAGGATCCCGATCACCATGTCCTGCGTCACCGGGTCGACTCCCTCGGTCTCCTCGATGATCCCGGTGTAGTGCTCGATCGCGCCCGTCTCGGCCTCGATGACGCCCTTGATGACGTGGACGATGTCCGTCTGCTGGGCGGGCGGCTGCAGGTACGTCTGCTCGGCGCTGAAGTCGAGCGAGCCGGGCACGACGCCGTAGAGCTCCTTGATCCGCTCCGCGAACTGACGCGCGTGGCCGAGCTCCTCGGTGATGTCGCCCTCGAGCGACTCGACGATCTCGCGGGCACGCACGCCGTCCGGGTTGACCGAGCCGGCGATGTAGCTCATCACCGTCTCGACCTCCATCCAGTAGGCCTTCGTGAGCAGCTCGACGATGTGCTCGCGCTCGTCCGTCTGATCCTTGCCGAGGATGCCCTCGGTGTGTGTGGTCCTGACCGCCATATAGCTCCCTCCGGGGCTCGTGTGCGCACCGCCGATACCCCGGCCAGGCCGTCGGTACACTCCTCGGCAGGATGGCGACGGCACCCAGAACGCTGGTCGAGAAGGTCTGGGACGACCATGTCATCGGGGACGATCTGCTGTTCGTCGACCTGCATCTCGTCCACGAGGTGACGAGCCCCCAGGCGTTCGAGGGACTGCGCACGGCGGGGCGCAGGGTGCGCCGCCCCGATCGCACCGTCGCGACCGCCGACCACAACGTGGCCACCGGGCCCGGCGAGCCGGACGAGCTCTCCCAGGCCCAGCTCGCCGCCCTCGAGCGCAACTGCGCCGACTTCGGCGTCCGCCTCTACCCGCTCGGGCACCGCCGCAACGGCATCGTGCACGTGATCGGGCCGGAGCTCGGCCTCAGCCAGCCGGGGATGACGATCGTCTGCGGCGACTCGCACACCTCCACGCACGGCGCCTTCGGTGCGCTCGCCTTCGGCATCGGCACGAGCGAGGTCGAGCACGTGCTCGCCACCCAGACCCTGCCGCAGCGGAAGCCGCACACCATGCGCATCGACTACGCCGGCGAGCTCGGCCCCGGCTGCACGGCCAAGGACATGATCCTGGGCACGATCGCGCAGATCGGGACGGACGGGGCCGCCGGCCACGTGGTCGAGTACACCGGCGAGGCCGTGCGCCGCCTCTCGATGGAGGGCCGGCTGACGGTCGCGAACATGTCGATCGAGGCCGGGGCGCGCGCGGGCATGATCGCCCCCGACGACACCACCTTCGCCCACATCGAGGGCCGGCCGGGCGCACCGGAGGACTTCGACGCGGCCGTCGAGCGCTGGCGCCGCTACGTGACCGACGCGGGCGCCGGCTACGACCGCACCGTCACGATCGAGCTCGACGGGATCGCCCCGCAGGTCTCGTGGGGCACGAACCCGTCGCAGGTCGCGCCGATCACGGGCGTCGTGCCGGAGCCCGCCGACGACACCGACGAGCGCGCCCTGCGCTACATGGACCTGCGCCCGGGGACGCCGCTTGCGGACATCGCCGTCGACCGCGTCTTCCTGGGCTCGTGCACGAACTCGCGCATCGAGGACCTGCGCGCCGCGGCCGCCGTCGTGGACGGCCGCCGGGTGGCGGCGTCCGTGCGGGCGATGGTCGTGCCGGGCTCCTTCCAGGTGCGCGCGGACGCCGAGCGCGAGGGCCTCGACCGCATCTTCCGCGACGCCGGGTTCGAGTGGCGCGGCGCCGGCTGCTCGATGTGCCTGGGCATGAACCCGGACATCCTCCAGCCGGGCGAGCGCTGCGCCTCGACGTCGAACCGCAACTTCGAGGGCCGCCAGGGCCGGGGCGGGCGCACGCACCTCATGAGCCCGGCGATGGCGGCCGCCGCCGCGGTCACCGGCCGCCTGACCGACGTCCGCGAGCTGGTGGCCCGGTGAAGCCCGTCCGCGTCGTCTCCGGCGCCGTCGCGCCGCTCGACCGGGCCTCGGTCGACACCGACCAGATCGTGCCCAAGCAGTTCCTCAAGCGGATCGAGCGCAGCGGCTTCGGCGAGTTCCTGTTCTACGACTGGATGCAGCAGGCCGACTTCCCGCTGCTCTGGCCCGAGTACCACGGCGCGCCGATCCTCGCCACGGGCCGCAACTTCGGCTGCGGCTCGTCGCGCGAGCACGCCGCCTGGGCGCTGCAGGACTTCGGCTACCAGGCGATCGTGGCCGAGAGCTTCGGCGACATCTTCGCCACCAACTGCTCCAAGAACGGCCTCCTCACCGTCGTCCTCGAGCCGGCGGCCGTGCGCGAGCTGCTCGACTCCGCGCCGGCCGAGGCGACCATCGACCTCGAGGCGCAGACGGTCACCCTGCCCTCGGGCCGGGCGGTGCCGTTCGAGATCGACGCCGACCTGCGCGAGCGGCTGCTGAACGGCTGGGACGACATCTCGCTCACCGAGCAGCGCGAGGACGAGATCGCGCGCTACGAGGCCGAGCGGGAGCGCACCGGGCCCGACGCGCTCGCTGTCTAGCTCGAGCTCGTTCTCCACCATGGCCGTGCACGCGGCGACCATCCGTTCCCGGCTCATCCACGGGTCGCGGAGGATGAGGGACTTGCCCAGCCCGTCGATGAGCGCGGCCAGCCGCACGGCGAAGTCGCGGGCGTCCACGCCGGGCCGGAACTCGCCCTCGGCCTGGCCGCGCTCGACGATGCGGGCGTAGGCGTCGATCCAGCGTCCCTCCAGGTCGCGGCGGTGCGCGTCGACCGTCGCGTTGCGGAGCGAGCGCGCCCAGACGTCGAGCCACAGCAGCCACTGGCTGTGCGGCTCCTCGGCCGGATCGGACGGCATCCCCAGCTCGACCAGCCGGACGAGCTGGCCGTGCGCCGTCGGCGTGCGCGCGGCGTCCTCGAGCGCCCCGTCGAGGAAGGTGTCGTTGGCGAGGCGGAGCGCCTCGATCAGCATCTCCTCGAGCGTGCCGAAGTGGTACATGACGTTGCCGGGGCTCATGCCGGCCCGGCCGGCGATGTCCGCCACCCGCGTGCCGGAGAGGCCGCGCTCGCAGATCGCGGCCACGGCCGCCTCCAGGACGCGGACCCGCGTGGCCGAGCTGCGCGACCGGGGCGCGGACGCCGGGGCGGGCGTCACCGGATCCAGGCGAGGTCCCACAGGAACCCGCCCTGGGGGTTGTACTGGTAGCCGTGCAGCCGCTTGGAGACGAAGTCGACCAGCTTGGGATTGAACAGGGTCACGATCGGAGCCAGATCGGTGACCCGGCGGTCGATCTGCGCCCACTGCTTGTTGGCCGCGCCCGGATCGGTCTCGCCGACGTGCAGGGCCTCGTTGATCTGCGCCTGCACGGACCGGTCGCAGAACCCGGAGATGTTCGGGCTCGCGTCGCTCCTCGGATGGAAGTAGGAGCAGCCGAGCAGCACGTTGATGAAGTCGGAGGCGGCGGGGTAGTCCTGGAACCACTGCGAGTACCCGACCTGGACGTGGTTCCGGGAGTCCTGGATGTACGGGTACTGGATGGCGTTCGAGAGCAGCTTCGGCGTCGCGCGGTAGCCGATCCGGTTCAGATCCTGCACGAACTGGAGCGTGATGGCCTTGCCGATCGTGTCGGTCGTGCCGACCACGGCGACGTGCGCGCCGCGCGTGCCCGAGGCCGCCACCAGGCTGCGGGCCTTGGCCAGGTCGGGCGCCGTCCACTTTCCGGCTGACGGATCGAGGGTGTAGGGGCAGTACGGCTGGTATCCGGGGAAGTTCGGCGGCAGCACCTGGCAGGACGGCTGGGCCAGCGACGGGCCGCCGAAGATCTTGACGTACGTCGACCGCTGGATGCCGTAGTTCACCGCCTGCCGCGCCTGGACGTTGTTGAACGGCGGGACGTTGACGTTCAGCGCCATGTAGTAGATCGCCGTCAGGGCGTTCACGTGGGCCTGCGAGGCGTACGTGGTGCCGATCTCGTTGAGGCGGTCGGCCGGCGGCGCGTCCGCCATCCAGTCCGCCTGGCCGTTCGCGATCTCGGTCACCTCGTCCTCGACCGTCAGCCCGAAGTTGAACTGGATCCGGCTTGGGTTCCCGGCGGGCTGGGCCGCCGCCGACCACACGTGGAAGTACGGGTTGCGCACCATCACGGCGACCTTGTTCGGGTTGTAGGACTTCCACATGTAGGGCCCCGTGCCGGGGATGGGCGTGTTCCCCATGTCGTGCGGCGGGGTCGAGGCGGGGACGGCGACGGCGAACGGCAGCGCCAGCTTGTCCATGAACTCCGGATCGGGCGACGTGAGGTGGAAGGTGACCGTGCCGGCGGCGTTGTCGGTGACGACGCCCCTGGACAGATCGCACGAGGACGGCTTCTGCGCGCACGCCGCCGCGCCGACGATGCCGGTGTAGAACCCGTTCGCCGGCCCCGGCACGGTGAACTGGCGCCTGAACACCGTCGCGAAGTCGCTCGGCCTGACGGGGGCGCCGTTCGAGTAGCGGATGCCCTTGCGCAGGTGGAAGACGTACGTCTTGCCGCCGTCCGTCGGCTTCGGCACGGTCGTGGCGAGATCGGGGACGATCGCGGTGCCGGCGACGCCGGCGGCGCGGCGGAAGCCGACGAGACCGTCGGCCACGTACTGCGCCGACTGGAAGCCGAGCACGGTGTAGTTCTTCGCCGGGTCGAGCGTCCCCCAGCTGGTGTTGGAGAGCATGATCATCGTTCCCCCGCGATGCGAGCCCGCGGCCGCGCCGGACTGGCTGCCCGCGCCGCCGCCACCGCACGCGCTCGCCGCGACGGCCGTCACTGCCACGAATCCGATGATGCGTCCGCGTCGCACGTCCCCTCCGACCGTCGCCGAGTTAGAACGGCCATTCTAGAAGACGGAGCGGCTCCCGTACACCCCGCGGAGCTGAGCGAGATGGGTCCACGCCTCCGCGCGCCTGGACGTCAGGTTGTCGGTGCAGCCGCCCGGCTCACGGCGACGTGGAATCAATCATCGCGCCGCGGGCGCCGGCGCCGCCGAGGCGCAGGGCCGGCAGTCCGGCCAGGCGGCCGTCCCGCTGCAGTCGCGCCGCCGCCCAGCCGGCCGTCGCCATGGCGATCACGCCGGAGACGACGAAGGCGAGCTCGGTGCCGCCCTTCGCGGCCAGCCATCCCGCCAGGATGCCGGCCGCCGGGCCGGTGCCGTTGAACGCGAAGTAGTACAGGCCCGCCACCCGGCCGCGGAGATGGTCGGGGGCGCCGAGCTGGAGCGTCGAGTTGGCGCTCGACGTCCACAGGGTGAAGCTGAGCCCGGTCGCGAACAGGAGCACGCACGCGGCCATCAGCGACTGCTCGGGCGCGAGCAGGATCTGGGCCGCGCCGAAGCCGGCCATCGCGATCAGCAGCCCGCGGATGCTCGCGCGGCCGAGCGACGCCGCGATCAGCGCGCCGAGGAGCGCGCCGCCGCCGAACGCCGCGGTGATCGCGCCGAGCACGTTCGGGCCGGAGTCGAGCGTGGTCCGCGCCAGCACGGGCAGGAGGACGTTGAAGTTGAACGAGAAGGTGCTCAGGAGCAGCACGGCCACGAGCGCGGTCAGCGCCATCGGCGTGCGGCGGACGTAGCGCAGGGCGTCGGCCGTCCCGCCGAGGACGCTCGTCGGGCGGCGGCTGGTGTCGACCGGGAAGAGCTCGCCGACCCGCATCCGCACCAGCCCGTAGAGGACGGCGAGGAAGCTGAGGCCGTTGATGAGGAAGCAGGCTCCGGGGCCGGCGGCCGCGACGATGAGGCCGCCGACGGCGGGGCCGACGACCCGTGCCGCGTTGAAGAGGCTCGAGTTCAGCGCGACGGCGTTGGGGAGCTCGTCGCGGCCGACCATCTGGTAGGTGAGCGCCTGGCGGGCCGGCGCGTCGAGCACGAGCACCGTGCCGCGCAGCCCGGTCAGCAGGTAGATCTCCCACAGCGTGATGGCCCCGCCGAGGGTGAGGGCGGCCAGCGCGAACGCGAAGATCATCGACAGCACCTGGGTGGCGATGATCACGCGGCGGACGTCGAGGCGGTCCACCAGGACGCCCGCGAACAGGCCGAAAACCGTGTAGGGCAGGAACTGGAACGCGGCCAGGATGCCGACGGCGACCGGCGAGTGGGTCAGCTCGAGCACGAGCCAGGCCGTGGCGATGTTCTGCATCCACGTGCCGCTGACGGACACGACCTGGCCGGCGAAGAAGAGGCGGTAGTTGCGGTGCTTGCGGAGGCTTCGGAACGTGCGCGTGTGCGCGCGCAGGAGTGCAGCGGTCACACAGGCTCCTCGGCCAGGAGCAGCCCGAGCGGCTCGAGCGCGGCGGCGATCGCCGTCCGGTCGGCGTCGGTCAGGCGGCGGAGCCGCTGGGCGAGCCAGGCGGTGCGGCGCGACCGGGCCGAGCGCAGCACGCGCACGCCCTCGCCGGTCACCCGGAGGCCGACGCGGCGCCGGTCCTCCTCCGAGCGCACGCGGGCGACGAGGCCCGCGCCCTCGAGGCGATCGATGTAGCCGGACATGGCCGGCGCCGAGACGCCCTCGTGCTCGGCCAGCGCCCGCACCCCGATGCCGGGGTTCCCGCGGATGACGTGCAGGAGGGCCGCCTGGCCGGCGGTGATGCCGAGGCCGGCCAGCTCGCGGCGCAGGTGCCGGTTGAGCTGGAGCAGGAGCGGCCGGAGTCCGTTTGCCAGCTCGAGCGAATCCAAGGTAGTTAACATCACTAATCATTGTAGCGTGAACGAGACAGTTTCGCCACGGTTCCCCCGGCGAGCCCGGACCGCGGTCGGTACGATCTCCCGCCATGTACGTGGCCGTCCCGCGAGAGCACGCTGCCGGCGAGCGCCGGGTGGCGCTCACGCCGGACGCGGTCGGGCGGCTCGAGCCGCTCGGCCTCGAGGTGCTGGTCGAGGCCGGCGCCGGAGCGGCCGCGGCACTGCCCGACGCCGCCTACCGCGACGCCGGCGCGACCATCGTCGACTCGGCGGCTGCGCTGCACGAGCAGGCCGACATCGTCGTTCGGGTCGGCCGGCTCGAGCCGGACGAGGTGCCCGCCCTGCGCGAGGGCTGCGTCCTCGTGGGCTGGCTGTGGCCGCGCACGAGCCCCGAGCTGGTGCAGGCGCTGTGCGACCGCCGGATCACGGCGTTCGGGATGGAGTCGATCCCGCGCGCGACCCGGGCGCAGCGGATGGACGCGCTCTCGTCTCAGGCGACCGTCTCCGGCTACCGGTCGGTGATCCTGGCCGCCGAGACGCTGCCGAAGTTCTTCCCCATGCTGATGACCGCCGCCGGCACGGTGGCGCCCGCGAAGGTGCTCGTGCTCGGGGCCGGCGTGGCCGGGCTCCAGGCGATCGCGACCGCGCGCCGGCTCGGCGCGGTCGTGTCGGCGTTCGACACGCGCCCCGTGGTCAAGGAGCAGGTCCAGAGCCTGGGCGCCTCGTTCGTCGAGATCGAGCTGGCGGTCTCCGGGGCGCAGGACTCGCGCGGCTACGCGACGGCGCTCACCGACGAGCAGCAGGCCCAGCAGCAGCGCGAGCTCGAGCGCCACATCGCCGACTCGGACGTCGTCATCACGACGGCCCTCGTCCCGGGACGGCCGGCGCCGCGCCTGATCCCCGCGGCGGTGGTGACGGCCATGCGGCCCGGCTCGGTGATCGTCGACCTGGCGGCCGAGACGGGCGGCAACTGCGAGCTGACCGAGCCCGGCGAGACCGTCGTGCGCGAGGACGTGACCATCGTCGGCCAGCTGAACCTGCCGGCCGGGATGCCGCTCCACGCGAGCCAGATGTACGCGCGCAACATCACCGCGGTGCTCGAGCACCTGGTGCACGACGGCGAGCTCAGCATCGATCTCGACGACGAGATCAGCGCCGATGCCATCATCACGCACGACGGCCGGGTGACCACGCGGCTCCTGCAGACGGAGGCGGCGTGAACGAGTCCCTGCTGGTGGAGCTGACCGTGTTCGTCCTGGCGGCGTTCGTCGGCATCGAGGTGATCTCGAAGGTGCCGACGATGCTGCACACCCCGCTCATGAGCGGCACGAACGCCATCCACGGCGTCGTGATCGTCGGCGCGATCCTCGTGGCCGGGTCGCATCACGGCGACCTGACGACGGTCGTCGGCACCATCGCGGTGGCGTTCGGCGCGTCCAACGTCGTCGGCGGCTTCCTCGTGACCGACCGGATGCTGGAGATGTTCCGCAAGCGGCCCGAGGCGGATGCGGCCGAGAAGGGCGGAGACACCGGTTGAGCCGCACTGACGCGATCGGCGCGGCCTACCTCGTCTGCGCGATCCTCTTCATCATCGGCCTGCGGCGGCTCTCGTCCCCGGCGACCGCGCGCTCCGGGAACCAGCTCGCGGCGATCGGCATGGCGTTCGCGATCGTGGCCACCCTGTTCGACGAGCGGGTGCTCTCGTACCAGTGGATCGTGCTCGGCGCGCTCGTCGGCGGCGTGGGCGGGGCGATCGGCGCGCGCAAGGTGAAGATGACCGCGATGCCGCAGATGGTCGCGCTCTTCAACGGCTTCGGCGGGGGTGCGGCGGCGCTGGTGGCCCTGGCCGACTACCACGACACCGTCGGCCTGCCCGGCCACGTCCCGGCCAAGATCATCGTCTCGATCCTGTTCTCGGCGACCGTCGGCTCGATCAGCTTCTCCGGCTCGATGATCGCGTTCGGCAAGCTCCAGGAGATGATCTCGGGCTCGCCCGTGGTGGTCCCCGGCCAGCGGATCGTCACCGCGGCGCTGGCGGCGGCGGTGCTCGTCCTGTGCGTGATCCTGGGGACGGGCCACGAGAGCCAGACGCTGCTCGTCGTGACGATGGCCGTCGCGTTCGTGCTCGGGATCCAGATGGTGATGGCGATCGGCGGCGCGGACATGCCGGTCGTGATCTCGCTCCTGAACGCGTTCACCGGCCTGGCGACGGCGTCGACCGGGTTCGTGCTCTCGAACAACGTCCTCATCGTCGCGGGGACGCTCGTCGGCGCCTCGGGCACGCTGCTGACGCAGATGATGGGCCGGGCGATGAACCGCACGATCACGAACGTCATCTTCGGGGCGTTCGGGACCGGCTCCGGCGGCGCGGCCGCCGTCGGCGCGGGCGCCGTCGACGGGCAGGTGCGGGCGACGACGGCCGAGGACGTCGCGGTCATGCTGGCGTACGCCCGCCGGGTCGTGATCGTGCCCGGCTACGGCCTCGCGGTCGCCCAGGCCCAGCACAACGTGCGCGAGCTGGCCGACCAGCTCGAGCGCCGCGGCGTCGACGTCCGCTACGCGATCCACCCCGTCGCCGGCCGCATGCCGGGGCACATGAACGTGCTCCTGGCCGAGGCGGACGTCCCCTATCCGCAGCTCTACGAGATGGACGACATCAACCCGGAGTTCCCGCGCACCGACGTCGCGCTCGTGATCGGCGCGAACGACGTCGTGAACCCGGCCGCGCAGAACACGCCCGGCAGCCCGATCTACGGCATGCCGATCCTGAACGTGAACGAGTCGGCGGCGGTCGTCGTGCTCAAGCGCAGCATGAACACGGGCTTCGCCGGCATCGAGAACGAGCTCTTCTTCGACGCCAAGACGTCGATGCTCTTCGGCGACGCCAAGGCGTCGGTGACCGGGCTCGTCGCGGCCGTCAAGGCCGTGTAAGAGGACGGCGCGAAACCTTACAGGGCGATCAGGAGCGCGGCGAGGAGCGAGATGCGCTCCCCGAGCGACTCGACCGAGACCCGCTCGTCGACGGCGTGGGCACCCGATCCGGTCGGGCCGAGCCCGTCGATCACCGGCGTGCCGACGGCGGCGGCGAAATTGCCGTCCGAGCCGCCCGGCGAGGCGTTCTCCGACAGGTCGACGCCGGTGTCCCGGGCGATCGCGATCGCTGCGCGCACGAGCTCGGCCGCGGCGGCGGTCTGGACCATCGGCGGCCGCGTCACGCCGCCCGTGACCTCGATGGTCGCGCCGTCGAGGTGCGGCCGCAGGCCGCGCAGGGAGGCCTCCACCGAGCGCTGGCCGTCGGCCGTCCAGGCGCGGGCGTCGATCCGCGCCCAGGCCTCACCCGCGACGACGTTGTCGCCGGTGCCGCCGCCGACCTGGCCGACGTTCGTGCGAATGCCCGCCGCCCGGTCGGCCATCCGGTGCACGGCGGTGATCTGGTGGGCGAGCTCCTCGACCGCCGAGACGCCGGCCCGCGAGCCGTTGCCGGCGTGGGCGGCGCGGCCGCGGATGTGGAGCTGGTAGCGGGCCAGGCCGGAGCGGGTGGTGGTGATCGTCCCGTCCTTCACCGGCGGCTCCAGCACGAGCGCGGCCCGTGCGCCGGTGGCGAGCTCCTCGACGAGCGGCCGCCCGGTGGGGCTTCCGATCTCCTCGTCGGCCGTGATGAGGACGTGCACGGGCCGCCGCACCTCGCCGAGCCGCCGCAGCGCCTCGAGCGCCGTCACGATCCCGGCCTTCATGTCGAGCGCCCCCGGCCCCCAGGCGTAGCCGTCCTTGAGGTGGAACGGCATCTTCGGCAGCGTGCCGGCGGGCCAGACGGTGTCCATGTGCGCCATGAGCACGAGCGGCGGGCCGTCGCCGGGACCGAGGCGGGCGACCAGGTGCGGGTCGCGCGGCTCCACGCGGGCGCCGAGCGCCTCGAGCTCGGCGGCGATGAACCGGCCGATGTGGCCCATCCGATCGCGGTCGCCGGTCGGGCTCTCGAGCTCGACCAGACGCTGCAGGAGCTCGACCGCGTCCATCATCGGCCGAAAGCGTATCGGGCGCGGATGGCCGCCGCAGCGGCCACCCGCACGCCGTGGAGGACTACTGGACGATGCGCGACTGGCCGGCGGTGATGTCCGAGGCGATCTGCTGGAAGATGCCGGTCAGCGACGTGGGGTTCGGCAGGTCGTAGAAGTACTGGCTGCCGGGGCTGGCGATCTTCTGGAGCGCCGTCTCGGCGGGCATCGCCGGCGTCTCCGGCGTGCCGTACGGCGTGTTCCCGTACCACTGGATCGTGGTGCTGCCGATCTTGGCGCCGACCGCCGCGTCGCACTCGTCCCCGTCGGCGGTGTAGGCGATCGAGTAGACGAGCACCTTGTTCGCCTTGGCGACGCCCGCGCTCGTGACGCCCTGACCGCACGGGTTGGTGCGGTACGGCGACGTGCTCGGCAGGAACGTCGGGGCGTCGTTCGCGGCGCCGTCGGAGAGGAGCACGATGATCTTCTGCGTACCCGCGCGCCCGTCCTTCACGAGCTCCTGGTAGGCGGCGTCGATGGCCTCGGCGTAGGCGGTGCCGCCGCTGGCCTGGACACAGTTGAGCGTCGACATGAACGGCGAGGACATGTTCAGGTTGCCGGTGCTCGACGCGTAGCTGTTCGAGAGCGGCACGAGGACGTAGGCGGCGTTGGAGAGGCTGTAGGTGCCGCCGCTGCCGTCGTAGTACTTCTTGCCATCCGGGTACGTCTTCGTCCCGGAGAAGTACGGGCTGTCGACGTTGACGCAGGCCTGGGCCACGCTCGGGGCCGGCGGCAGCACCGCGAGGCCGACGTTGTCGAGGGTCGGGTCCATCGTCTTCATGAACGCGTTGATGCCCGCCTTCGCCTGCGTGATCTTGTTGTTCGCGGTCATCGAGCCGGTGCGGTCGAGCACCACCATGACGTCGAGAGGAACGCCGCCGCACGGCGAGCAGGCCTGGGCGTGCGCCTTCAGCGTGATCGTGCTGAAGCCGAGCAGCTTCAGCAGGTACGTCGGCACGTTGGCGGTCTCGTCGACCGTGACGGTGTTCGGATAGCCGTTCGTGCAGTTGTAGCCGGCCTGGGGCGCGCAGGTCACGCTCACGTTCTGGCTGACGTTCCCGGCCGGGACGCCCGTGATCGGGTTCACGCCGCCGGGCTGCGAGCCGTACTTCTGCGCGGCCGAGGTCGCGTTCGCCGAGACCGGCGGGTAGACCATCGTCAGCTGCCCGGCTCCGGCGGCGGCCGACGCGTCGGCCGAGGCCTGCAGCGCCTTCTGGACGCGGTAGGCGTTGCCGAAGTCGATCACGAGGCCCGCGAAGATGAGGATCGAGAACATGAAGACCACGACGAGCGGCAGCGTCTGGCCGGAGGTGTGCGCGACGGCGCGCAGGCGGCTGCCGGCGGTGGGTGCGACGCGTGGATCTCGGTGCTCGGCGGGGGTGGGCGCCACGTGACTGCCTCCCTGGAAAAGGTTTCGCGCGATGCCGGCCCCTCGGGCCGATGCCCGGGGAGTGCGCGTTCGTACCTCTGAACATCGACAACGGCCGCGCCCGGCTCCATCACCCGAATTGGGGGACCCTGCCGGCCCGGGGCGGAGACGTGCTACTCGCCCAGAGCGACCAGGTCGGCCAGATCGTCGTCCGAGAGGTCGGAGAGCACCGTCTCGACGCCGCGGTCGACGATCCGGGTCGCGAGGTCGCGCTTCCCGGCGATCAGCTGGTCGATCCGCTCCTCGATCGTGCCCGCGCAGACGAGCCGGTGCACCTGCACCACCCGCGTCTGGCCGATGCGGTGGGCGCGGTCGGACGCCTGGTCCTCGACGGCCGGGTTCCACCAGCGGTCGAAGTGGAAGACGTGGCTCGCGTTCGTCAGGTTGAGCCCGAGCCCGCCCGCCCGGAGCGACATCACCAGCACGCGCGGTTCGCCGTCCGCGACCTGGAACGCGTCGACGATCCGCTCCCGGGCCATGCGCGGCGTCGAGCCGTCCAGGTAGAGCAGGCCTCCGTTCAGCTCCTTGCCGAGGTGCTCGGCGAGCAGCCTCCCCATCACGGCGTACTGGGTGAAGACGAGGGCGCTGTCGCCCTCGGCGACGACCTCGGCCAGCATCTCGGTGAGCCGGTCGAGCTTGCCCGATCGGTCGGCGAGCGCCCCCTGGCGCCCGAGTGCCTGCACGGGGTGGTTGCACACCTGCTTCAGGCGCGTGATCAGCGCGAGCACGTTGCCGCGCCGCTCGATCCCCGAGAGGCCGCGGACGCGCCCGAGCATCGCGTCGATCGTCGCCTGGTAGAGCGCGGCCTGCTCGACGGTGAGCGTGCAGAACTCGGTCGAGTCCTGGCGCGGGGGCAGGTCGGGCAGCACGGCCGGATCGGTCTTGCGCCGCCGCAGCAGGAACGGGCCGGTCATGCGCCGCAGCGCGTCCTCGGCGCGGCCGTCGCCGTGGCGCTCGATCGCGTTCGCGAACAGGCGCCGGAACCCGGTGCGCGTCCCCAGCAGGCCCGGGTTGAGGATGTGCATGATCGACCACAGGTCGTCGAGCCGGTTCTCGACCGGCGTGCCGGTGAGGGCGACGCGGTGGCCGGCGGTGATCGCGCGGGCGGTCTGGGCCGCCCGGGTGAGCGGGTTCTTGACCGCCTGGGCCTCGTCGAGCGCGAACATGCGCCACTCGAGCGACGAGAGCAGGCGCCGGTCGCGGGGCAGGAGGGCGTAGGAGGTGAGCACGACGTCCCAGCCGTCGAGGTCGGCCGACTTCGCCGTGCGGTCGGGGCCGTGGTGGATCAGCGTGCGCAGGCCGGGGCCGAAGCGGTGCAGCTCGCGCTGCCAGTTGCCGAGCACGGACGTCGGGCAGACGATGAGCGCGGGCCGCTCGTCGGCGTCGCCGCGGTCGAGCAGGTAGGCGATCAGCTGGACGGTCTTGCCGAGGCCCATGTCGTCCGCGAGCAGCGTCCCCAGGCCCAGCTCGCGCATGCGCACGAGCCAGCCGAGCCCGGCCTTCTGGTAGGGCCGCAGCAGCCCGTCGAACGTCGGCGGAGGCTCCATCGGCCGGCGCAGGGCGGGGTCGCGCAGGCGCGCCGCCAGGCCGGCCAGGTCACCGTCGGACTCCACCACGCCCATGACGACGCCGCGAACGTCCGTGGAGCCTGCGAGCGCCGCCCCGAGCGCGGTCATCGCCGGCATCCCGGGGCTGTGCAGCGCCGACGCCGCCAGCGCCCGGGCGCGGGCGAGCGCCTTGGGGTTGAGCGCCCGCCACTCGCCGCCCAGGCGCACGAGCGGCTGCGTCGCCGCGGCCAGGGCGCGCAGCTCCTCGACGCTGATCTCGTGGCCGCCCAGCGACGCCTTGAGGTCGTAGCGGACGACGCCGTCGAGCTGGAGCGGCCCGCCGGCCAGCTCGAGGCGGGCGTCGTCGAAGTCGAGGTCGCGCTCCTCGGAGACCGCGGGCGGGAGCTCGACCCGGGCGCCGGCGAACTCGAGCGCCGAGGTCGCCAGGCGCAGCTCCACGACGGCGTCCTCGCCGAGCAGCACGACGCCGTCGACGGCCTGTCCGAGCGGCGCGAACACGTGGGCTGCCCGGCGCAGCAGCGCGGGCTCGTCCGGCGTCACGGTCAGAGGCCAGCCCTCGGACGCGCCGGCCGGGAGGTCGAGCCGCAGCTGGAGCGGCGCGAGCGAGTCGCGCAGCCGCACGACCGGCGCCGCCATCCCCAGGTCGGGGGCGACGGCGCGCAGCAGCGGCTGCAGCACGCTCAGATCGACGCCGGACACCTGGATCTCGCCCGACCGCAGGATCTTCGGGTCGCGCACCGCCGCCGCGAGCGCGTGCATGCTCGAGTCGACGAAACCCGCCACGGCGGCGTCGGGGGCGAGCGGCGCCGGCTCCTCGTCGTCGTCCAGGTCGTGCAGGTCCTCGACGACCGCGTGGCCGGCCTCGGGGAACGCCGCTGCGAACCGGCTCAGGTCGGGGACGCTGCCCCCGTCGAGCACGGCCCGCTCGACGACCCGCGCCGCCAGCCGCCACGCCCGCACCGACGCGCTCGACGGCCCGTCGCGGTCGGTGAGCAGGTAGGCGAGCCCGGGCAGCGACGCCAGGCAGCGCATCTCCACCGACCGGCGCCGGCCGCCGATCGAGACCGTCTGGTTCAGCCGCCGCAGCGTCGCCGGCAGGCCGAGCTCGTCGAGCAGGTCGACCCAACCCCCCGGCGTGAGCGGGGAGAACGAGTAAAGCCCGAGCACCGGCTCCTCGACCCCTCGCGGGACGAAGGCCAGCTCCAGCGGCGCCCGCCGCGCGGTGGATGTTGAGGGCAGGGACAAAATTGGTACCGTAGCCTGAGATGCAACTGCGGCTGACCATCAACGCCCAGCGTCACGAGCTGGACGTGGAGCCGCACCGCCCCCTCGCCGACGTCATCCGCACCGAGGCCGCGCTCACCGGCACCAAGGTCGCATGCGGCGAGGGCACGTGCGGCAGCTGCACCGTCCTCGTCGACGGGCGCGCGGTCCTCTCCTGCCTCACGCTCGCCGTCGCCTGCGACGGCGCCGACGTGCGCACCGTCGAGGGCGACGACGAGCTGCTCGGCCGGCTGCAGACGGCGTTCACGGAGGAGGACGCGTTCCAGTGCGGCTTCTGCACCCCCGGCCAGCTGCTCTCGGCGGTCGCGCTCCTGCGTGCGAACCCGCACCCGAGCGCGGACGAGATCCGGGCGGGGATGAGCGGGAACCTGTGCCGCTGCGGCGCCTACCCGGCGATCGAGCGGGCCGTCGCGAGAACCGCGGAAGGGAGCTGAGACGGCCCGCCTCGTCAAGACCCAGGTCGAGATGGAGGGGCGCTACGAGGAGCGCTGGACGCTCGTCGAGGACGACACCACGCCCGAGTACGCGGAGGGCGAGGAGCTCGCCGTCGTCGGCCACCCCCACGCGCGCGTGTCCGCGGCCGCCCGCGTGTCCGGCGGCGCCCGCTTCATCTCGGACATCGACCTCGCGGGGATGGTGCACGCCGCCGTGCTGCGCAGCCCGCACGCCAACGCCCGCGTCACCGCGCTCGACCGCGCGGCCGCCGAGGCCCTGCCCGGCGTCCGGGCGGTGATCGGCCCGGGCGACCTGCCCGATCGCGACGGCCGGCCCGTGCTGACGGACGCCCCCGCCTACGCGGGCGCCGCCGTCGCCGCCGTCGCCGCGGACACGCCGGACCAGGCCGAGCGGGCGCTCGAGGCGCTCGCGCCCGAGTGGGAGCCGCTCGCGTTCGTCGTCGACATCGACGAGGGCCTCGCCCGCCAGGACTTCACCGAGGATCCGGCCGAGACGTCCCGCGGCGACGTCGACGCCGCCCTCGAGGGCGCCGCGGCCGTCGTCGAGCGCGAGTACCGCACGCCCGCGCAGATGCAGAATCCGCTCGAGCCCCACTGCGCCGTGGCGATGTGGGAGTCGGGCAGCCTGACGGTCTGGTCGTCGACGCAGGGCATCTTCGCCGCGCGCGACGAGCTCGCCCGGGCGTACGACCTGGAGCCCGACGACGTGCGCGTCGTCTGCGAGTACATGGGCGGCGGCTTCGGCGGCAAGCAGGGCGCGGGACCGGAGGGGTTCCTGGCCGCCGAGCTCGCCCGTCGCAGCGGCCGGCCGGTGCGGCTCGTGTTCACCCGCCGCGACGAGCACACGACGGTCGGCCACCGCGCGCCGACGGTGCAGACGTACCGCATCGGCGCGGACGCCGAGGGCAGGCTGCTCGGGATCGAGAGCTCCGCCGTGATCGGTATCGGCCTGCACGGCTGGGCCTTCCCCGTCCTCAACCCGGCGGAGACGCTGTACGAGTGCGCCAACGTGCGCTCGATGGTGCTGCCGGTGAAGCTCAACCTGGGCTTCTCGAACGCGTTCCGGGCGCCGGGCGTGATGGAGGGCACGTTCGGGTTCGAGCAGGCCCTCGACGAGCTGGCCGAGGAGCTCGGCGTCGACCCGCTGGACATCCGCCTGCGCAACCCGGCGACCGTCGAGCAGGGGAGCGGCAACCCGTACACGTCGAAGCACCTCGAGACCTGCCAGCGGCGGGCCGCCGAGCTGGCCGGCTGGGCCGATCGCGACTCGCTGCGCTCCGAGGGCCGCGTGCGCCGCGGGATGGGCCTCGCGAGCCAGATCTGGTGGGGCGGCGGCGGCCCGCCCGCGCATGCCTCCGTGCGCCTGGGCAAGAGCGCCCGGCCGACGCTCGTCTGCGGCTTCCAGGACATCGGCACCGGCACGATGACCGCGAGCGCGGTGATCGTGGCCGAGGCGCTCGGCGTCCCCGTCGACGCGGTGCGCGTGCAGGCCGGCGACACCGCCCGCTCCGGCTACGGCCCCACCTCCGGCGGCTCGATGACGCTCGCGTCCGTCGCCCCCGCGGTGCGCTCCGCCGCGCACGAGGTGCGCACCCAGCTGCTCGACCTGGCCGCGGACATGTTCGAGATCGCGGCGTCCGACCTCGTCCTGGCGGGCGGCCACGTCAGCTCCCGGGACGGCACGCTCCGGCACGAGATCACCGAGATCACCTCCAAGCTGGGCAACTCCTCGCTCGTCGGCCACGGCTCCCGCGGGCCCAACCCCGACGGCATGCGGATCCACACCTTCGGCTGCCAGGTGGCGCAGATCGCCGTCGACACGCTCACCGGCGCGATCACCGTGGAGCGCGTGTGGGCGGTGCACGACGTCGGCCGCATCATCAACCCGATGGGGGCGATCAGCCAGGTCACCGGCGGCGTCCTCCAGGCGATCGGGTTCGCGCTCACCGAGGAGCGGGTGGTCGATCCGACGACCGGCACGGTCGTGAACGCCGGGCTCGAGGACTACAAGGTGCCGACGATGGCCGACACGCCCGAGATCGTGTGCGAGTTCGTCGACTCCCCCGATCCGCACCTCGGCCTGGGCATCAAGGGGCTCGGGGAGCCGCCCATCATCCCCACCGCCGCCGCCATCGGCAACGCCTTCGCCCACGCAACGGGCGTGCGTCTGCGCGAGGCGCCGTACACGGCCCGGCGGGTGCTGGAGGCGCTCGCCGGATGACGCGGTTCTCCTACTCCGCGCCGGCCTCGATCGCCGAGGCGGCCGAGCGCCTGTCCGCTCCGGGAGCCCGTGCCATGGGTGGCGGCACCGACCTCCTGCCCCAGCTCCAGCGCGGCATCCGCCCCGCGGGCGAGGTCGTCGACCTGCGCGCCGCGCTGCCGGCGGGCACCCTCGCCTCGGGCCGGGGGATCCGGATCGGCGCGGCCACCCGGGTCGCCGACGTCGCCCGCGACCCCGACGTGGGCGCCCGCTTCGCCGTGCTCGCCGAGGCGGCGGGGGCGGTGGCGTCGCCGCAGCTGCGCGAGATGGGCACCGTCGCCGGCAACCTCTGCCAGGCCGTGCGGTGCTGGTACTTCCGCCACCCCGACCTGACCTGCTGGCTGCGCGGCGGCGACACCTGCTACGCCCAGATCGGGGACCACCGCAAGCACGGGCTGGAGCCCGGGGACTGCATCTCGGTCGCGCCGTCCGACCTGGCCGCGGCGCTGCTGGCGCTCGACGCCGTCGTGACCACCAACCGGCGGGAGGCGTTCCCGCTCGCCGACCTCTACCGCAGGCGAGCGCGGACGACCGCTCCACGATCGCGCTCGAGCAGGGCGAGCTGATCACGGCCGTGACCGTGCCGCGCCCGCCCGAGGCGAGCGCGTACATGCGCGCCGGGGAGCGTGCGGCCTGGAGCTTCGCCCTCTGCGGCGTCGCCGCCGCCCGCTTCGACGGCGAGGTGCGCCTGGCGGCGATCGGCGTCGCCAACCTGCCGCGGCTGCTCGACCCCGCCGATCCGCTGGCCGGGCTGCCCGGCCTGGAGATGACGGGCTGGAAGCGGCGGCTGCTCGCGACCCTCGACACAGGACGCGCTCGCGGCGGTATCGTGACCGCCGTGGGCCGACTGGCTGCTTCCGTGACGGCGCTCGTGGCGGCGCTCGCGCTGCCGGCGGCCGCAGCCGCGAAGCCGCTCACGCAGATGCCGCTGCGGACGAACCCGCCGCCCGTGAACGAGCAGTCGCCGTCGGCCGCGCCCGGCTACCTCGCCTGGGTGCAGAACTCGCGCAGCCACCCGCACCTCTACAACCTCTACGCGCAGCACAACGGCCGCACCCGGTTCCGGATCAATCCGGCCGGGACGCAGGCCGGCCAGGGGACGGGGATCGACGGGACGACCCTGGTCTACACCCAGGTGCACGGGGGCAAGTTCAGCATCCGCATGTTCGACCTGCAGACGAAGCACCGCTTCGCCCCGCCGGCCGGCGTGAACACGCCGAGGATCGAGGACGAGCCGTCGATCTCGGGCGACTGGCTGCTGTTCCACCGCCAGAACCGGTCGGCGCCGGGCCAGCAGGTCATCCTGCGCAATCTGACGACCGGCGTCACCCGGACGCTCGCGTCCGTGCGCGCGGGCGGGTTCCTCGAAGCGGGCCAGGTGAACGGCGACTGGGCCGTGTTCACGAAGTCCGTGAACGGGACGCGGTTCAACGTGTGGCGCTACCAGATCTCGACGCAGACGCTCACCCTCGTCCCCAACCCGCGCGACAGGGTGCACACGTCGGCCGCGGTCAACCCGTTCGGCACCGTCTACTTCGAGGAGAGCGGCTCGCGCTGCGGCTCGAACGCGACGGTCGAGGTGTACCCGGTCGGCGGGCCGATGATCACGGCCGGGACGCTGCGGCCGGGCATCGACATGTTCCACCCGTTCCTGTTCGAGCACGGCTCGACCGACAGCTTCCTCTTCGCCAAGCTGCACTGCGTCGGCGGTGCGACCGACGTCTTCGAGTCGAACTTCGCCTGAGCCGCACCACGCGGGGTCAGACCCCTTTTGGTGCGCGGGCGCTGACTAGCCCGCGTAGTCGAAGCTCGATTCGAAGCCGCACCGGCCGGTGAACGCGAACGAGAAGTGCTCGTCGTCGGCGACCAGGCTCTCGGCGACCACCTCGCGGCCGGGCCGGCCGTGGCCGGGGATGAGGCACGACACGGTGCTCTCGGTCTCGTAGGGCGCCGTCATCGTGAGCGTGACGGCGCCGCCGGCGCGGAAGCGGCCGCGGCCGCGCGTGTGGTCGAGGTCGATCTCGCTCGCGTGCACGGCGAGCACCTCGCTCGGCTTGAAGACCCACGGGAACTGCTCGGCCGGCGTCCCGCCGAGCCGGCCCAGGAACACGTCCTCGAGCGCCCGCCGCTGGTCGTCGTCGCCGCGGCCGTCGACGTGCAGGACGAACCGCCACGGCGAGCGGGGCTCGTCGTCGGAGTAGCGGATGACCATGACGACGTCGAGCCCGGACAGGTCGACGTCGCCGACGCCGCCCTCGTCGACGTGCCACGACAGCGCGCCGATGCACTCGCCGTACGTCGAGCGGCCGCCGGGGACGCCGTCGATCCGGCGGCAGGGGCAGATCGGGTCGCAGTTGCACGCCTCGAGCGTCGTGCCCCGGAGGCGCCAGCCGGTCACGGCCGGGTCACGGCTCCCTCGCTCGCGGACGAGACGAGGGCGGCGTACTTCGCGAAGACACCGTGCTCGTAGCGCGGCTTCGGCGCGGTCCAGTCGCGCATGCGGGCGGCGATCTCGTCGTCGGAGAGCAGCACGCGCAGCTCGCGGGCCTCCACGTCGAATTCGATCGTGTCGCCGTCGCGCAGCGCGGCGATCGGCCCGCCGTGCGCGGCCTCGGGAGTGACATGGCCCGCCATCAGCCCGTGGGTCGCGCCGGAGAAGCGGCCGTCGGTGAGGAGCGCGACCTGGTCGCCCAGCCCCTCGCCCACGAGCGCGGCGGTGACGTGCAGCATCTCGCGCATGCCGGGCCCGCCGGCGGGGCCCTCGTACCGGATCACGACGACGTCGCCGGGCTGGATCGCCCCGGCCTTGACCGCGGCGAAGCAGTCCTCCTCGCAGTCGAACACCCGGGCGGGGCCGCTGTGGGAAAGGCGCTCGTGGCCGGCCAGCTTGACGACGCACCCGTCCGGCGAGAGATTTCCGCGCAGGATGGCGAGCCCGCCTGTCGGCTTGAGCGGCGTCTCGATCGGGACGACGACCGGCTGGCCCGGCGTCTCGACCACCTGGTCGGCGATCTCGTCCATCGTGCGGCCGTCGACGTTGCGGGCGCCCGCGTGGACGAGCTCGCGCTTGCGCAGCTCGCGGGCGACCAGGGCGACGCCGCCCGCGTCGAAGAGGTCGGTCGCGACGAACTGCCCGCCCGGCTTCAGGCTGGCGACGATGGGCGTCCGGGCGGCGATCGCGTCGAACTCGTCGATCGAGAACGGGATGCCGAGCTCGTGGGCGATCGCGAGCAGGTGCAACACGCCGTTGGTCGAGCCGCCTGCGGCCGCCACCGACGCGGCCGCGTTCTCGATCGCCTCGCGGGTGATGATGTGGGAGGGGCGCACGTCGTCGCGCACGAGCTGCATCGCCAGGCGGCCGCACTCCTCGGCGGCGTCGCCCTTGCCCCGGTTGAGCGCCGGGATCCCGTTCAGGCCCGCCGGGCTGATGCCGAGGAAGTCGAGCGCCATCGACATGGTGTTTGCGGTGTACTGGCCCCCGCAGGCGCCGGCGCCCGGACACGCGGCCGACTCGACCTCGTGCAGCTCCGCGGCGTCGATCCGGCCGGCGGCGTAGGCGCCGACCGCCTCGAACACGTCCTGGATGGTGATGTCGCGCCCGCGGAACGTCCCCGGCGCGATGGTGCCGTTGTAGAGGGCGAGCCCGGGCACGTCGAGACGGCAGAGCGCCATCACGGCGGCCGGGATCGTCTTGTCGCAGCCGACGATGCAGACGAGGCCGTCCATCAGGTGCCCGCGGACGACGAGCTCGATCGAGTCGGCGATCAGCTCGCGGCTGATCAGCGACGCCTTCATCCCCTCGGTGCCCATCGTGACGCCGTCCGAGATCGAGATCGTGTTGAACTCCATCGGCGTGCCCCCCGCCGCTCGGATCCCGGCCTTCACGCGCCCCGCCAGCTCGCGCTGGTTGAAGTTGCACGGCATCGTCTCGATCCAGGTCGTGGCGACGCCGACCAGGGGCTTGGCGAGGTCGTCGTCGGTGAACCCGATCGCCTTCAGCATCGACCGCGCGGCGGCCCGGTCGGGGCCGTCGGTCAGCGCGGCGCTGTGGCGCTTGGCGGGGTCGGAGGGGCGGTCGTACGGGTTGGCCGGCACGGAGGCCTAGCCTACCGCGCCGTCACGCGGGCGAGCCTCCACCGCCACGTACAGCCCCCACGCCCGGCCGGACTCGAAGAGCTCGTCCTGGTCGACCTCGCCGACCTCGCCGATGACGTGCGGGGTGGGATCGTCCTTCGTCGAGCCCCACACCATCTTGCGCGGCGGCGCCTCCTCCGGCTGCGCGAGGTGGTCGCCGCGCTCCTGCGCCGCGAGCAGCTCCTCGCCGGCGGGCCCGTCCGCGTATCCCTTTCCCATCCCTGCAGTCTAGAGGGCCTGCGTGAGCAGGTGAACGACCTCGGCCCGATCGAGCGGCGGCCGCATCCGGGCGAGCTCGGGGCGCTCGAGCGCCGCGTCTGCGACGGGGCCGAGATCGCGGGGCGACACGCCCAGCTCACCGAGCGTGCGCGGGCCGCCGCCGAGCGCCACAACCCTGCCGGGCAGACCGTCGACGGAGACGCCCAGGGCGTCCGCGAGCCGGGCGATCGCCTCTTCCTCGCGGCCCCGCATCGCCGCCAGCACGTGCGGCAGCATGGTCGCGTTCGTGGCCGCATGCGGCGTCCCGCACATGCGCACGATCGTCTGGCAGAGCACGTGGTGGAGCGAGTAACCGGCGGAGTCCATCGCGTACGCGGCGAGCAGCGAGCCCCGCGCCAGCCGCTCGCGGGCATCCGCCACGTCGTCCTCGATCCCGGCCGCGATATCGCCGGCAGCCGCGGCGGCCGCCATGCCGGAGACCGGGTTGCGCCCAGGCCCGTACAGGGCCTCGGCGGCGTGGGCCAGCGCGTTCATGGCGCTCGCCCGCCGGTCGGGCTCGGCCTGGCTCGTCATCAGCGCGGGGTCGGCGAGGACGAGCACGGGCCGGTGGCGGCCGCGGTCCTCGTAGCCGGGGACGGTCCGGTGGCCGCCCGTCATCTCCGCGCCGGAGAGCGTCGTCGGGACGGCGCAGACGCGGCCGCCGCGGGCGGCGGCGACGGCCTTCGCCGTGTCGATCACCCGTCCCCCGCCCCAGGCGACCACCGGGCCGTCGCCGACACGGTCGACCAGCGCCGCGGCGACGTCGGCGACCTGGCCCGCCGGCACGTCGTGCACCGAGCGCCATGTTTCCCGGAGCGCGGCCGGAATGCCCGCCCGCGCCCGCGGCGTCGAGAGCAGGTCGGCGCCCGCCCAGGCGTGCTCGCCGGCGCCCGGCCCGAAGCGGATCAGACGGTCGCCGTCGGCCCACGTGAACGCGCTCACTGGGCCAGCGCCACCCCGGCCACCACGAGGGCGGCCCCCAGACCCAGCCACACCGTCACGTGCTCGCCCAGCGTCAGGGCTCCGATGATGATCGCCACGACCGGCACACCGTACAGGTAGGCGATCGCCCGGGAGGCCTCCAGCTGGCGCAGGCCGCGCGTCCACCCGATGTAGCCGGCCAGCGTCGCGGCGAGGCCCAGGTAGAGCAGGAGCGCAACGCCGCCGGCGTCCAGGTGGGAGACGCGGGTGACGGTCGCGCCGCTCGCGAAGGGCACGAGCGCCGCCGTCCCGATCAGCGAGGCGGCGGCGGTCACCGGGAGGGCGCCGTAGCGCGGCAGGAGCGGCTTCGCGATCACGTTGTAGGCGGCGAAGGCGAGCGGCGCGGCCAGCACGAGCAGCGGGCCGTGGGCGTTCGCGAACGAGATGCGCTGGCCCGAGCCGAGCAGCACGACCACGACGACGCCGGCGAACGAGATCGCGAGCCCCGCCGCCCGCCGGCGCGAGAACCGCTCCTGGCCGATGGCGACGACCATCGCGAGCGTCATCCCCGGCGCCGAGGCGACGACGACGCTGGCCGTGCCGGCCGTCGTCAGCCGCTCGCCGGCGTTCAGCGACAGGTGGTAGACGGTCACCACGAGCAGCCCTGCGGCCACCAGCCGGGCGAGGTCACGGCGGCCGAGCCCGGGCAGGCCGCGGGTGGCGATCAGGGCGGCGGCGAAGCCGGGCGCGGCCACCAGGTAGCGGCCGAGGGCGATGTCGGGCGCGGCCAGGCCGTCGTCGATCAGCTGCTTGATCGCCGCGAACGCGCCCGCCCAGACGACCACCACCAGGGCGAGCAGCAGGTGCGGGCTACGTGGAACACTTCCGCGCATGCCCATCAAGCGGATCGAGATCCGGTGGCGCGATCTGGACGGATTCGGCCACGTTAACAACTCCACCTACCTGACGTACCTGGAGGAGGCGCGCGACCAGCACCTCACCGACGTCCTCGGCGAGGCGGTGCACCGGACCGTCATCCGCCGCATCGAGGTCGACTTCGTCTCGGGGCTCACCCAGGACGACGACTACGTGGACGTCGACGTCCGCCTGACCGGCGTCGGGACGTCCAGCGTCACGCTCGACGAGCGCATCGTCTCGACCCGCGACGGCCGCGTGGCCGCCACTGCCAAGACCGTGATGGTGCACACGGACGGCTCCCGCACGGCCTCCGCCCCGTGGCCGCACGCCTCGCGCGACGCGATCGACGCGATCCTCGCCGCCGGCTGAGAAGCGGGGACAGTCCCCGTCAATCGGGGACAGTCCCCGATTCCGCTCAGTAGAGCGCGGTGGCCAGGCGGCGGCGGTACCTCGCGGCCAGCGGGTCGTCCTGGCCGAGCTCCGTGAACACGCCGACCATGACCTCACGGATGCGGTCGCGCAGCTCGGCGCCCGCATCCGGCAGCAGGCCCAGCAACAGCTCGAGGCCGCGCTCGGTCTCGCCCTCCTCGAGCGCCGCGAGCGCCGGCGCGAGCACCGGGTCGCCGGCCGACTCGATCCGGACGAGCGCCGCCCGCGCCGCGGGGTGGTTCGGCTGCAGCTCGAGCGCCCGGCGCACCGACGCCTCGTCGCCCAGCGCGGCCAGGCGGTCGGCCTCGGAGGGCAGGAGGCCGCGCAGAAAGGAGTCGACCGCCACCCGCGGCACCGCGCCGGTGAACTCGTCCACGAGCCGCCCGTCCTTGAACGCCTTCACGGCCGGGATGCCCTGCACGCGATAGCGGGCGGCGACGTGCGGGTTCGCGTCGACGTCGACCTTGACCAGCTCGACCGCGCCGTCCGTGCCCTCGACCGCCTGCTCCAGCACGGGGCCGAGCTGCCGGCACGGCCCGCACCACTCGGCCCAGAAGTCCACGACCACGGGCAGCTCCCGCGACCGCTCGATGACGTCGGTCTCGAAGGTCTGATCGGTCGCCTCGGTCACCTCAGTCGTCCCCCTCGTCGGACTGCTCGCGCAGGTAGCGCTCGAAATCGGCGGCGAGCTCCTCGCCGGTGGCCGGGTCGTCCCGGTCGGCCGCCTGCTCGAGCTGCTCCACGTAGCCGGCCACGTCCGGGTCGTCGGCGATCGCCGAGGCCACCCGCAGCTGGTACTCGCTCGCCGCCCGCTCGAGCTCGGCGCTGCCCGCGGGCGTCCCCGCGATCTCGGCCAGGCGCTCGAGCAGCGCGAGCGCCGCCTGGGGGTTCGGCGCGGCCGAGATGTAGTGCGGCGTCGCCGCCCACAGGCTGGCCGACACGAGGCCCGCCCGCGCACAGGAGTCGTGCAGGACGCCGACGATGCCGGTCGGGCCCTCGTAGGTCGAGCGCACGAGCCCGTGACGGGACATGAGCTCCGGATCGGAGGCGCTGGCCGACACCGGCACGGGCCGCGTGTGCGGCGTATCGGCGAGGAGCGCCCCCATCGTCACCACGAGCTCCGAGCGGTAGCGCCGGGCCAGGTCGGCGATCGAGTCCGAGAACGCCCGCCAGCGCATGTTCGGCTCGGTGCCGAGCACGATCATCAGGTCGTGGTCGCGGGAGGCGAACACCTCGGTCACCGGCCACTCGACGTGGCGCACGTCGCCGTCCACCATCGACACCGTCGGCCGGGTCTGCTGGTAGTCGACGAACGGCTCGGAGTCGATGACGGCGAACCGCTCGGCGTCGGTGACGGAGCGCAGGTAGCCCGCCGCCAGGCTGGCGGCGCCGCCCGCGTCGTTCCAGCCGCGGAAGGCCGCCACGACCCGCGGGTGGCGAAGCTTGGGGTCGCCCTCGAGCTCGACGTAGTCCACGGCTGCAGTCTAGGACGGTATAACCCGGGCGGTGGCTGTCGACCTGATCGTCATCGCGTGGGTGGCGGTGTCGGCGCTGCTCGGGGCGCGTCGCGGTCTGGTCGCGAACGTGCTCGGGCTGGCCGGCTTCGCGATCGGGGCGCTGCTCGGGGCCCGGATCGCCCCGCACCTGCTCAGCGGCGGCTCCGAGTCGACGTGGCTGCCGTTCGCGAGCATGATCGGCGCCCTGGTCGGCGGGAGCATCGCCCAGGGGGTGACCGGGTCGGTCGCCGAGCTCGTGCGCGTGCGGCTCGTCCGCGGGCCGCTGCGGATGGCGGACACGGCCGGCGGACTGGTCGCCGGCGCCATGCTCGGGCTCGCCGTGGCCTGGCTGGCGGCCGTCGTCGCGCTCGCGCAGCCGGGGCTCGGGCTGCGCCGCGACGTCCAGGGCTCGACAGTGCTCCCCGCGCTCCTGCGGGAGGTGCCGGCCGACGAGGTGCTGAACGCGCTCGCCCGCTTCGACCCGCTGCCGGTGATCCCGTCCATCGCCGACCGGGCGCTGCCGCCACCCGACCCGAGCGTGCTGCAGAGCCCGGCCGCCCGCCGCGACCAGCGCAGCGTCGTGCGGATCGAGGGCGTGGCCTGCGGCCTGAACATCCAGGGGTCGGGATGGGTGCTGCGGCCCGGGATCGTCGCCACGAACGCCCACGTCGTCGCCGGCGAGGATGACGCCGAGGTCGAGGTGCCCGGCGGGCCGACGCTGCGAGGGACGCCGATCGCCGTCGACGCCGGCAACGACGTCGCCCTCCTGCGCGTGCCCGGGCTGCGGACGCCGCCCCTCTCGCTCTCGCGCAGCTCTCCCTCCGGCGACCCCGCAGTGCTCATCGGCTACCCCGAGAACGGCCCGCTGACCGCCGTCCCGGGCCGCGCCGGTGCGCCGGTGACCGCGCTCGCGCCGGACGCCTACGGCCTCCACATCCATCCCCGCACCGTCGTCCCGCTGCGCGGAGTGCTGCGCCACGGAGACAGCGGCGGGCCGGTCGTGAACCGGGCGGGGCGGGTCGTCGCGATGATGTTCGCCGCCGACGAAGGCGGTGGCGTCGCCGGCGGGTTCGGCGTCCCCCTCGACGCAATCCGCGGGGCGCTCCACGACGTCGGCAAGCACGCGGACACCGGCCCGTGCCTGGGCTGAAACCGGCGGCCTGCCCCCGCCGGTCGACAGCAAAATCGGGGTCTGACCCCGAACGGCGGCCGTTGCAATTCCGTGACGCTTTCCGGCCGGGGTCTGACCCCGCCTGCTAGCGCGAGATCACGTCTGCCAGCGCCTCGAGCGCAACCAGGTTGTGGCCCTCGACGAACTCGTCCGAGTGGCGCAGCGCGATGCGCATGCCGCCCGCGAGCGGCGCGAACCCCTCGTGCCCCTTGAGCGGGTTCACCCACACGAGCCGGTGCGCCTGGCGGCCGATCCGGGCCAGCTCGGAGTCGAGCTCGCGCAGGTCGCCGCGCTCCCAGCCGTCCGAGACGATCACCACGGTCGCGCCGCGGGTGAGCCCGCGCCGCCCCCAGGTGTCGTTGTAGTCGTGCAGCGACTCGCCGATCCGGGTGCCGCCGCCCCAGTCCGGCATCAGCCCGCCGGTCGCGGCCAGCGCCCGGGCCGGGTCGAGCCTGCGCAGGTGCGGCGTCAGGCGCGTGATCCGGGTGCCGAACGCGAACGCCTCGACGTGACGCCCGGAGGCGGTCACGGCCTGGAGGAACATGACCATCGCCCGCGCGTAGGGCTCCATCGAGCCGGACACGTCGCACAGGAAGACGAGCTTGCGCGGCACCTGCTTGCGGCGCCGGAACGCCGGGTCGAGCGGGAGGCCGTCGGTGCGGATCGCCCGCCGCAGCGTCCGCCGCGCGTCCAGCACGTCGCCCGCCGGGGCGGCCCGCAGACGCCGTGAGCGGCGGGTCGGCGCCGCCTTCGGCAGCCGCTCCATCAGCCGCCGCAGCCGCCGCAGCTCCGCCGCGGTCATGTCGGCGAAGTCGCGCCGGCGCAGGCGCTCGTCCGGCGACGCGGCGAGCAGGAGCGTCAGCTCCTCGCCGCCGTCCTCGCCCCCGCCCTCGCTCTCGGCCGCACTCGGCGCGGGAGCGGAGTCGGGCTCGAACCGCGGCACCTCGAGGCCGATCTGGGGCGTCGGCGTCCGGGCGGCGGCCTCCCAGTAGGCGGCGAACGCCGCGTCGAAGGCGTCGAGGTCGTCCCTGCGGGCGACGAGCGTGCAGCGCAGCGCGTGATAGACGTCGTCGCGGCGGGCCAGGTCGACCACGTCCAGGCCGCGCAGGGCGTCCTGCAGCCGCCCGGGGCCGACCTCGAGCCCCGCACCGCGCAGGACGCGGCCGAAGCCGACCATCCGCTCGAGGACGGCGTCGCCCGGCGCGGGCACGTCAGGCCTCGCGAGCCTGGGCCACCAGCTGCGACAGGTGGCCGTCGCGCACGAGCTCGATGTCCTCGTGGTGCTTCAGCACGGAGCCGAGCGTCGAATCGACGACGCCGCCGTCGAGCTCGGCCTCGCCCAGCGCGACCAGCGCCTGGATCCAGTCGATCGTCTCGGCGACGCCGGGGGCCTTGGCCAGGTCGAGCTCGCGCAGCGACGCCACGAACGCCGCCGCCTGCACCGCCAGGCGCTCGGGCACGCCGGGGACGCGGGCGCGGACGATGGCGATCTCGCGCTCGGTGTCGGGGTGCCCGATCCAGTGGTAGAGGCAGCGCCGCTTGAGCGCGTCGTGCAGGTCGCGGGTGCGGTTCGAGGTCAGCACCACCCGCGGCCGGCTGGCGGCGCGGATGGTGCCGATCTCGGGGATCGTCACCTGGAAGTCGGAGAGCAGCTCGAGCAGGAACGCCTCGAACTCGTCGTCGGCGCGGTCGATCTCGTCGATCAGGAGCACCGGCGGCACGGCGTCGGTGTGCTCGATCGCCTCGAGCAGCGGCCGCCGCTCGAGGAACTCACGGCCGAACAGGTCGTGCAGCGTCTGCCCGGGGTCGAGCGCCGCCGACGCCTCCAGCGTGCGGATGTAGAGCAGCTGGCGGGCGTGGTTCCAGTCGTAGAGGGCGTTGGCGACGTCGATGCCCTCGTAGCACTGGAGCCGGATCAGCCGGCCGCCGGTCACGAGGGCGAGCGCCTTCGCCGCCTCGGTCTTCCCCACCCCGGCCTCGCCCTCGAGCAGGACCGGCTTCTCGAGCGCCAGCGAGAGCGCGAGCACGGTCGCGAGGCCGCGATCGGCCAGGTACGCGTGCACGGCCAGCTGGTCGGTCAGCGCGTCGATCGAGACGGGTGCGGCCACGGCTTGAGGGTAGACGATCGTGCCGGGCTAACTCTGCGCCTGCGGCGGCTCCCAGCCGCTGCTCGTCAGGTCGACTCCGCCGTCGATCGCGATCGTCTGCCCGGTGATGTACGCCGCCGCGGGCGAGGCCAGATAGGCGATCAGATCGCCCACCTCGGCGGCGCTTCCGAGCCGCTTCATCGGCACCTGCGCAGCCACCTCGTCCAGGTCGAGCCCGTAGCCGCGCACGCCTTCCGTATCGATCCAGCCGGGGGCGACGCAGTTGAGGGCGATGCCGTGCCGGCCCCACTCCATCGCGAGCGTCCGCGTCAGCGCCCCCATCCCCGCCCGGGCCGCCGACGAGTGGGCCATGCCGGCGATGCCGCGCTCGGGGCAGAGCACGACCGAGATCACCCGGCCGGCGCGGTTCGGGATCATCCACCGCTTCGCCACCGCCTGGGTCAGGAACCAGGGCGCGTCGAGGTTCAGGCGCCGCACGGCCCGCCATCCGCCCGGGGTGATGTCCTCGGCCGCGGCGGTGAACTGGCCGCCGGCGTTGTTCACGAGGCAGTCGATGCGGCCGAACCGCGACATGCACTCCTCGACCAGCCCGGCGCTCACCTCCGGCTCGCGGATGTCGCCCGGGTAGACGGCGCAATCGTCCCCGATCAGCGCCCGCGTCTCCTCCAGCGGCTCGGGCCGGCGCCCGGCGATCACGAGCCGGAATCCGTCCCGGTGGAGGGCGAGCGCGGTGGCCCGGCCGATGCCGGTCCCGCCCCCCGTGACGATCGCCGCGCGCTCCACGCGCTGAACCTACCAGAGCCCGGATGGATGCCCCTCCACGTTGACTGGACAGCCCCGTACAATCCAGGGAGAACCACGGAGGTGCGCGATTCGCTGTCTGCTGCTCGACGCAACCATGCGACCAACCAGCCTCGTCACGCGCGAGCGCGCGGTCTCGCTGGTCGTGTGCGGCCAGGCCCAGGTGATCGCCGACGACCCCGACGTGGTCTACCGGTCGCAGCATCTGCGCGTCGCCCTGCCCGTCATCCTGCAGGTGCCGGCCTACGTCGAGCTGCGGCCGATCGTGAAGCGCAACGTCGTCCGGCGCGTGCTCTTCTGCCGTGACAACTGGCGCTGCGCCTACTGCGGCCGTGACGGCGGGCCGCGCGACCTGACGATGGACCACGTGAAGCCGCTCTCGCGCGGCGGCGACCACACCTGGGACAACGTCGTCAGCGCCTGCCGGCGCTGCAACCACCGCAAGGGCAACCGGCTGCCGTGGGAGGCGGGCATGTATCCGCGCCACGTCCCCAAGGCGCCCGACATGGTGCAGGTGGCCTGGGCGGGCCGGCTGACCCACCCGCTCCAGCGCGAGTACGTCGCCGCCTGGCACAAGGTGCCAGAGGCGGTGCTCTAGGCCGAGGCCTCCCGGCGCAGCGCCGCCTGCATGGCGGCCGCGACCGGGCCCGGACGGCCGTCGCCCACGGCCGCGCCGTCCATCCGCACGACCGGCATCACCTCGCGCACGCTGGACGACGTGAACACCTCGGCGGCGGCCGCCACCCGCTCCCGCGGGTACGCCCCCTCCTCGACGGCCGTCCCCGCCTCCGCGGCCGCGGCGAGCAGGGTGTCGCGGGTGACCCCGGCCAGGATGCCGAGATCGAGCGCCGGGGTGTGCAGCACGCCGCCCTCGACGAACCAGACGTTCGACGTGGGGCACTCGAGCGCCGTCCCCTCGAGCGAGAGGAAGAGCGCGTCGTCGGCGCCGCGCTTGCGGGCCTCGTGCTGGGCGGCCATGTTCACGGCGTAGCTGGTGGACTTCACGCCCGCCAGCAGCCACGGCGAGGCCTGCCGCGCCGTCGTGCCGATGGCGAGCTGGAGCGTCGCCAGGGCGATCCCCTGCGCGCGCATCGCATCCAGCCCGTCGGGCAGCGGCGTCACCAGCGCGAACCCGGTGGCGCGGCCGTCCCCGGCCCCCGGCGTCCATACGAGCCGGAGCACGGCGTCGACGCTGCCCAGGCCCGCGAGCGCGTCGGCGACGAGCCCCTCGAGCCCGGCCGCATCCGGCACGGCGAGCTCGAGCACGTCGGCCGAGCGGGCCAGCCGCTCGAGGTGCTCGGCGAGGCGGAACGGCCGGCCGGAGTACACGCGCAGCGTCTCGAACGCGGCCCGGCCGCGGAGGACGGCCTCGTCGTCGGCGCGCAGCCACGGCCGGCCCGGGTCGACGAGGCCGTGGCCGAGCACGGCGAGCGCGAGCGGGTCACCGGACATGCTGTGCGATGCTACCCGGCGTGTCCGCAGTCTCGGAGCGCAAGCGCCACGCCCGCAGCCTGTTCGCCGGCATCGCGGCGGACTACGACCGCTGGGCGCAGGTGCTCTCGTTCGGGCAGGACCGGCGCTGGCACGACGTCATGGTCGAGACGCTCGCGCCGGCCGCCGACCGCGAGGGCTCCGTCGTCGCCGACGTCGCGACCGGAACGGGCGCCGTGGCGATGGCGCTCGCCCGCCGCTATCCATGCCGCGTGATCGGGATCGACCAGAGCCCCGACATGCTCGCGGGCGCCCGCGAGCGGATCGCCGACGCGGGCCTCGGCGACCGCGTCGAGCTGGTCGAGGCCGACGCCGAGGGGTTGCCGCTCGAGCCGGCGTCCGTCGATGCGCTCACCCACACCTACCTGCTGCGCTACGTCGACGATCCGGCCGCGGTGCTGCGCACGCTCGCCGCGGCGGTGCGGCCGGGCGGGATCATGGCGTCGCTCGAGTTCGGCGTGCCCCGCGGCGCCGGTCTGCACGCCTGGCGGCTCTACACGCGCGTCGGGCTGCCGCTGGCCGGGGCGGTGGCCGGCCCCGGATGGCTGCAGACGGGCCGATTCCTCGGGCCCAGCATCGAGGGGTTCTGGGAGCGGCACCCGCTCGACGCCGTGCTCGCGATGTGGTCGGAGGCCGGGATGGAGCGGATCCGCGCGCGCCGCCTGAGCATCGGCGGCGGCGTCGTCATCTGGGGCGTGCGCGCCGCCTGAGCAGCTCGTGGGTGTGCTCGACGTTGCGCGCCACCCACATGCAGATCACCGCCAGCGGCAGCTCCAGCAGGAGCGCGGTTGCGACCGCCATCGCCTGCTCGCTGCCGCGCGAGGCCGTGGCGATGTCGAACCAGGCGTCGCAGGCGAGCATCGTCGCCGCGGCCGTGGCCGTGCTCTGGATCCACGGCGAGCGGCGCACGGCCGCGAACGCCGTCGCCAGCAGCAGGCACGCCATCGCGGCGTCGAACCCGCCCCAGGCCACGTCCCAGTGCCGGTCCAGGTGCCGCTGGGGGAGGTCGTAGGCGATCCAGACGGTCCACGGAAGGAGCCCGATGCCGACCACGGCGAAGAGGGGCGCGACCCAGCGAGGGATGGGCGTCGCCGGCTCGGCCTGTCCGGGTGCGCTCATGCCAGCATCGTAGATTCAGTCGTCGGCGTCGGGCAGCAGCTCGATCCCGGCCGCCGCGGCGAGCGTCTCCACCGCCGCGAGGGCGTCCGAGACGGTCATCCGGGCGCCGGCGAGCCGCTCCGCGTTCACGAGCCCGGCGAGGCGGCAGCGACGGAAGGTGCAGCCTGCGAGCTCCGCCGCGGCCAGCCGTGCGCCGGTGAGGTCGCAGCCGACGAGCTCGACCTCGTCGAGCACCGCGTCCTGGAGGTCGATCTCGGCCATCGCGCACGACTCGAAGCGCACGCGGGTGAGCCGGGCGAAGCGGAGGTTCGCGAGATCGAGCCGGCAGCCGGTGAAGGTCACGTCCTCGAGGGCCGCGTTCGCGAGCACGATGCCGGTCAGGCGCACCTCCGCAAGCGACACGCGGCGCATGCGGGCGCCGTCGGCGTCGGCGTTCGCCCAGCTTCCACCGACGATCCGGGCGTCGCGCAGCGAGGCGCCGCGCAGCTTCGCCGCGGTCAGGTCGACGCCGTCGAGCTCGGCCTCGACCAGGTCGGCGTTGTGGGCGGCCCGCTCCGACAGATCGAGCCCGCGGAGGCGCACGGCCCGCAGCTTCGCCGCGCGCAACCCGTCCGCGGCCGGGGCGATCGTCTCGAGCTCCTCGCCGAGATCGGGAGGAGCGGGGGCGTCACTCAGACGGGACCATCTCCTCGAGGTAGCTGGCCGACCGCCGGGCCATGCGGCCGTCGGCACCCGCCTCGTAGAAGCCCATGCGCCAGATCGGCGGCGAGTAGACGTGCAGGGAGACGGCCGGCTCGGTGCCGGCGTGGCGGACGTCGTGGATCCGCGAGGCGTCGAACTCGAACCCCTCGCCCGGCGCGTAGATCGTCTCGTCGAGCCCGGCCTGCCCGAGCATCATCCGCAGCTCCGACAGCTGGCCGTCGATGACGCGCACCGCGCCGGAGGAGAGGTCGTGGTCGTGGAGGCCGGTCTCCTGGGCCGAGACCCAGCACAGGAGCCACGCGTCGACGTGGTGATCGCGGTGCAGGCGCACGAACACCCGCTCGTCCGCGTCGTGGCGGACGAGGCTCTGCCAGAGGTCGGGCCGGTCGGCGAGCTCCTCGGTGAGGGCGCGCAGCTCGGCCGGATCGAGGTCGCGGTCGGCGCTGCAGCGCTCCGCGAACCAGGCCGTGAGCTCGGCGTGGGCATCGGTCATGGGACACCTCCCTGGGGGTCGAGAACCCGGGCCGGGTTGCGCTCGGCGACGGCCCGGTCCACGAAGGGGCCGAGCGCCTCGAGGGAGCGCAGAAGCGGGCTCGGGTCGATGACGGGAACGTCGGTGCCGAGCACGATCTGCTCGGCGCCGTAGGCCGCCAGGGCGAGCTCGAGGTCGAGCCGCTGGCAGGACGCTGAGTCGAGGAACAGGTTCGGGTCGATGCCGCCGGCACGGCCGCTGAACGTGCGCCAGCGGCCCTCGAGGAAGGGCGCGCCGCCGGCCATGATCGCGAACACCACCCGCAGCGTCGGGTAGGCGGCGGCGCCGAGCGCGCGCCAGGTCGCGAACGCCCGCAGCGACCACGCCGGGTACTGGGCGAGCGGCGTCCACCAGGCCGGCAGGCGCGCGTCGGCCGGGTCGGCCCGCGTCCACGGCGCCGGGCCCGGGTGGACGAAGAGCGGGCGGCCCGCCCGCTCGAGCACCTGGAGCAGCGGGGCGCAGCGGTCGAGCCCGTCCGGCGTGGCCAGCGCCTCGCTCGGCAGGGAGAGGCCGACGAAGCCCTCGTCGAGCCGGCGGGCGACGTCGGCGGCGCCGGCGTCGTCCGCGTCGAGGCAGGCGGCGGCGAACGCCTGCAGGCGCCCGCCCGAGCCGGCGGCGATCTCGGCGATGCCCGCGTGATAGGCGTCGAGCAGCGGCCGGGCGTCGTCCTCCGGCAGCGACTCGACCCCGATCGGGGTCGAGATCGAGATCACGGCGGCGTCGATCCCGCCGGCATCGAGGATCGCGATCCGGCGGACGGGGTCGTGGGCGGCGGCGGACAGCGGCCCGCCGGGCTCGAACCCGAGCTCGAGGCGCATGCCGTCGCCGGTGCCGTAGACGCGCGGCGGCCGGTCGCGCGCGGCGAGGGCCGAGATGAAGGCGTCCGGCCACAGATGCTGGTGCAGATCGACGCGCGTCTTGCGCACTCCCGGGGCTTGTGAAACGATTAACTGTGATTGTGAACGATGAACGCCCCAGACGCAAGAGGGCGACCCTGCGAGATGTCGCGGAGCTGACGGGCCTCTCCACGGCCGGCGTGTCGTACGCCCTGCGCGGCCAGCGCGTGTCGGCCGAGACGGCCGAGCGCGTGCGCGACGCCGCCGACCGGATCGGCTTCCGCTCCGACCCGATCGCGCGCGCCCTGCGCAGCGGCTCCTCGGGCGTGATCGGCGTGATCGGCGGCAGCCTGGCCGACTACTGGCATCAGGAGTTCGCGTCGGAGCTCCAGCGGCATCTGCGCCGGCGCGGCCGCTACATGCTGCTCGCGGACGCCGACGGCGACGCGGCGACCGAGCTCGAGCGGGCGCGCGACCTGATCGACCAGCGCGTCGACGGCCTGATCGCGCTGCCGGTGGCGCCGGACTCCGACGGCTGGCAGGAGGTCGTCGCCGAGGTGCCGGTCGTCGCCGTCGGGCCCGCGCTACCGGCGCCGGCCGGGGCGATCCGGTTTCCCGCCGACGCGGGCTCGGATCTCATGCTCGACCACCTGCGCGACCTCGGCCACGAGCGGATCGCGGTGCTCGCATCGGGGATGCACCGCCCGCGGCGGCGGCGGGGCGTCCACACCTGCGTGTGCGGGTTCTCGGCGGCCGACGGCGGCGCGGCCACGCTCGCGACCCTGCGCCGGCCCGGCCGGCCGTCCGCGATCTTCGCGCTCTCCGACGCCCTCGCCTACGGCGCGTACATGGCCTGCGCCGAGCTCGGCCTGCGCATCCCGGACGACGTGTCCGTGGCCGGGTTCGACGACCACCCAATCTCGCGCCTGGTGGCGCCCGCGCTGACGACGGTGAGCTGGGACACCGCCCGGGCCGCGGCCGCCGCGGCGGCGATGCTGCTCGACACGATCGAGGGCCGGCGGCGCGTGCGCCGAGAGCTGGTCATGCCGCCCCGGCTCGTGATCCGCGGCTCCACCGCCCCGGCCTGAATAAACGGGGTCTGACCCCGTTTATTCACTCGCGAGCATCACGTACGTGCGGTCGCGGGTCATGCCGACCCGCTCGTAGAGGCGCACCGCGCCGGTGGGGTTGTCGGCGTCCACCTTGAGCCCGACCGTCTCCACCCCGCGGCGGTGGAACTCGGCGAACGCCGCCCGCAGGAGCGCCTCGCCCAGGCCGCGGCCGCGCCAGGACGGCCGCACGGCGAGGTCCTTCACCCAGCCCTCGCGCCAGCACAGGCAGGCGCCCACGAGCTCGGCGCCGGCCTCGGCCAGGAACCACGCGGCCGGGTCGAAGCCGGGATCCTGCGTCATCCACGGATGCCAGCGGGCGAAGGGCGGCACCTCCTCGGCGTTCTCGGCGAAGGCGGCCACCAGCAGGTCGTGCACCGCGGCGGCGTCGGCATCGCCGTAGCTCCGCACGGCGACGCCCTCCGGCCACGCCGGGGCCGGCCCCTCGGACGAGACGTCGATCTGCATCCGCACGACCTCGCGCGTCCGCGTCCAGCCCCGCAGCGCGTAGAGCGCGACCAGATCCTCGGCCGCGGCCGGCACGATCGTCTCCAGCCGGCCGCCCTGCCGCGACACGGCGTCGAGCAGCGCGCCGGCCACCGCCCCGTCGCGGCGGCCGGGATGCGGCCACACCTCGACGTAGCCGTCCTCGAGCGTGGCGTACCCGATCACCCGCTCGTCGTCGTCGAGCGCGACCCAGGCGCGGCCGTAGTCCCACACCGCGCGCAGATGCTCGACGGTCGTCTCCGCGGTGCCGTGCAGGGCGACCGCGAAGGCCTCCGAGACGCGGTGGGCGGCCTCGACGTCCGACATGCCCGCCGGGCGTACGAGCACCCCGGCCGTCACGGAGCGGCGAACTCGAGCAGCACCTTGCCGAGCTTGCCCGGCGCGGCCAGGTGGTCGAACGCGTCGTTGGCCTGCTCGGCCGGGAACACGCGGTCGACGAGCGGCCGCACCCGGCCGCTCGCGAGCAGCGGGACGACCTGGTGGGCGAAGGCCTGGACGGCGGCTGCCTTCTGCTCCAGCGGCCGCGCCCGCAGGACGGTGCCCATGACGCTCGCCCGCTTGCCCATCAGCGCCCGCAGCGAGACGTCCGTGTCGGCCCCGGCGCCGGTGCCGACCACGATGATGCGGCCGAGCGGCGCAAGCGCCTGCAGGCTGCCGGTCAGGTTCTGGGCGCCGACCAGCTCGAGGACGACGTCGACGCCGGCGGCGTCGGCGAGCGCCGTCGGCTCGGCGCCGAGCTCCTTCAGCGCGTCCGGGTGGGAGCGGGCGTTCCCGAGCACGCGGGCGCCGACGGCTGCGCCCATCTGCACGGCCGCGGTGCCGACGCCGCCGGTGGCGCCGTTCACGAGCAGCGTCTCGCCCATCGCAGGCCGGCGCGGGTGAACACCGCGTCGTGCGCGGTGATGAACGCCTCGGGCACGGCCGCGGCGTCGCGGTCGGAGAGCGAGTCGGGGACGCCGGCGAGGTGGCGCTCGTGGGCGACGACCCTGTCGGCGAGCCCGCCGCCGCCGACGATGCCGAACACGCGGTCGCCCTCGCGCCATGCGGTGACCGCGGCGCCGCAGGCGACGACGCGGCCGGAGACCTCGAGCCCGGGGATGTCCTGCGGCGACCCGGCCGGCGCCGGGTAGCGCCCGGCCCGCTGGGCCAGGTCGGCGGGGTTCAGCCCCGCGTGGGTGGCGCGAATGAGGACCTCGTGGTCGCCGGGCACCGGATCGGGGCGCTCCCCGACGGTCACGACCTCGGGGCCACCGGCGCCCGTGTAGGTGACGGCAATCATGGCGCGGGATCCTAGATGGAGGGCTCCGGCGCCCGCCCCGCCAGGTCGGCGTCGAGCACGACGACCGTCCGCGCGCCCTCGCCCCGGCGCAGCCGCTGCATCGCCTCCTCGACCCCCTCCAGGCCGACCACGTGCGAGACGACGCCGGCGAGGTCGATCTCGCCCGACGCGGCCAGCGCCACCAGTCCGGGCAGCTCCGCGGCGACGTCGGCCGAGCCGTAGTAGCAGCCCCGCAGCGTCTTCTCGCTCAGCAGGTCGAGCGCCCGCAGCGACACCTCCACGCCGGCCGGGGCGATCCCGACCACCGTCGCCTGCCCGGCCGGCCGCAGGATGTCCCAGGCGAGCCGGATCGTGTCCGCCCGGCCGATCACCTCGAACGCGTGGTCGAATCCGCCGGGCATGAGCTCGCGGGCGGCGGCGCGGACGTCGGGGCTCGACTCGAGCGTGTCGGTGGCGCCGCGCTCACGTGCCAGGGCCAGCTTGGCGGGGTCGCGGTCGATCGCGACGATCCGGCCGGCCCCGGCCAGGCGCGCCCCCGAGACCACCTGCAGGCCGACGCCGCCGCACCCGATGACGCACACGGTCTCGCCCGGCGCGACCCGGGCCGTGTTGCGCACGGCGCCCACGCCGGTCACCACGCCGCATCCCACCAGAGCCGCCTGCCACAGCGGCAGGTCGGCGCCGATCGGCACCGCCCCGGCCGCCGGGACGACGCAGCGCTCGGCGAAGCAGGACACGGTCAGGAAGTGCTTGATCGTCGTGCCGTCGGGCCGCCGCAGCCGCGAGGTGCCGTCCATGAGCGTGCCGGCGATCGACCGCTCGGCGGCCGGCTCGCACAGGTGCGACCGCCCGGCGACGCACATGCGGCACTCGCCGCACGACGGCACGAAGCAGAAGGCGACCCGGTCGCCGGGGCGGACGTGGGTCACGCTCTCGCCCACCGCCTCGACGACGCCGGCACCCTCGTGCCCGAGCACGGTCGGCCAGCGGCCGTCGCCGAGGTGGCCCTGGGCCAGATGCAGGTCGGAGTGGCACACGCCCGCCGCGGCCACCCGCACGAGCACCTCGTCGTGGCGGGGCGGATCGAGGAGGAGCGTCTCGACACGGAGGGGCGCGCCCTTCCCCTCGAGGACGGCGGCCCGGATCTCGACGGCGCCCGCGCTCATCCCACCCGGTACCGCTCGAGGGCGTCCAGGTCGGGCTCGACGCCGAGGCCGGGGCCGTCCGGCGGGCGGATCGTCCCGTCCGCCGCGATCTCGACGGGCGCCGGCAGCAGCCAGTCGCGCCGCTCCGCCGGCCAGGCGGGCGGGTCGAACGGCACCTCGACGTACGGGCACGTGGAGAACGCGAGCGCCGCGTGCAGGTTGGCGACGAGGCCGTAGCCGTTCGACCACGTGTGCGGCGACCACATCCGCCCGTGCAGGTCGGCGACGGCCGCGATCCGGCGGGCGCCGCCGATCCCGCCTGCGAGCACGACATCGGGCTGGATCACGTCGACGCCGCCGCGCACGACCAGGTCGCGCGCCTGCGCGGGGTCGCGCACCATCTCGCCGGCCGCGATCCGCAGGGACGTCGCCCGCCGCAGGGCGGCGTAGCCGTCCACGTCGTCGGTACGGAGCGGCTCCTCCAGCCACTCGACGCCCAGCGGCTCGAGCGCCCGCGCGCACGCGATCGCGGTCGCGACGTCCCACCGCGGGCGCAGGTCGCCGGGCATGCGCCAGCCCTGGTTCGCGTCGACCATGACGGCGAACCCGGGCCCGACCGCGTCGCGCACCGCCTCGACCATCTCGACGCCGGCGCGCCAGTCGTCGTCGAAGCGCAGCTTCACCGCCCGCACCCCGCCGTCGCGCAGCGCGGCGCAGCGGCGGGCGCGCTCGGCGGGCGGGACCGGCTCGGCGCTCGACGCGTACGCGACGAGCGCCTCGCTGCGGCCGCCCAGGATCCGCCACAGCGGCTGCCCCAGCGCGCGGCCGACGAGGTCCCACACCGCCACCTCGAGCGTCCACGGCCGGCCGCCGTGGAAGTCGACCGTCTCGCACACCTCGCGCACGACCTCCGTGCGGAACGGGTCGACGCCGGCCAGCAGCCGCTCGAGCGCCGCGGCGTCCGGCAGCGCGTCGCCGCTCGCGTACCCGCGCCCGCCGTCGTCGGCGACGACGCAGACCAGCGTCGCGTCCTGGTGCGTCCGCGGCTGCGGGTCCCAGGCGGCCCGCAGCGGGGGGTCGAGCGGGAAGCGGTAGCGCCGGGTCTCGATCGCCGCGATCCTCACGCGGCCCCCTCCGGGCCGAGCGTGAGCACCGCGCGGCGGGCGCCGCCCTCGCGGAGCAGCGCGAAGGCGTCCTCGATCCGCTCGAGCGGAAGCCGGTGCGAGATCAGCCGGTCGAGCGGGAGGCGGCCGCGCCGGTAGGCGTCGAGGATCAGCGGGAAATCGCGCTCGGGCCGGGCCGACCCGTAGAGGGCGCCGATCACGCGCCGCTCGCCCCGCGGGATCAGCCGGGCCGGCACGCGCAGCTCGGCGTCGGCCCGGGGGATGCCGATCAGGACGGCCTGGCCGCGCGGGCGCACCGACAGGAACGCGGCCCGCATCGCCTCGGGGCGGCCGGTCGCCTCGAAGGCGTGGTCGACGCCGCCGCCGGACGCCTCTCGCACGGCCGTCGCCGTCGCGTCCGCGTCGCCCTCCCAGGCCACCGCCGCGGTCGCGCCGAACTCGGCCGCCGCCTGCGCGCGCTCGAGGCTCATGTCGACGCCGACGATCGGCTCGGCCCCGGCGGCCGCGGCGCCCATCACCACGGAGAGCCCGACGCCGCCGCAGCCGAACACCGCGACGCGCTCGCCCGGCGCCACCCGGGCGGTGCGCCAGGCGGCGCAGACGCCGGCCGTGACCGCGCACCCGACGAGCGCGGCCACGCCGAACGGCACGTCGTCGGCGATCGGGATGCACGACGCCTCGGGGACGACCGTGTGCTCGGCGAACGTCGAGAGCAGCGAGTAGTGGTAGGCGGGCCGGCCGTCGTAGGACAGCCGGGTGGTGCCGTCGAGCAGCCCGCCTGCGTCCATCGCCGGGAACGCGGCCGCGCACAGATGGGGCAGGTCGCGGCGGCACTCCTCGCAGACGCCGCAGGCCGGCAGCCACGAGAGCGCGACCCGGTCGCCGGCGGTGACGGAGGTGACGCCCGGGCCGACCGCCTCGACGACACCCGCGCCCTCGTGGCCGAGCACCGCCGGGCAGCGGGTCTCGGCCGTGCCGTCGATGGCGTTCTGGTCGGAGTGGCAGACGCCGCTCGCATGCAGCCGCACGAGCACCTCGTGGTGCCTGGGCGGATCGAGGTCGACCTCGACCACGCTCAAGCGTGCCCCCGTCTCTGGCAGGAGTGCGGCTCGCGTCCTCAACGGCGGGGCGAATGGTTCCCGCATCGGGCCGCCGTTGTCAAGGCGGCCGCGAAGACGGCCCCGATACACTCGCCGCCGTGATCACCGCCCGCACCGACGTCGTCGGCAGCCTGCTGCGGCCGCCGGAGCTGCTCGAGGTGCGCGACCGCTTCGACCGGGGAGAGGCGTCCGCCGCCGAGCTCAAGCGCGCCGAGGACCGGGCCGTCGACGGCGTCGTCGCCATGCAGGAGGATGCCGGCATCGAGGTCGTCACCGACGGCGAGATGCGCCGGCTCTCCTTCCAGAGCGGCCTCCCCGACGCGGTGGACGGGTTCGGCGACGTCCCCCTCGACGCCTACCTGTGGGGCGACTGGCACGGGGACGAGGTCGGCGACCGCTCGACCGAGCGGCCGGCCGGCCTGGGCGTGCGCGAGCGGCTCCGCCGCCGCCGCCACATCGCCGCCGAGGACTTCACCTACCTGCGCGGGCGGGCGACGGCGATCCCCAAGGTCACGCTCGCGAGCCCGAGCCTGTACGCCAACCTGTGGTCGGCGGAGCACTCGCGCGACGCCTACCCGACGCTGGACGACTTCCTCGAGGACGTCGCCGAGCTGACCCGCGACGAGGTGGCGGAGCTGGCCAGGCTCGGCTGCACGTACATCCAGCTCGACGCCCCCCACTACCCGCTCCTGATCGACCCGGCCACGCGCGCGTTCTACGAGCGCCAGGGGTGGCCGGCGGAGCGCTACATCGCGCGCGGGATCGAGCTCGACAACCACGTGATGGCGGGCCATCCCGACGTCACGTTCGGATTCCACCTCTGCCGCGGCAACCAGGCCAGCCGCTGGCTCGTGTCGGGCGGGTACGAGCCGATCGCCCGGGCCGTGTTCACGAACGTCGCCGCGCAGCGGCTGCTGCTCGAGTACGACGACGAGCGGTCGGGGTCGTTCCAGCCGCTGTCGGAGGTGCCCGAGGACAAGATGGTCGTGCTCGGCCTCGTGACGACGAAGTCGCCGCGGCGGGAGACGGTGGACGAGCTCTGCGCCCGGATCGACGAGGCGGCCCGGCACGTCGGCCTCGACCGGCTCGCCGTCAGCCCGCAATGCGGGTTCGCGACATCCGTCCTGGGGAACTCGCTCTCGCATGACGACCAGCGGGCCAAGCTCGAGACGCTCGCGCGCACGGCGGAGCGCGTCTGGGGATGATCAGCGCCGCCGGGACGGCCACTGGCGATCCGCGCAGGCATCCGTCACAATACGGCCGGTGGACGGCCCGTCGCACGGCACCGTACCCAGCGTCCTGGTCGTCTGTCCCAGCCAGCGCGACCGGCTGAACCTGGCCGACGAGCGCATCCTCGACCGGTACGCGCTCCGCTTTGCCGGACAGCCGATCGGCCCGGAGTTCGGCGCGGGCACGTTCGTGGACCACATGATCCGGTTCGGCCCGGCCGCGGACGGCATCTTCGGGTCGAGCGACGCGACGGGGCACATCGCCTCGATCCTGGCCGATGCGGCCGGCCTGCCCGGCCCCGGCCGCGAGGCGTTCATGCGCTGCCATGACAAGCTGGCGTCGCGCGAGATCCAGGCCCGGGCGGTGCCGGAGTCGACCCCGGCGTTCGCCGCGGTCGACCTGGACGACCCCGACGTACGGCCGCCCCTGCCGTTCCCGTTCTTCGTCAAGCCGATCGCGGCCCACCTGTCCCAGCTCGCCTACCACGTCCGCGACGAGGCCGAGTTCGCCGGCGTGATCGCCCAGGCGCGGCGCGAGATCGACGCCGTGACCGCCCAGGACCGCGCCCTCGAGGGGCGCCCGTTCCGGACGCTGATCGCCGAGGAGCTGCTCGAGGGGTCGCTGGTCACCTTCGAGGGCTGGATCCAGGACGGGCGCGTGACCCCGGTCGGCGTCACCGACGCGGTGATGCATCCGAACGGCATCAGCTTCCTGCGCTTCGAGTACCCCAGCCGGCTGCCGGAGGGCCCGCAGCGGGCGATGGCCGACGTCGCCGAGCGGCTGATGCCGGCACTCGGGTTCCGCGACAGCATGTTCAACATCGAGTTCTTCGTCCGCCCGGACGGCCGGCCGGTGATCGTCGAGGTGAACGGCCGCATGGCCTCGCAGTTCGCCCCGCTCGTGCACGCCGTGCACGGGGTGTCGACGTACGAGATCCAGCTCGACCTCTGCACCGGCCGCAAGCCCGACCTGCCGCCGGCGCGCGGCGACCTCGTCACGGCGAGCTTCCTGGTGCGCACGTACGCGGACGCCGTGGTGCGCTCGGTGCCCGACCCCACCACGGTGCTCGAGCGCTACCCCCACGCGCACGTCGAGGTGCTCGTCCGGCCCGGCCATCGGCTGAGCGAGAACGACGACGACACGGCCAGCCACCGCCTCGCGGTGGTCGCGCTGGCGGCCCGAGACCGGGCCTCGCTGCTGGCCCGCTTCGCCGAGGCGGTCGACCTGCTGCCGTTCGCGCTCGAGCCGGTACGGGCGCCGGTGCGCTAGCGGTTGGGCGTGCCCTGGGTGGGGACTGTCCCCGCCCAGCGGGGACAGTCCCCGCTTTCCGGGCTAGCGGGTTCTCTTGGGGATGCGGGCGACGGCGCTCACGTCCTCGTCGCCGAAGCCGCCCTCCATGAGGCCGTCCTCCTGCGCCGCGACGAGCGCCGCGACATCCATCGGGACGCCGGCGCGGGCGGCCTCGTCGAGGGCGATGCCGAGATCCTTGCGGTGGAGCGCGAGCTTGAAGCCGAGCGGATACGCGTCGGCGATCATGTTGCCGGACCGGTTCTGGAGCACCCACGACGCGGCCGCGCCGGCCGAGAGCGCCTCCACCAGCCGCTCCAGGGGCAGGCCCGCGGCCTGCGCGAGCGCGATGCCCTCGCCGACGCTCGCGTAGGTGCCGGCGATCATCACCTGGTTCACCGCCTTGGCGACCTGGCCGGCGCCGCTGGGGCCGAGGTGGGTGATCCGGCTCCCGATCGCGTCCAGGATCGGGCCGGCCCGGGCGACGTCACCGTCCTCGCCACCGCAGAAGATCGTGAGCGTCCCCTTCTCGGCGCCCTCCGAGCCGCCGGAGACGGGCGCGTCCACCATGCCGATGCCGCGCTCGCGCAGCTTCGCGGCGATCGCGGCCGTGGCGGCCGGCGACACCGTCGAGCAGTCGACGACGAGGCCTCCGCTCGCGAGGCCCTCGGCGACGCCGCCCGGCCCGAGCAGGACGTGCTCCAGGTCGGGCGTGTCGGACACGCATGTGAGCACCGCCTCGGCGTTCGCGGCGGCCGCCGCCGGCGTCTCCGCCCGCGCGGCGCCCGCGGCCGCAAGCGGCTCCTCGCGCTCGCGGGTGCGGTTGTGCACCGTCACCTCGTGCCCTGCCGCGAGCAGATGCCGCGCCATGGGCGCACCCATCGTGCCGAGGCCGATCACCGCCACTCGCATCGCCGCGATACTAGCGACAACCGGGGTCAGACCCCGAACGGTCCCCGTGACACTTCTGCGAAGATTCTTGCGTGGGGTCAGACCCCGGTTCAGTCGCCGGCCAGGTCGCGGCGCTCCTGCTCCATCGAGCGCCGCAGGATGGCAGACCGCGTGATGCGGTCGAGGTTGTCCCAGGTGACGGTGGCGACGCAGCTCCCGCGCGCGTCGGTGTGCACCGAGCCGACGATCGCGTCGGTCTCGACGCCGAAGCCGAGCGAGCCGTCCTCCATCGAGACGTGCAGCCGCTCGCCCTCCTGCAGCTGCCTGCGGCCGATGATCTGGGCGTCGTCGGCGGAGATCTGGAGCGCGTGGGCGCCGAACACCTCGCCCGTCTCGGTCCGGCAGCGCATCGCCTGCCAGACGGTCATGCGCACGTGCTTGTGGCGTCCCGCGTTCAGCTGCTCGACGGCGTAGACGGCCCGCATCAGCCGCTGCTCGACCGAGCGGTCGAGCGGGTCGAAGTCGATCGCGTAGCGGTAGAGCTCGTCGTCCAGCGGCTCGACCCGCAGCACGGTCGCGTCGAGGCGCGCGTTCGTGTCGTCGTCGACCCGGAACACGACCCGAACCCGGTTGCCCGGCACGAGCGTGTGCTCGGTGACCACCTTGACGCCGCCGGCCGAGAGGTCGACAGACCGCACCACCATGAGGCTCGTCCGCCCGCGCTCGTCGAGCGCGGCGCACGAGACCGGCAGCCGGACCATGACTCGGAAGAACTCCCTGCGCTCCGCATCCATCCCAATCAGGATCGGCTCGTCCGGGCCGTCCCTTGACCGCGAGATGGGGCCGGCCTACTCCTCGCCCATGAACGGGTAGCGGTATTCGGTCGGCGGCACGAACGTCTCCTTGATCGTGCGCGGGCTCGTCCACCGGATCAGGTTCCACATCGAGCCGGCCTTGTCGTTCGTCCCCGACGCCCGCGAGCCGCCGAACGGCTGCTGGCCGACGACCGCGCCGGTCGGCTTGTCGTTCACGTAGAAGTTGCCGGCGGCGTTCCGCAGCGCATCCGAGGCGTGCTCGATCGCGCCCCGGTCGGTGGCGAAGACCGCGCCCGTGAGCGCGTAGGGCGACGTCCGGTCGACCAGGTCGAGCGCGTCGTCGACGCGCTTCTCGTCGTAGACGTAGGCGGTCACGACCGGCCCGAACAGCTCGCGCTCCATCAGGTCGAAGCCCGGGTCGCGCGTCTCGATCACGGTCGGGCGGACGAACCAGCCCTCGGAGTCGTCGGTGTCGCCGCCGACGACGACCTCGGCCTCCGCCGACTCGGTCGCGAGCTTCACGGCGTCGCGCTGGGTCGCGAACGAGCTGCCGTCGATCACCGCGCCCATGAAGTTGCGGAAGTCGCGCACGTCGCCCATCCGGATGGTCGAGACCTGCTCCTGGAGCTCCTCGCGCAGCTGCGGCCACAGGTTCGACGGCGCGTACACGCGCGACGCGGCCGAGCACTTCTGGCCCTGGTACTCGAACGAGCCGCGGACGACCGCGGTGGCCACCGCCGATGCGTCGGCGGAGGGGTGGGCGAAGATGAAGTCCTTGCCCCCGGTCTCGCCCACGATGCGCGGGTACGTCCGGTAGCCCGCGATGTTGTCGCCGACGGTCTTCCACATCGACTGGAACACGGCGGTCGACCCGGTGAAGTGGATGCCGGCCAGGTCGGGGTGCGCCAGCACGGGGTCGCCGATCTCGCGGCCGGATCCGAGCACCATGTTGATCACGCCCGGCGGCAGGCCCGCCTCCTCGTAGAGCTTCATCAGGAAGTGACAGGCGTAGACCGCGGTCGACGCGGGCTTGAACACGACCGTGTTCCCCATCATCGCGGGAGCCGTCGGCAGGTTTCCGGCGATCGCCGTGAAGTTGAACGGGGCGACGGCGAAGACGAACCCCTCGAGGGCGCGGTACTCGACCCGGTTCCACATCCCCGGGGAGGAGATCGGCTGCTCGCTCATGAGCCGGTGCATGTGGCTCGGGTTGAACCGCCAGAAGTCGGTCAGCTCGCAGGCGGCGTCGATCTCGGCCTGGTAGGCGGTCTTCGACGTGCCGAGCATCGTGGCCGCGTTCAGCGTGTCGCGCCACGGGCCGGCGAGCAGCTCCGCCGCGCGCAGGAACACCGCCGCGCGCGACTCCCACGGCGTGCGCGACCACTCCCGGTGCGCGTCCGCCGCCGCCGCGATCGCCTGGGCGACCTCGGCCTCGCCGCCCTGGTGGTACTCGGCGAGGACGTGGTCCTTGCGGTGCGGCATGACGGCGGTCGCCGTGCGGCCGGTGCGCACGTCCTTGCCGCCGATCACCATCGGGATCTCGATCCGCTCGCCCGCCATCGCGTCGAGCCGGGTTTTCAGGGACGCACGCTCGGGCGAGCCGGGCGCGTAGTCGCGCACGGGTTCGTTGAGCGGCCTGGGGAGTGTGAAGACGCCTGAGCTCATGGCGCTCAGCCTATCGCGCTCATGGACCGGGGGTACGATTGACCCCGCAACCCAGAGGGAGGGCGGGACATGAGCGTTGCGCTAAAGCGGTTTTCGAACCACATCGGCGGCAGGGCCGCAGACTCGGCCTCGGGCGAGACCATCGACGTGGTCAACCCCGCCACCGGCGACGTGATCGCCGCGGTGCCGAACTCGACCGCCGACGACATCGACAACGCCGTCGAGGCGGCCGAGCGGGCGTTCTTCGGCGACTGGGGCGACACGACTCCGGCGGAACGGTGCGAGGTCCTGAACAGGCTCGCCGACGCCCTCGACGAGCACGCCGAGGAGCTGGGCGAGCTCGAGTCGCTGAACGTCGGCAAGCCCCGCGCGGCCGCCGTCGACGAGGTCGCCGGCGCGTCGGACTGCCTCCGGTTCATGGCCGGCGCCGCCCGCACGCCCGAGGGCCAGGCCGCGGCCGAGTACGTGCGCGGATCGACGTCGATGATCCGCCGCGAGCCGATCGGCGTCGTCGGCCAGATCACGCCGTGGAACTACCCGCTGATGATGGCGGCGTGGAAGATCTCGCCCGCCCTCGCGGCCGGCAACACGGTCGTGCTGAAGCCGTCCGAGCTCACGCCCCTGACGACGCTGCGGATGGCCGAGATCGCCGCGGACATCCTGCCCGAGGGCGTGCTCAACATCGTCTCCGGCTACGGCGATCCGGTGGGCGCCGCCATCTCCGCCCACCCGCGCATCCGGATGGTGTCGCTGACCGGCTCGGTCGAGTCGGGCAAGAAGGTCGCCCGCGCGGCCGCGGACAACCTGAAGCGCGTCCACCTCGAGCTGGGCGGCAAGGCGCCCGTGATCATCTTCGACGACGCCGACGTCCAGGCCGCAGCCGAGACGATCAGAGGCCGCCGGCTACTGGAACTCCGGCCAGGACTGCACGGCCGCGACGCGCGTCGTCGCCGGGCCGAAGGTCCATGACGCCTTCCTGTCCGAGCTCGTGAGCCAGGTCGAGTCGATCAAGGTCGGCGACCCGTCCGAGGTCGACGACATCGACATGGGCCCGGTCGTCTCCCAGCGGCAGCAGGAGCGCGTGCTCGGGATTCCTCGAGCGGGCGACGTCGGCCGGCGCCAGTATCGCGACGGGCGGCGAGGCGATGGGGAGCCGCGGCTTCTTCGTCAAGCCGACGGTGGTCACCGGCGCCGCGCAGCGCTCCGAGATCATCCAGCGGGAGGTCTTCGGACCGGTCGTCACCGTGCAGCAGTTCTCGGACGACGACCAGGCGATCGCCTGGGCCAACGACGTCGAGTACGGCCTCGCCGCCTCGGTCTGGACCGAGAGCGCCCGCCGCGGCCTGCGCGCGGTCGGCAGGCTGCAGTACGGCTGCGTCTGGCTGAACGACCACTTCACGGTCTTCAACGAGATGCCGCACGGCGGGTTCAAGCAGTCCGGCTACGGCAAGGACATGAGCAAGTACGGGCTCGACGACTACACGATCGTGAAGCACGTGCTGGCGAAGTTCGCGTAGGGCGGCATGGGGACTGTCCCCGCTTGTCGGGGACAGTCCCGCTGCGACTCTCACGCCGCGCGCCCGGCTAGCCTGAGGCCATGGCTCCCGTCGTCAGTGCCGAATCGCTGACGAAGCGGTTCGGGAACCTCACCGCTGTCGACGACCTCTCCTTCCTGCTCGAGGCGGGCACCATCACCGGCTTCCTCGGCCCGAACGGCGCCGGCAAGACGACGACCCTGCGCATGCTGCTCGGCCTGGCCCGGCCGACGCACGGACGCGCACTGATCTTCGAGCGCCCCTATGTCGAGATCGAGCAGCCGGCCCTGCGGATCGGCGCGGTGCTCGAGGCGACGGACTTCCATCCCGGCCGGTCGGGCCGCAACCACCTGCGCACGCTCTCGGCGGCCGCCGGGATCCCCGACTCGCGCGTCGACGAGGTGCTGCGGACGGTGGAGCTCGACGGTGCCGCCAACCGGCGCGTCAAGGGCTACTCGCTCGGCATGCGCCAGCGGCTCGGCCTGGCGGCGGCGCTGCTGGGCGACCCGGAGCTGCTCGTGCTGGACGAGCCCGCCAACGGCCTCGACCCCGAAGGCGTGCGCTGGCTGCGCGACTTCCTGCGCGCGTTCGCCGCCAGCGGCCAGACGGTGCTCGTGTCGAGCCACGTCCTGGCCGAGGTCGCCCAGACCGTCGACCACGTCCTCATCATCAGCCGGGGCAAGCTCGTGCGCGAGTCGCGGCTCGACGAGCTGACCGCCGGGATCGGCGGCGCCGTGCGCGTGCGCAGCCCGGACGCCGGCCGGCTGCGCGAGGCGCTCGAGCGCGACGGGATCACCGCCACGGAAGCGTCGGGGGCGCTCTTCGCCCAGGGCACGACGAGCGAGCGCGTCGGCGAGATCGCCGCCGCGGCCGGCATCGTGCTGCACGAACTGCGGCTCGAGCAGTCCTCGCTCGAGGAGGTCTTCCTCGAGCTGACCACGGAGAGGCCGGAGTGATCCCGCAGCTCCGGGCCGAGATCATCAAGGTGCGCTCCACCCGCACCACTCTGGGCCTCGTGCTGGGGATGGTCGCGATCATCCTCCTATTCGTGATCCTGACCGCGCTTCTGACCTCGGTGGGCGAGATAAGCCAGCGCGAGCAGCAGCGCAGCCTCTTCTCGATCGGCAGCTTCGCCGGGCTCTTCGCGGCGCTCGCGGGCATCATGCTCGTCACCGGCGAGTACCGCTTCGGCACGATCCGGCCGACGTACCTGTTCACTCCGAGGCGGTCGATCGTGCTCGTCGCCAAGGTGGCTGCCATGCTCGTGGCGGGGTTCGTGTTCGCCCTCGTCGGCGAGATCCTCTCGGTCGGGATCGGCGGCGTCATCCTCGACGAGCGCGGCGTCTCGATCGCGCTCAGCCACCACGACTACGTGCTGCTGACGATCGGGACGCTGATCGGGACGGCGCTCTGGGGCGGCATCGGGGTGGGGCTCGGCATGATCGTGCGGAACCAGGTCGGCGCGATCATCGGCCTGCTCGCGTGGGGGTTCGTGATCCAGAACCTGCTGTTCGCGCTGGCGCCGACCGTCGGCCGGTGGACGCCGGATCAGGCCCAGAACGGGCTGATGGGGCTGACCGATGCGCACCTGCTCGACCCGGGCGCGGGCGGCGTCGTCCTGGTGGCGTGGACGATCGCGATCTGTATCGCCGGCGCGGTCCTGGCCGCCCGCCGCGACGTCGCCTGACGCCGCCTATACGCCGCTCGGCGTCTCGCTCGGCAGGCGCAGCAGGTCGCGGATCGACACGATCGCGACGGCGTGGTCGCCGTCGACGATCGGCACATGGCGGTACCCGCCGTGGAGCATCATCGCCGCGGCCGCGCCGATGGTGGCCGTCGGCGGGGCGGTGTCGGGATGCGCCGTCATCCAGTCGCCCACGGTGCCGTCGATGCTGCCGGTGCCGACCGCCCGGAGGACGTCGCGCTCGGTCATGATCCCGGTGAGGCGGGTGCCCTCGGTGACGAGGATCGCCCCGACCCGCCGGTCGGCCATCCGCCGAGCGGCGTCGGTCAGCGCGTCGCCGGCCGCCGCCGTGAGCAGGTTCGTGCTCATCACGGCCGACACGAACTCGTCCTCGGATCGCTTGTAGGGCACGCGCCGATCTTACCGGGTGGCCGGGCGGCGGGCGGGCCGCCGGTACGATCCGGGGGATGCCCGCTCAGGCCTTCACCGGCGCGCCGTGCGTGTGCCAGCACCGGCTCGAGCGCTGCGACCAGCGCTGCGTGGCGGACATGCTGGGGACGACGTTCTACATCGCCTGCCTCAAGCTGACCGGACGCCGCTGCCTCGTCGTCGGGGCCGGCGACGTCGGCGTCGAGAAGATCGAGGGGCTGCTCGCGTGCGGTGCCGACGTGCACGTGATCGCCCGCGACGCGTCCCTCGCCGTCCGCGACTTGGCGGGCGCGGGAGACGTCGACCTGGCCGAGCGGGAGTTCCGGCCGGGCGACCTCGAGGGCCACTTCCTGGCCATCGCCGCCACGTCGGACACCGAGACGAACATCGCCGTCTTCGAGGAGGCCGAGCGGCGCTCGATGCTCTGCAACGTCGTCGACGTGCCGCCGCTCTGCAGCTTCATCCTGCCCGCGATCGTCCGCAGCGGCCCGATCGCGATCGCCATCTCGACGGCGGGCGCGAGCCCGGCCCTGGCGAAGCGGATGAAGCGCGAGATCGCCGATCTGTACGGCGACGACCACGCCGACCTCGCGGCGATCCTGAACGACGCGCGCGGCTGGGCGAAGTCGACGCTTCCCACCTTCGCGGCCCGCCGCGACTTCTTCGAGGCGATCGTGAACGGTGACCCCGACCCGATCGCGCTCCTGCGCGCCGGCGACCGCGCGGGCGTCGACCGGCTGATCGCCGAGCGCCAGGCCGAGGCCGAGTCCGCGCTCGTGTAGGGGCGGCAACGGACAGCGCCCGGGCACGGAAGCGGGGACAGTCCCCGTGCACCGGGGACTGTCCCCTCGAGATCGCCGGCTACTTGAACCGGTAGGTGATCCGCCCGCGCGTCAGGTCGTAGGGCGAAAGCTCGACCTTGACCCGGTCGCCCGGGAGGATGCGGATGTAGTAGCGCCGCATCTTGCCGGAGATGTGGCCGAGCACCTCGTGGCCGTTGTCCAGCTTGACGCGGAACATCGTGTTGGGCAGGGCCTCCGTGACCTCGCCCTCGACCTCGATGGTCTCTTCCTTCACCAAGCGGCTAGCCGATCACCGTCACGTTGGTGGCTTCCATGCCCTTCTTGCCCTGCTGGGCCTCGAACTCGACCTTCTGACCCTCCTCCAGATTCCGGTACCCGCCTCCGGCGATGTTGGAGAAGTGGATGAAGAGGTCGGCACCTCCGTCCTCGGGGGCGATGAAGCCGAACCCCTTCGAGGCCGAGAACCATTTGACTGTGCCAGTGGCCATGAATGCTCTCCTGGTCGACGAGTTTTGAACGACGCAGGTCACGCACTCACGGTCCCACACGCACGTTCATAAGCCCCACTGCGGGACTCACGCCGGAGAGTGTAGACGAACAATTGCGGCCAATTCCAGCCGCGCGGGCGACGGTTTACCGGGCCGTCACACGGCCGACACGCGATCCGGAACGTCGCCGCCCTCGGCGGCCTCCGGCGCGGCCCCGTTCGTCTCCGCGGACGCCCTGCGCGCCTGCTCCTCGGCCCCCGCGCGGCGGCCGCGCCGGCCGCGCGCCCGGCGGCGGCGGTCGCGGCGCTCCGGCGACGCACCGACCGGCTCTCCGCGCGCGATCTTGCGCACCGCGCCCGGCCGCGAGTCGCGCGTGACCGCGCCCTCGCCGTCGATCACCTCGAACTCGACCCGGACGCGGCCGCGCACGCCGGCGGCCTTGAGCTGCGCCAGCACCCGCCGGGCGGCGTCGTCGGCCAGCACCCGGGCCTCGGGGATCTCCAGCGGGACGACGAGCCCGGCGCCGTCGACGGAGATCGACGCCGCCCGGTCGCTCACGGGCTCGTTCAGAAGCTTCGAGACGACGACCTGGAGCGGCGCCACCTCGCCCGCGGCCGCGCGCACCTCGACGCCGCTCTCGAACGCCCGCTCGTCGTCGGCGATCCGCCACCGCAGCGTCTCGACGCCGAGCCGCTCGCGGATGACCGTGTCCGCGTCGTCGCGGAGCCGCACCGCCACCTGCGGCGCCACCTCGACCTCGGGCACGCCCTCGATGCGCCGCAGCGGCACCGCCGGCGGCGTCGAGCCGACCACGACGCCGTTGAACGACACCGTCTCGCCGCGCTCGGTGGCCGCCTTGCGCTTGCTCTTCTTGGCCGCCTTGGCCCGCTGCATCGGGGCCGGGATGTTCGACCCGAGGGCGGCGGCCAGTCGCAGCGGATCCTCCGACAGCGACCGCCGGGCGACCTCGACGATGCGCTCGCCGGCGGTCCCGCGCCGCGGCGAGGCGACGGCGAGCAGCGCCGCGCCGGCCTCGAGCGGCGCCGCCTTGGCGACCTGCGCGACTCGCAGGCACGCCTGCGAGTGCTCGGAGTCGGTCTTCGCGTTCGCCACGGCGCCGAGGAGGCCGCGGCCGTCCTCGATGTGGGCGCCGGCGTAGCGGTACTCGTGGTCGCGGGCGGCCTTCGCGAGCCGCCACGTCCACGAGACGATCCGGTCGGCCGGAGCCTCGATCTTGGCGTCGCCCATCGCGAGCAGCAGCACCCGGGCGCCCTGACCGCGGTCCTGCTGCCACGTCGGCGCGGCCTCGACCAGCCGGCAGGCCATCGCGAACGTCGTCTGGCTGGGGCCGGAGGTGGCCAGGTCGCCCAGCCCGGACAGGCGCATCTTGCGATGCCGGTTCTCGGCCGCGCACGTGTAGAAGAAGAGCTCGCGCGACTCGGGCGCCAGGTTGACGATGCGGTCGGTGAGCGTGTGCACGTCGGCGGGCGTCAGCTGGCGGGCGGCGACCACGGCCCACGCCCGCTGCTCGTCCAGGGGCAGCTTCGAGGCGTCGACGAGCTTCCACTGGTTCGCGATCACCGCGACCCGCCGCTCGAGGTTGTCCGAGACGGGCACGATCCACGGCGCTTCCTTCACGATCGGCTTCGCCGGCTTGCGGCGGCCGCGGCGGCGACGCGGCGGCGGCGGCGTGACGAGGCCGGCGGGCCGGTAGGCGTCGACGTCGAGGAGCGAGTGGAGCGTGACCACGCGCTCCGAGTGCGGCGCCCCGACCTCGGCGAAGTCGACGACGATGCCCGCCTCCTTGCGCCGGTGCAGGCGCATGATCCGGCCGACCCGCTGCTGGTAGACGCGCCGGCTGGCGGTGGGCGCGAGGTGCATGCACACCGTGGCCCGGGGCGCGTTCCAGCCCTCGGCCAGGATCTGGGCGTTGACGAGCACGTTGATCTCGCCGCGCTCGTAGGCGGCCAGCGTCTCGGCCAGCTCGCGCGGCGGCGTCCGCCCGGAGACGGCCCGCGCCTTCAGGTTGATCGCCCGCATCGCCGCCGCGACGCTCTCGGCGTGGTCGACGCCCGCGGCGTAGACGATGCCCGGCGTGTCGCCGAAGCGGCTCTGGTAGAGGTCGGCGGCGGCCATGTTCAGCGGATCGATGTCGAGGGCTGCGGCCAGCTGGCCCTGGTCGAAGTCGCCGCCGACGATCTCGACCTGGCGCAGCGACGCGATCGGTCGCACCCGGATGCAGCGCAGCGGGGCGACGACGCCGCGGCGCACGGCCTCGGCCAGCGGGAAGTCGGCGACCTCGGCCGGGAACACGTCGCCGACGTGCTTCTGCAGCAGCTGGTCGGTGGCCGTCATCCCGATGTAGATGGGCTCGTCGAAGCTGCGGATCGCCGCCGACGTCTTCTCGCCGAGCGCCGTGTGGGCCTCGTCGCAGACGACCACGCCGTAGACGTCCGGCTTGATCTGGCCGGCGTGCTTGATGAACCACGCGTACGTGTTGATCGTGAGCGGCAGCGTCCGCGGCGTGGAGTGGCCGATGAGCACCGGCTCGTGCAGCCGGCCGCCGTAGCCCTCCTTGGTCAGGTCGTTCGTGAACTGGTTCACGAGCAGCCGCCGGTGGGTGAGGATGAGGACGCCGGTGGTGCGGGCCGCCTCGACGAACCCGGCGGCGGCGATGGTCTTGCCCGAGGCGGTTGGGTGCTTGAACCGGTACCGGCGCCGCGCCCCCGGGTCGGGGGCGGCCTGCTCCTCGCCGTTCAGCGCCTCGTCGTCGGGCGCGGCCGCCATGGCGGGGTCGTGGGCGAGGCTCGGATCGGCCGCGGGCGGCCCGGCGTCGGGCTCGTCGTCCTCCGCGTCGTCCTCGTCCTCGTCGTCGAACGCCTCGTCGTCCTCGTCTTCGTACTCGTCGAGGTCGTCGTGCTCCTCGATCGCGTCGACGGCGAGCTCCTCGATCGGATCGGCGCCGTTCTCGGGCTCGTCGTCGGCCTCGTCCTCGGAGTCGTCCTCCTCCTCGTCGAGCGCGGCCGTGCGCTCCAGGTCGCTGATCAGCGCGGCCAGCTGGCCGGCGAGAGCGTCGACCTGGTGGCGGCGGAGCGTCGTCCCCGAGGCCAGCTTCGGCTGCGGGTCGGAGAGCACCCGCTCCAGGCCGAGCACGAGCGAGAAGTCGCGCCGCCACGCGAAGCTCGGCTCCGGCAGGCCCCGATCCATCTCGGCGAGGGCGGCCTCGAGGGCCTGGCGGCGGACGGTTCCGGCCGCGAGCGCGACGGCGATATCCTCGCCCTCGTGGATGAGCGGCTCTCCACACCACGCCTCGACACGGTGTGCAGCCGCTTCGGAGTCGGCCTCGAAGCGAACAGTCATCTAGTCCCTGCAGCCGCCGGCTGAAACGGGCGCCCACGCAGGGCGACACCAGCGGCTTGCGATGAGTGTAGCGGATCGGTCGGTTGGCATGGCCCCGAACGGGTGTCACACAACAGTCACGGAACTGCAACAGCCAACGTTCGGGGTCAGACCCCGATTGGCTGGGTCAGACCCCGATTGGTGGGGACCCGCCGCGGGTGGGTGCGTCGTGAGGCCGGTCTAGCGGGCGTGGTCGATCGCCGCCACCACGAGCTCCCGCAGCGGATCGTGCTGCTCGGCCGCGGCGGCGACCACGCACGGCTCGAGCCCGCCGCCCGGGTCGAAGACGGAGACGGCGCCGCCGGCCTCTGCCACGAGCAGCATCCCGGCCGCCCGGTCCCAGTGCTTGATGCCCCACTCGTAGAACCCGTCCAGGCGCCCGCACGCGACCCAGGCCAGGTCGAGCGCGGCCGAGCCACCCCGGCGCACGTCGCGCACGCGCGGGAGCAGATGGGTGAGCACGCGGGCCTGGAACCCGCGGTCGCCCGGGTCGTATGCGAAGCCGGTGCCGACGAGCGCCCGGTCGAGCCCGCGCGGCGCGCGCGTGCGCACGGGGCGTCCGTTCAGGGTCGTCCCGGCGCCCCGCGCGGCGGCGAACGTCTCCTTCCGGGTGGGGTCGTGCACCACGGCGACGACCCCACCGCCGGCGTCCTCGCACGCCACGGAGACCGACCAGACCGGGTAGCCGAACAGGTAGTTCGTGGTGCCGTCCAGCGGATCGACCACCCACGTGAGCCCCGACGCGCCGGCCACGTTCGCGCCCTCCTCGCCGAGCACGCCGTCGTCCGGCCGGGCGGCCGTGATGCGGTCGAGCAGGAACCGCTCGGCCGCGCGGTCGGCGTCCGACACCATGTCGGTCGTGCTGCTCTTCGACTCGACGCCGCGGGCAGGCCCGCCGAACCGCTCGAGCAGGAGCTCGCCGGCATCGTGGGCGGCGCCCAGCGCGAGCTCGAGCAGGCCGTCGGCGGACACGGCGCATGAGTGTAGTGAACCGCCGCCGCCGGTCGGCGCGCGAGGTGGCGGCCGTGAGACCGGCGTAGCTACGCTGGCGCGGATGACCGCGCCGCTGCGCTACTCGTCGCTCGGATCCGGCCTTTTCGCCGGGCGGATGCCCCATGCCACCGCCCACGTCGAGGCGCTCGGCGCCGAGGGCGTCCGCACCGTCATCAACCTCTGCGAGGACCACGAGTACTGGGACGGCGAGCGGGCCGCCGTCGAGGCCGCGTTCCGGGATGCGGACATGACCGAGCACCGCCTGCCCGTCCCCGACGGAGCGACGATCCCACCCGAGGTGCTCGACCGGGCCGTCGAGGCCGCCGGCCAGGACACCGCCTACGTGCACTGCCGCGGCGGCCGCGAGCGGTCGGCGGCCGTGGCCGTCGCGCTGCTCGCGAACCGCTCCGGCGCCACGATCGACGAGGCGCTCGAGGCGGCGTCGGCCCGCTGGCCGACGTGCCGGCCGCTGCCCTGGCAGATCGCCGGCGTGCGTGCCTGGGCGGCCTCCAGAGAATGATGAACGGCATATGAAGCCGGTTGCACCCTCCGCGCGGCCCCCGTATGCTCAGGAGGTCGAACGGCAGGGAGGGAAATTGAGGGTGGCCAAAGGTGTGATGGTGGGCGTGGTGGTCTTCGCCGCGTTCGCAACCATCTTCGTCGTGGGCGGCGGAAACAGCGCGCACGCCGTCGCCGCGGGGCATGCGGCATCGGACAGCGCCGAGCTTCCGGTCACGGTCGGCCAGCTCGCGCAGCTACCGATCATCGCCGGCTTCGTTGCCGCGACGTGGTTCTGCCTGCGGGCACTGTCATCCGGCAGAAAATTGCAGTAAACTCGACACCGGAGGGATTTCAAGGAGTGTCCCCGAGCGCGTCGCATAGCGATCGCGCAACCGGCTGACCCGTCGGTGTGGGACACGTTGTCCGGCGGCCCACCGGACAGCCCAACAGACGAGGCCGTCTCTGCCCAGACGGCCTCGTCGCTTTTCTGGCAGCCCTTTCCAGCCCCGCCGCGATCGGAGCAGGTTCGGCTCAAGTGCCCGCGCCTGCGAACGATGAATAAGGGCAGCCATGGCCCCCTCCGAGCTCACCGACGCCCTCTCCTCCATCGACGAGCGTCTCAAGACCGCCTACACCGTGGCCGGCTCGCTGCTGTGCTTCGCGGTGGCCGCGTTCGTGGCGGTCTTCGCGGTCCACGGGATCACGCCCGGACTCGCCGGCACCGCCTCGGTGCTGTCGGCGATCGGCACCGGCGGCGCCCTCGTCGCCTCGCGCGTGTGCGTCTGGCGCCGGGAGGAGCTCTACGACGAGATCGTCCTCGCCGGCTACCGCCACGTCGGCGGCTCCGCCGTGCAGCCGCTACGCCGAGTCGCTCGTGTCCGCCGACCGCCGGCGGATGCTGGCCGGCACGCTCGAGCGCTTCCTCGAGATCTCGCTGCGGAACCAGCTCACCGCCGTTCCGCTCGACCGGCAGACGGTGCGTGGAGCTCGAGCCGCACATCCGCGGCCTCTGCACCCGCGTGCGGGCGGTGGACGTCGACGTCGACGCGGCCGGCATGGTGCTCCTGCGCCGGCTCATCACCGACGGCGCCAGCAGCCCGCTCTTCCGCGCGGGCGGGCACGGCCCGGAGCTCGAGCGCGCCATCGAGCGCATCCACGCGCACCTCGGCCCGGCCCCGGTGATCGAGCTCTTCCCCGCCGCGACCACCGAGCCGCTGCGGCTCGCCGCCTAGCCCTCTTCCTCGATCAGGCGGTCGAGCTCCGGCACGACCGCGCGCAGGCTGGGCAGGTTGACGACGACGCCCTCCTGCGTGCTGCGGGCGAGCACGACGACCGCCTCCTCGTCGAGCGAGGGGTTCTCCTCGCGGTGCGGCACCCACGGCGGCACGTACACGTAGTCGCCCGGCTGCGTCTCGATGCGGCGCTCCTCGCCGTCCTCGAGGAAGACGAAGACGGGATGGCCGGAGACGACGTAGATGCCGGTCTCGGCCTCGCCGTGGTGGTGGTCGGCCGAGCGCATGTCGGGCGCGACGCGGTTCTTGCCCATCCAGATCTTGCGCGAGCCGTTGCGCGCGCCCGAGATCGCCTCGTAGCGGCGCATGCCCGGCGTCTGGGCGGTGTCCTCGGAGAGGCCGTCGTGGGGCGTGTGGTGCAGGCGCCGGTGCCAGGCGGCGGTGCCGGCGTCGAGCGGCTCGGGGTCGGGCATGACCCGAAGACTAGAGCGCGAGCAGGGTCGCCGGTCCGCGCCGCTCCAGGCCGCGGCTGACGATGAGGCGCTGGATCTCGCTCGTCCCCTCCCAGATGCGGTCGACGCGCAGCTCGCGCCACAGCCGCTCGGCCGGGTTCGAGCGCATGTAGCCGCGGCCGCCGAAGATCTGCACCACCCGGTCGGCCACCCGGCCGGCCGTCTCCGAGGCGACGAGCTTCGCCATCGACGCCTTGTGGTGCACGAGCTTGCGGTCGGCGCCCGAGTCGGCCAGCCAGCCGACGTAGTAGGTGAGGAGCCGGGCGGCGGTCACCTCCGCGGCGCAGTCGGCGAGCGCGAAGCTGACCGCCTGGTGGTCGAAGATGCGGCTGCCGAACTGCTCCCGCTCGAGCGCCCAGGCGGTGCCGAGCTCGATCAGGCGGTCGCACGCGCCCACGCAGCGGGCGGCGATGTGGACGCGCTCCTCGACGAACCACTCGCCGGTCAGCTCGAACCCGCGGCCGAGCTCGCCGAGGATGTTCTCGCGCGGCACCGGCGTCTTCGTGAACGTGAACTCGGGGTGGCGGTAGGGGAAGTTGTGCGAGAAGTCGGGGTCGTCCGTCATCTCGACGCCGGGCAGGTCCTTGTCGACCAGGAACAGCGCGGGGCGGCGGTCGTGGCCGTCGACGGCCCACGCGAGCACGATGAAGTAGCCGGCGACGTCGCCGTCGGTGACGAACCACTTGGTGCCCGAGAGCTCGTAGTGGCTGCCGTTCCAGACGGCCTCGGCGGCGATGGCGCGCGGGTCGGAGCCGGCCGCCTCCTCGGTGATCGCGTAGGCGTGGCGATGCTCGCCGCGGACGTCGGGCAGCAGGTAGCGCTCGATCTGCGCCGGCGTCCCGTGGACGAGCACGTTCGAGGGGCTCCAGACGAGCACCCACAGGCAGTTCGTCAGCCGGCCGAGCTGCTCGTGGGTCACGATCTGCTCCGTCAGGCTGAACCCGCCGCCGCCGAACTCGCGGGGGATGTTGTTGGCGGCGAGCCCCGAGTCGAGCACCGCCTGCTTGATGCGCGCGTGCGACTCGGGCGAGAGGCGGCCGTGGTTTTCCTCGGCCTCCCTCTCGTAGTGCACCAGGTGGTCGTCGACGAGCGCCCGCACCCGCGTGCGGAGATCGATCAGCTCGGGCGAGAGCGCGAAGTCCATCAGCGGTCCTCCGTTGGTCGCAGGGCGGCGGCCGACCCGCCGAAGATCAGCGCCGCCACGGCGTCGCGCTCGGCGACGCCGGCCAGCGACGGGTGGGAGAGGTCGAGCTCGACGTCGGGCGGCGGCGGCAGCCCGAGCGCCTCGGCCCCGAAGCGGCTGCCGACGGCGAGCAGGTAGCCCGTCGGGCCGTCGTCGCCGTCGGCCACGAGCACGTTGCGGCGCTCGGCGGTGCGGCGGGCGACGGCCTCCACCTCGCGCACCTCGACGACCGGGTCGATGATCGTGTTCGAGTCGGTGCCGATGCAGACGCGGATGCCGCGCTCGAAGAGGCGCAGCGCCGGCAGGTAGCCGTCGCCGAGGTTCGCCTCGGTGGTCGGGCACAGGCACACCGACGCCCCCGCCCCCGCGAGCAGGTCGAGCTCGGCATCGGAGGCGTGCGTGCCGTGGACGATGGTCGTCCGCGGGCCCAGGCAGCCGGTGTCGGCCAGGAGCTCGATCGGGCGGCGGCCGTGCTCGGCGACGCACTCGGAGATCTCGCGCCGCTGCTCGCACGCATGCACGTGCAGGACCATCCCGGTCGCCTCGGCGTAGCGGCCGATCTCGGTCAGCCAGTCGCGCGACACGGCCCGGACGCTGTGCGGCGCGAGCCCCACGCGCCCGTCGGGGCGGTCGCCGGCGAGCGACTCGACCCGGGCCAGGTAGGCGGCCACGTCCGGGTCGCAGAAGCGGCGCTGGCCGGGCGTCGGCGGCAGGCCGGCACCGGCGCGCTCGTACGCGGTCATCAGCAGCACCTGGTCGATGCCGGCCTCGTCGGCCGCAGCGGCGGTGGCGAGCGACATCGCGTTCGCCGGCTCGTACGGCGTGCCGTCCGGGCGGTGGTGCACGTAATGGAACTCGCCCACCGCCACGTACCCGGCCGCGCGCATCTCGCGGTAGGCGAGCAGCGCGACGGCGTGGGCCGAGTCGGGGTCGATGCGACCGGCGGCCGCGTACATCTCCTCGCGCCACGTCCAGAAGTCGTCGTGGGGGTGGGCCGGATCGACGCGCTCGACCACGCCGCGCATGCCGCGCTGGAAGGCGTGGCTGTGGGCGTTCACGAACCCGGGCAGGCGCAGTGTCGCGGCGGTCACCTGCGTATCCTTCCAGACCCGATGCCGGCGGTCTCCCGTGAACGGTTCCTGCGCTGGTTCGCCGAGCTGGCGGACATCGGCCGCACCCCCACGGGCTGGAACCGGGTCGCGTGGACGCCGCTCGAGGTCGAGGCGCAGGAGTGGTTCCGCGGCGCGGCGACCGGCATCGGGCTCGAGGTGCGCAAGGACGGGGCCGGGAGCATGTGGGCGGTCACGCCCGGCGCCGGCGACGGGCCGTTCGTGTGCGCCGGCTCGCACCTCGACACGCAGCCGGACGGCGGCGCCTACGACGGCGCGCTCGGCATGGTGTGCGCGCTCGAGGCGGTGGCCGCGGTGCTCGAGTCGGGCGAGCCGCGCTCGCGGCCGCTGGCCGTGATCGCGTTCGTCGACGAGGAGGGCGCCCGCTTCCGCACCGCCTGCTTCGCCAGCCGGGCGATCACCGGCGAGCTCGACGTCGACGCCGTGCTGGACGCCATGGGCGACGCGCCGCAGATCCACGGCGTCACGCGCGAGTCGCTGCTCGCGAGCCGCGACGAGCTGCGCCGCGTCGCCTCCTTCCTGGAGGTGCACGTCGAGCAGGGCAAGGCGCTCGTCGACCGCGACCTCGCCCTCGGCGTCGCCGACGTGCTGGCGCCGCGGTCGCGGTACCGGGCCGTCTTCGAGGGCGAGTCGAACCACGCCGGGACGACGCCGATGGCCGGCCGCCGCGACGCGCTGGTCGAGGCCGCCCGCTTCGTGCTGGCCGTCGACGAGGCCGCACGCGCCCGCCCGGGCGCCGTGGCCACGGTCGGACGCGTCGAGGTTTCCCCCGGATCGACGAACTCGATCCCGGGCCGGGTCGTCTGCACGCTCGACGCCCGCGCCCCCGAGGCGGCGACGGTCGACGAGCTCGTCGACGACCTGCGCGGCCGCTTCCCCGACGCGACCATCACCCGGGAGTCGCGCAACACCGGGGCGCGGTTCGACGCCGGCCTGCGGGCCGCCCTGCACGCCTCCGCCGAGGCGGTGGGCGTCGCGGCCGGTGACCTGCCGTCCTACGCGGGGCACGACGCGGGCATCCTGGCCGCACATGTCCCGGCGGCGATGCTCTTCGTCCGCAACCCCACCGGGGCGAGCCACACCCCGGCCGAGTCGGCCTCGGACGACGACTGCCTCGCCGCCGCCCAGGTGCTCGCCGGGGCGCTCGCACAGCTCGCGCGCTGACCTTTTTCGCCGGCCACGGCTCGCATGTCGGCATCCTGTAGACGTTCGGTTATGAAGTCGTAAGCCCCCTGGCCCTGCGGGGAGCCGAAGGTCTAGCCTCGCGCTGCGGGCAACAACGATCTGAGGAGGCATGGAATGCATCGTGCCTGGATGCTGCTCGTACGTGGAGCCGTGGCGGCACTCGTCGCGGCGACGGTGTTGACGCTCATGGGTGGGGCGCGCGCCGAGGCCGCATCGCCCTGCGGGCACCTGCGGCGCGCACCGGCGTGGCACCACATCGTGGTGATCTCGTTCGAGAACCACTCCTACCAGAACATCCTCGGCAGGAGCGCGCCGCGAAGCTACTTCAAGACCCTCGCGGGCGAGTGTGGTTCGGCACGGAATTTCACGGCGGCGCACTTTCCGCGCAGCCTCGGCAACTATCTCGCCGCAACCGGCGGCCGAGTGATCACCCCGTCGGACTGCACACCCGGCCCGGAGTGCTCGAGCGGCGGGCCGAACATCTTCAGCCAGGTGGGCGGCCTGCACTGGCGCCTGCTCGCCGAGTCGATGCCCAGACCTTGTGACCCCAACGAAACCAGCCTGTACGTGCCCAGGCACGCGCCGGCGATCTACTACAACCGCATCCCGCGCTCGGTGTGCCGCCGCAACATGGTGGCGCTCCCCTCGCATCCGGTCAAGCTGAAGCGGACGTTCACGTGGATCTCACCGAACATGCAGCACGACATGCACGACGGCAGCCTTGCTCAAGCCAGCCGCTGGCTGCAGGGCTTCCTGGGAGGACCGCATGGCGTCCTGCACCGGCGCCCGTATACGCGTGGCCACACCGCCATCTTCATCTGGTTCGACTCCGGCGGCGGCGGCGACAGCGTCCGCACACCGATCCCGTTCATCGTCATCAGTCCATCCACCCCCCACAAGCTTGCGCTCAAGCGGCTGAACCAGTACAGCGCACTGCGCGGCTGGGAAGGAATGCTCGGCCTGCCATGCGTCGCGAACGCCTGCGACGCCAACGGCACCCGCCTGCCATTCCACCTCTAGCGGTGCGGATCATTCGCGGCCTGTGGATACCTCTGTGGGCAACCGCCGCGGCGGTGGGGACGCCGTGTGGATCGTTGCACGAGTTTCCCGCACGATGCGACCTCGCGGGGCCGGGAACGGCGCAGGACGCTTGACGAATGCCTGTGGAAAGAGGCAGCCTCTCCCGGCCCAACACCCCCAGTCTCCGGCGCCAGTCCCCGCGGTTTCCGTCCTCCGGGCCTGGCGCCGGAGCAATTTCATGGACATGACGCCCCTGCCCGAGCCCGTCCCAGAGCACCCACGCGCGGCCGTGCCCGTCGCCGACCCCGCCGGCAGGCTGCTCGCAGCCATGCTCGCCGTCGCGGGCGCGACGCCCGCCGACCGCGAGCCGCGAGCTCGCCGGGAGCGCCTAGAGCTGGTCGGCGTCCTGCCCGGGACGGCCCTCGGCCGGCCCGGCGTGCTCGTCGCTCGTGGGCTCGAGCCCGGGCCCGGCCAGGAACGCCTCGATCTCGCGGATCCCGCGGCGCACGTCGCGCCTCCGCCGCATCCGCTCGCGTGCGTCGGGCGCCACCGCGCGCCACGTCCGCAACCCCACGTGGACGAGCACGAACATGAGTACGACGAGAGCGGTGACCGCGACCAATGCCACGATCAGCGGCTCCATGGACGCGGTCAATGACACGGTGCCGGCTCCATCAGTGCTGCCTTTGCCCCGTCGAGTTTAGGCCTCGGAGGCCCCGGACGCAATGGCCCGGGGCCCCAAGTTCCGAGACCTACCGGATTACAGTCATGCAGTACGTGCTGTTCTTGCCGAGCGGGCCGCCGCAGTGCGGCCGGCGCTCGAACTGGTTCGCGTTCCCGAAGCTGTCCGCGGTCAACCCCGGATGGTTCACGCCGTAGGTGAACGAGCCGTCGTGGTTCTGGCTGAACCAGGGGTAGATGCACCACGGCCCGCCGTAGTGGGTGCACGTCGACCCGGTCTCGCTCGGGTCGAGGATCTGGGCCTTCCCGCCGTAGTCGCTGACGACGGCCCAGTGCTTCGCCGCGCCGCGCGTGCCGAACTTGACCGACTCGATCCGGATCGGGGTCGTGCGGAACCACGCCGGCCAGTTGTACGACTCGCAGCCGGAGTGTCCCGGCGCGCAGAATGCGCCGGGAACGGCGCTGAAGAGCGAGCGATGGCCGATCTCCCAGACGAAGGAGTTGGGGGCGTCGTCGACGATGCCCCAGCCGAGCGCGTTGCCGATCTCCTGCCGGTCGAAGGCGGGCATGAGCGGCCCCCAGCGGCGGCTGTTGAGCACGATCGTGCCGCGCTGGCGGGTCGTCACGTCAGTGACGGTGATGTGGGCGCCGTCCCGCGCGTGGGTCGTGTAGTAGTGCACGCGAACGGTGTCGCCGCCGTGCATCACCATCGGCCCCGGGTGACCGTTCACGCGCAGCATCGCGTTGAACGCGGCTGGCTCGTTGTTCCCGACGACCGACCAGACCGGGCTGCAAACGGTGTAGGCGTTCTTCTGGTACGAGTAGGCAAACTCACCGTCGGGGCGGCACTGCGAGACGCGCGCGTCTGGGTAGAACTGGACCTCGAGGAAGGCCTGGCCGAACGCGCTGTGCGGATCGCGGACCGTGCCGCCGAACCAGAACCCGAAGCCGGTCGCCGATACTGGGAACATCCCGTCGATCGGCAGAACGGCCTTCCAGGTCAGGTTCTTGGCCGAGTGCGGCAGCGACGACACCGGATCGAGCTCGGGCTCGTCGTGGCCGGTGCAGCCCGGCCGGTAGTGCACCTCGAACACGCCCTCCACGTAGTTCGCGTGGCGGGCAATGCATTGCTGACCCGAGCGAACGGATGCGCCCGCCGCCGCAGGTAGCGCGAACACCACCCGCCACCATCGCCACAAGGGCGCACAGATACCAGGCCGAACGTCCCACGAGAACCCCTCCCCTCGGACTCGAACTGGCCTCGGACTCTACGACTCGGCGGCGCGGAACGCAACGGATTCCGGGCATACTGGGGCGGCCGTGCTCCGCCGCCTCGCGATCGTCGCTCGCCATGACGCTGGCCGTCCTCGTCCCGACGGTCGTCGCGACTCCGGCCGCGAGCGCGGCGGCCTCGCCCTGCGGCCGCACGAAGACGACGCCGACGTGGAGCCACGTCATCGTGATCGCGTTCGAGAACCACTCCTACGCGAGCGTGCTCGGCGCCGGCGCGCCGGCCGGCGAGTTCACGAAGCTCGCGGGCGAGTGCGGCGTCGCCACCCGGTTCACGGCCGCCCACTTCCCGCACAGCCTGCCGACGTACATCGCCAGCACGAGCGGCCAGGTCTCGATCACCGGCGACTGCCTGCCGGGCGGGTCGTGCCAGAGCGGGGCGACGAACATCTTCGGCCAGCTGCGCGCATCCGGGTGGCGCGCCTACGGGCAGTCGATGCCGTCGCCGTGCGCGACGACGAACTCGGGCAACTACGTCACCCGCCACCTGCCGCCGCTCTACTACACGCGCATCTCACAGGCCACCTGCGCGGCGAACGTACTCCCGCTCCCGAGCCCGCTCGGCGAGATCAAGCGCAGGTTCATCTGGGTCGCGCCCGACGAGCAGCACGACATGGAGGTCGGCACGCCGGCCCAGGCGAGCACCTGGCTTCACACATTCCTCGAGGGCCCGGCCGGGATCCTCACCCACAGGCCGTACACCCAGGGGCACACCGCGGTGTTCATCTGGTTCGATACCGGCGCGAACTCCGACGACGTGTCGACGCCGCTGCCGTTCATCGTCATCAGCCCCTCGACGCCCCACGTCCACTCGGCCGTCGCGCTGAACGACTTCAGCGCGCTGCGGGTCTGGGAGCGAATGCTGGGCGTGCCGTGCCTGAACAGCGCCTGCACGGCCGCCGGAATGGGGAAGCCCTTCCACCTGTGACCACGACCGCACGCGGCGGGCAAGTGGCGGGGCCGAACCGGCTCACGCCGTATCGCTTCGTGCTCGCGTTCGGGGTCGTCAGCATGCTGGGCGACTTCGTCTACGAGGGCGGCCGCAGCATCGCCGGGCCCTACCTGGCGACGCTCGGCGCGAGCGCGGTCCTCGTCGGCATCGTCTCCGGCGCCGGCGAGGCGGTGGCGCTCGTCCTGCGGCTGTGGACCGGGCCGGCGTCCGACCGCACCGGCCGCCACTGGGCGCTCGCGATCTCGGGCTACGCGATCACGATGGTCTCCGTCCCGCTGATGGCCGTCGCCCAGGCAGTGGCGCCGGCGTCCGCCCTGGTCGTCACCGAGCGGTTCGGCAAAGCCGTGCGCTCGCCCGCGCGCGACACGATGCTGGCGCAGGCGAGCGTCAACATGGGCCGCGGACGGGCGTTCGCGATCCACGAGGCCATGGATCAGTCCGGCGCCCTCGTCGGGCCCCTCCTGGTCGCCGTCATGGTCGCGCTGAGCGGCTACCGGCTCGGCTTCGCGGTGCTCGCGGTCCCCGGCGTGCTGGCGATGGCGGCCGTGCTGCGGCTGCGCCTGGCCGTGCCGCACCCGGCCGCCTACGAGCACGGCGCGGAGGCGCCGAGCAAGACGATGAGCGTCGGCGGCCACTTCCCGGCGCAGTTCTGGCTCTACTCCGCGTTCACCGCGCTCACCATGACCGGCTTCGCCACGTTCGCGGTGCTCGCCTACCACCTGCAGGTGGAGCACGTGCTCTCGGCGCCGTGGATCCCGGTCGCCTACGCGGCCGCGATGGGCGCGGCCGCGCTCGGGGCGCTCGGCGCGGGCACGGTCTACGACCGCGATCGGCCTGCGGGGCATGGCCGTCCTGCCCGCGCTCGCGGCGATCGTCCCGTTCCTCTCGTTCTCCACCACGCCGGTGCTCGTCTGGATCGGCGCGGTCATCTGGGGCGTCGCCATGGGCGTGCACGAGTCGACGATGCGGGCCGCGGTCGCCGACCTCGTCCCGGCGAGCCGGCGCGGCGCCGGATACGGGACGTTCACCGCGATCTACGGACTCGCCTGGCTGGCCGGCGCGGCGATCATCGCAGCGCTCTACACGAGCTCCGTCGGCGCGGCCGAGACGTTCGTCGTGGCGGTCCAGGTCGTCGCGCTCGCGGCGTTCGTGCCGGTGTGGCGGCGCGAGACCGGACGCCCCGCGTCGCCGCCGGGCTGATAGCATCGGGCACGTGCGGAGAACGCTCGGACTCCTCGCAGTGGTCGCCGCGGCGCTGGTGCTCTCGCCCGCCGCGGGCGAGGCCGCAGGCCAGCGCGATCTCACGCCGGTCGTGCTCTTCCCCGCGTTCCACTTCACGAAGCTCGAGGTGACCGTGCGGAACCAGACGGCGTTCCCCGGCTGCCCGCGCTCGGGCTCGTTCCAGGACTGGTTCCTGAATCCGCACCAGGGCACGACGTTCAGCCAGATGTGCCGCGACGAGCTCCTGACCCTGCGCTACGACCGCCACTCGCACAAGCCGATACGGCTGCGGTTCTCGAACCAGCGCGGCGTCTCGGTGCGCATCCTGCACTACGGCAGCCCGGCCAGCGCGCCGTTCTACCAGCCGCTCTACCGGGCGCTCGAGGCCGCCGGCTACGTCGCCGGCCGCAACCTCCGGGTCGCCGGCTACGACGCCCGCCTGACGCCGGACATGGGCGGGTTCCTGGGCCGCACGAAACGCCTCGTCGAGCGCACCTACCGCGCCAACGGCGACCGCCCGTGCAGCTCATCGGCCACTCCAACGGCCCGCTCTACGCCCAGTACCTGCTGACGCACACGTCGCATGCCTGGCGGCACCGCTACATCCACGGCTTCAGCCCGATCGCGGGCAACCTCCCCGGTCAGGGATCGCTCTACTCGATCCTCTTCACCGGGCTCAACATCGAGGACTTCACCTATCCGACGACGCCGGCCCAGGCCGGCACCAGCGCGCGGATGTACCTGACCGCCCCGTCGTCGTGGATGAGCGCGGCCGATCCGAAGATCTTCGGCCACCGCGAGGTCGTGGTGAAGGACGCGGCGACCGGCCGCAGCTACACGCCGGCCGACTGGCCGCGGCTCCTGCGAAACGCCCACCTGCGCTGGCTGATCCCGGTCGCCCGCCACTACATCGGGTTCGTGAAGTTCGCCGACCGGGCGCACTTCCCGGACGTCGACGTCCACGCCGAGAAGGGCTCGGGCATCCCCACGGTCGTGGGTGCCGTGCTCCCGAACCTCCACGTCGGGCAGGTGCTCGACCCGGCCACCGCGACGTTCTTCACGCGCGACGGCGACGTGAACCAGGAGGACATCACCAACGGCGCGGTGCGCGCGTGGCGGCGGATGTCGTGCTTCCGGTTCGAGCTCACGAACCACCCCGGCGTCGACCACTTCTCGCTCCCGAGCAACCCGTCGGTCATCCGCGCCCTGCTGGCCGACCTGCGCCGGCCGCGCTCCCACTGCGGGTAGACGGCCGATGGCAAGGCGCGGCATCGCGGCGGCTGGTTATGTACCTTGACGGTTACGTAACCATCTTGTTACACTGATGCCGTGGAAGCTGTTCTGCGTGCGCTGGCGGACGAGAGCAGGCGGACGCTGCTCGAGACCCTGGTCGCCGGTCCGGCCACCGCGGGTGACCTGGCGGCGCGCTTGCCGATCGCCCGCCCGGGCGTCTCGCGGCATCTGCGGGTGCTGCGGGAGGCGGGGCTTGTCGAGGTGCGCCGGGAGGCGCAGCGGCGGGTCTACGGCCTTCGCCCCGAGCCGCTGGCCGAGCTCGATGAATGGCTGGGCCGGTACCGCGCTCTGTGGGAGCAGCGGCTGGATGCCCTGCACACCGAGGTGCGCCGGGGAAAACGCGAACGAAGGAGCACCTGATGACGAACGCACCCCGGCGCGGCCGCATCCTTGGCACCCTGCGATCCGCCGACGGCAAGGGCGTCGTGCGCATGGAAGACCGTTTCGACACCGGCATCGACGACCTGTGGTCGGCACTCACGGAGCCCCGCCGCCTCGCCCGCTGGATCGCCGAGGCAGAGGGCGACCTGCGCCTCGGCGGTGAGTTCCGCGCACGCTTCTTCGACAGCGGAGCGACCACGGGGCGCGTGGACGCGTGCGTGCCCCCGCAGCGGCTGTTGCTGACGATGCGCGACGCCGACCCTCGGCCCGGCCAGCCGGAGGAGACGGTCATCGAGGCCACGCTGACCGCCGACGGCGACCAGACCATCCTGGTCGTCGAGGAACGGGGAATGCCTCTCGACCTGCTCGCCGCCTACGGGGCCGGAGTGCAGATCCACGTCGAGAATCTCGCCGACCACATCGCCGGCCGCGAGCGCGACGACAACGAGGCGCGGTGGGGCGAGCTCCTCCCCGCCTACCAGGCCATGGCGACCGACATCGCCTAGCCTGGCTACGCGGCCGAGCCCACCAGGCCCAGCTGGGCAGCCGCCTCGGCCGCGATGAACGCGTGGATGGCGGCGATGCCGCCGCCGTGGGAGAAGCCGGCCGCCTGCTTGTGGCCGCCGCCGCCGGTCTTGCGCGCGATCGCGGAGACGTCGAGCCCGCCCCGCGAGCGCAGCGACACGCGGTTCGGCGGTGCCTGGCCGTCGGCGGCGAGCGGCGGCTCGCGGATGAGCGCCGCCACCTCGACGCCGCTCACCGCGCGCAGATGGTCGACCAGGCCCTCGGTGTCGGACTCGGTCGCGCCGAGCCGGGCGAAGTCGCTGCGCTCGACGTGCGAGATCGCGATCCGGCCGCCCTCGTACAGCACGAGGTTCGCGATGACGACGCCGAGCAGGCGCAGCTTGCGCAGGGGCATCGTCTCGAAGACGCGCTCGTACACCCGCTGGATGTCGACGCCGGCGTCGACGAGCCTGGCCGCCATCCGCAGCGCGCTCGGGCCGGTCGTCCGCTGCTGGAAGCGGCCCGTGTCGGTGACGAGGGCGACGTAGAGCGCCTGGGCGATCTCGGGCGTGAGCCCGGCGCCGAGCGCCTCGAGCACGTCGAGCAGGATCTCGGCCGTCGACGACGCGCCGCCGTCGATCAGGTTCACGTCGGCGAAGCGGGTGTTGTCGTAGTGGTGGTCGACCGAGACGACCGTGTCGGCGGCCCCGATGACCGTGCGGTGGCCGTGACCGAGCCGGCGCACCGTCGCGCAGTCGAGCGTGAGCAGCGTCCAGCCCTCGAGCGCGCCCGGGTCGAGCCGCCGCTCGAGGCCGGTCACGTCGAGCAGCCGCAGCTCGCTCGGGATCGTCGAGCCCGGCTCGAGATACGTCCGCACCGTCTTTCCGAGCGCGCGCAGTCCCGCCGCCGCCGCGACGAGCGAGCCGATGGCGTCGCCGTCCGGATTCTCGTGGGTCGCCACCCAGACGCGCTCGGCCGCGCGCAGCGCCGAGACGGCGCGCGCGAACTCCGGGTCGGGCAATCGAGGCGGTGGAGCGTCCACCACCCCATGATACGGTCGCCCCTCGAGGCGGATCTGGACGGTCAGTCGCCGTCGGCGAGGATCATCTCGCCCTCGACCGACGCCACCGACTGGACGGCCTTCTCCTCCTCCACGCCGTGGACGTACTTGCCGCCCCGCAGCCACGACGCGCCGGCGGCGATCAGGCAGGCGGCGATCGCGAAGTCGAACGCCTCGTGCAGGCCGTCCGAGAACGGCTTGGACATCAGCTGGGGAAAGTACGTGCGCCCGGTCAGGTACGTCGCGTGCGCATGGGAGAGGTGCGGCAGCACGGGCCCGAGCAGCTGCTGCATCGGGTTGTAGCCCAGGAACGACGCGAACAGGAGCCCGACCGGCGGCAGGTGCGAGACACGCGCGGCGTCGGCCCTCGGCACACCCTGGGCGACCAGCCCGTGGTCGAGCGTCCCGGGCAGCGTGCTCGCGAGGCCCAGGATCATGAGCGAGAAGAAGATCCCGATCGAGAGCACGAGGGCCGAGTTCTGGAACGTCGTCGCCATCCCGGCGCCGGCGCCGCGGCGGTTGGCCGGCAGGCTGTTCATGATGCCGGCCTGGTTGGGCGATGCGAACAGGCCCATCCCCATCCCCACCAGGAGCAGCAGCAGCCCGAACCACACGTAGTCGAAGTTCACGGGCAGGAGCTCGAGCAGGAAGAAGCTGAGCGCGGCGACGAGCATCCCGCCGGTCGCGAACGGGCGCGCGCCGAAGTGGTCGGAGAGGTACCCGGAGGCCGGGCCGGCGACCAGGAAGCCCACGGTCAGCGGCAGCATGTAGATGCCGGCCCACAGGGGCGTCTGCGAGAAGCTGTAGCCGTGCAGCGGCAGCCAGATGCCCTGCAGCCACATGATCAGCATGAACATGAGCCCGCCGCGGCCGAGCGACGCCAGCAGCGTCGCGATGTTGCCGGCCGTGAAGGCGCGGATCTTGAACAGGCCCAGCCGGAACATCGGATCCTCGATCCGCGTCTCGATGACGGCGAAGATCGCGAGCAGGACGAGCCCGCCGACCATGCATCCGAGCACCTTCGGCGACGTCCACCCCATCGTGTGGCCGCCGTACGGCTGGATGCCGTAGGTGATCCCGACCAGGATCGCGATCAGGCCGGCGGCGAAGGTGAGGTTGCCCCACCAGTCGATCCTCGCCGGCTGGCGGACGCCGAGATCGACGAGCTTGCGCCACGACCACAGCGTGCCGAAGAGCCCGACCGGCACCGAGACGAGGAACACGAGCCGCCACGACACCGGTCCGAGCACGCCGCCGAGCACGAGGCCGATGAACGAGCCGGCGATCCCGGCGACCGTGTTCACGCCGAGGGCGAGGCCGCGCTGGTCGTGCGGGAAGGCGTCGGTGAGGATGGCCGCGGAGTTCGCGAACAGGAACGCGCCGCCGACGCCCTGGCCGACGCGCATGACGATCATCCAGAGCGCCCCTGCGCCGCCGTGCATCCACGTGATGGAGAGCAGCAGCGAGAACGCGGTGAAGATCGCGAAGCCGAGCGTGAACATGCGCACCCGGCCGTAGATGTCCCCCACCCGGCCGAAGCTGACGACGAGGACGGCCGTCGCGACCAGGAAGCCCATGATCATCCACAGCAGGTAGCTGGAGTTGCCGGCGCCGAGCGGGTTCAGGTCGATGCCGCGGAAGATGTCGGGCAGCGCGATCAGCACGATCGAGGAGTTGATCGTCGCCATCAGGATGCCGAGCGTCGTGTTCGACAGGGCGATCCACTTGTAGTGCGGCGAGGGCGGCGTCTGCGGGTTCACACCTGCTCCTCGAACTCGTCGCGCAGCATCCGGATCCGGCGCCGCTTCTCGAGAAGCTCGTCCTCGAGCTCTTCCAGCGCCGCCCGGCGGGCGCGGACGAGTGAGACCTGCGTCTCGACGTGGCGCATCGCCTCGGCCAGGATCCGGGCCCGGTCCTCCGATGCCGGCGCCGGCGGGCCGTGCCAGCGCTCGCGCAGGACGGCGCGGGCGGCCTCGGCGTCCATCCAGTCGCGCAGCTCGGCCAGCGACAGGCCGAGCAGGTCGCGGACGCGGATCAGGTCGGAAAGGCGGGTCTCGTCCTCGCGGTCGTAGAGCCGGTGGGCGCCCTCGGGGCGGCCGCGGTCGGGCAGGAGGCCGAGCTCCTCGTAGTAGCGCACGGTGCGCGGCGTGGCGCCGACGCGGCGCGCGAGCTCGCCGATGCGGAAGGGGGCCTCGGTCGCGTCCTCGGCGGCGGTCTTCTCGTCCGGAGTCATATTCACCTTAACGGAAGATAGCAGCTGGATGTTGAGGGCCGACCACCCCAATCCAGGCCTTTCCGGCGTGCTAATCTCCGGTGAACGTGAGAAACCGCGAAGCCGGGGGAGCGCGATGAAGATCCGTTGGTACGGCCAGTCCGCCTACACGCTCACCGGCGCGGATCGCACCGTCACCATCGATCCGTTCGGCGACCTGGGAGCGCTCATGGGAGGCACGCGCCGGTTCGCCTATCCACCGGTGCCCGGGCACGACGCGCATCTCCTGCTCGTCACGCACGAGCACGCCGACCACAACGCGGTCGAGGTCATCACCGGCGACCCTGACATCGTGCGCTCGACAGCCGGGCGGTTCGAGACGCCGATCGGCGAGGTGATCGCCATCGCCTCCGAGCACGACGACGTGGCGGGCACCAGCCGCGGGCCGAACACGATCTTCGTCTTCACGCTCGACGGCGTCCGCGTGTGCCACTTCGGCGACTTCGGCCAGGCCGCGCTGCGGCCCGAGCAGCGGGAGGCGATCGGCTCCGTCGACCTGCTCTTCCTGCCGGTGGGCGGCGGCCCGACCATCGGCGCCGACCAGGCTGCCGAGATCACCCGGACGCTCGACCCGCGCTGGGTGGTGCCGATGCACTACCGCACCGAGGCGATCGACTTCCTCGAGCCGGCCGACGCGTTCCTCGCGCTGCACGAGCACGTGGCCCAGTCCGGGCCCGAGCACCTGCTCGAGCAGGACGGCGAGGGGACGACCGGCGTCCTGCACATGGCCCCACCGGACGCGCGGAGCTGAGGGGCGGAGGATGGCCCCGTCGGTGCACTCGCTCTTCGCGTACGGGCGGGCGTTCGACACCGGGCTGATCGCGGCGGGGCTCCTGGCGGCTGTGGCCATCGCGCTCTGCATCCTCGTGTGCGTCCTCCCCAGCCGCTGCGCGCACTGGCGCCGGCGCATGGCCGAGCGCCGCTACGTCCGGGCCGGGCTGCGGGATCTCGAGCACTACCTGGCCGCGCCGCCGCGCACGCGGCATCGGCGCTAGCTCCCCCGCCACCACCCCGGCCACGTGACCGCCAGGCCGGCGAGCATCGGCACGGTCGCGGGGATCGGCGACGTCAGCTCGAGCACGAAGCCCCAGGCGAGCGCGGCGACCGCGACGGCGATCGCCGCCCGCACCCGCGGCCGCGTCCGCCGTCCGACCACCGCGCCGAGCAGCGCGGGCGCCAGGAAGTCGAGCCAGCCCATGCTCGAGTTGCCGAGGTTGATCTGCTGCAGGGCGGGCAGCGGCTTGCTGCGGTGGGAGGATACGCCGACCTGCGGGAGCGTCGCCTGCTGGAGCGCGGACGTCGTGCTCTCGACCTGGCGGTTGCCCCACACCAGGTAGACGTCGACGGCGATCAGGATGACCAGGCCGATGGCCAGGTACCGCGCCGGCGTGATCGGGCCGACGATGGCCGCGATCGCGAGACAGGCGCCGCCGATCAGGATCGCACCGGCGGCCTCGGCGAGGTGACCGCCCGCCTGCCAGGCGATCACGTACAGCACCGCGGCGGCGACCGCGGTCAGGAAGGGCCAGCGCCACCGCGCAGCCCACCCGAGCACGCCCGCCAGTATCGGCGTCGCGAACGTCCCCAGCCACGCCAGGATGTCGGCGCCGGAGCCGCCGGCGAGCCGCACCGTGCCGACACCGACGATCATCGCCGCCGCCGGGCCGGCGAGGCCGAGCGCCGCGTGGCGCCGGCTCGCGTCGCGGCCGACGGCGGGGATCGCCACGAGCGCGCCCTGGGCGACGCACAGCTCGGCGTACCACGGGAACAGGAACACGGTCGCCGGAACCTAGATGATCGCCGGAAACGGTAGGGTCTCCTGGAACGTTCCCGTGACCGATCAGACGACACCCGTGGCCAAGTGACGACACCGGTCGGCCTCGCGATCGCGGGCGCGGGCAGGATGGGGGTCACGCACCTCGAGGCGCTGCTCGAGGAGCCGTCGGTGCGGGTGAACGCGGTCGTCGACCCGTCGGAGGCCGCGCGCCGAAACGCGCTGCGAGCCGCGCCCGGCACCGCGGCGTTCGCCGACCTCGACGAGGCGCTCGCGGGGGGCGGGATCGAGGCCGTGCTGATCGCGGCGCCGTCGCCGCTGCACCTGCCGCTCGTCGAGGCGTGCGCCGAGCGCGGACTGCCGATCCTGTGCGAGAAGCCGTGCGGCACGACGGCGGCCGAGGCCCGGGCGGCATCCGCCGCGGCCGACGCCGCCGGGTGCGTGCTCCAGATCGGCTACTGGCGGCGGTTTGCCCCCGACCTGCGCGCCCTGCGCGAGCGCATCCGCGCCGGGGAGATGGGCGACCTGACCCTCGTCTCGTGCTACCAGTGGGACGCCGCGCCGCCCACGCCCGGCTTCCGGGCGTCGAGCGGCGGCGTCGCCGTCGACATGGGCGTGCACGAGCTCGACCAGCTGCGCTGGCTGACAGGGCAGGAGCTGGGGCCGTTCGCAGCCGCCGCGCAGCCGCCGGCCGGCGCCGGCCCGGAGGGGCTGCAGCTGCTGGGATCGCTCTCCGGCGGCACGGCCGCGTTCGTCTCGCTCGGCCAGAGCTTCCCCCACGGCGACTGCGTGTGGGTCGAAGCGTTCGGCACCGCCGGTCATGCGCTCGACCGGGTGCTGTGGGGCGACGGAGGCGAGGCGGCGCTTCACGTCGCGCTCCGTGCCCAGGCGCGAGCGTTCGCAGACCGCATCAGCACCGGCGCGGCCGGGGATGCGGCCACGGCGACCGACGCCCTGCTCGCGCTCGAGGCAGCCGAACGGATCAGCCCGGGCTGACGGCCGGCACGGCGCAAGCATCAACGTCGACCTGACGCTGAGACTCGGCGGGTGCGAAGGTACCGCCACGCAGGAGGACGAGCGCCACCGAGACCGCTCCGGCGGCGGCGGCGATCGCGAAGGCGGACTGCGGCCCGGCGTGGTCTGCCGCGGCGCCGGCGACCGCCGATCCGGCGGCCGCGCCGATCGCGACGGCGGTGCCCAGCCAGGCGAAGGCCTCCGTCTCGGTGCCCTTCGGGGCGACGTCGTCCACCATCGCGTAGACCACGGCGTAGGTGGGGGCGATGGCGGTGCCGCCGAGCACGAGGACGCCCGCCATCGCGACGACGCTCCCGGCCGCCGCGACGAGGAGCAGGTGGCCGCCGGTCAGGACGGCGAGGATCAGCGCGAGGCCCCCCGCGCCGCGCAGGCCGTGGCCGAGCCGGACGGCGAGCATTCCGCCGAGCAACGACCCGACCCCCCACAGGCCGAGCAGCGGCCCCGCGGCGGCGGCGCTCGAGACCGCGGCGGTGGAGGCGGTGACACCCACCTCGACCGCGCCGAAGAGGACGCCGACGGCGATCAGGACGAGAACGAGGGTGCGCATCGCCGGGACGCCGAGCGACCCGCCCCGGGGTCGCGGGCCGGCCGCGGCCGGGCGCCAGCGCCGCGACGCGGGCTCGGCGGCGAACGCGGCGGTGGCGGCCAGCAGCACGAGACCGGACGCGCCCAGGGCCGCACCGGTCGACCAGACCGCGCCGACGGCGAGCACGAGCGGCGGACCGGCGATCCAGGTCAGCTCGACCGCGGTTGCATCGAGTGCGTAGGACGCGCTCAGGGCCTCGGGGTCGTGGAGGACACGCGGCAGCGCGCTTCGCAGGCAGGCGTCGAGCGGTGGCGACGCGAGCCCGATCCCGAACGCAAGCCCTGCGACGGCCCCCACCGGGACCCCGACCGGGAGCACCGCGACTGCGACCAGGAGGGCCGCGGAGGCTCCCGCGCTCGCCAGCAGGACGACGGTCTGCCCGCAGCGGTCGACGAGGCGGCCAAGGAACGGCCCGCCGATGCCGAGCGCCGCGCCGTAGGCGCCGGCGACCAGCCCGGCGGCCGCGAACGAGCCGGTCAGGTGGCGGGTGTGCACCAGGAGGCCGATGCTGAAGGTCGGCAGCGGCAGCCGGGCGAGGATCGAGACGGCGAACAGGCGGAGTGCGCCGGGAGTGGAGGTGATCGCGTGCATGGACCACAAGGTAGACTGCGACTGGTACACGCGCCAGATCCACTTTTCGAGCAATGGACGAGACCAGTCAACCCTTCGAGCTCCTGCTCTCCGTCGCCCGCGACGGCCGCACGACCCTTGGCGCCCAGATCGAGGACCAGCTCCGCCAGGCCATCCGCACCGGCACCCTGCGAACATCCGCGCAGGTGCCGTCGACCCGCGACCTGGCCCGGCAGCTCGGCATCTCGCGGCGCGTCGTCGTCGACGCCTACGCGCAGCTCGCCGCCGAGGGCTACCTCACCCTGCGCCAGGGGGCACGGCCGCGGGTGGCCGCCGCCCCGGCGGCGGTGCCGGACGACGACGAGGCCCGCGCCCGCCCGGCGCAGCCGCTGCGCTTCGACTTCCGCCCGAGCGTTCCCGACGTCTCGATCTTCCCGCGCTCGGCGTGGCTTCGGAGCCTGCGACAGGCGCTCGCGACGATGACCGACGCCGACCTCGGCTACGGCGACCCTCGCGGCGTCGAGGCGCTACGGACGGGCCTGGCGGAGTACCTCGGGCGCGTCCGCGGCGTGGTGGCGGACCCCGGCCGGGTGATGGTCACGTGCGGCTACTCACAGGCCCAGGATCTGATCTGCCGTGCGCTCGCGACGGCGGGGGCGCGCAGGATGGCGTTCGAGGACCCGAGCGACGACGAGCGCCGGGCGACCGCGGAGCGAGCGGGGCTCGAGGTGGTGCCGGTCGCGGTGGACGAGTCGGGGATCCGCGTTGACGAGCTGGCCCGTTCCGGCGCCGACGCGGTCATCGTGACCCCGGCCCACCAGTTCCCGACGGGAGTGGTGCTGACCCCGGAGCGGCGCACCGCGCTCCTGGCCTGGCTGCGCGACCGCGACGCCATCGCCGTGGAGGACGACTACGACGCCGAGTACCGGTACGACCGGGCGGCGGTCGGTGCGCTTCAGGGCCTCGCGCCGGAGCGGGTCATCTACGCGGGGTCGGCGTCGAAGACGCTCGCGCCGGCGCTGCGGATCGGGTGGCTCGTCGTGCCCGGTGCGGTGCTCGGCCCGCTCACGCGCGAGAAGCAGCTCGCCGACATGGGCAGCGCGCGCATCGACCAGTTCGCCTTTGCCGAATTCCTCGGGCGCGGTGAGCTCGACCGCCACCTGCGCCGGATGCGGGCCCGCTACCGCCGCCGCCGCGACGCGCTGGTCGCGGCACTCGCGGCGGAGCTTCCCGACGCGGCCGTCGAGGGCATCGCCGCCGGCCTGCACGCCACCGTCCGGCTGCCCGCCGCGGTCGATGAGGAGCGACTGCTGGACGAGGCACGCGCCCGCCGGATCGGCCTCGAAACGGTCGCCGAGTTCCGCATCACCCCCGGTCGCGGCGGGCCGGCGCTCCTGCTCGGCTACGCGAACACGACCGAGGCGGCGCTCAGGGCGGGCGTGCGGGAGCTCGCGGCCGCGGTGGAGGCCGCTACGGGCTGACGCTCTCGAGGTTGCTGCGGTGCACGCGCTCGTACGGCTCGAAATAGCCGATCCAGCCCTGCTCGAGCGAGTCGGCCACGAACGCGCGCAGGTCGGCGTCCTCCGGCCGCGGGTCGCGGGCGTGGCGCAGCAGCTCCTCGACGTAGCGCTCCGTCGCCAGGATCAGGCCCTCGCCGTAGCCACCGCCCGTGATGGCCTCGACGCTGCCGTGGTTCGGGTAGATCCGGGTTGCGCCGATCGCGCGCAGGCGCTCGAGCTCCTCCAGATGCCGTCCGAGGCCGTCCGGCTCGGAGACGTACGTGACGGTGTCCTCCAGCGTGTCGCCGGCGAGCAGGATGCCCTCGGCCGGGATGTGGAGGACGGTGCCGTCGCGGCTGTGGATGTCGAACTGGAGCAGGTCGACGCCGACGCTTCCGACGTCGAGGTGGAGCTCGCCCGTGAACGTGCGCGTCGGCAGGATGAGCGGCGAGATCGCGGGCGGGCCCGCCTGGCTTCCGGCCTCGATCGCCGCCCGGTGCTCCGCCATGAGCTCGGCCGTGAGGGCGTTCGCGATCACCTCGCAGTCGGCGAACGCCTCGGTCCCGGCGATGTGGTCGAGGTGCGCGTGGCTGAGGACGACGGTGATCCGGCTCGCGCCGCGCCGCTCCACCTCGGCCCGGATCGCGCGGGCGTGCGGCACCGAGACGTGGGTGTCGTACACGAGCGCGTCGGCGCCGTCGACGACGGCGAAGCTGCAGGTGCCGAGCGAGAGCGCGCCGTCGTCGACCCAGGTCGGGTCCGGCCCGAGCACCTGGCCGGGCACGCGGCCGTCGTAGAAGCCGAGCAGGTTCGGGGTCAGCTCGAGCGTGCGCAGGTTCGAGGTGTCCATGGGCCGCTCCGAGCGTACACGAGGCCGCCGGCGATCGTCGCCGCGGCCGGGGCGGTCGTGTTCTTCGTGCTGCGCGGCAACGGATCGACCCCTGTCGGCCCCAGCCGGGCCGTCGCCCGCTACACCGCGCTGCAGGCGTCCAGCCCGGCCACGGGCGTGCCGGCGCCCGGCGTCTACACCTACGCGACGTCGGGGTGGGAGTGCGCGGGCCTCGGCGGCCTGTGCCTGCGCCGCTCCCTCCCCCATCGTGCGGTCGTGGTCGTCGCTCGGCGGCCCCGGCGGGGAGCCGGCCACCGACGGCCGCCGATGCCATGATCACCCGCCGGAGCAGGCGCGCGGCGTCGCGCCCCTGCCCGAACGGGGCCCGGGACCGCCCGCGGTCGCACGATGCAGCATCGCCAAACGCTACCTTCATCCCCATGGACACCCTGGCCGGCACGGCGCTCGCGCTCGCCGCCGCGACGATGTTCGGGCTCGGGATCGTGCTGCAGGCCGAGGTGGCGGCGGCCGCGCCCGCCGCCGACGCCCTGCGCGTGCGGCTGCTGGTGCGGCTGGCGCATTCGCCGCGCTGGATCGCCGGCGCGGTGGTGACGCTGGCCGGATGGGGGCTCCAGGTCGCGGCCCTCCTGCTCGCGCCCGTCACCGTGGTGCAGCCCGCCCTCGCATTCACCGTCGTCGCGGTGCTCGTGCTGGCGTGGCTGATGACCGACGAGCGCCTGGCACGGCGTGAGCTGACCGCCGCGTGCGTTCTCGCCGCCGGGATCGCCGCCGTCGCCGCGCTCTCCCCGGCCCGCAGCGGCGGCCATGCGCCGGCCGGGCCGCTGGCCGCGGTCGTCATCCTCCTCGCCGCCGTCGGAGCGGCGCCGCTCGCGCGGCGGCGCTCGGCATGGGGCGCGCAGCTGCTCCCCGTCGCGGCGGGCGCGGCCTTCGCGCTCTCGGCCATCACGACGAAGCTCATGACAGACGCGGGGACAGGCGCCCCGGAGGCAGCGGCGGCCTGGCTCGCCGCGACGGCGATCGCCTCCGCCGTGGGCGGCATCGACGAGCTGAGCGCGTTCCGGACGGCCGGGGCGGCGACCGTTGCGCCGCTCGTGCTTGCCACCGAGACGCTCATCCCTGTCGCCCTCGCGCCCGCGCTCTTCGGCGAGACCTGGGCGGAGTCAGCGGCGCGGCGAGGCGGTCTCGCCGTCGCCATCGCGGCCGTCGCGGCAGGGGCCGTCGTCCTCGGCCGTGCCCGCGCCGTCGCCGCCGTCGTCGACGAGGCTCACGACTCCGGCGCGAGCAGCTGCGAGCAGGCGGTGTCGGCGAACCAGCGCTCGTAGCGGCTCGCCGACCATCCCCGCGCCCCGACGAGCAGGTGCCACACGTCGGGGTGGTTGAGCGTCCACAGGATGTCGGCGCCCGTCGCGACGGTGAGGCCCGGTCGCAGCGCGCCGTTCGCGTGCAGGCGCTGCACGAGCGCCCGCTGGTTGGCGTGGAACTCCGCCTGGATCCGCTCCCACAGCTCGGCGATGTCCGGATCGGCCGGCGCCGCGTCGCGGATGATGCGCAGAAGCGTCGCCGCACGCTCCTTCACCCGGCGGGAGTTGCGCGCGTTCATGCGCAGGAGACGCTGCGGGTCGGGCTCCGCGAGCACCTCGCGGTACCACTCGCGCGCGGTCACGGGCGCGTCGTCCTCGTCGCCGCGGAGGCGCAGGTGCCAGAGCGTGCGCAGGACGCCGCTCTTGGTCTCGAACGCGACGTAGACCGTCTTCAGCGCGACGCCGGCCTCGGCGGCGATCGCGCCCATCGATGTCGCCGGATAGCCGTCGCGGACGAAGAGCCGCTCCGCGGCGTCGAGGATCTGCGCCCGGGTCGCGGCGGCCTGCTGGCGCCGCCTGGGCGACTCGTAGCGACGGGTGGATTTGACAGGCTCGGCGATTTCGCTATTCTATCGCAGAATTCATTACTCATATTGTGTAGTGAATATCGAACTTCGAATCCAAGGAGGATGCGATGGAAGCCAGCGGAACACTCGATCGATCGGACGTGCGCGCCCGGCTGCACGACATGTGGGACGGCGTCGCGCCCGCGTGGGGCGCCCACGCCGACTTCGTCGACGCGCGCGGGCTCGAGCTCACGACGGCCCTGCTCGCGCTCACCGAGCCCGCCCCGGGCGAGCGCGTGCTCGAGCTCGCCGCAGGACCGGCCAGCGTCGGCCTCGCGGCCGCGCGCCTGGTCGGCGCCGAAGGCGAGGTCGTCGTCTCGGACGTCTCCCCGCAGATGACGGCGATCGCCGCCGAGCGAGCGGCGGCCCGCAAGCTGCACAACGTGCGCGCGGAGGTGCTCGACCTGGAGCAGATCGCCGCGGCCGACGGCTCGTTCGACGTCGTGCTCTGCCGCGAAGGGCTGATGCTCGTCCCGGATCCGGCCCGGGCGGCGCGCGAGATCCTGCGCGTGCTGCGGCCCGGCGGCCGGTTCGCGCTGAGCGTGTGGGGGCCGCGGGCGCGCAACCCCTGGCTCGGCGTCATCTTCGACACGATGACGGCGGCCGCCGGCACGCCGGTGCCGCCCCCGGGCATCCCGGGCCCGTTCTCGCTCGACGACGCAGGCCGGCTGGAGGACATCCTCACCGGTGCCGGCCTGGCCGACGTCGTCGTGGGCGAGGTGCCGACCCCCTACCGGGCGGCGACCGTCGCCGAGTGGTGGGAGCGGAGCGCGGCGCTGGCCGGGCCGATGGCCAAACGGCTGGCGGCGCTTCCAGCGCATGCCCGCCAGGCGCTCATGGCGAAGGCGGGCGAGGCGATCGCCCCGTACGCGACGCCCGACGGCCTCGACATCCCCGGCGTCAGCCTGATCGCGTCCGGCCGGCGCGCGTAGCGCCCGGAACGACGGAGGGCCCCGCCGGCGGCGGGGCCCTCCTCTTCGTGGCGGCTGCTGCCCGGTCTAGCGGCCGGTGATGATCGCCGTCATGTTGGGCGTTCCGATCCCGGTCGCCTCGTCGAAGTGCCGGGTCGCCGGGAACAACCCGTTGTTGTCCACGAAGTGGGCCCCGGTGATGTCATGGAAGAAGCGACGTGGATGCGTCCGGAACCACGCGTAGATCAGCGGGTTGATGTTGCCGGCGCGATGCCCCTGGAAGCTGACGCGGTCGGCTGCAATGCCCGACCACAGCGGCGAGGAGAGGCTCGTGCCGCCGATCCCGAACCAGCCCGGCGGGACCTGGCTGTCGCTGAACGTGGCGCACACGCTGTTGGGCGTGTCGGCGTTGCCCGTGCAGAACTCGGCGTACGGGGTGTACTCGTCCGCGTTGGCCGAGATGTCCGGCTCCTCGCGGCACGGCTTGCCCTCGGGTGCGAGCGAGCACTGCGTGGTGCCGTTGCCGTGCGTCGTGAACGGGTTGTTCACACCCGGGCCGTGCTGGTAGCCGGGCCGGCCCCAGAACTGGCTCGAGCCGCCGCCGGTTGCGCCGGTGGCCTCGCAGAAGAAGAACGGCTCGAAGCCGCCGAAGCTCGCGCTCGAGCACAGGTTGTCGACGTTCCACACCGTCTCGGTCCGCTTCGGGTAGCTCGGGTGGCGCCGGTGTGCCCGGGTTGAAGTGGTTGAACGACGTGCCGCCGACGCCCGTCACCCACGGCTGGGCGGGCGGGTCGATGAGGTTCGTGATGACCGAGCCGTCCGACCGGATGCACCCGAAGGCGCCCGTGTCGCCCGCGGCCCCGAACACGCTCTGGCCCTGGAGCGCCATCTGCACGAACAGGACGTTCTCGGCCTGCACGTAGCCGGCGCCCGCGTCGTTCTCGCACACGGCCCAGCTGGAGCTCACGACCGCCGCGCGGTCGTCGCTCGCGATCCGGCTCCACTCGTCGAGCTCGGTCTGCCCGGTGAAGTCGTTGGGCGCGTTGTAGACGAGGATGTGCTTGTTGGCCGGCGACATCGCGATCTGCATCTGGATGTCGGCGTCAACCTCGATGTCACCCGCGTACCCGTTGAACGCCGGCGGGCACGGTGTCGCCCGTCAGGACAGACCGGGTTGAGCGGGCCGCCGTCGACGTTCACGTCGACGAGCCGGGGGTGGTACTGGTGGCCGAAGAACGTGTGGGCCCATGTCGCGATGTCGGAGTGCTGGTAGGCGGAGAGCTCGAACACGGCCAGGTTGACGCCGCGGCCGCGGCCGCGCGGGCCGACGTTCGGGGCGTGGTAGATCGAGTTGGTCTGCGAGGGCGTGAGGCCCTGGCAGCCCGGGCCGCCGCCGTAGCCGGTGGGGAAGTCGGTCGCGTTGGGCCCGAAGTGGTCGAACAGCTGCTGGCGCGTCGGGTAGGGCGCCTCGCAGTTCGGCGCGGACGCCGATCGAGACGCAGCGCCCTTGGCGCGGGCGACCATCGAGTGCAGGCGGACAGTGTTCGTAAGACCCACGATGCCCTTCACGTGCCCCGCGATCGCGGCCGGCAGCCTCGCGGCCGTCGCGTTCGAGAAGTAGCTCACGCCGTGCGGCTGTTCCGGTAGGTCGCGATCGACGTCCGGAAGGCGGCGGTGACCTGCGCACTCGTGCCCGTCGCCCGGATCAGGAACGGCGACGCCGATCGCGTGACCGTGAGGCCGCTCGCCGCAGGTAGCTGACGACGGCTGCCCGGGAGGCCGCGGTCGGCGCGAACATCGCGTTGAACCGGCCCTTCGCGAGCCAGTGGTGATAGAGCGCGCTGCGCGGGTTGTACGCAGCGGCGAGCCGGCTCGAGAGGGCCGCCTGCGTTCCGCGGTGCCAGCACGACCTCGACGGACATGCGGGAGCTGGCGAAGCTCCCGACGCGGGCGTCGGCCGTCCGGGACGCGCTGCCCCGGACGGGCACGTACCTCGCCGTTGACTTCGAGGCGGCGACGGCGATGCTTCCCGTTGTCATCGCCACCCCCCCGAACAGCACGGCAACGCCCACCGTGCACGCGCACATGCGTCGCACACTTCTCACGGTCTGCCTCCTTGGAGGTGATGTGTCGGCCGCGAGACCCCCTCTGCGGCCCGCCGGCGATCGTAGCTGCAAATAACCTGTCCAGCAAGGTCCGCCGCGGTGCGTGAGAAGCGCTGCCGCGGGCGTCGGGAGCCGTGGGCTTCCCCCCCCGCCCACTGGCACCCAGAACTTGTCAATTGGCGGTCGCGCGACCGCGTGATTGGGGGTTTACACCCAATCCGTCGGCCTGGCTTTACATGCCGCGACGGCCTTGCTGCAATCCGACTCTGATCGAGTCGGCGCCTCGATGCGCCGGGAGGGGAAGCGCGCGCATGTCATCGAACCTGCCACGGGCGGAACACACGACGGAGCTGGCCGTGTCGGAGCGACACAAGCTCCGCAAGAGCCTCACCTACTTCGACATGGTGTTCTTCACCGTCTGCGCGATCGTCGGGCTCGACATCCTGGGACAGGTGTCCGGCTATGGCGCGCAGACCTTCACGTGGATCGTCGTCCTGATCGTCTTCTTCCTCGCCCCCTATGCGCTGCTGATGGTCGAGCTCGGGAGCACGTTCACCCAGGAGGGCGGCCCGTACGAATGGATGAAGCTCTCCTGGGGCCGGCTCGCCGCCGGGATCGGCGCCGTGCTCTACTGGGTGACGAACCCCTTCTGGGTGGGCGGCTCCCTCTGCTTCACCGCGACCGACGCGTGGAGCGCGAACCTGCACCAGATCGGGAGCGGGACGATCGGCGACTACGCGTTCAAGTTCGTCTTCATCTGGATCTCGATCGGCGTCGCCATCGCCTCGCTGCGACGCGGCAAGTGGATCCCCAACGCCGGGGCGATCGTGCGCTTCGTCGTGCTCATCTTCTTCGCGCTCACCGTCGTCATCTACGCCGATCGAGCACGGCCTGCACGGCTACGGCGCGAGCGACTTCAAGCCGACTTCGCAGACGTTCATCGCGCTCGTGCCCCTCCTGATCTTCGCCTACGTCGGCTTCGAGCTGCAGAACGGCGCGGCCGAGGAGATGGAGGATCCCCAGCGAGACGTCCCCCGCTCGATCCTCTCGAGCGGCGCGATCACCGCGCTTGCCTACGGCATCCCCATCCTCGGCATCGTGACCGTGCTGCCCCGATCGAAGATCCAGGGGATCAGCGGCTTCCTCGACGCCGTCCACCAGACCTTCGGCGTCTACGGTGGCGCGCAGAACTTCCTCACCGACCTGATGGCGCTCGGGTTCATCTTCGCCCTCGTCACCTCGGGAGCGGTCTGGATGATGGGCTCCGATCGCATCCAGGCGGTGGCCGGATATGACGGCGCGTTCATCGGCTGGTTCGGCGTCTTCAGCCAGCGGTTCGGCACCCCCGTGCGGGTGAACGTCATGTCGGGGATCACCTCCACCGTCTTCATGATCGCCGCCGTGAACCTCTTGCAAGGCAGCGAGGCCGCCGTGTTCGCGGTCGTCCTGAACATGGCCATCTCGACGACGCTCCTCTCCTACATCCTGATCTTCCCGGCGCTCATCAAGCTCCGCCGCGACTTCCCGGACGTCCCCCGTCCGTTCGTCGTGCCGGGCGGCGACGCCGGGATGTGGATCGTCGGCGTCATCTGCACGGCCTGGGTCGTGCTCGGATCGTGGGTGGCCGTCTTTCCCGACACGCTCGAGCACCTGTTCGGCGCGAGCTACGACTTCCGATCGGTCTGGGGCGTGAGCCAGGTGCGCTTCGAGGTCTTCACCCTCGGGACGCTCGCCATCGTCATCGTGTTCGCGCTGGTCGGGTACGTCCTCGGATCCGACGTCCGCCGGCGCGCGGTCGACGTGCCGCTGATCGGTGCGCGGTCACCAACCGGTGCGTAACACGAGCTCGAGCTGCTCGACGAAGAAGTCGGCGCTCTCCCGGGTGATGCAGAGCGGGGGCTTGATCTTCAGCATGTTGAGGTGGTCGCCGGTCGGCTGGACGACGATCCCGCGCTCGCGCATCCGCTCGCAGATCGCCTCCGCCGTCTCGGTCGCCGGCTCGCGCGTCTCGCGGCTGCGGACGAGCTCGACGCTGGCGTAGAGGCCGATGCCGTGGACCGCGCCGATCAGCGGATGCCGCCCGGCGAGGTCGCGGAGGCGGGCGAGGAGATGCTCTCCGACGTCGCGCGCGTTCGCCTGCAGCCCCTCGGCGTCGATCACGTCGAGGACGGCGAGCCCGACACGGCAGCTGACCGGGTTCCCGCCGGTCGAGGAGAAGAAGCTGCCCTCCGCCGCGAACGACTCGGCGATCTCGCGGCGGGTGATGACGGCGCCCAGCGGATGCCCGTTGCCCATCGCCTTGGCGACCGTGATGACGTCGGGCTCGACGCCCTGCTCCCGGAAGCCCCAGAAGTGGTGGCCCAGCCGCCCGTACCCGACCTGGATCTCGTCGGCGATGCAGACGCCGCCCGCGGCCCGCACCGCGCCGTAGACCGCCTCCAGGTATCCGCGCGGGAGGAGGATGCCGCCGGCGTTTCCGTGCACGGTCTCCGAGATGAAGGCCGCCGGGGCGTCGCCCCGCTCCCCGATGTCCTGGATGACGGCGAGCGCGTCGCGGATGTAGCTCGGGCCGCTCTCCGGGCCGCGGTGGACGCCGGAGTACGGGTTCGGCGAGGACACCAGCCGCACCCATTCCGGCCGGGTCTCGAGCGCGCGGGGATTGTCGGCGATCGACGTCGAGATCGCGTCCGCCGCCATCGACCAGCCGTGGTACGCCTCGCGCATGGCGACGACGGTCGCGCGACCGGTGTGCGCCCAGGCAAGCCGCAGGGCGAGATCGTTCGCCTCGGTGCCGCTGTTCACGAGCAGCACGGTGTCGAGCCCGTCGGGCGCGAGCGCGGCGAGCCGCTCGGAGAAGTCGGCGACCGCGGCGTAGTTGAAGCGCGAATTGGTGTTGAGGAGCCGGGACTGGCGGGCGATCGCCTGCGCCACCCGGGGGTGCGCATGCCCGATCACGGCGACGTTGTTGACCATGTCGACGTAGGCCCTCGCGGTGGCGTCGACCAGGTGGTGGCGCCAGCCCCGCTCGATCTGGGGCGGCTCGGCGTAGTAGTGCGCCTGGACGCGCGCGAACACGCCGTCGCGGCGCGCGAACACCCGGCCGGCGTCGACCTCCGGCGCGGCGCAGTCGATGCCGAGGAGCGGCGATGGGTCCGGGCAGATCCGCCGCCACGCCCGGGCGGCCGACGGCATCGCGAAGGCGGGCGGATCGGCGTCGGGGGCCAGGCAGAGCTGGACCCGGATCCGGCCGCGGCCCGGCGTCTCTCCGGCGGCGACGGCGCCGACGGGATCGCCCGCGGCGAGGCGGTCGCCGGCGCTCACCGAGGGCTCGGTCCCCTCCAGCCTGACCGTCGCGCCGTCGCAGACGATGACGAGCCGATCCGGGGTCGACTCCGCGACGACGCCGGCGGCCGGGGCGGCGACGGCGCGACCGGCGGCCAGGCCGACCTCGGCATGGAGGGCGCACGTGGCGGGCTCGTCCGCGCGATGCACGGCGGCCCGCGTGAGCCGGTGCTCGCCGTAGCGGGCGAGGGCGGCCGGAGCCACCCGGCCGGCGTCGGCGAAGAGGGCATCCTCGGCGCCCGGGTCGAGCCACCGGCCCTCGTCGAGCGCCTCGCTCGTCGCCGAGAGGTCGACGATCTCGACCCGATCCTCCGCCAGCCCGGGCACCACCGGCGCGAACCGCGCGACCGGCGCCGGTCGATCGCCGCCGCCGACCGCCACCGCGTCGCGGATGGCCGCCTCCGCGAGCGCCCACGGCACCGACGCCGCCGACTCGAAGATCAGCCAGTCGTGCTCGAGGTTCCCGGCGACGTAGTCGTTCCGCGGGTCGAGGGCGAGCCCCTTCTCGTCGGCCACGGCGAGGGTCGCGCCGCGCAGGACGACGAGCGGCCAGAGCGCCGCGACATCGGTCTCGTCGAGCGGCACGATCCCGTCGAACGCGGCCACGGCGGGGAGCCAGCCGAGCGGATCGCCCCCGACCTGATGGAGCAGCGCGGCGCAGGTGACCGCGAGCTCCGCCACGATCCAGCTGCGGCTCATGTCGCCGAAGTCGATCAGCCCGGACGGCCACGGCCGGCCGTCGGGGCCGACCTCGCCGACGACGTTGTCGCCGGTGACGTCGCCGTGGATCGGCCCGATCCGAAGGTCGTTCTCCACCCGCGCCAGCCGCTCGCACGCGGCGGCCGAGACGGCGAGGATGCGCTCCCGCCGGGCCGGATCGGCGACGTGGGGCGCGAACGCCGCCACGACCGACTCGGCCTGGCGCAGGTCCCATTCGAGGCGGCGATGCAGCCCCGGCGCGTCGAAGTCGGCGAACGCCCGGCATGCCGTCGCGGCCAGGCTCCCGAGCCGCCCGCGCACGGCAGGGGCGAGGTAGCCGAAGCTCGCGAGCGGCGTGCCGTCGAGGAAGGTGAGGAGCCGGACGGCGAGGTCGGCATCGCCGATGCGCGCCCGCTCGAGCGTCGCCCCGCTCAGCGCCGGGCAGGGCCGCGGGACGACCATGCCCGCCCGGGCGAGGTGCTCCATCGCCGCGTTCTGGCCCGCGAGCTGGATCTCCGGGACGGCCGGGTTGGCGACCTTGAGGACGTACCGGCCGTCGGCCGCGTCGATGCGGAAGTTCCGGTCCTGCTGGCTGCCGAGCTCGGTGATCGACTCGGCGATCGACCCGGTCACGCCGAACACGCTGCGGGCGACGCTCACCGCCTGCTCCAGGCTCACGTCCGGGGGCTGTGTCTCGGCCGCGGCGAACGTCGCCATGTCGGTACCCCCGGCGCTGCGAGGGGCGTTGGAGGCATCCATGACGGGGAGAGCCTATAAGCCGGCGGGGGCGCCCGCTCGCAGCGGCGCCTCGTGAGGTTTCCGCAAGAGGCGCTCATCCATATCGGATGAGGCACCGGCGTGAGGGACGGGTAGGTTTGCGCGGTGAGTCACGACCAGTCGCGGCCCCGTTCTGCGGCGGAGAAAGGTTTCGAGCCGTCATGAGCCCCGCTCCGAGGATCCCCGCAATGCGTGGGAGTGTGCGACAGGCGAAGCAGGTGAACGCGCGGGCGCGGTCGCTGCTCAGGCTCATCACCGAGCTGGGGCGGCTGGAGGTGAAGCGCAAGGCCGCGGCGCTGGGGAAGGCGGCGGGGATCGGTGCGCTGGCGGGCGTGTTCGTCTTCTACGCGATCGGCTTCCTTCTGGCTGCGGCGGCTGCCGGGCTGAGCGAGACGCTGGCGCTCTGGCTTTCGCTGCTGATCGTGGGCGCCGCCCTGCTGCTGCTTGCGCTCGTGCTCGCCCTGGTCGCGCGAAGGTTCGGAAGAGCGGCGGCGCCGCTGGTGCCGACCCAGGCGGTGGAAGAGAGCAAGCGCACGATCGAGATGCTGCAGGGCCATGGCTGATCGCACCGACGACCAGATCCGGCTCGAGATCGCCGGCGAACGGCAGCGACTGGTCGACGACGTGGCCGAGCTCAAGAGGGAGGCGCGAACGACCATCCCCGTCGCGATCGCCGTCCTTGTCTCGCTCGCCGTCGTTACCCGTGCTCCCGGCCTGTCCGGCGCGCGCACGCTGCTCTGGAAGCTCCGGTAGCGGCCTCGGCCGGCGACGCGCTCGTCGCGCTCAGGATGCGCACCTCCGTGGTGACCTGAGCCGGTTGGGCGAGCCACCGAAGCGGCGAGTCCTCGATCAGGCACAGGACGTCGTCACTGCCGAGGAACCCGCGCTCGATCCGCGACACCGTCAACTCGACGCCGCCGGGCACGCGCACGCGGTCGCCGGCGACGACGTCGCCTGCCAACCCGGGCAGCCATGTCGGAGTCGGATACGCGGGGAGATGTGCCTCGATCGTCTCGACCAACTCCGGATCGTCGGGCGGGGTCAACGGGCGGAACCTCGCGACGACCGTTCCCCGCGGTGAGACGACGAACTTCTCGAAGTTCCACTTGACGTCGCCGGCCGATCCCGACCGGTCGGGTTGGCCGGTCAGGAGCTCGTACAGGGGGTGGCGCCCGCGACCGTTCACCTCGAGCTTCTCGGTCAGCGGGAACGTGACGGCGTAGGAGGTCGAACAGAAGGCGGCGATCTCGGACGCATCGCCGGGCTCCTGGCCGGCGAACTGGTCGCATGGCGTGCCGACCACCACGAATCCCCGGTCGCGATACGTCTCGTAAAGCCGTTGCAGTCCCTCGTACTGCGGCGTCAACCCGCATCTCGACGCGACGTTGACGATCAACGCGGCCCGACCGCGCAGGATCAGCGGGTCGAACGCCTCGCCGTCGAGCGCCGTCAGCGGGACATCGTGCAGGCTGGCAGCTGCGGGATCGAACGCTGTCATTGCCGGTGCACCGTCTCCACGTGCTCGAGCGCCGGGTCCTCTCCGGTGATCGCGGGTGCGGCGTCGGGCGACATGGTGGACGTCCGCAGCGGCTGCTCGCGCAGGAGCCAGGTGAGCGCAAATGCGACCAGAGCGATCCCGGTCGCGGTCAGAAAGACCGGTTGCAGCGCCGCCGCGACGGCGTCGATGTAGGGGGCGTGGACCGCCGGCGGCAGATGCTTGATCACCTCGGGATTGGCGGCGGAGGGAATATGCGCGCCCGCCGGAAGCCGCCGTGCGAGCTCGTCTGCCAACCGGTTGGTGAAGATCGCGCCGAAGGCCGCGACACCGATCGACCCGCCGACCTGACGAAACAGGGTCGAGCCGCTCGTCGCAACGCCGAGGAGGCGATGGTCGACCGAGTTCTGGGCGGCGAGCACCAGCACCTGCATGACCATGCCAAGGCCCAGTCCGAGGATCACCATCACCGCGATCGTGTAGTCCATCGGGGTGTGGACCGTGAGGCGGGAGAGCAGGAACACGGCGACGACCATGATCGCGGTGCCCGCGATCGGGAATGGCTTGTAGCGGCCGTACCGGCTGATCAGCTGACCGCTGAGGATCGAGGTGATGAGCAGGCCGACCATCAGCGGTGTGAGCGTCAGGCCCGAACTCGTGGGGCTGCGTCCCTTGACGATCTGGAGGTACAGCGGCAGATAGGTGATCGCGCCGAAGAGGGCGAGCCCGACGATGAACCCAACCGCGCTGGTCACGACGAAGACCCGGTTTCGAAACAGCTCGAGCGGCAGGATCGGCTCGCTGGCGCGTCGCTCGATCAGCGGGAAGGCGACGAGGAGAGCCACACCGACGACGAGCATCAGGATGGCCTCGGGCGAACCCCAGGAGTAGGTGGTGCCGCCAAGGCTTGTGAACAGGACGATGGCCGCCAATCCACCGGCGAGAACCGCCGCGCCGAGATAGTCGATCCGGTGTGCCACCCGTTCGCTGCGGGCGTGGAAGGCGATGCCGATGACCACCAGCGCGATCGCTCCGATCGGCAGGTTGACGTAGAAGATCCAGCGCCACGAAAGGTTGTCGACGAAGAATCCGCCAAGCAGCGGTCCGATCACGGTCGAGACGCCGAAGACGGCTCCGAAGAAGCCCTGGTATCGGCCGCGGTCGCGGGGCGAGAAGATGTCGCCGACGACCGCCAGGGTCAGCACCATCAGACCGCCGCCGCCCAGCCCCTGAAGCGCCCGAAACGCGATCAGCTCGGTCATGCTCTGGCTGAGCCCGCACAGGGCCGAACCCACCAGGAACAGGACGATGGCGCCCTGTAGCAGCGTCTTTCGGCCGTACAGATCACCCAGCTTGCCGTACAGCGGCCCCGACACCGTCGCAGCGAGCAGGTACCCGGTGACCACCCACGAGAGGTGCGACAGACCGCCGAGATCTCCCACGATCGTCGGCAGCGCGGTCGAGACGATCGTCTGATCGAGCGACGCCAGCAGCAGCACCAGCAGCAGCGCGGAGAAGATCAGACGGACGCGCTGCGGCGGAGCGGGAACCGGCGGCGAGCTCACCCGCGGGCCTCTTCGGGCGCCTCTCGCCGCGGCCGGAATCGCTGCTCACGCAGACACCGCATCGCGTCGGAGAGCTGGTCGTCGTCGAGCGGCGGGGCAACCTGTGGCGTGGCGGATTCTGCGCGCAGGCCGTCCAGCAGCCAGTGCAGGTGGCGGCGCCAGGCGCTCGGTGCCGATGCCGCCGTCGCGTCCATCACCGGCACGAACGACCACAGCAACATCGTCAGATCAGCCACCGTGAAGTCGGAGCGCAGATCGCCCTGGTCCCGGGCACGCTCCAGGATCTGCTCGAACTGCCGGCGCAGCTGCTCGCGCGCTTCGGCGAGTTGGCCGTCGCCCGGCGGGTAGCGAACGAAGAGCTCCTTGAGCACCCGGTCGCCGCGCTGCAGCTCGAGCATCGCCTCCAGGAACGAGACAAAGCCCGTCCACGCGTCGGCCTCGCCGACGGCTGCCTCGGACGCCCGCAGCAACTCGTCGACCCGCTCGACGAAGAGCGCGTCGACCAGGTCGGCGCGGTTCGGAAAGTGCCGATACAGGGTGGCCACCCCGACACCGGCGCGGCGTGCGATCACGTCCAGCCGCGCGTCGACGCCCTGCTCGACGAACACCTCGCGGGCCGCGTCCAGGAGCAGCCCGTGGTTTCGCCGGGCGTCTTGCCGCGATCCCGCCTGCCCGCTCGCCGTTCCACCGCCCATCGCGGCACCGTACCAGAAACGGATATTGTGTCCGTTTCTTACTGCGCCGCGCTAGTGTCCGACGGCGTAGAGCGTGGCGTTGTTGATGGCGTAGACGGTGCCGTCGGGGCCGATCAGGGTGGGCGTGTAGGCCTCGGCGCGCGGGGCGTTGAGGTGGATCCGCTCGGCCAGGGTGTTCCGGGCCAGATCCCAGCGGTAGAGGGTTCCGTCCTCGCTGTTGACGATCACCGAGTCGTCAGCGGGATCGACGACGGCCGAGTTGATACACCACTCGTAGCGTGCTCCGGCGGGTGCGCCGGGCTCGTGCACGGGCGACAGGATAGTCTGCACGGCCTTCATCACCCGGGTGTCGGCGTAGGGGTCTTTCTGGCTTGCCCGGGGGTCGAGCACGGCGACCCGGTTGCGCCCGTTTCCGTGCGGCCCGATGCCGAGGTAGTTGTTGTACTTGGACACCAGCAGGTACGGCGAGGTGCCGTGGTAGCCGGGCACCGCGCGGGCGGGCAGCACGGAAACGGTGTTGTCCCAGCCGAAGGATCCCGGCGTCTTGGCCTGGGTCAAGGTGGCGTTGTAGTGCAGCAGCCAGCCGCGGTCGTCGTGGCTGGGGAACGGATTCTCCAGAACGCCGAAGTACACGTCCCCGTCCGGCCCGACTGTCGGTGAGGCGGACGAGCTGGTCGAGATGAAAGCCGGCAGGCCGCTGACCGGATCTTTCAGCAGGACGTGGAACCGTGGTTTGAGCGTTCTGGCGTTGAGCCCGACCAGGATGCCGCGTGTGGAGCTGGTGACCGTGATGTAGACGGTCCTGCCCGAGGGGGACAGCGCCGGGGCGCAGTTGAGGGCCACGTCATTGATGGCCGGGTTGCCGGCGGCCGCGGTGGCGGTGATCCACGTCGCGTGACCATGGGCATCGATCCGGGCGATCCCGCTGGACAGGTGCGCTGGTGTTGCGCCGGTCACGGTGAACCCGAAGTACACCGACCCGTCAGTCCCGCAGTCAGCGGTGTCGTGATCTGCACGGCCTTGTCGTAGGCGGACCGGTGGGCCCGCCACTGAGCAGCGCCGTAGAACACCAGCCGCCGCACCGCACCGGTCCTCCTGTTGGCGTGCCGGCGCAACGAGGACTGTCCCCCCTGCACCGGCAACTGCCAGGGCTGTGCTGGGCGTAAGCACAGCGGGCAGCGGAGGCGTCCAGGCGAAGACGCCACCGGTGAACGCAGGCGTCCGATAGTCAGTGCTCAGCGACCAGCGCCGGCCGCCGCTTCTCCCGGCGTACGCGACCACGCGGAACCCGGCCTTGGCGCTGACCCGGGTCGGGACCAGCACCGTGTTCGCCGCGGTGATCATCGGGGAGCCGTAGTGAATGGGCGTTCCCGTCCGGAGCCAGATCGACCTTCGCCCTCCAGCGGATCCGGCGGTACGGCTGAGGCCGCTTCCGGGCCACTGCCGTGTGCTGCGCGTTCCCGGCGAAGCCGGCCCACTCCACCGCTGCTCTACGGCCACCTTCCGCGGATGACCGGCCGTGTAGCCTGCGCGCCTGACGCCGGAACCCACAGCCAGAAGCCGAGCACCATCCCCGCCGTGGCAACCGCACCGGCGCCCCCTCGGGCGATCCGGCCGACGGCTGGCCGGGCCGGGCTCCTCACAAGCCTCACACCCGCATCCCGTGACCGCCGGAACCCGCCGATCATGACCGTCCTTCCCGTTCTTCCCACTGGGACGACGGTGATGATAGTTCGGCGGCGTAGCGACGGCAACGCTGCGTCCGCGTCGCGGCTGGCCGAGCCTTGGCCACTGATGCACGCCAAATGGGAAAGCCCTGCATTTGCAGGGCTTTCCGGTGGCCGATCTGTAAGCGGGATTCTTGGGCTACTGGGCAGCGTGCGCCAAATGGCGTGTCGGTGATGCACCGGTGATGCACGACTCGTGAGCAGCCCGCCGCGACGTCCGTTGGACCGCAAACGGGGGCGGATCTCTCGTCGGGCCGGTTGGAGGTGCTCGACTTCTCCTCCGCTGGACCCTGACGATACCGAGGTTCGACGGAACGGCGGGCGATGCGTGACGACCTCCGCCGGGCGCCACACGGCCCGGCACCGGCAAACCCCGTATCCTCCGTTGCCGATGTCAGAGCTCCCGCCAAGCCGGGGCGACCAGGCCGAGATCCGGACGTTCCTGATCGCCGACGTGCGCGGCTACACGCGCTACACACAGGAGCGAGGGGATGAGGCGGCTGCCCGGCTGGCAAGCGCGTTTGCCGACACCGTCCGGCTGACGGTCGAGGAGTTGGGCGGACGGCTGGTCGAGCTGCGAGGCGACGAGGCGCTGGTCGTGTTTTCTTCGGCGCGGCAGGCGATCCGCACAGCGGTCGCGCTTCAGCAGCGCTTCGTCGAGCGGATGCGATCGGACGACTCACTGCCGTTGCGGGTGGGCATCGGCCTCGACGCCGGCGAGGCGGTGTCCGTCGGCGACGGCTTCCGCGGCGGCGCGCTGAACTTGGCGGCCCGGCTGTGCTCGATCGCGCAGCCCGGCGAGGTGCTGCTGACGGAGAGCCTCACGCACCTGTCTCGTCGCGTCGACGAGCTCACGTATCTCGATCGCGGACGGCGGAGCTTCAAAGGGCTCGAACACCCGGTGCGCGTGTTCCAGGTCGAGTTCCCTCTCGAGATGCCGGAGGCGCCCGGCGGCGCTGCACCTGGCCGTGGCCTCAGGTACGTGCTGGCCGTCGCGACGCTCGCCGTGCTCGTGGTTGCCGCAGTGGTGGCTGTCGAGGCGCGCGGTGGCGGCCCGTCAGCCGCGCCGCACCTAGGCGCCAACAGCCTCGGTGCGATCGACCCGGCCAGCGAGAAGCTCGTCAGCCAGACCGCCGTTGGCAACGGGCCGCAGTCGATCGCGGTCGGCGAGGGCGCGACGTGGGTCGCGAACACGCTCGACGACACCGTATCGCGCGTGCAGCCGGGAGGGGACCGCGTTGCGATCCCGGTCAACGGCACCCCCTCGGGAGTGGCGACCGGCTTTGGCCTTGTCTGGGTGAGTGACTTCTCAAACCGCGCGGTGGAGCGGATCAGCCCGGGCGCCAACAAGGTCGTGGGCAGCGAGATCACGGTCGGAAACGGCCCCGCGTCGATCGCCACCGGATACGGCGCGGTGTGGGTGGCGAACACGCTCGACGGCACCGTGTCGAGAGTGAGTCCCGGCGGTCGGCGGACCGACCTGCTCCAGGTCGCGGGGCGTCCGGACGGGATCGCGATCGGCGGCGGATCGGTCTGGGTGGCCAGCGGCGACACCGCGACGGTGACCCAGATCAGCGCCGACGGGCCCAACGTGGTGCGGACGATCCCGGTCGGAAACGGCGCCACCGGCATCGCTTTCGGCAAGGGCGCTGTCTGGGTCGCAAACGCGCTCGACGGCACCGTCACCCGCATCGACCCCTCGTCCGGGGAGGTCACCGCCGTCTCGCCCGTGGCGAGCGGGATCGCCAGCATCGCAGTCGCCGGGGACAGCGTCTGGGCAGCCAGCCCCCAGGCGGGGAGGGTGTACCGGCTCGACCCGGCCACCGGCCGAGTGGCGGGGTCGATCGAGGTGGGCAGCCGCCCGACCGCGCTGACCGCCGGATCGAGCGGGCCACTGTGGTTGACGGCGCTGCCGCAGGCAACCGCCCACCGCGGCGGCACGCTGACGATCAGCACGCCGATGTCTCGCTGCGGATGCCTCGACCCGGCCTTCGTTTTCGAGCCCAACGAGTGGCGGCTATTGACGACGATGTACGACGGGCTGGTCGCGTACCGCAAGGTGGCAGGCGCAGGCGGCGCGACGCTTGTGCCCGATCTCGCCCGCCAGCTGCCGGTACCCACTCAGGGCGGCCGGGTGTATCGCTTCGAGCTGCGGGCGGGCATCCGCTACTCGGACGGGACGCCGGTTCGGGCGGCCGACGTGCGGGCCTCGTTCGAGCGCACGCTGAAGCTGAACGGCCTCAACCTGCCCCCCTTCTACGCCGCGATCAAGGGCGCATCCCAATGCGTCACCAGGCCGGGCGCGTGCGACCTCTCGAGCGGCATCCACACCGACGATGCCACCGGCAGCGTGACCTTCAACCTGACCAAGCCGGATCCCGACTTCCTCTACAAGCTCTCGCTCCCCACGGCCTCGGTGCTGCCGACCGGCGCCCCGGTTCCGTCGGGGCCGCCCGCTGGTTCGGGCGCGATCAGCGAGCCGGTGATCCCCGGCACCGGGCCCTACCGCGTGCAGTCGTTCGCTCCCAACCGGCGGCTGGTGCTGGAGCGAAACCCGTTGTTCCGCGACTACTCGCCGGACGCCCAACCGGCCGGCTACCCGGACCGCATCGTCGCCCAGATCGTTGACGGCGCCGACCCCAAGCAGCTGCAGAAGGCACTGGCGGACGTCCAGAACGCCCACTCGGACTGGGTCACCAACCTCCGTCCGACCGAGATCCAGCGGCTGGCGATCACGGCCGCCGGTCAGCTGCACTCGACGCCGATTGGAGGCGTCTCCTACCTGATGCTGAACACGCGCCGTCCACCGTTCAACGATCTGCTGGCGCGGCGGGCGATCTCGTTCGCGCTCGATCGCCGCAAGATCGTCGCGATCACCGGCGGCGAGCTGCTGGCGCAGCCCACCTGCCAGGTGCTGCCGCCGACCTTCCCGGGGTACCAGCCGTACTGCCCCTACACCAAGGGGCGCGACGCAGCGCTGTGGAACGGCGTCGATCTGACCAAGGCCCGGCAGCTGGCAGCAGCGTCGGGAACCCGTGGCGCGACCGTAAACCTGCTCGTCCAGGCGGGCGACTCGCCCGGCCTGCGCACCGCTCGCTACATCGCCTCAGTCGTCGATCAGCTGGGATACCGCGGCCACGTGCTGATCAAAGGCGACGCGTTCGGAGCGTCGATCGATCCGTCACGTCCAGTTCGCGGCCTACCAGCTCGGCTGGCTGCAGGACTTCACCGCCGCGTCCGACTTTGTCCTGCCGCTGTTCAGCTGTGGAGCGCTGAACGGAAGCGGCGTCAATGTCTCGGGCTTCTGCGACGCCCAGATCGATCGGCTGGCGGCGAAGGCGAGCGCCGAGCCGACCGCCGCGGCCGCGGGCAAGGCCTGGGCGGAGGTTGACCGCGCGATCGTCGACCAGGCTCCGGCTGTCCCCCTCTACACACTGCGCTCCGTCGATTTCGTCTCCAAGCGGGTCGGCGACTACGTCTACAACCCGGAGTACGGCGTGCTGCTCGATCAGCTTTGGGTGCGCTGAGCCGGCAACGTACGCGACGCCGAACCGGCATCGCTCGCTTCTCCTTCCTGTCGACGGCCTGGATCGTCAAGCCAAGAAGGCCGTTGTCGTGATGCCTCGGTGATGCTTGCTCCGGCTTCCTGAATGGGAAAGCCCTGCAAATGCGGGGCTTTCCTTTAGCCGATCTGTAAGCGGGATTCTGTCGGGGGCAGTCATCCATCTGGGCCGGCCGTTGCCGGCCGGCTCACGCCGCCTACCTGGAGCTCGGCGGGCCGCGTCATCGCTCCGTTTGGCGTTGCACCGGGTGGGGCTTGCCTAGCCGCCCGCGTCTCCGCGGGCGCTGGTGGTCTCTTGCACCACCGTTTCACCCTTGCCGCGACGCCCGCGAACGGGCGCCGGTCGGCGGTCTGCTCTCTGTTGCGCTTTCCATCGGGTTTCCCCGTCCGGGAGTTACCCGGCACCCTCGCCCTGCGGTGTCCCGACTTTCCTCGACGCCCGAGGGCGCCGCGACTGCCTGATCGGCCGGCGGAGTCTACCGCGCCGGCAGGCGCCGCCGGCGTCCGGCGAGGAGCTCCGCCCACAGCTGCGCTCGCAGCACCACGCCCTGCGGGTCAAGGCTCGCGAACGTGAGCTGCGTCTGCGGCAACGCCGGCGGGAACACCGCCTCGTTTGCGAGCATCGACGCCGGGAGCTGGTAGACGGCCGGGCCGACCGGCGTCGCCCGTTGCGTGAACAGCGTCTCGGCCGCGGCGATCGACGGGTCGAGCGTGTGGTTCAGCCAGGCGTGGGCGGAGACCGGGTCGGGCGCGTAGATGGGGATGCAGTAGCAGCGCGCGCGGGCGAGCGTGCCCTCGGGAGGGACGACGAAGCGCACGTGCCTGGGCGGGGTGACGAAGCCCAGCCCGAGGCACATGGCCGCGGCAAGGGGCGGCGGCAGATCGCGCCGGGCGACGGTGCCGTCGATGACGAGCGCGTTTCGCAGCGGGAGGAGGATGTCCGCGGCGTCGGAGAGGTCGGAGCTCGACGAGGAGTTCCAGTCGTGGCCCGCGGCGGTGAGGGCGGCGCCGATCACCATGTCGCGGTCGGGCGGGACGGCGACGCGGCCGGGGAGCGTCGACGCGAGGCGGAAGAAGCCGCGCCATGTGGACGGCGGCGCCGCGACGGCGGCAGTCGAGACGGCGAACCCGGCCGTCACGTAGTCCTTCGCCACGCCGTGGCGATTGCCGCGGTCGTAGGGCGGATTGTCGAACGGCGGCAGCAGAAGCTTGCGGTTCGCGACGAGGCTGCGGTCGATCGGCTCGACGAGCTTGCGCGAGACGAGGCTCGCGAGCGTGGCGTCGTCGACGAGCGCGACGTCGGCCTCCCCCACGTCGGTCAGGTCGTTCAGCCGACCCTGGACGACGCGCGTCCTGACCCCGAAGTCGGCCGCGAACGACGAGACCGTCGCCGGGTCGACGGCATCCTTCGGCAGCGCCAGCACGAGGTGGCGGTCGAGCACCTGCACGTTCGGGCCCGAGAGTCGGGTGCCGAAGCGCTGCGGGGCCGAGCTGCTGCCGGGGCGCGTGCAGGCGCTCGCGAGCAGCATCGATCCCGACACGAGCATCTGGCGACGGGTCACGCGCACCACTCGATTGTTGCAGCCGTCGCGCGAGTCGCCGGGTGGTTCCGAGCGCGAGGGCGTGCCGTCAGGCGATCAGCCGCAGCTCCCGGTCGCCGGCATCCTCCGCGTCGGAGAGCCGCGAGCCGCAGCCGCTGCAGCAGAGCTCGGCGCTCTCGCCCTCGCGGTCGAACGTCCACATCGCCTCGCCGCAGACCGGACATGCCGGGCGACGGCCGGCCTGGCGCACCCGTCCAGCGGCAAGCGCCGCCAGGATGACGTCCTCGAGCATCTGGCCACCGGGGCCTGGACGGGTCAGCGCCATGGTCATAGCCGCCTGAACACCGCCTGGACGCTCCCCAGGATCGAGACCTGCTCGGGGTACATCGGCTCGAGCGCATCGTTCTCCGGCTGCAGCCGCACGCGGCCGTTCTCGCGGAAGAAGCGCTTCACCGTTGCGTCCTCGTCGCCCACCAGGGCGACGACGATCTCGCCGTTGCGGGCGTCGGACTGGCGGCGCACGACCACATAGTCGCCGTCGAGGATGCCCGCGTTGATCATGCTGTCGCCGCGCACGGCGAGCACGAAGTCGGCGTCACGGCAGAACTGATCGGGCAGGGGCAGGTACTCCTCGACCTGGTCCTCGGCGACCACCGGCGAGCCCGCGGCCACCTGGCCGACGAGGGGCAGGACAGTGGCACCCATGGGCGCGGCAGGGACGCGGTCCGCGACGGGCGCACGACGCGACCGTCCGCCCTCGATCACCTCGAGCGCGCGCGGCTTCGTCGCATCGCGCCGGATCAGTCCCGCGCTCTCAAGCTTCGCCAGATGTGCGTGCACGGTGGACGGCGAGGTCAGGCCGACCGCCTGGCCGATCTCGCGCACCGTCGGTGGATACCCGTTGGCATCCACGTGGGTGTTCACGAAGTCGAGAATCTCCTTCTGCCGCTGGGACAGATCCATCGCCGCCCTCCTGGGGTCGAACGTGTGTTCGGATCACAGTGTTGCAGAGGGGTCGGACGGAGTCAAGGAAGGGCGGGGAAGGCTGTTGGCGGCTCTCAACGAGGTGCAAAACGTAACGCGGTCTCATCGCCGACCCCCGGAGCCCCGTCCGATTCGATCGACGAGAGAGCCGGCGGCCACGACCGGTGAACTGGCGTCTGGGTACTGGCAGGGGCTCTTGACAGGCTCCCGGGATGTGCGAGCCGTACGCCCACGCTTAGAAATCCGCCTGTTCGCGGGAGCGCTCGAAACCACGGAAACCTCTTCTCCTCTCCGCAGCCGCTAAAGATCGTTCCTGAGTTCCCCGTCGATCAACCAAGTCCGCAGCTCCACGAGGAACGCGTAGTCTTCTTCGCTTACGGCGCGACCATGGGAGACAGCGTTGCGAAGTCCGCTTGTGAAGAGGTTCTGTGGGCTGCTCATGGCCCGAGTCTCGCAGCCGGAAAGGACAGTATCGAAGGCCCGGAGCCTGCGATCGCCTACGACTAGCAAGCGGGCGCAAACAGTCGTCCGATTGGGATCGCACGCCGAGATTGACGCATGACTCACTCGGCGCCCGCAAACGGTCTACGATCGGGGCGTGAAGGGCCAACCCTCAAGCCGTTGTCAATCGAACGTCCGGCGCGAGATCGGCTTGGTTGAGCTAGTTGCGATGGAGGCGGGGGGAATCGAACCCGCGCAAGATTCCAACTGACGAACGCCTACAGCGGGTGCGGATCGTTCGCTGCGCTGGTTACGCGACCCTAGACGAGGGAGAATCGTCAGGTGCAGTCTGAGCTCCCGGCGGGGACGGTGACGTTTGTCTTCACGGACATTGAGGGCTCGACGAGGCTGCTGCACGAACTTGGCCCTGAGCGGTATGCGGGTGTGCTTGGCGCACATCGGAGGGTTCTCCGTGAGGCTTTCACGCGGCACGGCGGCGTCGAGGTCAATACGCAGGGCGATGGGTTCTTCTTCGCGTTCCCGACCGCACCCTGTGCCCTCGAAGCGGCGCGCGAGGCCCAGGGGGAGCTGTCGCTGCCCGTGCGCATGGGTCTCCATACGGGTGCTCCGCTGTTGACCGAGGAGGGCTACGTGGGGGCAGACGTCCATCGCGCAGCACGGGTCGCCGCCTGCGCGCACGGCGGGCAGGTGCTGCTTTCTGCTGCAACCGCCGCCCTCGTCAGGGCCGATTCGCTGCGCGATCTCGGCGAGCATCGGCTCAAGGATCTTCCGGCCCCGGAGCGCCTCTATCAGCTCGGTGACGAGCAGTTTCCGCCGCTGAGGAGTCAGTACCGAACGAACCTGCCGATCCCGGCGACGCCGTTCCTGGGTCGTAAGGAGGAGTTGGTTGAGGTGCTCGCGCTGATGGAGCAGGCTGACGTGCGGCTGCTGACGCTGAGCGGGCCTGGTGGGATGGGAAAGACACGCCTCGCCCTGCAGGCAGCCGCCGAGGCTGTCGAGTACTACCCCGACGGGGTCTTCTGGGTGGCGCTCGCGCCGTTACGCGACTCGCGGCTCGTGCTCGAGGCCGCACGGCAGGTGCTCGGTGCCAAGGGCGACCTTGCCGAGCGCATCGCCGACAAGTCTCTGCTTCTCCTGTTCGACAATTTCGAGCAGGTCCTCGATGCGGCCGACGGTCTCCCGGACCTGCTTGCTGCGTGCCCGAATCTCACGCTGCTCGTAACCAGCCGCGAGTTGCTTCGCGTTCCGGGCGAGCAGGTGTACCCAGTGCCTCCCCTCGAGCCCGACGATGGCGCCCAGCTCTTCCTTGCGCGGGCGCGCGGGGTAATGCCGCGCTTCGCCGCCGTCGAGGCAGTGCCGGAGCTGTGCGCTCGACTCGAGCAGCTGCCGCTCGCGCTGGAGCTAGCAGCGGCTCGCGTGCGAGTCATTCCCCCGGAGCGTCTTCTCGAGCGCCTCTCGAGCCGCTTGGACGTGCTCAGGGCAGAGCGAGGAGTCGACCCGCGGCAGCGGACCCTGCGCGCGACGATCGAGTGGTCGCACGAGCTCCTCACTGGCGAGGAGCAACAGCTCTTCGCCCGCCTCGCCGTTTTCGCGGGCGGTTGCACACTCGACGCGGCGGAAAGGGTGTGCGAGACAGACCTCGATACGCTCCAGTCCCTCGTCGACAAGAGCCTTGTTCTCGCACGCGGGGACGATCGCTTCTGGATGCTCGAAACGATTCGGCAATACGCATCCGAGCGACTCGAACAGTTGCCGGCGGTAGACGAGCTGAAAAGGGGCTATGCCGAGTACTTCCTGGTGTTCGCGGAGAAGACGGAGCCCAATCTCATCGGGGTCGGGAGCCGAAAGGAATGGATCGATCCCCTTGAGCGCGATCACGACAACCTGCGCGCAGCCATGGACTGGTTCAACGCGTCCGGCGAGAGCGACCGTGTCATGCGATTCGCAGCGTCACTCTGGCGCTTCTGGGATCAAAAGGGGCATCTGGTGGAAGGGCGCCGTCGCGTCGAAGACGCGCTCCGCTCGGACGCGCGTCCGACGCCGGCTCGTGCCCAGGCGCTCAGCGGAGCGGCGGACATGGCGCTGACGAGCGGCGACATGCCAGCGGGCGGCCGTTGGGCTCGGAAAGCGCTTGGGCTCTACAAGAAGCTCGGTGATGCCTGGGGCACCGCTTTCTCTCGACTGATGGTTGCCTACGCGACCGGACAGGAAGGCGACTGGCCGAGAGCGCAGGCGCTCTTCGGCGAGAGCGTGCGAGATTTCCGGGAGCTCGGCGACCGACACTACGCTCTGCGGGCAGCCCGAGCCCACGCCTGGGCGCACTACGAGGGCGGCAACCTCGACCGCGCCCGCGCGCTATACGAAGAGATACTCCGTGAGGCCCGGGAGGCCCACGACCCATTTCCCGAGGGGATCGCGCTGGGCGCCCTCGCCGACGTCGCGCTCGACCAAGGTCGTGTCCAGGACGCCGTCCCGCTGACAACCGATAGCCATCAGATCTTCCGCGACCTCGGCGACCTTCTCATGGTCGCAGGCTGCGTCTGTCGCTTCGCACGCATCCTCGCCTTATCGGGGCGACCCGAGATCGCCGCCCGAGTTCTCTCCAGCTCCGCGGCACGGCTCAAGGAGATTGGAGCCATGCCTGCGCACATCGCCAAGATCAGAGATCAGACATTCGCCGCCGTCCGTCCCCAGCTCGACGATGCCGCCTTCGCCAAGGCATGGGCGGAAGGTCAGGGGTTGACCGCGGACGAGGCCATCGCCTTGGCCCTCGACTCCCTCGCCTGAAATGCTCGTCAGCCTCGGGGAATCCGCGGCTTTCTCTGAGAGCGACTTCTAAGATGCGGACAGCAACCTGGCATGGGCGAGCGTCCTCTCACCTGACGCGGACAACTATTCCGATCGACGCGCTTTCCGATCAACTGTTCCGATCGAAAAGCGCCGATTAGCGGGAAAAGTGGAGGCGGCGGGAATCGAACCCGCAAGATTTCGATCGGACACGCCACGGAGATACGCCGCACTGTTAGGGACGAAGCGGCGATCGTCGGCGGCGGCACGCCTCTCGCTGTCGGACTCGAGTCGCCGGCTTTCACGCCAGTGGCCCAGCTAAGACTTAGTAGACCTTGACGACTCGGATCTTGCTACAGGTGAAGACCTTGTTTGCATACTGACAGCTGGGAATCACCATCAGCTTGTGCCTGGCAGCCCCGGAGACCCTGTAGCCCTCGGTCTCACAAACGCCCTTGCAGGACGATTCGAGGAAGGCCTTGACGCGATAGCGGCGACTCTTGTCCTGAATAAAGACGGCCGGCTTACTCGGAGTGGCCTCAGACGAAGCCCAGGGCCCGCCGTTCTGATTGACATTGACCGCGACCACCAGCTTCTTCTCGGCCCCTGCGGGCATGTTCTGCTTAACGGCGGGCCAGGCGTCTTGTCGCATTCTCCCAAAAGGGAGGACTCGTTCCCCCCGCCCGATTCGGCTCTGTGACTGGGATTCCCGCGTCGGCTCTGGGGCATGTGGGGGCATCTGTGATTCCCCTTCCGGAGTCGTTCTCCGGTTTCGCTCGATCGGGCACGGGTAGAGCCGACACGGTTACCCTTCGCGGTTGGGTCAACCAGGCTGATCGCGGCCGCTTCCGGGGGTGAGTCCCCCTTTAGAAACGTGCCGGGGTAGTCGCTGTTTACGGCGGCATGCAGGCGGTGCGTGCGAAATCGGGCTCCGGCGGCCCCCTTCGGGGTCGATCGTGGGTGGCAAAAAACGCCGGCGGGCTGTCGCGTGTCCCCAAACGGACATGCCCCTTTGACTCGCGGTGGGATTCCGCTTGGATACGGGGATTCCGGCATACGGTGGGGTCATCCGAGGGCTCGCCTGATGCCCCTCTCCGCAGACTGGGCAAGATCTGCACCGGCCAGGCGGGGGCCACTCAAGCGAACTTGAGGGTCTGCACGACGAACTCATGAGCCTGGCAGACGAGTTCGGCGTGGATCTCTTGGGAAGCCTTGATCAGCTTGAAGCCGAGTATTTGGAGCGACAGGAGTTCGAGAGCCAGTACGAGGAAGAGGCAAAAGAGCCGGAAGACCGTGATTTCGAAGACGCGCATGAGGAAGCCGAGATCGACGACCTCTTCGATCTCCTCGTCGAACCCGACTGACCCGCGCACGATCACGCCGTACCCGTTCTGACTGGGGGCGCCAAGGTAAGGTGCTCCTCACAGAGAGGAGCACTGTGCTGTTCTCGGACTTCCCTTTCGAGCCGGCGGCGCTCACTTAGCACCGGGAGAACCGGCGACTGCGGCGTTTCGCCCTCTCTATCTACTCTCCCGAGAGCCATTTGACCGGCGTGGTGGCGCTAGCGGAGCCCGTCGCCGCGGCGAGAAACACGACGACGAGGAACGCAGTGATCATCCTGCGGCGGATAGCGGTCATGACCGGTGCCCTCCTCCGGCTCGGGTTGCCGCTAAACCATCGGCGGCGGCGGCACCCGAGTTGAGCGTGGCGATGCCAGACACGGTGGCATGGCACCCGCCGAGCTCACTCGCCGTGTAGGAGGACCGGCTCCGCCTGGTGCGGACCCCGTGATGGCCAGTCATCGGCAGCCACGGGCAACGGCAGTGGAATCTACGCCGCGGGTCGCCAAGGGGGAAGGATCCGGCGGTAAGACACCGCGTAGGCCAGGGGATCGCTACTCATGTCCGGCGGCTGTGGCCGAGTCTCTCCAAGCGCTGCGTATGCCGCTGCGAGGAGTGGGGGGACGACGGCGACAGCCCCCCGTGCCCCGGCGGCTTCGAGTCCCGTGACAAGTCCGATCGCGCCTCCGAGAATCGTGCAAATTGTCGCGAACTTCGGCCTGCGCCATCCTGCATGGAGATATAGCTCGACGATCTGGGCCTTCCGATCGTTGAGCTCCTCCGTGAAGAGTCGAACCCGTTCATCGCGAAGTGCCGGTTGAGTTTGGGCCAACTCGATCAGATGAGTCTCCACGAACCTCCGGAACCGTCTAAGTTCTCCGCTGTGTTCCTGCTTAAACGCAGCAATTGTGTTGATGGGCAGCGAATCGACAGGCACGGGAAGCACGCTCCGGAGCACTGAAGTCCGATCCGCATTCAATGCCAGGTTTGTCTGCAGATCTTCAAAGCCTTCGCGGGCGAAGGCGCGGAGAGAAGAGGCGTCGTCTGTGATGGGTCGCATGCGAAAAGATGGCGACGAGGCGAAAACGGTCGCCAAGTAACAAAGGTAGAGCTTCGCAGCATTCTCCTCGACCGAATACCAATGTCCGCCGGAACGCTCGGCGAGGCCAAGATTCTCAAGTTCCCGACCCAAGCGTGAAGGCATCTTCGATGCGTGGAGATGGATGACACCAGCCACGGGTACGTGTTTCTCTCAATCCCAGGCGCCGTTCATCGTCACCAGCGGGGGCGGCGTAGATGTATGTAACTCAGACATCGACAACTTCGTCGGCGGGTGGAGTCTGAACGGCGGTAGCTACCTGTCCCGCCCACAGAGGTTGTGAACGGTTGACGGTACGTCCGGCCCTCCTTTGAGGCTGTGGGTATTCCCGGACTCACGCTCAAAGGAGGGCGCGGATGTTGCTGCACGCTAACGCGAAGCTCGGACTGGGTGGGCGTCTTGCGCTGGTGCAGGCGGTCGAGGCGGGGCTGTCGTTGAAGGCGGCTGCGGCTGCCTTCAACGTGTCGCCTGCCACGGCGCATCGGTGGTGGCATCGGTGGGCGGAGGGTGGTCGTCTGCCGCAGGCGCTGGTGGACCGCTCGAGCAGGCCGCACTGCTCGCCGCGGCTCTTGGCCACCGAGCTTCAGGAGCGGATCTGTGACTGTCGGCGCCAGACCGGTTGGGGGCCGCGCCTGGTCGCGGCCGTGACCGGGTTTGCGCACTCGACTGTGTGGAAGGTGCTGCGCCGCCACGGCCTGTCACGGCGCCCGCTGACCGTCAAAGAGCCGGCCAACAGCTACGAGTGGCCATGCCCAGGCGATCTGCTGCACATGGACACCAGCCGATATGCGCGCTTCCTGCGACCGGGTCACCGCGTCACCGGCGACCGCTCACAACGGTCACGCCGCTGGGCGAGCGCCGAGACAAGGGTCGGCTACGACTTCGCGCACGCGATCGTCGACGACCACTCCCGCCTGGCCTACGTCGAGCTCCACCACGATGAGAAGGCAGCCACCGTGACCGGCTTCGTCGAGCGCGCACTCGCCTACTTCGCCGAGCACGGCATCATCGCCAGACGGCTGATGACCGACAACGCATTCGCCTACGTCCACAACCGCTCACTGCGCGAACTGCTCGCCAGTCACGGCATCCGACACCTCAAGACCGAGCCGTACCGCCCCCGCACGAACGGGAAAGTCGAGCGCTTCCACCAGACGATGGCCCGCGAATGGGCATACGGACTCGCCTACCAGACGCATCGACACCGAAACGCCGCTCTGCCACACTGGCTCAACCACTACAACCGGCGACGACCACACAGCGCCATCGGCGACCGACCACCCATCACCCGCGTTCACAACGTCCGTAGGTAGGACAGCTACCTAGGTCTCGGAGTCGAGCTCCAGGCGAGCACCATGAATGGGAACTCAGCCTATGCCGCGCAGACCGGCGCCGGATATACGGGTCCGCAAGGCAGCATCAGCTACGCCTTCGGCCCAGGAGCAAGCTGGGGCGGCGGCGTACTCCAATGGCCCTGGCATTAGCCGCGTGGCCCGAGAACCAACGAACCCGGCACAGTCGGTGCATCCACGCAGGATCTCTTCGCCCGCCTCTGCGGCGTTTCGCCCTCTCTATCTTCTCTCCCCGCCTTTCCTTGACGGGAAGGCTGTTGGGAGGCCGCGAAGAGGTGCGAACCGTAACGCCCAGTCCGACTGCGAGCTGGCCGTGGGCCTTTGGCCGGTCCTGAGTCGAGTCCGCCGGCCGCCGCCAGGAGCGAGTCGCTGGCGATCGTCGGAGTGCCGATCGACGCTTGGGCGACCTGCCTCTGACAGTAGCGGCAGATCACGGCGGCGTCCTGGATGTCTTCCGCGCAATAAGGGCAGGTCTTCACCGCGAGTGCTCCCAGGTAGAGGGATGGCCGATCACGTCTTCGGCCAAACGCGACGAAACCTTGAGACGCGGGCCCCTCCGCCAGGCATATGTGCACACCTCGACTCGCCGAGGTCGACGCCCGGGACGGCGACATCGCGAGGGCGGAGACCCGCTCAGCGCGCACTCGCTCGCTTCCATCCCAAGCAGCCCCGTCGTCGAGACCTTCGCCCAAGCGGTCATGACAGCCTGCGGCGCCGATCCCCCGGCATCGACGGTTCCTAGCGCGTCGACGCCCGCCCGAATTCCGGCTGGCTTGGCGCATGGTGTCGGTACTCAACCGCCCCGCACCGCCACCCACAACACTTCTCCCGGCACGGCACCCTCTTCCGGATGCCACTTCCGCCCCCGCCGCGCAGCCGACGCTTTGTGGCGCCCGTCACGCGGCAGGGCTAGCTAGTTCTCCTTACGGGGTGACCCACATCCACTGCACCCGCGCGAACCTCACCGTTGAGAAGGCGGCCACGTGGATGTTCTGGTACCAGAAGCCTCCCGCACGCCACGAGCGGCCGTAACTGGTGTGAGCAACCTGGGTGGCCCAGTAGCTGCTCATCTGCCAGCTGGTCGCGCTACTCGGGATCTTGAACGCCCACGTCGCGTACCCGCCGCGTCCGCCGCCGCACGTCACCACCCACGAGTCGGTCGAGCGCTGCGGCGCCTGGGAGCACCCGTGGTGCGCCACTGGGTGCATGGCGATCACGGTCGTGTAGTGGCGAGTGGCCGCCTGCGCGGCAGCCGGTGCCACCAGCGCCGCGAGTGCGGCCAGGATGATGACGATGGTGCGCTTCACTGTGTCGCTCCTCCTCTTGCGCCCGGTGCCTCCGGGCCGGTATTCACTTCATCGACGTCCGTCACCGTGTCTTGAAGCAGCGCGTCACCTTCCGCATCGCGCGTGGCCACACCCGTCGCAGAATCTCAGCGCTGGTGGCACGGACACCCCTAGGCCCCCCGGAGGGTGCCATCCGCGCCGACGCTGCTGACAACGAACCCGGTGGATCGATCGTGGCTGACGACACAATCCACGTGACGACGACGAACCATGTCTACCAGACGGGGGACTGCCTGGCGTCGCAGACGTCCATTACCTCGAAGTGGCCCCCGGATCGCTGTGGAGACCGAGCGGGCCCGGCCCGGCTCCGGGCCACGGAAGAGGCCGACCGTTACGGTTCGCACCTCCTGGGCCTTGCCAACAGCCTTCCCGTCAAGGAAAGGCGGGAGAGTAGATAGAGAGGGTGAAACGCCGCACGAACGGTCATGCCTTCCGTGGTGAGCGCTGCCCTCGACCTCGACGCATGTCACTTGGTTACGTGGGCCGCAGTCCAGATGACCCTGCAGCTGCGCTGGCCGGCTCGATGTTGGCGTTGAGCCGGAACAGGTTCGTGGGGTCGTAGCGCGTCTTGATGGTGCGGAGGCGCTGGTACTTTGAGCTGCCGTATGCCTGCTCCGGGAAGTCGCCGCCGGTGTCGGCCTGCTCGTTGACGTAGTTGGTGTCCATCGACAGCGCGGCCAGTCGGCCGCCGTGACGCCTGCCCCACTCCAGGCAGCGGGCGTCGTCGGCAGGGTCGTCCCAGATCGGCTCGACGAGCCAGTAGAAGCCCGCCTCTCGGCCCGAGTAGGCGGTGGCGTGCTCGTCAACGTCTGCGACCGCTCCGCCGAGCTGGGGGACGTAGACCTCGGAGTGGTCGGTCGGCCCCTCGGCGACCGCGTCGGCTATGCAGTCGACCAGGGCCGCGTCAAGGTGGCGGACGAAGCCGCCCTTGGCGTAGTAGCGGCGGCCCCAGGCCGAGTGCTCGTCGTTCCGGCTCTGGTGGTCGAGGAACGAGATCGGGCCGTATCTGCCGGCCGCGGAGGTGGTCAGCCGCCCGAGCGGCGCGAGCGCGGCGTCGGCGCGTGCAGGCACGCCCGCCCAGAGCGCTGTGACGGCGACGCCGAGCCGTGTTACCGAGAACGAGACCGTGAGCTCCCGCGGCGCCCGGCCGGCCAGCTCGGCCGCGCCCAGCATGGCGTCGTGGATGTCCGCGAGCGGATACACCCACTTCCCAGCCGAGACTGGGCCCACCACCCGCGCCTCGAACTCGAACGCGACCGCAACGCCGAAGTTGCCGCCGCCGCCGCGCAGCGCCCAAAACAGGTCGGGCTCGCTCTCTGCGCTTGCGCGCCGCAGCGCGCCGTCGGCAGTGACGATGTCGACCCCGACGAGCGAATCGATCGTCAAGCCGTGCAGCCGACTCAGCCACCCGATCCCGCCGCCCAGGGTGAGTCCGCCGGTGCCGGTATGCGAGACCACCCCGACCGGGACGGCGAGGCCGTGCGGCACTGCGGCCTGGTCGACGTCGCCGAGCAGTGCTCCGCCGCCCACGACGCAGCGCCTGGTAGCAGGGTCGACCGATACCGAGTTGATCGCCGAGAGTTCCAGCACCACCCCGCCATCGCAAGTCGAGTGGCCGGGAAAGCTATGGCCGCCGCAGCGCACGCTCAGCAGGGCATCGCACTCCGCAGCCGCGCGGACTACCGCCGCAACCCCATCCGCCGTCGTCGGGCGGACGATCGCGGCCGGGTGTCGATCAACGACGGCGTTCCAGATCCGCCGCCGGCGATCGAATTCGGCCGAACGTGGCACAACGACACCGCCACTGAGATCGGCGGCGGCCAGCCGTTCGACCACGTTACGCACCACTAGCAGGCGACTCTACCCGCCTACCGCAGTTGGCGCGTCCGATGAGATGCGCCCAATGGGTCGCCACGCCGGCCGTTGGTGCGGCGCATGGCTCCCGGCGGAGAACGGTACCGGCTCGTGGGCCCGCGGCCGGCGGCATGTGTGGAAGATCGCGGACGCGCGCGCCGTCCTCTGCAACATAGGGCTAGCGAAGAGGGCAGGCGATGAGCACATATACGACAGGCGCACACACGTTGCACCCTCCCGGCAGTGCGGCTACGCGAGGATCGGATGCAGGCATAGACCTTTCGGCATGTCTGCGCGGCGGTGATATCCGGCCGCTCCTGCATCCATCAGAGCGGAGTCGGTATCACCTCGCGATGGCCGTGCTCACGAGCGTTCTCGGAAGCTTTGCGATCCTCGTCTTCGCTGCCGGAGGAGTTGTCGCGCTGGGAGCCGGAGCGGTCGTCATCGTGATGCTCTCGATCTCGGCCTGGGTCGGCATCCAGGTGTTTCGGGCGCGACTGCTCGGGAATGCGGTTCGCGTGACCGAGCAGAGCCTGCCTGAGCTCGAACGGCTGGTCCGGGACATCCGTGGGGTCCTGAGCTACGACCGGCCGATCGACGTCTACGTCGTGGAGCATGGTGGATCGCCGGCCACGTTGACCTCGTATCTCGGGCAGCGCGTGATCGTGCTCGAGGGCAGCCTCGTCGCGGAGCTCCTGAAGAGCGAGCGTCGGCCCGAGCTGACGTTTCTCATCGCGCGGTTCGTCGGCGCGCTGAAGGCAAGGCACATGCGGTTCTCCCCGGCGCTGGTCATCCTGCAGGGGATCGAGCAGCTCCAGTTCCTGAACCTGTTCCTGATGCCATACGAGCGTGCGACCGCATACTCCGGTGACCAGATCGGGCTCGCGTGCTGCGGAGATCTGCGCCCGTCGCTCGGCGTCCTCAACCGCCTTCTGGTCGGGAAGGAGCTCACCCCTCAGCTCGCCGTCCGCGGTGTCCTGGATCAGGCCGCGGAGGTTCGGCAGCGTCGTCTCCCCAGGCTCGCGCAGCTGTTCTCCGGGTGGCCGCATCTCACGAACCGGTATCTCAATCTGCTCGCGTTCGCATCCGTGACGAATAGCCACGGCCTGGCCGAGTTCCGGGGAGCCATGGGTGACCATCCCGATCGCCACTTCGCCGCGGCGCTCAAGCCGTGGCAGCGTCCGGTGCGCGGCGGCCGCCGGATCCTCTCACCGCTCGCCGCCTGCGTGGTCACGGGCCTCGTGCTCGCCGTCGTCGCGTCTCAGGCGCACACACCTTCAACATCGTCGGGCGGTGGATCCGTGGTAGGCGTAACGCCAAGCCCGTCCGTGACGCCCCCCGCGGGTACTGATTCATCCACGGACGTCGTGTCACCGGACGTGTCATACGTCCAGGCCGTCGCCAAGCTCCTCGTGCAGTCACACCAGGACGTCCAGGCGGCCGGCGCGGCGATCCAGCAAGCGGCGACGGACCCGGGCGGGAGCGTCCAGACGCTCGAGCAGGTGATCGCGCACCGGGAGCAGGAGCTCGCGATGGTGACGCAGAGCGCTCCGCCGGCCGTGGCCCAGGACGCGCACCTCCTGCTCGCGCGGGCGCTGCGTCTGTCCCTCGAGTCCGATCGTCTCTATCTGCGCTGGGTGCAGGTTTCCGCCTCGGGGAGTCCGTCGGAGGCGACCGTCACCCTGGCTGCCGCGCAGGCGAACGACACCGCGGCGACCGGCGCCAAGCGGGCCTTCCTCACGGCCTACAACCAGGTGCTCCAGCACGTCGGGGCTGCGCCGCTCCCGGCCACATCGGTCTTCTAGCAACGGGCGTTACGCTCGGGCGCGGCGATCCAGTGCGGCAATGACAGCGTCGGCGCGATCTTGGCCGACCAGGCTCTCCTTGACGCGGAAGAGGGCGAGGGCTTCCTGGGCCGATGCGCGAGCGCTTGCGATATCGCCGCTGCGGGCATGAATTTCGGCTCGGTCGAGATGGACCTCTGCCTTGAGTGTGAGCCAGTCAGTGTTATCAGCGATCTGCATAGCGCCTTGCGCATGGTAGGCGGCCTGGTCGAATGCGCCGCGTTCCGACTCGATGAGGGCGTAGGCAGATGCCGCGATACATTGGGTTATGACGTCGTCGGGGCTCCCGTACTCGACCGCCTCGGCGGCGAGTCGCTCGGCCTCGTCCAACTGGCCGACGTGGGCGAGCGCATGGGCGAGGTACGCGAAGGTGGTTGAGGCTCCGCCCCGATGGCCGGCCCGAAGCTCGTCGTCGAGGTGGTTCCGCCACGCCATGATGGCTCCCTGCCAGTCGCCTGCGTTGATCGCGATCCGTCCGTAGTAAGGTCGTCTCGTTCTCGAGCCGCGAACCAGGCGACCGGGGCGCGGCGAGTCACTGACCGGGTGACCGGCTCGTGTTTGGTTGCAACGGGTACATGTCAGGGCGTAGAGTCGCGGTCGTCAGCGACCAAGTGGGCTCGCGAGTGGAGGCGGCAGGTGCGGTGGTGGATCGCGCTGCTGGGTGTTTCGACGGTCGCGGTATTTGCCGCGCCGTCGGAGGCTGCGGTACGAGTGGTCGTGCGAACGCCGCGACCCATCTGGGAGTTCACCGCGGCCGGTGATCGGATCGCGTGGATCCAGGTCGGCGCCTGCCGTCGCGGCTACAGCGTGTTTCGGCTCAACCTGCGTACCCACCACCAAGCTCGGTTGACCTCATGCTTCGCACCCCGGGAGGCTCCGGTGGCCTTGGCCTTGGCAGGCGTTCGGACGATGTGGTCTCAGGGCTTCGGATACCGGCACGTGACCGTCTCGACGTTGCTGACGGCCGCGCGCCTTGGCGATAAGCACGTGGTGGCGACGTTCCGCGCTCGTGGCTGCGGCGGCGACGGTTGCACCCAGGGCGTGTCCGGGCTGAAGATACTGAACGGTCTGGCGTCCGGCGGAAACCGGCTCTTCTACGGCGCCCTCGATATCGCCGCGGGAACGACCTGTTCGGGCGGCATCTGCGACCAGATCCATACCGGCGGGAGGGTGCGGCGACTCACGCCGATGGGGCCCGTCACCGTGCCCGGTGCACGAGCCCCTGCCGTGTTCGCCGCCCGGGGACGCCGGCTCGCCGACGTGCCGCTGATCCTGGGCACCAACAGCTTCCAGCCGTCCCAATCGATCGACATCTTGGACGCGGTTACCGGGGCGCCTATCGCCACCGTCACCGTCCCGGATGACATCCTCGAGATCGCGCTCTCACAGTCCATCCTCGGCGTCCTCTCCCAGACAACCAGCGGAGCGTACGAGATTCGTCGATACACGTCGGCCGGGACGTTGCTGGGGACGACCGTGCTCGCTCCTACGCTCAACTACGGCGGTCTTTTCGCCACCGGCACGAAGCTCGTGTTCACGACGAAACGCGGAATCTTCATGCTGAACGCCATCACCGGTGTGTACCGGCGCATCCACCGCACCCGGCACCCCATCTCCGGTTTCGCGGTCGCCCGTGGGCGCGTCCTGTGGTCCGGCCTTTGGTCACCCGCTGCGGAGCGAACGATCGTCGGAATGCCCCTCCCGTCAAACCCATGACCTCCGAAGGCGGTCGCCGCCGGTCGACGCAGACTCGGCCCCCCGCTGCACACCAAGTTCCCCAAGCGCGTCCTCCACGCTCCGTGTTAGCCCTTCGCTCGAGGCCCCCAAGCCGGAAAATTGACCGGGAATGGCGACCGGCTTAGCGTGATGTGCACCCGTCCGCTCGCGACATCGATGACGCACAGCTTGTCGAGGTCGTCGCGAAGGTCGTGGCAGCCAGAGAGCATCTTTTGCCCGTCAGGCGACCAGACGGCCTTGAAGAAGCGAAGGCGCGCAGTCGCGCGGCGGAGGACGTGCAGACCGCGGCCATTGGGGTGGACGGCAAGGATCGCGCCGGCCGCCGCCGTACCAGCGGTTAGCGGCTCGATGTTGAATGTGATCCAGCGACCGTCCGGCGACCAGTCTGGGTGCTCCAACCCGGCCCGTGCAGGGATGACGCGACGCAGGAGCTTGCCCTTGACGTTCACCATGTAGAGCGCTTCGAGCTGGTCGCCGTTCGCGTTCACGCCGGCGATGCGGCCGAACGCGATCTTCGCGCCGTTGGGCGAAAACACAGGCTCGATGTCGAAGCCACCACGCGTGATCCGCTGCATATCTGATCCGCCAGGGCGCATGATCCAGATCGAGGTACTGAACGATGGGTCATCGGGCGTCACCGGCGATGAGTCGAACGTGATCCAGCGTCCCTCCGGCGACCATCGTGGCACCTCCTGGAGGCCCCGTCCGAAGGTGATCTGGCGCCTGTCACGACCGTCGGGCCGGATGATCGCGATGTGCCCCTCGCCGGCGGCCGGGTTGAAGAAGTCGTACGCGATAAGCTTGCCGTTCGGCGCCCAGTCGGAAAAGAAGCTCGGCTCATGCGTCAGGCGGCGACGATCGGTCCCGTCCGCGCGAGCTGTCCAGAGGGTGACATCGCCGATCTTCGGGTCAGGGCTACCGAAGCTGATTCGGCCGTTCAACGGTCCCTGGGGCGTCTGGCCCGCCGCCACCCGAATGGCGCCGTGCGTTGCATCTGCGGATGAGGCGCTCGCGGCAAGCATCGCCGACACGAGCATCAACCCCGTCAGCTTGACGACCCGGATCCACACCACGATCCCACCCTGCCTTCTCTGGAGCCTTCGCCCTTGGGACGACTCGATCGAGTATTCCACTTCGTCGCAAGGAGCACAAGATCGCCCAGACCCGGAGGGAGAATGCCGACGGTCGGCGGCTCGGGCCGCGCGGGTAGTTCATGACGGACTGGGGGAAGTGCAGTCGGCCGGGTGCTACGCGCCGAAAGCGCGCGCCCGGTCTGCGGATGAGGGGACTCACGCGGCGTCCGGCGCCGATGCAAGAGGTGAGGGTGCTTCATGGGGTGGGTCGGGGATGCGGTCGCCGAGTCGAAGCAGGACGGTTCCGGCCAGCACCGCGGCAACCGCACCACCCCACCAGATGGCGTCTGGTGCGGTCTTTAGGAGAAGGCCACCAATCGCTGGGCCGATGGCCAGGGAAAGGGTGAAGGTCAGGCTGTAGAGAGACAGGTAGCGGCCGAGCAGATGGGCTGGAGCCATGTCCGCGACGAGCGGCCCGAGGACGAGAATGTGGGCGATTTCACCGAGCGCGAAGACGATCGCAACGCCGACGAGGAGGCTGGTCGCCGCGAGCGCCGAGTGGATGAGCGTCGCTGGCAGCACCGCGAGCAGGCTGACCGCAAAGAGCGCGCTTGTCAGCGCGAAAGCGTGTGTGCGTCGCATCCGCGCCACTACGCGCACCGCCGGGATCTGCGCGATGACGATGAAGGACGTGTTGACGAGAACAATGATTCCGATCTCGGCGGGACCGACTGGTGTGTGGGCCTTTGCGAACGGCGGCAGGATGTTGGAGAACAACGTGTGGCCGACGACGACGAGCACGATATTGGCTGCGATCACCGTGAGGAAGAGCCGATCTCGAGCGACGGCGCGAAAGCCTGTCCCCTTGGCGTCTGTCGCTGCGACGGCCACGGCTCGCGGGCTCGGTACTGCAGCGAGCACGATCAGCGCGAATCCGGCGTAGGTGACAGCGTCGAAGAAATAGAGAATCTGGAACGAGCTGAGCCGCTGTGCAGCTGCGACGACGAAGCCGGCTACGGTCGCGCCTAAGCCAATACCAAAGTTACCGGCGACGCGGTTAAGGGCGAAGGCGGCCGCTCGCTGCTCAGGCGTGACCAACCTGACGACCAGTGTTCGGTTGGCCGTCCCAGCCGCCCCGAGCCCCGCTCCGCTGACAACCGAGCAGGCAAACGCCTCCCAGGGATGCTCGACGAAGGCAAAGCCGGCGTAGCCAAGGGCGCTCGCCAAGCTTCCTGCGACCACGATCGCTTTGGCGGAATACCGATCGAGCAGCGCTCCCGTCGGCGGGGTGACGATTGCGGACATCCCCATGGTCGCCGCGAGAACCAGTCCGGCCGTCGACGTCGGGAAGCCACGGATCTGGTGGAGATAGATGATCTCAAAGGGAAGAACGAGCCCATAACCGAAGTAGTTGAGGGCGTTTCCCCCTTGAAGGATGAGCACGGGGCGAGAGAGCCCGGTGCGCCAACCCGCGATGAGGTGTGAGACGCGGCGGCTCATCCGCCTAAAAAGGCCCCGCGCGCGCGAGACCACGTAGCCGAGTCGACGCGGATCGCAGTATCGCTATTGGAGTGGCCGCCACGTGTGGCTCGTGCGCGACGCGACGGGCGAGGCTGATCGTGTGCCTCCGGGCGGCCGCGCGATGTAGGTCCTCGATGTGAGCGGCGACGAGCGCTCGAGCGAGATCGGGATGCAGCATTTGAGCCTCTTTTCCTCGACGACGACGCTTCACCCCATGCCGACCAGGTCCCCGCCCGATCGATCGTTTGGGGTGGTCGGCTTGTGCGCATTGGTCGTCCAATCAGAACGTGAATTTGCCTGTCGCGGGTTCTGACCCCGCCTGGCGGAGGAACTCGCCGACGAATTTCGAGCACCGGTGGTGTCACAGTCGTTGTGAGCCGGGATGCCATACTTCGCTCGTGAACGACACCGCTCTGATCCGTGCCCGTGCGGGCGACCATCAGGCGTTCGCGGCGCTCACGGACCCCTACCGGCGCGAGCTGCAGCTGCACTGCTACCGGATCCTCGGCCAGGTGCAGGACGCCGAGGACGCGATGCAGGAGACACTCCTCTCCGCGTGGAGCGCATTGGAGTCGTTCGAGGAGCGCTCGACGCTGCGCTCCTGGCTGTATCGGATCGCCACCAACCGCTGTCTGAACATGCTGCGCGACAGCGGTAGGCGCCCCAGGACAGGGCCCGGGCCGGCATACACACCCCCGGAGCCCACTCGCTACGGAGAGGTGCTGTGGCTCGAGCCCTATCCCGACGCACTGCTCGAAGGCATCGTCGACGGCGCGGCCAGTCCGGAAGCCCGCTACGAGACCCACGAGGCGGTAACGCTCGCGTTCCTCACCGCGCTTCATCGCCTCCCGCCCCGCCAGCGCGCCGTCCTTGTGCTTCGCGACGTGCTGGGGTTCTCCGCCACCGAGGTCGCCGTGATGCTCGATACAACCCCCACGTCGGTGAACAGCGCGCTCATCCGCGCCCGCGCGACGATCGAGGAACGCGAGCCGCGGGCACACGACCGAGCGCCGGTCCCCCGATCAGCCCAAGAACACGAGCTCGTAGCGCGGTTCGCAGACGCATTCGAGCGCGGAGATGTGGAACCGATCGTCGCGCTGCTGGCCGAGGACGCGTGGCTGACGATGCCTCCGGAGCCTCACGAGTACCAAGGCCACGACGCGATCAAGCAGGTCTACGCCGATGCCTTCGCGAGACGGGACAACCCCCACCGCCTCATTCCGACGCGGGCCAACTCCCAACCCGCGTTCGGCCAGTACGTCAAAGACCCACACACCGACGTCGGCCGCGCGCTCGGGCTGCTCGTGCTGACACTCGACGGCGACCGGATCTCGCACATCACCCGCTTCGCCGCGACCAGCGCCCTACCGCACTTCGGACTCCCTCGAACGATTCCGTGGTAGCACTCGCTCAGCGCGAGAACTCTCGGCGTTACCGTGCTGACCCGGAACCAAGACTCGCGACCCTGCGGGGTCACGTCCCCCACCCGATGCCGATACTCTTCACCTCGAGCAGCCGTCATCTCCGAGCGAGTCTACGCGCACCGCCGACCGCCCGGTCGATGACCGGCGATCACACCCGCCATTCCGCGGTCAATGTCCTCCTGACACACGTGCGTTGCCCCACGCTACGGCGATGGCCTCACCACCGGTATACGAATTACCGGAGCCGAAGCATTCGAGTCGGAGGGTATGGACCCCTGTTACATTGATGTCGACGGTTTTTGGCTTACGGGCGCTGACACTAAGGGTCCGGAGAGTGCGCCCATCGCCAACGAGTAGCAACGCCGCGTGGAAATCGGGGGGAAGACCCCGCCGCCAGTCCAATAGTGGCTTGGAACCGGCGAGCGTTATGCGTTAGCTTATATGCAGGAAACGCCGTTGGGTCACCAACGTTACAATAGAACGAGATGCTCTTGGGGTAAATCGATCCGGATATCTTGACGGGACCCGGGTTTACCAGCTCGCCGAGATCCCCGGACGGATGCAGGTCTGAGAGATATGAGAACGAGGACGTGCTGGAAGTCTTCGGAACTACCACTGGGGCAGACTCGCTAGCTGGAGGGCTTGCACCGGCCGAACTGGGAGGCACGGACGAAGAGGCTGCTTTTGGCGGCGTGCCAGAGTTGACTTGGGTCAAAGCTATCACGACCGCCACTGCAGCTACGACGCTTCCGATAATCGTCCAGAAGAGTGTCCGCCCTCGCCGCATATGTCCTCCGAGGCCATCGTGCCTGAGTCTAGGCAACTTAGCATCCTCCCTCCCTGGCGATCAGTTTGCGTACGAGGCGTCGGCCGACCCAGGCGGCTTCCCTGCTCTCGGCGCGTCACTGCAGGAGATGCACAAATCGAGGACCACGCAACGGCGTGCTCGCGGCGTTTTCTGATGTGGAGAGCCATGATTCAGCCGAGGATGACATTCGAGTCGTTCCTGGACGCAGAGCTGGGGTCGCTGCTTCGGTTCGCGGCGGTGCTCACGGGTGACACGGGGCTTGCCGAGGACGTCCTTCAGGAGGTCCTGATCCGGGCGAACGCGCGGTGGGACAGGATCGGGCCGATGGACCAGCGTCGCGCGTACGTGCGCAGGATGATCGTGAACGAGTACCTGTCGTGGCGTAGACGCTCGTGGCGATCGGTGCCGGGCGGCACGGCGGAGGACGTGAGCGACGGCCAGACGCCGGACATCGGCGCTGCGGTCGTCCAGCGCCACGCACTCCTCGCCGAGCTCGCACGGCTGCCGCGGCGCCAGCGCACGGTGATCGTGCTGCGCTACTACGAGGGGCTCTCCGACTCGGAGGTCGCCAAGGTGCTGGGCTGCCGCCCGGCCACGGTTCGCGGATACACCGCCAGGGCTCTGGCGACCCTGCGGGTCGATCCGATCGCGCCGCGACCTCGACAACAACAGCCGACAACGGAGGCAGGGGCATGCCCACACAGCACCCCGACATGACCGGGTCGCCGCCGCGGCGATCGGACGACGACCTGAGAGCCGCGCTCGTCTCGCTGGAAGGGCTTGCGCCGAGCAGGGAGTCGGTGCTCCGCCCGCAGGCCAGGCCGAAGCGGCGCGCCGTGCCGCGACGCCGCGTGGTGGCCGTGACCGCCTGTCTGCTGGCGGGCGCCGCGGCCGTGGCCCAGCTGTCGAGCCACACCACGACCACGCCCGGCCATACCGCGACCCGTCCCTCGCTGCGGCAGGCGATCCTGACGGCGTTCGATTCCGCCTCGGGGATGGTGCTGGAGGCGCGCTCGACAGTCAGCGCGGACGGCGCCGTCACCGCCCGCGGCGTCTCGTGGTGGGGACCGACGCTTCCCCCACCCGGCACAACGGCGCGGTACCGGTTCACGTCCATGACCCCCGGCGGACATCCGATCTCCGAGCTGGCCGAGCTGTACACGGCGCGGCGCCCGGACTTCCGCGGGCTCGCAGAGGGATTCGTCGGGAGCGGCGGCGTGACCAGGCGCATCACGACGGTGGACTACCCGACGCGCACCTGGGCGTCGCAGCCGAGGCACCAGGACGCGATCGTCTCGCTGGCCGACGACCCTGCGCTGCTCCGCCACGAGGTCGCCAATGGTCTGTGGCGGGTGGCGGGTCATGTCACGGTCGACGGCCGCCCTGCCCTCAAGCTCGTGTGGAAGACGACCCCGGCCTCACGCGCCTGGCCGGTGGGCAGCACCGGGCGTGCCGGCCAGCTTCGGCGCACCCTGTGGGTGGACGCACACACGTACCTGCCGATCCGCCAGCGCATCCAGCTGGGGGGCGGCTCGCCCAGGCCGTTCTACGGGATGACGGCGAACTACCGGCTGCTCACGCCGACGCCGTCGAATCTGGCCCGGCTGCAGCCTGTGATCCCCAAGGGGTTCACCAGGATGCACGGGCCGCACGGCGCCATCCCCCTACCCGTCTCACCGTTCCTGTAGCCCGTCGCTTGGGCCGGGCCGCCGCGGAGACAATCCCGGCGGGTCGGCCAAGCCTCATCTCGCCGCCGGGCATGGAGTTGGAGTTGACCTTGGAGGTGACCCGGTCTGGTTCGCCGTTCACTACCAGCCGGGTGGGTATGACACGTTCTCGCTGCCCTCGGTCGCCCGCTGCGACCGCCCGGGGCCGTTCACCGCGGTTGCGACCGTCGGCAAGTACACCGCTCGTCGCCGCGGCCTGCACCGCAGCGAAATCACATGCATCCACGGCGTGCAGGGGAAGCAATAGGCACCCGCGGGGCGGCACCCGGGCCGTAAAGAACATGCTCCGCCTCGTAGGTCGGCTGCGAGGCGGAGCCCATGGAGCCGCCGAAGGCTGGGATCGCCAATCCCGGTTTGGAGAAGCGTAGGGTTGAGCGGTGGAGGCGAACGTGCTCTTCGTGGAGGACGACCGGTCGATTCGCGAGGTCACCACGCTGGAGTTGCAGCAGGCAGGCTTCCGTGTGATCGGATGCGGGGACGGCCGAGAGGGTCTGGACGCGTTCGCCCGCGAGCAGTTCGATCTCGTGCTGCTGGATGTGATGCTGCCGGGTCTCGACGGGTTCGAGGTGTGCCGGGAGATACGCCGGTCGCACCGTACGCCGATCATCATGCTGACGGCGCGAACGGACACCGTTGACGTGGTGGTGGGGCTCGAACTTGGTGCGGACGACTACGTGTCCAAGCCGTTCCGTCTGGCCGAGTTGGTGGCCCGGATGCGCGCGGTGTTGCGCCGGGCTCAGGCGGTGGAGGGGGACGGGGTACGGCGCGTGGGTGACATCATGATTGACGAGCCCGGGTTTCGTGCCACGCTCGCCGGCCGTGAGTTGAGCCTGACGGCGACGGAGTTCCGGCTGCTGTCCGTGTTTGCGCGCCGGCCCGGGCAGGTTTTCACGCGCGAAATGCTGCTCGAGCTCGTTTGGGACTACGAGTTCCTGGGTGACTCGCGACTGGTGAACGTTGCGGTCCAGCGACTCCGAGCAAAGGTCGAGGCCGACCCGTCCCATCCGGTCCTGATCACGACCGTGCGGGGCGTTGGCTACCGGCTGGAACCGCCGAGAGCGCCGGCCAATAGATCCGGAGGGGGGCGATGAATCGCGGCGCGGTCGCGCCAACTCGGTTGCGGCGGCGGGTCGCGATCGCCTTCGTCCTGGCCGTTGGCGTCGCGACAGGCGTGCTCGCCGTCGGCTCCTACGTCGTGGTGCGGAACGCGCGGCTCGATGATTCGGCCAACCGGTCTGTGCATCAGACGGTGGTGAACCTGCAGTATGCGAACACCCAGCCGGACGCCCGCGCGTTCTTCAATGGTCTTCCGGCGCGAGGCCAGTCCTCGGCGGCGGTGGTTCTGGCCAGGGGTGCGCCACCACAGACGTCCGGCAGCATCGGCGCCGCCCAGATCCCCTCGGGGCTGCGCCGGCTCGTCGGCCAGGGTCGCCTCGCCCGTGAGCGAGTCATCGTGGCAGGCAGGCATTATGTGGTCGTCGGCGGCGCACTGCCGGAGACCCGGGCGCAGTACTACTTCTTCTACGACGAGCAGCAGGTGTGGAACGACCTCGCCGTCCTGCGTAACGTGCTCGCACTCGGCTGGTTGGTGTTGGTCGTACTGGCCGGGCTGGGTGGAACGCTCTTTGCCAGGCGCACGCTTGCACCCGTCGCCGACGCAAGCAACGCTGCTCGTTCACTCGCGGAAGGGCTGCTCGACACGCGTCTGCCAATCGCAACTGACGACGAGTTCGGCGCGTGGGCCTCCGCGTTCAACGACATGGCGAGCGCGCTGGAGGCCAAGATCGGAGCGCTGGCCGAGGCGCAGGCCCGCGAGCGCCGGTTCACCGCCAATGTCGCGCACGACTTGCGCTCGCCGTTGACCGCGTTGATCGGCGAGGCACGGCAGCTGGCAAGGCAGGCTCGTGGCCTGCCGCCCGAGTTCCAGCGGCTGACCGGCATGCTCGTCGCCGACATCGATCGCCTGTGCCGACTCACGGAGGATCTCCTCGAGATCTCCCGCCTGGACTCGGGAGAAGAACCGGCCGAGGCAGAGCCGGTCGATGCCGCCACGCTCGTGCGGGGCGTGCTGCGAAGCCAGGGGTGCGCCGAGACCGCCTTGCTCGACGCGGATCACGTCGTCGTCACGACTGATCCTCGAAGGCTCGAGCGGATCGTTGCGAACCTGGTCGGGAACGCCGTGATCCACGGCGGGACGGGCGTGCGCGTGAGCATCGGGCACGACGACGATGGACATGCCGTGATCGCGGTCGCAGACGATGGCCCCGGGATCCCCGACGAGGCACTGCCACACATCTTCGAACGTCAGTTCAAGGCCGATCGCAGCCGCAACAGCCAGGGCAGCGGCCTGGGACTCGCGATCGCGCGAGAGAACGCACTGCTCCTGGGAGGAGATATCACCGCCACCAGCACGCCCGGCGTCGGCTCGAGGTTCACATTGCGACTACCTGTGGCCGAACCGTTATCCGACGGCGATCTCGTCGTGGCCCATGCCGCGGAGGATGAGGGAGAGACGCGCTCCGACCGGAAAGGACGGCCATGAGGTGGTTTGCTCTTCCCATCGTCACTCTCGCTGCACTTACTCCCGCCTGCTCCTCGAGCGGCGCCGTGGGCGTCGGTAGTGTGAGGGATGTCGTCCCGCCGCCGACACTGGTCGCGTGCGCCGCCGGTGACACGATGAGCGCGGTCGAGGTTCGCCGTCCGTCGCACCGGCAAGTCTCCCTCCGCGACTGGGCGCATGTGCACTCGCAGCACCGAGTGGCGACCGTCGTCCTGCGAAACGTCAGCGGTCGCCCTTGCTACAGCCGGTCGGCGTTCTCGTTCACGATCCGCGATCGCGCCGGGCGGATCGTCGCCGAGTGGAATGACAAACGCTGGTTCGCCGGCTACTACCAGCGGAGTGGGTACCGGACGTTCTCGCTGCCCTCGGTGTACCGCTGCGACCGCCCGGGGCCGTTCACCGCAATTGCGGTGGTCGGCAGGTACACCGCTCGTCGCCACGGCCTCCGCCGCAGCGAAATCACATGCCTGCAGGTCCGGGGGAAGCAATAGCCGGCGGACCGCGGGGGTGACCGGGCCGCCGGGTTAGCGGTGCCGGCGGTACTGCAGCTCGACGACCCCGTTGCTGGAGGCCGTGCTCGAGATGAGGTCGAGCCGGTAGGACTCGGGAACGTCGTCGAACAGCAGGGTGCCCTCGCGCGCAACGTAGGGGAACAAGCTCACCTGGAACTCGTCGATCAGGTCGAGGCGCATGAGCGACCGCCAGAGGCTGACGCCGCCCCAGACCACGATGTGGCCGTCGCCCCCTCGCCTGAGCTTGTCGATCTCTTCCGCCGTATCACCACCGGCGATGGTGGTGTTGGCCCAGTCGGCCGTCCGCAGGGTCCGGGAGAAGACGACCTTGCGCCCGGCGGTAAGAATGTCGGCGAGCGGGTGATCGGTGGACGTCGTCATGGCCCCGGAGATGCCCTCGTAGGCGGTGCGGCCCATGACGTGCGCATATGCGCTCTGGAAAAAGTCGAGTTGCGCCGAGTCGTCGGGCGACGGCCTCATGGCCGTCAGGTCGAAGCAGAACTTCCAAAACTCGGTGCCCTCGTCGGCGAGAAGACCGTTGAGCGAGTAGTTGAACACCGTCGCTACCACCTTCCGCATGATCAGACCTCCATGGGCTCGCGTCGTCCGGTGACCGGTATTTCAGACGCCACTGCGGCGCAGAAGTCATCGGTGACCCGCGTGTTCGCGAATGCGCGGTGCCATAGGATTGGGCCGTGCCGTTCACCCTCAGGAACATCAAGGAGGATCTGGAGGACCTCGGCTCGAGGTTCGACGGCGCGCCCGACCTGGAGTTCCGCTCGGCGACCAAGGCGCTCGAGCTCGAGGAATCGGCCCTGAGCTACCAGCGCGTCCCGCCCGGCTACCGCTTTCCGTACGGCCACACGCACGAGACCCAGGAGGAGGTCTACGTGGTCGTGCGCGGGGGCGGGCGGATGAAGGTCGACGACGAGATCGTCGAGCTCAGGGAATGGGACGCGGTGCGCGTCCCGCCCGGTTCATGGCGAGGCTACGAGGCCGGGCCGGAGGGCCTCGAGATCCTCGTCATCGGTGCGCCCAATCTCGGCGAGGCTCCGCGCGAAGACGTCGACGGCCGGCGCGACTGGTGGGCCGACTAGGAGAGCTGGAGCGTCGTGATGACGTCCTCCAGTTTGTCGAAGCTCGCCTGCATGCCATCGATGGCGACCGCCGGATCATCCCGGTGCCCCTGGGCGTGCTCGAACATCCTGTCGCGACTCGACTGGTCCTTGAAGGTGAGCAGGGTCGTCAACGTCGTGACGCCGTCCTCCTCGTGCAGCGTCGTCGTCTCGACGGCCTCGTCATCCGGCCTCCCCTCGAACACCCAGGTCTCCACCGTCCGCACCGGACGCTCGACCTCGAGGTAGGTGCCGTGAAAGGCGCACCTCACGCCGTCCGGAAAGACGCCCACGTAGCGGTACCCCCCGCCGACCCGCAGGTCGATCTCGCAGACCTCGAGTTCGTCGCCCCCGCCGGTGAACCAGACGCTCACGTGCTCGGGCTTCGTCAGCACGTCGAAGAGGAGCTCGGCGGGCGCGTCGAACTTCCGCGCGACCAGCACCTCGCGGTCGCTCGGGAAGTCGAGCGTGGCCGTGCCGTGTCGTGTCATCGTCATCGCTCCTGTTCCTTTCCTTGGAGGTCGCTGAGGTAGTCGTCCAGCCGGTCGAGCCGCTCGTTCCAGGACTGTTCGTACTTCTCCAACCAGTCGTGGACGGGCCGCAGATGCTCGTGGTCCAGCCGGTAGAGCCGTTGCCGTCCTTCGGCGCGGCACTTGACGAGGCCGGCGTCGCTCAGCACCCGGAGATGCTTCGACACCTGCGGCTGCGCGAGCCGCAGCTCGTCGACGAGCTCCCCGACCGGCCTCTCCCCCGCCACCAACGCGTCCAGGATCTCGCGGCGGTGGACCTCGGCGATCGCGTTGAAGACGTCAGAGGCGGCCGCGGCCCGTGCCATCGGAACATTATATTCCGATATAGGCATGTGTCAACACGCCAGCAAGACCGGCCGAGGCCCCGCGCGCCGAAGCGGGGCTAGCGCCGCCCGAAGATCCTGAGGAAGAACAGGAACACGTTCAGGACGTCGAGGAAGATCGACGCAGCGAGCAGCGGCGCGACGCGTATGTCCTTGGAGCGGCGCAGGCGCTGGAAGTCGATCATCGTGAAGCCGGCGAAGATGATCAGTCCCAGCACCGCGTAGATCAGCTGGCCGTTCGGTATCCGCACGAAGATCGTCACGATGCCGAAGATGATCAGCGCGAGCAGCGCGAAGAACAGAAGACGGGCCAGATTCGACAGGTCGCGCCGGGTCGCATACCCCCCGGCTCCGAATCCGGCGATGAACAGCGCCGTGGCGCCGCCCGCCTGCCAGACCGCCCGTGGGTTCGTGCTCACGTAGTACGCGATCGTCGGCGCCGTCGCCAACCCCATCACGAGGCCGAACGTGAGCAGCAGGCCGACGGCGCCCTGCTCCGATCGCTGCGCCGCGGCGTTCAGCCCGACCAGGCAGATGATCGCGACGATGAACCACAGCCAGCCCCAGTGATAGCCCAGGTTGCGGCCGAGGTACGCGCCCAGCGCGAAGAACGCGGTGGTCAGCGCGACGAATCCCATCGTCTGCCCGAACAGGGCGCGGGACTCGTCGCGGGTGATGACCGGGGAGGCGGTGGTGTCCGCGATCACGCCGCCAACGGTACCATCGGCGGCAGCCGGATCGACATTATTGACGCATTCGGCACAAGGCGATAGCCTCCTGCCGGACGACCTGCCTCTCGGATGAGAGCCGGCGATCTCGATGTACAGGAGGCCCAGATGAGCGCTGTGAACTATTTCCATTGGCATGACGGTGTGGAATACGACGCCGCTTCGGCGACGTGGCGCGGCTACATCGAGGACAATGATTACACCGACAAGCGATTCGCCGAGGGAACCTACGACGACAAGGGCGACGCCGTTGTCGCCGCCGGCAAGATGCTTGCCGAGGCGCGCCGCGGAGAGCTCGCCGGCTGACGGTCATCAGAACGACGGCCCCAGCGGTGGGGCAGGGAGAGTCCCGCGTCCGCCGTTCGTGGCGTTCCAGCGTGCCGGCCTCAACAGTCGCCGCGCTGAGTCCTTCAGCGCACCCACATCTGGTCGATGATCGGGGAATTCCCGGGCGCCGGCGCGAACTGGTAGTTGCCGACCCGTTTGGAGGTGAAGCCGAGGACGAACCCTGCGCCGACCGGGATGGTCAGCGCGAAGTCGGTGACGCGTCGATCGGCGGCCGCCCAGGCCTGCGTGCCTCGGTACTGACTGTCGCTCTGCTGTCTCTGTATAGCCTTCAGCTCGCTCGGGGTGAGGGGCGCTGGACTCTCCGCCTGTTCGACGAAGTCCGAGCCGCCGACATAGTCAGGGGCGTAGGAGTAGATGACGACGTCGGTGGGTTCTGCCGGCTCCCCGGCTTCGTTTGGCGGCACGAGCCGCGCGTGGTACCCGAGGGTGTCCAGAAGCTCGACGACGTAACGTGCTTTTTCCCGCCCGATGTACGAGAAGACCGAGACCGGTCTGCCATAGCTTGCCGAGCGGCGAGCGAGCTTGTGGGCGAGCGCCATGTTCGGGGCTGTCCATGTTCGGCCAGGCCGGATGGTGAAGGGGCAGTACGGTCGATACCCGGGGAAGTTGGCTGGGATGCGCTGGCACGACGGGAAACGCTCCAACCTCGCTCGGTCGACGGCATATGCGATCGCCTGGCGTGCGAGCCGATCGCGACCCAACGACGGGCTCTCGACAAAGAGCGCGGTGAGAGAGGGGTACGGCGACGGGTGGGTCTGGCCGGCGTAGTCGGTCTCGATCTCATGGATCTGCTGTGTGCTGACACCTGGAACCGTGAAGTAGAGCCAGTCGGCGGTGCCGTGCTCGACCGCGGAAACAGCCTGGCTGGGCTTCTTGAAGACCCGCCAGACGATGCGATCTGGGTATCCGTCTGGTTGCGCGTCGTGCGACCACTCGTGGAAGTTCGGGTTGCGTTCGAGGACGGCGTGCCTGATGTCGTAGTGGGTGATCATGTACGGGCCGGTGGCGGGCACCGGGTGAAGGCCGGAGTCGTGCCGCGGGACTTCCGGGGGCACCGCGACGGCGTAGGGCACCGCGAGCTTCGCGAGGAAGTCGGGATCGGGCTGTCGCAGATGAAACGTGATCGTCCCAGCGTCGTCGTCAACCACGATCCCGCGGCTGAGGTCGCACGACCTCGGGGACGTTATGCATCTCGGTGCGCCGACGATCGCGCCATAGAAGTCCTGGTCCGGAGTTGGCCGATACTTGATGTAGTACGCGGCGTTGACCGAGTAGGTGCGCTCGAGGCTGTAGCGGATGTCGCTCGCATGCACTGGCCTCCCGGTTGAGTATCTGATCCCTTTCCGTAGCAGGAAGGCATAGGTGCGGCCGCCGTTTGTGGGCGTCGGAAGCGCTTGTGCCAGGTCTGCGACCACGGTCTCGCCGTCCGGACCTGGTACCCGTTTGAGAGCGACGAGGCCGTCGTTCGTCATCGAAATCTTGTCCACCAGCTGGGGGCGAAACGATTCGCCGTTTTGCGGGTCGGTCGTTGGCACCATCCCGCCTCCGGCGCCCGCGATGGTGAACGTCCCGCCGCGGTGCTCCGCGCGGGATGTCGTGGTGGTAATCGCCACCCCGTCGCCGACCGTTGCCACATCCTGTGGATTGGCGCCGACCACAGCGTTCGAACGGATCTCGCCGGTTTGCGGCATCGAGACGGACGATCTGCGCCCGATCGACGCGCGGCGACCCATACGGTGCTTCCCACCACCGCCACACCCTGCGTGTCGGCGCCGGCCGCGAACGTGCGTTCGACCGAGAGCGTTCGGGGGTCGATCCGCGTGACCGTCCTGTCGAGACTGTTGGTCACCCAGACCGACCTGGGACTCCGACCGTGATTCCATTTGGGTCCACGGCCAACCGTGATCGGTGTGAGCGCCACGTCGCGGGCGGGATCGATCGGCGTGACCGTCCCGACCGATTCGTTCGTGACCCACACCTTGCCGAAGCCGACCACCACGCGCGTGGGGTTCGTCCCGACCGAAAACGTGTCAACGAGCCGACCGGCGTCCGGGTCGATCTTCGCGACCGCGCCGTCGACGCTGAGCGCCACCCACACGGCTTTCTTGCCGACGGCGATTCCCGAGGGGCCGTTGCCCACATAGATCGGATCACCGACGGTCCTGCCGGCGGCCGGGCTCACCTCCGACACGGTGCCGTCGCCCGAGTTGGCCACCCACACGCTGCCCTCACCCACAGCGACCGCAGCCGGACCGTCGCCGACCGGGACCAACTGGCTCCGGCCGGTGGCCGTGTCCACGGCCAGGACGGCGTCCTCGGAGTAGCGCGGCAGCCACGCAACCTTCCCGTCGACCGCCACCCCGAACGGCGCCTCACCCAGATCCAGGGGCGCGCTCGCGCTCCCGTCCGACGAGACCAGGCTGAACGAGTTGCTCGCCAACCCGACCGACGACCCGTCGTCCCCTCGCACGAAGATGACACCGATCGCGACGGCCGTCGCGGCCGCAACGACCGCCGCCGCCACGGCAATTCTCGCGGCCGGCGTCGACAATCGCGGCCGCTGGGCGACGGGTACGACGGGAATGTCGGGAAGCGGGGTCTCCGGAATGACCTCCACGAGCCGCACCGGCGCGTCGATCCCTTTGAACCGCCGCGTCCGGGCAGCCGAGAACTGCACTCCGTCGACGCGTTGCGAGAGATGGACAACGCTCTCGCTGGCAAGAACCTGGCCCGGCGCCGCGACCGAGCACAGCCTCGCGGCCAGATTCAGGGCACCGCCCCGATAACCGCCCTCGGTCGCGACCGCCTCGCCGGCATCCAGGCCCACTCCAACCCCGACGGGGAAGACGCGGCCATCGTTGCCCGACGGCGTGCGCAGCCGCCGCTGAAGCTCCACGGCCGCCCGCAACGCCTGCCGCGCCGACCCGAACACGCACAGCGCCTCGTCGCCGCGAAGCTCCAGCAGCTCGCCGGAGAACGCCGGAACCGTGTCCCGCACAATCTCCGCGAACCACGCCGCCAGGCCCGACGCCGCCTCGTCGCCGTGCTCCCGCGTGAACCGCGTGTAGCCACGCACATCGGCAATCAGAAACGTCCGGAGCTCCGTGGGCGGGATCGCCGTCCCCCGGCCTGTATCGTCTGCCACGATCGCCCCAGTCTACAACCGGGGCCGCGGCATGACCTGTCTGCGGCGTTTCGCCCCGCTACAGCCGCAGCTCGAGCAGCGCCTCGCCGTCGAACACGATCTCGCCGGTCTGGCGGAACCCGTAGCGCTCGTAGAACGGGATCGGGGAGCCCTCGCCGCGGCCGGCACTCGTGCTCACGACCTCGACGCCGGGGCGGCTGCGGAAGAACTCGGCGATCAGATCGAGCGTGGCGGTGCCGTAGCCGCGGCGCTGGTGACGGCGGTCGATCAGGAGCTTCCAGAGGTAGTGCGGGATGTATCCGGGCACATCGTCGACCTCGTCGCTGACCATGACGAAGCCCACCGGCACCTCGCCGGCGTAGATCGCCCACTGGATCGCACGGCCCGGCGCTTCCTCGATCGCCTCCTGCATCGACTCCGCCACGGTGCTCACGAATTGCCGCTGTCCCGGGCCGAGCTCGAGCGCCAGCACCGCCTCCCGGTTCCAGTCGGTGATCGCGCGCAGCGAGACATCCACGCGGCGACGGTACCGCAGCCGACGCACTCGCCGACGCTCAGGTTGCCTCTCGCACCCCGCTTGGAGACAATCCACCGCGTGGCGGCGCTTGAGATCCGGTATGCGCGAAGCAGCGGTGTCGCGATCGCCTACCAGGTCGTGGGCGAGGGAGACACCGACCTCGTCTACGTGCCCGACTACATGTCGAACCTGGTCTACGCGTGGGAGTATCCGCGGTGGCGCGACTTCTACCTCCAGCTCGCCGACCGGTTCAGGGTCATCCTGTTCGACAAGCGCGGCACGGGCCTGTCCGACCACGGCGGCCAGTTTGCGACCCTCGAGACGCGGATGGAGGATCTCCACGCGGTGCTGGACGCCGCCGGATCCACCCGGACCGTGATCCTCGCGTCCCACGAGGGGTGCGGGATGGCCGCCCTCTACGCGGCCACGTACCCCGAGCGGACGGCTGCCCTGGCCCTCTTCCATCCATGTGCCCACCGTGGCGGGCTCGACACCCCCGGCGCCCTGGAGAGCATGGCCGATCTGCGGGATCGCTGGGGGAGCGACGCGCTGTCCGACGAGATCATGCGGGACGGCTGTCCGAGTCTGCTGGCAAGCGCGGAGGATCGGCGCTTGTTCTCGAACTACCTGCGGGTCGGGGCGAGCCCCGCCGTGGCCTACGCCCTGAACCGCGCATTCGAGGAGGTCGACCTCCGCGACGTCCTGCCGGCCGTGCGGGTGCCGACGCTCGTCATGCACCGCCCGTCTGACAGGGAGAACGCCGTCGACGTCGCGTCGAGGATCCCGTCCTCGCGACTGATCCAGGTCAGCGGCGAGGACTATCTCGAGATCTACCTCTCGCCGGAGATCAGCGACGTCATCGCCGAGTTCATCGCCGGCGAGGAGATTCCCGACGTCCCCGACACCGTGCTGGCAACCGTCATGTTCACGGACATCGTGGGCTCCACCGAGCGCGCGACCCGTCTCGGAGACCGTGCCTGGCGCGACCTGCTCTCCCGCCACCACACGGTCGTGCGGCGCGAGCTGGGGCGGTTCCGCGGCGAAGAGCGCGACACGGCAGGAGACGGGTTCTTCGCGACGTTCGACGGGCCCGCGCGGGCGATCCGAAGCGCTCAGGCGATCGTCACGGGGATCGAGCCGCTCGGGCTCGACGTCCGGGTCGGCATCCACATCGGCGAATGCGAGCGGCACGAGGACAAGCTGGCCGGACTCGCCGTGATCGTCGGCGCGCGCATCGCCGACGTCGCCGACGCGGGCGAGGTCCTCGTCTCGGGCACGGTCAAGGACCTGGTCGCGGGTTCGGGCCTCGAGTTCGCCCACCACGGGATGCACGAGCTGAAGGGCGTGCCCGGAACCTGGCCGCTGTACGCCGTCAGGTAAGCGTTTCGGCCCTCTGAGGGGTTAACCGACCGTGAGCGACGACGAGACGGGATTTGCCGAGTTCTTCCGGGCGAGCTGGGATCCGTGCCTGAGGGCGGTCGCCGCCAGCACCGGCGATCCGGTGCGCGCCGAGGATCAGCTCGCCGAGGCGTTCGCCCGGGCCTGGGCGTCCTGGCGGAAGGTCAGCCGCCACCCGGCTCCGAGGGCCTGGGTGGTACACACCGCGCTCAATGCCGGTGCGTCGTGGTGGCGCCGGCGTGCGCGTGAGCTGCCGCTGGTCGGGCACGACGCCGCCGCCCCCGGTCGCGCCGGCGCCGGCCTGGACACCCCTCTCCTGAACGCCGTGCGGCGACTGCCTGCCCGCCAGCGCGAGGTGCTCGTGCTGCGGGTCTTCCTCGACCTGGACATCGAGACCACCGCCGCCCAGCTGGCGATCGCGCCGGGGACCGTTCGCGCCCACCTGTCCCGCGCCGTCACGGCGCTCCGCAACGACCTCGCCCACTCCAACACACCGGAGGCCGATCCATGTTCGACAACGATGAGATGACCGAGACTCCCGAGCTGCGCGAACTGCGCGACTCCCTGAACGGCGTCTCCATGCCCGGGCGGCCGCCGCTCGAGGCGATCGTGGCCCGCGGACGGGCGCACCGGCGGCACCGGCACTCAGGAGTCGCGGGCCTCTTCGTGGCCGGCGCCGCCGCGGGCGCGGCACTGACAGTCGCGCTCGTCGGAGGAGGCGCCGCAGGGCACGGCACGACCGAGACGCTGACGCCCGGCCCGAGCCGGACGCCCGGCACGATCCGCACCCCGTCGTACACGCTCGTCAGCGACACGACGGGCAGGGTCAAGCTGACGATCAACCCGACGAAGCTCTTCGAGGCCGCCCGCCTGCAGAGCGACCTCGCGCGATACGGCATTCCGGCGAAGGTCACCGACGGCAGGTTCTGCACGTCGGATCCGGAACCGGAGGGCCTCTCCCGGGCCGTGTCGATGGGCACCGGCAAGCGACAGACGATCACGTTCGATCCGTCGGCCATCCCGGCGGGCACGGAGCTCAGCTTCGGTCACTTCCGCCTCACCGGCTTCCAGCTGGCCGACGTGGCGCTCATCGACACCGGTTCCTACAGGTGCACGACCACGCCGCCCACCGACTGGCCCGACGGCACCGGCGGACGGCTGGGATATCTCCGGATCCCGCCGGGTTCGGCGACGAGCCACGGATGATCGAGACGGCGCTCCTTCCGGGTCCGCTTGGTTTTGCGGCGCTGTGCCGTCCAACCACCGCAGACCTCGGAAGGAGACGCCCATGTCCACGACCGTCCTCTACATGTCCATGTCCCTCGACGGATTCATCGCCGGCCCGAACGAGACGCGGGACAACGGCCTCGGCGACGGCGGGCTCCGCCTGCACGAGTGGGTCTCCGCGGGTGCCGATCCCGGTGACACGACGGTCAGCCGTCCGCCCGGCGTCAACGGCCAGGTGTTCGACGAGTTCATGACCACCGGGCGCGGTCGTCGCCGGCCGGGGCACGGTCGAGCCGGCCGGCTTCTGGGGCGGCGACCACCACGACGGCGTCCCCATCTTCATCGTCAGCCGCAGCGAGCCCCCGGCCGAGACCCGGCAGTGGCCGCTCATCACCTTCGTGGACGACGTCCGGACGGCGATGGCCCGGGCCAAGGACGCCGCGGGCGAGAAGGACGTCCTCGTCCACGGCGCCGGCACCGCGCAGCTCGCGCTCGCCGCCGGCGTGCTCGACGAGCTCGAGCTGCACGTCGTCCCGGTGCTCTTCGGCCAGGGCCGCCGCCTGTTCGAGGGCCTCCCCGCCGAGCAGATCGAGCTCGAGCGCATCCGGATCCTCGCGGGCGAGGGCGGCGTGACCCACATGCGCTACCGCGTCCTGCGGTGAGCGGCGCTACGCGAACAGCGGCCGCAGGTGGTCGTTCAGGAAGACGCCGTCCGGATCGAGCCGGCGGCGGATCTCGATGAACGCCTCGGCCCCGGGGTAGCGACGGCGGAGCTGCTCCGCGGTGAGGAAGTGCAGCTTGCCCCAATGCACCCGCGCATCGAACTCGCCGCCGAGCAGCGCATCGACGCGGCGCAGGTAGTCCCCGTAGTCGGTGCCCGGCTGCCCCGACACGCTCAGCACGAGCGTCGGCATCCCGAACTGCGGCGAGAGGTAGGCGCTCTCGGCGGCGACGGTGCGCAGCTCGAGCGGGAAGACGGCGTCCGGCTGCGACGCGAGCATCAGCTCGCGCATCGCCAGAGCGGCCTCCCTGGCCCGGTCGAGGTGCACGAAGTACTCGAGCTCGTGGAAGTTGGGCTCGAGCCCCTCGAGCGGGTAGAGGCGGTAGCCGCGGTCGACGCGGCCGGGCGCCGCCGGTGCGTCCTCCGGCGCCTCGTCGAGCGTCTTCACCCACACCATGTCCTCGCCGAGCGCGGCGCCGTCCACCTCGAGGCCGTAGAGCGCCCCCGACTCCGGCGCCGGGCACCAGAAGCACGAGAAGTGCCGGTGCCGTGCGATCCGGTCGTCCCATTCCTCGAGGAGCCGCGCGAACGTCCACTCCTCGATCCGCTGGACGAGCCGGTAGCGCGGCACGACCTCGAGCTCGACCTCCGTCATGACGCCGAGCATGCCGATCGCCACCTGCGCGGCGGCGAGCAGGTCGGGCGTCGATCCGTCGATCACGACGACCGCGCCCGTCCCGTCGACGAGCCGGCAGCCCCGCATCGTGGCCGAGAAGCTCGGCAGGCGGACACCCGATCCGTGGGTGGCCGTCCCGATCGCGCCGGCGATCCCCTGGGCGTCGATGTCGCCCTGGTTCGCGAGCGCCTGCCCCGCCTGCCAAAGCGGTGCGCCGAACGCGCCGATCGGCGTCCCCGGCAGCGCCCGCACCCTGCCCGCCGCGGCGTCGATGTGGGTGATCCCGGCGAGGTTCGCGAGGTCGATCAGCGTCCCGTCGGTGAGGTGCACCGGCGAGAACGAGTGCCCGGTCGCGACGACGCGAACGCCCTGACCGGCGGCGGCCGCCTCGCGCACCGCGGCCTGCACCTCGGCCTCGCTCGACGGCGACAGCCGCCGCGCCGGCGTGCAGCGCTGGTTCCCCACCCAGTTCACGAACGTCGCGGACATCTGCGCGAGCGAATGTACCGCGGGTCGCGGCTAAGCTCGCATCGCCCGCTCGCTCGGCCAGTCAGGAGGAGACCATGAACAGCGCGTCCGCATCGGAGTTGATCGACGGGAGGATCGCCGAGCTCGGCGACTGGCGCGGCGACACCCTCGGCACGATCCGCAAGCTCATCAGGGAGGCGGACCCGGACGTCGTGGAGGAGTGGAAGTGGGCCAAGGCCACGAACCCCGGTACGCCGGTCTGGTCGCACGACGGGATCATCTGCACCGGCGAGTCGTACAAGTCGATCGTGAAGCTGACCTTCTTCAAGGGGGCGTCGCTGGACGACCCGGCCGGGCTCTTCAACTCGAGCCTCGAGGGGAACGCGAGGCGCGCGATCGACATCCACGAGGGGGACGAGGTCGAGGCGGGCGCGTTCAAGGCGCTCATCCGCGCCGCGGTCGAGCTCAACACGGGGCACCTGAGCGGCCCCCGGGCCGGCGCGGTCAGATGGGGACGCCGCCGCCGCGCTTGACCATCTTCATCGTGAACTGCGAGTTCACCCGCGCGAGGCCCGGGAGCTCCGCGAGCCTGTTCATGTAGAACGTCTCGTAGGCCGCCTGGTCGGCCACCGCGACCCGGATGACGTAGTCGGGCAGGCCGAACATGCGCCGGCACTCGACCACCTCGTCGAACGCCGCGATCCCGGCCTCGAACGCCTCGACGGTGGCCCGGTCCTTGAGCGTCAGCTCGACGTGCACCGTCACCTCGAACCCGCGGTCGACGGCCGCCGGGTCGATGTCGGCGTGGTAGCCGCGGATCACGCCGGCCCGCTCGAGCGCGCGCACACGGCGCAGGCACGGTGACGGCGAGAGCCGCACCCGCTCGGCCAGCTCGACGTTCGTGAGCCGCCCGTCCGTCTGCAGCTGACGCAGGATTGCGCGATCGAGGCCGTCCATTGGCAGATCATGCCACAGGTCGGCCGATCTGGCGTGAAGAACGCGAGGATATGCCCGTCGCTCCGGGCTATCGTGGCGCCATGGACATGGCGATCGCCAGGCCGCCCAGCGGCACCGTCACCGGCGCGCTCGGGATCGGCGTCGCCGTGGGCGTCTACGGCGTCTCCTTCGGCGTGCTCGCCGTGGCGAGCGGCCTCAGCCCCGCCCAGGCGTGCGTGATGTCGATGCTCGTGTTCACCGGCGCGTCGCAGTTCGCGTTCGTCGGGGTGCTCGCGGGCGGCGGCGGGGCGCTCGCCGCGATGGGCCCGGCGGTCATGCTGGCCGTCCGCAACGCCGCCTACGGCCTCTCCCTCACCTCGATCCTGCCGGCGCGGCTGCGCGACCGCGCCCTGGCCGCGCATCTCGTGATCGACGAGACGACCGCCATGGCGCGGGCGCAGTCGGACCCGGCCGCGGCCAGACACGCATTCCTCGCGACCGGCGTGAGCGTCTGGGTGTTCTGGAATGCCGGCACCCTCGCCGGCGCGCTCGTCGGCGGCGGGATCGGCGACCCGCAGACGCTCGGGCTCGACGCGATGTTCCCGGCGGCCTTCCTCGCCCTCCTGGCGCCGCAGCTGCGCCGTCCCGGCGCGCCCGTCGCCGCCGTCGCCGGCGCCGCGATCGCCCTCGCACTGGTGCCGTTCGCGCCGGCCGGCGTGCCCGTCGTCGCCGCGCTCGCCGGCCTCGCGCCGGGCGTGCTCGTCGGGAAGGGCGTGCGCGGATGAGCTGGTCCGCCCTCCTCGCGCTCAGCGCCATCTCCTACGCGCTCAAGGCGTCCGGGCCGGTCCTCGCCGGCGGCCGCCAGCTCGGGCCGCAGGTGCGCCAGACGCTCGACCTCGTCGCCGTGCCGCTGCTCGCAGCGCTGATCCTCGTCCAGACGGTCAGCGACGGGCACAACCTCGTCCTGGACGCGCGCGTCCCCGCCCTCGCCGTCGCAGCGGTGCTGGTCTGGCGGCGGGCGCCGTTCCTGGTCGTCGTCCTCGCCGCGGCCGCGACGGCCGCCCTCGTGCGCGCGCTCGCCTGACCTTCCGCCGTGTCCCGTGCGGGTGTAGCATCACACCCGCAGTGTGGGGTTGACTCTGGAGGGGGTGCGACACGTGCGCTGGCTGAGAATCGTCGTCCTGGCGACATGTGCGGGCGTCGCCGCTCCCTGGCTGGGCCCGGCCGCGTCGGTCGGCGCGTCGAGCGCGAGCGGCGGCTGCTCGCCCGGCGCCCACACGCTCGCGCCTCCCGGGTCGCGCCTCTACCCCGACACCGGCAACGGCGGCTACACGAGCCTGCACACGCTCATCCACATGGTCTACGACGCCGACGCGAACCGCTTCCTGCCGGGGAACCGGGTCGTCCTCACGGACCGCGCGACGAAGTGCCTGACGAGCTTCAGCCTCGACTTCGAGCGTCACTCCGCCAACACCAGCGGAGGCCCGGACATGTCCGTCGTCTCCGTGCGTGTGAACGGCCGCCCGGCCGCGTTCCACTTCGTCCAGCCGACCTACCCCGGCGATCCGAACGGCCAGAACGACCCCGACCCGGCCGCCCACGAGGCGTCGCAGACCGACCCCGTCGGCGGCCCGAGCCACAACCCGCTGCCGCCTGCCTGCTCGCCCGAGCTGCCCTCGCCGAACACCCCCGTCAACTCGCAGAACGGCACCCAGTGCCCGGCCAACAAGCTCGTGATCGTCCCGGCGAAGCCGATTCGCGACGGCGCCCGCTTCAGGGTGCGGGTCTCCTATCTCGGCAGACCAGGTCTGCACAACGACGGCGACGGGTTCACGGAGGGCTGGTTCCGCAGCGCTGACGGCGGCTTCGTCACCACCGAGCCGGTCGCGTCCGAGGACTGGATGCCGCTGAACGACTACCCGACGGCCAAGCCGACCTACGACTTCGACGACACGGTCACGGCCGGGCGCACGGTGGTCGCGAACGGCCGGCTCGTCTCGGTGCACCACCATGGGCCGAGCTCCGCGTTCCCGCACGGGTCGGTCACCTGGAAGTGGCACGCGGCGGACCCGATCGCGAGCTACCTGGTCGAGAACAGCGTCGGCAACTACCGGCTCACGAGCCGGAAGGTCGGCGGGATCACCTTCTACCGGGCGCAGGATCTGGCGATCCCCGCCGCGCGGCGGCAGAAGAACCTCAAGGTCATGCGCATGCAGGCGGACATCACCGCGTTCGAGAGCCGGTTCACGGGGCCGTTCCCGTTCAGCACCGACGGGATCATCGTCGGCACGCCCCCGGCCAGCTTCGACGAGGAGATGCAGGGGATGATCGCCTTCTCCGGCGGGTTCATCGACACCGACACGCTCTACCACGAGAACATGCACCAGTGGTGGGGCGACAACGTCAGCGAGGGCGGCTACCACATGACCTTCTTCAAGGAGGGCATGGCGACGGTGGCAGAGATCCTGTACGACGCGCGTCTGGCGCAGAAGGCGGCGGGAGGCCCGTCGACGGCCGCCGGCCGGGCCGCGTTCCAGAAGCAGATCGTGAAGGACTTCGATCAGATCTACAGCGCGAACGGCGACTTCTGGACGGTCGCGCCGTCGAACCCGCAGCCGTTCAGCCTCTTCTCGGGCTCGTCGACCTACCTGCGACCCGCCATCGCGTACGTCGCCCTGCGCCAGATCGTCGGCCATGGCCGCTTCACCAGGGCGCTCGAGCAGATCCAGCGCACGTACGGCGGGTCGAGCATCACCGAGCCGCAGCTCGAGGCCGTGTTCCACCGCTGGCTGCCGGTGCAGAACGGCGCCTGTCAGACTCGCCTGACCCGGTTCTTCACGCAGTGGTTCGACACCGCGTACGCGCCGGGCGGCGGAGTGCACCGGCCGTCGATCACCGGCCCGGGCCTCGACGGGCGTGGGTTCTACGGGCCGGACGGGCGGTGCGGCGCGCTGGGGCCGGCCCGGTCTTCCGCCGGGCTCAGCGCTTCAGCTCGATCTCCACGAACGTGGCAGCTCGGCCGCTCGCGTTGATCACGTTGTGCTCGGTGCCGGCCCTGCCGGGATAGGGCGCGCCCGCCTCCTGCACCAGCTCACGCGTCGAGCCGTCGTGCTCGATGACGGTGAACGTCCCGCCGGTCACCGGCACGACGAGGTAGTCGTACTCGTGGCGGTGGTCGCCGGTCTCGTCGCCGTCGGCGAAGGTGAGCGTGGTGACGCGCACGCGGTCGTCGTCGACGGTCATCGTGGAGCGGGCGATCGGCACGGGCACAGGCTACCGCCGGGCCGGGGTACGCTCGGGCGATGAGCTCGCCCCTCGCGCTCTCCCGCGCGCAGATCCTCGCCTTCCGCCGGCGGGCCGGGGCGCTGGACGAGCGGCTGCCGTTCGGGCCGGAGTCGCTCCGCCAGGCCGCGTGGGCGGGCCTCCAGGACAGCATGCCGCGCGCGGCCGTCCTCTCGATCCACGCCCGGCTCGCCGGCGCGGCGCCGGACAGCTGGGAGCACCCGTCGCTGATCCAGCTCTGGGGGCCGCGCTACCAGGTGTACGTCGTCGCCGCGGAGGACTTCGCCGTGTTCTCGCTGGGCCGGCTGCCCGAGGACGCGAAGGGGCTTCGCCGGGCGGAGGACAAGGCCGCCGTGCTGCGGGAGCATCTGCGCGATCCGAAGACGGTCCAGGCCGACATCGCGGGCACGCTCGGCGTGCACCCCGGCTCGTTCCGCTACGCGGCGACGACGGGCACCGTCGCGATCCGCTGGGACGGCGCCCGGCGTCCGCGCATGTGGATCGTGCCGCGGCCGGACGTCGATCCGGTCGAGGCCCAGCTCGAGCTCGCCCGCCGGCATCTGCGCGTGTTCGGCCCGAACACGCCGGCGGCGTTCGCCAAGTGGGCGGGGATCTCGAAGAAGGCAGCGGTCGCCGCCTTTGCCACCCTCACGCCGGAGCTGACCGCGGTGCGGACGCCGCTCGGCGACGCCTGGATCCTGGCCGGCGACGAGCCCGGCTTCCGCGCCGAGCCGGGACCGGCGGCGCCGGCGCGGCTGCTGCCGAGCGGCGACGCCTACTTCCTGCTCCACGGCGACGACCGTGCGCTGCTCGTCCCGGACGCTGCGCGGCGACCGGAGCTCTGGACGCCACGCGTCTGGCCCGGCGCGGTGCTCGTCGAGGGCGAGGTCTGCGGCGTCTGGCGGCGGGCCCACGACACCGTCACGATCCAGGCCTGGGGGCGGCTCCCGCGCACGGCGCTCGACGCCGTCGAGGCGGAGGCCGCCGGCCTGCCGATCCCCGGGGTCGAGCGGATCGTCGTTCGCTGGATCACCTGAACGGCACGGTGACCGCCCCGGGCAGGCGCCGGTAGACGGCGAAGAAGTCGCGGTCGTCCGGGACGAGGTAGCGGGTCGGCGGCTGCTGGTAGTTGGGCACCACCCGCACCGGATCGAGGCCGTGGTGGTGCGTGTAGGTGATGAGCGTCGGCCACTCCGGGTTGATGTCGAGCTGCATCGCCCTGACCGCGCCCGCCCGCTTCAGGATCTGGGCGAGCGTCCTAACGGTCTGGTAGTCGGCAGCCGCGTAGATCAGGTTCCCGTGCCGGTCGATCCCGGCCCCGGTGCGCCAGACGCGGACCGCGTTCCCGAGGGTGAAGCCCCACTGCGAGCTGTCGTTCAGCGCCGGGTTGAGCCGGCCATGGTCGATGATCAGCGGCAGGCTCTGGCGGGCGAAGGCGGTCTGCCGGCCGGCGACCGGCCCGCCGTGCCATGTCCGGACGTCCACCCGGCCGTCGCGGTAGGCGATCATCGTCGCGAGGCCATCCTTCAAGGGCTCGTACTGATGCCCGCCGATCGAGGAGCCGTTGTTGCCGTCGGCGTAGATGAAGCCGCCGTTGAAGGTCGCGAAGAGCCGCCAGCGCTCGCCGAAGGGGATCGACATCGGCCCGCGGATCGGGGCAGCCGGCGGCTCGTATCGGCCCGGGTACCAGGCGACCGCCGTGCGCGTGTGGTCGAACCAGGCCACGTAGGCGACGATCCGGGGGTAGGCGACCTCGGTCCGGAACGTCGTCACGAGCACCGGCGGGCGGCCGCGCACGGTGGGGCCCGTCCCTCGCCAGATGCCCTCGCCGGGCAGCGGATTGGCAAAGACGGGCGGGACGGGCGGCGGCACGTACGACGCGCGCCGCCGCGGGCTCGTCGTGCCCGCCGGATCCGTGTCGACGCCGACCGTGGGCAGCGACTTCAGCTGCGGTCCGCCCGGATCGGGCGCCTGCCAGCTGTAGTAGTAGTGCTCGACCTCGTCCACGAGCCAGTTGCCGTGATTCGCCCGCAACCACTCGACGCTGCGCGGCCAGAGCGGGAGGCTCGACGGCTGCATCATGGTGGTGGCGTAGGAGTAGACCGCCGGCGAGAGCACCACGACAATCACCAGGAGCGCAACACGGCGGACGCGGCGGCGGCGTCTGCGCCGCCGGTGCCGGTCACGAGAGGCCCGCTGTCCGGTGGCCCCGGACGCTCGCATCGCACGACGGTAATCGGCGAGTCTTTGAGCGAGGTTGGCCCCGGCCGGCGATCACGCGGAGCGGCGGGTGATCGACTCCCCCGCACGGGGGAACTTGCCTGAACCCGCGCAGGTTCGGCCGCCGTCGTGGGTCATTAGCTCCGGAAACCCAGCACGAAAGGACAGGCCCACATGCCCGCAACTCGTCTCCTTCTGCTGCTCGGCATCGGCGCGGCGATGGCCACCGCGCCGGCCGCGTACGCATCCGCCCACCACTCGGGCGAGCCCGCCAAACCCTCGAAGCAGCGCTGCGTGCACAACGGCGTGCGGATGAACCGTGCCGGCCGTCCCAGCTGCGGCCTCCACAAGGGCTCCGGCGGCTCCACCGGCGACCAGGGTGGTGCCGTCTAGCGGTATCAGCCGGCGGGCGCGGCCTCGCCGGCGTCGGACGGCAGCTTGAGCGCCGCGACGAGGCCGATCAGCCCGATCACCACGAGCGCGGCCAGCGCGATGGCGTAGGAGCGGTTGCCCGTGGCGACGACGGAGATCAGGATCGTGCCGGCGATGGCGGTGCCGAACGACGATCCCAGGTTCGAGACGCTCCGCGAGAGGCCCGAGATCTCCCCCTGCCGCTCCTCGGGGAAGCTGGACTGGACGACGTTCACCGACGGAGTGATCATCGCGCCCAGGCCGAACCCGATCAGGAACAGGCCGGGCGCGAACGCCAGAGTGTTCTCGGTGATCGGGACCATGGCCAGCAGGAGGACGATCCCGGCGAGAGTGATCACGAAGCCGGCCACGACGAGCGTCCGCTGCTTGCGCCGGCTGGCGAATCGCTTCGCCCCGAACGACGAGATCAGGATGCCGACGGTCGCGGCGGTGAAGATCACGCCGGTCCGTATGGCGCTGTAGCCGCGCACCTCCTGCAGGAAAACGGATACGACGAACGACGATCCCATCAGCAGGAGCCACTGGACGTTCTGCGTCAGAAGGGCCAGGTCGCAGGTGCGGTCTGCGAACAGGCTGGTCGAGAGCAGCGGCTCCTTCCCGCTCCGCTCGCGCGCCCGGATGAACACGAAGAAGCCCGCCAGGAAGGCGGCGCCGACCGCCACGAGCCCGACGAACAGGAGCGTTGTTCGTGCCCGCGTAGAGAACGCCGAGCACGACGCAGAACATGCCGACCGCCGAGAGCACCGCGCCGACCAGGTCGAACGGCCGGTCGGGGTCGGCCGGGATGGGATCGACCAGCCCGCGGCTGAGCAGGATGATCAGCACGATCACCGCGGCCTGGAAGACGAACGCGGCCCGCCAGCTGATCCCGGTCGTGATGACGCCGCCGATCAGCGGGCCGGCCGCTGCACCGATGCCCCCAAGGCCGCTGATGGCCCCGAACGCCCACGCGCGAGACGTCTTGTCGCGGAACCAGACCGTCGCCAGGATGTAGACCGGCGGGATCAGGAGTGCGGTGCCGACGCCCTCGAACACCGAGTTCCCGAGGATCAGGATCGGAAGCCCCGGCGCGATCGCGCTCAGCACCGCTCCGACCCCGTACAGCCCGAGGCCCAGGGTGAAGCAGCGTTTCCGCCCCCACCGGTCGGTGAGCTTGCTGCACGGGATCATCAGCACCGCCATGATGAGCAGGAACAGCGTGATCGTGATCTGGACGCCCTGGACCGTCGTGTTCAGGTCCTTGCTGATGTCGTTGATCATCACGTTCATGTTCGAGCCCGCGAAGCTGCAGATGAACTGCGCGAGCGCGAGCGGCAGCACCAGCCTCCGGGCGGCTTTCGTCTGGGCCGCCGGCATCTGCACGGCCGTTGCCGGTGGGGTCTCGGCCACGACGCGAGTGTGGCCCGACCACGGCGGCGTGGCCTCACCCGATGAGGGCGAAGAAGCGCGTCACGAAAGCGTCACGCGTTCCGTTCGGGGTCTGACCCCGGGGTGGGCGCGGGTGTACCGTTGCGCTCCAGATGCCGGAGACGAGGCAGGTCGAGGCGCCGGACGGGCGCACGCTTCGGGTCGAGGTCGCCGGTGACGGCGAGCGCGTCGTCGTCGTGCACCTCGGCACCCCGAACGGGGGCGTGCTCTACCGGCCGTGGGTCGACGACGCCGCCGGCCGGGGCCTGACGCTCGTCACCTACGACCGGCCCGGCTACGGCGGCTCGTCGCGCCGGCCCGGGCGGTCGGTGGCCGACTGCGCCGACGATGTACGCGCGATCCGCCGGTCGATGGGGTTCGAGCGCTGCGCCGTCTGGGGCTTCTCCGGCGGCGGCCCGCACGCGCTCGCCTGCGCCGCGCTGCTCACCGATCTCGTGGGCGCGGCCGCCGCGATCGGCTCGCTGGCGCCGTCCGAGGCGCCCGGGCTCGACTATCTCGACGGGATGGTGGACGACAACCGCGAGGACATCGAGATCTTCCGCTCCGACCGGGAGCTGTGGGAGCGCCGCGGCCGCAGCGACCGCGAGGAGCTGCTCGGGATGAACGCCGACGACCTGGCCGAGGCGTGGTCCGCGGGCGTCGCGCCCGGCGACAGCGAGCTGCTTCACACCGAGTTCGGCGTCTGGCTGCACCGGGCGGTGGTGGCCGGGCTCGCCCCGAGCGCCGACGGCTGGCTGGACGACGAGGTCGCGTTCAACACCGGCTGGGGGTTCGACCCGGCCGCGATCGCAATCCCGGTCAAGGTGTGGCACGGCCTCGACGATCGCTTCGTCCCGGCCGCGCACGGCCGCTGGCTCGCCGAGACGATTCCCGGCGCCGAGGCGGAGGTCCGCGATGGCGACGGCCACCTGCGGGTTGCCGCGACCCGGATGGGCGAGGTGCACGAGTGGCTCGCCCGCCGCACCTGGGGCTAGCGATGCCCAGCGGCGACCGGCGCATCGCCGCGCCGGGGTCGCTACCGTCGCACTGCTCCTCCGGCCCCGAACACGACCCCACGGGAGGCCCCCCATGAGCACCGGCTACACCCTGGCGCGGCTCGACCAGATCGAGGAGATCACCGACGGCCGCTGTCCCTGGCGACCCGTGCGGCACCACTTCGGCATCACGTCCTTCGGCGTCAACACGTGGACCGGCAGCAAGCCGGGCGACCGCATCATCAACGAGCACGACGAGGCGGACGAGAACGAGGAGCTCTACCTCGTCCTCCGCGGGCGGGCGCGGTTCGAGTTCGACGGCGAGAAGGCAGACGCGCCCGAGGGGACGTTCGTCTTCGCGAAGCCGGGCGTGAAGCGGACGGCGTTCGCCGAGGAGGCGGGCACGACGATCCTGGCGCTCGGCGGGACGCCCGGACAGGCGTACGAGCCCGACGGCTGGGAGCTGTGGGCGCCCATCGCGCCGCTCTATCAGGAGGGCAAGTACGCGGAGGCCGCGGACATGGCCCGCGACGTGGTCGAGGCCAACCCGGAGTACCCGGCGCTGCTCTACAACCTCGCCTGCTGCGAGAGCCTGGCCGGCCGCAGGGACGACGCCGTCCGGCATCTGCGATCGGCGATCGAGCGCTCCGCCCAGCTGCGCCGGCTCGCCGTCGAGGACACGGACATCGCGGCGATCCGCGACGACCCCTCGATCAAGGAGCTGCTCGGCTAGTGGGCGAGCTGCGGGCGGGGATCTGGCGCTGGGAGGCAACGCACCCGAGCTGGACGGCGAACGACGGCGGGCCGGACGGCTGGGGGCCGGAGGTCGCGTCCTACGCGATCGACACCGGCGGGCACCTGCTCCTGATCGACCCGCTGGCGACGCCCGCCGAGGTCGACGAGCTGGCGTCAGGCCGCGAGCCGGCGATCGTCCTCACGTGCCCCTGGCACGAGCGCGACGCCCGCACGATCGCTGAGCGCCTGCGAGCGCCGATCTTCGTCCCGCCCCCCGACGAGGGCGACGACGACCCGACGCCGGGGACGGTGTTCGCAGCCGGAGAGCGCCTGCCCGTGGGCGTGGAGGCCTTCCTCGGCATCGAGCCGAACGACCTCGTGCTCTGGATCGAGAGCCGCCGTGCGCTCGTCCTCGGCGACACGCTGGTCGACCGCGGCGAGGGCCTCGAGATCCCGGTCACCTGGCTGCGCGACGTCACGCTCGCCGAGGTGCTGGCGACGCTGCGGCCCCTGCTCGACCTGCCCGTCGAGATCGTCCTGCCGACCCACGGGCCGCCCGCCGACCGGGCCGCCCTCGTGCGCGCGATCTCCTGAGCCGTCAGCCCGGCGGCGCGTCGGTCGCGGGATCGTTACGCATACGCTGACGCGATGCCGCCCGACCTCTACCACCGCCCGTCGCACGAGCCGCTCGCGGGCGCCGAGTGGAGCGAGGACGCGGCGCGGGCAGCCATCGCCGACATCGTCGCCGACGCCGAGGACGCGTTCGATTCGCAGACGCTCTGGCCGGCCCACCCGCTGGACGAGGCCGATGGCCCGCTCCCCTCGACCGTCGGCATCTACCTGGGCGCCGGCGGCGTCATCTGGGCGCTCGATGCCCTCGCCCGCGCCGGCCTCGTGGCGCTCACGCGCTCGTGGGCGGACGTCGCCGCGGGGCTGCCCGAGCGCTATCGGGCGAGGCCCGACCTGCCCGAGCTGACCGACGGCCGCCCCGTCCCCTCCCTGCTCGCCGGCGAGTCGGGCATCCTGCTCGTCGCCCACCGGCTGGCGCCCGTGCCGGATCACGTCGAGCGGATGGTCGAATGCGTGCGGGCGAACGTCCACAACCCGACACGTGAGTTACTGTGGGGCTCGCCGGGGACGGCGCTCGCCGCCCAGCTCATGCTCGAGATGACCGGCGACGAGCGGCTCGCGGACGCCTGGCGCGAGTCGGCGGACTGGCTCTGGGACGAGTGGCACGACGGCCTCTGGCTGCAGGAGATGTACGGCACCGAGCGGCGCTACATCGGCCCCGGGCACGGCTTCGCCGGCAACGTGCACGTGCTCGCCCGGGGCGATCTGCTCGACGCGGAACGCCGGCGCGAGCTCGAGCGCCGGTCGCTCGAGACGCTGCGGGCCCACGTCATCCGCGACGGTGACCTGGCACAGTGGAGGCCCACGAACGACCCGGTGCCGGCCGCCGTCACGACCCGCACGCAGTGGTGCCACGGGGCCCCCGGGATCGTCACCTCGTTCGGGCCGATCGCGCGCGACGACGACGAGCTCACGGAGCTCCTCATCGCCGGAGGCGAGCTCACCTGGCAGGCCGGCCCGCTCGTGAAGGGGCCCGGCCTCTGCCACGGCACGGCGGGCAACGGCTACGCCTTCCTGAAGCTGCTCGAGCGCACCGGCGACGAGCGCTGGCTCGAGCGGGCGCGGGCCTTCGCGATGCACGCCGCGCTCCAGGTGGAGCGGGCGCGGGCGCAGCACGGCCGGGGGCGCCACTCGCTCTGGACGGGCGACCTCGGCGCCGCCGTCTTCCTCGCGAGCTGCATCAGCTGTGACCCGGCGATGCCGGTGCTCGACGTGGTGTAGCTCTAGCCGCCTTCGCAGAAGCGCTTGAAGCTCTCCGACTGCCTGGCGATGTCCTTGCGGATCGCCGACTGCATGAGCGAGAACATCAGCTTCATCGAGCCCTTCGGGCGGAAGTCGAACCGGCTCTCGACGTGCGAGCCGTCGCCGCGCGGCGTGATCGTGAAGGAGGCCGTGATGTCGAGCGGCTTGCCGGTGACCTCGAAGACGACCCGCCCGGGCCGCTCGTAGGTCGTGATCGTCGCGTCGTAGGGCTTGCCGCGGTTCACCGTGACGAACCGGGAGCCCGGCCCCACCTCGCCGTCGGAGACGAGGTCGGATCGGGACACCTGCGAGTTCCATGACGGCTCGTTGCGTGCGTCCGCCATGCGGTCGAACACCTCCTCCGCAGGCCGGGCGATGTCGCTTTCCGCCGAGAATTCCATCTGTCGCTCCTCACACGTTCCGGGGTACGACGTTAACGATCCCCGCTCGCCGCGTTTTCGGGCGGTCAGGATCTCAGCGCGTCGATCACGGAGCCGGCGTGGAATCCGGGCATGCGCGGCCCCTCGAGCTCGATCGCCGCGCCGTCCTCGCCGATCAGCTCGAGCACGCGGACGTTGAAGCGCTGATGCACCTTCACCTGGAGCGCCTCGCCGGTCGACGGCGAACACGGCCTGGGTGGGAACGCGGCCGCCCTTCCCGCGCTCCGTGTCGAACCCGTACACCCTTCCCGCGGTGACCGCGACCATGCAGCGCTCGGGCGTCGCCGCGGCGGCGTCGTGGGCCTTCATTCCGGCGAGCGCGCCGCCGGTCGTCCCGATCCCGCCGCCGACGAGCTCGCCACCGATGAAACCGCCGGCGAACGCGCTTCCGAAGTGTCCGCGCGGCAGGAAGATCGCGGCTGCCTCCACGCGATCGTCCACACCTGTCCGCTCGAGCGCGGCCTGCACACGGCTCACCATCTCCTGTTCGTTCATGACCCCTCCCCTATGGGTTGCCCGAGCACCGCCTCGAGCCGATCGAGGAACGGTACCTGGGCCGCCTTCAGCCGCGACCGCGCCTCGTCCATGCCGAACCACTCGACCCGGTCGATCTCGGGGAACGCCTGCATCCGGCCCGACCGCGGCGGCCACTCCATCTCGTAGGTGTTGCTGACGGCCGTGGCCGGGTCGAGATCACCCTCGACCCCCCACCCCAGCACCAGCTTGCCCGACTTCTGCGTGATCTGGCCGAGGTCGACCACGGGCCCGTCCGGCACGGCGTGGCCCGTCTCCTCGGCGAACTCGCGCCGCGCCACCGCGGACAGCTCCTCTCCCGGCTCGACCTCGCCCTTGGGGATCGTCCAGTGGCCGTGGTCCTTCTTCACCCAGTACGGCCCGCCGTTGTGGGCCAGCAGCACCTCGACGCCGCCTTCCCGGAGCCGCCAGAGCAGGATGCCCGCGCTCGTCCGTCCTGACTTGTCCTTCGCCATCGAAGCCCGGAATCTACCAGCACGAAAGCCCTAGACTGAGCCATGATCGGTTGCCCCCACTGCGGCCGCGAGAACCCCTCCGGCGCGCGCTTCTGCAACTCGTGCGGCGCCGTCCTGGCCGATCCGGACGCGGCCCGCGAGGTGCGAAAGACCGTCACGGTGCTCTTCTGCGACGTCGTCGGATCGACCGAGCTCGCCGCGCGCTCCGACCCCGAGGTGATGCGGAGCGTGATGGCGCGGTTCTACGCCGCGATCCGCGAGCCGGTCGAGCGCCACGGCGGCACGGTCGAGAAGGTGATCGGCGATGCGCTCGTGGCGGTGTTCGGGATCCCCGTCGTCCACGAGGACGACGCGCTCCGGGCCGTGCGGGCTGCGCTCGAGATGCGGGCCGCGGTGCGTGCGCTCGGCGAGATCCAGGCCCGGATCGGCGTGAACTCCGGCGACGTGCTCGCCCGCGACGCCACGCCGGGCGAGTCGCTTGTCGTCGGCGACGCCGTGAACGTGGCGGCGCGCCTCGAGCAGGCGGCCGGCCCGGGCGAGGTGCTGGTCGGCGAGGCGACCTGGGCGCTCGTCGCCCACGCCGTCCACGGTGAGCGCGTGCCCCCGATCGCGGCGAAGGGCAAGCGGGAGCCCCTCGTCGCCTGGCGGCTCGAGGGAGTCGACGCCGCTGCGCGCGGCCACCGCCGCCGGCTCGATCTGCCCATGATCGGGCGCGACGCCGAGGTCGAGATGCTGCGCTGGGCGCTCGACCGCACCGTGCGCCTGCAGCGCCCCCACCTGGTCACCGTGCTCGGCCAGCCCGGGATCGGGAAGTCGCGGCTGGCGGCCGAGGTGCCGCGGCTGCGGGCCGACCTGACCGTGCTCTCGGGACACTGCCGGGCGACGGCCGCATCGTCGGCCGAGCCGCTCCTGGAGATCGCCCGCGGCGTCGCCGTCGGGGGGCGCGACATGGGCGAGTCCGTCGTCGCGGCGATGCCGGGCGACCGCGACGCGGCGGCCGTCGCCGCCTGCCTCGCCCCCGGCGGCGCCCGCGGGGCACCCGACGTCGCGTGGGCGGCCTCGCGCCTGGTCGGAGCGCTGGCGGCCGCAGGCACCCTGGCGATCGTGCTCGAAGACGTGCACTGGGCCGACGACCTCCTGCTCGACGTGGTCGAGCAGCTCCTCGGCCGCAGCCGCGGCCGGGCGCTCCTCGTCGTCTGCACGGCGCGGCCGGAGTTCGCGGAGCAGCGCCCGGCATGGGGATCGGGGGCGAACGCGGTGTCGGTGCTGCTCGAGCGCCTCGACAGCGACCAGACCCGCCGCCTGGTCTCGCATGCGAGCCCGGAGCTGCCCCCCGAACGGGCCGAGCACGTGATCGCGGCAGCCGAGGGCAACCCGCTGTTCGCCGAGCACCTGGCGGCGCTGTTCGCCGAGGGCGACGCCGGGGGCGGCCTGCCGCGCTCGATTCAGGTGCTCCTGACGGCCCGGGTCGAGGCGCTGCCCGAGCCGGAGCGGGAGGTGGTGAGCGCCGCCGCGATCATCGGCCGCGAGTTCCCGGTCGCCGGCGTCGAGTCGGTGCTGGGGCGGCCGGTCGACGCCGAGCTCGACCGGCTGGAGGGGCGGGAGCTGATCGAGCCCACCACTCCCGGCCGGTGGCAGTTCGGCCACGCCCTGCTGCAGGAGGCGGCATACAGCCTGATCCCGAAGCGGCGCCGGGCGGAGCTGCACGAGCAGGTGGCGCGATGGGCCGACGCCCACGGCGACGGCGACGCCCTCGTCGGCGACCACCTCGGCCGGGCCGCGTCGCTGCGGGTCGAGCTCGGGCTCGCCGGCGACCATGCCGTTCGCATCGGCATCGAGGCGGGAGCGCGGCTGCTCGCGGCCGGGCGCCGCGCGGACACGCTGGGCGACCCGGTGCGGGCGACGCGGCTCCTGCGGCGGGCGCTGGAGCTTCTGCCCGCAGGGGGACCGGACTGCGCAGCAGCGACGGTCGAGCTGGCGGCCGCAGGCTGGAACGTCCTCCCGCTGGAGCAGCGGCAGGAGATGCTCGACACGGGCGCCGAGCTCGCGGCGGCCAACGGCCTGCGCGGCCTGGAGCTGCGCGCCCGGGTGCTGCGTCTCGGCACGACGCCGGAGAGCATGCCCGGCGCGATGACCGAGGAGGAGATGCTCGCCGAGACGAACGCCGCCCTGGCGGAGCTCGAGGAGCTCGGCGATTCCCGCGGGATCGCCGCAGCGCTCGTCACGCGCGCCGAGATGGAGACGGCGCTCGGCCACGCCGGCGCCGGCGTCGCCGCGGCGCAGCGGGCGATCCGCATCGCCCAGGCGGCCGACGAGGACGTCGTCTGGGCCGTCCGGACCGTTCTCCGGGCCGTCGTGGAGTCGCCGATGTCCATCTCCGACGCGGAGGCCTTCGTCGCCGGGCTGATCGACGAGCTCGGGGTGCGCCCGACGGTGCGCCTGGAGCTCACCGAGGGGCAGGCGATCCTCGCAACCCTGCGCGGACGGGACGAGGCGTGGCGCCTGCTCGAGAGCGCTCAGGAGATGGAGCGCGACCTCGGTCGCAGCGACGCGTTCCACCTCGTGACCACGCGTGCGCGCATGCACCTCCTCGCCGGCGACTACGACGCCGCCCGGCGGGCGCTGCCCGGTATCGTGGCCGACCTCGAGCGGCAGGACGCCCTGTCGAACGCCGCCGTCGTGCGCAGCTGGCTGGCGCTCGCGGAGGTGCGCAGCGGCGACCTCGCCGCCGCCCGCGCGACCGCGACCGCCGCCCTGGCCGGAACCGCATACGGCGGCCGGTACGAGGCCGGCGCCCGCGCGAACCTGGCGCTCGCCGAGGTGCATCTCGGCGAGCGCGACGCGGAGGCCGCCGTGGCCGCGGCCCGCGCAGGGCACGCGATCGCCGAGGCGGGCGACTGGGTGCTGCTCCGAGCCGACGCGCGGCTCGTGCTCGCCCGGGCCCTCGACGCCTCCGGCGACGCGGCAGCGGCCGCCGCGGAGGCGCAGCGGGCGCTCGACCTGTACCGGGCCAAGGGCCATCCCGCAGCGACCGCCGTTGCCGACGCCTTCCTGCGCACGCTCGCGGTCGCCCCCGGCTGACCGGACGCGACCGCAGACAGCACGAAGCGGGCGGGCCCGGTATTCCCGGAGCCCGCCCGCGTTCGTGTGGCATGGCCTCGCTAGGAGGACAGGGCGACGCGGCGGCGTCCGCGCATCGTGATCCCGCCGGCGCCGACGATCAGGACGATCAGGAGCGCCGTGCCGGCGCCGAGCGCCGCGGACGTCCAGTCGAACCCGCCGTTGGTGGACGTCGTGTGGACGACGACGGTGCCCGCGCCGAGGGGGGCCAGGACACGGTGCTGATCCGCCGTGCCGAGCTGATCGACGCGGTCGGGAACGTTCTCCGACGGCGTGAACCGGGGGGCCTCGCCGATGCGGTCGACGCGATCCGGCGCGAGCGCGACGGTGTTCGCGGACGTCTTCGCGACTGCGACGGTGTTCGCGAGCGCAACGTTGTTCGCCGGCGCGGTCGGCCGGTAGGTGCCGCTGTACACCGTGCCACTCTGCGACGACTCGGCCTGGACCGGGTTGATCCCGATCGGCCGGGCCTGGGCCGCGCCGGTCATCAGGACGAGGGCCACGGCGGTCGCTGAGGTGAGACGGAGGGTGCGGGTCGAGGTCTTCATGATCGGCTCCTTGCTCGGGAGGAAACTGTGCAATCGAGGCTAGGGCCGGGCCGTCTCCACGTCTGCATCGCCGGACGCGAATGAAATGTAAAACCGGTTACACTCAGAGCAGGTCGGCGATGAGGGCGGCGGCGCGGGCGGCGCCGTCGGTCTCGACCGGCTGGTAGTCGACCTCGCGCCCGATCTCCTCTGCGATCGCGGAGGCGATCACGCTCGGGGTGGCCGTGTCGAAGTCCATGCACCGCCCCGCCCCGTAGCGCTCCAGGCGGTGACGGACGTGGAAGTTCTGCTCGAAGTGGTGGCGCAGCGGGAAGTACAGGAACGGGCGCCGGTTCGCGGTCAGCTCCATCGCCGTCGTCAACCCACCCTGCACCACCGCCAGGTCGCACGCGCCCAGGTGCCGGTACAGGTCGTGCACGTACGCGCGCACCTCGAGACCGTCCGCCGACGGCAGCGACGCCGGGTCGATGCGAGGGCCGGCGACGACGATCATCCGTAGGTCGGGCACCAGCGCCTTCGTCTCGGGATAGGCGGCGATCACCCGGCGCAGGAGGCCGGCGCCAACGCCCGATCCGCCCACCGACACGATGCACACACGCTCCCCGGTCGCGTAGCCGAGCTCGGCCCGGAGCCGCTCCCGGTCCGCGAACTCCGCCGGGTCGAACCCCGTCACGTGCCCGGCGAACGCGTAGTGCTCGCGGGTCCAGTCGCGGATCGCGGGCAGGCCCCTCGCCGAAGCTGTCGGGCACGACGTCGCCGTCGGAGCCCACGAAGATCGCCCGGTCGCGAACGCGCGGCGTGCGCGCGATCTGCACGCGGCTGGCGTTCGGAGGGCGGCTGCGGCCGGCGGCCCGAGCACGCTCGACGACCTCACCCCGCAGGAGTTTGAGATCGCGCGGATGCTCGCCTCCGGGATGACGACGCGCGAGGCGGCCGCGGCCGCCTTCCTCAGCCCGAAGACCGTCGAGCCACCTGCGCAACACCTACCGCAAGCTCGGCAGCCGCTCGCGGGAGGAGCTGGCCGAGCGGATGGCGCGGCCGGTCAGCGGCGCGGACGCGACCTGACCGGACGGGCGCTGCGCGTCCGGCGCGCGGAGCGGCCGGGGCGCGGATGCCACGACCACGGCGGCCGTGGCGGGGAGATCCGGTCGAAGCCGCCGCCTCCCCCGTGCGGCTCATCGGGCACGGCGCGCAATGCATCCTTGAGGGCCCACCCCAGGAGCAAGAGCACGGCCACGCCGGAGAAGTGGAACGCGAGCGCGAGCAGATCGACCGCCGACACTCAGCCACGGTATCCGCGTGCAGGCCCTGCCGCCGTGAGCCGGCAGACCGGGCGCTAGGAATCGGCCG
>CAVSVU010000010.1:0-379071 GCA_963731515.1 uncultured Actinomycetes bacterium | reverse complement strand
GTCAGCCATGGCATCCAGCAGACAGCTCGAAGCCGCCAAGCTGAACGTCCGGGCGGCGCGGCGCGCGGGCCGCACCGGCTCCGCGAGCGCGCAGCCCGTCAAGGACACCCGGCGCGCTCGCAGCACGCGGGACCTGGCCGAGGCCTCTCGCCCCCGCGAGTAGCCTGCTCGCGGTTTGCGCCGCTCGCAGTCCTCGTCCATCCCCACCATCGCCATCGCGACGATCTTCGCCGTCGCGATGGCCGCGACGACGATCTCGACGCCGATCTACCCGGCCTACGCGGAGTCGTTCGGGCTCTCGTCGCTCCAGATCACGGTCGTCTTCGCCGCCTACGGCGTGGGCGTCATGGGCGGCCTGCTCGTCACAGGGCGGCTCTCCGACCACATCGGCCGCAAGCCGCCGCTGGCCGGCGCTCTCGTCGTCGCGATCGTCGCGATGGCGTTCTTCCTGGCCGCCCAGGGGCTCGGCCTGCTGCTGGTCGGGCGCTTCCTGATCGGGCTCACCGCGGGCGTCTACACCGGCACGGCGACCGCGTGGCTCGTCGACCTCGACGCCAACCGCGACCGCGCGACCAAGGTCGCCGTCGCCGCGAACCTGGGCGGGCTGGCCCTCGGCCCGGCCTACGCCGGGGTGCTGGCGCAGTTCGCGCCCGATCCGCTGCGGACGACCTACGCCGTCGAGCTCGTCCTCCTTGCGGTCGGCCTCGCGGTCCATCTGCGCCTGCCCGAGACGGTGGCCCGCCGCGCCGTCGAGCTCGACTTCGCCGGCATCGTCCCGCCGACGGAGGTGCGGTCGGTGTTCCTGCCGGCCGCCACCGCCGGCGTCGCCGCGTTCGGCGTCTCGGGTGTGTTCGGTTCTGTCGGCCCGGGGATGCTCCACGAGGTGCTCGGGATCACCGCGCCGACGGCGTACGGGGCGCTGCTCGCGACCCTGTTCCTCATGTCCGTCGTGGGCCAGTTCGTCACCCGCGGCGTCGCCCCGCCGATCGCACTGCCGGCCGGGTGCGTCGCCCTGGCCGTGAGCCTCGTCCTGCTGGCGCTCTCGCTCGCCGTCGAGACGGTCGTGGCCGTCTTCGCCGCCGCGGTCGTCGCCGGGATCGCGCAGGGGGTGATCGTCGGCGGCGGGCTCGGCCTGCTGACCGCGCGTGCGCCCGCCGACCGCCGCAGCCAGGTGGCGTCGACGTACTTCCTGGTGCTCTACATCGGCCTCGTCGTCCCGGTGGTCTCCTTCGGCCTGGTCGAGAGCTGGATCGGGCTCGTCGACGCCGGCTACGTCTTCTCGGCGGTCGTCGGCGTCGCGGTGCTCGGCTCCGGCCTCGCCGTCCGGCGCACGGCGGGCCGCGACATCGCCGAGGGAGTAGGCTCACCGGGATGAGCACGCAGGCGCGACCGCTCGACGTCGAGGCCGGGATGTCCGTCGCCGACGTGCCCACGCCCGCGCTCCTCGTCGACCTCGACCGGATGGAGCGCAACATCGCGTCGTGGCAGGCGCTGGCCGACCGAAACGGCGTCCGCCTGCGCCCGCACATCAAGACCCACAAGACGCCCGAGATCGCCGCCCAGCAGCTGGCCGCGGGGGCGTGCGGCATCGCCTCCGCCAAGCCGACCGAGGCCGAGGTGTTCGCCGCGGCCGGGTGCGACGACATCGTGATCGCCTACCCCACGGTCGGCGAGGACAAGTGGGCCCGGCTCGCGCGCATCGCCGGCTGGACGCGCCTGACGGTGAACGTCGACAGCGAGCACCAGGCCCGCGGCCTCTCGGCGGCGGCCGTCGCCGCCGGCGCCGCGATCCGGGTCCAGATCGAGATCGACACCGGCCTGCACCGCGTCGGGCTCGACCCGGCCGACCACGCGGGCATCGCGGCCTTCGCGCGCGCCATCGACGCGCTCCCGGCCGTCGAGCTCGACGGCCTCACGACCCACCGGGGCAAGTTCGGGGAGCGGCTCGGACGGATGACGAACGCCGAGGCGGGCCACGAGGAGGGATCGATCCTCGTCGGTCTGGCCGAGCGCCTGCGCGCCGCGGGGCACCCGACGCCGAACGTGACCGCGGGCGGCACGGTGACCGGGCCCGGCGTCGCCGAGGTGCCCGGCGTGACCGAGGTGCGGGCCGGCACCTACGTCTTCTCCGACGCGATGCAGGTGGCGGCCGGATCGGCGCAGGCCGATGACGTCGCACTCTCGATCCTCGCGACCGTGATCAGCACCCGCCGGGCGGGATGGACGACGGTCGACGCGGGGTCGAAGACGTTCAGCGGCGACCGCGGCGTGGTGGACGTCTCGGCCGCGGACGGCGGGATCTCGGACTGCGTCGACCTCGACGCGACCGTCATGCGCGTGACCGAGGAGCACGGCATGGTGCGGCTGGGCCCCGGCGTCTCGGTCGAGGTCGGCCAGAAGCTGCGGTTCATGCCGTACCACGTCTGCACCGCCGTGAACCTCGCCGACCAGCTCGTCGGCGTACGGGACGGAGTCGTCGAGACCGTCTGGCCCATCCGGGCCCGCGGCACCACCCGGTAGCGGCTGCCCGAGGGTGCACGCGGCCGGCCCGTTGGTCTGCCCCTTCGCACATCGCGGGGGTGCGGTACGGTGTCGGCCGTGCACGCCATCGCGACCACGGGCGGACTGCACACCGTGCTCGGCGACCTCGACGCGGCGGTCCGCGCCCTCTTCGAGCGCGGGCTCGGCAAGGGCGCGGGCGTGTCGTTCGACGCTCCCACGGCGGACTGGGCGGAGGGGGTCTCCGGCCCCGTCCTCAACCTGTACCTGTACGACGTCAAGGAGTCGCGCACGGAGCGGCGGGTGGAGTGGGACCAGGCGCACGTGAACGGGCGCACCGTCGAGCGGCCGCCCCCGGTTCGCATCGACGTCTCCTACGTGATCACCGCCTGGGCGAAGACGGCCGAGGAGGAGCACGGCCTGCTCTCGGCGGCCCTGGCGATCGCCTATGCCAACCCCGCGCTTCCGGACGACGTGCGCACCGGCGCGCTGGCCGCGGACGAGGCCTACGACCACGAGCTCACCGTGCGCGTCGCCCAGCCTCCGGGAGAGGGCCACGGCCCCGCCTTCTGGTCGGCGCTCGGCGCCGGCCACAAGGCGTCGGTCGACTTCGGCGTCGCGGTCTGGTGCAGGCCCGGCCGCGCGATGGAGCAGGCCCCGCTCGTGCGCACGCAGACCGTCCGCATGGGCGTGCGCGACCGCCCCGCCGCGGGCATCGAGGAGCTGCACCGCATCGCCGGCACCGTGCGGACGAAGGCGGGCGAGCCGGCCGCGGGAGCGTGGGTCGTCCTGCCGGAGACGGGCGGGTTCGCCGTGACCGACGCCGAGGGCCGGTTCAGCGTCGCGTCGGTGCGCGCCGGCAGCCACCGGCTCCGGGTGCGCGCCGCCGACGGCGCCGAGGCCGAGGCCGCGGCCGACGTGCCCGGCGGGCCGATCGAGCTGAAGGTCGGGTAGAGAGTCGCGATTCTCCTGCCCGGACGGGCAGGCGGCGTGCCTCAAGCGTTGCCCGAGATCCCCTGGCCGGGCGCACCCGGCGGCGGCACACTCCCGCCCCGTGGCCGACGCCCCGTCCCGCCCCCCGTGCGTCCTGCTCGCGAACCTCGAGCCGGTCGCCCTCGTCGGGATGACCGACGTGCTCACGGGCGGCGGCGTCGACGTGGTGGTGGCCAACGGCGCCGCGCCCGACATCGTCGACCGGGTGCGGCGGATCAGGCCCGATGTGCTGCTGCTCGACGGAAGCTCCCGCTTCGCCCGCCAGATCGGCGGCCAGGCCCAGGAGGCGGCGCCGGGCACGAAGGTGATCCTGTGGCCGCGCGACGAGGGAGAGATGGAGATCCTCGACGGGGAGAGCGCGGAGCCGCGTCGCGTCGCCGTGTCCCCGTCCCGTGCCCTGCTCAACGAGCTGCGTGTGAACGAAGGAAGGTGACAGATCGATGCCCAGCTACCTGACTCCCGGCGTCTACGTCGAGGAGGTCCCGTCCCAGTCGAAGCCGATCGAGGGCGTGGGGACGTCGGTCGCGGCGTTCGTCGGCCTCGCTCCCGGCGGCCCGGTGAACCGGCCGATGCGGATCTCGAACTGGACCCAGTTCGCCAAGCTCTACGGCGACCCCAGCGAGCCCGAGAACGGCCCGTTCATGCCGGGCGCCTACCTGGCCCACTCCGTCTACGGCTACTTCCAGAACGGCGGCGGCGTGTGCTGGATCGTCCGTGTCGGCGGCGCCGACGGCGACCAGAAGGCCCAGGCGGCGCTGCCCGCCGCGAGCGGTGACGGCGAGCTCCTGCGGGCGACCGCCAAGGAGGGCGTGACCGACCAGGTCTCGATCGAGATCACGCCCGACGTCCCGGCCGCGGACGCCGAGGAGGGCAAGGGCGACCAGGCCACCTACCGCGTGGTCGTCACCGCCGGCCCGCAGCGCGAGGAGTTCGACGGCCTCACGCTCAAGAAGGGCCGCAACAACGTGGTCACGAAGGTGAACGCCGGGTCGGCGCTCGTCACCCTCGAGGAGGTCGGGAGCGCCGCCGACGCCGCGCCGCGCGAGGGCACCTACAGCCTGAGCGTGCCCGCCGCCGAGCCGGTGGCGGTCTCGCCGACCGAGTTCGAGGGCGACGTCGCCCACCGCCGTGGCCTGGGCGGGCTCGCGGCCGTCGACGAGATCACGATGCTCTGCATCCCCGACCTGGCGACGATCTCCGAGAACGGCGACGACACCATGTTCCGCGACATCCAGGGCAAGATGCTCGCCCACGCCGAGGGCGCCAAGGACCGCATCGCGATCCTCGACCCGCCGCCCGACCTCCTGCCCCAGGACGTGCTCGAGTGGCGCATGTCGACGGCGGGCTACGACTCCAAGTTCGCCACGCTCTACTACCCGTGGCTCGAGGTGATGGACCCGCTCACACGGCGCCCGATCATGGTGCCGCCGTCCGGCCACATGGCCGGCGTGTGGGCCCGCACCGACAACACCCGCGGCGTCCACAAGGCGCCGGCGAACGAGGTGGTGCTGGGCGTGAACGGGCTCGCGTTCCAGATCACCCACGAGGAGCAGGGCGGCCTGAACCAGCGCGGCATCAACTGCATCCGGGCCTTCCCCGGCCGCGGCATCCGCGTGTGGGGCGCCCGCACCCTCTCGAGCGACCCCGAGTGGCGCTACCTGAACGTGCGCCGGCTCTTCAACTACGTCTCCGAGTCGATCATGGAGGGCACCCAGTGGGCCGTCTTCGAGCCCAACGACGAGCGCCTCTGGATCCGCCTCCGCATCGCCGTCTCGAGCTTCCTCACCCGGACGTGGCGCGAGGGCGCGCTGTTCGGCGCGACGCCCGACGAGGCGTTCTACGTCAAGTGCGACGAGGAGACCAACCCGGCGGACGTGATCGACGCCGGCCAGGTGGTCATCGAGATCGGCATCTCGCCGGTCAAGCCCGCAGAGTTCGTCATCTTCCGCATCAGCCAGTACACGGCGGGTGCGGCGGAGATCTCGTAACCAGGAGGGAAGAGTCACATGCCATCCAAGCAGCCACGACCCGCGTCACACTTCCGCCTCGACCTCGGCGGCCACGAGGGCGTGGGCATGTTCCGCGAGTGCACCGGCCTCGACTCGGAGACGACCGTGATCGAGCAGCACTCGGTCGACGACAACGGCCGGCCCACCATCCGCCGCGTCCCCGGCGCGACGGTGTGGTCGCACATCGTGCTGAAGCGCGGCGTCGACGAGAGCCTCGACGTGTGGAAGTGGCGCCAGACGGTGATCCAGGAGGGCCCCGACAACGCCCGCGTCGACGGCAACATCGCGCTCATCGACTACACCGGCAAGACCATCGCCACGTGGAAGTTCGACCAGGGCTGGCCGGTCAAGTACACGGGCAGCGCGCTCAACGCGTCGGGCAACGAGGTCGCGCTCGAGGAGGTCCACATCTGCCACGAGGGCCTGGAGCGGATGTAGATGGCCGTGACCGCACCAGCCACGCTGCGCACCCAGTACGCGTTCACGCTGCCGCGCGGGTACGTGGACGCGTCCGGCGCCGTGCACCGCGAGGGCGTCATGCGCCTCGCCACGGCGCGGGACGAGCTCGAGCCGCTGCGCGACCCGGCGGTACGCGAGAACGAGGCGTACCTGACGGTGCTCCTGCTCTCGCGCGTCATCCTCCGCATCGGCGAGCAGACGGCGATCACGCCGGAGCTCGTCGAGGGCCTCTACGCGGCCGACTTCGACCACCTCCAGCGGCTGTACGAGCGCATCAACTCCGACAACGACGCGGCGGGACGGGTCGACTGCCCGTCGTGCGGCGTCGAGTTCGAGGTCGACCTGAGCCAGATCGAGGATGTCGCATCGGGGGAATGATGCGGCCGTCTCCTGACACGCTGGTCTCGGAGACGGCCGAACTCGCAGGCCACTTCCACTGGCAGCTCGACACGATCCTCGACCTCGAGCACCGCGACCGGCGCCGGTTCCTGGAGCTGGCGCAGTCGTTCGCGTGGGCGCGCGGAGAGGGCGTCTGAGCGATGTCGCCGTCCGCCGTCACGCGCCGCGCCGGAGGCTGGCTGGGAGACCGGCTGCGCCGGCGCCGCCGCCTGCGCCGCGCCTCCGACCGCCGCCTGGCCGGGAACGTGGCCGAGCGGCGGCGGCCGAAGCGGCTCGAGGCGTCGCGGCGGCTGGCGCCGCGCCCGGCCGTCCGGCCGGCGTCCGCGGCGCCCGTGGTCGCTGCGGCCGGCCTCTCCGACTTCGCCGCCCGGTGGATGTTCGGCGACGGCAACGTCGAGGGCACGCCCTTCGCCGGCGGCGCCGCGGCCGACTACGAGCGGCCGTCGTTCCTGGCCGGCCCCGACGAGCCCGCCTTCCAGCCGCGCCCCTCGATCCCTCCCGGGACCGAGCTGCGAAGCGCCGTCGAGGAGGTGGGCCCGCGGTTCCGGCTCTCGCGTACCCCGCCGCCTCCGCCGCCGGTCGCGCCGCCGGAGCCGCCGGAGAGCCCGGACCCGGCCCACGACGAGGCCGTGCGCCAGAACGTCGCGGCCGAGACGTCCCATCCCGAGCCGAGCGGGACGCGGCCCGTGATCCGGGTCGTGCACCAGCCCGGGCCGCCGCGCCGCTCGCAGGTGATCGTGCGCCACGTCCACGAGGGCGCGCGCGAGGCCGCCGAGGGCGGCGGCAAGGGCGCCGCCGCCTACCGCACCGCCCGGGTCGGCCTCGGCGCCGCCCGCCTCGTCCAGCACTACGAGGAGGTGAAGGCGGTCGAGGCCCTCGGGCACCGGGTCGCCGACGCCGCCCGCAGCGAGTGGTCGAAGCTGAAGAAGGACGCCTCGGAGTGGCGTGACAAGGCCGTCCACGAGTGGGACCACCTGAAGCACGAGGGTGAGCAGATCAAGGACCGCGTCGTGGGCGAGGCCCGGCACCTTGAGCGGGAGGGCGAGCAGCTGCGGCGGCGGGCGTGGGGCGAGGCGCACCACCTCGAGCGCGAGGGCCGCGGCCTGGAGCGGCACGCCTTCGGCGAGGTCGACCGGCTGCGACGGATGCCCGGCCAGCTCCTGCGCCAGGCCGAGGGCGCCGAGCGGCGGATGGTCCGCAGCGCCATCCGGGCGGTCGAGCGCCAGCCGATCGTGCGGGCCGCCGAGGGTCTCGTGCGCTCCGCGACCCGCGGGATCCAGGGCGTCGAGCGGCTCGAGGGGCGCGCCGTCCAGGCCGAGCACCGGCTCGAGGGGGCGCTCAAGGACCCGGCCAGGGAGCTGCGCGAGCTGGGGCAGAAGGTCGAGAAGCAGGTGATGGACCGGCCGGTCGTGCGCCGGGCCGAGTCCGCCCTCCAGGAGGCCGAGCGCTCGGCCGCGCGGGAGGTCCGCAAGCTGCCCGACCACGTGCCGCCGATCCCCGGCGCCGCCGCGGCGAAGGCGGCCGCGCTCGCCGCCGCCGCCGAGGTGCCGCTCGAGATCTCGAAGGCCGGCCGTGCCGTCGTCCAGTTCGAGAAGCAGGCGGCCGGGGCCGCCCACAAGCTCGAGGCCGAGGCCCGCCACGCGCTCGCCCAGGCCGACGGCCACATCCCGCACGCGCTGCCGCACGAGCCGCACCCCGGCGCGCTTCCCTCGACGGTCGCGGGCCGGGCCGCGTCGGCCGCCCGGGACCTGGAGTCGGCCGCCCGCACGCCGGAGGACGTCGCCGCCGACCACGTCTACGAGAACGTGGTGGAGCGGCTGCGGCGCGACCTCCTGGCCGAGCGCGAGCGCATGGGCAACCTGCTCGGAGAGTGGCCGTGAGCTTCCAGCAGCAGGTCGAGGATGCCGAGGGGCAGGCCGACCAGGCCGTCGACGACGCCAACCGCGATGCCCAGCAGGCACAGCGCACCGCCCAGAAGGCCGAGCGCGACGCCCAGCAGCTGGTCGGGGCGGCGACGAAGCCGATCAACGGCTCCGACCGCAGCACGAACAAGGGGTCGAAGACGCCCGACCCGGTCGGCGCGCTGCGCTTCCTGGTCAAGGCGGACGACTGCACCATCGGCCGGTTCGCCCACTGCCACGGCCTCGCCGCCGAGTACGAGATCGAGGAGTACGCCGAGGGCGGCCAGAACGCGTTCGTCCACAAGCTGCGCGGGCGCATGCGCTACCCGAACCTCGTCCTCAGCCGCGGGATCACGCACGAGACCGGTCTGATGGACTGGTTCATGCAGACGAAGCAGGCCGGCGAGCGCGGGAACATCTCGGTCTCGCTGCTCGGCCCCGACGGAAAGCCGGTGCGCCGGTGGGGGTTCGAGGGCGCCTTCCCCGTGCGCTGGGAGGGGCCGGTGCTGAACGCCCGCTCGCACACGGCCGCCACCGAGACGCTCGAGATCGCCCACCGCGGATTCGTGGTCCAGGACTGACCGTGGCTGCGACCGACTCCACCACCGGCTTCCAGCAGGCCCAGCTCCTGATCGAGGGCCAGGACTCGCTGACGTGCTGGTTCAACCCCACCGACTACACGGTGACGAAGGCCAACCGCTGGAGCACCGGCAGCCAGCTCTCCGAGGAGTTCCCGCAGCGCGAGTTCATCGGCGGCGACCCGCGCGAGCTGACCCTGACGCTGCTCTTCGACGCGGCCGACACCGACAACGACGACGTCGCCGGCGTGACCGACCAGCTCTTCTCGATGCTCGAGGTGCAGCCGGAGGTCGAGTCGGGCAAGAAGACCGCCCGGCCGCCGACGGTGACGTTCTCGTGGGGCCAGGTCTCGAGCTTCACGGCGGTCGCGACCAGCCTGCGCGTGCGCTACACGCTCTTCGACGTCGACGGCACCCCGCTGCGCGCCGTCGCCGACATCGCGCTCACCCAGGTCGAGAAGGTCGTCGGCGCCGGCGGCGGGCCGCGCCAGAACCCGACCACCGCCGGCATCGCCGGCCTGCGCATGCACGTCGTGCGCGACGGCGACAGCCTCCAGTCGATCGCCTACGCCATGTACGGCGACCCCACCCGCTGGCGCTCGATCGCCGAGGCGAACGGGATCGACGATCCGCTCGCGCTGCGCCGCGGCCACACGCTCGCCATCCCGAGGGCGGACGGGTGAGCCCGCTGCCCCTGATCTCGGGCGTCGAGGTGACGATCGACGGCGACCCGCTCGACAGCGGCCTCGCCGCCAACCTGATCGAGGTGCGGGCCGACCAGCGCTACATGCTGCCCGCAGCCTTCCTCCTCCGCATCGCCGATCCCCAGCTCGAGCACGTCGACTCGAGCCCGCTCACCGTCGGCGCCAAGGTCGCGATCAGCCTGGCGGCGGCCGGGGGCGACTCGCTCCAGCCCGTCGTCAGCGGCCAGATCACGGCGGTCGAGCCCGAGTTCGGCCGCCAGGGCGCGGTGCTCGCCGCCCGCGGGTACGACGAGTCGCACACCCTCAACCGCACCCGCATCACCGAGACCTACCAGAACATGAGCTCGGACGACATCGCGGGCAAGGTGGCCGACCGGGCCGGCCTCGAGACGGGGACGATCGCAAGCGCCGGCGATGTCCACGACTTCGTGCAGCAGAACAACGAGACCGACTGGGAGTTCCTGTGGCGGCTGGCCCGCCGGATCGACTTCGAGGTCACGGTCTCCGACGGCGCGCTCAGCTTCCAGAAGGCCGGCAGCGGCGACGACGGCGGCGAACCGCCCTCGCTGACATGGGGCGGCGACCTGTGGACGTTCCGGCCGCGCGTGACCGGCGTCCAGCAGGTCGAGGAGGTCGTCGTGCGCTCGTGGGACCCCTCGTCGAAGGACGTGATCGAGTCGCGCCAGTCGACGGGGACGCCGGACGCGTCGATCGGCATCGACCGCGGCGACGTCGGCTCGGCCCTCGGCGGCGGGTCGATGACGATGGCCGACCGGCCCGTGCTCTCCTCCGGCGAGGCCGACGCGCTTGCCACCAGCATGGCTTCGCGGCTTGCGAACGCCTACGTCGAGGCCGAGGGGACGTGCCGCGGCGACCCGACGCTGACGGCCGGCGTGAAGGTGCAGATCGACGGCGTCGGCAAGCTCTACGGCGGCGTCTACACGCTCAGCGCGGCCAGCCACGTCTACCGCGTCGGCCAGGGCTACGAGACCCGCTTCGCCGTCACCGGCCGCTCCCCGCGGAGCCTGGTCGACCTGCTGAACCCGGCCCCCGTCGAGCGCTGGGGCGGCTCCGTCGTCGTCGGCATCGTCACCCAGAACTCCGACCCCGACGGCATGGGCCGGGTGCGCGTGCGCTACCCCGCGCTCGGCGACGACATCGAGGGCTGGTGGGCGCGGATCGCCGCGCCGTCGGCCGGGAGCGAGCGCGGCCTCCTGATGATGCCGGTCGCCGGCGACGAGGTGCTGGTCGCCTTCGAGCACGGCGACGTCCGCCGGCCCTACGTGCTGGGGGCGCTCTGGAACGGCAGCGACACGCCCGGCGACGACCTCGTCCAGGCCGACGGCTCGTTCGCGCTGCGCTCCGACCACAGGATCGGCATGCACGCGGCCGACGCGATCACGTTCGAGACGTCGAGCGACCTCACCATCACCGCCGACGGCAAGATCGCGCAGACGGCGACGGGGGACGCCTCCGTCGAGGGCCAGAACGTGAACGTCAAGGCGAACTCGTCGCTCACCATCGAGGCGACGGGCGATCTCACCATCAAGGGGGCCAGCATCACCGTCCAGGCAAACGGCGCCGTCCAGGTCAGCGGCGCGTCCATCTCACTCGGATGAGCACGCCCGGCGACTTCATCGGATCCGGCGTGGCCTTCCCCCTGCGGGTCGACCGGCAGGGATCGCTGGCGCTCGTGCGCCACGACGACGACATCCGCGAGGCGATCGCCGTCATCCTCGGCACGATGCCGGGCGAGCGGCCGATGCGGCCCCAGTTCGGCTGCGCGATCCACGACCACGTCTTCTCCGGCATCGACGGGAACACGCTCGGCCGGATCGACCACGACGTCCGGGTCGCGCTCGACCGGTGGGAGCCGCGGGCGCAGGTGCTCTCGGTCGACTTCGACCTCTCCGAGCGCGACGAGGGCCGGCTCCTGATCGACATCACCTACCGCATCCGGTCGACCAACGACGTGCGCAACCTGGTCTACCCGTTCTACCTGGTCCCGTCCGAGGAGGAGCCGTGAGCCTGCCCCAGGTCGACCTCGACGACCGCCGCTTCCAGGACCTCGTCAACGAGGCCCGCACCCGCGTCGCCCGGGCCTGCCCCGAGTGGACCGAGCACAACGTCTCCGATCCGGGCATCACCCTGATCGAGCTCTTCGCGTGGATGACCGACATGCTGGTCTACCGGCTGAACCGGGTGCCGGACAAGGTGCACGTGGCCCTGCTCGAGCTGCTCGGGATCACGCTCGCCCCGCCCGCGCCGGCCTCCACCGACCTGCGCTTCCGCCTGGCCGCGCCGGCCGCCGAGCCCGTGCCGGTCGCCGCCTGGGACACCGAGGTCGGCACGCTCCGCACGCCCCGCGACGAGGCGATCGTGTTCCAGACGTCGGCCGACTTCACCATCCCGGCGCTGCGCCCGAAGGCGTACATGCTCGAGCACGACGGCGCCGCGCGCGAGATCCCCGTCGGCTCCGGCGTCGCCCGCCCGCGCGGCGGCGACCAGGCCCCGTTCGCCGCCCCGCCCGTGCCCGGCGACGCCCTCTACCTCGGCTTCGAGAAGTCGCTCTCGCGGCTCGTCGTGGGCGTGTCGGTCGAGTGCTCGCAGGCCCGCGGCGCCGGCGTCGATCCGGAGGACCCGCCGCTGCGGTGGGAGTACTCCACCGGCGAGGGGGCGCTGGGCTGGCGCGAGGCGACCGTGCTCGCCGACCACACCGGCGGGTTCAACTACGGCAGCGGCATGGTCGAGCTCGAGCTGCCTGCCGAGACGGGCATGGCGACCGTCGGCGAGCGCAAGCTGCACTGGGTGCGCTGCCGGGTCGACCCGTTCACCCGCACCGAGATGCCCGCGTCCTACACGCTCCCGCCCGAGATCTACTCGATCACCGCCGGGGCGATCGGCGCGCGCATCCCGGCGATGCACGCCAACCGCCGCCGCGCCGAGCTGCTCGGCGAGAGCGACGGCACGCCGGGCCAGTCGTTCCGGCTGCGGCACGCTCCCGGCGCTCGCCCTCGGCGGCGACGAGACGCTCGAGGTGCTGCCGCCGCGGGCGGAAGACTGGGAGCGGTGGGAGCTCGTGGACAGCTTCGCCGAGAGCTCGGCCGACGACCGCCATTTCGTGCTCGACGCCAGCTCGGGCGAGGTGGAGCTGGGCACGGCCGTCTACGCCGGCGACGGCAGCTGGCGCCAGTTCGGGGCGGTGCCCGCGAAGGGGTCGCTGCTGCGCATGTCCGGCTATCGCAGCGGCGGCGGCCGCCGCGGCAACCTCGCCGCCGGAACCCTCACCGTGCTGAAGTCGTCCATCCCCGGCGTGGCCTCGGTCACGAACCCGCTCGCCGCCACCGGCGGCGTGGACGGCGAGACGCTCGACGACGCCCGCCGGCGCGCGCCGCTCGAGCTGCGCACCCGCTACCGGGCGGTGACGGCCGACGACTTCGAGGCGCTCTGCCGCGAGGCGTCGCGCCAGGTTGCCCGCGTCTACTGCATCCCGCCCGACACCGACGACGCGCTCGTGCGCGTGCGCCTGCTGCCCATGATCGAGGACTGCTACCGCAAGCTCAGCGTGGAGGAGCTCACCCCGAGCGAGGAGCTGCTCGCCCAGGTCGCCGCCCACCTCGACCCGCGCCGGATGGTGGGAAGCAAGGTGCATCTGGCGCCGGTGCAGCTGCGCGGGGTGAGCGTCGTCTGCGACGTCCAGGCCGCGCTCGGCGCCGACCCGAGCCGGGTCGAGATCGAGATCGAGCGGATGCTCTACACCTACCTGAACCCGCTCGTCGGCGGCAGCCCGCACGGGCCGGGGACGGGCTGGGAGTTCGGCCGCTCGCTCAACCAGGGCGAGCTCTTCGGCGTCGTCCACCAGGTGCCCGGCGTCGAGTTCGTGAAGATCCTGCGCGTCTACGAGACCGATCTCGTCACCGGCAAGCAGGACCCCAAGCCGCTCGGGTCGCACCTCGAGATCGCCGCGCACGAGCTCGTCGCCTCGGGGACGCACATCGTCAAGGCCGCCCACAGGGAGGTGTGAGGTGGCGACCGACGGGCGCCCCACGCAGCCCCTCGCGACCGTGGTCATGCAGCGGCTCGCGCGCGACCCGGCCGACGTCGAGCCGCCCCCGGCCGCGTCGGCGCGCCGCTACCTGCGCGACCACCTGCCCGCCATCTACACCGACCCGCCGGCGGCCGAGCCCGGCGTCGAGGCGTTCACATCGCGCCTGATCGGGAGCCTCGAGCGGGTGCTCGACCCGGTCGTCGCCACGGTCGACTGCCTGCCGGCCCAGCTCTCCGCCGACACGGCGCCGGCGCCGATGCTGGCGCTGATGGCGGGCTGGCTGGGCCTGGCCGAGGACGAGCGCCGGTCGCTCGCCGACCGCCGCGACGAGGTCCGGTACGCGTCGGCCATCGCCCAGTCGCGGGGCACGCTGCCCGGGCTCCAGCTCGGCCTGCGCACCGCCTTCCCGAGCCTGCCGCTGCGGGTCGAGGACCTCGGCGGCGTCACGTTCTCGGTCGACCCCGGATCGGAGCCCGACGCCGGGCCACGGGAGTTCGTCGTCTACTGCGACACGCCGATCCCGGTCGAGCGGCAGGCGGCGGTGGCCCGGGCGATCGACCGCCTGAAGCCGGTGAACGCGCGATATCGTCTGCGCGTGAAGTCGCCGCCCAAGCCGAAGCAGGCCCCCGAGCCCAGGCCGACGGTCGAGACCGAGCAGCCGCCCGAGGACACGTGAGAGTCTGCCCCGCCTGCCACCGGGAGAACCCGGAGGACTCGGACTTCTGCCAGTTCTGCGGCGAGTACCTGCGCTGGGACCCGACCGTGGCGACGCCCGCCGTGCCGCCGCCGCCCGGCCCCGGTCCCGGGCCGGCGCAGGTGCCTCCGGGCATGCGCCCGATCCCCCAGTCGGGCGGCCGCAGCCCCGCCGACGCGGTCTCGATCACGCTGCGGTCGCTGACCGACGACTCCGACCCGCGCGAGGGGGTGCGCGTGGCCTGCGAGCCGGGGGCGACCGCGACGCTGGTGGCGTCGGTGCGCAACCAGAGCGGCATCGTCGACAACTACGACCTCCGCGTCGAGGGCCTCCCCGAGGGCTGGTGGACGATCACGCCGCCGACCGCCTACCTCGTGCCCTACGGCGCCCCGAGCGGCCGCTACGAGCAGGACGCGCAGGTGCACCTGCACCCGCCCAGGTCGGCCCAGGCCGAGGCCCGCGAGTGGCCGATCCGGGTCGTCGCCGGCTCCCGCGCGAACGGCACGGACGCCGGCTCCGCGTCGGCCCGGCTCACCGTCCAGCCGTACCAGAACGTCGAGACCGATCTGCGCCCCGAGCGGGCGACGGGGCGGCGGCGGGGCAAGTTCGCGTTCGCGGTGCGCAACCTGGCGAACGCCCCGATCGAGCTCGAGTTCTCGGCCACCGACCCCGAGGAGAAGTGCAAGTTCGCGATCAAGTCGCGCCGCGGCATCGCCCAGCCGGGCCGCCGCACGGGCACGGAGCTGATGGTGAAGGCGCCCAAGCAGATCTGGGTCGGGCGGCCCCTCGACCACCCGTTCACGATCCACGCCAGCGCGCCCGGGAGCGAGGAGATCCTGATCAGCCGCCAGGCCGTGTTCCGCCAGCGGCCCTGGTTCGCCTGGTGGGTGCCGATCGCGATCGTGGCGGCGCTCGCGCTCGGCGTGGCCGGGTACAAGCTGCTCCAGAGCCCGCCGACGATCGCCGTCCCCGACCTCACCGGCAAGAGCGCCTCGGAGGTGCAGAAGCTGCTCGAGCACCTCGGCCTCCTGCTGACCAACAACCCGGCCGCCACGAAGATCGTCGCGGCCAAGAACGAGATCGGCAAGATCGTGAGCCAGAACCCGGGGGCGGGCTTCAAGCTCTCGCCCGGCAAGGCGGTGGCGGTGGTCGTCGGCGTGGCGGCGAAGCAGGTGCCGGTCCCGAGCGTCTGCGGCAAGTCACTCGGCGACGCCCAGAAGGCGCTCGACGGGAGCGGCCTCACGGTGGGGCCGGTGCAGCCGTCGGCGTCCGACCCGAAGGCGATGACGCTCGCGAACGGCTGCGAGGTGCCCGCGGCGAACCAGTCCGTCGCGCAGGGCTCGCCGGTCAGCCTCTTCCTGCAGAGCGCCGGCGCAAACGCGATGCCGTCGGTGCAGAACCTGACCGCCGCCGCTGCGGCCTCCAAGCTCCAGGCGGCCGGCCTGAAGACGATCACCATCCCGGTGCTCGCGCCCACCGTGCCGGTGGGGAACGTGGTCACGCAGAAGCCGGGGAGCGGCGCCGCCCTCGCCAAGGGTTCGACGGTCTACCTCTACACCTCGGCCCTGCCGCGGGTGGCCTACGACAGCGGCGGCAGCGTCTACGTGTCGTCGTTCGGCTCCGGCGGCCCGAGCGGCTCGCCGCTGCGCCTGACGCCCAGCACCGCCGCGATCGAGCCGAGCTGGAACGCCGACGGGACGGAGCTCGCCTACGTCGACCGCACCTCCGGGACCGGCACCGTCGAGATCGTCGCCGCCGACGGGAAGTCGCCGCCGCAGCCCGTCGCCTCCGGCGCCGACTACCACCGGCCGGTGTTCGCGCCGGTTGCGGGCAGCTCCGTGCTCGCGTTCACCCGCTGGGACGGCGGCACCCAGAGCGCGCTCTGCTTCCTCGACGCGAGCCAGCCCAACACCACCCCGTCGTGCACGACGCCGTCGGCGGTGCTGCTCGACCGGCCCGCGTGGTCGCCGGACGGGAAGTCCCTCGCCGTGCTGGCCGAGACCCCCGGCAACCCGCCCACGACCGCCGGCGTGCTGGTGTACTCCACCTCGACGCCCTTCTCGCCCGTCGCGACGTCGTGGACGCCCAGCTCGCCCTACCTGGCGCACCCCAACAACCCGACGTCCGACCCGACCTTCCTGGCCTACTCGCCGCTCAACGCCGGCACCTTCCAGCTCGCGTACGCCGCGGGCAACTCCGTCTTCCTGACCCCGAACCCGCCCACGTCCGCGGGCACCAAGGTGTTCGACTACACGGTGCCGCCCGCGTTCTCGTGGCGGGCCGACGGCGTCCTCGAGGTCGGCGGCCAGGACTGCTCGACCACGCCGCCGGGGATCGTGGTCGTCGCCCAGTCGGGCTCGCAGACGCCGCTCGGGGTCAACGGCTGCGATCCGAGCGTGGAGCCGCTGCCGCTGCCGCCGTCCGGATGAGCTGAGCCGTGCTCTGCCGCTCGTGCCGACGCCAGGTGCCGCAGGGTGCGCTCTTCTGCGGCCGTTGCGGGGCCCCCCAGGCGAAGGGCGTGCGCGCGCCGCTCGACCTCGTCATCGGCGAGACGCGCGTCCCGCTGACGCAGACGGTCACGCTCGGCCGGGCCGACTCGAACGACATCACCCTGGCCGACCCGTCGGTCTCGCGCACGCACGCGCGGGTGGTGGTGACGGCGTCGGACACCGCGATCGAGGACGCGGGCTCGAGCCACGGGACGCTGCTCGACGACCGGCCGCTCAGCGGCCGGGCGCCGCTCGTCGAGGGCTCGGTGGTGCGCCTCGGCGACACCGTGATCCGGGTCGAGCGCCATCCCGACGCCGTCGTCGCCGGGCGCACCGTGATGCTGGACGCCGTCGGGGTCGAGCTCTCCTCGTCCGGCGCCGTCGGCGACCGCTCGCCGTACGTGTCCTCGCGGCCGCGGCTGCTCCCGGGCTGCGCGCTCAAGCAGCTCGAGGAGGACGAGGGGCCGCAGCGCTGGATCCTGCGCGACGGGTCGGGCGCGCACTACCTGCGGATGGGGGACGCCGAGGCCGCGCTCGTGCAGATGCTCGCGACCGACCCGACCCTGGAGGACCTGCTTGCGGCCAGCGAGGAGGAGGTCGGCGCGGCCGGCCCGGCCCGGGTGGCACGGCTCCTGGCCGACCTGGGCGAGCACGGGCTGCTCGAGGGCACGGCCCTCGAGGACGACCCGTTCGGGCCCGAGAAGGGCTTCCTCGAGCGCCTGTTCACGCCCCGGGAGTGGGCGTTCTCGAATCCCGACCGCGGCTTCCAGGCCGCCTACCGCTTCGGGGGATGGCTGCTCTTCACGGCGCCGGGGCTCGCGCTCGTCGCGCTTGTCGCGACCGGCGGACTGGTCGCGTTCCTGCGCCTGCTGCTCACCCGCCACGGGACGCCGTTCGTGGTGGCCGACCACCTCGGCTGGGGCGCCTTCGCCTTCCTGACGGGGCGGCTCGCGGTCGTCTCGGTGCACGAGGTCGGCCACGGCCTGGCGGTCGCCTCGTTCGGCCGCCGCGTCCGCCGGGCCGGGGTGAAGCTGCTGCTGATCTTCCCGTTCGCGTTCGTCGACACCTCGGACGCCTGGTTCGAGCCGCGGCGGCGGCGGATCGCCGTCAGCGCGGCCGGGCCGGTCACCGACCTCGTGATGGCCGGCGGCGCCGCGCTGATCGCCACCGTGGCGGCGGGCACGTGGGCGGACATCGCCTTCCAGGTCGCGCTCGGCGCCTACCTGGGCGCGCTCTTCAACCTGAACCCGCTGCTCGACCGCGACGGGTACCACATCCTCGTCGACGTGCTCCGCCAGCCCGGCCTGCGGGCGCGCTCCCGGCGGCGGCTGCAGCTGCGCCTGGCCGGGCGGCCGGTGCCCGACGACCTGCCGCCGCTGGTGGGCATGTACGCCGTCGCCGCGCTGGCATGGTTGTTGGGCTGCGCATGCTTTGCCATACTGATGTCCACCCGGTACTACAGCGTTCTCGTCCAGCTCACGGGGCGGCGGGGGATCGTATGGGGCCTCTTCGGCATCTTCTATGTACTGCTCTTCCTGCCGATCGTGATCTCGGTCGGCAAGCCGCTGCTGATGCGGCGCAACCGCTAGCGGGGCCGCGTGGCTGACCCGGCCCGCAGCGGCGCGGGCGGCGACGACAACGCCCGCGCGGTCGAGGTGCTCCAGCGCCTCCTGACCGATCCCGAGTTCCGGCGCACGTTCCGCCGCGATCCCCGCGCGGCCTGCCTCGGCGCCGGCCTCGACGAGGCCGCCTCCGAGTTCTCCGGCGCCGGCGCCGCCGCCCAGACGCTCGAGATCCGGGAGTCCAAGTCGAGCCTGGCCGGCCTGCTGATGGCCGCCGCGGCCGAGGGCGCCGCCGTGTACCAGTTCGCCGAGCACATGCGCTCGAATCTCGGCGGCGACCTGGGCGACATCGCCCAGCAGGCGCTCGACAAGGCCGGCGTGCACCACGGCGCCGGATCGCCCGCGGCCGAGCACCTGGCCTCGGCCGACGTCGCCTCGACGGCGCCGCCGCCTGCGCCCGCGGCCGCGCCCGCTGCCATCGTCGACGCCGCCGCCGCGATGGACCACGCCCAGCTCGACGCCGGGCAGCACGTCGTCCACATCGCCTCGAAGTACATCGGCACGCCGTACGTGTGGGGCGGCGCGAGCCCGGGCGGGTTCGACTGCTCCGGCCTCGTCCAGTACTGCTACAAGCAGATCGGGGTGCACCTCGACCGCACGACCTGGGACCAGGTCAAGGAGGGGCACGCCGTCCAGTGGGGCCACTTCCAGCCGGGCGACCTGATCTTCTCGAACTTCGAGGGCCCCGGGGCGGGGGCGACCCACGTCGTCATCTACGCCGGCCACGGCCAGGTGATCGCCGCGCCGCACACCGGCGGGCATGTCGAGTACGAGTCGGTCGACGTCTTCAAGCCGTACTTCATGGGTGCCCGCCGGGTGGTCCCCGACGCACCGGCGGGGATGGGCATGCCGGCGGTTGCCGCCCCGGGGGCGGAGTCCGCGGCCGGACACGCCGGTGCCGGCGGCACGCTCGGGATGAGCGCGGTCGCGAGCCACGGCTCGGCCGCGCCGGCTCCGAACGCGGCCGGCGTCCACAGCACGCTCGGCAGCATGCCCTCCGCCGGCTCGGCGGCCGACGCCGCCCATGGCGCCGGTGCGGGCGCGCTCGACGGCATCATCGGCGCCTATCCGGGCGACCACGCGCCGCGGAGTGCGATCGCTGCCTGGATGGGCGACGCCGCCCAGCGCGCCGGGCTGCCGCGCGAGCTGCCGGTGATGGCGGCGCTCGTCGAGTCGGGCCTGAAGAACGACCACTACGGCGACCGCGACTCGCTCGGCTTCTTCCAGATGCGCACGTCGATCTGGAACCACGGCAAGTACGCGGGCTTCGCGGACGACCCGCGCAAGCAGCTGCGCTGGTTCATCGACGAGGCCACCGCGCTCAAGGCGACGCGGATGCACCAGGGCCTTGCGAGCTACGGCAGCGACCCGCACAAGTGGGGCGACTGGATCGCCGACATCGAGCGGCCCGCGGCCCAGTACCGCTACCGCTACCAGCTGCAGCTCGACGCCGCCCGCCAGCTGCTGCGCTGAGCGGGCTCAGCCCTTGATGACGAAGGGCTCGAGGCCCCTCGTCTTGCCGTCGGAGCCGGCCGAGGGTCGTCAGCCAGAACGTGTTGTCGATGTCGACCAGCTTCGTGATGTAGCCGCCCTTCGCCGGCGTCTTGAACATGACGGGCGTCGTCGACTTCCCGGAGTGGAGGTCGTAGCCGACCAGCGTGGCGGTGCGGGTGCCGCCCGCGGGCGCCGTGTAGGAGATCGCCCACAGGATGTCGCCGACGAGGCCGATCCGGGTGGGCGGCGCCGAGATGCCCGCCACGGGTGTCTGACTCGTCGGATTCTTCGGGTCGACCTTCACCACGCCGTTCGCGCTGACGACGTACAACGAGGTCTTGTCCCCGGTGATCCAGCCGGCCCCCTTCAGCGGCACCACGTCCGCGGTGGGCTGTGGGCTCGTCGTGTCGATGCGGGCCAGCTTGCCCTTCCCGTCGGTGGCCCAGACGAAGCCGGCCTCGAGCTCGATGGAGTCGGGCGCGAAGTGAGAGCTTCTTCACCTGCACCGGCGTGCCGCCCTGCTCGGAGAGCTTGAGCACGCCCTGGTCCGTGGGCTGCCAGATCGTCCCGTTGGCGACGACGACGCGCGCCGCCACCCCGTGGCCGGGGTAGGGGATCGGCGCCGCCGCCGGGGCGGACGAGCCCGGGACGAACTTGCGCACCTCGCCGCCGTTTTGGAGCTTCGCGCTCACCCAGAGCGCGTTGTCGCCCCCGGCCAGGTTGCCGGCGCCCTTCCCGGCCGGGATGGCGCTGGTGAGCCCGCCCTCGAGGTCGACGAGCGTGCGCGGCTCCTTGTGGTCGAGCGCCCAGGCGTGGCCGCCGAAGGGCGCGACGCTCTCGAGCTGGCCCGCCTGGAAGCGGGACGGGTCGGCGACGATCGTCGGCAGCGCCGGCGGCGTGTTGTGGCTCTTCGTCGCCGGCGGCGACCCGGACTTCGAGCTCCCGCCCGACTGCGTCAGGAAGAAGACGCCGGCGGCGATGGCCGCGATGACGACGATCGCGCCGATGAGCACGAGCCGGTTGCGGCCGCCGCCCTGGCTGGGCCAGGCGAACGTCTCGTTCGCGGCTCCCTCCGCCGGGGGCGCGGCGGCGCCGGCGGCTGCAGGCGCGCTCGCCGGAGCGACCGTCTGCCCCGGATCCGCGGCGGCGGGCGCTGCGGCCGGCGGAACCGGCTGCCCGGGGATCGTCGCCGCCGGCCCGACCGGCTGCGGCGGGGGCGGAGGTGGAGGCGGTGGAGCGGCGCCGGGCGAGTCGCCCAGGTAGGTCTCGTACCCGCCGCCCGGGCTCTGCGGCGGCGGCGTCTGGCGCTCGAACGGGGCCGGGGTCAGCGGCCCGGCCGCACGGTCGGTGCCGGAGACGAGCAGCCGCGCCTCCCGCCGCCACAGCGGGCCGAGCGCGGCGACCGCGATCTCCTCGAGCTCGTACCAGGCCTCGCGGGCCGTCTGGGTGCGCTGGGCCGGGTCCTTCACGAGCAGTCGGTCGATCCAGTCCGAGAAGCGGCGGTCGACGCGCGGGTCGACCGAGACCGCGGAGGGGATCTCCTCGCTCACCTGCCGCATCAGCACGGCGACGGGCGTCGTCGAGTCGTGGAAGGGCACGCGGGAGACCGTCATCTCGTACGCGGTGATGCCGACCGAGTAGAGGTCGGTCCACGGCCCCACGTCGCCGGCCGTCGCCTGCTCGGGCGCCATGTAGGCCGGCGTCCCCACGGTCGTCCCGGTGGCCGTCAGGTTGGGCCCGCCGGCCTCGGTGAGCGCCTTGGCGATGCCGAAGTCGGCGATCTTGACCTCGCCGTCGGCGGTGACCATGAGGTTCTCGGGCTTGATGTCGCGGTGCACGATCTCGCGCCGCTCCGCCTGGGCCAGGCCGGCCAGCGCGCCCTCGAGCACGCCGATCGTCTGCGCGAGCGTCGTGCGGCTGACGAACGGCCGCAGCGACCCGCGCTCGACGTACTCCATCGCGATGTACGGCGTCCCGTTCTCGTTCAGGTACTCGTAGACCGTGACGATGTTGGGGTGGCTCATCGACCCGGCCACGCGCGACTCGCGCACGAACCGCTCGGCGAACGCCGGGTCGGCGGCGTGGAACGCGTTCAGCTCCTTGAGCGCGACGTCGCGGTCGAGGTCGACCTGGCGGGCCAGGTACACGGCCGCCATGCCGCCGCGGCCGATCTCGCGCACGATCTCGTAGCGGCCGACCTGGCTCGCGGGATCAGCCACGCGCCGCCCCGTCCGGTCCCGTCACGAGGCCTGGACGGTCGGCGCGCCCGGGGCCACGACCGAGATTGTGCCCGGCGGGACGCCGTCGGTGATCCCCGAGAGGGTGGACACGTGTGCCGGCAGCCCGCCGACGAGGACCGTCGGCGCCGATCCGCCCGGGAGCGTCGAGATGACGGTCGTGCACGGCTTGCTGGAGATGCTGGGCGGCTGCGCGCAGCCGACGATCGGCGCGCCGATCAGGTCGGTCTCGCGCAGGACCGCGCCGCCGCTCGCCGTGACGACGGCCTGCTTCGGCGTCAGCACCACCGTCCCGCCGTGGATGCAGATGATCGTGTCGTTGGTCGTCACGATGGGCGGCATGGAACCTCCAGGAAGATCAGCAGAGCCGCGGAGACTTCCGTACTATCTCGCGTGCGAGGCTCCTCGCGCAAACGGTGCAGTGGGGGTGCCGGTGCGGGTCTACATCATCGATCCACATCCGATCTACCGCCGAGGTCTGGCGGCATGCCTCGCCGCGCTCGACGAGATCGAGGACGTGTGGGAGGCGGACGGCCCCCGCTCGGCCGAGGTGGACGAGAACCTCGAGCTGGCCGACGTGGTCGTCCTCGACGGCGACGCCGAGGGCGGCTGCGAGCTCGTCCGCAAGCTGCGCCCGCGCGGCCGCCCGCGGGTGCTGATCTGCGCCGAGTCCATCGACGAGCCCCGCCTGCTCGACTCGGTGCAGGCGGGCGCGTGCGGCTACCTGACCAAGGACACGCTCACGCCCGAGTCGCTCGCGGCCGGCGTGCGGGCGGTGCACACGGGCGCCGGCGTGCTCCCGCCGGACGTGCTCGGGAGCCTCCTGCGCACGCTCGCGGACGTCTCGCGTGACGTGCTCGAGCCGCGCGGGCTCTCGCTCAACTCCCTCACGATCCGCGAGCGCAACGTCCTCCGCCTGGTGGCCGAGGGCCTCCCGACCCGCGAGGTGGCCCAGCAGCTGAGCTACAGCGAGCGGACGATCAAGGCCGTGATGCACGACGTGACGACGAAGCTCGACGCGAAGAGCCGCTCGCAGGCCGTCGCCCTGGCCGTTCGCGAGGGTCTGATCTGACTCTGCATAAACGGGGTCTGACCCCTTTTATTCACGTTCCCGCACTGGCGCATCCCGCCCGGGTACCCGTACATTCGCAGGGGGAAGGCACGGAGCGAAGCAAGGAGGCAGGTGAGGTGAGACGACGCGGATTCCTGGGCGTGCTGCTGTCGTTGCCGGTTATCGGGACGGCGGCGGGATGGGCGTTCGGCGACACGCCGGCGGCGAGGGCCGCCGCGGCTGCGCCGGAGGCGCTCTCGAGCGAGTCGATGGCGGCGACGCTGTGGAGCTACATGGACCACGCCTCGACGTGGGACGAGGCGCTGGTCGACCTGCGCCGGTACGTGGCCGACGGCCATGCCGACGCCGCCATCTTCGCCGACATCGCCGACGCGATCGAGCGTGAGCTCGCGAAGGCCGACGGGGAGCACCTGGACGGCGTGCTGGGGTTCTACCCGGGGGCGGTGCTCATGCTGCACGGCCTGCGCAGCCTGCGCGACTACGGGACGACCGAGATCTTCGATGCGCAGTCGGCGTTCGTGCGCCGGCTGATGGGGGTGGTGTAGATGGCGACCGCACTGGCACGTGTCGCGTTCGCCGCGGACTCGGGCGGCGGTGGCAGCTCGAAGGCGCCGAAGGTCGCGGCCGCGGTCAACGCGGCGTTCGGGCGCTTCTCCAATCCGGCGGCGACGTCGCTCTTCATCGGCGGCGACGAGTACTCCGTCTGCAACGCCTCGACGATGAAGCACTACGACAAGTACCTCACCCAGCCGCACATCCAGCCCGGACGCTCCGTGATGACGCCGGGGAACCACACGAACGGGCCCGGGGGGCAAGTCGACCATCCCCGACGTCTCGGCGTGGATCTCCTACAACCAGGCCCGCGGCACGCTCTCGCGCACGAACGGCGGCTGGATCAACCAGGCCCAGGGCATCCCGCTCACCGACCAGTACGTCGACGTGGCCGGCATCCGGTTCATCTTCCTGAACTCGGGCGCCGTCGAGAACGTCGTGGACAAGCCGGGCTGGCCGGTGCCGCACACCGGCGGTTCGGTGGCCGGCAACTCGCGGGTGGCATGGCTGCGGTCGGCGTGGCGGCCGGGCACGGCCAACGTCGTCATCACCCACCACGCCAGGTGGAGCTACTACGGCGGCGCCCACGACAACCCGACCATGCAGAACCTGATCGACGAGATCATGGGCAAGAACGACGGCAGCAAGCCGCACAGCAGCCTGATCCTGCAGGGGCACGACCACTGCATGCAGCTGATGCACCCGCAGGGGGCGACCGGGAGCTACCCGGGGCTCACGAGCGGCGTGATCGGCCTCTGCTCGACCGCGCCGACGACGCACGCCGCGCCGGCGTCGAACACCTCGCAGAAGTCCTGGCTGCAGTTCGCGAACATCACGGTCGGCGGGTGCGGGTTCCTGCAGATCGACATCATGGACGACGGCAGCCTCCAGCTCTCGATCATCGACGCGTCCGACACCAGCGGCAAGCTGATGACGAACACGGCCTCGACGGGAGTGACCGGGGCGGCGACGGCGACGATCAAGACCTCGGCGGCGTAGGGCCTGCGAACATACGCCGGTGTCACGGCACCGGATCGCGGTCATCGGCGGCGACGGCGTCGGCCCGGAGGTGGTCGCGCAGGGCATCCGCGTGCTCGAGGCCGCGGGCGCCGGGAGCGAGCTCGAGTGGACGCACCTGCCCTGGGGCAGCGACCACCACGACCGCACCGGCGCGCTCATGCCCGCCGACGGCCTGCGGACGCTCGCCGAGCACGACGCGATCTACCTCGGCGCCGTCGGGTCGCCGGCGCTGCCCGACCACGTCACCCTGTGGGGCCTCCTGCTGCCGATCCGGCAGCGCTTCGACCTCTACCTGAACATCCGCCCGATCCGGCTGCTGCCGGGCGTGGCGACGCCGCTCGCCGGCCGCGGGCCGGCCGACATCGACATGGTGTGCGTGCGCGAGAACACCGAGGGCGAGTACGCCGGCGCCGGCGGGCGCGTGCACGTCGGCATGGGCCACGAGGTCGGCCTCCAGGTCGACGTCTTCACCCGCCACGGCGTCGAGCGGGTCGTGCGCCACGCCTTCGGCCTGGCCCGCTCGCGCCGCGGCCGGCTCGCGAGCATCACCAAGTCGAACGCGAGCCCGCACCACTTCGTCATGTGGGACGAGATCGTGGCCGCCGTCCACGCGGACTTCCCCGACGTCGAGCTCGACCGGCTGCTGGTCGACGCCGCCTGCGCCTACATGGTCAGCCGGCCGGGGCGGTTCGACGTCCTGGTCGCGTCGAACCTGTTCGGGGATGTGATCACCGACATCGGCGCCGCCATCCAGGGCGGGATGGGGCTCGCCGCGAGCGCGAACGTGGCCCCCGACGGCGCCGGGCCCGGCCTCTTCGAGCCGGTGCACGGCTCGGCCCCCGACATCGCCGGGAAGGGGATCGCGAATCCGGTCGGGGCCGTCTGGGCGGGGGCGATGATGCTCGACCACCTGGGCGAGCCGGCCGCGGCCGCCGCCGTGATGGCCGCCGTCGAGTCCGTCCTCGCGGGCGACGGGCCGCGCACGCCCGACCTGGGCGGGAGCGCGTCGACGGCCGAGGTCGGGGACGAGCTCGTGCGCGCCCTCAGCGCGGCGCGCCGCTGAGCGCGTCGAGTACGGCGGCCAGGGCGTCGTCGCCGGGAGCGGCCGAGCGCGGGGCGCGCCGGAACGTCTCGGCCGCCGCCAGGTGGAAGCCCTCGGGTAAGCCGGCAGCGGCGAACGTCGCCGCGATCTCCTCCATCTCGCCAACCCAGCGCCATCCCTTCGCCGTCGCCGAGCGGGCGGCCCGGTCGCACTGGCGCTCGAGCTCGGGCAGCGACTCGGCCCACTCGGCGAGCAGCGCGTCCTCGACGCCCGCCGCCCGCGCCGCCGCCCGGGCGCAGAGCAGGAGCGCGGCCGTGCCCTTCGTCCATGCGGCGTAGGCCATCTTCACGGCGGAGGCGTCGCCCGGGCGCGCAGACACCACCACCGCTGCCAGGGGCGACCCCACGAATGCGGCGGCGACCGCGCCCGCCGCCGGCCCGGAGAGGTAGAGCCGTGTCGTCCCCGCCTCCCGCGGCGGCGGGCCGATGATGCCGCCGTCGACGAACACCGCTCCCGACGTCACCACGTCGCCGATCGCCCGCGCCGTCTCCGGCGAGACGGCATTCGCGTCCACGTAGATGCCGGCGAAGCCGTGCAGCGCCCGGGCGACGGCCTTCGCCTCGTGCGGCGGGCACACCGAGACGACGACGTCGGAGGCGGCCGCCAGGTCCTGCGCCGAGCCCACGTCGCGCAGGCCGGCCTCAGCCGCCCGAGCGGCCGTGGCCGGGCTGCGGCCGGCCGAGGCCCACACGACGTCGTGGCCGCACGAGCGCAGCGCCGCGGCCACGGCGGCGCCCATCTCGCCAGGGTGCAGGACGCCGATTGTCTGTGCCATCCGGCCACCGCCCGCTACCCCGCCGACTCGTCCTGCTGCCAGAGGTGGAAGGCGTTCCCCTCGCTGTCCGAGCAGCGGGCGAACCAGCCGTGGCCCGGCACGGGCGCGCGGTCGTCGGCCTCGCCGCCGAGCTCCCGCACCGTGCCGATCGACGCCTCGATGTCGTCGGTCGCGAAGTAGAAGTTCGGGCGGCCCGAGCGCTGGTCGGACGGGAACACCGCGGCCGCCACGTTGCCGCCCGCCTGAGCCATCCGGTAGTCCATCCCGGGCATCCCCGAGTCCTGGAAGCTCCAGCCGAAGAGGGCCTGCCAGAAGCCCTGTGCGCGGTCGGCGTCCTCGGCCGGGAACTCGATGTGCACGATCTCGCCTGACATGTGTCTCCCTCCCTCGATCGGATCGCTCGACGGTAGCACCGCACGGATTCGGGTTCCGGCGAAATTCCTTTCGGCGCGGGCGTTGACGCGCTCCCCCGTCCGGGGGATAACCGAAGTATGAGAACGCAACACGTTTCCGTCTTCGGGGTCGCGACGATGGTCATGATCCTGCTCGCCACAGGGGTGGCGACGCGCCTGGCCGAGGTGGGGCTTGCCTCGGCGGTGCGGCTGACGACGGCCGCCGGCGGCGGGTTCCTGACGCCGGACGACCTCGTCGCCGGCGACGGGCGGCACATCGCCTTCGGGCTCGTGCGCCTGCTCCTGCCGGGGCTGCTGATCCAGGCGCTCCTGATCAAGCTCGTCGTGGGCTCCTACCGCGGCCTCCAGATCTCCTACCTCGCGACCGCGGCGGTGCTCGGCACGTTCGCCGTGGGGTCGCTCGGGCTGGCCTCGGTGCTGGCGCAGACGTTCGCGGACAACCGCTCGCTGCATGCGCTGACGCCGCTCTCGCCGGTCGCAATCTACCTGGCGGTGGCCGTCTCGGCCGCCACGATCGTCCTCGAGGCGTTCGTGCTCCAGGGTCTGGTCGAGCAGCCTATCGGCCGGTACCCGCTGGTGGCCCGCCGGGTCACGTAGTCACCGGGCGCGGGGGCGGGCGGCGCGGATCTCGCGCCGCCCGCCGGTGACGCGGAGAGTGTTCACATGCGTAGTTTCTACGCAGCCGATGTCGTAATCGGCCCCCTTGTGTCCTGCCGTGCGCACCACGTAGCCTCCGTCCCATGTCGAGTGACCGCGACACAGGCGGCACGACCGGCATCGGGACCGTCGGCCTCGCCGTCGCCGCAATTGCGCTCGTGATCGCGGCCGTCGCCGTCACGGCGTGGCTGGGCGGGCGCTCGAGCACCTCCTCCCGCACGACGACCGTCGTGCGCACGACGGCTTCCGGGGCGTCGACGACGCGCACACGGTCGAACGTGAGCGCCAAGGTGGCCGCGGGCGCGCACGACTTCGGCCAGTTCGCCTGCGCCCAGTGCCACGGCATCGGCGGCGTCGGCGGCGTGTCGGCCGACGTCCCCGCGCTGAACCACCTGGGAACCGCCTTCACCGTCGCGCAGCTCACGCAGATCATCAACCACGGTCTGGGTGAGAGCGCGAACCCGACCAAGCCGTACATGCCCGTCTGGCACGGGATAGTGTCGCCCCGGCAAGTATCCGAGCTCGCCGCGTATATCCGCGCGGGTCTCCCGGCGGTGCCCGGCGCCATGCCGCCGACGGTGCCCACCGACCAGGGGCTCGCCGTCGCGGGATCGGTGCTCTACGTGCGCGACGGCTGCATCAACTGCCACGGGCCGAACGGGCTCGGCGGCGTACCCAATCCGCAGTCGCCGGACAAGACGGTCCCGCCGCTCTCCGGCCCGGATTTCCGGAGCCAGTTCAACACGCCCGCCAAGATCGCGAGCGTCATCCGATCGGGCAGCGTCATCGGCCGCGCGCCGATCGTGAGCATGCCGCACTGGGGCGGGATCCTGTCCCAGCGAGACGTGAGCGCGCTGATCGCCTACCTGGCGACGCTCCAGTAGCGCCCGGCGTCGTCGCCCGCCGGTGAGGCCGAGGGGTTGCGGCTCCGCCCACATGCCGATATCGTGACGATCAGTACGACCAGATCGGGCCTCGGGGCAGGGAGGGACGGGTGGCGACAGATCTCGACCGCGCGCCCGCCCCGACGCACGCATCGGCTCCCCGGACGTGGTGCTGGCCCCGGGTCGCGACCCGGCGCCGGCCGAAGCGCCGGAGCGGAGCGGACGCGCGGACGCGCTGCGCGCCTCGGCGATGATCACCGCGGCGCTGCTCCCCGGTCTCGCGGCGACGTTCAGCGTCGCCCTCTACATCACCCAGGACCAGTGGGTCGGCTGGCTCAACGACGGCGGGCCGCGCGCCTACCTGGTGGGCACCGGCGCCGGCCTGATCGCCTGGCTTTTGCTCGCCGTCGCCGCACGCGGCCTCGCGACGCCGGCCGGCGGCAACCCCTCGGCGCACGGCCAGCTCTGCGAGATGCTCGACGAGCTTGAGGCCAACCACCGGGCGCTGGCCGGCACCGCCTCCAACGACGCCGGCCGGGCCGCGCTCGCGTTCGCCGACGGGCACCTGCGCCACCTGCGGGCTTGCCTCCGCGGCAACCTGCTCCCGGAGCGCGCATGGGCCGACGGCAGCGGCTACATCGACATGTGGCGCCGCGCCCACCGCGTCGAGGAGGCGCTGCTCATGGTGCGCCCCCGCGGCACGGTGATCGGGGCGGCCGTGCACGACATGCTCCGGCTGGCGGGATCGACGATCCCCAAGCGCGAGCGGCTGGTGGCCTAGATCCTCGAGGCGATGAACGCGCTCGACCCGAAGGCGACGGCCGCCTACCTGGCGACGGAGCAGGCCCGCGTGCGGGTGCGCGCGGTCGGGCGCGGCTCCGACGTCGGGCCGCGGGCGGTGCTGGTCGCCGTGCGGCGTTCGATCAACGACTTCCGCGACCAGCGCCGGGCCGGCCTCGTCCGCGCCCGCAACCACCTGCTCGCGACCATGGCGGCCACCGGCTTCGCCACCTACGTCTTCCTCGGCATGGCTTCCCGATGCAGGCACCGGTGAGCGGGATCGTCGCCTTCTCCGCCTTCTACCTGACCGGCGCCGTCGTCGGTCTCTTCCGCCAGCTGCAGGCCGCCTCGACCCGCTACGCGGTCGCCGAGGACGACTTCGGCCTCTCCTACGCGCGCCTGCTGCACGCGCCGCTGTTCTCCGGGCTGGCCGCGGTCGCCGGCGTGATGCTGACGGCGCTCGCCTCGCAGCTCAGCTCGCCAACGGCACCACCGGCTCGACCGACGGCGTCACCATCCCCAGCCTCGGCCAGGTCTTCAGCCTCACCACGAACCAGGGCGGGCTCGTGTTCGCGGCGATGTTCGGGCTCGTGCCGAATCTCTTCATCGCCCGGCTGCAGCTGCGGGCCGAGTCGTACAAGGGCGACCTGCGCAGCTCCGAGTCGGCCGAGCACGCCGGCCCCGACACCGAATCGGTCTAGCCAGCCGTTCCTGCGGCCGGGAAGCTAAGCGCGAAGTCGATCAGCCTCGTGCGGCCCCACAGCATGACTCCGAGGTAGAGGCCCGGGGCGACGAGCCGGAGCTCGTCGTGGATCCAGCTCGTCACCACCGTCGTGCGCGAGTAGTCAAGGACGATGCATGCCCCGCCGTCGCGTCGGCTCGGGCCCAGGTACACCTGGGCCGGCACGGCACGGATCGCGGTCGGGAGCAGCTCGTTCTGCACCTCGCCGCGGGCGGCGTCGAACACCTTGCCCTTCCACGCCAGCAGGTGCGCGACCTTCGCGGCCGGCTCCGTGAGGGCGGTGCCCGGGGCGATCAGGACCGTGCCGTCCCCGCGGCCGTCCGGGATCTCTCCGGCGGGGCTCGCGCGGAAGAGCGCGTCGAGCTCGGCCTGCGACATCGCCTCCAGGGCGGTGATCGAGAAGGTCTCAGCCATCGCCGGAATCGCCCGCCACCGGCGACCAGGGCTTGAACCCGTCCTCGAGCTCGCGCAGGGATGGGCCGAGGGCGAGGTAGTGGCGCTGGAGCACGTCGACGAAGCGTGCCCTCGATCCAGTCGATCCCGGTCTGGGTGTAGGTCGAGGCGATGTAGTCGTCTGTGACGAAGCGGTCGCTGTTGATCCGCCGCGACGCACGATCCGGATCGCCGCCAGCGCCACGCGGGCGAGACCGGATACGCGGCTGGTTGGCATCGTCTACCCCCTGCGCCCTCGCGTGCGGGTCCGAGACTGCGCGGCCATCCTACAACGGCTGGCCGCGGCGGTGGGCCCGGGCTAGCGGAGCACCTGCCAGATGACGAGGGCCACGAGGTAGATGCTCGCGTAGGCCACCACCAGCCCCTGGACGACGAGCGTCGAGATCTCGCGGACGGTGAAATGGGTCGTGCGCAGCCAGGCGATCTTCACGATCTCGCCGGTCAGCATGAGCCCGCAGAAGAGCGACACGAGGCCGCCCGGCCCGGGCAGGGCCAGGAGCGCGTAGAGCATGCCGATGTGGGCGGCGTTGTTCGCGAGCACGAAACCCATCGCGATCACCTCCCGCTCGATCACCCGGTCGGCGATCGCCGCCAGCAGCCCCAGCTCGGCCACGCCGAGCAGGACCAGCTCGGCGATGTGGACGGCGTCGGGGGAGTGCAGCGTCCGCGAGAGCGCCTGGACGAACGCGACGTAGGCACAGACGAACGCGGCCGCCTTGACCGCCGTCTCGGCCCAGGCGAGCGGCTCGTAGTCACCGACATGCCAGGCCCGGTGATTCGCTGCCGTCATGCTTCGCGAGCTTAACCCCGTGGGCTACCTTGCGGGCGAATGGACATTGCCGGCGACATCGGCGGCACGCACACCCGCCTTGCCCTCTTCGACCCGGGCGCCGCCGGCCCGGCCGCGCTCGAGGTCTACTCGAGCCGCGACCACGACGGCCTCGAGGCGATGGTGCGCGCCTTCCTGGAGAGCCACCCGGCGCACGTCGAGCGGGCCTGCTTCGGCGTGGCCGGCCCGGTGCACAACGGCCACGTGAAGACGACCAACCTGGCCTGGCCGGTCAACGCGAGCCGGGTCGCCGAGGTGCTCGGGATCGCCCGCGTCGGCCTCGTGAACGACCTGTATGCGAACGCGTACGGGATCGCCGACCTGGGGCCGGACGACGTCGAGACGCTCCGCGAGGGCGACCCCTCCGTCGGCGGCAATGCCGCCGTCATCTCCGCGGGCACGGGCCTGGGCGAGGCGGGCCTCTTCTGGGATCGCCGGCGCTACCACGTGTTCGCCTCGGAGGGCGGCCACACCGACTTCGCCCCCCGCAACGACGCCGAGGCGGCCCTGCGCGCGTACCTCGCCCGCAGGCACCCGCACGTGAGCTACGAGCGGGTGTGCTCGGGGATCGGGCTCGTCGCGATCCACGACTTCCTGTGCGACAAGGACGGGGCCTCGACCGACCACGCCGATGCGTCGGCGATCACGCAGGCGGCGCTCGACGGAAGCGACGAGCTGTCCGCCCGTGCCCTCGACATGATGGTCTCGATCTACGGCGCCGAGGCCGGGAACCTGGCTCTGAAGCTGCTCGCGACCGGGGGCATCTACATCGGCGGCGGCATCGCGCCGCGGATCCTCGCCAGGCTGCAGGACGGCGCATTCCTCGAGGCTCTCGACGCGAAGGGCCGCTTCGCGGAGCTGCTCGCCCGGATCCCCGTCCACGTGATCCTGAACGACCGCACGGCGCTGCTCGGCGCCGCCCGGCTCGCGCGCGGCGAGGAGCCCGGGCTGCACCACGACTGACGTCGTGGCCTACGCCAGCTGGGCGATGTCCGCCTGGAGCTGGTTGATGTCGAACCCCTGCGGGCTCTTCCCGTCCACGTCCAGAAAGTCCGGGTTCACGATCGCCCAGGCCTCGTCGACGTAGTGCGAGACGAACCGCTGGCCCATGGGCTGCACGCGCCCCCAGGTCACGCACTCGAGGTGCTTGCGGTGGGCGACGATGGGGACGTAGTGGCCGCCGGCGTTGGGCGAGCCGGCCACGTAGCTCCACATCTTGTGCTCTCCGAACTCCGTCTCGGCCGACTGCGGCACCTGGATGCCGACGCCGACGGCGCCGAACAGGTAGGCGGCCTCGGCCACCTCGGAGAAGTCGCCCGCCTTGATCTTGTCGACGTCGAGCGCCAGGTAGGCGCCGATCTTGTGGCGGGTGCCGGCCGCGTCGACGATGCCCGTCGTGCGCCGGTAGCCGAGCGCGGAGCGCACGTTTGTGCCCCGGTCGGTCGGGTTGCTCCCCGACGGCCCGGCGTCGGGGTCGAAGCCCGTCGCCGCCGAGTAGTCGGACAGGACGCCGGCGTCGTCGAAGGCGGCCGGCTTGCCGGCGACCTTGCTCGTCAGCAGGTGCTCGTGGGCGGCGCCGGCCCAGACGCAGTCGCCCCACTGGTCGTTGCCGAGCATCCCCCACGCACCCTGCGGGACGACGTTGTCGTACCCCCAGTTGTCCGGCGGCGCCGGCAGCGGCTCGGCGGTGCGGTAGCGGGCGAACTTGAAGTCGCGGTCGTCGCTGGTCGCGTCGGCCTTTCCGTAGCGGAAGGTCGTCATGCTGCCTCCTTCGTGCTCGCAGGAGGATCGGCCGGTGTGTGCCCTGGCCCACGGCCCGATCCCGTTCGTGACGGACGAGTCTATCGCTCCAAGGACGGTCGCGGAGGGCGGCGTCTTCCGCGTCTTGAACCGTCTCGAGTCCCCAGCCGGTACCCTGAGTCGGGCTCGATGACCACGTACGGCCATCGGGCGACCTCTTGTCGCAGACGGCGAGGAGCAGAAAGATGACGCCCGCTGACCATGCCGCGGCCATCGTGAGCCCGTCCGTCGCGCGCGCCGCCTCGTCGTCGAACGGCGGCGGCTGGTTCACCATCGCAGAGGCAGCCCTCAGCCTCTCGATCGTTCTCGCCCTGTCGATCCTCTGGTGGAAGACGCTCCGTCCGGGACCATCACCGGATCGGAACGACGAGCAAACCACGGCGTAGATTCGGGGCCGGCGGCACCCGGCCGCTACAGGGCGGCCCGCATCTGGCGGGCGAAGGCGAGCACGTGCTCGAGGGCGACCCGCCGGGCGGCCTCCGGGTCGGCGTCGGCGATCGCCTGCAGGAGCGCCCGGTGCTCGCCGACCGGGTCGCGCATCGGCGGCAGGCGGTCGAAGGTGACGTACCAGATCCGGATCGACATGTTCAGGTAGCGGTCGAGGTCGCGGGCCAGGTACGGGTTGCGCGAGCAGCGGTGCACGAACCGGTGCACGCGGGCGTCGAGCTCGATCAGCGAGGTCTGGGTCGACGGCCCGTCGTCGAGCTCCGCGAGCAGCCCCTCCAGCTCGCGGCGGTCGCCGGCGTCGGCCAGCCGGGCGGCCCGTTCGGCGGCGTGGGGCTCGAGCTGCGCGCGCACGTCGGAGATGTCCGAGAGGCTCGTGATGTTCACGCTCGACGCGAACGTGCCCCGGCGCGGATAGACGACGATCAGGCCTTCCAGGGAGAGCCGGCGCAGCGCCTCGCGCACGGGCGTCCGGCCCATCCCCAGCTCCCGGCTGAGCGCGTCCTCGTCGATGGCCGCCTCGGGCGGGATCGCGAGGGTGATCAGCCGGTCGCGCACCGCCCCGTAGGCGCGATCCGACAGGAGGCCGGCGTCATCCGCGGGCCGGGCCGGGGGCTGGTTGCGTGCGGTCGTCGGCTCTGATATATCAGTTGTCTACCAGACCGGGAGGACGCGGGTCAAGTCCGCGCCCCATGTGGACGACGAAGGGAAGGACGCGATGAGCACGCTACCGGGACGGGCCCGCGCCGTGGTGATCGGGGCCGGCATCGTCGGCAACAGCGTCGCCTACCACCTCCACCAGCAGGGGTGGACCGACCTCGTCCTGATCGACAAGGGCCCGTTCCCGAACCCGGGCGGCTCCACCGGCCACGCCTCGAACTTCATCTTCCCGGTCGACCACTCCAAGGAGATGACGGCGCTCACCGCCGACAGCGTGCGCCAGTACCAGGAGCTCGAGGTGTTCACGCGCAGCGGCGGCATCGAGGTCGCCCGCACCGAGGAGCGCATGCAGGAGCTGCAGCGGCGGATGTCGTCGGCCGGCGCCTGGGGGATCGAGGGCGTCTCGATCGTGACGCCCGCCCAGATCGCGGAGATGGTGCCGTTCGTCGACGAGAGCATCCTCGTCGGCGGCTTCCACACCGAGGGCGTCGGCGTGGTCGACTCCCTGCGCGCGGGCACGCTCATGCGCGAGCGCGCCCAGGCCGCCGGCGCGCTCACGACGCTCGCGAACACCGAGCTGCTGGGCATCGACGTGGAGCACGGCCGCGTGCAGCGCGTGCGCACGACCCGGGGCGACATCGAGGCCGAGGTCGTCGTCATCGCCTGCGGCGTGTGGAGCCCGAAGGTCGCGCGGATGGCGGGCGCGTCGATCCCGCTCACGCCGGCGGTGCACCAGATGATCGACGTCGGGCCGGTGCCGCGCTTCGCCGACGCCAGGTCGCACATCGAGTACCCGATCGTCCGCGACATGGACACGAACATGTACGAGCGCCAGGACGGCGCCGGGCTCGAGATCGGCTCCTACGCCCACCGCCCGATCCTGCACGACCCCGAGGAGATCCCGTCGGTCGAGGAGGCGGCGCTCTCGCCGACCGAGTTCCCGTTCACGCAGGCCGACTTCGAGCAGCAGATGGAGCACGCGCTCGAGCTCTGCCCCGAGATCGTCGGCGACGAGTCGGTGGGCGTGAAGTACGCCATCAACGGCCTGCTCTCGCTCACCCCCGACGGCCTGCCGCTGCTGGGCGAGACGCCCGAGGTGAAGGGCCTGTGGTCGGTGGCCGCGGTCTGGGTCAAGGAGGGGCCGGGGATCGGCAAGGCCGTCGCCGAGTGGATGGTCCACGGCGAGTCCGAGATCGACCTGGCGAGCTCCGACATCTCCCGCTTCTGGGAGCACCAGAAGACGCGCGCGCACGTGCGCGCGCGGGCGGCCGAGGGCTTCAACAAGACCTACGGGATCGTCCACCCGGGCGAGCAGTGGGCGTCCAACCGCGACGTGCGCCTGGCCCCGTTCCACGCCCGCGAGCGCGAGCTCGGCGCCGTGTTCTACGAGGCCGCCGGCTGGGAGCGGCCGCACTGGTACGAGTCGAACGCGCCGCTGCTCGAGGAGTACGCCGACCGGGTCACCCGGCGCGAGGCCGAGTGGGATGCGCGCTGGTGGTCGCCGATCATCAACGCCGAGCACCTGGCCATGCGCGACCGGGCCGGGATGGTCGACCTCACGGCCTTCGCCATCTTCGACATCAGCGGCCCGGGCGCCCTGGCGGCGGTGCAGGGCGTGGCGGTGCGGCAGATGGACGTGCCGGTGGGCCGGGTCGTCTACACCCCGATCCTCTCGCCCGGCGGCGGGTTCAAGGCCGACCTCACCATCATGCGGCTGGACGACGACGTCTTCCGCGTCGTCACCGGCGGCGCGCACGGCGCGGCCGACCGCAAGTGGTTCTCCGACCACCTCCCGGCCGACGGCAGCGCCGTCCTCACCGACGTCACCTCGGCCTGGACGACGCTCGGCCTGTGGGGCCCGCGGGCGCGCGACATCCTGGCGAGCCTGACCCGCGACGACGTCTCTCACGAGGGCTTCCGCTTCGGCACCTGCCGGACGGTCGAGCTTGACACGCTGCGCGTGCTGGCGTCGCGCATCTCCTACGTCGGCGACCTCGGCTGGGAGCTGTACGTGCCGATCGAGCAGGGCGCGCGGCTGTGGGACATGGTGTGGGAGGCCGGCGGCCCGCACGGGATTGCGCCCGTCGGCATCGGTGTGTACGGCACCACCGGCCGGCTCGAGAAGTGCTACCGGGCCTACGGCTTCGAGCTCGAGAGCGAGTACAACGTCTGCGAGGCGGGCATGGCGGGGCCCAGGGTGAAGGACGACGACTTCGTCGGCCGCGACGCCCACCTGCGCCACCGCGAGGAGGAGCCGGCCGCCGTCATGTGCACGCTGACGGTGGACGACCACACGTCCCGATCCGGCGTCAAGCGCTACATGCTCGGCCACGAGCCGGTCCTGACCCGGGACGGCGCGCCGCTCACCGACCGCAAGGGCCGCCGCTCCTACGTGACGAGCGCGGGGGCCGGGCCGTCGATCGGCAAGCACATCCTGATGGCCTACCTGCCGCTGGAGCACGCCCGCGCGGGGGCCGAGCTCGCCGTCGAGTACCTGGGCGAGCGGTACCCCGTCACGGTCGCGGTGGCCGATGCGACCCCGGTCTTCGATCCCGAGAACACCCGCATCCGGAGCTAGGGTGGGCGCATGCCGCTGAACATCCTCTGCTGTGTGAAGCGGGTGCCGATGACCGGCGGCCGCATCATCCTCACCGCCGACGAGCAGGCGATCGAGACCCGCCACCTCGGCTTCACCATCAGTCCGCACGAGGAGTGCGGCGTCGAGGAGGCGGTGCGGATCGTGGAGCAGCACGGCGGCAGCTCGACCGTGCTCACGCTGGGCCCGCCCGAGGCCGAGGAGCAGCTGCGCGACGCGATGGCCCTCGGCATCGACCGGGCCATCCTGCTCCAGGCCGACGCCGAGCTCGACGGCGGGGCCACGGCCGCGGCGATCCTCGAGGCGATCGCGGCGGAGCGGGCGGCCGGCACGGAGTACGACCTGATCTTCTTCGGCAACGAGTCCGCCGACGCCGGCAACTACCAGGTCGGGATCCGTGTCGCCCACGCGCTCGGGCGGCCGTGCGTGACCGGTCTGAAGGCGGTCGCGGTCGACGACGGCGGCGTGCGCTGCGAGCAGGAGGTGCCCGGCGGCCGCGACGTCTACCGGGTGCCGCTGCCCGCGGTCGTGACGGTCAAGGAGGGCCTGAACCTGCCCCGCTACCCGTCCGTGCCCGGGCGGATGCGGGCGAAGCGCAAGCCGCTCGAGACGCGGCCGGTGGCGGCCGCCGCAGCCGGCGTCGAGAAGGTGCGATTGGTCGTGCCGGCCGGCCAGGGCAAGCAGGCACAGATCCTCGGCCACGGCCCGGACGCCGCGCCGGCCGTCGTCGAGGTGCTGCGCGGGGCGGGGCTTCTCTAGTGCTCCGTCCCGGAAGTCTCTCGCGCTCGTGCGGCTGCAAATCGTCGCCTGGCCGCGTCCTCGGTCGCCCCGATATTCCCGATATCGGGGCTCCCTGCGTCCTTGCCATGCTCGATTTTCGCTCGCCCGATCATCAAGCAACCCCCGGGACGGAGCACTAGTGGCCGTCCTCGTCCTCGTCGAACATGCCGGTGGCGGCGCCGACGACGTCTCCCGCCAGGCCGCCACCCTGGCCCGCGGCTACGCCGCGGCGGCCGGCGAGGCGCTCGAGGCCGTGCTGATCGGCCCCGGCGCGGCCACCGCGGCGCAGGGCCTCGGGGCGCTGGGCGTGACGACCGCCCACGTGGCCGTCCACGACGGGCTGAGCGCATTTGCGCCGCAGGCGTGGGGGCGGGCGATCGCGGGCCTGGTCGAGTCGCTCTCCCCGGCGGCGGTGATCGCGCCCGGCAGCGAGCGCGCGACCGAGGTCATGGCCCACGCCGCGGCGATCGCCGGCCTCCCGCTGGCGGCGAACTGCATCGAGGCGGCGCCCGGCGACGCGGCCGAGGTGACCCGCCTGCGCTGGGGCGGCAGCCTGCTCGAGCAGGCCCGCATCCACGGCCGGACGAAGCTCCTCACGGTCGCTCCGCACGCCGTCGAGGCGAGCCCTGCCGACGCGCCCGCCCAGACGGCGGTCTCGGAGTTCACGCCGGAGCTCACGGACGCAGACCTGGTCGTCCGGGTCGCGGAGCGCACCCAGACGGACACAGGTGGGGGCGTCTCGCTGGCCGACGCCCGGGTCGTCGTGAGCGGCGGCCGCGGGACCGGCTCCGCCGAGGGCTTCGCGCCCGTCGAGGCGCTTGCCGCGGCGCTCGGCGGCGCGGTCGGCTGCTCGCGGGCCGTGACCATCGCCGGCTGGCGGCCGCACACCGACCAGGTCGGGCAGACGGGGACGAAGATCGCGCCCGAGATCTACATCCCCTGCGGCATCAGCGGCGCCACCCAGCACATGGCCGGGTGCAAGGGCGCGAAGCGCATCCTCGCGATCAACACCGACCCGGAGGCCCCGATCGTCCAGAACGCCGACTACGCGGTGATCGGCGACCTGCACGAGGTGCTGCCTGCGATCACCGCCGAGATCGAGAAGGCGAGGGGCGGATAGACCCGGTCGCCCTCGCCGCGCTTCTGGTCGTGCTGGCCGTCGCCGGCGGCCTCTTCGCCCGCCGCGCCCTGCTGCTCGTCCGGCTGGTGGGGATGGCGAAGCCCAGCGACCGCTCCGGCGAGGTGCCCGCCCGCCTGCGCAACGAGGCGGTCATCGCCCTCGGCCAGCGCAAGCTGCTGCAGCGGCTCGTGCCCGGGCTGATGCACGCGTTCATCTTCTGGGGCTTCATCGTGCTGCTGCCCACGATCCTGATGGCGATGATCGCGATCGCCGACCGCGGCGAGACGATCCCGTGGCTGGGCCGCCAGGGCTGGTTCGCGCTGCTCGTCGACGTCTTCTGCGTCCTCGTCCTCGCCGGCGTCGCGACGGCGTTCGCGATCAGAAAGATCCAGCGCCCGGCCCGGTTCGAGGGCAGCCACATGGGCGAGGCCGACCTGATCCTCGCGCTGATCGCCGGCATCGTGACGACGCTGCTCCTGTGGCACGCGTCGCTCGTCGCGCTGCACCTGAACGAGTGGCCCGCCGGCTGGTCGCCCGTCTCGAAGGCGCTCTCGAACCTCTTCGGCGGCGGCTCCGGCACCCACGACGCCGAGCGGACGCTCGTCTGGGCGCACGTCCTGATCGTGCTCTCGTTCCTGGTCTACCTGCCCCGCTCGAAGCACCTGCACATCGCCACGGCGGTCGTGAACGTCTACTTCGGCCGCACCCGCGCCCGCGGCCGGCTCGAGCCGCTGCGCTTCGACGAGGAGGGGCCCGAGGAGGACATGCGGCTCGGGTCGGGCACGGTCACCGACATGACCTGGAAGCAGGTCGTCGACACCTACTCGTGCACCGAGTGCGGCCGCTGCCAGGACGCGTGCCCCGCCTGGGCGACCGGCAAGGAGCTCTCGCCCAAGCTCCTGATCATGGGCCTGCGCGACCAGCTCTTCGCCGAGGGGCCGGGGATCCTGGCCGCACAGGGGGCGGGGACAGACGCCGTCGCGGCGGCGCTCGTCCCGAACGCCGTCACCGACGATGTCGTGTGGGACTGCGTCACCTGCGGTGCGTGCGTGCACGAGTGCCCGGTCTCGATCGAGCACATCGACCACATCGTCGACCTGCGCCGCCACCTGGTCATGTCGGAGGCGCGCTTCCCGGCCGAGGCCGAGCCGATGCTGCGCGACGTCGAGCGGTCGTCCAACCCGTGGGGCAAGGCCCAGTCCGACCGGGCGGCGTGGGCCGAGGGCCTGGGCGTCCGCGTGCTCGAGCCCGGCGACCCGGCGCCGGACGTGCTCTACTGGGTCGGCTGCGCGGCGTCGTTCGACGAGCGCGCCCGCACGTCGGCCGAGTCGACGGCCAAGCTGCTGGCCGCCGCCGGGGTCGACTTCGCCATCCTGGGCCCGCGCGAGGCCTGCACCGGCGACCCGGCTCGGCGGATGGGGAACGAGTACGTCTTCCAGGCCTTCGCCGAGCAGAACGTCGAGACGCTGAACGAGGCCGGTGCCGAGGAAGATCGTCACCTCGTGCCCGCACTGCTTCAACACGCTCGCGAACGAGTACCCGGACTTCGGCGGCAGCTACGAGGTCGTGCACCACTCCGAGCTGCTGGCCGAGCTCGTCCGCGAGGGCCGCATCTCGCCGAACACCGGCGACCGCCGCATCACCTACCACGACTCCTGCTACCTGGCCCGGCACAACGACGTGCTGGCCGAGCCGCGCGAGCTGGTCGCGGCGGTCGGGCAGCCGGTCGAGATGGAGCGCAACGGCCGGCGCACGTTCTGCTGCGGCGCCGGCGGCGCTCACATGTGGATGGAGGAGCGGGCGGGCGCGATCAACGAGGAGCGCGTCCGCCAGGCCGCCGAGACGGGCGCCGAGACCCTGGCGGTGGCCTGCCCCTACTGCACGATCATGCTGGACGACGGCGTGCGCACCTCCGGCCGCGACCTGCGCGTGGCCGACGTGGCCACGCTGCTTGCGGAGTCGGTCGAGCCGCCGGAGTAGCCGGAAAGCCCGCCGGGTGATGCCTTGCGGCAATCCTCACTCGGATAGGTGATGCATCCGCAGATGGGCCCTCCGACTACCGGGGACATGACCGAATCGCGCGCCGGCAACCATCCCTGGGATCGCGAGGATGCCCCGACCGTGCGGGTGCTCCCGGGCACGTCCTACGAATTCGAGCTCCGCGGCGAGCAGTGGGTCATGTGCGCCGCCGGACCGGAGATCGAGTCGATCGCCGGCTATCCGGCATCCGACTTCATCGACCATGCCCGCCGCTCGTACGGCAGCATCGTCCACCCCGAGGACTACGACCGCATGGTCTCGCTGTTCCAGGACGCCCTCGCGCGACGGGCGCCCTACGCGATCGAGTACCGGGTGATCCACGCGGACGGATCGACCCGCTGGGTGCAGGGCCACGGCCGGGGCGTCTGCGACGCGGACGGCAGGGTGACGCGGATCGACGGCGTCTTCTTCGACGTCACCGAGCGGCGCCGCAGCGAGGAACGGCTGGCCCACCTGGCGCTGCACGACCCGCTCACCGACCTGCCCAACCGCGCGCTCTTCCAGGAGCACCTGACGGTCGCGATCGCGAATGCCCGCCGCAGCGGCAGCGGCGGCGCGGTGCTCTTCATCGACCTGGACGACTTCAAGCTCGTGAACGACAGCTTCGGCCACGCCGTCGGCGACGAGCTGCTCGTGCTGGTGGCCCGGCGGCTGCGCGAGTCGTGCCGGGCCGGCGACGTGGTCGCCCGCCAGGGCGGCGACGAGTTCCTCGTCCTCGTGCAGGGGACGGCCGGCGTCCCCGATCCCGAGGCCGCAGCCCAGATCGTCGCCGCGAACCTGCGCGTGGCCCTTGCCAAGCCGTTCGCGCTCGCGAGCACCGACCTCTACATCACGCCGAGCATCGGCGCGAGCCTCTTCCCCGCCGACGGCGACACCGCCGAGACGCTGCTGAAGCACGCCGACATCGCCATGTATGCGGCCAAGGACGCGGGCCGCGACGGCTACCGCCTCTACCAGCCGCCGAAGCGCGACTCGAGCGCCGAGCTCGCGATCGCCTCGCAGCTGCGCCAGGCGGAACGGCGCGACGAGCTCGAGCTCTACTACCAGCCGGTCGTCGACCTCTCGCAGTCCTGCATCGTCGGGGCCGAGGCGCTCCTGCGCTGGAACCACCCCGAGGCCGGGCTGCTGCTCCCGGGCGAGTTCCTGCCCGCCGCCGAGCGCACCGGCCTGATCCGGCCGATCACCGCCTGGGTGCTCGAGCGCGCGTGCCTCGAGGCGCGGCGCTGGTGCGACAACGATCTCGACCTGTACGCCTCCGTCAACCTGCCTCCGGTGTACTGGCAGCCCGCGGCGATCCGGCGCGTGATCGCCACGATCGAGTCGTTCGGCCTCCAGCCCGACCGGGTCATGATCGAGCTGACCGAGGAGGCGGCGATGACCGACATCGCCGACCTCGAGCCGCTCCTGGCCGAGATCCACTCCCAGGGCCTGCGGCTCGCGATCGACGACTTCGGCACCGGCTACTCGTCGCTCGGGCGGCTGCGGCGGCTGCGGCCGAGCATGATCAAGATCGATCGCTCGTTCGTGAAGGACCTGCCCGGCGACCGCGACGCCGGCGTCCTGGTCGAGACCATGACCACGATGGCGCAGAAGCTCGGCATCCAGTGCCTGGCGGAGGGCATCGAGACCGAGGAGCAGCTCCGGTTCCTGCGCGAGATCGGCTGCCCGCTCGGCCAGGGCTACCTGTACGCCCGCCCGCTGCCCATCGCCCGCTTCAACGCGCTCATCACGGGCGAGGAGCGCCGCGCGGCGTAGAGGCACCGTCGCGTCAGGACCGCCCGGCGGCCTCCGCGAAGATCTCGAAGAGCGCCGCCCAGCCGGCGTCGTAGCCGTCCCGCCGGGGGTCGTCGGCGCCGAGCAGCTCCCAGCCGCGGTGCTCGAGGTCGATGCGGGTGTGATCGGCGTCCACGCGCGTGAAGCGCACCTCGACCTCGGTCGACGGCCCCTCCTCCAGCGTCGGCTTCCAGCTCATCACGAACCGGGCCGGCGGCTCCCAGACCTGGATCGTGCCCCACGGGGCCTCGGTGCCGTCCGACATCCGCTCGAGGACGCGTCCGCCGGGGCGCTTCTCGAAGGTGATCGACTCGACCGTCACCCGGCCCTCGAACGTGTCGGCGGCGATGCTGTGCGTGTGCAGCGGCCACCAGGTATCGAGGCCGTCGGTGAAGAGGGCGAACGTCTCGGCCTGCGGGCGGCGCACGACGACGCTCCGGCGGACGGGGTCCACGGCGGTCAATGCTTCGTCAGGAGTCGGCATCGGATGACCTCCTCGGGGTCGGTGCCGCCGCGTCGGCGGAGGCGGCGAAGTCGGCGAGGGCATCGGCCCACATGCGCTCGACGTAGGTGCGCAGCTCGGCCAGGCCGGCCGGGTCGGCGCGGTGGATGCGGCGGGTGCCGTCCCGGCGCTCGGTGACGAGGCCGGCGTCGCGCAGGACGCGCAGGTGCTGCGACACCGCCGGGCGGCTGACCGGAAGCTCGCCGGCCAGCTCGCCGACGTTGCGGGGCCGCTCGACGAGCGTCTCGAAGATGCGCCGCCTGGTCGGGTCGGCCAGCGCGGCCAGCATGATTGCGTAAGCCATAGCTTACGATAAGTCTATGCTTACCGAGGCGTGGCCGTCAAGCGTCGCGCAGGTCGCGCCGGGCGCGCCATTCGCGCTCGAGGATGGCGTAGTCGAGCTCGCTCTGCCACTCGCCCTTCACCCACTCGTTCTCGATCAGGAGCGCCTCGCGGCGCATGCCGAGCTTCTCGAGCACCCGGGCCGAGGCGGCGTTGCGTGCCTCCAGGCGGCCGACGATCCGGTGGAAGCCGCAGACCTCGAAGCCGAAGTCGATCAGCGGCTGGGCGGACTCGGTGGCGTACCCGCGGCCGTGGTGGTCGGGGTGGAATATGAACCCGATCTCCCCGGTCTGGTGCTCGCGGCTCACCCAGTGCAGCATCGTGTTGCCGACCATCTCGCCGGTCTCCCGCAGGCACACGGCCACCGAGATCTGGTCGTCCTCGTCGAGCAGCTCCGTGCAGCCCATCTTGCGCTGGAGCAGCGCGAGCGCCTCGTCGGGGGAGCGCGGCTCCGTGTAGAGCCACCGGTTCACGTCCGCGCGTGAGACGATCGCGTGCAGGGCGTCGAGGTCGTCCGGGCCGTACGCCCGCAGCGTCAGCCGCTCGGTCTCGATGGGCAGGTCGGGAACGAACCCACCCCTGCATTCTGCCGTTCAGAGGCCGAGCTCCCGCAGCACCTCGCGGTTGTGGCGGGCGTCCTCGCGGAGGGATGCGATCGTCTGGCCCGGCTTCAGGTGCCGGTCCTGCTCGACCACGACCCAGTCGTCATAGTCCAGCGCCCGCAGCCGGGCGACGATCGCCGCCAGGTCGACGCTGCCCTCGCCGAAGAGGCAGAACACGCCCCGTCGCCATGCCTCCTCCATGCCCAGGCCGTTGGCGCGGATCTCGTCCATGACCGCGCCGTCCACGTCCTTCAGGTGCACGTGGGACACGAGCTCGCCGTAGGTGTCCAGGAACGCGACCGGATCGCCGCCGCCGAACGCCGAATGGCCGCTGTCGAAGCAGAACCCGAGCACGCCCGGGTCGACCTGCGCCGCGAACCGGTCGATCTCGCGCGGCGTCTCGACGTACGTCCCGCCGTGGTAGTGGAAGGCGGGCCGGTAGCCACGCTCCAGGCAGCGCTCCGCCGCCCGCTGGGCGTTGGCGACGAGCAGCGCGAAGCGCGCGTCCGAGAGCCAGGTGTCGGGGTGCTCCTCGATCTGGCCGGCCCACGCGAGCCGCTCGGGCTCGCAGAACGCGTCGGAGATCAGCGCCAGCGGGCGTGTCCCGCCGGACGGGGTCGTCTCGTCGAGGATGCCGAGGGCGCGGTCGAGGAACGCGAAGTCCTCGTCGATGTCCTCGCGGCGCGACAGCCGCAGCGGCAGGAACGACCCCACCAGCTCCAGGTCGCGCTCCTTGAGCGCGGCGGCCGTCCCGGCCGCGTCGCCGAAGTAGCCGGGGGGCCCGAGCTCGGTGCCCTCGTGGCCGGTCTCGGCGATCGCGTCGAGCACGTCCACCGGATCGGGCAGCCCTGCGTCGTCGGCCGTGAGCTCGAAGATGCCGAACGAGACGGGCGCCGATGCGACCCTCATGGTGTCTCCTCTCCCGTGATCGGGACACGTGGGTCTCGCGTCATCCCCGGCCATGCGTCCCGCGTCCAGGCCAGGTCGGGATCGTCCTCGGCGGCCATCGACCGCTTCTCCGCCGCGAGCGCGTTCAGGTAGTAGCCGTGGTAGCCGTGCGCCGCGCAGAACGGGTGGTACCCGCGCGGGACGAGCAGCACGTCGAGATCGCGCACCGTCCACGTCTCGTCCAGGTCGCCCGTGCGGCTGTAGAGCCGCTGGACGCCGAAGGCCTCCGGCCGCTCGAACCGGTAGGCGTAGACCTCCTCGAGGTCGTTCTCGACGGGCAGCCGCTCCTGCTCGTGCTTGTGGGGCGGGTACGACGACCAGTTGCCGGCGGGCGTCAGCACCTCCACGACGAGCAGCCGGTGGGCCGGGAACTCCGGTGCGATGATGTGGTTGATCTGGCGGGTGGCGTTGCCCGACCCGCGCACCTCGACCCGCACGTCTCCGGGCGGGATCGGGCGCACCGGATGGCCCCCGTCGGCTCTGGCGCCGCACACGCCCACGAGTCCCTCGCCCTCGACCGTGCATGCCGTGCCCGGGGGCAGGTAGAGCGCCCGGGGCAGGTCTGCGAACGGCGAGCCGCGGTCGCCGAGGCTGTGGCGGTCGCCGCCGGCGGTCGCCGACAGCGTCCCGCCCAGGTTGACCAGGCAGACCTCGTCGGCGCCGGTGTCGAGCGCCTCGGAGCCCGCGACGCGCAGCGACCGGTACGAGAGCCAGCGCCAGCCCGCCTCGGCCGGCGTGACGGGCGGTGCGGGCGCGCGCAGCATGAGCTCGGTCATGCGAGATCTCCTTCGTAGGGCATGGCCAGGGAGCATCCGAGCCGGGCGGCGACGTGGGCGCCGGCCCGGTTCGCCACGGTGGCCGCCTGCGCGGCGCGTGTCGCCGCGGAGCAGCCGCCAGCCGAGGGCGGCGGCGAAGGCGTCGCCGGCGCCGAGGCCGTTCACGACCTCGACCGGGTGCGGGGGGATACGCTCGCTCGTGCCGTCGCGCGTGTGCACCGTCGCGCCGTCGGGCCCGTGCTTCTGGACGACGGCGGCCGCGCCGAGGGCGAGGATCCGCTCCGGCGCGATCGCGCCGACGGCCGCGGCGATCTCCTCGTCCGACCCGAGCACGAGGTCGGCCATCCGCGCGCACACGCCGACGGCGGCCGCGTAGTCGGCCGGGTCGTCCCACAGCATCGCCCGCCAGTCGAGGTCGAGCACGGTGGTCCCCGGCCCGTCCGCCCGCGCCTCGACGACGGCCATCGTCGCCAGCCGCGAAGGCTCGCGGGCGAGGCCGGTGCCGCTGACGTAGGCGAGCGGCGCCGCTGCGATCCCGGCCAGGTCGATCCCGCCCGGCGTGAGCTCCCAGTCCGGGCAGGTCGGGGTGCGGTAGAAGGTGATCGGGAAGCGGTCGGGCGGCCACGCCTCGCAGAACGCGAGCGCGGTGCGCAGCGTGGGGTGGACCGAGAGCCGGCGGCAGTCGACCCCCTCCGACTCGAGAAACCTGCGCACGAAGCGGCCGTGGCCGTCGTCGCCCACGGCCGAGACGATCGCGACGCGCACGCCCAGGCGGGCGAGGCCGGTGGCGACGTTGGCCGCGAACCCGCCCACGTACTTGTGGAAGCCCTCGACCTCCTCGAGCGGCGTCTCGAGCTGCATCGGGTAGAGGTCGACGCCGACCCGTCCCATCACGATCGCCTCGGGCCTGTCGGGCGAGGCGCTGGAGGAGGGGGCGGCGGGCACGGGCAGGTTTCGAATTGGAGAAGACGCCACTTGACAAGGCGAAATTCGAGGCAGAAGATACGCGATCGGTTGAAACGTTTCAACCTGGACGCGGGAGTCCCGACTGCAGATCGGCGTGTTCAATGACGGCCTGGCGCACCTGCCACGCGAAGGGGCGTTCGCGTGGTGCGCCGAGCGCGGGATCGGCCGCATCGAGATGGGCGTCGGCGGCTGGGCGCAGGCGGCCGGCCAGCTCGATCTGGCCGGGCTCCTGCGGGAGCCGGCCGCCCGCGACCGCCTGACCGGGGAGCTGCGCGCGCACGGCCTCGGCCTCTCCTGCGTGAACGCCGCCGGCAACCCGCTCCACCCCGATCCCGAGATCGGCGCCCGCCACGCCGCACTCGTCCGCGGCGCGATCGAGCTGGCCCAGCACCTGGGCGTCTCCCGGGTCGTGACGATGAGCGGCTGCCCGGGGAGCCGCGACGGCGAGCGGACGCCGGTGTTCGCGCCGTGGGCGCTCACCCCCGACGACGAATCGCTGTGGGAGTGGCAGCTCGAGCACCGGCTGGGGCCGTTCTGGCGCGAGCTCTGCGGCTGGGCGGCCGTCGCGGCGCCCGGCGTCACGATCTGCCTCGAGCTCCACCCGGGTGCGTCGGCCTACTCGCCGGGCTCGTACCTGCGCCTCGCCGAGCACGCCGGCCCGAACCTGGGCGTGAACTTCGACCCCAGCCACTTCTGGTGGCAGGGGATCGACCCGCTGTGCGTGATCGAGGACGTCGGCGACCGGATCGGGTTCGCCCACGGCAAGGACACGCTCATCCACGCCGACCGCGTCCGCCGCGACGGCGTGATCGACTTCCGCCACCCGGTCGACCCGGCCACGGCGAGCTGGCACTTCGCCGCCGTGGGGACCGGCCACGACGTGACCGCCTGGGCCGAGCTCCTGGGCGCGCTGCGCGCCGCCGGGTACGACGGCGACGTGTCGATCGAGCACGAGGATCCGCGCATGGGGGCCGAGGAAGGCATCGAGGCGTCGCTCGACGCGCTCCGGGCGGCTCTGGCACAGCCGGAAGTGCCGGTCGGGTGACGGTCACGATGCACGACGTCGCCCGCAGATCCGGAGTCTCGGTCGGAACGGTGTCGAACGTGCTGCACCGCACCGCCCCGGTGTCCGCGGAGACGCGGCGGCGGGTGCTGGCGGCGATCGACGAGCTCGGCTACCGCCAGAACGAGGTCGCGCGGTCGCTGAAGCGGCGGGCGACGAAGACGCTCGGCGTCGTCATCCCCGACGCGCTCAACCCGTTCCATGCCACCGTCGCCCTCCAGGTCGAGCGCCGCGCGCATCGTGACGGCTTCGCGGTGCTCCTGGCCGAGACCGAGAACGATCCCGCGACCGAGTCCGACCAGGTGCGCGCGCTCGTCGGCCGTCGCGTCGACGGCGTCATCTTCCCGGCGGTGACCGCGGGATCGACCATCCCGACGGAGCTGCTCGACCGCGGCATCCCCGTGGTCGTGGTCTCCTTCGAGGCCGCGGACCCGCGCCTGGGCATCGTCAACGTCGACGAGTACGCGGCCATGGAGCAGGTGGTCGGGCACCTGGTCGGCCTCGGGCACGAGCGGATCGCGTTCGCACACTCGGGGGCCCACGAGGAGTCGGTGGACAGCCGCCCGGAGGCGCTCGCGGCGGCGCTGCGCCGGCGCCGCCTGGAGGCGGTGCCGGTCGACGATCACCCGACGGCGATCTGCTGCACGAACGACGTGATCGCGATGGCGCTCATGGACCGGCTCGAGCGCGACGGCGTGCCCGTCCCGGCGGCGATGTCGGTGGTCGGCTTCGACGACATCCCGCTCGCCGCCCACCGCCGGATCGACCTCACCACCGTGCGCCAGCCGGCCGAGGAGATGGGCCGGATGGCGGCCGAGATGCTGCTCTCGGCGATCGCCGCAGGCGAGCACGCGGGCCGGCGCGAGCTCATGCCGGCCGAGCTCGTCGTCCGCGGATCGACCGGTCCCGCCCGGAGGGCGGCCTGATGGACGTCCGCTACGAGCGCGTGTCGAAGAGCTTCGGCGGCGTCGACGCCCTGATCGAGCTCGACCTCGACGTCCCCGACGGGACGTTCCTCGCCCTGCTGGGGCCGTCGGGCTGCGGCAAGACGACCGCGCTCCGGATCCTGGCCGGCCTCGAGGAGCCGACGTCCGGCAGCGTCCACCTCGGCGACCGCGACGTCACCCGGCTCCAGCCGAAGGACCGCGACGTCGCGATGGTCTTCCAGAGCTACGCGCTCTACCCGCACAAGAGCGTCGCCGACAACATCGCCTACCCGCTGCGGGTGCGGAAGGTGCCGAAGTCCGAGCGGGCCGGGCGGGTGGCCGAGGTGGCGCGCATGCTGTCGATCGACGGCCTGCTCGAGCGGATGCCGCGGGCGCTCTCGGGCGGCCAGCGCCAGCGCGTCGCCCTCGCCCGGGCGATCGTGCGCGAGCCGCGCGTCTTTCTGATGGACGAGCCGCTCTCGAATCTGGATGCCCAGCTGCGCCTCCAGATGCGGATCGAGATCAAGCGGCTCCAGAAGCACCTCGGCGTCACCACCCTGTACGTCACCCACGACCAGGTCGAGGCGATGACGATGGCCGACATGGTCGCCGTCATGCACGACGGCCGCCTGCAGCAGCTCGCCACCCCGGCCGACCTCTATGCCCACCCGGTCAACCTGTTCGTCGCCCGCTTCTGCGGCTCGCCGCCGATGAACGTCCTCGACGGCGAGATCTCCGATGCGGCGTTCACCCACGCTCAGGGCACCGTGGCCCTGCGCGACGCGCCGGTGCGCGGGCGGGCCCGGCTCGGCTTCCGGCCCGAGCACGGCCAGATCGTCGCCGCCGACGCGCCCGGCGCGCTGCGCGGCGAGGTGTACGTCGTCGAGCCGCTCGGCAACGAGACGCTGATCACGGTCGCGCTCGCCGGCGAGCTCGTCAACCTGCGCGCCGCCGCCGGCGTCGAGCCGGCCATCGGCACGCCGGTCGGCATCGTGCCCGACCGCGACCACATCCACCTCTTCGACGCCGACACCGGCGCCGCGATCAGCGCGGCGCCCGCCCCCAAGGAGGAGCCCGTAGCCACCGAAGCGACGCAGTCCACGCCCCCGTCCGACCCTGCCTTCGAAGGAGGAGCGTTGCATGAGCGACAACCCGAGCAGTGAGCGCGCCTCGCGCTCGTACACCCGCAGCCAGATCGTCAAGGGCGCCCTCGGCACCGGGGCCGTCCTCGGCGGCCTCGGCCCGCTGGCCGCCGCCTGCGGCGGCAGTGGAGGATCGTCGTCCGGCGGCGGCGCCGGTTCCGGCGGCTCCGGCGGCGGCTCGATCACCATCGGCACGTTCTCCGATCCGGCCATGGTGCCGTTCCAGCAGGTCTTCCTGCCGAAGTTCACCAAGGAGACCGGCATCCAGGTCCACTACCAGCAGACCAACTACAACGCCTGGTACCAGAACTCGAAGACCGACGGCCTGCAGAAGACCGGCGCCTATGACATCTACGTGATGGACGACAACTGGGTGCCGGAGTACGCCGCCGGCGGGATCATCCAGAGCATGGACAAGCTCGGGCTCAAGGTGAATCCGGACATCCTCGCCAAGGGCCTCGATCAGGGCTACTGGCCGCCGAAGTCCGGCCCGCGGCTGAAGGCGTTTGCGAGCGACACGCCCCAGCTCTACTCGCTCGTGATCATCGACGACGTCGAGATCCTGTACTACCGCGGCGACCTGTTCCCGTCGGCCCCGAAGACGTGGGACGACATCGCCGCGACCGCCAAGGCCAAGACGAACCCGCCGTCGATGTACGGCTGGACGGCCCGCGGCGTCGCCGGCAACCCGATCGTGCAGACGTACCTGCCGCTCCTGAACTCGTACGGCGGCAACTTCGTGAACGACGACTGGTCGCCCGGGTTCGCCGGGCCGGAGGGCGTCGGCGCCCTCGAGCGGCTGTTCTCGTTCATCCCCTACATGCCGTCCGGCGTGGCCGCGTTCGACACGAGCCAGGAGACGGCGGTCATGCTCGAGGGCCACTGCACGGCCATGACCGAGTACACGGGCACCGCCCACGTCGTGGACGACCCGACCCAGTCGAAGGTGCCGCACAAGATCGACTTCGCCGCAACTCCCTCGCAGGAGCGCAGCGGGCCGGCGATCGGCACGTTCATCTGCGGCATCGCATCGGCCGCGCCGAACACGGCGGGCGCGGTCAAGTTCCTCGAGTGGTTCACGTCGAGCAAGGTGCAGACGGAGTTCGCCGGCACGGGCAGCGCCGCCGTGACAGGGTCTGCTCTGCGCGACCCGACGCTCTCGAAGAAGTACCGCTGGCTGCCGGCGATCGCCGACGCGGTCGACAACTCCATCCCCAAGCCGCGCACGCCGGACGAGCCGAAGATGGAGGATCTGCTCGGCACGGCCCTGAACCAGGCGCTGGTGCAGGCGATCTCGCAGAAGTCCAACTACCAGCAGATCGCGCAGTCGCACCTGACCACGGCGGCCAACCAGATCACCGCGTACCTCAAGCAGCAGGGGACATATTGATCCTGAGGTGCACGGACCGGCGGGCGGCCGGCTCCGGCGAGATCGCGGTCTCGCCGGAGCCCCGCCGCCGCACGGGCGCGGTGGCCGTGACTGACATCGTCGTCAGCCCGGACAGCCCCGAGCCCGGGGAGCCGCCCCGGCAGCGCAAGGTCGGGGCGGACTGGGGCGGGCGGTTCTTCGCCAGCCCCTACCTGCTGCTCGTGCCGGCGGCGGTGGCGCTTGCGGGCGTCTCGCTCTACCCGCTGTTCTACGGCGTCCGCGCCAGCTTCACCCACTACCTCTACGGCCGCGACTTCGGCACCAACGGCCTGACGAACTACCGCAACGTCTGGAACGACGAGTTCTTCCGCCAGGCGATGGAGACGACGGCCAAGTACGTCGTCTGCACGGTCACGATCGAGACGCTGCTCGGCCTCGGCCTGGCGCTGCTCGTCTCGCGCGAGATCCGCTTCTCGAGCCCGATCCGGGTCGGGCTGATCCTGCCGATGACGATCGCGCCGGTCGTCGTCGGCGTCATGTGGCGGCTGATCTACGACTCCGGCGTCGGCGTCACGGACCCGCTGTTCCAGCTCTTCGGCGCCAGCCCGCCGGACGTGCTCGCGCACAACACGAGCGCGTTCATCGCCGTCGTGGTTGTCGACGTGTGGGAGTGGACGCCGCTGATCTTCCTGATCGTCCTGGCCGGGCTCCAGTCGATGCCGCAGGAACCGCTCGAGGCGGCCCGCGTCGACGGGGCCGGGCGCGTGCGGCTCTTCCTCGACCACACGCTGCCGATGCTCATGCCGGTCCTGCTCGTCGCGATCACGCTGCGGACGATCGACGCCATCGGCACGTTCGACCAGATCTACGTTCTCACCCAGGGCGGTCCCGGCACGGCCACCCGGCTGATCTCGATCTACGCCTACAACACCGCGTTCCTGTTCACCCAGTACGGCCAGGCGGCGGCGATGCTGATCATGCTGCTCGTGATGGTGATGCTGCTCATGGTCGTGGCCGTGCGCCTGATGCGGAGGGCGGCCCGGTGAGCGCTCGCCTGCCCCGGATCGGGCTCTACCTGGTGATCGCCCTGATCCTGGTGGTGGCCATCTTCCCGTTCTGGTGGATGGTGGACACCTCGCTGAAGCAGCCGGTGGACATCTTCGGCGGCGTCACGCTCTACCCGCACCACCCGACGACCAACAACTACTCGCGCCTCTTCGACGTGTACCACTTCGGCGCATACCTCCAGAACAGCCTGATCATCGTGGCGGTGTCGGTCGCGTTCAGCCTCACCATCGGCACGCTCGCGGCGTACGCGCTGGCCCGCTTCCAGCTGCGCTTCGGCCTCAACCAGTCGGCGCTCGTGGTCGCGCTGCTCGTGCGCATGATCCCCGGCATCCTGCTCGTGATCCCGCTGTACATCACGCTCGCCAAGTGGGGCCTTCTGAACACGCGGCTCGGCCTGATCCTGATCTACACCGGCCTGAACACGAGCTTCGTGATCTGGATGATGCAGAGCTTCCTGGCCGAGATCCCACGCGACATCGAGGAGGCGGCGATGGTCGACGGCGACTCCCGCCTGACCGCGCTCTGGCGGGTGGTCATCCCGCTGGCCGCGCCCGGCCTGGCCGCGACAGCCATCTTCTGCGTCATCACGACGTACAACGATTTTCTGATCGCGCTCTCGCTCACGTCGACGACGCAGGCCCAGACCGTCCCCGTGGGCGTTTCGACCCTGATCGGCAAGATCCAGATCGAGTACGGCCCGATGGCCGCCGCGGGGGTGATCGGGGCGCTCCCGATCGTGATCTTCGCGCTCGTCGTGCAGCGCCACTTCGTGCGCGGACTGACCCTCGGAGCGGTCAAGTGAGCACCGTTCGGATGACGACTGCGCAGGCGCTCGTCGCCTTCCTGGCCGAGCAGCACGTCGAGCGTGACGGCGAGCGGGCGCCGCTCCTGGCCGGCGTGCTCGGGATCTTCGGCCACGGCAACGTCGCCGGCGTCGGTCAGGCCCTCCAGCAGCACGGCGGCCTGCGCTACGTCCTGCCCCGCAACGAGCAGGCGATGGTGCACACCGCCGTCGCCTACGCGCGCCACCGCAACCGGCTGCAGACGTGGGCGTGCACGTCGTCGATCGGCCCGGGCGCGACGAACATGGTCACCGGAGCCGCGCTCGCGACGATCAACCGCCTCCCGGTGCTGCTCCTGCCCGGCGACGTCTTCGCCTCGCGGCGGGTGAACCCGGCCCTCCAGCAGCTCGAGCTTCCCGGCGCGCCGGACGCCTCGGTGAACGACGCGTTCCGCCCGGTCAGCCGCTTCTTCGACCGCATCAACCGCCCCGATCAGCTCGGCCCGTCGCTGCTCGAGGCCGTGCGGGTGCTGACCGACCAGGCCGAGACGGGCGCCGTCACCCTGGCGCTGCCCCAGGACGTCCAGGCCGAGGCGCACGACTATCCCCGCGAGCTGTTCGAGCCGCGGGTGTGGCGCATCTCCCGGGCCGTGCCCGACCCGGCCGCGGTGGCCGAGCTGGCGGCGCTCGTTCGCGCCGCCCGCCGCCCGCTGATCGTCGCCGGCGGAGGCGTCATCTACTCCGACGCCACCGCGGCGCTGCGCGCGCTGGTCGACGCGACCGGCATCCCGGTCGCCGAGACGCAGGCGGGCAAGGGCGCGATGCCCTACGACCACGCGGCCGCGCTCGGCGCGCTCGGCGCCACCGGCACCCGCGCCGCGAACGTGATCGCCCGCGACGCCGACCTCGTGATCGCGGTCGGCACCCGCCTGGGCGACTTCACGACCGCCTCGCGGACCGCCTTCCAGGACCCGGGCCTCCGCGTCGCCGCGCTCAACGTGGCCGCCTTCGACGCCCACAAGCTGGGCGCGCTCGCGCTCGTCGGCGATGCCCGCGCGGGGCTCGAGGCGCTGGCAGGAGCGCTCGCCGGCCATCGCGTCGACGCCGCCCACTCCGAGCTGGCGGCGCGGCTCAACCGCGAGTGGGACGCCGAGGTGGGGCGGCTCTACGCCGGCGAGGACGGGCCGCCGACCCAGGCCCAGGTCATCGGTGCGGTGAACGACTCGGCACAGCCGCGCGACGTCGTCGTCTGCGCCGCCGGGAGCATGCCCGGCGACCTGCACAAGCTCTGGCGCACGCGCGACCCGAAGGGGTACCACGTCGAGTACGGCTACTCGTGCATGGGCTACGAGGTGGCCGGGGGCCTCGGGGTGAAGCTCGCCGATCCCGGCCGCGAGGTGCTGGTGATGGTGGGTGACGGCTCGTGGCTGATGATGTCGTCCGAGATCGCGACGTCGATCCAGGAGGGCGTGCGCCTCACCGTCGTCCTCGTCGACAACCGCGGCTTCGGCTCGATCGGCGGGCTCTCGCGGTCGCTGGGCTCGGAGGGCTTCGGCACGGCATACAACCGGCCCGTCGACCTGGCCGCGAACGCCCACAGCCTGGGCGCACACGGCGTGCGGGTCGAGAGCATCGCCGCGCTCCGCGTCGCGCTTGCCGAGGCCCGCGCCGCCGACCGCACCACCGTCATCGTCGTCGAGTGCGATCCGGGCCGGGGCGTCGGCTCCTACGAGTCGTGGTGGGACGTCCCGGTGGCCGAGGTCTCGACGATGCCGGCCGTGGCGCAGGCGCGGGCCGACTACGAGCGCGAGCGGGCACGCGAGCGCAGCTTCCCGGGCGGCGCGCGTGGGTGACAGACGGCTCCGTGTCGGCGTCGTCGGCGCGGGGATGATCGCTCAGGTCGAGCACATCCCCAACCTGCTGCACCTGCCCGACCTCTTCGAGCTCGCCGGCGTGGCCGACCCGTCCGCCCACGTGCGCGCGGAGATCACGGGCCGCTACGGCGTGCCCGGCTTCGCGACGGCCGACGACCTGCTGGCCCAGCCGCTCGACGCGCTCGTCGTCGCGGTGCCCGACCCGCTGCACGCGGCGACGGTGCTCGCCGGGCTCGCCGCCGGCCTCCACGTGTTCTGCGAGAAGCCGCTCTGCTACACGGACGCCGACGCGGCCGCGATCGCCGCGGCCCGCGACCGGGCCGGCACGGTCGTCCAGGTCGGCTACATGAAGCGGTTCGACCCCAACTACGAGGCCGCTCTGGAGTACCTGCCGGAGGGCGGCGCCGGCCTGCGCTACCTCTCGGTCGAGGTCTCCGATCCGGACTCGTGGCCGTTCGTCGCCCATCGGCCGCTGGTGCGGCCGGACGACGTCCCCGCCGGCCTCGTCGCCGACAGCCGCGCCCGCCAGCGCGCCCAGGCGGCCGAGGCGCTCGGCGTGGCCGTCGACGGCGATGACCTGCGCGGCTACACCGAGCCGCTCATGTCCGGCGCGGTGCACGTCGTGAACGCGACCCACGGCATGCTCGACCGGATGGGCATCGTCCCGGGGCCGGTGCTCGACGGCAACATCTTCGCCGGCGGCGAGGGCGCGTCCGGGTCGGTGGCGCTCCTGGACGGCCGGGCGCTGTGGCACCTCGTGCAGGTGCTCGTGCCCGGCGTGGCCTGGTACCGCGAGCGCTACACGCTGCACTTCGACGACCGCGTCGTCGAGCTCGAGTTCCCCTCGCCGTACCTGAACAACCAGCAGACGTCCCTGCGGGTGCGCCGGTCGGACGGGCTGCGGCTCGATACGGTGCACGTGCAGGCCGGCTACGAGGAGGCATTCGTGCGCGAGCTGCAAGGGTTCTGGGGCAGCGTCGTTCGCGGCGATCCGCCGCGTAACACCGTCGAGGACGCCGTCCGCGACGCGCGCCTGCTGACCGAGATCGCCCGGCGCGCGGTGGGGGCGGCATGAACGGGCACATGCGCTCCGCCCAGCGGGCGCGGTCGCTCGACCGGCTGGCCTCGCCGCGGGGCGTCATCTGCGGCGCGGCCGTCGACCACCGCGACTCGCTCCAGGCCGTGCTCGCGAAGCGGGGCATGCAGCTCGACGACGCCGGCATCACCGAGCTCAAGGTCAGGGTCGCCTCCGCCCTCGCGCCCGCGGCCTCCCTGATCCTGCTCGACGCCGAGTACTCCGTCGCCCAGACGATCGCGGCGGGCGCCGTGCCGGGGTCGACCGGGATCGTCGTCCCGCTCGAGGCGATGGGCTACGGCGACGTCGCCAGGGTCGCCGTGACGCGGTTTCTCGAGGGCTGGTCTGCCGCCAAGGCGCGCCGGCTGGGGGCGTCGGGAGCGAAGCTGCTCCTGCCCTACCGGGCGGACGTCGCCGACCAGGCCGAGCGCCAGGACGAGGTCGTCCGCACCGCCGTCGCCGCCTGCCGTGACGCCGGCCTCGCGCTCATCGTCGAGCCGATCGTCTACCGCCGCGACGGCGAGGAGCGGGCCGGCGGCGACCGTTTCGCCGAGCTCGTGATCCAGGGCGCCCGCCGGCTGGCGGGGCTCGAGCCGGACATCCTCAAGCTGCAGTACCCGGGCTCCGCCGCGGCCTGCGGGGAGCTCGACGACGCCTGCGGCCGCCTGATCCCGTGGGTGCTCCTGGGCGGCGGGGCGAGCGAGGACGTGATCGGCGGCCAGATCGAGGACGCCTGCCGCGCCGGCGCGAGCGGCTTCATCGTCGGCCGCACCCTCTTCGACGCCGGGCTCGTGGCCGACCCGGACGAGTCGCGGCGGGCCCTCGTCGGCCACTCCCGCCCGCTGCTCGAGCGCCTGGCGGCGATCGCCGAGGAGCTGGCGACGCCCTGGCGCGACCGCGTCGGCGTGCTGCCCCAGCCCGCGCGCGACTGGTACCGCCAGCCTGAATAAACGGGGTCAGACCCCGTTTATTCACGCGGGCCGTTCGGGGCGACGAGCACCTTCATCGCCGCGCCGGTCTGGGCGATCTCGAGCGCGTCGCCCACGTCGTCGAGGCCCACGCGGTGGGTGATCGCGCGGGCGAACGGCAGCCGGTCGCGGTGGCGCGCGAGCATGTCGAGCGCGGGCCGGTACTGGTCGAGCGTCTCGCCGCCGACGCCGAGGATGGTCACGCCCGGGATGCACACCTGGCTGTTCGGGTTGATCGCGACGGGGCCCATGTCCACGAAGGCGCCGGCCTCGATCACCGTCCCGCCCGGGCGGACGAGGTCGAGCGCCTCGATCATGCTCTCCGCCTGCCCCGAGCAGCTGCAGACGACGTCGGCGCCGAGGCCCGCGGTCGCGGCGCGCACGGCCTCGATCCGCTCCTCGCGGCTCGTGCGGGAGGCGTCGAGGGCGATGCCGGCGCCGAACGCGCGGGCGTGGTCGAGCCGCTCGGGCAGGACGTCGACGGCGACCAGCCGCCCGGCGCCCATCATCTCCGCCTTTGCCAGGTGCATCAGCCCCAGCGGCCCGACCCCGAGCACGGCCACCGTGTCGCCGAAGCCGAATCCGCCCGGGATCGCCCGCGCCCGGTCGAGCCCGTTGGTGACGGCGAGCAGCTCGGTGAGCGCCGCCAGCTCGGACGGGAGCCCGTCCGGCACCCGGAAGAGGCGCGTGCCCGGGAGCAGGTACATCAGCTCCGACCAGCCGCCGAGCAGGTGCGGCGGGTCCGCGCAGGTGAGCGAGTTGCCGTAGTCCTCGAGGGCCGTGCACAGGTAGTACGGCGCGGTCTCCGAGAGGCAGAACCGGCACCGGCCGCAGGTCAGGTTCGGCGCCGGCACGACCCGGTCGCCGATCCGAAGCGGCGTGCCGTCGGCGTCGACCGGAGGGTCGCCCGGTCCCAGGGCCTCGATCACGCCCACGTTCTCGTGGCCGCAGATGAGCGGGTAGGCGGCCTCGCGCTCGTGGTCGGTGCCGGCGTACTGGAGGCTCTCGCCCCGCCACGTGTGCTTGTCGGTGCCGCAGATGCCCGAGAAGTGCATGCGCAGGAGCGCCGCCCCCGGCTCCGGATCGGGCTCGGGAAAGGACTCGACCGCGAAGCGGCCCGGAGCGTGCACGACCGCGGCGCGGATGCGGCTCATCGGGGCGAGCATAGATGGCATGCCCGGCGGCGTGAACACCCGGTGCCAGGCACCGGGTACAGAGGTCGCGGACGACCGCCGTGAGGACGGCCAGGGCGGCGGCCGACGTCCTCCGTCATGACCGACTCGGCCGGGTTGTGGCTGATCCCGCCGCCGCAGCGCACGAAGAGCATCGCCACGGGCACGTGGTCGGAGAGGACGACGGCGTCGTGGCCGGCGCCGCTCGGAAGCGACGGCGGGTCGAGGCCGATCGCGCGGGCCGCGAGGCGCATCCGCTCGCCCAGCGCCGGGTCGCAGGCGACCGACCGCTCGTCGTGGATCACGTCGATCGCCGCAGCCACGTTCCGCCGCCCGGCGACGGCCGCGACCAGCTCGCGCACCCGCGCCAGCAGCCGTGCGCGGCGCTCGTCGTCCGGGTGGCGCAGGTCGATGCTGATCGTCGCCCGGCCGGGGATGACGTTGGCGGCGCCGGGGGCGACCGCCACCTCGCCGACCGTCGCCACGGCCTCGCCGTCGTCGCGGGCGAGGCGCTCGACCTCGAGCGCGATCTCGGCCGCCGCCGAGAAGGCGTCGCGGCGCAGGCCCATCGGCACCGTCCCGGCATGGCCGGCGGTGCCGGTGAGCGTGACCGCGAGCTTCGCGCCGCCGGTGATCGCCGTGACGATCCCGAGCGGGTGCCCGCCCGCGTCGAGCACCGGGCCCTGCTCGATGTGCGCCTCCAGGTAGGCGACCGCGTTGGCGGGGAGGCCGCTCCCCGGCCCGGCGTCGGCGTTGCCGGCGGTCTCGATCCCGGACGCGAGCGTCGCGCCCTCGGCGTCGGTCATCTCCCCGTCCGGCGCCGGCCCGCCGAGGAACGCCCGGCTGCCGAAGTAGGCGGTCGGGAAGCGGACGCCCTCCTCGTCGCAGAACGCGACCACCGTCAGGTCGTGGGCCGGGTCGGCCCCGGCGAGCTCCTCGGCGCAGCCGATCCCGAGCAGGACGCCGAGCGTGCCGTCGTAGCGGCCGGCATCGACCACGGTGTCGAAGTGGGAGCCGATCACGATGCCCGGGCGGTCCCCCGTCCCCGCCGTCCCGATCAGGTTGCCGGCCCGGTCGACCCGCGTCCGCATCCCCGCCTCGAGCATCCACGCCTCCAGCAGGTCGCGGGCGGCGACGAGCGCCGGCGTGCCGTAGCGGCGGGTGATCTCCCCCGGCCGCTCGGTGCAGGCCGCCAGCTCGTCGGCGCGCGCCATCGCCCTCGCCGCTGCGGCGCTCACGGCTGCGGCTCCCGGGTCGCCCCCCGCCGCGCCCGCCGGAAGCCGCCCCACGCGGCCGACACGGTGCGCCGCACCCCGGCCCGGCGCACGGCCGCCGCGCTGCGGTAGCCGCGGATGCGCAGGCTGGGCCGGCCGGCCAGCCGCACGCCGGTCGCGCGGGCGTGGGCGGAGAGCTTGCGCGGCAGGTGGTCGCGCTCGGTCGCCTCGAGCTCGGCCATGGTGCAGGCGGCCGTCTCGAGGCAGCCGGCGGCGCGGGCGCGCTCGACGAGCGCCCTCCCCGCCCCGGTGCGGGCGATGATGATGTTGCGCCCCTCGCCCTCCAGGTGGATCGGCTCGCCGTCGCGCAGCACCCACCCGTCCGGGCACGACACGTCGGCGACCTCGCCGACGGCGTCCGGGCAGATCTTGCAGCGGAACTGCATGTCGTACGTCCACGGCACGGTCGGGTCGTACCAGGCCGTGTCGTAGGTGACGTCGAAGGTGCGCCCGTCGCGGGCCGTGGTGCGCATCGGCCCCGGCCAGCCGTCGCCGCGGAACGTGAACCCGGTGACGTCGCCGGGCTCGACGCCGTGGCTGCGCACGATCTTCTCGGCCATGCGCAGGCTCGGCACCCCGCCGCAGTACGACGTGAGCAGCGCGGCCACCTGCTCGCGGGCGCGGGCGTCGCGGCGCTGGAGGGCGCGCACGGCGGAGATGTCGCACGGCTTGGCGACGATCGCGATCCGCGCCCCCTCGTCCAGCAGGCGGCGGACGTGCACGAGCGGCGCCGCGGGGCCGTAGCGCGACTGCGCGCCCGCCAGCACCTCGGCCCGCGTCCGCGACACGTGGGCCACCGTCTCGAGCGGCCGGTCGGGCAGCGCGGCGCGCACGTGCAGGACGGCGTCGACGCCCTCGCGCTCCAGCAGGTGGAGCGCGAGCGCCGAGAGCACCCCTCCGGCGGCGGCGTGGCGGCGCACCTCGGCGTCGGTGGCCCAGCCCCGGGCGAGCGACGCGATCGGGCCCCACACCGGGTGGACTGCGACGCCGGCCTCGGCATCAGGGCCGCGCACCTCGACGCCCGGGCAGACGGCGAGCGCCTCCTCCAGCACCGGCCCGGGCAGCGGCCCGGCGACCGCCGGGCGGAGCTGGCCGATCGGCGTCATCGTCATCCGCACCCGCTCCTGCCCGGCGACGCTCTCGCACAGGCCGCAGCCGCTGCAGAGGCCGTTTGCGACCACGGTCTCGAGGTCGCGGATCACGGGGTTCCGAGGGCCGCGACCAGCTCCTTCGCCGCCTCGCGCATGACCGGTGCCGGCGCGACCGTGAAGCGGACATAGCCGGGCAGGCCGACGCTCGCGCCGCTGCGCACGAGCAGGCCGTGGCGGAGCAGGCGCTCGCACACCGGCCCGTCGTCGACGCCGATGCGGACGAGCAGGAAGTTCGCCTGCGAGGGGACCACCTCGAGCCCGGCCGCCTCGAGCTCGCGGGCGAGCACGTCGCGGGCCTCGGCCACCTCGGCCCGGCGCCGGTCGGCCAGCCCGGGCGTCTCGACGGCGGCCCGGCCGGCCGCGAGCGCGACCCGGTTCACGTTGAAGGGCTCCTGGACGACGTTCAGGAGCGCCGCGACGTCGGGATCGCACACGGCGTACCCGAGCCGGAGCCCGGCCAGGCCGAACACCTTCGAGAACGAGCGGATGCAGACCACCGGCCGCCCGTCGAGCACGTCCTGCTCGCGGCGGACGCGGACGTCCGGGTCGGAGAAGTCGATGTAGGCCTCGTCCACGATCGCGGCGCACCCGTCCGGCAGGCGGTCGAGGAACGCGGCCCACTCGGCCCGGTCGATCAGGAGGCCGGTGGGGTTGTTCGGGTCGCACAGCCACACCAGCCGGGCGTCGTGCGCCCGCGCCGCGGCGGCGATCGCCTCCAGATCGAGCGCGAGCCCGTCCGTGGGGACGCGGTGCACCGCTCCGCCGCCCGCGGCGGCGAGCTGCGCGTAGAGCCCGTAGGTCGGCTGCGGGATCACGACCGGCGTTCCCGGGTCGACGAACACCTGGGTGACGGCGCTGATCAGGGCCTGGGCGCCGTGGGCGGGGACGATGCACGCCGGCGGCACGTCGAGCCAGGCCGCCACCGCCGCGCGGAAGTCGCCGTAGGCCCGCTCCGGGTAGAGCGGCGCCCGCGCCACCTCCGCGGCGGCCGCGTCGAGCACGTGCTGTGGCGGGCCGAAGAGGTCCTCGTTCCAGTTCAGCGGCACGAGGTCGGCGAGGCCCAGCCGGTCCTTCAGCTCGTCCCGCGTCTCGCCGGGGTCGTACGGCTCGATGCCGGCCAGCGACGGCCGGGCCAGGCGCATCCAGTCCGTGCGCCGCCCGGTCGCCATCAGCTCAGGAGGCCGCGGGCGAGGCCGCCGTCGACGAGGAGCGTCGTGCCGTTGATGTAGGCGGCGCCGGTCGAGCACAGGAACGCCGCTGCCGCCGCGATCTCGTCGGGGTCGCCGAAGCGGCCGGCGGGGATCGTGTCGGCGTCGCGGCGCATGGCCGCGTCCGGGTCGGCCTCGGACGAGTAGAGCTGCACCAGCCGCTCGGTGGCGATGTAGCCGGGCGCGATCGAGTTCACGGTGATGCCGTGCCGGGCCTCGTCGCGGGAGATCGTCTTCGCCCAGCCGATCACGCCCGGGCGGAAGACGTTCGAGAGCAGCAGGCCGTCGTTCGTCTCCTTGACCGCCGACGAGGTCAGGTTCACGATCCGGCCGCGCCCGCTGTCGCGCAGCGCCGGCAGCGCGCGGCGGGTGATCCGCAGCGCCGAGAGCAGCGTCAGCTCGTAGGCCGCCTGCCAGTCGGCGTCGGAGAAGCTCTCGTAGTCGCCCGCGGGCGGCCCGCCGGCGTTGTTCACCACGATGTCGAGCCGGCCGAAGCGCTCGAGCGCCCGCTCGACGACCATGTCGAGCGACGCATGGTCGGTGGCGTCGGCGGGCGCGGCCAGCGTCTCGGTCCCGGTCTCGGACGAGATCTGCGCCGCCACCTCCGTGAGCAGCTCGCCCCGGCGCGCGTAGAGCACGACCCGGCATCCCTCCGCGGCCAGCGCTCTGGCCGTGGCCCGGCCCATGCCGGACGACGACCCGCCCACGATCGCCACCGTCCCCGTCAGTCCGAAATCCACCCCATGCCCTCCGTCACAACGATTATGATGGCCGCAGTAAAGCAGGAGCGCCGGAACGCTGTCAACGAACGAGAGCATGTGGCCGGGCGCCCGCTCCGGGCGCCGGTTCGACGAGATCGCCGCGGCCGCCAAGCGGGTCATCATCCGCGAGGGCCTCGAAGCGACCACGCTGCGCGACATCTCCCGCGAGGGCGGGTTCACGACCGGCGTCCTCACCCACCACTTTCCCGACAAGCAGGCGCTGATCGCCGGCGTGTTCGCCGCCACCTCGCGCGCCTGGATCGCCGAGGCCCGGGCCGCGATGCGGGCGGCGGCCACCGTGCCGGAGCTGCTCTCGGCCTTCGTCGCCGTGGCGGTGCCGCGCGATCCCGAGCGGCGGGCGGAGTGGCGGCTGTGGGCCGAGATGTGGACGTACGCCGGCCGCGACCGCGCCTTCGTCGCCGAGCTCGAGGCGGCCGATGCCCTGTGGGAGCAGGAGATCCGGGCCCTGCTCGAGCGGGTGCGCGACGAGGGCCTGCTCCCGCCGGCGATCGACCTCGACATCGAGGCGGCGGTGCTGGCGCGGCTCGTCGACGGCCTGGGCCTGCGGGCCTGGCTGAGCGGCGCCTGGGAGCCGGCGCGCACCCTGCTCATCGGACATCTGGCGTCGCTCGGCCTGCCGATGCGCGTCGTCGCCGGCCTCGCCGCCGAGGGCGCCGGGGTGCCGGCGTGAGCGGGCCGCGCACCGCCGTCTGCGGCGGCACCCTCGCGACCGACTACGGCGTCTTCGCCGCCGACGTCCTGATCGCCGACGGCCGCATCGCCGCGATCGGCCGCGATCGCGACATCGCCGGCCGCGCCGACGAGGTGATCGACGCCTCGGGGCTGGTCGTGCTGCCCGGCGCGATCGATCCGCACGCCCACTTCGAGGACCCCGGGCACACCGAGCGCGAGGACTTCACGACCGGCACGAGCGCCGCCGTGGCCGGCGGGATCACGACCGTCGTCGAGCACCCGCTCACGTACCCGCCCGTCACCACCGCGCAGCTCTACCGGGAGAAGCGCGACATGGCCGCGCGCAAGGTGGTCTGCGACTTCGGCCTCTGGGGCGCCCTGTGCGCGCCCGCGCTGCCGGAGATGGCCGCCCAGTGGCGGGAGGGGGCGTTCGGCTTCAAGGCGTTCATGCCGTTCTCGGAGCCCGCCTACCCGCACGTGAACGACGCCGAGTTCGTGCAGGGGATGGAGAACGCGAGGGAGCTCGGCGCGCTCGTCCTCGTGCACGCCGAGTCCGACGCCCTGCTCCAGGCCGGTCTCGAGCGGATGCGGCTCGCCGGCCGGCGCGACCCGCTCGCCCACCACGAGTCGCGGCCCGCGTTCGTGGAGGAGGAGGCCGTGCACCGCGCCCTCTACCTCGCCGCCCACGTCGGCGTGCGCATCCAGATCGTGCACACGTCGAGCCCCGAGAGCGTCGACCTGGTCGCCGCCGCCCGCGCACGCGGCCTGCGCGCGACCGCCGAGGTGTGCCCGCACCACCTGCTGCTCGACCTGGACGACCTCGTCCGGCTGGGGCCGTACGGCCGCTGCGCGCCGGCGCTGCGCCCGCGCGACCTCGTCGAGGGGATGTGGGAGCGGGTGCTCGACGGCACACTCGACAGCCTCGTCTCCGACCACTGCGCCTACACGATCGAGGAGAAGGAGCCCGGCTGGGAGGACATCTTCGCGGCGCCGCTCGGCTGCCAGGTGATGCAGGAGACGGTGCCGCTCGTCCTCGACGAGGCGTACCACCGGCGGGGCATGCCGCTCGACGCCTTCGCCCGGTTCTGCTCGACGAACGCCGCCCGCACGATCGGCCTGTACCCCCGCAAGGGCACGATCCTGCCCGGCTCCGACGCCGACCTCGCCCTGTTCGACCTCGAGGCCGAGTGGACGGTCGATGCGAAGAGCCAGCAGCTCTCGAAGAACCCGTGGTCGCCGTTCGACGGCCGCACCAGCCGGGCCCGGTGCGTGCGCACGCTGGTGCGCGGGACCACGGTCCACCGCGACGGCGAGATCGTCGTCCCGCCCGGGACGGGCCGGTTCCTGTCCGTGCACGACGACTTCGCGGCCGTCCCTGCCGCCGCGGCCGCCGGAGCCACGGCGTGAGCTTCCGCCTCGGCCTGCTCAACCCCAACACCGACCGCCGCCACACCGACGCCATGGCCGGCGTCGCCCGCGCCGGCCTGCCGGAGGGGTGCGAGGTGGTCGCGGTCACGGCCGCCCGCGGGCCCGAGCTCGATCGAGAGCGCGGCCGACACCGTCGTCGCGGTCGGAGAGGTCGCCGCGATGGTGCTCGCGAACCCGGGCCTCGACGGGTATCTGATCGCCTGCTTCGGCGACCCCGGCCTCGACGCCGCCCGCGAGCTCGCGGCGGCGCCCGTGATCGGCATCGGCGAGGCCGCGTTCACGGCTGCCGGCATCGTGTCGGGCCGGTTCGCGGTCATCACGACGCTCCCCCGGGGCATCCCCGCCCTCGAGGACATGATCGACGCACGCGGCATCCTGCGCCGGTGCGCCGGCGTGCTCGCCCTCGACATCCCGGTCGCCGACCAGGGCGCCGATCATCCCGACACCACCGCGGCGATCGTGGCCGCGTCGAGGCGTGCCGTCGAGGAGCGCGGCGCCGAGTCGCTCATCCTCGCCTGCGGCGGGATGGCGGACGTCGCCCGGGCCGTGCAGGACGCGGTCGGCGTGCCGGTCTGCGACGGCGTCGGCTTCGGCGCCATGCTCGCCTACGGCCTGTGGCGGGCGGGGATCACGACCGCGAAGGTCGGCACCTACGCGGCGCCCGAGCCGATCCCGTACACCGGGATGGCGAGCCCGACCGGCACCTGACGCGTTTCCTCCAGGCACCGGCGCACGGTCTCGGTCAGGAACCGTATGCCATGATACGGTATACCGGCCTGAGCCCTCGCCTCGTCCGCGGGGCCCGGCCTCTCGCGACCGCGAGGTGATCGCTTGGAACGTGGAACGCTCGTCGCCGACCGGATCGCAGAGCTCCTCCAGCGTGAGGGGGCGGAGTTCGTCGTCGGATTCCCCGAGAACCGGCTTCTGGACTCCGCCTCCGCGCTGGGGATGCGCCCGATCGTCACCCGCACCGAGCGGGTCGCGGTCAACATCGCCGACGGGTTCGCCCGGGCGACGAACGGCGAGCGGCTCGCGCCCTGCGTGACCCAGTACGGTCCCGGCGTCGAGGCCGCCTTCGCGGCCGTCGCCCAGGCGTACGGCGACCGCAGCCCGGTGCTGCTGATTCCCGGCGAGCACGACCGGGCCGCCCAGGACTCCGCCCCCAACCTGTGCGCGGAGACCGCCTACGCGCCGATCACCCGCTTCGCCGCGACCGTGAACGACGCCGCCAGGGCGCCCGAGGTGTTCCGGCGGGCGCTGCACGCGGTGCGGGTCGTCCGCGACGGCCCGGCCCTGGTCGCGGTCGCGAACGACGTGATGTGTGCGCCCGCCGACGGCGCCGGCTGGGACGTGGCCACCTCGCCCCGGCGGCTCTCGGCCGCTGCGCCCGAGGACGTCGCCGAGACGCTGGGCGTGCTGGCCGCGGCGTCCCGGCCGGTGATCCTGGCGGGCCAGGGCGTGCTCTACGCCGGCGCGACCGCCGAGCTCGTGGCGCTGGCCGAGCGCACCGGGACTCCCGTCGCCACGACGCTGAACGGCAAGAGCGCGTTCCCGGAGGACCACCCGCTCGCGCTCGGCACGGCCGCGCGCACCCGCCCGGAGACGGTCGACCGGTTCCTCGGGGAGGCCGACGTCGTGCTCGGCGTCGGCACGAGCTTCACCCGCTCGCTCTACATCACGCCGCTTCCGGAGTCGGCGACCCTGGGGCAGATCGTGGACGATCCCCGTGACCTTGGCTGCGGCTACGACGTCGACTTCGGCTGCGTCGGCGACGCCCGGGTCGTGCTGCGCCAGATGCTCGACCTGCTCGACGCCGACGGCGGGCCGGCGCGCGATCCGGCGCCGGAGATCGCCCGGGTGCGGTCCGGGTTCCTCGACCGGTGGATGCCGCGCCTGACCTCGGACGCCGGCCCGATCAGCCCCTACCGGGTGGTGTGGGACCTGATGGCGGCGGTCGACCGCTCGCGCACGGTCGTCACCCACGACGCCGGCCATCCCCGCGACCAGATCGTGCCGTTCTACGAGAGCCTCGTGCCGCGGGGCTACCTGGGGTGGGGCAAGTCGACCCAGCTCGGCACCGGGCTCGGCCTCGCGATGGGCGCCCGGCTCGCGCGTCCCGACCGGCTGGCCGTCAACATCATGGGCGACGCCGCCTTCGGGATGGTGGGCATGGACGTCGAGACCGCCGTCCGCTGCCGTATACCGATCCTCACGATCGTCATGAACAACGGCCTCATGGGCGGCTACGGCGAGTACATGCCGCGGGCGGTCGAGCGCTACGACGCCCACCGCCTGACCGGCGACTACGCGGCGGTCGCCGCGGCGCTCGGCGCCCACTCGGAGCGGGTCGCGGACGCCGGCGAGCTCCGCGCCGCCATCTCCCGGTGCGCCGCCGCGGTCGAGTCGGGGCGCACGGCCCTGCTCGAGGTGATGACGCACGAGGAGCCCGAGCTGGCGCTGGGCTCGGCGGGCTAAGCGAGCTCGGGAGCCTGCCCGCTGTAGGTCGCCTGGACGTGGTCCAGGTGGTCGCGCATCGCCTGCTGCGCCGCCGCCGGCTTGTGCTCGGCGACCCGGTCGCGGATGGCACGGTGCATGTCGATCACGAGCCGGCGCTCGGCCGGCCCGAGCGAGAGGTTTCGCCGCCGCACCTCGACCAGCATCTCGCCGATCGAGTCGTGCAGGACGCCGAAGAGCTCGTTGTGGGTGGCCGCCGCGAGGGCGCGGTGGAACGCGAGGTCGACCTCGATGCTCGTCTTCAGGTCGTCGACGCTCTCGGTCATCTGCTCCAGCGTGGCGTCGATGCGCTCGATGTCCTCCGGCGTCGCCCGCTCCGCGGCGATCCCCGCCGCCGCCACCTCGAGCACCCGCCGCACCTCGTCCACCTTGGCGTACTCGAGCATGCTGCCCTTGACGAAGTGGCGCATCGACTCGCGGACGGTCTTCGCGTCGACGGCGACGATGCGGACGCCGCTGCCGCTCCTGACCTCGAGCAGGCCCTTGGCGTGGAGCGTCCGGATGGCCTCGCGGATCACCGTGCGCGAGACGCCGAACTGCTTGCCCAGCTCGCGCTCGGGCGGGAGCGCGTCACCTGGCTTGAGCCGGTTCGAGACGATCGTCTGGAGGATCGCCTCTGTCACCTTGTCCGACAGCCGCGCGTCGCGATCGACGGCCTCGAACACGCTCGCAGGCTCGGTGTGCTCCTGGTGCTCGATGCGGCAAACCTACCACGGGGGTGTGAGGGTGAGAAGGTGGCGCCGGCTTCGCTAGACTCGCGGGCGATGGAATCGCTCCAGGCGACGGCGACGCTGCGGTGGGAGGGCCTGCGCGGCCGCATCGAGGGCGGGTCGGGCGCGCTGTCGGTGGCGACGGCGACCCAGGCCGAGCTCGGCGGCCCCGGCGGCGAGTCGAACCCGGAGGAGCTCTTCTCGGCGGCGCTCGCCAACTGCTTCACGTCGACCCTCACCGGCATGGCCCGGGCACGCGGCGTCGAGCTGGCCGAGATCGAGACCACCGTCTCGGCGCAGCTGGCCTGGGGCGACGACAGGGAGCACCACCTCTCGGATGCGACGCTGCACGCCGTGATCGCGACCCCGGCGAGCGAGTCCGACGTGCGCAAGCTCGTCGACGACGCCGGCCGCCACTGCCCCGTCTGCCAGGCGATCTCGGGCCGTGTGGCCCTGCACGTCACGGCCGACGTGATCCCCGTGTGACCCTGCTGCGGCGGCCGGGTAGGATGGCATACCGATCGGGCGACCCGCCCCGGGAGGGCTGATGGGGATCGTGCTCTACGACAATCCGGCCTCGTCGAACGCCATGAAGGTCCGGTTCCTCCTGGCGGAGCTCGGGCTTCCGTACGAGCGCCGTCGCGTGCCCCTCGCCCAGCCGCGGCCAGACTGGTACCGGGCCCGCTACCCGTTCGGCACGGTCCCGTTCTTCGAGGACGGCGACCTCGAGCTGGGCGAGTCGAACGCGATCCTGCGCTACCTCGCCAACCGCGAGGGCCGTACCGACCTCTACCCGGCGGAGCCGGCGGCGCGGGCCGCCGTCGACTGGGCGCTCGACGCGTGGAGCACCCAGTTCCGGGGCGCGCTCTTCCCCGCCGAGCGGATCGGGCTCATGGCGAAGCCGATCGACGACGGCGGCAGCCGGCCCGAGGACGCCGATCCCGCCGAGCTCGCCGCGGCCGTCGACGCGGCCCGGCCGAAGCTCGACATCATGGAGTCGTTCGTGGCCGACAACGGGACGGTGGTGGGGACGTTCACGCTCGCCGACATCGCGTTCGCGCCCGTGCTGTGGCGCTGGTACCGGCTGCCGGTCTCGTTCGATCCCTGGCCGAAGGTGGCGCTGCTCCGGGACACGGTCACGGCCCGGCCCGCGTTCTCCGCGATGGAGCCGATGGCGTGATCCCGGAGCCGGTGCGCAGGCGCGACCTGGTGGGCTACGGCCGCACCCCACCGCGGTTCGAGTGGCCGGACGGCGCCGGCGTCGTCGTGAACCTCGTCCTCGTCTACGAGGAGGGGTCGGAGTACTCGGTGCTCTGGGGCGACGACCGCAACGACGGCTGGGGCGAGTACGCCGACCCGGGCGTCCAGCCGCCCCATCGCGATCCCGGCACCGAGTCGCACTACGAGTACGGCAGCCGCGCGGGGGTGTGGCGGCTGGCGCGCATCTTCGACGCGGCGGGCGTGCCGGTGACGATCTCGGCGGCCGCCGTCGCGCTCGAGCTGAACCCGTCCGTGGCGGAGTGGATGCGCGAGCACGACCACGACCTGCTGGGTCACGGGTGGCGCTGGAACGAGCCCTGGACGATGGGCCGCGAGGAGGAGCGCACGACCATCGCCCGCGCGGTCGAGACCTACGAGCGTGTCCTCGGCCGCCGCCCGGAGGGCTGGAACTCGCGGTCGTGGCCGAGCGAGAACACGCGCGAGCTCCTGCTCGAGCAGGGCGGCTTCCTGTACCACTCCGAGGGCTACTCCGACGACGTGCCCTACTACGAGCCGATCGGCGGCAAGCCGTTCCTGGTGGTGCCCTACTCGAAGACCTACAACGACTCCCGCTACCTCATGAACCCCGGGTTCTCCAGCCCGCGCGACTTCCTCGAGACGGCGGTCATGGGCATCGACGAGCTGGCCCGCGAGGCGGGGGAGCGGCCGACGATGATGACGTTCGCGGTGCACGCGCGCTGGAGCGGCCAGGCCGCCCGCGCCGCAGTCGTGCGCCAGTTCATCGAGCACGCCCAGGGCATCCCGGGCGTCAGGTTCATGCGGCGGGCGGACATCGCCCGGTGGTGGCTCGACCGCTACCCGCCGGCATGAGGTGCGTCGTCTATCACGGCGTCGGCGGCCCCGAGGTCGTCGCCGTCGAGGAGCGGCCCGACCCGGCGCCGGGCAAGTTCGAGGTCGCGCTCGAGCCCGCCTTCGCGGGCGTGAACCCGGCCGACGTCCTCCAGCGCGAGGGCAAGCACCCCGTGCCGGCCGGATCGCCGAAGGACATCCCGGGGCTCGAGGTGGGCGGCCGGGTGGTCGAGTGCGGCGAGGGCGTGACGGCGTTTCGCCCCGGCGACCGCGCGTTCGGCCTCGTCGGCGGGGGCGGCCTCGCCCAGCGGGTGATCGCGCACGAGCGCGAGCTCTTCGCCGTGCCGGACGCGCTCGGCGACGAGGCGGCCGCGGCCGCGCCGGAGGCGTTCCTGACGGCGTTCGACGCGATCTGCCTCCAGGCCGGCCTGGCCTCGGGGGACACGCTGCTCGTGAACGGCGCCAGCGGCGGCGTGGGGACGGCCGCGGTGCAGATCGCCGCCCACCTCGGCGCGCGGGTGGTCGCGAACGTGCGCTCCGCCGAGCTGCGGCCGCGCGTCGCCGAGCTGGGCGCGACCGCGCTTCCGGCCGACGAGGCGTTCGCCCACGTCCAGGAGCTGGGCGGCGCCGACGTCGTGCTCGAGCTGGTGGGGGCGCCGCACATGGCCGGGAACGTCGCGGCCCTCGCCCGCGGCGGCCGCATCGTCGTCGTCGGCGCCAGGCCCGGCGACGAGACGGCGCTCGTCCTGCGCGACCTGATGAGCCGCCGCGGCCACCTGATCGGGACGACGCTGCGCACCCGGCCGCTGGAGGAGAAGGCGTACCTCGTGCAGCAGTTCGGGCGCCGGATCGTGCCGGCGATGGCCGCGGGCCGCATGCGCGTGATCGTCGACCGCACGTTCCCCCTGGCCGACGCGGTCGCCGCCCTCGACTACGTCCGCGCCCCGGGCAAGTTCGGGAAGGTGCTGCTCGACCTCGCCGACCGGGGCGGCTGATGGCCCTGCGGGCCGGGATGATCGGCGGCGGGTGGATCACGCGCGTCCACGCGCCGGCCATCGACGCCGCGGAGGGGGTCGACCTCGTCGCCGCCTGCGACGTCGAGCCGGCACGCGCCGAGGCCATCGCCCGGCCGCGCGGCGGCCGGGCGTACACGAGCTGGGAGGAGATGTACGAGCGCGAGGAGCTCGACCTCGTCTGGGTGTGCACGCCGCCGCTGCACCACCGCGCGCCCACGGTCGCGGCGCTCGCGGCGGGCATCGACGTCTACCTCGAGAAGCCGATCGCGCGCACGCTGGCCGACGCCGAGGCGATCGTCGCCGTCGCCGAGGCGGCCGAGGGCGCGGTCTGCGCGGTCGGGTACCAGTGGCACGCCACCGAGCTGCTCGACGACGCCCGCCGGGCGCTCGCCGGCCAGCGGGTGGGGATGCTCGTCGGGCGCAACTTCGGCCCGGTCAGCGGCCGGCCCTGGTTCGTCGACCAGGCCCAGGGCGGCGGCCAGCTGCTCGAGCGCGGCAGCCACCACATCGACCTCCAGCGCGCGATCGCCGGCGACATCGCCGCGGTGCAGACCATGGCCGGCTCGGTGCGGCTGGCCCAGGCGGACGGCCCTCGCGGGGACATCGACGACGCGATCACGCTCCTCCTCCACTTCGCGAGCGGCGCCCTCGGCTGCGTGCACACGGTGTGGTCGCGGGACGGGCAGCCCGAGCTGTACGCCGCAGACATCCTCGCCACCGACGCAACGATCGCGCTCGAGCTCGGCCCCGACCGGTTCCGCATCTCGGGGCGCGCGGCCGGCCGCGACCTCGCCGCCGAGTACGGCGAGCCGATGCACCGCTCGATCGCGGGGTTCCTGGAGGCAGCCCGGGCCGGCGATCCGGACCGCGTCTTCTGCACGCCGGCCGACGCCCTGCGGACGCTACGCGTGGCGCAGGCCTGCGAGCGCGCGCTCGAGACCGGGAACGCCGTGCGTCTCGGTCGGTCGCCCAGGAAGGCCCGGTCGGAGGCCTGGAGCTGAAGCGCATCGATCACGTCGGCATCGTCGTCCGCGGGTTCGCCGGGCCGGCGGAGCTGCTGCGCTCGCTCGGCCTGGAGCTCGGGCGCACGAACCGCAACGACGAGAGCCTCGCCCACTACTACCCCTGCGGTGACGCCAGCATCGAGCTGATCGAGGTGCACGACGCCGAGGCGCGGGCGCGGCGGCTGCCGGACGGCGCCGACGCCGTCATCGAGCACATCGCGATCGAGGTGGACGACCTCGAGGCGGTGCACCGCACGCTGACCGAGCGCGGGGTCGACGTCACCTGGCCGCCGTTCCCGTCGGGCGACGCGATGATGATCTGGACGGTGGCGGCCACGAGCGGCGGGGTGCAGTACCAGTTCCTGCGCCGACCGGCGCCGTGAGGGTCGCGGTCGCCGGCGCGGGGGCGATCGCCCGCACCCATCTCGCCCATCTGGCGACGCTCGGCCACCGGGTCGTCGCCGTCTGCGACCCGCTCGCGGAGCGCGCCCAGGCGCTGGCCGAGACCGCCGGCGCCGAGGCCTACCCCGACTGGCGGCCGATGCTCGACGCCGCCCGGCCGGACGCGCTCTTCGTGTGCTCGCCGCCCCCGACCCACGCGCCGCCCGCCCGCGCGGCGCTCGAGCGGGGGATCCCGGTGTACCTCGAGAAGCCGCTCGCCCGCTCACTCGCCGACGGCCGCGACATCGTGTCCGCCTGGGAGGGGTCCGGGTGCGTGTGCGCCGTCGGGTACCAGTGGCGCAGCCTCGACGTGGTCGCCGCCGCCCGCGACGCGCTGGCCGGCTCGCCGCCGGGCCTGCTCGTCAGCCGCAGCTTCGGCGGCACCGAGCCGGCCCGCGCCGACCTCGGTGCGGCCGCCGCCGGCTCGTGGTTCTCCGACCCGGCCAGAGCGGGGGGATCCTGTTCGAGCTCGGCAGCCACGACATCGACGTCCAGCGGGCGCTCGCCGGCGAGGTCGAGGCGGTGCAGGCGACGGCCGGCGCGGGCCGGCTCGCGCTCGCCGGCCGCGAGCCGGCCGGGCTGCACGACGCCGTCTCGCTCGTGCTGCGGTTCCGCGGCGGCGGCATCGGCGCGATCCACGTCGGCTGGACGACCGAGGGCTCGCCGAGCGTCTACGCGCTCGACGTGCTCGCCGCCGACGTGACGCTCGCGCTCGACCTGGCCGACCCGCCCCGCGTGCGCGGCCGGGCGCGTGGGCAGGCGGTCGAGGCGGCCGACCGCGTCGACGCCCGCCTGCGCACGCACGAGCGCTTCTTCGCCGCCGTCGAGCGCGGCGACCCGGCGGCCGTCGCCTGCACGCCGCGCGACGCCCTCGGCACGCTCGCCGTCGCGCTCGCCTGCGAGACCGCCGTCGCGACCGGCCGCGAGGTCGCAGTTGCCCTCGAAAGCTGAATAAAAGGGGTCTGACCCCTTTTATTCACAGCTTGCCGGGGATCAGCGGGAGGCCGGTGGCGTCGGTCTCGACCCGCCAGAACGTGCCGGTGCGCTCGTCGGCGTGGATCTCGGCCGTCGCGGTCGCCGTCACGTAGAGCGCCGAGCCGGCGAAGATGCAGTTCGTCGCGTGCTGGTCGAGGCTGATCTCCTCGAGCACCTCGCCGTCGGGCGAGATCACGGTGACGCCGCCGGAGATCGTCGTGCACACGAAGGCGCGGCCGTCGGCGGCGAAGGCCATGCCGTCGGGCACATGGCCGTCGGAGAGCTGGCACCACGTCGTGGCCTCGCCGTCGTCCAGGCGGCAGACGCGGTGGGCGGCGGACTCGGTCCAGTACATCCGCTTCCGGGAGTCGAACGCGATGCCGTTCGGGTACACGTTCGGCCGCTCGATCACGAGCTCGCCCTCGCCGCCCGGGCCGAGCACGAAGAGCCTTCCCGGCGCGCGGTCGGCGGCGGCGAACCGGTCGTCCTGCTCGGTGCCGGAGTCGGTGAACCACAGCCGCCCGTCGGGGCCGAACGCGAGGTCGTTGGGGCCGGCCAGGTCGTGGCCGGCGATGTTCGACGCGAGCAGCTCGACCGACCCGTCCGCGTTCACGCGCTGGATCCCGCAGACCGCGCTCGTGTCGCCGCTGCCGGGGACGTTGCCGCCCTGGGTGACGTAGACGGCGCCGTCGGTGCCGAGCAGGGCGCCCCACGGCGACCCGCCGGTGACGGCGTAGGTGCCGAGCGCGCCGTCCTTCCACGTGAGCAGCTCACCGGTGTTCCCGTCGCAGAGCACGATCGCCCCGTCGGGCATCACGACCGGGCCCTCGGGGAACCCGAGATCGGAGGCGAGCAGGGTTGCGTCCACGGCGACATCCTTTCCGAGAGTGAGTCCGGTATGATCGCATACCAGGCCCGGATTCCGGGTGTCGGTATGTCTGACCGGCGTGAGTGGGGGGACAATGTAATGGTCGTCGCAGCCGCAGGGAAGCGGGGCTGACAAGCCGTCGGCCCATTGAGATACTCGCCCCGATGTCTCGACGACCGCGCCTGATGCCGCCCCGCCCAGCCGCCCTCCGCGGCGCCGGCTCCCGTAGCTTCCGCCCCCGCCCGAGCGACGTCCACGCCCGGCCTTCGGCATGCGCGCGGCCCGCCGGCCTCGCCCCGGCGCCCCCTGCGCGCGCACGCCCGCCGGCATCCCCCTCTGCCTGGACGCGACCGTTCACGAACCCATCTGGAGGACACGGTGACCGACCGCTCAGACGACCCGCGAACCCCGGGCCACGACATCCTCGACGGGCGCTTCTCGCGCGGGGGGCTGCTGAAGGGCGCCGCCGCGCTCGGCATCGGCATGTCGCCGCTCCTGGCCGCGGCCTGCGGCGGCGGCTCGAGCGCGAGCTCTCCCGCATCGAGCTCCGCCGGGGCGCCCCGCCGCGGCGGCCAGCTGAAGCTCGGCTTCGTCGGCGGCGGCACCGCCGAGACGGTCGACCCGTTCATCGGCGTCACGCCGATCGACGAGGGCCGCATCCAGAACCTGTACGACCCGATGGTGATCGTGAACCCGGACCTGACCACGTCGCCGGGGCTCGCGCTCGAGTGGAACCCGAACACCGACGCCACGGTGTACGAGGTCAAGCTGCGCGACGGCGTCACCTTCCACAACGGCAAGTCGTTCGGCGCCGACGACGTCATCTACTCGATCCAGCAGATGTCGAAGCCCGCGAACTTCGGCTCCTACCCGTTCGTCTCCGGCATCGACGTCGCCAACATGAAGGCGATCAACAAGCACCTCGTGCGCATCCCGCTGAAGGCGCCCGACGCCGACCTGGCCGCCAACTTCACCTACTACAACACCTGGATGGTCCCGGCCGGCCTGACGGACTTCAAGCACCCGATCGGGACGGGGCCGTTCGCGTTCGAGTCGTTCACGCCCGGCCAGCAGAGCGTCTTCAAGAAGAACCCGAACTACTGGCAGACCGGCAAGCCGTACGTCGACTCGCTCATGATCACGTCGATCACCGACCCGACGGCGCGCCTGAACGCGCTGCTCGCCGGCACGATCGACGGCATGGCCCAGCTGCCGTTCCAGGAGGCCAAGGCCCACCAGGCAACCGGCGACATCAACGTGCTGGTCGCCCCCTCGCCGCAGGCCATGATGTTCTACATGGACACCCAGAAGGCGCCGTTCTCGGACAACCGGGTGCGGCAGGCCTTCCGCCTGATCGCCGACCGGCCGGCGCTGATCGAGAGCGCCATCTCCGGGTTCGGCACCGTCGGCAACGACACCGTCGGCAAGGGGCTGCCCTTCTACGACACCACGCTGCCGCAGCGGGTGCAGGACATCGACAAGGCCAAGAGCCTCCTGAAGTCCGCCGGCCAGTCGAACCTGACGGTCGAGTTCCAGACCTCGGACATCTTCCCCGGCTTCGTCGAGTCGGCCACGCTGTTCGCCCAGCAGGCGAAGGCCGCCGGCGTCACCGTGAACCTGAAGTCGGAGCCGGCCAACTCGTACTACAACCCGAGCCTGCTCTACCTGAAGATGGCGTTCGCAGAGACGCAGTGGCCGATGCTGTCGCTGAAGTACTTCTACCTGCAGGCGCTCTCGTCGAACGCGCCGTACAACGAGACCCACTTCAAGTCGGCCCAGTTCAGCGACGTGCTGGCGAAGGCGATCGGCGAGCTCGACAAGTCGAAGGCGCAGGACTACTGGAACCAGGTGCAGCAGATCCAGTACGACACCGGCGGCTACCTGCAGTGGACGAACGCCGACTGGGTGGATGCGGTGTCGAAGAAGGTGCAGGGGCTGAAGCCCCACGCCGCCGGCGCGCTCGGCAACTACCTCTTCATGAACGCGTGGCTCTCGGCGTGACGACTCCAGCGGGCCGGTGACCGCGGCGGCCGAGCCGCGGGTCGTCCGGCGGGAGGCCCCGCCGGTGCTGGCGTTCCTCGGCCGCCGCCTCCTCGGCGCGTTCCTCGCGCTCTTCGTCGCGTCGATCGTCATCTTCGCCGCGCTGAACATCCTGCCGGGCGATCCGGCCAGCGTCATCCTGGGCCGGAACGCGACGCCGCAGGCCGAGGCCGTGCTGACCAAGCGGATGCAGCTCGACCGGCCGGCGGCGACCCGCTACGCCGACTGGCTGGGCGGCTTCGTCCACGGTGACCTCGGGGTGTCGGCCGTCAGCCTCGCCCAGGGCCAGCACGAGACGGTGTGGGACCAGATCTCGGGGCCGCTGAAGAACTCGGCCATCCTGGCGGCGATCGCGGCGCTCTTCATGATCCCGCTCTCGATCGGGCTCGGGGTGATCGGCCCGATCTACTCCGGGAAGCCGGTCGACCACGCCATCTCGATCCTGTCGCTGGGGGCGATCGCCCTGCCCGAATTCGTGACCGGGTCGCTCCTGATCGGCGTGTTCTTCGTCGGCCCTCGACTGGCTGCCGCCGGTCGCGATCGTGCCGCCCGGCGGGAGCCCGCTCGACAACCCGTCGCAGCTCGTGCTGCCCGTGCTGACGCTGCTCTTCGCCTCGCTCGCCGCCGGCATCCGCATGGTGCGCGCGGGCATGACCGAGGTGCTGCAGACGGAGTACGTCCAGACGGCGCGCCTGAACGGCGTCGCCGAGCGGCGGGTGCTGTCGCGCTACGCGCTGCGAAACGCGCTCGCGCCGAGCGTGCAGGTGCTGGCCCAGAACCTGCAGTGGCTGATCGGCGGCATCATCATCACCGAGAGCGTCTTCGCCTACCCGGGCATCGGCACGACGCTCGTGAACGCCGTCCAGAACCGCGACGTGACCGTGGTGCAGTCGGTCGCGATGCTGATCGCGGTCGTGTACGTCGTCCTCAACCTGCTCGCCGACCTGGTGGTCATGCTGCTCGTGCCCAAGCTGCGGGAGCCGGTGTGAGAGAGCGGCTGCGGTTCCTGCGCACGCCGTCCGGCGCGATCGGCGCCGGCATCGTCCTGTTCGTCGTGGCGGTCGCCGCGTTCGGGCCCTACCTGGCCCCGCACGACCCCACGGCGCCGATCGGCATCCCGCTCACAGGCTCGTCGAGCCACGCCTGGCTCGGCACCGACTTCCTCGGCCGCGACGTGCTCAGCCGTGTCCTCTACGGCGGCCGCTCGGTGCTCGGGTACGCCGCCGCGGCCACGGTGCTCGCCTACCTCGTCGGGATGGCGGTCGGGCTCACCGCCGGGTACACACGCTCCATGGTCGACCCGGTGCTGATGCGCACCGTCGACGTGATGCTCGCCTTCCCGCCGCTGCTCTTCCTGCTCGTGCTGATCGCGGGCGCCGGCACGAGCATCGCCGTGCTGATCATCGGCGTCGCGGCGATCCAGGCGCCAGGCATCAGCCGCATCGTCCGCACCGCCACGCTCGAGGTGTCGACCCGCGGCTACGTCGAGGCCGGGATCGCCCGTGGCGAGCGCGCGTTCGCGGTGATCGGCCGGGAGGTGCTCCCGAACATCCTGGCGCCGGTGCTCGTGGACGCCGGGCTGCGGTTCACCTACTCGATCCTGATCATCGCCTCGGTCAACTTCCTCGGCCTCGGCCTGCAGCCGCCGAACTCCGACTGGGCGCTGATGATCAGCGAGAACCGCACCTACATCCAGCTGAACCCGTGGGCGGTGCTCGTGCCGGCCGCCATGATCGGGCTGCTCACCATCGGGATCAACCTGACCGGCGACGCGATCGCCCGCAGCCTGGGCCGCTCGTACGTCCCGCGCACGACCCGGAGCGTGGTCGAGTGAGCGCGGTCGCCGCGCCGCCCGTCATCCGGGTCGAGGACCTGTGCCTGCAGCTCCGGACCGGCGAGCCGGTCGTCGACGGGGTCAGCTTCAGCGTGGGGGCCGGCGAGATCGTCGGCCTCGTGGGCGAGTCCGGCAGCGGCAAGACGACGACGGCGCTCTCCCTGCTCGGCTACACCCGGCCGGGCGTCGTGATCAGGGGCGGGACGATCGAGGTCGGCGGGGAGAGCGTGCTCGGCCGCGATCGGCGTGCGCTGCGCGGCCTGCGCGGCAAGACGGTGTCGTACGTGCCCCAGGATCCGGGCGGCGCCCTCAACCCGTCGATGCGGGTCGGCGACGCGATCCTGGACGTGCTCCGCGCCCACCGCTCCGGCGCCCGCGAGTCGGTGCGCGCGGCCCTCGAGCGGGTCGAGCTGGGCCAGGATCCCCGCTTCGCCGGCCGCTATCCGCACCAGCTCTCCGGCGGCCAGCAGCAGCGGGTGACGATCGCGATGGCCTGCGTGTGCGATCCGCCCGTCGCCGTGCTGGACGAGCCGACCACGGGCCTCGATGTGCTCACCCAGGACCGGATCCTGGCCGAGCTGCGCCGGCTCCGCGACGAGGACGGCATGGCGATGGTGTACGTCACCCACGACCTGGCGGTCGTCTCGCAGATGGCCGATCGGATCGTCGTCATGTACGCCGGCCGCATCGTCGAGAACGGGCCGGCCGCCGAGGTGATCGAGCGGCCTCGCCACCCGTACACGCGCGCTCTGGTGGGGGCGATCCCCGACTTCAAGAACCCCCGCGCGCTGCGCGGCATCACCGGCGTCTCGGTCGGCGTCGGCGAGTGGCCGGGCGGCTGCGCGTTCGCGCCCCGCTGCGCCCACCAGGAGCCGCGCTGCCACGAGACGGTGCCGGTCCTCGAGGAGACGGTACCGGGCCACCACGTGCGCTGTCTGCGCTGGTCGGAGCTCGACCTGCAGGCCGCCGAGCGCGGCAACGGCCGCGCCGCGCAGGCCGTCGCCGAGTCGGCGCCGCTGCTCGAGGTGGCGGGCCTCGAGGCGCGCTACCGGTCGAGCCGGTCGGCGGGGCCGGCGGTCGACGCCGTCTCGTTCACGGTCGAGCAGGGCCGCTGCGTCGCGCTCGTCGGCGAGTCCGGCAGCGGCAAGACGACGATCGGCCGCTGCATCGCCGGCCTGCACGTGCCGGCGGCGGGCACGATCAGCTTCGACGGCGTCCCCATCGCCGGCGCCGCCCGCAAGCGCCCGCTCGAGGTGCGGCGGCGAATCCAGATCGTCTTCCAGAACCCGTTCGAGTCGCTGAACCCGCGCCAGCGGGTGCGCTCCGCCATCATCCGCCCGCTGCGGGTCCTGCGCCGCCTCTCCCGGGCGGAGGCCGAGAAGGAGGTCGGCGAGCTGCTCGAGCGGGTGAAGCTGCCCGCCCGCCTCGGCGACCGCTTCCCGGTCGAGCTCTCCGGCGGCGAGCGCCAGCGGGTCGCGATCGCCCGCGCCCTGGCGGCCCGGCCCGACCTGCTCATCTGCGACGAGGTCACCTCCGCGCTCGACGTGTCCGTCCAGGCGGCCGTGCTCGAGCTCCTGCAGGAGCTGCAGCGCGACCTGCGGCTCTCGATGCTCTTCATCACCCACAACCTGGGCGTGGTCGCCTGCATCGCCGACTCCGTGCTCGTGATGGACCGCGGCTCGCTGTGCGAGACCGGCACGGTGTCGGAGGTGCTGGCGCAGCCCAGCCACGACTACACCCGGCGCCTGCTGGCCGCCGCACCCTGCCTTCCCGACGGCGCCCTGTGAGCGCCGCGACCGCCGTCGTCGGGGGGACGATCGTGTCCCCGTCGGGCTCGGCCGCGGGCGACGTGCTCGTCCGCGACGGCGCGATCGTCGCGGTGGGCGAGGTCGACCGCTCCGGCGTCGAGGTGGTCGACGCGTCCGGCTGCCTCGTGCTGCCCGGCGCCGTCGACGTGCACACCCACATCTTCGGCGCGGTCGCGGCGGACACCCGCTCCGCGCTGCTCGGAGGGACGACGTCGATGCTCGCCTTCGTCGACGCGGAGCCCGGCGAGCGCCCCGTCGAGGCGGCTCGGCGGACGATCGCCGACGAGCTCCCGGCGGCGCACGCCGACGTCGCGCTGCACACCGTGATCTGGGAGCCGCAGGCCTACCGGCCGGGCGACATGCGCGACGTCCACGCCCTCGGCGTCGGCAGCGTCAAGCTGTGGCTGGCCTACATCGAGCTCGGGATCATGGCCGACGACGACGTCGCCTTCGCGGTCATGCAGGAGGCGGCGGAGCTGGGCATGGTCGTGCTCGCCCACTGCGAGAACGGGCGGGTGATCGACGTGCTCACCCGCGAGCTCGTCGCCGCCGGCGAGCTCGGCCTGGGATCGCTCCCGCGCAGCCGGCCGATCGCCCTCGAGGCGGAGTGCGTCGGCCGGTTCCTGACGATGGCCGAGGTGGCCGGGGCGACGGCCTACGTGGTCCACGTGACCGGCCGCCGGCCGATGGACGAGATCGCCGCCGCCCGCGAGCGCGGCCAGGCGGTCTACGGCGAGGCCTGCGTCCACCACCTGCTCTTCGACGAGTCCCACCACCACGGCGACGACGCGCTCCGCTACGTGATGACGCCGCCGCTGCGCACCCCGGCCGACCAGGCCGCGCTGCGGGCCGGGCTCGCCGGCGGCGGCCTCGACACCTACGCCTCCGACCACTGCCACCTGCGCCTCGACCGCGACAAGGTGCCGGTCGCGGGCGACTTCACGCAGGTGCCGACGGGGCTCCCGGGCGTGGCCGCGCGGCTGCCGATCGGCCTGGCGCTCGCCGGCCGGGACGGGCTCTCGGTCGAGCGGCTCGTCGAGGTGGCCTGTGCCGCGCCTGCGCGCATCTTCGGCCTCCCGCGCAAGGGCGCGCTCACGCCTGGCTCGGACGCCGACGTGGTCGTCTGGGATCCGGCGGCACCGAGCCGGATCACGCTCGCCGGGCTCGGCGACGGGCTCGACTGGTCGCCGTACGAGGGCATCGAGCTGCCCGGGCGGATCCGGCACGTGCTGGCCCGGGGCGACCGCGTCGTCGAGGACGGGCGCTTCATCGGCGAGGCCCACCGCGGCGGCTATCTGGCGGTGGGCGGGTGAGCGGCCGCGGCGCCATCGTCACCGGCGCGGCGTCGGGCATCGGCCGCGCGATCGCGATCCGGCTGGCGGCCGACGGGTTCGACGTCGTCTGCGCGGACGTCCGCAGCGACCCGCTCACGGGCGGCGACGCCGACCGAGTCCGTCATCGCCGCGGCGGGCGGGAACGCCATCCACGCCGACGCCGACGTCTCCCGGCCGGAGGACTGCGAGCGCATGGTCGCGATCGCCGTCGACCGCGCAGGGGCGCTCGACGTGCTCGTGAACAACGCCGCCATCGCCGGGCGCCACTCGAGGCCGCTCGTCGAGACGGAGGTCGCCGACTTCGACGCGGTCATGGCCGTCAACCTGCGCGGGCCGTTCGTGCTCTCCCGGGCGGCGGTGCGGCAGATGCTCACCCAGCCGCTGCGCGACGAGGTGCGCGGGCGGATCGTGAACATCACCTCCCAGCACGGGCTGGTCGGCGCGCCGGGGCACTTCTCCTACGCCGTCTCCAAGGGCGGCCTGATCCAGATGACGCGCCAGATCGCCGTCGAGCACGGCGCCGACGGGATCCTGTGCAACTCGGTCTCGCCGGGCAAGATCGTGACCGGCACGCCCGGCGACCTGAGCGCCGACGAGGCCGGGCTCGCGTACGTGCAGTCGCGCACGCCGTTCTCGCGGCTCGGGCGGGCCGAGGACGTGGCGGCCGCCGTCGCGTATCTGGCGTCGGAGGCGAGCTACACGAGCGGCGCGAACCTGATGGTCGACGGCGGCTGGATGGCGTACTGAGCACCGGTGTGATGCGCGCGATCGTGATGTCCCGCCACGGCGGCCCCGAGGCGCTCGAGCTGACGGAGCGGCCCGAGCCCGAGCCGGGGCCCGGCGAGGTGGTCGTCCGCGTCGGTGCGGTGGCGGTCAACCGGCTCGACATCTGGGTGCGCGAGGACGTCGCCCACGCCTACGCCGCCAGGCTCCCGGTCGTCCCCGGCTACGACGTCGGCGGCGAGGTGGCCGCCGTCGGGCCGGGCGTCGCCGACGTCGCGCCCGGCGAGGCGGTCTACGTCCACTACGACTACGCCTGCGGCCGCTGCGCCTACTGCCTGGAGGGCGACGAGGCGTCCTGCGCCGGGTACGAGGTCATGGGCGTCCAGCGCGACGGCGGCTACGCCGAGCTGCGTGCGCGCCCCGGCCCGGAACATCTTCCCGCTCCCGGACGGCCTGGACGCGCAGACCGCCGCCGCGGCCGGGTCGGTGTACCTGACCGCGTACCACATGCTCTTCGCCCGAGCCGGCCTGCGCCCGGGCGAGACGGTGCTCGTGACCGCCGGCGGGTCGGGCGTCGGCGGCGCGGCGATCGCGCTCGCCCGCATGGCCGGCGCCCGGGTGATCGCGACCGCGTCGACCGCGGAGAAGCGGCGGCGCCTGCTCGGGGCCGGCGTCGACCACGCCATCGACTACACCGCCGCCGGGTGGCCCGGCGAGGTGCGCGCGCTGACGGGCGGGCGCGGCGTCGAGGTCGCCGTCGACCACGTCGGCCGGTCGGCGTTCCCGGGCGCGCTGGCGGCGCTCGCGAACCGCGGCCGGCTGGTGCTGTGCGGCGCGTCGTCGGGGCCGGAGGCGACGCTCGACCTGGTCGACGTCTTCGCCCGCCAGGTGTCGATCATCGGCTCGAGCGACGGCTCGCGCCGCGAGCTGGTCGAGGTGTTCCGGCTGCTGGCCGAGGGCCGCGTCTCCCCGCCGCCGATCGCGGCGGTGCTCCCGCTGGAGCGCGCCGCCGACGCCCAGGCCCTCCTCGCCTCGCGCGACCACTACGGCCGCGTGCTGCTGGACCCCCGGCAAATCGGGGACAGTCCCCGATTTTCGGGGACTGTCCCCACGTCCTAGTACGCCATCCAGCCGCCGTCCACGAGCAGGTTCGTGCCGCTGACGTAGGAGCACTCGTCCGAGGCCAGGTAGAGCGCCGCCGCGGCGACGTCGTCCGGCCGGCCCAGGCGCGAGAACGGCGTCCGCGCGTGCGAGTAGGCGAGCACCTCGGGGCTGTCCGGCTCGTCGGCCGGGCGGGTGAGGATCTTGCCCGGCGCGATCGCGTTCACCATGATCCCGCGCGGGCCGAAGTCGACCGCGACCTGGCGGGTGAGGTTGACGACGCCGCCCTTCGCCGTGCAGTAGGCGACGTGCCCGGGCGCGCCGATCATGCCGTGCTGCGAGGACAGGTTGATGATCCGGCCGCGGGCCTCGGCGACCGGCTCCTGCGTCAGCATCTGCTGGACGGCCCGCTTGCAGCACAGGAAGACGCCGCGCAGGCCGACGGCCATGATCGCGTCCCAGTCGTCCTCGTCCGTCTCCAGCAGACCCCTGGAGTGCGGGCCGGCGACGATGGCGTTGTTCACCATCACGTCCAGGCGCCCCGACCGCGCGGCCGCCGTGGTGACGAGCCGGTCGATGTCGTCCCAGCGCGACGCGTCGGCGTGGACGTATTCGGCGCTCCCGCCCGCGCTCGGCGATCACGTCGACGGTCGCCGCGCCGCCCTCGCGCGGATCTTCGCGCACGTCCGCGCAGACGACGTGGGCGCCCTCCGCGGCGAACCGCCGTGCCATCGCCCGGCCCAGCCCCGAGGAGGCACCCGTGATCGCGATCGTCTTGCCCTGCACGCGGCCGCTCATCCTCGCTCCTCCGCCAGGCGCCGGTCGATGTCGCGGAAGAGCGGCATCCCCAGCGGCCGCTCCATCTCCTCGGCCAGGTGCGCCACGACCCCGGCCGTGCGCGCGAGCAGCGCGAACCCGCGCACGATCGCCGGCGCGAAGCCGAGGTCGGCGAGCGCGGCGCCCGCCGCGCCGGCGCCGTTGATCGGGAGCGTGCGACCGGTCCTCGCCGCCGCCGTCGCGGCCACCATCTCCAGCGCCCGCAGGTGGGGGCCGAGCGCCCCCGCCTCGGCCGCGATCGCGTACATGCGCGGCGTGCGCGGGTCCTCGACCTTGTGGATGGGGTGGCCCAGGCCGGGCACGCGGCCGCCGGCCTCCAGCCGGGCCGCGACCGCGGCGTCGGCGGCCGCGCGCAGGCCCGCGTCATCCTCGTTCCCCGCGCGCGCCACGATGTCCGCCAGGAACACGGCGGCGTCCTCGACGACGCCCAGGAAGACCGACCCGGCCCCCAGGAGCCCCGCCGCCACGGCGCCCTGCAGCGACTCCGGCGCGCCGGTGTAGGTGAGCCGCGCCGCCAGCACGGTCGGCGTCAGGCCGTGGTCCGCGAGCGAGACGAGCACGGCGTCGAGAAGCACCGTCTCGCCGGGCGCGGGCATCCGCCCCTGGACGAGCAGGAAGGCGAGCTCCGTGAACGTGACCCGGCCCATCAGCTCTCCGGCGAGGTCGTGCCCGCGGACGGTGATCGAATCCGGGGTGGTCGTGCCGATGTCGGTGCGAAGCCAGTCGCTCGTGCTCATGCTCTCCTCTCGAAGTCGATCTCCGCGGGCGTGCGCTCGCGGGTCAGCTCGTGCTTGGCCACCCGCCCGGTCGGCGTGTGCGGGAGCTCCGCCGTCGCCTCGATGTAGCGCGGCACCTTGAACGGCGCGAGCAGCCCGGCGGCGTGCTCGCGGACGGCGGCGAGGTCGGCCCCGGGCTCGTGGAGCACGACGAACGCCTTGATCTCCTCCTCGGAGAGCTCCGACGGAACGCCCACGACGGCCGCCTCGAACACGGCCGGATGGCCGGCGAGCGCCTCCTCGATCTCGGCGGGAGCGACGTTCTCGCCGCGGCGCCGGATCACCTCCTTGACCCGGCCGACGAACGTGTAGATGCCCTCGGCGTCGGCCGTCACCAGGTCGCCGGTGCGCAGCCAGCCGTCGGCGGAGAGCACCTTCGCGGTCTCGTCGGGCATGTCCCAGTAGCCCTTCATCACGGCGGGGTTGCGCAGCTCGAGCTCGCCCACCTCGCCGAGCTCCGCCGGGCGCCCGTCGTGCATGACGCGGCCCTCGTTGACGACGCCGAGCGTGGGGTGCTGGCGGATGCTCCCGAGCGTGCCGAACGGGCGCGTGCCCCGGGCCCAGATCGTGCCGTACGGCGTCTCGGACATCGCGTAGCCGCAGACGATGCGGAGGCCGAACCGGCGCTCGATCTCGAGGTGCCGCTCCCTCGGCGGCGCCGGGCCGGTGTAGCACAGGCGCAGCGGGGTGTCCGCGTCGTCGGGCCGCTCCGGCTGGCGCATGAGGATCTCGAGCATCGCCCCGATCGCGTTGAACTCGGTGGCGCCGTGGCGCCGGGCCGAGTCGAGGAAGGTGCTGGCGGAGAAGCCCGGAAGCAGCGCCAGGCTGGCCCGCGCCCCGACCGACCCGAGCATCGAGTAGGTGGGCGCGTTGATGTGGAAGAGCGGGAGCGAGGTCATCAGCCGGTCGCCCGGGCCGAGCTCCATCCACCACGGGAAGCCCTCGCCGGCCATCACGTAGGCGCGGTGCGTCTGGGTGACGAGCTTCGATCGCCCCGTGGTGCCGGACGTCGGGATCAGCACGGCCGCGTCGTCCGGCTCTGCCGGCCCCGTGCCCTCGACGCCCGTCCCGCCCTCGAACAGGCGCTCGACCTCGACCGCGTCGCCGGCGCCCCAGCCGCGCGCGCCGGCGAGCGCGGCGCCGAGCGTCGCGTCGGAGACGAGCAGCCGCGGCCGCACCTGGCCCACGAGGCCGGCCAGCTCCGCCTCGGCGCTGCGCGGGTTGGCGGTGACGAGGATCGTGCCGGCGTACGCCGACGCCAGCCAGGTGAAGAGGTACTCCGGGGTGCTCCGCATCGTGGCCAGCACCAGGTCGCCGCGCCCGAGCCCGGCCGCCCGGAGCGCCGCCGCCGCCCGTCCGATCCGCTCGCGCGCCCCGGCGTAGGTGAACGACTCGTCGCCGGCGACGAGCCACACCTTGTCCGGCACCGCGGCGACGGCCTCGTCGAACAGCTCGGGGATCGTCTCCGGCATGGACGCGGATCATCGCGGGTTGGCCCGGCCGGGCGCAACCGCCGGCGCATAGACTCGCCCCATGACCGAGACCCCCTTCGCCGACGCGGTCGCCGCCTACCTGCGCGACATCCCGACCCCTCTGTCGACCCCCGGGCACAAGCGCAACCCCGGGCTCGTCGGGGATGGATCGCTCCTGCTCTCCGACGTCCCCCACCACGGCGGCGCGGACACCCTGCGCAACGAGTACGAGGTGCTCGAGCAGGCCGAGGCGCTGGCGGCGGCGGCGTGGGGCGCGGACATGTGCCGCTTCAGCCACAACGGCTCGACCCATCCCAACCAGGCGCTGTGCCTGGCGGCCACCCGCCCGGGCGAGCCGGTGCTCGTCCACCGCACCTGCCACAAATCGGTCTACTCCGGCCTGATCCTCGCCGGCGCGCGGCCGGTGTGGCTCTCGCCGGACGTGTCGGAGGAGCTCGGGATCCCGCTGGGGACGCCGGTCGAGCGGGTCATCGCCGCGCTCGACGCGGAGCCCGGGATCCGCACGACGATCCTGACGGAGCCGTCCTACGTCGGCGTCCTCTCCGACCTGCCCGCCATCGCCGCGGCCTGCCACGAGCGCGGCGTCGCGCTCGTCTGCGACCACGCCTGGGCGGCGCACTTCGGCTTCGCGAGCACCGTGCCGAAGAACGCGCTCGCGCTCGGCGCCGACGCGATCGCCCTGAGCGTGCACAAGACGCTCATGTCGCTCACGCCGGGGGCGCTCCTGCTCGCGCGCGACACCGGCCGCATCGACCTCGAGCGGCTCGGCGCGGCCTTCGACATGCTGCTCACGACGAGCCCGTCGGCCATGATCTACGGCACGATCGACCAGGCCCGTGCCCGGATGCAGGCGGAGGGCGAGCGCCTGATCGGCGCCGCGGTCGAGCTCTACGCCCGCGCGCGCGAGGGCGTCGAGACGATCGACGGCCTGCGGGTGATCGGCGACGACGCGGTGCTCGGCCATCCCTCGGTGCTGGCGCGCGACCCGCTCAAGCTCGTCATCGACCTCTCGGGCGCGCACGCCGACGGCCTCGCCGTCGACCGATCGCTGCGGGCGCGGGGCGTGCAGGTCGAGGGCGCCGACCGGCGCATCCTCATCCCCCATATCACGGTCGGCGACGACGCCGGTCGTGTCGACGCCTTCGTCCCGATCCTGCGCGCCGCCGTCGACGAGCATCGCGGCGGCGTCGCGGAGCCGCCGCCGGTCGCAACCTCGTGGCGCACCCACCCGGAGCTGGCGATGACGCCGCGCGAGGCGGCCTTCGCGCCCACCGAGCGGGTGCCCGCCGCCGCCGCCGTCGGCCGTGTCGCCGCCGAGTTCGCGGTGCCGTACCCGCCCGGGATCCCGGCGCTCGCCCCCGGCGAGGTGATCGGCGCGGAGCTGTGGGAGCGGCTGCGGGCCGAGGCGGCGCTCGGCGCCCGCATCGCGTTCGCGAGCGACCCCGCGCTCGGCTCGATCAAGGTGGTGGCGGGCTGATCGCGGCGGCCGGCGCGGGCGGCTCGGCGCTCGCCTGAACCAGCACGCCGACGACGACGATCACCCCGCCGATCAGGGTGGCCGCGGCGGGCCGCTCCGACACCACCATCCACACCCACAGCGGGCCGAGCACGACCTCGAGCAGCGTGATCGTCGCGATCTCGGCGGCCGGGATCAGCCGCGCGCCGATCGAGAGCAGCGCCAGACCGAGGCCGATCTGGCCCGCGCCGAGCAGGATCAGGAGCACGAGGTTGCGTCCGTCCACGCTGCCGGGGTGGGCGAACGGCGCGGCGCAGGCGAGGATCAGCACCTGGGCGAGGCACGTCGCCGGCGCCATCGACATGTGCCGGTGGTGGCGCGTGATCACGATGCTGACGGCGAACGCGAGCGGGATCAGGATCGTGAGGAGGGTGACGGGCACGCCGCCGTGGCCGGGCGCGCCGACCATCACGCCGACGCCGGCGAGTGCGACGACCATCGCCACCCACGAGCGCCGCGACACCGGCTCGCCCAGCGCCACCCAGGCGAGCAGCGCGGCCACCATCGGCGCGGCCGCCTGCAGGAAGAGCACGTTCGCGACGGTCGTGTAGTTCAGCGCGACGATGAAGGCGCCCGAGGCGAGCGCCGTCGAGACGCTCACGCCGAGCATCGCCCAGCCGCTCCCCCGCATCGACTGCTCCGGCTCGCGCCGCCGGCCGGCCACGACGAAGATCGCGAGCGCGACGAACGCGAAGAACGCCCGTCCCGTCACCTGCGTGCCCAGGCCGACGTGGAGCTCGCGCTGGAGCACGCCCGCCGTCGACCAGGCCAGTGCGGCGAGGGCGACGTAGGTCTGGCCGCGGCGATGCTGCGACCGCGAGATGCTGTCGATCGCCACCGAGGTCGCCACGCTCGTAGTCAACCAGACGTCCGCCGGAGCGGGCGCTGGTGCAGCGTCCCTGATCTAGGCGGCGATGTCGGTCACGTCGGCGCCGACCACGGCCAGGAGCGCACCGGCGCAGGCAGGGTCGAAGGCGGTGCCGGTCTCCGACCGGATCAGGTCGAGCGCGCGCTCGTGCGTCCACGGCTCGCGGTATGCGCGCCAGCTCGTGAGGGCGTCGAAGACATCGCAGATCGAGAGGATCCGGGCCTCGAGCGGGATGCGCTCGCCGGCCAAGCCGTGCGGGTAGCCGCCGCCGTCCACGCGCTCGTGGTGGGCGAGCACGATCGGGATCTCCTCGTCGAAGCTCCCGACCCGGGCGAGGATGCTCGCCCCCGCCTGCGGGTGGGTCTTGATCGTCCGGTACTCGTCGTCGCTCAGCTTGCCCGGCTTGTTCAGGATGTCCGGCGCGATCCGCAGCTTGCCGATGTCGTGCAGGAGGCCCGCCACCGCCAGGCGTCGTAGGGCCGGTGCCGGCAGGGAGAGCTGCTCGCCGACCGCGACGGCCAGCATCGCCACGTTCTGCGAGTGGACGAGCGTGGACGGGTCGTGGTGGTGCAGGTCGGCCTTGAGCGACCTGACGTAGCCGCCGAGGAGCTCGGACTCGGAGTCGAGCAGGTCCTGCGCGCGGGTGCGGCGGCGCAGCGCGAAGGTGGGCGTCCGGCGGGTGAGGTCGCGGCTGACGGCGGACGCCACCGCCAGGAACCCGGACGCCTCGAGCCCGTGGCCGGCCCAGAACGTCCACGACCAGACCGGCGAGAGCAGATAGGTCGGGATCGACGTGCCCAGCCAGACCAGCCCGACGGCGACGGCGGCGTCGCTCGGGCGGCGGGTGAGGAGGTAGGTCTGCCAGGTCCGCCAGGCCAGCCACGCGTACACGCCGCAGGCCGGGGTGAGCAGGATGTAGGCGCCCGGCGTGACGTTGACCGGGATCAGCGGGACGAGGCCGGGATGTCCGAGGCCGATCGCAGCGAAGACGACGAGCGCGGCGACGGTCGCGGCCGCTGCCTGGGCGATCCGCCGGGGGGCGTCGGCCACGCGGACCGGGACGAGCAGGGCGACGGCGAGCAGGATCCCGCCGGTGGGGACTGCGAACGCGCCGGCGAGCCCGACGGTGGCGTTGCGGCCGTACTCGCCGAGGATGAAGCCCGGGGTCGCCGAGGCGTGGACGATCAGCAGGCCTGCCATCGCCAGGAAGCCGACGCCGACGAGGCCGCCGCGGATGTCGTTCTCGCGCCTCGCCACCCGCACCATCAGCATCGCGGCCAGCAGGGCGGCCAGCGCCGCGCCGCCCACGGCGAGCACGTGCGTCGGCGGCGAGACGAAGGCGCCGGTCACCGGCACGGTGTTCGTGCGCACGAGCGTGTACCCCACGGCGGGGCAGAAGGCGAGCAGGAAGAGCGCGGTGCGGCGGAGCTGGAGGCCGTTCACACCCCGGTTATCGGGCGGGTACCGCTCCGGGTTGAGGTTACGAAACGGATTAGAACGCCGCGGTTCGCACGTCGCGGGGAAGGCCCGCGCGCCCGTACTCGGAGCTGCCCTGGGTGCGCAGCTCCCGGGCGCCCGCGAGCATCGCCCCGTACGCCGCGCTGGCGAGCAGCGAACCCGTCGAGACGCGGCGCACGCCGAGCGCCGCCAGTTCCGACACGGGAGGCACGTCCGGCAGGGCCAGCACGTTCACCGGCACGCCGGCCGCGGTCACGACCGCGCGGATGTCGGCCGGGTCGGCCAGCCCCGGCGCGTAGACCGCGTCGGCGCCGGCCGCGGCGTAGGCGACGAGGCGGGCGACCGTGTCGTCGATGTCGTCCACGCCGTGGAGGTGGTTCTCGGCCCGCGCCGTGAGCACCATCGGATCGCCCTCGTGGGCCGCTGCGGCGGCGGACGCGACCCGCTCGGCGGCGACGCCGACGGGGTCGATCCGGCCGGTGGCCGGGTCGTAGTCCTCGATCGAGCACCCCGCCGCCCCGGCCCCGGCGAGCAGCCGCACCGTCTCGGCCACGCCGGCCGCGTCCGGCGCGAACAGGCGCTCGCTGTCGACGGACAGGGGGAGGTCGGTCGCCGCCGCGAGCCGCTCGACGTGGGCGACGAGCTCGTCCCGCGTGACCGACTGGTCGTTGCGCCCGAGCGTCCACGCGAACCCGGCGCTCGTCGTCGCGATCGCCTCGAACCCCGACCAGGCCAGAAGCCGGGCCGAGCCCTCGTCCCACGCGTTCGGCATGACGAAGATGCCCTCATTCGCGTGCAGCCGGCGGAACCGCGCCCGGCGCTCGGCGACCGTCATCACGTACCTCCTCTTCGAGCCTCCGGTTCGGCCGCAGCCTACCCGGCCCGGATGAATAAACGGGGTCAGACCCCGTGTATTCACGTCGAGTCGAAGAACTGCGGGAGGTGCTCGCGGTGGGCGTCGAGCAGGGCGTCGAGGAGCGGGCGGGCGGTGTCGAAGCTGCGCACGAGCGGGTTCGCCATGAGCGCCCGCAGGGCCGTCTGGCGGTCGCCGGAGATCGCCGCCGAGACGGTCAGGCGCTCGTATGCCTTCACCTCCTCGACGAGGCCGAGCATGTCGGGCGGGAGCGGGCGCTGCGGCAGCGGGTGGGCGCCGGCCGCGTCGATGCGGCACGGCACCTCGACCACGGCGTCCGTCGCCAGGTTCGGGATGGCGCCGTCGTTTCTGACGTTGACGACCTGGGTGTCGCCGCGGTCGGTCGCGAGCGATTCGAGCAGCATCGCCGCCGCCTCGGAGTAGAAGGCGCCGCCGCGCTTCTCGAGCAGCTTCGGCTTCACGTCGAGCGCCGGGTCGCGGTACATCTCGAGCAGGTCGGCCTCGATCTGCATGACCTCCTCGGCGCGGGTGGGGTGGCCGGCCTGGTCGGCGAGCGTCCGCTCCGGGAAGTAGAAGTAGCGCAGGTAGTAGGACGGGATGGCACGCTGCAGCCGGATCAGGTCGCCGGGCAGGTCGACGTCCTCCCCGAGCTGGTCGGCGAACGTCTCGATGAGCCCCGGCAGCCGGTCGACGCCGTCGACGTGGACGCCCCGCTCCCACGAGAGGTGGTTCAGGCCGACGTGCTCGAGGGCGACCTGATCGGGCGTGACGCCGAGCCGGTCGGCCAGCTGGCGCTGGAAGCCGATCGGGATGTTGCAGAGGCCGATGGCGCGGTGGCCGGCGTCGATCAGGGCCTGGGCGACCAGCCCGGCCGGGTTCGTGAAGTCGAGCAGCCAGGCGCCGTCGGCGCCGCGGGCGTCCATGTCGCGGGCGATGTCGAGGACGACGGGGACGGTGCGAAGGGCCTTGGCGAAGCCGCCGGCGCCCGTCGTCTCCTGGCCCAGGCACCCGAACCGCGGCGGGATCGTCTCGTCCTTCAGCCGGGCCGCGAGCCCGCCGACCCGCAGCTGGACGAGCACGAACGCGGCCCCGTCGATCGCGCGCGCCCGGTCGGTGGTCGAGACCAGCCGGCCGGCGAAGCCCTGGCGGCGCAGGATCCGCTCGGCCAGGCCGCCGACCACGTCCAGCCGGCCGCCGTCGATGTCGTGCAGGGCGATCTCGGCGAGCCCCAGCCGCTCGGCGCGGAGGCCGAGCCCCTCGATCAGCTCCGGGGTGTACGTGCTGCCCCCGCCGATGACCGCGATCTTGGGGTTTTCAACCACGGCGCGAGATTGTAATCTATGGGCCGTGCATTCGTTAGGAAACTTTCCTGACATATTCATGGCCGAGATCGCGGGCCAGCCCGAGGCGATCCGGAGGGCGGCCGCCGCGACGGCCGACGAGGGCGGAGCGATCGCCTCGCTGGGCCACGAGCTGCGCTGCCGAGCCCGCGTCGTCCTCACCGGGATGGGCAGCTCCTACGACGCCTGTTACCCGGCGGCGACACGCCTCGCAGCCGCGGGGGTGCTGGCGACGATGGTCGACGCCGCCGAGCTCCTGCACTTCCGCCTCGACGCGCTCGGGCCGGAGACGCTGCTCGTCTGCGTCAGCCAGTCGGGCGAGAGCGCCGAGACCGTCCGCGTCGTGCGCGAGCTGCGCGACCGCGGCGACCGGCCGTTCATCGCCACGGTCACCAACGGCACGGGGAGCACGCTCGCCGGGCTGGCCGACCGCAACCTGGACACGCGCGGCGGCGAGGAGCACGGGCCGTCGACGATGACGTTCGCGGCGACCCTCGTCATGATGGCGGCGCTGACGCGGTCGCTGGCCGGCCGCGACCCCGCGCCGGGGGCCGACGCCGAGGCGGCGGCCGTGGCAGCCGAGCGGTTGCTGGACGATCCCGGCCGCACCGCCCGCGCGCTCGCCGAGTGGCTCGGCGAGCGCCCCGTGCTGGCGCTCCTCGGCCGCGGCGAGTCGCGCGCCGCCGCCGAGATGGGTGCGCTGACCCTGAAGGAGGCGGCCCGCTTCCCGGCCGAGTCTCTGCAGGCGGCCCAGTTCCGGCACGGGCCGCTCGAGCTGGCCGGCCCGGAGCTGGCGGCGGTCGTGTTCGCATCGGAGGTGCGGACGCGGGCCCTCGATGCCGGCCTGGCCGCCGAACTCGTGGCGGCCGGCGCGGCGGTGCTCGTGATCGCGCCCGACGGCGCGGCGCCGGACGGGGCGATGGGCATCGCCACCGGCGAGCTCGCGGACGGCATCTCCTCCGCGGTCTCGATCGTCCCCGTCCAGCTCCTGTCCTGGGCGCTTGCGCGCAGCCGCGGGCTCGAGCCCGGCACCTATACGATCGCATCGAAGGTGACCACGCATGAGTAGCCTCCGGGTCGCGCTCACGTTCGACACCGAGCACTGGAGCCACCCGTCGAGCGCCGACGTGCAGGACCGGATCCTGGACGTGCTCGCCGGGGCCGGCGTCCGGGCGACGTTCTTCGTCCAGGGCCGGTGGGCGACGGCCTACCCCGAGTGCGCCCGCCGCATCGCCGCCGATGGTCACCTGGTCGGCAACCACTCCCACCACCACGCCCCGATGAGCATCCTCACCGACGCCGGCATCGAGCGCGACGTGCGCCAGGCCGAGCGGGCGATCTCCGGGAATGCGGGCGTCGACCCACGGCCGTGGTTCCGGTGCCCGTTCGGCGACGGCCACGACGATCCCCGCGTGCTGGCGGCGCTCGACCGCGCCGGCTACCGCAACCACCACTGGGACGTCGAGCCCGACGACTGGCGGCCCGAGCGCACGCCGGCCGAGCTCGAGCGGCTCGTCGTCGCCGGGGCGCTCGAGCACGGCGACGGGGCCGTCGTCCTCCTCCACAGCTGGCCGCCCGCGACCATCGCCGCCCTGCCCGCGATCCTGGCCGGCCTCGGCGATGCCGACCTGGTCGGCCTGGACGAGGTGGCCGCATGAGCGCGCGCAGGGTGGTGGCCGTCGACGGCGGCAACTCGAAGACCGACGTCGCCATCCTGGACGAGACCGGCCGGGTGCTGGGGACGCACCGCGGCCCGGGCGCGTCGTTCATGCCGGTCGACCACGACCGGTCGATCGCCGACCTGGAGCGGTCGGTGCTCGCGGCCGCGGCCGCGGCCGGCATCGAGCGCCTCCCGGTCGCCGACGCCGGCGTCTTCTGCCTGGCCGGCGCCGACCTGCCGGCCGACGACCGCCGCATCCTGCGCTCGCTGCGCCGCCTCGGGCTCGTGGCCGACCCGGTGCTGCGCAACGACACCTTCGCCGTGATGCGCGCCGGTGCGCCCCGCGGCTGGGGCGTCGCGGTCGTCTGCGGCGCCGGCTTCAACTGCACCGGCGTCGGCCCGGACGGGCGTCAGGTGCGCTTCCCGGCGCTCGGCGCGATCTCGGGCGACTGGGCCGGCGGGGCCACGATCGGCCTCGAGGCGGTGGGCGCGTGCGTGCGCGCCGGCGACGGCCGCGGGCCGCGCACGGCGCTCGAGCGGGCGGTGCCGGCCCACTTCGGCCTGCGCACGCCGCGGCAGGTGATGGTCGGCCTGCACACGGGCAAGCTGGACGATTCGCGCGTGTACGAGCTCGCGCCGGTTGTTCTCGGGGCGGCGAACGAGGGTGACCCGGTCGCCGTCGGGATCGTCGAGCGGCAGGCCGAGGAGGTGGCGGTGCTCGTGTGCACCGCCCTGCGCCGCCTGCGGCTGCTGCGGATCGGCGGCCGACGTCGTCCTCGGCGGCGGCGTTGCCCGCGCCCGCAGCCCGGTTTTCATGCGCCGGCTGGCCGAGCGCGTGTCGGCGTGCGCGCCGGCGGCGGAGATCACCGTCGTCGACGACCTGCCGATCGTCGGCGCGGCCCTGCTCGCGCTCGATCAGCTGGCCGTCGCCGACGGGGCCGGCACGCGGCTGCGCGAGACCCTGGTCGCGGCCAGGTTCTCCCCAAACGGCGCGGTACCCTGAGGAGGAGCCATGGCGCGGATCGTTCTCCAGGATGTGACGAAGCGGTTCGGCAAGGACGTGGTCGCCGTCGACCGCGTGTCGATGGAGATCGCCGACGGCGAGTTCATGGTGCTCGTCGGGCCGTCCGGGCTGCGGCAAGACCACGCTCCTGCGCATCATCGCCGGCCTCGAGGAGGTGTCCGACGGCGAGGTCGTGATCGGCGAGAAGATCGTCACCGACCTCGCGCCCAAGCACCGCGACATCGCCATGGTGTTCCAGAACTACGCGCTCTACCCGCACATGACGGTGGCGCAGAACATGGCCATCGGCCTGCGCCTGCGCAAGCGGCCGAAGGCCGAGATCGCGGAGAAGGTGGGCGCCGCCGCGCGGGTGCTCGGCCTCGAGCGGCTGCTCGAACGCAAGCCCTCGGAGCTCTCCGGCGGCCAGCGCCAGCGGGTCGCGATGGGACGGGCGATGGTGCGCGAGCCGCAGGCGTTCCTGATGGACGAGCCGCTCTCGAATCTCGACGCCAAGCTGCGTGTGCAGATGCGGGCCGAGCTGGCCCGGCTGCGCGATCAGCTGGGGACGACCACCATCTACGTGACGCACGACCAGATCGAGGCGATGACGCTGGGCGACCGCGTCGCCGTGATGCGCGACGGCGTCGTCCAGCAGCTCGACACGCCCCAGAACCTGTACGCGAACCCGGTCAACCTGTTCGTGGCGGCGTTCATCGGCTCGCCGTCGATGAACCTGTTCGAGGCGGTGATCGAGGGCGGTCACGTCGTCTTCGGCGGCCACCGGCTGCCGGTGGCGGCCGGTCTCGCCGCCGCTCACTCCGGGCCGGTGGTCGTCGGCATCCGGCCGTCCGACTTCGAGGACGCGGACGTGTGGCACGACGACACCCGCGCGGTGCTCGACGTGCCGGTGCGCGTCGTCGAGGATCTGGGTGCCGAGGCGAACGTCATCTTCGTGCTCGACGCGCGGCCCGCGTCGGACACCCAGGACGGGCGCACGCCGCAGGAGGAGGGGGGCGAGGAGGCCCAGGTGCCGCTCGTCGCCGACGCCGGCACCACGGTGTGCACGGCCTGCGTCGACGCCCGCACCGGCGCCCGCGCCGGCGAGCGGGCGCGGCTCTCGGTCGACCCGTCCCGGCTGCACTTCTTCGAGCACGGCTCCGGCCGCGTCCTGGCGGGCTCCGCGCCCGTACCGGCCGCAGCGAGCTAGCGCCAGCGCTCGGGCGGCAGCTCGAGATAGCTGGCCTGGCCGAGGCCGAACGACCAGTCCTCGCGCGCGTTCTCGACGAGCACGATCGTCACGTCCTCGGTGCGCAGCCCGGCGCGCTCCGCGAGCAGGTCCGCGGCGCGGCGGTAGAAGGCGCGCTTCGCCTCGGTCGATCGCCCGGCGGCGAGCGTGATCCGGACGAGGACGAAGCCGTCTCCGCGCTCGACGTCGAGGTAGCCGCGATCGAACCGAAGCGTCTCGGGCGTGTGCTCGGTGACGACGACGAACCGGTCGCGCTCGGGCACGTCGAGGGTTTCGACCATCGCCTCGAGCACGGCGGTGGCGATGGTGTCGAGGTCTTCCGGCGACCGGCCCCGGACCAGGTCGATGGCGACGAGGGGCATTCCCCGGACACTAGATCGACTGGCGCTGCGTCGCGCCCAGATGGGCCAGCACGGCGAGCACCCGGCGGTTGCCGTCCTCCCCCTGCGGCACGTCGAGCTTCGTCAGCACGTGGCGCACGTGTGCCTCGACGGTACGCTCGCTCAGATAGAGCCTTCGTCGCGATGCCCGTATTGGTGAGGCCCTCGGCGACGAGGTCGAGCACCTCTCGTTCGCGCGCGGAGAGCTCGGCGAGGGGACTCTCCTCACCGTGCGATGAGACGAGCCTCGCGACGACCTGCGGATCCAGGGCCGACCCGCCGTTCGCGACACGCTCGGCCGATGCCAGGAACTCGCCCACGTCGAGAACGCGATCCTTCAGGAGGTAGCCGAACCCGCCGAGGGCGACGAGTCCGACCGCGTGTGTCGTCTCGATGTGCTGGGAGAGGACGAGCACGCCGATCTCCGGATGGGCGTCCTTGAGCTCCCGTGCGGCCCGGGTGCCCTCGTCCGTGAACGTGGGCGGCATCCGGACGTCGATGACGACGAGGTCGGGTGGCCGCTCGGCGACCTCGCGCATCAGCCGTTCGGCGTCGGTGAGCAACGCGGTGACGTCGTGGCCGCCGTCGGCGAACAGCCGGCCGAGGCCCTCGCGCAGCAGCGCCTGGTCCTCGACGATCACGACCCGCACGGCAGCTCCGCGATCAGCGCGGTACCCGCACCGTGGTCGCTCTCGATGCGGAGAGAGCCGCCGTGGGCGGCAACCCGATCGGTCAGGCCGCGGAGCCCCGAGCCATGCGCCGGCGTCGCACCGCCGACTCCATCGTCCGTGACGCGGACGACCAGCCTCCCGTCCTCACGCCCGGCTCGGAGGGCGACTCCTGGTGGCGTGCGCGTGCTTGACGGCATTCGTGAGGCCCTCGCAGGCGATGAAGTAGGCGGCGGCCTCGACCCCCGGGTCGAATCGCTCGGCGGGTGCCGTCACCTGCACCGGGAGCGGCGCGCGGGCCGCGAGCTCGTGGAGGGCAGGGGCCAGTCCGGCGTCGAGCTGGGACGGAGGCAGCCCACGCGACAGCTCGCGGAGCTCCTCGATCGCGACGGCGACCTCGGCCACCGCGTCGTCGAGCGTCCCGCGGGCGTCCCCTGGGGAGGCCGTCGAGAGCTCGTGCTGGGCGTGACGCAGGGCAAGCCCGATCGAGACCAGGCGCTGCTGGGCGCCGTCGTGGAGGTCGCGTTCGATCCGCCGGCGCTCCTCGTTGGCCGCGGCGACGATCCGGGCCCGGGAGTCCTCGACCTCCGACAGCTGCCGCCGAAGCTCGACCCGCAAGCGCGCGATCTCGATCGCAAGACCGCCGCCTGCGACCACCTCGCGCAGCAGCGTGGGATGCTCGTGGCCGCGCGGGTCGTGGATCACCATCGCCAGCGGCTGGCCGCCGCGCTCGACCGGAACCGCCTCGCGCCCCGCGTCCGGCACTCCCTCCACCGGCACCCCACGCGCATCGACGTAGAGCTCGCTCTGCGGCAGGTAGAACAGGAGATCGAGCTCCGGGTCGGAGAGCACTGCGCGAAGCACATCCTCGATATCCTCGGGAGCCGCCGCACCGGCGCGCAGCCGCTCGAGAAACTCGGCCATCCGGTGCCGGGCGTCGTACTGGGCGCGGTTGAATCGTCGGTCGACCGCGTCCTGCACGCGCACCCGGAGCGGCCGGAACGCCACCGCGACCACGAGCGTCGCTCCGGCCGTCGCCCAGGCCGAGCCGCTGCCGAGCGCGATTCCCAGGAGCAGCGTCGTGGCGGCGAATGCTCCGCCGAGCAGCACGCGACAGCGCGGCATAGACGAGGGTGCGGTTGATGACCACGTCGATGTCATAGAGGCGGTAGCGCAGGATCCCGATGCTCGCGGCGACCGGGAGTGCGGTGAGGGCGAGGGCAGCAAGCACGTGTACGACGGGCGTCACAAACCAGAGCGCCCATGCGAGCGGCAGGACGATGCCCGCGACTGCGGCGGCGTAGGTGAACCACATGAGCTGGCGGCGCTCGACGCCGCGCGAGCGGCGGAAGCGGACGACCAGGGAGGCTGCCGAGGCGACCAGGGCCGCGAGAAAGAGCGTCATCCCGACGACGAGCAGGACGTCGGTCGGGATCGCGGTCGTCGCGAGCGGATTCCGCCCGGCCGCGAACTCGGTCGCCCGGTCGGGGCTGAGAGACCAGCCCGGCAGCGCAAGCACGAAGCCGATGACGCCGATCCAGAGCACCGCTCGCCACCGCGGACTCGAGCAACCGGCCGTCAGGGAACAGGAGGAACGTCAGGATCAGGCCGACCCCGCCGGGAAGCCAGCTCGCCTCGCTCACCCATTCGGCGGCGGGGCCGCCCGGCCACCCCTGCTCTGCGGCGCGCAGCCCCCAGCCCTGGGCCAGGTCCGCGGTCAGCGCGTTCAGCGCGCCGAAGCCACAGAAGAGCCAGCCGATCGGGTTTCGGGGATGGCGCGAGGCGACGAACGCCCCGGCGGCGACCTGCACGACCGAGTAGAACGCGTAGAGCAGGGTGTCGTAGCGCGACTCGAGATCCCACGAGAGCCCCACCGCCGCGAGCTCGAACGCAACCGTCGCCACGAGCAGGACGGCCGGGAGCGGCTTGAGGTGCCAACCCCTCATCGCGACAAGTCTCCCAGGGCGGACTCCGCGCGGCAACGGTGCTGGCGCGCACGTCGCGATCGGTGCTGGCACTGACGACGGTCCGGTGCCGCCGCCGATGACCACGCGCCGGCGCGGGCCTACGGTGATCGCGCAGTCTCCAAACCGCCATATCAGGAGGACACCATGCCCACCTCGAGCATCGAATCAATTCGCAGGTTCGCCGCAGTCGGCATCGCAGGAGCGGCGCTCAGCGCGATCAGTGGAGCGGTCGTCCAGGGCGCCGTGCAGCCGTCGACGACCGTCCCCGACACCATGTGGAGGTACCCGTGGTCGAGCGGCGCGTTCGTGCTCGTCTCGGTCGTGTACGCGGCCATGCACGTCCTTGTCATCGTCGGCCTGATCGGCCTGCGACGCAGCGGGATGGCCGGGCCGACCCGTGCCGCCAGTGCCGGCCTGCTCGTGGCGATCACGGGCACCGCCCTCCTCTTCGTCGGCGAGCTCGCCTCGATCCCGATCCGCCACGATCGCACCGATGACACCGCTGCGGCGATCGTCGGGGCCGTGTTCGGGATCGCTGTCGTGCTCTCGGCGGTCGGCTTCCTGATCACCGGACGAGCGACCATCCAGGCCGGGCTCTGGAACGACTGGCGCCGGTTCACGCCCCTGGCCACGGGGCTGTGGACGACGGCCCTGGTCGGGATCAGCCTCACCAAGGCGCTCCCAACCGGCGTCGGGATCTACGGGCTCTGCCTGCTCGCGCTCTTCGTCGCGCTGTACACGCGGCCCGTCCCGTCCGCGCTCCGCGCGCCCGCCCCGACCCAGGCACAAGTGGCATGACCGGCGCGGCGATCGACCTCGCACCTGCCCGCCGTCCCCGGCTGCGGCGAGCACGCACCGCGGCCGGCTGGGTGCACCTCGCCCTGACCATGCTCATCGTCGCGGGCGTGTTCACCCAGGTCTACCTGATCGGCGCGTACATCTTCGGCGCCGGCCAGGAGGCCCTGGACGCGCACAAGTCGCTCGGGTTCACGATTCACGGGCTCGAGGTGCTGGTCTTCGTCGCCGCCCTTCTCGCATGGCTGCCCCGCGCCGACGTGGTGCTCTCGTTACTCCTCGCCGTCGTCGGCACGGGGCAGATCGTGCTGGCCGAGTCGCAGGGCTGGGTGGGTGGCCTCCATCCCCTCGGTGCCCTCTTCGTGCTCGCGCTCGCGGCCCTGCTCACGCAACGCAGCCTGCAACGGCGCGGCGTCAGCCCTTGACGCCCGTGAGCGTGATCCCCTCGATGAACACCCGCTGGGCGAGGAAGAAGATCACGATCACGGGGAGCATGAAGATGAGCGCCGCGGCCATCGTCAGGTTCCAGTCGACGTGGTGCACGGTGCGGAACGACGCCAGCGCGACCGAGAGCGTCTGCGATTGCGTGTTCCCGGCCAGGTACACGAGCGGCCCGTAGAAGTCGTTCCACGAGTAGATGAAGTTGAACAGCGCGACGGCCGCGAGCGCCGGCTTCGAGAGCGGGATGATCACCCGCCGCAGGATCTGGAGGTGCCCGCCGCCGTCGACGCGCACCGCGTCGGTGAGCTCCTTCGGGATCGTCAGGAAGAACTGGCGCAGCAGGAAGATCGAGAACGCGTCTCCGAAGAAGCTCGGGATGATCAGCGGCTTGAGCGTGCCGATGAACTGGATCCCGGTCCAGTCGTGGTACTGCTTCGACCACAGGATGTAGAGCGGCACCGACGTGACCTGCGGCGGCATCATCAGCGTCGCCAGCACGAGCAGAAGGACGACGTTGCGGCCCCGCCACTCGATGCGCGAGAAGGCGTAGGCGACCGGCACCGACGAGATCACGACGCCGACGGTCGAGAGCCCCGCGTAGAGGAACGAGTTCCACGTGTAGCGCGGCAGGTCGATGCTCGTGAACACCGTGCGGAAGTTCGACCACACGAAGGGGTGCGGGATGAGGGTCGTCGAGAGCGCCTGCTGGTCGGTCATGAGCGCCGTCAGGAGCATGAAGATGACGGGCAGGGCGAACGCGAGCGAGGCCGCGATCAGGACGGCGTGGTTGGCGACGGCGATCAGCATGCGCCTGCGCCGGACGGCGACGGGGAGCTGGCGGGTGCCGGCGACGGTGGCTACGAGGTGCCTCCGCCGTAGTGGACCCACTTGCGGGCGGTCGCGAACAGGATCGCCGTCGTCGCCATGGTGGCGATGAAGAGCACCCACGCCATCGCCGCCGCGTACCCCATGTGGAAGTACGTGAACGCCTGCTCGTAGAGCCAGACGCCGTAGAACAGCAGCGACCCCTGCGGGTCGCCCGGCGACGTCCCCGCCGTCGTCGAGGACACGAACGCCTGGTCGAAGTACTGGAACCCGTCGATCACCCCGATGACGAGCGTGAAGAAGATGACGGGCGTGATCATCGGCAGCGTGACGTGGCGGAAACGCTGCCAGGCGTTCGCGCCCTCGATCGATATCGCCTCGTAGAGGTCGCGGGGGACGTCGAGGAGGCCGGCCAGGTAGATCACGATCGCATCGCCGATGCCCCACAGGCCGAGCACGATCAGCGCCGGCTTGGCCCACGTGGGGTCGTAGAACCAGAGCGGGGCGTTCAGGCCGGGGATTGTCGAGAGGACGCGGTTCACCGGCCCCGTCGTCGGGTTGAGGAGATAGACGAAGACGAGCGCGGCTCCCACCGTCGGCGCGAGCGACGGCATGAAGAAGAGGGTGCGGTAGACGTTCACGCCGCGCTTGGGCCGGGTGAGCAGCATCGCCGTGAGCATCGCGAAGACGATGCGGAGCGGCACCGAGACGAGGATGATCCACACGGTGTTCTTTACGGCCCGCCAGAAGTACGGGTCGGCTTCGTGCTGGCCGTGGATCGTCCCGACCCCGAACATGAAGCGGTAGTTGTCGAGCCCCACCCAGCTCGGCGCCGTGAGGAGGTCGTAGTGGGTGAACGAGTAGTAGAGGCTGAGCACCATCGGCCATGCCGTGAAGAGCACGAAGCCGATGATCCACGGCGAGAGGAACGCGAGCACCGTCGCGTACTTGCGCAGCGCCATGCGCCGCCGCGCACGCCGGCGCTCGACCGGCGTGCGCATGGGGACGGCAGGAGCCGCGAGCGTCGGCGCGTGCGTCTCTACGGGGTCTCCCCCTGCTGGATCTGGTTGTCGATGTTCGTGTCGAGCTGCTGCAGGCCCGCCTGGAGGTCGGAGACGTTCCCGGCCTGCCACTTGGCGTCGAAGTCGTCGACGAGCTGTGCGTAGCCCGCGCCCGAGGGCAGGAGCGGCGGGTAGAAGGTCGACTTGGGGTTGTTCCAGACATCGATGAACGTCTTGAACTGCGGACCCAGGTCCAGCTTCGGCGAGTTGCCCGAGGCCGTCGTGGTCGGGACGTTGCCGAGGCTGTTGGCGAGCGAGACGAGGTAGTTCGTGTCGGTCGCCAGGAACTTCACGAGATCCCACGCCTCCTGCGGGTGCTTCGTGCCCTCCGGGATGCCGACGATCGTGCCGCCGACCCGGCCGGAGCCGTAGACGGACGGGTCGGCGGCCGGGAAGGGCGCCGTCGCATAGGCCAGGTTGGGGTGCTCACGGCGGATGAACGCCGTCCGCCACTCGCCGTCGAACACCATCGCCACCTTGCCGGTCTCGAAGGCGTTCGTCGGGTTGAACTCGGAGTTCGTGTAGGTGGCGTCGAACTTCTGCAGGTTCGAGTAGCCGTACCAGTCCACAAGCGCCTTCTGCCACTCGAACGCCTGCGTCCAGGCGGGATCGGTCGCGAGCTGCGCCTTGCCGTTCGAGTCGAACCACTGTGCGCCGAAGGAGTGGGCGACGTCGGCGATGTCGAGCTCCTCCCACAGGTTCAGCGGGACGAACCCGGCCACCTTGATCGAGCCGTCGGGGTTCTTCACCGTGAGCCGCTTCGCGTCGGCGGCGAGCTCGTCCATGGTCTTCGGCGGCTCGGTGATGCCCGCCTTCTTGAACATGGCGGTGTTGTAGTAGAACCCGTAGGCGTCGGTCAGTGACGGCAGCGCGCACTGCTTGCCGGCGATCTTCGTGTAGCTCAGCGTGGCCGGGGCGAAGTCCGACACCGACATGTGGTCCTTCTGCATGAACGGCGCCAGGTCTTCCCACAGGCCGCTCGAGCAGTACTGGCCGGCGTAGCTCGGCGTGAAGCCGATGGCGACGTCGGGGGCGTTGCCGCCCTTGATCGCCGCGATCAGGTTGGGGTCGAACGTGTCCTGATCGCCGTTCGGCTGAAGGGCGAGCTTCACGTGGATCCACGGATACTGCTTCTCGAACGCGGCGATGCCGTCCTGGAACGGCTTGCCCTCCTCACCGGCGTACTGGTGCCAGACGGTCAGGGTGACCGGCGTGTGCGACCCGCCAGAGCTCGACCCGCCCGAGCTCCCGCTGCCCCCACACGCGGCCGCCAGCGCGACCGCGAGCACGGCCGCGGCGCCGAGCAATGTTCGTCGTGGTCTCATCTCGCCTCTCCTCCCATCATGGCCATTGGCATGCGAGTAAACAGCGACTCCTGCGCGGCGGCGAGCGCGGTCGCGACCGCGCCGTGCAGGACGACCTCGTCCCCGAGGGCCGAGACGGCCAGGCGGGGCCGAAACGGCGAGATCCGGTGCAGCTCGCGCTCGATCGGCGCGTGCAGCAGGTCGCCGCCGTTGCCGGCGATCCCGCCGCCGAGGACGACGAGGGCGGGGTCGAGCACGGGCACGACGGCCGCGATCGCGAGGGCGATCCGGCCGGCGATCTCCTCGACGACCGCGAGCGCGGCGGGCTCGCCGCGGCGGGCGGCCGCGAAGACGCTCTTCGGCGTTGCGCCGCGCAGCCCGTGGTCGCGGGCGAGCCCCCGAACCGCGGCGGCGGCCGCGGACTCCTCCAGCTGTCCGCGGCGGCGGTAGGCGGGGTCGTGCGGGTCGCCGGGGCCGACCGGCAGGTAGGCGATCTCGCCCGCCGCCCCCGATGCGCCCCGGTGGACCTGGCCGCCGACGACGATCCCGAGCCCGATCCCGGTGCCCACCCACAGGAACACGAAGCTCTCGACGCCGTGGCCGACACCGCGCGCCCGCTCGCCCAGGGCTGCCAGGTTGACATCGTTGTCGAACGTGACCGTCGGCCCCAGCTCGGCCGCGATCGCCTCGAGCAGTCCCTGCTTGCCGCCCGGCAGGTTCGGGCTGAGGGCGAGGTGGGTCGCCGACGGGTCGAGGACGCCGGGCAGGCCGACGGTGGCGTGGGTGACGCGCGTCCAGTCGATCCCGCGCTCCTCGGCGAGGCCGTGGACGAGGGCGCTGATCTGGGCCACCGTGGCGGCCGTGGTGCGCTGTGTGCGCTCGTCCCGGCGGGCCCGCACGGTGCCGGTGATGTCGGCGAGCGCTGCGCGCACCCAGTGGCTGCCGACGTCGATCCCCGCCACCCAGCCGGACTCCGGGTTGAGGCTGTAGACGACGGCGCCCGGGCCCTTGGGGCCGCGGGCGCGGCCGGACTGGTGCACGAGCCCCGCGTCCTCGAGGCCGGAGAGCGCCTGCGACACGGTCGGCTTGGAGAGCCCGCTGCGGCGGGCCGCCTCGGCCCGCGACATCGCACCGTCGCGGCGGATCAGCTCGAGCAGGCTGCGCTCGTTGATCGCCCGCAGCAGGCTCGGTGTCCCGGTCGCGAACTCGGGCACCGCCTCACCGGAGTAAGGAAACTTTCCTGACAATACCCCGGGGAGGATAGGCCCCCGCCCGCAGCAAAGTCAAGACCGGCCGCCTACTTGCGCCGATCGACGGCGTGCTCGAGCTGGGCCTTGCTCATCTTCGAGCGGCCGCGGATCCCGCGCTGGCGGGCCTCGTTGTAGAGCTGGGCCTTCGTCCGTCCGCGAGGCCCGGGCCGGCCCGAGCGCACGCCGCCGCGGTGCGAAGAGGACACGTCGTCGGTCGAGCTGCGCGACGCCGTCTTCGACTGGCCGCGCTGCGCCCGCTCCTTGTTGATCGTCCGCGCCGCGATCTCCTTCGCCCGCCCGGTCGACTCGCCGGAGTCGCGCTCGCTCTCGACGATGTGCGCGTACTTCCGCTCCTGCTTCTCTGTCCACTCAGCCGGCATCGTGGCCACCTCCCTGCATCGCGGGCTCCTCGACGTCCGTCGGCACGGACACGACGATCCGGGCCGCCTGGTCGAGCGTCGCGCCCCGGTGAACCAGGTCCTCGATGCGGTGGACGAGGTCGGTGTGCTCCCCGTCCATCCACGCAGCCCGGACGACGCGCGTCGCCGTCTCGGGGCGGTATCCCAGCCGTCCCAGGCGCTGCTGCTGCCACTCCTGCACCCGCGCCGCCTCGGCCACATCGGCGTCGGTGGCGCCGGCGGCGTCCATCTCGGTGTCCCGCGGTGATCGGAAACGCATCTGCCAGATTGGTTCCCGGGCCGCCCGCGACCGAAACGTGTCAACCCTCACCGGCAGGGAGGCCGTGGCGCAGACCGAACACCGTCCCGTGGCCGATCGCGACGATCCCGCCGAGGCGTCCGTGCCCGTCGAGAGCGACGACGCGCGCCAGAACCGGCAGCTCGCGGAGCTCCTGAACGAGCTCCGCGTCGCCCTGCCGGGCGTGCAGATGATGTTCGGGTTCCTGCTGGCGGTGCCGTTCAGCCAGCGGTTCGCGGAGATCTCGTCGACCCAGCAGCGCCTCTACTACACCGCGTTCTTCACCGCAGCCGTGGCATCGGTGTGCTTCATCGCGCCGACGGCGTTCCATCGCATCGTCTGGCAGCGGGGCGCGAAGGAGAGGCTGCTCGGCGTCTCCAACGTGCTCGCGATCATCGGGACGGTCTTCCTGGCCGCCGCCATCACCGCCGTCGTGCTCTTCATCACGAGCTACCTGTACGGCTCGTCCTGGGCGGCGCTCGCCGGCGGATCGGTCGTCGCCGCGCTCGTCTCGCTCTGGTACGTGCTGCCGTTGGCCATCCGCGTCGGCGCCTACCGCTGACAAGCGCGTTGGCTACCGCTCGACGAGCGCGACCACGTTGCGCGAGACGCGGCGGACGCGGCCCTCGCGCACGGCCTCCTGCAGCGCGAGCCGGAACCGGCCAGGGCCCCAGTAGCGGGCGCCGACCAGCTGGGCCAGGCGACGCCGCTCGACCGGGCCGTTGCCTGCGAGCGTCCGCTCGATCGCCTCGATCTGCGGCTCGAGTCCCGCGGTGGCGTCAGGTGCCGACCACGTGCCGGCCATCATGGGCGCGTAGAGCGTGCCGCCCGGGCCCGGCCGGTAGCGGCGCCTGCCGGCGCGCTCCCACGCCTGCCGCTGCTGTGAGCGCTCACCGATGCGACGGTCACGCTCGGCGGCCTCCTTGCGCGTCCGCGCGCCGTCGTCGTCCTCCTCGCCCTCGCCGCCCCCGTCGCCCTCGGCTGCCTCGGCCGTGATCGGCTTCGCGACGTCCTCGAGCGACTGCTGCTCGGCCCGCACGCCGAGGAAGATCTCGGCGATGCCGCCGACCGCCATGACGGCCGAGCCGATGTAGAACGCGGTCGCGACCTCGCTGCGGCTGCCGCTCGCGATGAGGTGGGCAAAGAGCAGCGGCCCGATGATGCCGCCCGCGGCGGTGCCGATCGCATAGAAGAAGGCGATCGCGAGCGCGCGCGTCTCCATCGGGAAGATCTCGCTGACCGTCAGGTACGCGGCGCTCGCCCCGGCGGACGCCAGGAAGAACGTCACCACGACCAGCGCCTCGAACCACCACTCCGACGTGATCGTGCCACCCGCGAACAGGGCGGCCAGCACGGCGCCGGAGGCCGCCGACCCGAGGTAGGTGATGGAGATCATGGGCTTGCGGCCGACGGTGTCGAACAGCCGGCCCAGGACGAGCGGGCCGAGGAAGTTGCCTGCGGCGTAGATGATCAGGAACACGGGCACGAACCCCGCCGAGACGCCGAAGAACGTCGAGAAGAGCGTTCCCAGGTTGAACGTGATGCCGTTGTAGATGAACGCCTGGCCGACGAAGAGCGCCAGCCCGAGCACCGCCCGGCGGGGGTACTGGACGAAGCCGGTGCGGGCGATCTCGCGGAACGGGATCACCGCGCGCTGCTCCACCTCGATGCTCTCCTCGGGCTCCTCCAGCTTCTGCCCGGTCTCCTCCGTGACGCTGCGCTCGATGCTCGAGACGATCTCCTCGGCCTCGTCCTCGCGGCCGTGGATGAAGAGCCAGCGCGGGCTCTCGGGGACGCTGCGGCGGACGAGCATGATCGCCAGGCCGAGCACCGCGCCGACGCCGAAGCAGAGCCGCCAGCCGACGTCGGTCGCGAACGCCGACAGGAAGAAGATCGCGGCGGCGGAGCCGGCCATTGCGCCGACCCAGTAGGAGCCGTTGATGATCAGGTCGACCCGCCCGCGCACCCGCGCCGGGATCAGCTCGTCGATCGCCGAGTTGATCGCGGCGTACTCGCCGCCGATTCCCGCGCCGGTCAGGAACCGGAAGAGATAGAAGAACCAGGCGGCGAACGAGAATGCCGTTGCGACGGTGGCCACGATGTAGACGGCCAGCGTGATGAGGAAGAGCTTCTTGCGCCCGAACCGATCGGTCAGCTGGCCGAAGAACAGCGCCCCCAGGCAGGCGCCGGCGACGTAGGCCGCCGCGGCGACGCCGATCTGCCCGGTGGTGAGCTCGAGCCCGCTGCCCTTCACGGTCAGCTGGGTGGCGACGGAGCCGACCATCGTCACCTCGAGGCCGTCCAGGATCCAGACGGTGCCGAGGCCGATCACGACCAGCCAGTGGAACCGGGACCACGGCAGGCGGTCGAGCCGGGCCGGGATCCGCGTCTCGAGCGTGTGGGCGTCTGAGCTCATGCGCCGGCAGATACCCGCGGGGACTCGCGCATAACCGGCCCCGGCGTCCGGGTATCACCCGTGGATGCTGCGCTGTCGCACCCTCGGGCACCGCTACCGGTTCACCGCCTCCGGAACGGAGATGCGGTGGGCGTGTGGGCGTTGCGGTTACGAGGGCGGCGTCAAGCGCTACGCGACGGCGGACGAGGCTCGCCGCTACGCGACGGCGCTCGATCGCGAGGATCGCCAGGATCTCGGCCGGCGGGCGCCGCTGTTCGGCCTCCTGCCCCTGCGGCTGGCGCGGCTCGTGCGCCGGCGCGCAGCCTGAGCGTCACGCCGTGGGCGCCGTGACGGCGGCGGGATCGGCCGAGCCGGTGTTGCGCGCGAGCTCGATGGCCGCCGCGATGTGGGAGAGGTGCGTCAGCGCCTGGGGGAAGTTGCCGAGCATCCGCTGGTGGCGGGGGTCGTACTCCTCGGAGTAGAGGCCGAGGTCGTTCGCGGTCGCCGCCGCCCGCTCGAAGGCCGTGGCTGCCTCTTCGAGCCGTCCCTGGCCCGCCAGGCATTCGGCCAGCCAGAACGTGCAGGCGACGAACGGCGCCTCCCGGCCGGGCAGGCCGTCGCGGGCGCGGTAGCGGCGCAGGAGGCCGCCGTCGTCCAGCTCCTCCATCACCGCGTCGACCGTCCCCACCATCCGCTCGTCGGCGACGTCGACGAAGCCGGTGTGCGGCAGCATGAGGAGCGCCGCGTCGACGTCGCCGGAGTCGAAGGCGCGCCGGAACGTCCGCCGGTTGCGGTCGTAGCCGTGCCGCTCGACGGCGCGGGCGATCCGGTCGCGCTCGCGCGTCCACCTGCGCACGGGTCCCCGGCGCATGCACTCGTCGGCGAGCGCGATCGCGCGATCGAGCGCCGCCCAGCACATGACCTTCGAGTGGACGAAGTGGTCCGGCCGCCGGCGCTGCTCCCAGATCCCCGCGTCGGCGGCTTCCCAGCGGTCGGCGGCGGCGTCGGCCAGGTCGCAGATGAAGCGCCACATGTCGTCGTCGGGCGAGTGCCCGCGCCGGTGCCAGCGCCACGCGAGCAGGGCGAGCTCTCCGAGGACGTCGTTCTGGCGCTGCACGGCTGCGTCGTTCCCGACGCGTACCGGAGTCGCGCCGCCGTAGCCGGCCAGGTCGACCTCGAACTCGGTCAGCCGCCGCTCCCCGCCGACACCGTAGGCGATCTGGAGGTCGTCGACATGGCCCGCGGAGCTGCGCTGGATGAACCGCCTGAAGCCATCGGCCTCGCCGTCGAACCCGAGCTCGGCGAGGGCGCGCGTGGCGAGCGTCGAGTCGCGGATCCACGAGTACCGGTAGTCCCAGTTGCGCTTCCCGCCCTCGACCTCGGGGAGCGACGTCGTCGCCGCCGCGGCGATGGCGCCCGTATCGCTGTTCGCGAGCCCCTCGAGCACCATCGCGGAGACGAGCACGGCGCCGTCGCTGACCGTTCGCGACGGCACGCGTGCGCCCGCCGTCCACCGCCGCCACCACGCCGCCGTTCCCCGCACGAGCCGTTCCAGCGCCTCGGCGTCGATCTCGTCCAGGCCGTCGTCGAGCTCGTGCGGGCGCAGGTAGCGCAGCGAGACGCAGGCCCGCCGGCCGGCGGCGAGCGTGAAGTCCCCCCGTACCTCGTGGGCGGCCGCCTCGAGTCCGGCGTCCGACCAGATCGCCAGGGCGTCGTCGCCGCCGATGGCGACGTGGCGGTCGGCGGCGTCGCGGAGGATCCACGGGCGCACCTCGCCGTAGTCGAACCGGGGCACGACCTCGACGCGCATCCGGACGCTCCCCCGGCGCCCCTCGGCGATCCGGATCAGATGGCCGCCGCCGTCGGCCGAGCCGTCACGGCCGAGCGCCAGCAGGTCGGTCAGCACGACCTCGCCCGAGCGCGTCCGCATCGTCGTCTCGAGCACCATCGTCCCGGGCCGGTACGCCCGCACGGTCTCGTGCGCCGCGGCCGGCCGGATCGACATGTAGCCGCCACGGCCGGGGTCGAGCAGCGCGGCGAAGCAGCTGGCCGAGTCGATCCGCGGAAGGCACCACCAGTCGACGGTGCCCGACCGCGTGACGAGGCAGGCCGTGCGCCGGTCGCTCAGGAAGGCGTGATCGGCGATCGGAACCTGGGCCGGGGTCATCGCCGCCGCGCGAGCAACGTGGCCGCCGCTGCGCCCGCGCCAGCGGCTGCGGCCGTCGCCAGGCCGCGGTGCGTCACGAACCATGTCTCGGCGTCGCCGTTTCTGGCCTGGGCGTCGAAGCGGCCGTGCATGCCCCGGTCGCTGTCGGCGTCCAGCGGCTCGAGCAGGTTGTCGGGCCGGCCGTTCTCGTCCGGCTCGTCCGTCAGCTGCGCGGCGTACCCCGTCCGGGCGAGGTAGCGGTCGGCGGCGGCGGAGGCAAGCTTGTCGCCGACGATCGCCTTGACCGTCGAGCGGCCGACGTAGACCTCCTTGCGGCGGTGCTCGGAGGCCCACACGATCGCGCGCGCGGCGACCTCGGGCTGGAAGATCGGCGGCACGGGCTGCGGCCGCTTGCCCATCTTGTTGCGGCTCCAGCCGAACTGGGGCGTGTTCAGCGCCGGCATCTGCACCATCGTCACGTGCACCCGGCTGTGCTCGTGCAGCAGCTCGCAGCGCAGCGACTCGGTGAAGCCCTGGATCGCGTGCTTCGCCCCGCAGTAGGGCGACTGCAGCGGGATGCCGCGGTAGGCGAGCGCCGATCCGACCTGGACGATCGTCCCGCGACCCGCGTTCGCGCATGCGCCGCAGCGCCGCCATCGTCCCGTGCACCGTGCCGAGGTAGGTGACCTCGGTCGCGCGCCGGAACTCGTCCGGGGTGATCTCGTGGAACGGCGCGAACACCGTCGCCATCGCGTTGTTCACCCAGACGTCGATCGGGCCGAACCGCTCCTCCACGATGGCGGCCGCCCGCTCGACCGCGTCGTCGTCGGCGACGTCCGCCTCGACGGTGACGCCCTTCCCGCCGGCCCGCTCGACCTCCGCCAGCGCGCCCTCCAGGCCGGCGCCGCCGCGGGCGACGAGGCCCACGCGTGCGCCACGGGAGGCGAATTCGACCGCCGTCGCACGGCCGACGCCCGCCGATGCACCGGTGACGACGACTGTGCGGCCCATCCCGGCCAGACGTACCCGCCCCCGCACGGCGCGTAAACGCCGTGCCGGGCGCGTTTGCGGCCAACGCTGCGAGGGAATTCTCACCGGACCCGATCGGAGGTGAACCGTGAGTGGTCCCGAGCGCCCCACCGAGACCGATGCCGCCCCGCCGGAGGGCGAGCCGACTCGCTACGCGCCGACGGACTTCATGGCCCGCCACGAGGGCGTCGAGGGCCACGGCGACCACCGCGACCGGCACGTCCGCGAGATCAGCGCGGCGCTGAACGCGCGCTCCGACTTCATCCAGGAGCTGAAGGCCCACGCCGAGAAGCACCGGAATCGATTGCCGCCGCCCGACCGGACGGGTTGAGCCGGGTGCCTACGCCGCCTTGAACTCGCCCCAGATGGCCGTGCGCTTGTTCAGGCCCTCCGGGGTGGTGTAGAGGATCTCGTAGTTGTTCAGGATCCGGGGCGGGAAGACGACCAGCGGGTCCTTGGCCGTCTCGCCGACGAGCGGGTACGACGCCGGGGTGCCGACCTCGTACTGGACGTACTCCATCTCGCGCGCGTTCACGGCCGGCTCGAGCATGTAGTTGATCCAGGCGTGCGCGGCGACCGGGTCGGGCGCGTAGGCGGAGATCGCCCAGTTGTCGATCCAGATCTCGGAGCGGCCGTCGGGTGCGACGACCCTGATGTCGTTCTGGGCCTTGCGGGCGTCACGGACGCGGATGCCGTCGCCGGAGTACGTGATGCCGAGGTCGATCTTGCCGGCGATGAAGTCGTCGAGATAGACCTCGTTGATCGTGTTCACGTGCGGGCGCACCTTGAGCAGGAGGTCGCGGGCGGCGTTCAGCTCCTTGTCGCTCGTGGTGTTCATCGAATAGCCGAGCGAGTTCAGCGCCACCCCGATGACCTCGGCCGGGCTCTCGATGAAGTTCACGTTCAGGCCCTTGGAGGTCGGCAGGAAGTCGAAGAAGTCCTTCCAGGTGCGGAGGTCCGCCTTGACCTTGTCGGTCTTGATCGTGAAGCCCGTGATGCCGGTGTCCTTCATCACGGAGTACTTGTTGCCGGGGTCGTACGACAGGTTGCGCCAGTGCGGCGCCAGGTTCTTGAGGTTCGGGATCAGGCTGTGGTCGAGCGGCATCAGCAGGCCGAGCGGCGCCTCGATCCGGACGTGGTCGGCGTCGGGGACGATGATGTCGTAGACCGACTGGCCCTTGGTCGTCTGGAGCTTGGTCAGGAGCTCCTCGTTCGAGGTGTAGTTCGACTCCTTGAACGCGACGCCGAACTTCTTCGAGAACTCCTTGGCGTTCTTCGGGTCGTGGTACTGGGCCCAGTTGTAGAAGAGGAGCTGCGACTCGATCTTCTTGTTCTGGAGGGACGAGCTCGCGACCGACGGGGCGCTGCCCCCGCCGCCGGTGGAGCCGCCGCATGCGGCCGTTGCGATCGCGAGCGCGCCGGCGCCGAGCAGCTCGCGCCGGTTCAGGGCGCCGAGGCGCCGGCCCTCACGGATGTCGTCCGCGCTTGCGATTGCGTACAGATACATGAAAGTTGCGCGGGAGTCAACGACCTGGTATGCCAGGTGGGGTGGCGATCACCACCGGCACCTCCGTGCGCCTCGGCGCCCGTCTGCGCCACGCCCGCGAGCAGCGCCAGCTCTCGCTGGGCGACGTCTCCGAGCGCACCGGTCTCAGCCGCGGCTTCCTGTCCCGGGTCGAGCGCGACAAGACGAGCCCCTCGGTCGCCTCGCTCGTGTCCGTGTGCGAGGCGATCTCGCTCCCGCTCGAGCGGCTGTTCGCGACGCCGAGCCTCACGGTGGTGCGCGCGTCCGACCGGCCCACGGCGACCCTGCCCGGCGCCGCCGTCGTCGACACGCTGATCACCCCGGCGCACGAGCCGCACGTCACCGTCGTCGAGACGCTCGCGGCCCCGGGCGGCTCCGGCGGCGACGGCTACTACACGATCCCGAGCGAGTGCGAGGTCTGCTACGTCCTCGAGGGCACGATCGAGCTCGAGGTCGACGGCGAGGTCTTCGCCCTGGCCCGGGGCGACGCCGTCACGTTCGGCGCCACGGTGCCGCACACGTGGCGCAACACGTCGGCGACGGAGGCGCGCATCGTCTGGGTGATCGCGCCGGCCCTGCCCGACCCGCGCGGGCAGGCGGACGTCCCGTGAATAAACGGGGTCAGACCCCGTTTATTCACGACCCGGTAGTACCCTTCGCCCAGTGATGTCCGCGGGCGACGTTCGAGCTGCGGTGGACGCCGCGGTCGCGGAGGGGCGGATGGGCGACCGGCTGTGGCTGTACGCCACCTACCACTGCAACCTGCGCTGCTCGTACTGCCTGACCGAGAGCGGCCCGCGGATCCGCAACCGCCGCGAGCTGGGCGGCGAGGACATGGTGCGGGCCGTCCGCGAGGCGGCGCCGCTCGGGCTGCGCCGCGCCGGGGTGACCGGCGGCGAGGTGTTCATGCTTCCCGAGATGCCGGCGCTGCTGGCGGAGATGGCCACGGTCGTCCCGACGACGGCGCTCACCAACGCGACGCTCTTCACCGACCGGCTGCTGGGCCGCATGACGCCGCTCGCCGGGAACGATGCCTTCGCCCTCCAGGTCTCGCTCGACTCGGCCGAGGCGGCCCACAACGACCGCCTCCGGGGGCCGCGCAACTTCGCCCGCGTGTGCGAGGCGGTGCCGCGCCTGCGCGAGCGCGGCGTCCGGGTGCGGATCGCGACGACGGTCGAAGACCAGACGCCCGCCGATCTCGCCCGGCTGTGCGACCTGCACCGCGCCTGGGGCATCTCGGACGCCGACCACGTCATCCGCCCCGTCGTGCGCCGGGGCCGGGCGGCGGTGCGCGGCATGGGCGTCGTGCCGGCCGCCGGCGACATCCTGCCCGAGCTCACGATCACGGCCGAGGGCGCGTTCCTGGATCCGTTCGCGCCGACGGTGCGGCGCGGGACGACGGACGTCGACCGGCTGGTGAGCCGGGAGACGGCGCCGATGATCGCGGCCGTCGAGGCGTTCCTCGCGGCCGTCGCCGTCCGGCCGGGGGCGGACGCCGAGAGGAACATCCGGTGAGCGTAGGCCCTGCCCCCCGGTCGGGGGGCGAGCCGCCGAGGGTGCTGATCGCGGCCAAGGCGCCGCTGCCGGGCCGGGTCAAGACGCGGCTCTCGCCGCCGCTTCCGCCCGAGCTCGCCGCCCGCCTGGCCGAGGCGTTCCTCGCCGACGTCCTGGCCGCCGCCCGGTCGGTCGATCCGTGCGCCGGGCTCCTGTGCCCCGCCGCCGACGCGGCCGACCTGCGGCGGCGCTTCCCCGGCACGGCGATCGTCGTCCAGGTCGGCGAGGGCCTCACGGGAGCGCTCGCGACCGGCCTCGCGACGGGCGCCGTCGTCGTCGCCGGCGACGCGCCCGGGATCCGGCCGGAAACGATTGCCGAGGCGGTTGCGGCGACGGCGGACGTCGTCCTCGCGCCGTCCCACGACGGCGGGTTCGGCCTGATCCGGCTGCGCGGCGACGCCGACGTGCTGTTCGCCGGGATCGTCTGGTCGACCGGCTCGGTGCTCGACCAGACGGTCGCCGCCGCCCGCGCGGCCGGCCTCGGCGTGCACCTGCTCGATCCCGTCGCCGACGTCGACACCGTGACCGACCTGGCGGGGCTCGACCTGTCGCGGGCCGGAGCGACGCGGGCCGTCCTCGAGACCGCGGACCCGGCGACGTGGGATCAGGCACACGTCCGGGGTTCCCCGGCGCGTTAGGGTGGCGGGACGTGGCACCGCGTCGAGGAGGATGAACATGCACGTGATCGAGCATCCCGTCGTGAGCGACGGCCTCTGGAGCACGATCGCCTCCCATTCGGACTCGGTCGACCGCGAGGCGCGCTTCCCGGCCGAGGCCGTCGCGGGCCTCGCCGAGGCCGGGCTGCTGGGCCTCGGCGTCCCGGCGGAGCTGGGCGGCCCCGGCGGCGGGCCGGTCGAGGTCGTGGCCGCGGTCGAGCGGGTCGCGAGCGCCTGCTCGTCGACGGCGATGGTGTACGTGATGCACGCGATCGCGACGCAGACCCTCCTTGCCGGCGCCGCCGAGCGCGGCGCGAACCGGGACGTGCTGCGCGAGATCGCTTCGGGCGGCCACCTGACGACGCTCGCCTTCTCCGAGCCGGCGACGCGAAGTCACTTCTGGGCGCAGGCCTCCCGCGCCGTGCCCGACGGCGACGCGGTGATCGTGACCGCGCACAAGTCGTGGGTCACGTCGGCCGGCCATGCCGGCTCGTACGTCACCGCCACCGGCGCCGACGGCTCGACCGACCCGCTCGTGACCGAGCTCTACCTGATCGCGGCGGGCACGCCCGGGATCGAGGTGGGCGGGCCGTTCGACGGGCTGGGCCTGTGCGGCAACGCGTCGAGCGCGATCGATTTCGAGTCGGTGCGCGTCGACACGGCCCGGCGGCTCGGCGCCCCCGCGTCCGGGATGGCGCTGATGATGGAGGCGACGCTGCCCTGGTTCGTGCTCGGCTGCGCCGCCTGCTGCGTCGGCCTGGCCGGCGCGGCGATCGCGATGGCGGCCGACCACCTGGCCGGCGCGCGCCTGGAGCACCTGAAGACCCCGCTCAGCGGCGTCCCGGTGAACCGCGCCCGTCTCGCCGAGGCCAAGATCCGGCACATGCAGGCCCGCGCGCTCCTCTACGAGGTGGCGAACCAGGTCGCCGGCGGCGACCCGGCCGCCCAGCTCGGCGTGCTCGCCCTCAAGGCTGCGGCTGCCGAGATGGCGATCGCGGTGACGGACGAGACGATGCGGGTGTGCGGCGGCGCCGCGTTCTCGCGCCACCTGCCGCTCGAGCGCCTGTTCCGCGACGCGCGGGCGGCGACCGTGATGGCGCCGACGAGCGACGTCCTTCGCGACCTGATGGGCCGGGCTCTCACCGGCCAGCCGCTGTTCGACTAGCGGGCCGGCGGATAGCGGCGGGCCAGCCGCTCCGGCGGCACCCGCAGCGTGTAGAGCAGCTGGATCAGCCAGTTCCGGGCGATCGTGCGGGCGTGGCCGTCGCTGCGGTGGCGGCGGGCCGACGTGGTGACGGCGAGCGGGACCAGCACGAGCCCGCCGCTCCGGCGCAGGCGTGCCGCCAGGTCGCGGTCCTCCATGATCGGGAGAGGCCGGTAGCCGCCGACGCGGTCGAACGCCCGCCGCGACGCGAACAGCGCCTGGTCGCCGTAGACGATCTTGAAGACGCGCGAGCGCGCGTTCACCGCTCGCTCGAGCAGCGGCCGGGGCCGGTCGAACCCGATCCGGAAGGCCCCCGCGCCCGCCCGCGCGAGCGCAGCCGCGATCGCCGCGCCGGCGCCCGCCGGCAGCAGCGTGTCGGCATGGAGGAACAGGAGGACGTCGCCGGTCGCAGCCGCCGCGCCCCGGTTCATCGCCTCGGCCCGCGTCCCGGGCGCGGAGAGGACGCTCGCCCCCGCGGCTGTCGCCGCCGCGGCGGTGCCGTCGCCGCTGCCGGCGTCGACCACGATCACCTCCGGGTCGGGGAGTGCCGCGCGGGCCGCCCGCACCGCGTCGGCGACCGTCGCCGCCTCGTCCAGCGTCGGGATCACGACCGAGACCCTCACGCGCCGCCCCTGCAGCCGGTCGACGCTCAGGCGCGTGTTGGACGGGACGAGCGCCAGCACGAGGCTCACCGCGACGAAGAGCGCGTACCCCCAGAACCACTCGTTCGGCGCACGCACCGTGAGCACCGTGATCGCGATCGACTGCGCGAGGCCCACCACGGCCCCCACGCGGGTGTGCCACCCCAGCAGCAGGAGGACACCGGCGATCGCTTCGACGAGGAACACCGCCCAGCCGAACAGCGTGAAGTGGGGGATGACGACGTCGCCCATCAACCGCCGCAGCGGCTCGCCGAGAGCATGGTGCTGGGCCTGGTGAAACGAGTACATGAGCCCGCGCGGCTGGTCGCGGCCGAAGTCGGGCGGCAGCTTCCAGGTCAGGTTCGAGAGCCAGAGCACGCCCATGAAGACGCGCAGGCCGGCCAGGGCCAGCGGCGTTCGGTCGCGGTGGCGCACGCCTACTCGAGGTCGAACCGCAAAGGCGTCGCGACGGCGCGCTCGACCCGGCCGAACCGGCTCCGTCGCCGGACCTCGACCTCGTAGCGCCAGCAGATGATGTAGCCCTCGACCGCCGCGGGCAGCCCCGGGGGCAGGGCGAACGTGAACGGGTGCCAGTGCCGGTCGGGGTCGCACTCGAGCGCGATCGTGTCCGACCAGAGCGTGTCCGTCCGCCACAGCGGCGGCTGGCGGTGGTTGCGGATGCGGAAGTTCGTGCGCCAGATCTCCTGGCACCGCGCGACCACCTCGATCCGGCGGGCGGGGAGGGCGCTGTCCAGGTGCACGCGTCCGTCGATGTGGCCGCCGCCCTCGAGCAGCGCGTCCGCGAGCTCGATGTGGAATCCGCGGGCCGGGAACGAGGCGATCATGCGGTCGAACAGGTGCTCGGCCTCGTGGACGACGTGCTCGCCGCCAACGATCTCGAGCGGCAGCGTCACCTGCGACCGGCGCCGGCCGGACACGGGGCTGCGGGCGCGGACGGCGAAGGCGAGCCGGCAGCGGCGGCCGACGCGGTCGGGCGGCGTCTGTGGCGGCACGGCCAGCTCGAAGCGGCCGCGCCCGGCGACCGGGTCGACCCTGGTCGCGCCCATCGCCGTCGCCAGTCTGCCGGCCGGGCAGGTCTCGATCCGCAGGAGCGTGATGTCGGCGGGCCCCTCGAGCCCTCGCAGCTCGCCCTCGATCGGGCCGCCCGCAACGACGGCGGTCGCGTCGATCTCGAGCTCGAACGGGCGCTCGGTCGCGCCCTCCCGTCTGTGCAGCAGCGCCACGCCCACCTCTCTCGCGAACGCATGCACGGTAGCGGAAGGGGCGCTATCCCGCCGTGAGCAGGAAGTCGAGGCACGACCCGGCGGTGTGGACGTTCCTGCTCGGGCGCACGAAGCTCGGCCGCTACCTGTACGCGATCGGCGGCAGCGCCGAGGCCGCCCGCCGCGCCGGCATCAGCCTGGCGTGGGTGCGCACGTCGGCGTTCGTGCTGTGCTCGTTCACCGCGCGTATTGCCGGCATCGTCTACGCATCGCGGCTGCGCTCGATCTCGACCACCGTCGACGGCGGCACGCTCGTGCTCTACGGCATCGCCGCCGCGGTGATCGGCGGCACGAGCCTCATGGGCGGCCGCGGCAAGGCGCTCCACGGCGTGCTCGGCGGCATCGTGATCGCGGCGATCGACAACGGCATGGGCCTGCTCGGCTACACGGCTGCGACGAAGTACATGGTCACCGCGGCCGTTCTGCTGGCCGCCGTGACGATCGACGCGCTCACGCACCGGGGCAGGGCCGCCGGCGTCTGAGCCGTCGCCACCCGGCGCCCAAGCTACGGTGTGCCGGGCGGGAGCCCGGCGTGCCGCATGAGCAGCGCGAACTTCAGGAAGTCGGTCTGGAAGTCGTGCAGGACCATTCCGTGGCCGGCCCCGTCGGTTGCCGGTGACGGTCCGCCCGTGGCCGGGCGGCGGCGTGCCCGCGCCTCGAGTCGCCGGCCTGCGAGCACCTCGTGCAGGTAGCTGTGGCTGGGGATGTCGTGCCGTGCGGATCCTCGCAGGCAGACGCCGAGGTCCGCGGCCCGCTGGGTGCGCTTCCCCATCTTCTTCACCGCCTGGTCGGGGCTCGCGGCGAAGCGTCTCAGGATCGTCGAGATCAGGCTGGTGTGATCGAACTGGGTGTGGCAGACCTGTTTGCGCACACGCGGGCCGATGACGAGCGCCGGTACCCGGACGCCGAGCGTGGGGTACTTCGAGCCGTCGTCGGCCGGTACCGGGGGCGGCGCGACGTGGTCGTAGAACCCGCCGTGCTCGTCGTACGTGATGACGAGCAAGGTGTCATTCCAGTTCGGGCTCCGTGCGAGCGAGTCGTACACGGTGAGCACGAGCTGCTGCCCGGCGTGCACGTGCGACGGCGGGTGGTCATCGTTTGAGGAGGTGTCGAACACCTGTAGGTTCACAAAGTTCGGGTCGATCCATGACACCTTGCGCAGCGTGCCGTTGGCGGCGTCGTCCAGGAAGCTGTCGTCCAGGACGATCGGCAGCTCGCCGATCTGGGTGGCGATGCTGATCTCCTTCTTGTCGAACCACGCGAAGTTGTCGCGGTCCAGGTTCGGGAACGACCGGTAGCGGCCGTCGACCGCGCGGAGGGTCGCCGGGTCGTGCGAGTACCACCGCCAGTCGTCGTCCCTGAGCTGCCTCGTGAATGCCGGGAGGTCATAGATCGGCGCCTTGGCGAACTCGCCCTTGACGCTTGCGGGCAGCCATGACAGAAGGCCCCCGAGCCCCGCGCCGATGGGGTCCGCCTCCTGTCCGGCGATCGAGTAGAGCCGGTTTGGCATCGTGTCGCCGGGGATCGAGCTGTGCCAGGCGTCGCACACGCAGAAGTTCCTCGCGAGGAAGTCGTAGACCGGCAGGTGCTGTCCCGTGTAGTGCCCCATGACGTATCCCGGATCGGGGAGCGGGTTGACCTTTCTGGTGACCATCCACTTCTCGAAATTGGTGACGAAGCCGGCGTTTCCCCCGGCCAGCTGCTCCGCGACGCAGTCGGGGGCGTGGCAGGGATCGAAGCTGTCGGGGAAGGGCTCCGGCGGATACTCGTAGACGCGGTGCTCCGTGCTGGCGGCGTCCAGGTTCAATTCGTCGCCGGCGAGCCCACGCACGGCGGGCATCCCGTCATTCCGCAGATACCCGAGCATGTGGTCGAACGACCGGTTCTCCATCATCAAGACGACGACGTGCTTGATCTGCTCAAGCGGTCCGATACCTGCCACGGCTCACCCCCGGTGAGGGATTCTCGGCCGGGCGCCTGGCGCTGCCCGCCCGGCGGCTGGACGGACGACCCTACTCCACATGTGGACCACGATCAACAGGCGCAGCGGCCGGCCGACCGCTCCCTATACTCGGGCCATGGGGGTGCCGCAGACGAGCGCGATCTCCCTGCGGGGTGTGGTCAAGCGCTTCGCGGCGGTGACGGCCGTCGACGGGCTCGACCTCGAGGTGCTGGCCGGGACCTGCTTTGGCCTGCTCGGGCCGAACGGCGCGGGCAAGTCGACGACGATGCGGATGCTCACCGGGCAGGCCCGGGCGGATGCCGGCGAGATCCACGTCATGGGCCACGCCCTCCCGGCGGGGTCGAAGCAGGCGCGGATCGAGATGGGCGTCGTGCCCCAGCTGGACAACCTCGACGTCGAGCTCACCGCCCGCCAGACGCTGGGCGTGTTCGCGCGGATCTACCGGGTGCCGGGCCGGGAGCGGCGCGCGGCCGTCGACCGGGCCCTTCGGATCGCGAACCTGACGAGCCGCGCCGACACCCGCGTCTCCGAGCTCTCCGGCGGGATGCGCCGCCGGCTCCTGATCGCCCGCGGGCTGATCCACGAGCCCCGGCTCGTCCTGCTCGACGAGCCCACGGTCGGACTCGACCCGCAGGTGCGGCAGGAGCTGTGGGGACTGATCGACCGTCTGTGCACGTCCGGCGTGACCGTGCTCATGTCGACGCACTACATCGAGGAGGCGGAGCGGTTGGCCGACACCGTGGCCGTCATGTCGCACGGGCGCATCGTCGCGCTCGGCAGTCCGGAGGAGGTCGTGCGCGCCGAGGCCGGCGAGCAGGCGCTCGAGGTGTACGGCACGCCCGACCACCTCGCGGCGATCGCCGAGCGGGCCGGGCAGGCGGGCTGGCGCACGCGCCGCAGCGGGCCGGCGGTCGTGATCATGCGCGCCGAGCAGCTCGACGGCGATGCCCCCGACGGCGTCCTTCGCCCCGCGAACCTCGAGGACGCGTTCGTGATGCTGACCGGCGAGGAGATCGAGTGACCGCGCCGGCCCACCGTGTCCGCCGCCTCGAGCCGGCCGCGCTCGCGGGCGTGATGAGCCGCGACATCGTGCTCTTCGGCCGGTACTGGAAGGCGACGACGTTCTCCTCGGTCGTCCAGCCGACCATCTACCTGCTGGCGTTCGGGCTCGGGTTCGGCTCGCTCGTCTCGCATGTCCAGCACGTGCGCTACGTCGAGTACGTCGGCACCGGCGTCGTCGCGACGGCGGTGCTGTTCTCGTCCGCCTTCCCGGGCATGTTCAACACGTTCATCCGCTGGAAGTTCCAGCGCACGTACGACGCCATGCTGGCGGCGCCCGTCGACGTCGAGGAGCTGATCACGGGCGAGGTGCTGTGGATCTCGCTGCGCGCCGGGGTGTACGGGGTCGCGCCGCTGATCGTGGCGATGGCGTTCGGCCTCTCGCCGAACGTCGGCATGCTGCTCGTGCCGTTCGTCGGCTTCGTGACCGGGTTCGGCTTCGCCTGCTTCGGCGTCCTGGTGGCCGCGGTCGCGAAGACGATCGACAACTTCAATTACGTCACGAGCGCCGTGCTCACGCCGCTCTTTCTCGTCGCCGGGACGTTCTTCCCGATCTCGACCCTTCCGCCCGCTCTCCGCCTCCTGGCCGCCGTGAACCCGCTCTACCACTGCGTCCAGCTCGTCCGCGACGCGTCCCTCGGCCTCCTTGGCCCCGACGACCTCATCCACGCCGGCGTGCTCGTCTTCTTCGCGCTCCTGATGTGGCGCGTCGCGGTGTGGCAGATGGAGGCGAAGCTGATCGACTGATTTCCGCCTACTGCGTCAGCGTGACGGTGTAGGCCGTGTTCGACTGGGGGTTGTACGGCCCGGGCGTCCCGATGGTCGACCCCGTCTCGAGCGTGACGAACACGCCGTTCACCTCCTTGCCGTCGTTGTTCGCGCAGTAGCTCGGGTGTGCGGGGTCGCCGCAGCTCGTGATCACGAACCAGGCGAAGCCGACGACGGTCATCGGGGCGCTCGCGCCGTTCGGCCACGCGCTCTGGCCGCTCTGGTTCGTGAGGACGGGGATGATCACGAGCTGCGGGCTCGAGGGATCGAGCAGGGTCGCCGTCCCGTCCGCCTGGAACTGGACGATCTGGTTCAGCGACTCCCAGTTGGTGATGCGCTGGTCGAGGCCCTGCGATGTCTTTCCGCTGTTGTCGCCGGGCTTCGTCTGCAGCGTCTCGCCCACGGACACCGGGCACACCTGGGTCGTGCCGGCGATCTCGTCGGAGTACACGTTCGCCCCGTTCGGCACCGGGCAGTTCGCGTCGTTGACGTACGGGAGGCTGAGCGCGCCGTTGTTCGCGTTCCCGGTGTCCTTCGTGTAGATGGGATACGGCTGGCCGGGCGTGTAGCTGCCCTGGAGCACGCCCCACGGCATGACGTTGATCCCGTTCATCTGCGAGAACGACTGAATCGTCGCGCGAGCCGCGGCGGAGACCGTGACGGAGTGGATGCCGAAGATGCCGGCGAAGTCCGCGCCGACGCTCCGCGACGCGGTCACGCTCACCGAGTCGTTCGGCTGTAGATCGGTGCTCGAGGCGATGCCGACGGTGTCGGCAGGCTTGCCGTTCTTGGTGTATTCGCCGTTCGCGTAGCCCGTGGCCGTACCCCAGCCCCCGGGGATGCCCGCGGCGCCGGCGAGCGCCGCGGCGTCGGCCGCGCTCTGAACCTGGGAGCGGTTCACCGACCACAGCCCGTAGTCGATCACGAACGCGGCGACGCCGAGGAGCGACACGAGAAACAGGACGAGCAGCACGGTCGCCTGGCCGTGCTCGTGCGACCCGCGACGTGCCCGCTCGGCCCGCCGGCGGCAGGGGGTAGGAGATGTCTGCCGCTCGTTATCCATGCAGCCATACAACCCCGGCGGGCACAGGTTCCTGCGGTCTGCCTACGCAAATCCCCCTCTGGAGGGACTCCGGGCCATATCGGAACCGGCCCGCGCAGCCGATATCTGGAGTGGGGCGCAGGAAATCGTCCCGTCCCGTGTCTTGGAGGTTGTGGACAGGTGCTGCATCGACGCTCGCCGGCGGCCGCGCGACTCACATCGCTCTACGAAGCGCACGCCCCGGACGCGTTCCGCTACGCGCTGCACCTCACCGGCCGGCGCGAGGACGCGGAGGACGTCGTCCAGTACGTCTTCCTGCAGGCGTACGCGGCCCTCGAAGCGGGGCGTGAGCTCGTGAACCCACGCGCCTGGCTGATCAAGGCGACAAAGCACCGCTCGCTCAACCTCATCCGCGATCGCCGCGACACGCCTGCGGCCGAGCTCGATCCGCCGGCGCCGTTCGGGCCCGACGACGGCGAGGCCGAGGCGCTAGCCGAGGTCCGGGCGGCGCTGTGGTCGCTGCCGGAGACCCAGCACCACGCGTTCGTGCTCCGCCACTGGAGCGGCCTCTCCCAGGACGAGATCGCCGACGTGCTGGCGACGACTCCGAGCGCGGTCGAGTCGCTGCTCGTGCGGGCGCGCGCCACCCTCGTCGCCGAGCGAGATGAGGGCAACACGGAGTGCGCCGGCGTCCGCGGCCCGCTCGCGCGGATGCTCGCGCCCACCCCCGCCCAGTCGGCGCACCTGGCCGGGTGCCGCCGCTGCCGCACGGCGCAGAGCCGGCTCCGCCGCGCATCGGAGTTCGCGACCGCCTTCGCGCTCGTGCCGAGCCCGCACGTGCTCCACGCGCTTTCCGCCGCGATCCCCGGGTTCGGTGCCTCGGGAGCCGTTGCCGGAGCCTCGGCGACCGGCGCCGCCGGAGGAGGCACCGGTGGTGCGGCCGTGTCGACCGTGTCGGCGGCGACGAAGGTCGGGATCCTCACCAAGGTCGTCATCGCGGCCACCACCGCGGCCGTGGCGGTGACGGCGGTGCACCCGCTGCGCGCCGCGGTCGCCCACACGGTCTTCCGTCACACGCCTGGGATGTCCGCGTCGGCAGCTCCGAGGCCGTCAGCGGCCCACACAGCCTCCGCGCGTACCGCGCGATCAGGTGCGAGTCGACGCCGGTGCGCCCCTGACGCCCGTTGTCGTGCCACCGGTTCCTCCGAGCGCCCACGGCAGCGGCAGCCCGACGGCGGCCCGCTCCGGCGCGAAGCCTGCGAAGCCCGGCAAGGCCGGTGCCGGGAAGGGCAAGTCGGGCACCGCCGGCTCGAACGGCAACGGGAAGGGGCAGGCAGCGGGCGGCGCGTCCGGCGGCGCCACGCACGGGAAGTCGGCCACAGCCCCCGGCCGCACGAAGGCGGCCGGCTCGGGCGCCACCGGCAAGGGCAAGGCACAAGGGCGCCGCGAAGGGCAAGGGCGCGAAGGCAAACGCCGGTGGCGCGTCCAAGACGCCGACCAAGCGAAGACCAAGACGAAAACCACGACGAAGACCAAGACCAAGACGGCGACCAAGCCTGGGGGCGGCGCGGCCAAGACCGGTGGCGGCCCGCCCAAGACCGGTGGCGGCGCGACCAACGGAAACGCAGGCGGCAACGGCAAGGGGAACGGGAAGCAGTAGCCCGGCCGGACGCCGGCGCCTCCTCTGTTAGCATCGGCGACAGACGGAAGGGGTGCGGTTGGAACGCGTTCGCATCGGCGTCGTCAGCGCCGCGAACATCGGCCGCAGGGTGGTGATCCCGTCCATCCTGCGCGCCCGCAACGCCGAGCTCGTCGCGATTGCCAGCTCCAGCGACGGGGGTGAGCGCTTCCTGCGGGAGACGGAGCTCGAGACCGGCGACGGCCGCCCGCTGCGCGATGCGGTCCGGCTCCACGCAAGCTACACCGACCTGCTTGCAGACCCGGACGTCGATGCCGTCTACATCCCGCTGCCGAACCACCTCCACGCCGAGTGGTCGAAGCGGGCCGCCGATGCCGGCAAGCACGTCCTGTGCGAGAAGCCGGCGGCGCTCGACGCCGCCGAGACGGCCGACATGATCGACCACTGCGCCGCCGCCGGCGTCGTGTGGATGGAGGCGTTCATGTACCGCTTCCACCCCCAGTGGCGCACGGTGCGGCGGCTGCTCGACGAGGGGGCGATCGGCGACCTGCGGAGCGTCATCGCCGTCTTCACGTTCACGGTGCGCGACCCGAAAAACGTCCGCCGTGTGCCCGAGTACGGCGGCGGGTCGCTCTACGACGTGGGTGCCTACTGCGTGAACGTGTCGCGGTGGATGTTCGGGCGGGCGCCGGCGTCCGTCAGCGGGTCGTCGCTGCGGAGCGCGGAGGGCGTCGACGAGGACTTCCGCGGCGTGCTCGACTTCGGCGGAGGCGGCTCGGCGCTCATCCTGAGCAGCCTGTCGCAGCCGTACCGTCACCACGTCCGCCTGCTCGGGACCGACGGCGACATCACCGTCCCGCGGGCGTTCGTGGTCCGCCCCGACGAGGAGGTCTCGGTGATCCACACCGACGCCGACGGCCGCGACGAGGCGCACGCCGTCGAGGCCGCCGACGAGTACCGGCTCGAGGTCGAGGACTTCGCCGACTGCGTGCTGTCCGGGCGCGCCCCCGCGGTCGTCTCGCACGAGGACACGCTCGCGAACATGCGCACGATCGACGCCCTCTACGCCTCGGCGGCGTCGGGGGCGGCCGTGAGGCTCACGCCCGGGAGCTGACGCGCCGATGTGCGAGGCCCACGACGACCTGCGCCGGCTGCTCTTCTCGATCGCGTACCGCATGCTGGGGAGCGTCGTCGACGCCGAGGACATGGTGCAGGAGGCGTACGTCCGCTACCAGCGGGCCGTCGCGGCCGACCACACCGAGGTCGACGACCCGAAGGCGTACCTCTGCGCCGTCACCACGCGCCTCTGCATCGACCACCTGCGCTCCGCGCGCGTCCGCCGGGAGAGCTACGTCGGGCCGTGGCTGCCCGAGCCGCTGCTGACCGACGGGTTCGTGCCCGACGGCGCCCGGATCGTGGAGGACGCGGACTCGGTCTCGATGGCGTTCCTGCTCGTGCTCGAGCGCCTGACGCCGGTCGAGCGGGCCGTCTTCCTGCTGCACGACGTGTTCGACTACGGGTACGGCGAGGTGGCCGAGATCGTGGCCCGCAGCGAGGACAACTGCCGCCAGCTGGCCGTGCGCGCACGCCGCCACGTGCGCGAGGAGCGGCGCCGGGCCGAGACGTCGGCAGACCGGCGCGCGGCGCTCGCCGACCGCTTCTTTGACGCGGTCCACGACGGCGACATGGACGGGCTCGTGGAGCTGCTCGCCGAGGACGTCGCCGTGGTCGGCGACAACGGCGGCGTGCCTCCGGCGTGGCCGCGCCCGATCGTCGGCCGCGACCGGGTGGTGCCGCTGCTCGCCGGGCTCGGGCGCCAGTCCGGCGAGATGGGCGTGACGATGAGACGCACCGAGATCAACGGCGCTCCCGGCGCGCTGGTCGTCGACGGCGAGGGCGGCCTGCTCTACGCCATCGTCCTCGACGTCGCACCGGGCGGGATCATCGAGGCCGTGCGCACGGTGCGCAACCCTGCCAAGCTCGCCCACCTCGGCCCCGTCGGCGACCTGCGCGCGCTGATGCACTCCCGCGGGGCCGGCCGGGAGCCGTGAGACGTCAGTGGGGAGGGCGCTCGGTGCGCCCTCCCCACGGAGCGGTCGCTCGTCAGGCAGCCACCGGCTCGGTCGCCTCTTCGGCGACGTGCTCGGACGCGACACCGCCCGGCACCATCGTCAGCGTGGCCAGGAAGCCCAGGGCCGCCAGGCCGGCGCCGACCAGGAACGCGACCGAGAAGCCGTCCACGTCGGCCCGCAGGAGCAGGTCGGGCGCGGCGGCGTGGCTGGTCAGGTAGTCGGTCACGCGCGTGAACGCGACCGTCGAGAGGATCGCGGTGCCGAGGGCGCCGCCGATCTGCTGGGACGTGTTGATGATCCCCGAGGCGATGCCGGCGTCGTTCATCTCGACGCCGACGAGGGCGGCGATCGTCACCGGCACGAACGAGAAGCCGAGGCCGACGCCGGTGAGGATGAAGCCCGGCGCCAGGTCGGTCAGGTACGCGCCGTTCACCGAGATCTGGCTGAAGTACAGCAGCCCGACGACGGTGAGCCCCATGCCGGTCGCGAGTACGGTGCGCACGCCGATCTTCGTGACGAGCGCCTGCGATGCCGCGGCCGACACGACGATCACGCTGGCGACGAGCAGGTAGCCGATCCCTGTCCGCAGGGCCGAGTAGCCGAGCACCTGCTGCATGTAGAGCGTCAGCAGGAAGAACATCGAGAAGATCGATGCGCCCAGCATCAGCCCGACGACGTTGGCGCCGGCCAGCGACCTGTTGCGGAAGAGCCGCAGAGGCATGAGCGGCGCCGCCGCCCGCTGCTCGGTGAAGATGAACCCGCCGAGGAGCACGGCCGCGCCGACGAACATGGCGATTGTGCGGGCCGACGTCCACGAGTGGTCGACGGTCTGCACGAGCGCGTAGACGAGCAGCGACAGTCCGCCGGTCACGAGCACCGCCCCCAGCAGGTCGAAGGACCGCCGTCCGGTCGACTCGACCCGGCTCTCGCGCAGGAAGCGAGGGCCGAGCGCGAGCACGAGCGCGCCGACGGGGACGTTGATGTAGAAGATCCACGACCAGTTCAGCTGGTCGGTGAGGACGCCGCCGAGGAGCACTCCGGCCGCGCCGCCGGTTCCGGCGATCGCGCCCCAGATGCCGAGCGCCTTGTTGCGCTCGGCGCCTTCGGAGAAGGTCGTCATCAGGATCGAGAGTGCGGCGGGCGAGATGATCGCGGCGCCGACGCCCTGCACCGCGCGTGCGGCGATGAGCATGCCCTCGGATGTCGAGAGCCCGCACACCAGCGACGCGCCCGAGAACACGACGAGTCCGATCAGGAACATGCGCCGGCGTCCGAGCAGGTCGGCCGACCGGCCGCCGAGCATCAGCAGGCCGCCGAACGTGAGGGTGTAGGCGTTGATGACCCACTGCAGATCGGTCTCCTTGAAGTCGAGCGCCGTCTTGATCGTGGGCAGTGCAACGTTGACGATGGCGATGTCGAGCACCACCATGAACTGGACCGCGCACAGGAGTAGGAGCGCAATCCCCTTTCTGTCCTGCGTGGTAGGCATGATTAAGCGAATCTCCAGGCTGTGGGTTTTCGATACAGACCTGTGGTGTATCATAATCCCGACGACATGGCAATCATCGAACCGACACCCCGCTCGCCCGGCCGCCCCCGCAACGAGGATGCCGACCGCAAGATCATCGAGGCGACCCTTCGCCTCCTGAGCACCGAGGGCTACGACCGCGCCTCGATCGAGGCCGTCGCGGCCGAGGCCCACGTCACCCGGGCCACCGTCTACCGCCGCTACCCGACGAAGGCCGACATGGTCACCGCGGCGGTGTGCACCATGGCGAGCGTCGACGAGCCGGCCGGCTGCCCGGATGTCCGCACGACCCTGATCGAGCTCCTGCGCGGGTTCGTCGGCGCGGTCGGCCCCTCCGACGGCATCTCGATCGCCGCATCGCTCTACCTGCAGCGGCACGACCACCCCGAGATGCTCGAGTCGTTCCGCGAGACCGTGACCCGCCCCTGCCGGCTGCGCATGGCGGCGGTCGTCCAGCTGGCGCGGGACAAGGGCGAGGTGCATCCCGACACCGACCCGGAGGCCGTCGTCGAGATGCTGATCGGCTCGTACCTCTACCGCACGTTTGCGGGCGTGCCGATCCCCGGCGACTGGCCCGAGCAGGCCGTCGCGGCGGTCTGGCGCGGCCTGGAACCGCCGGGCTGAGAATCGGGGACAGTCCCCGCACGCGGGGACTGTCCCCTTTCAGAGCACCCGATAGAGGTCGTACGTGATCGCATGCGGGCCCGCCAGCCGGCCGGTGCCGAGGAACAGGTTCTCGCCGAGCCAGGCGTACCGGCCGGCGCCGACCTCGAAGTGCGGCGCCATGCGCATGTACTGGTCGGCGAACGACGTCGGCTCGCCCGCCTGGAGCGCAGCCATGAACCGCTCGTTCGCCCGGATGACACCGAGGTCGTAGCGGAACAGGATCAGTTCGCCGTCGTCGGTCACGAGTTGTGCGCGCAGGTCCTGGCGGCGGATGCCGTCGCTCCCGACGCGCACCCAGTCGGTCCCCGGCATCGCCAGCGTTGCGTCGATCCGCGGCCCGCGCAGCGTCGCCGCGCTGACCTGCCAGCACACCCGCTCCCCGAGCGGCGAGCCGCTCGTCGGCCCGAGCGGGCCGTCGATCGTCTCGGCGTACGTCATCTCGTACTCGAGCTCGATCATCCCCCGCAGGCTAGATGATCGCGGCCGGCGTCAGGCTGCGTCGGCGGCGGCCTGGTCGTCCAGGCCGAGCACGGCGAGCAGGGCCTCGACGACCTTCGGGTCGAAGTGCACGCCGGAGCTGCGGCGAAGCTCGGCGGCGGCCGCCTGCGGCGAGCGGGCGGCCGAGTAGGCGCGGTTCGTGGTCATCGCGGAGTAGGCATCGGCGGCGCAGACGATGCGGGCCTCGATCGGGATCGACTCGCCGGCCAGACCGTCGGGGTAGCCGCCGCCGTCGAAGCGCTCGTGGTGGTGGCGCACGGCCGGGGCCGCGTCCTGCAGGCCGCTGACGCGGCGCACGATGGTGTCGCCGACTGCCGGGTGCGTCTTCATGATCGCCCACTCGTCGTGGTCGAGCGCCCGCGGCTTGGTCAGGATCCGCTCCGGGATCGCGATCTTGCCGACGTCGTGCAGCCAGCCGCCGAGGCGGCACAGCAGGCTGGCGCCCACCGGCAGCTCGAGCCGCTCGGCCGTGAGCATCGCCAGGCGCGCCACCTGCTCCGCATGCTCCTCGGGGATGCCCTCGCGCAGGCTGCTCGCGAAGGCCAGGGCGCGGGCCATCCCGATCACCTCGGGCTCACGCGTCGACGCCGCGCGGCGGTCGGCCTCGGGGGTGAGCGACACGCGGTTACGGCCCTGGTACTTGGCGGCGTACAGGCAGGCGTCGGCACGCTCGACGAGGGCGTCCAGATTGGCGCTCCCGGAGGCGAGCGTCGCGCCGACGGACGTCGTCAGGAGCACGCGGATGCCCTCGTGCTCGATCGGGGTCTCGCTGACCGCGTGGCGAAGCCGCTCCGCCCGCTCGGCCAGCTCTGCCTCGGAGGAGACGTCGCCCAGGAGCACGGCGAACTCCTCGCCGCCCCACCGGGCCAGGTGGTCGCCGGGGGCGATGCCCGACCGCAGCCGGTCGGCCAGCCCGACCAGGACGGCGTCGCCGACGGCGTGGCCGTAGGCGTCGTTGATCTGCTTGAAGTGGTCGGCGTCGAGCAGCAGGAGCGCCGAGCCGTCGGGGTGGGCGAGCGCCTCGGCGGCGATCTGGGCGAAGTGGCGGCGGTTGAACGCGCCGGTGAGGTCGTCCGTGTTGGCGCGCAGCTCCGCCTCGGCCCGGGCCCGCTCGAGCTCGCGGTGGGCCTTGCGCATCTCTCGCACGCTCTTGCGCAGGTCGTCCTCGAGCCGGCGCCGGTCGGTGACGTCCGAGACGATGCCGCTGACCTCGAAGGTGCCGTCGGGGCGGGCGCGGCAGGCCCCGCGGTCGTGCACCCAGCGCGTGATCCCGTCGGCGCCGATCAGCCGGTAGAAGACCTCCCGGTCCTCTCCGCGGCTGAGCGCCACGTTGAAGTCGTCGTAGTCGGCCCGGTCGTCCGGGTGCACCGCCCGGTCCCAGTTGACCATCTCGGGGTCGGGCTCGGCACCGCCCAGCAGGCGGTCGCCGCCGGGCCCCTGGAAGAGCTCCTGCATCGTGCCGTCCGCCGGCGAGGCGAGCGCGAGGTAGACGTGCGCCCCGACCACGTCGAGCAGGCTCGTGAACCGGTCGTTGGCCTCCGTCAGGCGGGCGGCGGCCTCCTCCCGCGCCGTCAGGTCGGAGATGATGCCGTCGACCAGCATCCCGCCGTCGCCCTTCGGCCGCGGCCGGGCGCGGTCGCGCAGGACGCGCGTGACGCCGTCGAGCCCCTCGATGCGGTACGTGACCTCGGCGTCGTCCCCGTCGAGCAGGCGGCGGTTGAAGGCCTCGTATGCCGCCCAGTCCTCGGCCAGGATGCGTGACTCCCAGAACTCGCCCGGCTCCACGTCCGCCGGCACGACGCCGCCGAGCAGCGATCCGAGCGTGGCGTTCGACGCCTGGTCGACGTACGAGCCGGACGGCGTGATCTCGCCCGCGTAGACGTGCTCCTCGAAGAGGTCGAGGATGCGCGCGAGCTGGGCCTCGCTCGTCACCCCGCGGCTGCCGAGCCGCTCGTGCGCGCCCGCGCGGCGCATGGCCCGGCGAACGCGCGAAAGCGCCGCCCGCACCGGGTTTACCGGCGAGGTTTCCGAGCTCGATGGTATGGGCGCACGACCGTCCACGGCAGTGCTCCGGTCATCGGCCTCCGACCTGGGGGATTGAGACGGACGAGACGAGCGCCGCCGGCGTCCTGTGGGCCTCAGCCGCGGGCCGGGAAGAGGTCGTGCACCGCCCGGCGCACGTGGGTCGCCACCTCGTCGAGATCGACGTCGCCGAACATCGACGCCGCGCCCATGAGCGCGGCGAACACGGCCCCGATCGAGCACGCCATCCGCACGCGGTCGGCGAGCGGGATGGCCGGGCTCGCCAGGAAACGGCGGAAGCGCTCCTCGATGTCCTCGTTCTCGGCCCGGTGGCGCTCGTTGTCCACGATCGACTCGAACGCGCTCTGGTTGCGCTGGTGGACGAGGAAGAGGTCGCGGTTGGCCAGCACCTGGTCGATGAACGCGTCGACGAGGTTCGGCCAGACCGCAACGGCGTCGGCGTCGTCGCCGATGCGGTCGAGCGCGTCGAGCATCTCGTTTCCGAGCGCGTGGAGGCGCAGGTGCAGCTCGAGGAGGATGTCCTCCTTGCGCTCGAAGTGGTAGTAGAGCGCCGCCTTCGTCACGCCCAGGCGCTCGGCGATCTCGCGCAGCGACGTCTTGTCGTAGCCCTGCTCGTTGAAGAGCTCGAGGGCGACGTCGAGGATGCGTTCGCGCGTCTCGCCGCGGGGCCGGCGGGGGCCGGCGCTGGTCTCGGTCTGCTCGGTCATCGCATCAAGCGTAGCTTACTTGACGGCCGGCTAGTAAGTGGCTAGTCTGGGCCAAGACCAATTACTTGCCGACCGGTAAGGAGATTCGATGCAAGACATGATGATCGAAGCGGAGGGGCTGCGCAAGCGCTTCGGGCCGACCGTCGCGCTCGACGGGCTCGACCTGGAGGTGCCGCGCGGCGCCATCCTGGGCGTGCTCGGGCCGAACGGCGCCGGCAAGACGACCGCCGTCCGCATCCTGACGACGCTCACGCAGCCCGACGCGGGCTCGGCCCGCGTCGCCGGCCATGACGTCGTCCGCGAGGCCCGGGCGGTGCAGCGCCAGATCGGCGTCACCGCCCAGGACGCCACCCTCGACGAGGTGCTGACCGGCCGCCAGAACCTGGTCATGATCGGGCGCCTCAGCGGCCTGCGCCGCGGCGATGCCCGCGCCCGGGCGGCCGACCTGCTGCGCCAGTTCGACCTCGTCGACGCCGCCGACCGGATCCTGCGGGAGTACTCCGGCGGCATGCGCCGGCGGCTCGACCTCGCCGCCGGGCTCGTCACCCGCCCGCCCGTCCTCTTCCTGGACGAGCCCACCACCGGGCTCGACCCGACGAGCCGGGTGCGGATGTGGGGCGTGATCCGCGAGCTCGTCGGCGACGGCGCCACGCTGCTCCTCACGACCCAGTACCTGGACGAGGCCGACGAGCTGGCCGACCGGATCGTCGTGGTCGACCACGGCCGCGCGATCGCGAACGGCACGGCCGCCGAGCTGAAGGCGCAGACCGGGGGCGCCCGGCTCGAGGTCACGCTGACCTATCCCGACCCCGCCGCGGCCGACGCCCTGGCCGCCTTCGCAGAGGGCGCGGTGCACACGAGCCACGACGGCCGCCGCATGCGCGCGCCGGTGCGCAGCGGCGCCGGCCTCGCCACCGACGGTCGTCCGCGCCCTCGACGACGCCGGCGTGACCGTCGACGACGTCCAGGTGCACCAGCCGTCCCTCGACGACGTCTTCTTCGCGCTCACCGGCCACGCGGTCGAGCCCGAGGACGCCGGCGAGCCCCTCGACGCACCCCAGGAGGTGATCCACTCGTGAGCCGCCTGCGCGACATCGCCGTGCTCACCGGGCGCAACCTCGTCCACATCGCCCGCGAGCCGCTCCAGCTCTCCGACGTGACCGTCCAGCCCGTGCTCTTCACCGCGCTCTTCGTGTACGTGTTCGGCGCCGGGGTCGTGCTGCCCGACGGCGGCAGCTACACCGACTACGCGATCGCCGGCCTGCTGGCGCTGAACCTGACGACGTCGTCGATGGGGACGGCGGTCGGGCTCAGCACCGACCTCTCGAGCGGCGTGATCGAGCGCTTCCGGACGCTGCCGATGTGGCGGCCGGCCGTGCTCGTCGGACGGTCGCTGGCCGATCTGATGACGGCCATGCTCTGCACCGCGATCGTCGCGGTGACCGGGCTCGTGATCGGCTGGCGGCCCGACGACGGGCTCGTCTCGGCGCTCGGCGGGTTCGCGCTCTTCCTGCTCTTCAGCTATGCCATGTCGTGGGCGTGCGCCTGCCTGGGCATCCTCAGCAAGGGGCCGGAGTCGGCCCAGGGCATGGGGCTCGTGATCCTGTTCCCGCTCGCGTTCGTCTCCAACTCGCTCGTCCCCACGCAGCGCATGCCGGAGATCCTGCGGACGATCGCCGACTGGAACCCGGTCAGCGCCGTGACGGCGGCGGCCCGGGAGCTGTTCGGGAACCCCAACCCGTCCGCGTCGATCGACGCCTGGCCGATGCAGCATCCCGTGGCCGCGTCGCTCCTGTGGTCGATCGCGATCCTGATGGTGTTCGCGCCGCTCGCGACGACGCTCTACCGCCGCCGGACGACCGAGTAGCTGATGATTGATCGATCGATCTAGAACGGCCCGTGGGGGGAGTACGCCCCCCGCGGGCTGCCGACGGAGACGAACGACATCCCGTCCGGGCCGGCGACCGGGCAGCGCGTCGTCCCGGCGTCGAAGCGGATGAACGACCCCTCGCGCACGGGCACCATCTCGCCGTCCACGCGCCAGTGCCCGCTTCCGCCGACGACGAACGAGACCTCCTCCTGGTCCGTCGCCGCCTCGTCGTGCTCGAAGCCCTCGGCGCCCGGGGGCAGGTCGAAGCGGTTGATCCCGAACGCCTCGACGCCGAGCTCGCGGCGGACGAAGCGGATGACGCCGCCGCGGCCGGACGGCTCGATGTCGTCGATGTGAACGACCGAATGGGCCATAGCGGGACGCAGCCTACCCGCACGCCACGGGATCCGTTCGTGGTGCCATAATCCCGGCGCGAACCACGATCTGGGAGGGGTCCCATGGCAACGCATGGATCGAGCGAGGGAACGCAGGGGCTGCGAGGCGGCAGCCTGTCGCTGTCGGCGGCGGTGGGCATCTCGATCGCCCTGATGGCGCCGTCGATGGCGGCGAACATCAACCCGCAGGGCACGGTCGGCCTGGTCGGCCGGGCGGTGCCGCTGGCGTTCGTGTTCGCGACCGTGGGCGTCCTGCTCGTGTCGTACACATTCGTCCGCCTGTGCCAGGTCTACAACCACGCCGGGTCGGTGTTCGGCTTCGTCGGCGCGACGCTCGGGCCCCGCTTCGGCGTCCTCGCCGGCTGGTCGCTCATGGGCACCTACACGTTCTACGCCTGCGTCACGAGCGCGGCGGCCGGCATCTTCGGCGCCACCTTCCTCGACGAGATCGGCATCTGGAACAACCACCCGCTCTGGTCGGAGTTCCTGCTCGCCTTCATCGCCCTCGCCGGCGCCTTCGCGCTGGCCAGCTTCCCCGCCCACACCGCGACGCGGATCCTGCTCTCGATCGAGGGCGTGACCGTCCTTTTGATCATCGCCGTGGCGACCATCGTCCTGGTCAAGATCATCGGCGGCAACGCGCCGGGCGACCAGACGTTCACGCTCAAGGTGTTCTCGCCCCCGGCGGGCACCGGCATCGGCGACATCTTCAAGGGCGCCGTGTTCGGGTTCCTGTCCTTTGCCGGATTCGAGGCGGCGGCGACGCTGGGGGAGGAGACGCGCGAGCCGCGCCGGGCGATCCCGCGCGCGATCCTCGGCACCGCCATCTTCGGCGGCATCTACTTCATCTTCGTGACGTCCGTCGAGATGATGGGCTTCGGCACCGACGCCAAGGGCGTCGCGGCGTTCGGCTCGTCCGGCTCGCTGCTGGGCGACCTCGGCTCGCAGTACATCACCTCGTGGGTCGGGAACATCATCACGCTGGGCACCGCGATCAGCGCGTTCGGCTGCACGCTCGCCTGCGTCGTGGGCGCCACCCGGATCCTGTTCGCGCTCAGCCGCGACGGGCTCGGCACCTCGGCGCTCGGCGGCATCCGCAGCCAGACCGGCGAGCCGGTCCGGGCGCTGGCCGTGGTCACGCTCACGGCGGCGGCGATCATCCTCATCTGCCGCGTCTTCTTCACCAGCTCGGCCTTCGACGTCTTCGTGTGGTCGGGCGTGATCGGCACGCTGATCCTGCTCGTCGCCTACATCCTGGCGACGCTCGGGGCGATGCGGATGCTGTGGTTCCGCGGGCGCGCGCGCGTGGCCCGCTGGCAGATGGTCGTCCCGATCGCGGCGCTGCTCGTGCTGCTCGCGACGCTCTACTACAACATCGATCCGGATGCGCCCAAGGCCTCCCGCTGGAACTACTACACGGCGGGCGCGTGGGTGATCGCCGGCGTCGTCCTCGTGGTCGTCCTGCCCGGCCTCGCCAACCGCGTCGGCGCCGGCCTGGCCAGGCACGACGGGCTCACGGACACCACTGCCGCGGGAGACTGAGCGTGGCCGATCTCGACGGCGTGCACGGCCTGACGATCGTCTTCGCCGACAACAACGGGATCCCGCGCTCGCGGACGGTCCCGGCGGCCCGGCTCGAGGATGCGTGCGAGCGCGGGGTGGGGATCACGACGCTGTTCCCGGTGTTCCTCTCGAACGACATGATCACGTTCGCCCACGGGCCGCTCTCGAACGCGTCGGGCGACGTGCGGCTGGTGGCGACGCCGGAGCGGGTCGTCCCGCTGGCGGGCCAGCCGGCGTTCGCGTGGACGCCGGGCCGCCAGTTCCTCGTCGACGGCGAGCGGTCGCCGTACTGCCCCCGCGGGGTGCTCGAACGGACGGTCGAGCGGGCGGAGGCCGCCGGCCTCGAGGTGCGGGCCGGCTACGAGCTCGAGTGGTTCGTCGGCAACGCCGGCGAGGAGCTCGCGCCGGCCCATTCCGGGCCGGTGTACTCGCCGCACGCGATGCTCGCGGTCGACGAGTTCGCCGCCCAGCTGCTCGCAGACCTGGCGGCGAACGGCGTCCCCGTCGGCCAGCTGCACGCCGAGTACGGCCTCGCCCAGATGGAGGTCTCGATCGGCGTCTCCGACCCCGTCAGCGCCGCCGACCTGCAGATGCTCACGCGGCAGACGATCCACGCCGCCGCCCGCCGCCACGGCCTGCGGGCCTCGTTCGCGCCGGTGGTCGCGCTTGCCGCCGCCGGGAACGGCTGGCACATCCACAGCTCCGTCTCGCGGGGCGGGCGCAACCTGCTCGCCGGCGGCGACGGCCAGTCGGGGATGACGGCCGAGGGCGAGGCGTGGGTGGCCGGGCTCCTGCGCGAGCTGCCGGCGCTCGCGAGCGTGGCGGCGCCGAGCATGCCGTCGCTCCTGCGCCGCCGGCCGGGCTACTTCGCGAGCGCGTTCGCGTTCTGGGGCGTGCAGAACCGCGAGGCGGCCCTGCGGCTGGTGCCGGCCGGCCGGCTCGTGCCCGAGGCGGCGGCGAACGTCGAGCTGAAGGCGTCGGACGCGTCCGGCAACCCCTACCTCGCGCTCGCCGCGGTGATCGCAGCCGGCCTGGCCGGGATCGAGGAGGGGCTGACGCTGCCCGAGCCGGTCCAGGACGAGCCCAGCGCGTGGCCCGAGGACGAGCGCAAGCGCCGCGGCATCCGGCGGCTGCCCGAGACGGCCGACGAGGCGATCAGGGCGGTCGAGCGGTCGGCGCCGGTGCGCTCGGCGCTCGGCGACGACCTTCTCGGCGCCTGGACGGCCGTGCGCCGCGGCGACGCCGAGGTCGCCAGGGACATGTCGCCGGAGGACGTGGTCGCCGCCCACCGCTACCGCTACTAGCGAGCCGACCGGTGCCTGGCACCCGCACGGGTGCCAGGCACCTTGTGCAGCCAGCCCGAAACGGGGTCAGAGCCCGACTTGCCGGGCTCACGAGCCGGTGCTCGTGCCCGTCCAGGAGAAGCGGGTGACGTCGCGGTCGGTCGAGATGACGCCGCTGCGGGCGCCGCGGCGGACGAGCGTGACGGTCGTCGCGACCCGGCGGGCGACCTCGCGGCGGGTGCTGCCGATGCCGCGCCGCTCGTAGTCGGCGGGGACGCCGGTGATCACGTGCGAGGCGGCGGCGGCCGCCTCGACGACGGCGTCGGCGCCGCGAGGGATCAGGAGCGGCTCGGCGATCAGGCCGCCGATCTGCTGGACGATCAGGGACGCGGCCGCGAGCAGGCGGCTGGCGTCGCCCTCGTCGCCGGCCGAGGGCGTGCTGCTCCCGGTGAGGATGAGCGAGACGCCCGTCGACGCGGCGATCGTCGTCGCCAGCTCGAGCGCGGCCCAGTCGTGCTCCGTGCCGGCGAACGGCACCATCACCGGCCCCTGCGGGCGCGTGTCCGGGCGGGCCAGGTGGAGGGCGACGTCGCACGGGGCGGATCGCAGGATGTCGGTCGCGAGCTCGTCTCCTTCGCCGTCGACGAGCCCGGCGGCGCCGACGACGACAAGGCCCACCTCCTGCCGCAGCGCGAGCTTCTCGACGGCGGCGCCGGCGTTGGACGCGCGGAACGCGGCCACGCGGCTCGTCACGCCCGTCCCGGCCAGACGGTCGCGGAACCCGGCCAGCATCCGCGTCGCCGGCAGCACGTCGTCCGGGTCGTCGACCACGCTCGTGAGGATCATGCCCCGGGCGTGGTCGCGACACGCCGCGGCCTGCGCGAACGCGAGCAGCTCCTCGACCCCCGCGGCCGAGTCGGAGACGATCAGGATCTCGCGGCCGCCGGCCTCGCCGTGGGGGTGTACCGGCCGCCGCCCCTCGGCGACCCGCAGCCCGAGCGCCTCGTGGGCGCCGCGGAACGGCTCGGCCGAGACGACATCGGATGTTGCGCCCGTGGTGACGTCCTCCGCCCCGGGCAGAGTCAGCCGGAAGACGCGCGTCGTGCCGGGGAAGTCCTTCAGCTCGACGGTGCCCTTCTCGACCAGGGCGGCCTGGCCCGGCAGCTGCTCCTTGACGAGCGAGGCGGCCAGATCGGAGAGCACCACCTCGCCGCCGCGGGCGGTCGCGCACAGCCGCGCGGTGCGGTGGACCTCGAGGCCGTAGTAGCGGCGGTCGGCCAGCTCCGGCTCGCCGGTGTGGATCGCGATCCGGATCCGCACGGGCACGCCCTCGGGCCAGTCGTGCCCGGCGATCGCGCTCTGCACGGAGGCGGCGAACGCCACCGCGGCGCCCGCGCGGCCGAAGACGCAGAAGAAGGCGTCGCCCTGCGTGTCGATCTCCCATCCGCCGTGCTCGTCCAGCGCATTCCGGATCAGGCGGCCGTGGGCGCCGATCATCTCCCCGTAGCGCCCGCGCAGGCGGCGCAGAAGGCTCGTCGACCCCTCGATGTCCGTGAAGACGAAGGTGACGGTCCCCTCCGGGAGCGGCCGCCGGTGGTGCACCGCCGTGATCCGGGTGTTGTCAGACATCTTTGGAGTGTGGCAGACGCGCGCGCGTTCGTGCACCCGCCGGAGTGTCCCGGGCCACGGTTCATCCCGCCCCGCCGTAGCTGCGATCGACGATCCGGAGCATGCCCGCGTAGGCGCCGGCCAGGTGCGGGCGGCGGGCCGGCTCCTTCTCGAGCCCGCGCAGGAGCGCGCGGTCGAGCTCGGCCGAGACGCCGGCGACGTGGCCGTGCAGGCCCGCCGGCGCATCGTTCAGGTGCGCGTAGCCGATCTCGAACATCGACCGGGAGCTGAACGGCGGCGCCCCCGCCAGGCACTCGTAGACGAGGCATGCGAACGCGTAGACGTCGGATGCCGGCGTCGCGGGATCGCCCCGGATCAGCTCCGGCGCCAGGTAGTCGAGCGTGCCCACCATCAGGCCGGTGCGCGTGAGGACGGTGTAGCCCGCGCCCTTCGCCACGCCGAAGTCGGACAGCATCGCCGCGCCGTCGGCGTCGGCCAGGAGGATGTTCGACGACTTGATGTCCCGGTGGACGAGCCCGCGCTCGTGGATCGCGTCGAGCGCCGACCCCAGCCGCTCGGCGATCGCGAGCGTCTGCTCGAGCGACACCCGGCTGTCGGCGCGGATCACCGCCTTGAGCGTCCGCGTGCCCACGAACGGCATCGCCAGGTAGTGGTATCCGTCGGCCTCGCCCGCGTCGACGATCGGCACGAGCCCGGGATGCCCGACCTCGCTCGCCGCGCGCACCTCGTGCTGGAAGCGGCGCCGGTAGTCGTCGTTCTGCGCCAGCTCGGGGCGCAGCAGCTTCACCGCGACGGCCTGGGTCGATCCGTCCACGGCTGCACTCGTAGACGACCCCCATGCCGCCCTCGCCGATGCGGCGCACGAGGGTGTAGGGCCCGATCCGCGCCCCCAGCGCGAGCTCGGTCATGCCGGGAGCGGTGGCAGCTCCGAGCTGTCGAGCGACTTGCCGACGGGCGTGCGCAGCGTGCCCATGAAGCGCCAGAAGTCGCGCAGATCGCTCGGGAGGGTGCCGCTGTTCGAGGTCGTCGCCACCACGAGCGTGTCGTAGTGGTCGGTCTGGAGCTCCCCGTTGTTGCGCATGTGCGTCCACACCATGAGCGGTGCGGGCGCCGCGTTGTAGCAGGCGCGGTAGCCGGCGAGGGCGGCCGGCGCCGGGGGGTTGGCGGGGTGCAGCCACTTGACCGGGCCGCCGGAGAACACCTTGCCGGCGCCCGAGGCGCACGCCTGCGGTCCGCGGATCCACTTCCCCGTCCGCTGCCACGACCTCAGGATCGAGCCGAACTGCTGCACGAGCGTGGTCGTGTCCGGGTAGAGCAGCACCTCGTACGTCACGGTCGGGAACTGGGCTTTGGGGGCGTGGCAGCGCACCATCTCGACGGCCGGGGTGCTGATCGACGCGGGCACGCCCGGCAGGGCCGTGCGCGTGTCCTCGCACTGACCGTGGCCGAGCACGCGCGGGTCCATCACGAGCTGGAGCGACGCGGAGTTGGCCGGGAAGCCGTTCGCGGCGGCGTTCGCGCCGGTCGTGCTCTGACCGGTCGTGGGCTCGGTCCCCTGCCCGGCCGCGTCGACGACGGTGGTCGTGCCGCCGTTGTCCCGGGTGGCGAGGAAGGCGACGCTCGCGAGCGCCACGCCCAGGGCGAGGGCGATCACGGCGACCAGCACCGATGTGAGCCAGGCCCGCTGCTGCTGCGGCCACGGCTGCTGCGCGGCCGGCGCCGCGGGCGCGGGTGATTCGGGAGGCGTCGGCGGGGGGACGTACGAGGGCGGCGGCGCGGCGGCCGGCGGTGGCGTCGAGGGCGGTGGCGTCGAGGGGGGCGGCGTCGACGGCGGCGGCGTCGACGGCGGCGGGGTGGACGGGTAGGGCGGCGGCGTCGACTGCGACGGCTGGTCGGAGATGACGGTGGCGACCCGCACCGGACGGCTGTCGGCCAGCCCGAACGCCTCGGCTGCAGCGTCGATCATCGCCCGGCAGGTGGGGTACCGGTCGCCGGGGTTCTTCGCGGTCGCGTGGGCGATCACGTGGTCGATCGCCTCGGGCAGGTCGGTGCGCAGCTCGCTTGCGCGCGGCGCCGCCTCGTACTGGTGCGAGTAGACGATCGCCTGCTCGTACTCCTTGACGAACGGGACGCTGCCGACCAGGCACTCGTACAGGACGCATCCCATCGAGTAGATGTCGGCGCGGCCGTCGACATGGCCGCCCGCGATCTGCTCCGGAGCGACGTAGTCGACGGTGCCGACGAACTGGCCCGTGGAGGTGAGGCCGGTGTGGGTCAGCGCGCGCTTGGTGATCCCGAAGTCGGACAGGTAGACGTGGTCGGGCTCCTGGTCCTCGCCGCGCTCGACGAGCATGTTCCCGGGCTTGACGTCGCGGTGGACGAGGCCCTGGCGGTGGGCGGCGTCGAGGCCCCGGCCGGCCTGGCCGAGGAGGAGCACGGCCTGCTCGGGCGACAGGCGCCCGCGCTCCTTGAGGATCGCGCGCAGGTCGGCGCCGGCGACGTAGAGCATGGCGATGTAGAGGAGTCCGTCGCTGGGGCCGGCGTCGTAGATCGGGATGACGTTCGGGTGGTGGATGCCGGCCGCCATGCGCGACTCGCTCACGAAGCGCTCGCGGAAGCGGTCGTTCGTCGCCAGGTCAGGGGCGAGCACCTTGAGCGCGATCGCGTGGCCGAGGCGCGGATGCTCGGCCGTGTAGACGACGCTCATGTTCGTGCGGCTGATGACCGCGTTCAGGCGGTATCCCGCGAACTCGGTGCCGACCATCGGCTCGGTGGGCATCAGGCGGCCTCGCCCGTCGCGCATGCAGAAAAACACTCGATTGAGTGCACAACTACCGCCACTGCGTCCAACCTCCCGTCTTCACAAGACGGCTCACGCCGGGAAATCTTCCCGGCCAGGGGTCAGCCACGCCTCCGGCTCAGGCGCCGCCGATGCTGTCAGATCCCGGTATACGTTGCAACCGCGCTCGCGGATCTCACCGGGGCCGGCGGGGTACGATCGGCGTCTGTGACCCTCGGGCTCGTCATCATCCGCGGCGGCCCGTCCGGGACGCGCTTCGACGTCCACCAGGACGCGATCATCGGCCGCATCGAGGCCGGGATCATGCTGGACGACGACGAGGTCAGCCGCTATCACGCGATCGTCCGGATCGGCGACGGCGGGGCGGACATCACCGATCTCGGGTCGACCAACGGCACCTTCGTCGACGGCCGCCGCCTGACAGGCCGCGCCGCGCTCGTCGACGGGTCGGTGATCCGGGTGGGGCAGACGGAGCTGCGGGTGGAGGCGGGCGCCTGAGCGTGCGTCAGCCCGTTGTCGGGCGCAGGCGGATCCGCGCGACGCGACCGGAGATCTCGTTGGTCGTGTCCACGAACTCGAGCGAGTCGGCCGGCCGCGTGACCAGGAACTCGAGCGTCGAGGTGCGCGACGCACCGGGGGGCAGCGGGCCGCCCATGCAGTCGATCTTCTCGCAGTCCCACTCGACCTTCTCGCCCCCGGCGCGGACGACGAGCTTGTAGATGGCCCGGCCGGGGTGCTGCGGGGTGTCCTCGGTGTTCCGGGTGTGGACGGCAACGACCAGGCCGTTACGGTTGTTGCGGATGACGTCGACCCGGTAATGGACGTCGTTGACGGTGAACCACCGGCCCGCGTCCACTGTCGGGCCCTGGACGAGCCGCGGCAGCGCGATCACGCCGACGACCAGGACGACGATCGTGCCCACCGCGGCGATCGGCCCGAGGATGCGGCCGATGTCTCTCTTGCTCCGGTGCGGTGTGTTCGCGTCGCCCATCATGGTCGAGCCTACGCCCCCCCGGGGGTCACGGCATCGGGGATTCCCCGACGGGTAGGGTGCCGGACGGATGGAGCAGATGAGATGGCACCGGGTGCTCGGACTGACGGCGCTCGCCCTCTACGTCGGCACGATCTGGCTCGCGAACTACCTCGTCGAGCACGTCGGATTCGTGTCGGTGGGGTTCGGGCTCCAGGCCCCGGCCGGCGTCTACTGCGCCGGCGCGGCGCTCGTGCTCCGGAACATCGTCCAGCGCGTCATGGGCCGCCCCGTGTCGGTCGCCGCGATCTTCGTGGGCGCGGGCCTCTCGTACTGGATCAGCCCCAGCCTGGCCTTCGCCAGCGCCGCCGCGTTCCTCTTCTCGGAGACTCGCCGACTTCCTCGTCTACACGCCCGCTGGCCCGCCGCGGCTGGACGATCGCCGCGACGTGCGGCGCGGTCGTCGGCGCGGCGATCGACAGCCTGATCTTCCTGCAGCTCGCCTTCCACGACCTCTCGTTCTGGAAGGGGCAGTTCGTCGGAAAGCTCGAGATGGCGCTCGTGGCGATCGTGCTCTGGGCGCTCGTCGAGCGCTGGGCCCGCCAGGGCGGCGGGCCGATCCTCGCCGAGACCGGCTAGCGCGACCCGGCGTCGCGGTCGTACGAGCTCTGCGCCGAGATGGCGATGCCGCCGCGCGAGTTGAAGTCGACCGTGACCTCGAGCGACCGCGGGTCGAGGGCGGCCACGAAATCGTCCCGGATCGTCGTCGCCAGGTGCTCGTGGAAGATGCCCTCCTCGCGGAACGTCTCGAGGTAGAGCTTGACGCTCTTGCTCTCGACGATCCGGCCGGCGGGCACGTAGCTGATCGTGATCGTCGCCCAGTCCGGCTGGTTCGTGATCGGGCAGCGGCAGGTGAACTCGGCGCAGTTCAGCGTCACCCGAAGGGCCGGATCGCCCGTCTCGAAGACCTCCAGCTGCCGGTCGGCGCGGGCGTCCGGGTTGCCGAGCTTCGTCAGTGTCGAGTCGGCCATGGCGGATTCAGGATAGAGTGGAGGCATGTCCGCTGCGCTGATCGCGTTGATCGTGATTGTGCTCCTGCTGGCGTTCGGGTTCGGGGCGCTCGGGTTCGCGCTCTCCGTGCTCTGGTCGCTGGTCTGGTACGGCCTCGTCGGGCTCCTGATCGGCGGCCTCGCCCGGCTGGTCGTGTCCGGACGCCAGAACCTGACCCTCGTCGAGACCGCGCTCTTCGGCATCGCGGGCTCGCTCCTCGGCGGCATCGTCGCGAACGACGTCCTCGACGTCGGCTGGATCGGCCAGTTCCTGACGGCCGTGATCATCGCGGCGCTGCTCGTGCTCGCGGTGGGCGGGGCCCGCTCGCGCGGCACGGCCTGAGCCGGGCGGAGTGACCAGGAGGGAGGCGCCGATGGCCGAGCACAGGATCGGCACGCAGGAGGAGTGGCAGTCCGAGCGCGACGCGCTGCTCCGGGAGGAGAAGGAGCTCACCCGCCGGGGCGACGAGCTGGCCGCGAAGCGGCGCCGGCTGCCGTGGGTCAGGGTCGAGAAGGACTACCGCTTCGAGACCGAGCGGGGCACGGAGAGCCTGGCCGAGCTCTTCGACGGCCGCAGCCAGCTGATGGTCTACCACTTCATGTTCGGGCCGTCCTACGACGCGGGCTGCCCGGTCTGCTCGTCGATCGCCGACACGCTCGCGCCGCAGGTGCCGCACCTGCGCGCCCGCGACACCACGCTGCTGCTCGCGTCGCGCGGGCCGCTCGCGAAGCTGCTGGCCTACCGGGAGCGGATGGGCTGGGACATCGACTGGGTCTCGAGCGCCGGCAGCGACTTCAACCGCGACCTCGGCTTCATGCACACCGAGGAAGAGCTGAAGCCGTTCCTGGAGGGCGAGATCCCGCCCACGGTCGTCCAGAACGCGGAGATGTGCGGGACGAGCCCCGGGGGCTACGTGGCGGAGGGGCCCGGTCTGAGCGTCTACACGCTCGCGGATGGCAGCGTCTACCGGACGTACGTCAGCACGGCCCGCGGCCTCGAGCCCGCGATGGCCTACTACGGCCTGCTCGACCGCACGCCGAACGGGCGCGACGAGAGCGGCACGCGGCCGCACTGGGTGCGCCGCCACGACGAGTACTAACGAGTCACTCGTCCCGCCATCTGCATCGGCGGCGAACCGGTCGGCTGCGTGAGCCCGGGCACGCTCGCGGGCGAGACGGCGACCCAGATGCCGAGGGCGACCAGAGCCGCCGCGAACACGGGGATGAGCCGGGGACCGAGCGGGAGCACCTTCTCCGCGAAGATCAGGACGGTGACGACCGCCATCCAGAAGAGGCTCATCACGCCCAGAACGAACAGGACCGCCATCAGCGCGCCGGAACAGCCGACGCAGTCGAGGCCGTGCGCGATGCCGCTGCGAACGGCGTTCCCGTGCGGAGCGCGACGACAGCGGCGCAGGCTCTCCCGCTTGAACGGCGTCAGCTCGTAGAGCCCTGCGGCGACGATCACGCCGCCCGCCGCGTACGGGCCGGCCGCGGTCCCAGGCGAGCTGACCGATGTCGAGCGAGCCCACGAGCCGGTAGACGCCGTAGGCCACGACGCCGTAGCCCGTCCAGACGCTCAGATAGCCGGCCGTGAAGAACAGCGTCGGCACGGCGGAGGCGCCTCGCGCGGCCCGTCGCGCCGCCGGCGCAGCGGTGGGCAGCATCATCGCCGCGGTCATCGTCACCCAGATTCCGAGGTACCAGCCGAGCCCGCCGAGGTCGGTGCCCGGCCCCGCGTCCATTCCGCGCATCCGTCCGATCGTGACCACCCATGCGGCGAGCGCTGCGGCAACCAGCACGAGCGTCGTCCGGCTGCGAGCGGTGAGGTTCTGCATGATCCCGGTCATCTCGTGTCTGGACCTGCCGGCGGGTGGGAATTCATCGCAAGCCGGTGCGATGAGTTCTCATGCCGGCCCCGGTCTCATGTCCTGATCACGAAAAGGGGGAAATGAGATGCCCGACCACACGATCGGAACACGTGAGGAATGGGAGGCGGCCCGAGCGGAGCTCGCGAAGCTCGAGGGCGAGCAGGCGGAGCGAAACGAGGAGATCAAGCGGAAGCGGCTGGAGCTCCCCTGGGTGCCTGTCGAGAAGGAGTACGAGTTCGACACGGAAGAGGGGAAGAAGACGCTCGCCGAGCTCTTCGACGGGCGCTCGCAGCTGCTCGCCTACAACGTCATGTTCGGCCCGGACTACACGCTGGGCGCCTGCCCCGGCTGCACCAGTCTGGCCGACGGGCTCGACGGCACGCTCGTGCATCTGAACCACGCCGACGTGACGCTGATCTGCTTCTCGCGGGCGCCGATCGAGCGGCTGACCGCCTACAAGCGGCGGATGGGCTGGCAGTTCCCCTACGTGTCCACGTACAACACCGACTTCCCGCTCGACTTCGGCCTCATGCTGACCGAGGATCAGGCACAGGCGATCCCCCAGGTCAGGGAGATGATCGAGAGCCCGCCCGAGTGGCTCGAGGAGTGGTCGGGCCAGGTCGGGGCCGAGCTCAAGGACGGACTGCGCGAGAACCCGAGCTGGATCGCCTTCGCCCGCGAGAACGGGACCGTCTACCACACGTACACCGTGTCGGCGCCCGACCCGTTCGTCGCGCCGTACTTCAGCTTCCTGGCTGACCGCACGCCGAAGCCGCAACCGGACGAGCCGCGCACCTACCGCAAGGACGAGTACCCGGACTGACGCGACTGCGCGGGCGCGAGATGGCCGAGCGGATGATCGAGGCGACCGGCGTTGAGCTCTGCACCGAGGCGTTCGGCGACCCGGCCGACCCGTCGATCCTGCTCGTCATGGGGATGGGCGGGTCGATGCTCTGGTGGGAGGACGGGTTCTGCCGGATGCTGAGCGACGGCGGGCGGTTCGTGATCCGGTACGACCATCGCGACACCGGACGCTCCGTCACCTACGAGCCGGGCCACCCCGGGTACGCCGGCTCGGATCTGGTCGCCGACGCCGCCGGTGTGCTCGACGCGTACGACATCCCGGCTGCGCACGTCGTCGGGGTCTCGATGGGCGGAGCGCTGGCGCAGCTGATGGCGCTCGACTTCCCCGATCGCGTGCGGTCGCTCATCCTGATCAGCACCTCTCTCGCGCTGCCCGACGAGCGAGAGCTCCCGGGGAGCAGCGAGGAGCTCCGGCGGTTCTTCGCGAGCGAGGAGGTGGACTGGTCCGATGCCGGCTCGGTGATCGAGTACCTGGTCGACTACTGGCGGGTGCTTGCGGGGGAGCGGGCGCTTCGACGAGGACGCCGTGCGCGAGCTTGCGCGCCGGGACGTGGAGCGGGCGCGGAACTTCGCGGCCGCCCAGAACCACGGCGCCCTCGCGGATGAAGAGGTCTCGCGCGAGCCGCTGTCCTTCATCGCCGTGCCGGTCCTGGTCATCCACGGCACGGCGGATCCCATGTTCCCGCTCGCGCACGGCGCGGCGCTCGCGGGGGCGATCCCCGGCGCGAGGCTGCTGACGCTGGAGGGCGGCGGACACGGTCTCGACCGCGCCGACTGGCAGGCGGTCGCCCGGGCGATCGTCGAGCACACCGGGAGCGAGTGACCGGCCCCTCCGGCAGGCATGCCTGCCGGAGGGGCGTTGAGCCGATCAGCGGCCCGTGGGGCTCAGGGCCGGGGGCGCCTTGACGGGCGCGGCCGGCTCCGGCGGCTGGATCGAGCCGCCGTGCTCGAGGTGAGGCAGCCAGTCCAGCCACCTGGGCAGGTACCAGTTCCAGTCGCCGAGGAGCTTCATCGTCGCGGGCAGGAGCACCGCCCGGACGACCGTGGCGTCGATCAGGATCGCGACCGCCAGGCCGACGCCGAACTGCTTGAAGATCAGCATCTGGAGCGTGGCGAACACGGAGAACACGCACACCATCACGATCGCCGCGCTGGTGACGACTCCGGCGGTCGTCTTGATGCCGTGCGTGACTGCCTCGTCGGTGGTCATCCCGCGGTCGTACGCCTCGCGGATCCGGCTCAGGATGAACACGTGGTAGTCCATCGAGAGCCCGAACAGGATCACGAAGATGAAGATCGGCAGGAACGAGTCGATGCCTGCGGTCGACTCGAAGCCGAGCAGCCCCTTCCCGAAGCCGTGCTGGAACACGAGCACGAGAACGCCGTAGGCCGCGGCTACGGACAGGAGGTTGAGGGCGATCGCCGTCGCCGCGATCACGAGTGATCGGAAGGCGAAGAGCAGCAGCCCGAACGCGAACAGGAGCACGAAGCCGAAGACGAGCGGGGCGACCGACTTGATCTTGTCGCTGAAGTCCTTCGACTCGGCCGTGAATCCGGCCACTCCGACCTCGGCGTCGGGCAGCGACCCGACGGTTGCCGGCACGATGTCATCGCGCAGCGTCGCCAATGATGCGTTCGATGCGGCGTCGGTGCCCGTGCCGGAGACGGGAATCGTGATGCTCGCGACCGTCGCCGCCCTGTTCACGTCGACGGTGATCGGCCCGTTCAGCTGGTCGCTGGCCAGCGCGCGTCGTTTCAGGTCGGCGATCGCCGCCTGCATCTCGGGCGCCTCGATGTCCGGCGCCTTCACGACGACGTTGGCCGGGATGCCGTCACCGGGGAACGCCTTCTGGAGGTGGTTGTACGTCTGGATGACCGGAAGGGACTGCGGGAACGTCGAGGGATTCGCGTCCACGATGTGGAGCTGAAGGCCGGGCAGCGCGATCGCGATGAGCAGACCGCCCGCCAGCGCGACCGAGACGAGCGGACGCCGTAGGACGCGGTCGACGATCGCTCCCCAGATCCGGCCGTCGCCGCCGTCTCGGCGGAGGCGGCCGACGAAGGGGACGCGCCCCTGGTCGACCCGATCGCCGAGCAGCGAGAGGACGGCCGGCAGGACGGTCAGCGAGCCGACCATTGCGACCGCGACCACCATGATCGTGGCCAGGCCGAACTCGGTCATCCCCTGGATTCCGGCGAAGAACATCCCGGCCATCGCGATGATCACGGTGAGACCGGAGATGAGCACGGACCGGCCGGAGGTGGCTGCTGCGGCCTCGAGGGCCGCTTGTTCGCTGCGTCCCGCGGCCCGCTCCTCCCGCTCCCGCTTCAGATAGAACATCGAGTAGTCGACACCGACGGCTAGCCCGATCAGCAGGATCAGCTCGTAGACGGTCTCGTCGATCGGCACCAGCGAGCTCGGCACTGCGATCAGCCCGAACGTCGCGAAGATGGCCGTCAGCGCGAGCAGGAGCGGAATGCCGGCCGCGACCAGACTGCCGAAGACGACCACCAGGATGATGAGCGTCAGGGGGAGCGACAGCATCCCCGCCTTCGCGAGGTCGTCCAGGAAGGCGCCCTCGATCTGCTTCTCCGTGCTCGCATCCCCGAACTCGCCTACGAAGAACTGGGGATTCGCCTTCTGGACGTCGTCCACGGCGGCGACAACCGGCTCGATCTTCGTCGTCGCATCGGTCGAGTCGCCGCGAATGTCGAAGTCGACGAGCGCGGCGCGGCCGCTCGGAGCGATCTGGCCCGCGTTTCCGGCCTCGAGGGGCGAGCTGACGTTCGTCACGATCGCGAACTTCGAGACCTTCGCGACCACATCGGCGACTACCGCGCGGAAGGCCGGGTCGCTCGCGTGGAGTGTCTGGCTCTGGACCAGCACCGTCTCGCCGGCAGGCTGCTTGAAGCCGGCGTCGAGGATCCTGGCGGCTCGCCCGGACTCGCCCACGCCGGACGTGTTGTTGTCGATCTTCGTGACGCCGACGAGATTGCCCGACATGAACGCGACCACCACGAACCCCAGCCACCCGAAGATCGCGATCTTGCGGTGATGCGCGCTCCAGCGGCCCATCCGACCGGAAAGGTTGGTCGGTCGGTTCGGAGGTCGAGCGCCGTTGCCCGTGGGGCCGGGCGGCTCGGGAGTGTCCTGGATAACGCGCGTCTTCATCGCTGCTCCTCTCGCAGGTGCGGGGCTCGCTCACCCTCGCACGCACCGGGGCGATCCGGCAGACGGGCAACACGTCGTTTCGGGGGCGGGTTTCTGGTGTGTTTGGCCGGCCTGCGCTCAGGCGCCGAGACGCGCGAGCGGGCCGAGCAGGGCGTGATCGAAGAACCCGACGACGCGTCGCTCGTACTCGCGCGGACGGGCCTCGATTCCCCCGGTGTGGGAGGCTTCGGGGATCTTCCAGATCGTCTTGGGCTCGTGGGCGACGCGGAAGTACTCAGGGTTGAGATCCTCGGTGTCGACGCCGTGCGTGGTGTAGATCAGGAAGATGGATCGCGGTGCGATCTTCGGGACGAGGTCGTTCAGGTGCGGCGGCGGCAGGTGGTTGGAGAACACCGTCATCCCGGCGCTGAGCAGTGCCGAGATCTGGGCGTCTCCCAACCACTTGTCAGCGCCGCCCCGCTCCAGCTCTTCGCCGACGGAACGCGAGCCTGCCCCCTCCGAGACCACGGCCCGGAGGTCTTCGGTGTGCGCTGCGGTCTGGAGGAGGATCTCTCCGCCGACCGACAGCCCGATCCCACCGATCCGGCGGGGGTCGACGTCGGGACGGCGCTTCAGGTACGCGATCGCTGCCATGACGTCCTTCTCCCCATCCCATCCGAGGGCGTTGGGATCACCCTCGCTGTCGCCGTCGCCCCTCTGGTCGAAGAGCAGCACGCCGTAGCCGTGCCGGGCGAGCATCCGGGCATGCGCCTGAGGGCCCGAGCGGCCCGGGAAGGCGATCACAGCGGCGCGGTTCCGCGAAGGAATGTAGGAGGCGGCGAGCTCGACGTCGTCGCTCGTGGTGAGCGTGACGCTCTCGGCGGTCGGGCCGAAGTCGATGTGATCCTCCGGAAGCCGCCCCACGTGCGTGCCGACGTATGCGACGCCGATCGGCAGCCCGACCGCGAACACGATCACGGCGCCGGCAACGGCCATGAGAGCTCGAAGGAGGTACCGGCGGCCGCGGCTCCCGTCCATCCGCCGCGTCTTCCAGAAGATGGCTCCAGCCAGGGCGATGAGGGTGAGCCCGGCGGCCAGCGCAGCGAGGCCTGTGTAGTCGTCGCCCGACGGGCCTCCGTTGATCGTGTAGTAGGCCGCCTCGACTCCGGCGACGACGCCGAAGACGCCGGCGGCCAGCGCCACCGCTGCGCGCCGGGCGCCCTGCCCGCGTCGATATGCCGTCGCCGCCAACATCAGCAGAACCAGAGGCACGAGCCCGCTGACCAGGTGGTCGCCCGCCGATGCGCCCGGCTGGGGCTGCAGGAAGTTGTCGTCGGCGAGGTGCAGGGCGATGACGGCAAAACAGCATGTCGCCAGCCGCGTCACGTCGTCGTCAACTGCGTGGCTCCGCCTACCGCAGTTGCCGGTGGGCGCGGCCTGCGCATGCCCATGGCGATGGCGAAGGCACCGGCGGCCGCCAGGATGACTCCGGCGATCAGCAGGCCGATGCCGAGCCCTCGTAGGAAGCCGACCTTGGCGCCGACGCTCACGCTGGACAGAACACCGCGTGAGCCGTCGGCGTTCATGATCACGACGGCCCAGGCGCCCTTCTGCACCGGCCACGTCATTGTCTGGCGCCCCGACCCGGATGCAGACCGCGCCCAGAAGCTCTCGGCCGCAGGCGCGGCGGCATCCGCGCTGCCCGGCCGGCGGACCGTGGTCACCGAGAGCGGGTCGACCTCGAAGTCGGTGATCTCGTCGTGCCCGACGCCCCGCAGGTATCGGTCCACCAGCGGCTTCCGCGCGATCCCCACGAAGATCGGTCTCGACGCCGTCCCGGACGCCGTCACGCGGACGGTGCCGAGGCGGGCCTGACGGAAGAGCCAGTCCGGACCGTCGGTGCCGACGTCGAGCCCGTTCGAGACGAGCGCATGGGTCGGCGTTGTCAGCGTCTCCACGCCGGAGGCGTAGTAGCCGTCGGAATCTCGCTGGGTGGCGTCGGCGGCGATGACCGCAGCGCCACCCAGAAGCGCCGCGGCTGCGATGACCAGAACGACGGCCCCGATGATTCGGATCATTCGTACTGGAGCGCGTCGAGGATGTTCAGCCGCGAGGCGCGCCTGGCGGGCAGGATCGCGGCCAGGATGCCGGCGAGGATCGCGATGCCGACGAAGACGACGAGCGTGCCGTAAGGCACCGCGAACACGACGCCGTACTTGGAGAGCGCGGTCGTCGTGAGCACGGCGAGGAACATCCCGACGCCGATCCCGAGCGCTGCGCCAATCAGGGCGGTGACGATGCTCTCGTGCCTGATCATGCGGCGGACCTGGCGGCGCGTCATACCGATCGCCCGCAGCATGCCGAGCTCGCGCGTCCGCTCGAACACCGAGAGGACGAGTGTGTTGACGACGCCGAAGAGGCTCACGATCACCGAGAGGCCGAGCAGCGCGTACAGGATCTGCAGAGTCTGGTTCAGGTCCTGGGTGCGACTCGCCCGGAACTCGTCGCGGGTCTCGACGACGGCGGCCGGGAACGCGGTGAGGCTCTTCTCGAGTGCGGCGGTGTTCGCGTCCGACGGGCCGCCGCGGATGTTCACGAACGTGAACTCGTTGTCGTGGTCTGCGAACGACGCGTCGAAGGCTGCATCGGACACCGAGATCTCGCCGAACGGTGAGCCGCCCTTGGGCGGGTCGACGATCCCGGTGACATGCACCCGGATGGTCTTGCCGGTCGGCGTCTCCATCGCGAGCGGCGAGCCGACCTTCAGCGAGTTGTCCGTGGCGTACCGGTCGAGGACGAACGCTCCGCTCGTGCCGAGCTCCGCCGGGACGCTCTTCGAACCGCTCTTCCACTGGATGTCGACGACCTTCGTCAGACTCTTGTCGACGCCGGTGACGAAGACGGTCTTCCCGCCCACCTTGGCCTCACCGGAGCGCATCTGGGACACCGCGGTGACGCCTGGCGCGGTTGCGACGGCAGCGGCGGCCTTGTTCGTGAGCGGCTGGCCGTTGCTCCCGGCCGACACCGAGTAGTCGGCGAGGAAGAGCGTGTTGACCGCGTCCGTGAACGAGCTCTTGAAGCCCTGGCCGATCACCGCCACGAACGTGATCAGCGCCAGACCGATCATCACGGCGGCGGCCGTCGATGCCGTCCGGGCCGGGCTTCGGACAGCGTTCTCACGGGCCAGGCTTCCGGGCGTACCGCCGAAGCGGGCTCCCGGCGCTCCCAGGACGAAGGCAAGCGGACGGACGATCCGTGTCGCGATCATCGCGACGGCCACGAACATCAGAAGGACGCCCGCGACCAGTACGAACAACCGCGTCTTGATCTCCACGTCACTCGCAAACATGCCGTAGGAGAAGAGCGCGACCGATGCCGCCCCGACGATGGCCGAGGTCGCGAGCGCATAGCGGGCGAACCGCGACGCCGGCATGACCGCACCCTCGCGAACGGCGGCGATCGGCTCGACGCGCGTGGCGCGCACGGCCGGCCGCAGGCTCGCCAGCAGCGAGATCAGGGTCCCGACGCCGATGCTGACCACGACCGTCCTCATGGAGAACACGAGGCTGTGGTCGGGGAGGTCGACGCCGGTCGCCTTGAGGAGCACGGTCAACCCCACCGCGATTCCGAGGCCGAGGAAGAGCCCGGCGATCGAACCCAGCAAGCCGACGACCACGGACTCGAGGATGACCGAGCCGAGCACCTGCCGCCGCGAGGCGCCCAGCGTCCGCAGCGTGGCGAGTTCACGCATCCGCTGCGCGACCGTGATCGCGAGCGTGTTGGCGATGACGAAGCTGCCGACGAAGAGCGCGATGCCGGCGAAGCCGAGCAGGGCGTACTTGATGACGTTCAACCCGTCCTGGGTCTCGCTGCTGTCCGCGGCCGCCTGGGCGGTTGCCGATTTCACCTGCGTCGTCTTCGACAGGAGCGGCGTGATCTCGCGAACGAGCTGCGCCGGGGCGACGCCCGGGTCGGCCCCGACGCGGATCACGTCGAGCTTGCCGACCTTGTCGAACAGGCGCTGGGCCGTCGGCAGGTCGAAAACCGTGATCGTCGTCTTGCCGATCGATCCGACGGAGCCGAAGCGGACGATGCCGCTGATCCGGTAGTTCACGACGGGGCCGTCCCCGAACGCGCCGACGGTCTCCCCAACCGTGAAGTGGCGCCGATCGGCCGTGGACTTGTCGATCGCGATCTGCCCATCGCCGGAAGGCCACTGCCCGGTGACGAGCTTCATCGGGTTGAGGCTCTGGTCGGCTGTCGCTGCGGGGATGCCGAGGGCGATGCCCTCGTCCGCGCTGCCGATCGCGCCACCGTCCGGGTCGACGAGCCGCGCCTTGTCCTCGATCGAGCCCTGCGCGGAGTGGACGCCGGAGAGGGCCTGGACATGGGTGAGGACGCCGGCCGCGAACGCCGGCGCCGCATCGCTCTGGGTGCTCGAACCGACCGCCGGCTTCGAGCTGATGACGGCGTCGGTGGACTTGTACGACTCGTCGAAAATGCTGTCGAAGCTCTTGCCGAGCGTGTCGGTGAGGACGAATGCGCCGCTGATCATCGCGACGCCGAGCACGATTGCGAAGGCCGTCAACGTGGCCCGGAGCTTGCGTCCGAGCAAGCCCTTGATGGCGACGCCGATCATGCCGTCGTCACCTCCTCGAGCGTCTCGAGGATCTCGCGGGCCGTCGAGGAGCCCATGTCCTTGACGATCAGGCCGTCGGCCAGGAAGAGGATCCGGTCGGCGATGGCCGCCGCATGGGCATCGTGGGTGACCATCACTGTCGTCTGGCCGTAGCTCGAGACGGACGCACGCAGGAGCTCCAGGATCTCTCCGCTTGTCCTGGAGTCGAGATTGCCTGTCGGCTCGTCGGCGAACATGACCGTGGGCTTGGAGACCAGGGCGCGCGCGATGGCGACCCGCTGCTGCTGCCCACCGGAGAGCTGCGACGGCCTGTGTGAGAGGCGGTCGCCGAGGCCGACGGCCGTCGTCAGCTCGTCGATCCAGGCGGCGTCGGGCTTATCGCCTGCGATCGAGAGCGGCAGGACGATGTTCTCCTTCGCCGTGAGCATGGGCAGCAGGTTGAAGAACTGGAAGATGAAGCCGATGTGCTCGCGCCGCAGCTTCGTCAGCTCGGTGTCGTTCAGCCGGCCGATCTCGATGTCGGCGATCCGGACGTCGCCGGCGGTCGGACGGTCGAGCCCGGCAAGGATGTGCATGAGTGTCGACTTCCCGGACCCGGACGGCCCCATGACGGCCGTGAGCGCACCGCTCGCGACGTCGACCGAAACGCCTCGGAGCGCGTGCACGGCTGTCTCGTTCGCGCCGTACTGGCGGGTGAGCTCGTGGGCCGACACGACCGGAGCGCGCGGGGCAGCTACCACGGGCGCCCCGATCGTCTCCGTCTCAGCGCGCGCGGCACTCCCGTTGTCGACCGGGAGGTCCACGGGCTCGTCCTGGATCACGCGTGTCTTCATCGCTGCACTTCCGATCGTGTGGGGGTGCAGCGAGCCTCGCAGCGCGAGCGACATCGGGAAAGGGAGGAACCCCGTGTCTTACGGGGCGGGTTTCTGGTGTCTCGCCCCGCGGGCGGGTCAAGAGCGGAGGTAGAGCAGCACGGCGAGCACCCGCCGCGAGTCGCTCCCCGCGGACGGGAGCCCCAGCTTGCTGAAGATGGTCGACACGTACTTCTCGACCCCGCGCAGGGTGATCACGAGCTTGTCCGCGATCCCCTGATTCGACCGCCCCTCCGCCATCAGCACGAGCACCTCTCGTTCGCGTGGCGTCAGAGCCTCAAGGGGGTCGTCATCGCGGTGTCGCGACACAAGCGTCGAGACGATGATCGGGTCGATCGCGGAGCCGCCTTCGGCGATCCGGCGCACGGCGCTCGTGAACTCGGCGACCTCGCTTATGCGGTCTTTGAGCAGATAGCCGGCGCCGTCGGCCGTGTCGGCGAACAGCTTCAGTGCCAGCCCGACCTCGAGGTACTGGGAGAGCACGAGCACGCCCACCGACGGGTACCTGGCGCGGATCTCGAGCGCCGCCCGAAGGCCCTCGTCTTGATGCGTGGGCGGAAGCCGGATGTCCACGATCGCGACGTCGGGCGCGTAGCTCCGCACCTTCAGCATCAGATCGTCGGCGGTGTCGCAACATCCCACGACGTCGAAGTCCGCGGCGCGAAGCACGCCCGCCACCCCCTCGCGGAGCAGGACGCTGTCCTCAGCGATCACAGCGCGCACGGGATCTCCGCTCGGATCCGCGTACCGCCGCCGACGGGACTCCAGATCCGGAGACGGCCGTCGAGTGCCTCGACGCGGTCAGCAATGCCGCGCAACCCGCCGCCGCGTTCCGTGTCGGCGCCCCCGATCCCATCGTCGGTCACCTCGATGAGGACGCGGCTGTTCGAGCGGCTGACGTCGACTGTCGCGGACGACGCCTGCGCGTACTTGCCGACATTGGTGAGGGTCTCACACACGAGGTAGTAGGCGGCGACCTCCAGAGCCTCCGGCAGCCGCCCGTCCGTCTCGACTGCCAGCCGAACGCGGACCGGAGCGAGAGCGGCGAGCTGCTCGAGGGCGACTCCGAGCCCATGTGCGGTGAGGACAGCTGGATGGATGCCCCGCGCGATTTCGCGGAGCTCCGCCAGGGAAACGGCGATCTCGCGCTGGGCGCGATCGAGCCGCTCCTGGGCTCCCCTGTCACTGGAGAGGTCGCCCCCGAGCAGGCTCAGCTCCAGCGAGAGCGCGACGAGGCGCTGCTGCGCCCCGTCGTGGAGGTTGCGTTCCAGCCGCTGCCGCTCCTTGTTCGCAACATCCACCATCCGAGCCCGCGAGCCCCGCAGCTCCTGGAGCCGCGCGCGCAGCTCGACGTGGAGGCGGGCGTTCTCGAGCGCGATATCGGCCGCCGCCGTAACCGCAGCGAGGAGCTCGGGCTCTTCCGCAAGCGATCCGTCGTGCAGCAAGGCTGCCACCGGGACGCCGTCCCGGTCGATCAGCGTCGTCGCCACGCCGGTCTCTTCGGACGGCAGCTCCACCGGCCGGCCGTCAAGGCCAGAGTAGGCACCGAACTCCGGCAACCAGTACACGAGCGTCAGCGAGGGGTCACGAAGGGCATGTGCCAACGCATCCTGCAGGCCCTTTGGGCTTGGATTGGGGGTGAGCTCGACGATGAGATCGCCCACGGCCGAGCGTGCCAGGCGTGCGTGCAGTAGGCCCGCCAGGAACACGAACGGGCCGAGCCCTACGACGAAGAACGTGACGCGTCTGATCGTCTCGAACGGGACATCACCGCTGACCATGCCGGATGCTGCCGAGAGGTAAAGGAACGCCAACATCACGAGCGCAACGGCGAAGGTGTCGACCAGCAGACCGAGCGAACGGCGCAGTGGTCGGCCCGCGTCTCGCCTCCGAACCACGAGGATGCCAACCCCAACCAGGCACAGGCTGCTGAGCACCACGAGCTGCGCTTGCTGCACGCGGTGGCCCGTGCCGGGCTCGGACGCAAGCGCGAGGAGATTGTCCGGCCCGAACCCGCCGAGCGTCATGGCGGCCAGCTGGACCGCCAGTGCGGTGAAGTAGCCAACCAGCAGCAACGCACGCTCGGACCAGTGTTCCAGGCGCCCGCTCGGGAAGGCCAGGAACACGTGAAGAAACACCACCGCCGGGACCAGATCGAACGCGATCCCCACGGTGAACGGCACGGCAAGGTTGGCCGAGGAGAGCGCGGAAAGGAACCACACGCCGCCGGCCGAGACCATCAAGAGGCCGAACCGGCTGTCGGGCCGCCGCCACCAGGCGACGACCCCGGCGAGGACGAAGCCGAGCAATCCCCAGACCTGTAGCGCGGCATGCACACCTGGCTCGGGAATGTGGTCGCTCGTCAACGCCAGCAACATCGTGCATCCGGCGGCAGCCACGCCGGCAAGCGCAATCGCCCACAAGCACAGCGGGCTCGGTGGTCGAGCGATAACGTCTGCGCTCGGCGTCCCTGCGGCGCTGCTGGCGATGCGTCAGCTCCCTTCTGAACTGGCTTGCCGGCCGGAGCGACGAGACCTCTCAGGGCGAACCGTCTTACGCGGTCGACGGCACTGAGAAAGAGGCGCCAGTTACGAGGATACTCCGATTCGGTGCCTGGTGCTCGTTCCGGCACGAGAAGACCCCGAAGGCGAAGTCGTCGTTCAACGATCCCGATCCGCACGGCCGCCTCGAAGACCAGTCCGAGGCCCCAGAGGTCGCGAGGCGCCGCTGGATCGACCGGAACGCCGGCGACCGATCGGCGAGGCTGTCCCAGCAGCGGAGGGCGACCGGCCGACCCTTGGTCAGCAGCGGCCGGGCGGTGTAGAAGGTCATCGGTCGCCTCGTCCAGGCGCTGCCGAAGCACCACAGGCCGATCAGCGCGGTGCCCACCGACTCCTTCGCCGGCATGAATTTCGGGCTCTCGGTGAACGCGATCAGGACCAGTCACCATCGCGAGGTGGTCCTCGGTGCCCTCATGCAGCACGCTGCGCACCGAGCGTGCGAACGGCACGACGCCGCCGAGCAGCAGAGCCGGCGTGGTGCCCACGCCGAGCCCGCTCAGCAGGTAATACACCGCGGCCGGCAGGGCGACGTCGAGCACGAGGGGGCTCAGCGCGCGGAGGGCGGTCGAGTTCGTCGACGGCACGTCCACTGACATCCACACCAGGGTGCCCGTCCTCCTCCGGCACGGCCATGGGGTGGCCCGGCCTTGGCCGATGTGGAGATCCGAACCCGCCGCTAGTCGGTTCGCTCCGGAAGGGTGTTCCTCGCCCGAGTCGAAAGTCACGACGTCGTGCCGACCGCCCACCGAGAAAGGGAACAGCATGAGCTACCCGCTTGACCGCAAGCTCGTCGTCGAGTTCGTCGGAATGTTCATCTTCATGTTCACGGTCGGCATGGCGACCAACAAGGCGGGCGCCGGTGCGCTCGCGCCGCTTGCGATCGGGTCGGTGCTCATGGTGATGGTGTTCGCCGGGGGTCACGTGTCCGGCGGCCACTTCAATCCGGCCGTGAGCACGGCGGTCTTCGTGCGCGGAAAGATCACGTCGTCCGATTACGGCGCGTACATCGTCACCCAGTTCGTGGCCGCCGTCGCGGGCGGTCTCGCCGCTCGTGTCGTCGGCGGTCACGAGGCGGCGGCCCCTGTCGGCAGCGCGGGGAAGATGCTGATCGCCGAGTTTCTGTTCACGTTCGCGCTGGGGTGGGTGGTGTTGAACGTCGCGACCGCCAGCGGGACCGAGGGGAACTCCTTCTACGGCCTTGCGATCGGGTTCACGGTGGTCGCCGGCGCGTTCGCGGTCGGCGGCATCTCGGGCGGCGTGTTCAACCCGGCCATCGCACTGGGCGGCATGGTCTCCGGCCTGCTGAAGTGGAGCAACATCTGGATCTACCTCGTGGCCCAGTTCGCCGGTGGCGCCGCCGCGGCGTACGCATTCCTCTACGTCCAGCCCGCGGAGAAGGCGGCTGGAGACGCCGAAGCCGCGAGCGCGGAATGAGCGGGAGATTCTGAGCGGTCACGACGCCGAGCTCCACGGGAGCTCGCTCCACTCGTCCGGGCGCTCGACGCGCCAGCCCGCTCGCCACGGTGCGTTTGCCTCGGCGTCCGAGCTCGTATCCCGCTCGACGCTTGCGCCGTAGCGCAAAGCGACGTCCGAACGCTTGTAGGTGCGCCAGAAGGTTTCGTCGTTCAGGTCGCGGTTTCCGGCGCAGAGGAGCACGCAGGGACCGTCGCCCGCTCCGACGAACGTGTGCGCCGTCCCGGGCGGGCAGTGCACGAAGTCCCAGGCGCGGAGGTGGCGTTCCTGGTCTTCGATGACCGCGATGCATTCGCCGGCCAGGACGAGGAAGTCCTCCTGCACGGACTCTGCGTGGTACATGTCGGCCGGTCGCCCGGGCCGGAGGACGCGGATGGCAAATCCCGCGCCGGGCTTGACGTACTCGGTGAGGTCCGGGCGTCCGCGCAGGACGAAGTCGTCGGACTCGAAGATGCAGCAGGCCTGCGTCTGATGGTTGTTCATCCACGCGGCCTCTCGGGCGTTGACGACAAACCACCCCGGCGTCACCGGCGCGAGGCCGGACTCGAGGGGCTCAAGGCGTGCTTCTTCAATCATGGGAACCTCCTGGCAGATGCTGATGCTCCCGAACTCCGCCACGAGCTCGCGCGCAACGGCGTCCGCCTTCATCCGCGCAATGGGTGGCAAGGCTCGGAGGATTTGTGACGATAGTCGCGAAACTGCCGAGCATGGAGCGCTCGGACTGGACCGACGAACCGTTGGAGCCGGATGCAGAAACGGAGATCACCGTCGCCCTGCCCGAGGGGAAGCGAAGGCGCCTGAAGGTCCGCGCCGATGAGGTCGAAACGCTGTCGGAAAAGGGGTCGGATGCAAGTTCATCGTGGAGCGGGGTGCGACGGTATCTCTCCTGGAAAGGCTTCTTCAAGGTCTCATTCACGGTTCTCGCGCTCGTCGTAGGCAGCTTGGTCTTACCGGCGGTGACAAAGCAATGGTCAGATCGCACTAACGCGAACGCAATCCGAAGCGAAGTCGCGCTCGACGTGAACACGGCTTACGACGTCCCCGTATTCGAAGGACTCGCCGAGTTCGACCCGGCAGCGTCAACCAGACCTGTGGATCCGACAAACCCACCACCAATCACCTACTCCAAGGCGTACTTGAAGTGGCAGTCGCTCTCCGCAGACGCCACCGCGATCACCTACTTGTATTTCGGCGACGCCGACTCGCCTCTCTATAAAGAGTGGGTGGCTTTTCATGCAGCGATGGGGGCGTTCGAAGACTTGGCATGTGTATGCGGCGAGCCAAAATGGGACCGTGATGTCGCCGCCGTTACGACGTACCTGGAGCGGTGGGCGCCCACGCTCGCTCAGGCGAAGTCGCCAACATCTGCGCAGCTCAAGGACGGGCTTCTCCACTGCGGGCCCGGCCAAGAACCCCTCGCGGGCCGTTCTTGCAGAAACAACATGGAGTGGGCTGCAGCCGATTTCTCGTACGGACGCAACTACCTCCTCGGACTCCTGCGCACCGCGAAACCAAAGGGCTATAGCCGTGGATTCCACGACTTCGTGTCGGACGTCTTCGCTCCATTCCACAGCTGACACGCCGCCTCCTGTGAACTGGTGCCGCCCTCTGGGCCCGCCGAAAGGCTCAGGAGGGTAGGTCGTCGTCCCATCTTTCCCGGTAGCCGTCACCGGTGGCGCGCTCCTCTTGGTAGGGAGTTGAGGTTGCGCCGTGATGGCGTACCGGCGCTGCCCTGCGAAGCGGCCGTGCTCGGCGGCAGATTCGGCTCGGCGTCACCAGGACGCGATCTGACGCGCTCCCGGGGGCATACAGCTCAAGCGCCACGGCAAACTCGGGGCAAATGGCCCTTGGGCAACTTTCGGCGCTTCCCGTCGAGTTCCCGTTTTCCGCTTAACCATACGTGTTTGCGGGGAAGCTCTCTTAACGGACTCGAACCGTTGACCCCTCCATGCCGAGGGCGTAGTAGGCTTAGGAGCCAACCCGCCATGTCAATCGAAGCATGCCGAGGATTAAGTCGACAGGACGCGCGGACCACGGCCCGGTGACGACCGTTCCCCCGAATAGGCAGAACTTGGCAGTGTGCGAACCCGTCGACGTGGACGCGGCGCGACTAGCAGTCGAGTGAGGGTCGGGTTCTTTCTAGGCGAACGCTCCGGGAGGGTTCGACATCGGGTCGGTCGCCGCGCTTGAATAGCCGCGTGGCACGCGAGCTTCCGACCGGAACCATCACTTTCGTCTTCACCGATGTCGAGGGCTCGACGAGGCTGCTGCAGCAGCTGGGTGCCGAGGCCTACGCCGATGCGCTCGCGCAGCATCGCCGCACTCTGCGTGAGGCGTTCGTTCGCTACGACGGGGTCGAAGTGGATACGCAGGGCGACTCGTTCTTTATCGCGTTCTCCACCGCGCCGGCCGCAATTGCGGCCGCTGCCGAAGCGCAGCAGGTGCTTTCGGCGGGACCGATCCGCGTGCGCATGGGGATCCACACCGGGACGCCGCACGTTACCGACGAGGGCTACGTCGGAGCGGACGTCCACCGAGCAGCGCGCATCGCAGCGGCTGGGCACGGCGGCCAGATCCTGATCTCGTCGTCGACCGCATCGCTAGTCGATGACAGGAGCTTGCTCGACCTCGGGGAACACCGCCTGAAGGACCTCGCCGTACCGGAACGGATCTATCAGCTCAGCGGCGAATCCTTCCCACCTCTGATAAGCCTGCAGCAGACGAACCTCCCGGTTCCTGCGACGCGCTTCCTGGGGCGCCAACGAGAGCTCGGCGAGGTGACGACCCTGCTCGGAAGCGGGGTCGCACGCCTGCTGACGTTGACCGGTCCGGCCGGAGCCGGCAAGACCAGGCTCGCGCTCCAAGCGGCGGCGGAAGCGGCCGACCAGTACCCCGACGGCATCTTCTGGGCTCCACTTGCTGCGCTGCGCGACCCGAAGCTCGTGCTCGAGGTGGCCGCTCAGGCACTCGAAGCGAGGGACGGGCTCGCCGACCGCATCGGCGACCGCCGGCTTCTGCTCATCCTCGACAACTTCGAGCATTTGATCGATGCCGCGCACGAGCTCGCTGGGCTGCTCGCCGACTGTCCGAACCTTCAGCTCCTCGTGACGAGCCGGGAGCTCCTGCGACTTCCTGGCGAGCAGGCCTATCCGGTCCCGCCACTCGAGCCTCAGGATGCGACCGATTTCTTCACCGCGCGGGCGCGGGCAGTCGATCCTCGTTTCGAGGCCCGCCCAGTTGTCCACGAGCTGTGCTCCCGGCTCGACAACCTGCCGCTCGCGCTCGAGCTCGCCGCCGCCCGCGTCCCCGTGCTCACCCCGGAGCAGCTGCTCGACCGCCTGTCGAGCCGGTTCGACCTGCTCAAGGCAGGCCGCGGGGTAGACCCCCGGCAGCAGACCCTGCGCACAACGATCGCGTGGAGCTACGACCTCCTCGGCGAAGAGGAACGGCTCCTGTTCGAGGGCTTGTCCGTCTTTCACGGCGGCTGCACGCTCGAGGCGGCGGAGGAGGTCTGCCAGGCCGACATCGACACGCTGCAGTCGCTGATCGACAAGAGCTTGCTTCGCCGGCAGGGAGACCGCTTCTGGATGCTGGAGACGATCCGGGACTACGCGACCGAGCGACTTGAAGATCGGGAAGAGAAGGACGACCTGCGCCGCCGCCACGCCGACTACTTCCTCTGGCGTGCCGAGGACGTCGCTGCCGGCGGGCCGTCCGCGCTCTCTGAGGTCGGGGTCCGGCTGCGCGACGAGCTGGGCAACCTACGGCGCGCTCGCGAGCGGTTCATCGCCTCGGGCGACGGCGAGCGGGCGGCTCGCCTCGCGGTCGCTGCGTTGTGGGCCCTGTGGACGCAAGCCAGCCTGCGGGAGTTGAAAGCGTGGCTCGTTTCGGCGCTCGACCGTTCGGCTGACCTCGACAGTGGGCTCCGAGCAGATGCGCTCGGCGCCGCCGCGCTCGCGGCGGCGAACTTGGGCGAGAGCACGGTGGCGCGGGAGTGCGCCCGTGAGAGCCTGAAGATCGCCCGCGAACGAAACGACAAGCGCCAGATCGAGTGGGCGCTTCGAGTCCTCAGCTTCGATGAGCCAGATCTCGATGAGCGCAGGCGCCTGCTCCGCGAGTGCGAAGCGCTCCTCCGCGAGGTCGGAAATGACGGCGGCCTCGGCTGGGTCGCCTTCCTGCTCGGTGTGACGCTCCTCGACGAGGGACGCCTCGGCGAGGCACGCGAAGCCCTCAACAGGGCTGTAGAAATCTTCACAGGACTCGGCGGGCAGTGGGAGGCGGCGAACGCGGAGAATGCGATCGCCTACGTGCTGATCGCGGACGGTCAGCACCGGGCCGCGCGACCGATTCTCGAGAAGGCGCTCCGGAGGGCAGTCGAACTCCAGTCCGTGGCGCTGGCCATCGAAGCGCTTGCCGCGCTCGGGTGCATTCGCGTGCAAACCAACCCTGGCGCGGCGGCGCGACTACTCGCGGCGGCCGAGACAATCGGCGAAGAGGGCGGGCAGCGGCTCGAAACGAGGTACGCGCTTCACGTTGTGGACAGCGCCGCAGAGGCGGCCCGCCAGCGGCTCGGCGACGCCTTCGGTGGGGAGTGGAAAGCCGGGAGTGAGCTGACTCTGAACGAGGCAGTTGCGCTGGCGCTTGGAGAGGAATGAGCCGGGCCGAGCCTCCGAACCCGGCTCGTCCGTTCTAGTCCATTCGGCTAGCCCGGAAAACGGCGTGGTCTGAGCCAAAAAAGCCCTCTAACGGACTCGAACCGTTGACCCCTTCCTTACCATGGCAACAAGCAGTACCACCAGCTTTGACCAAGAAGGCCCAAAGCGGCTTCGTTGAACCGGATCTGCCAGGGTGCGCGTCAGCGGCGACTGCGGCCAGGACCGGCAAGACAGAAGCAGTTTGGACGCAACTTGGACGCAGACGGCGTCTTCTACTTAGGCAACGGTCGCGACTGCGGCGTGGACTGCCGAAACCCTGGCCCGTTGCCCCGCCAGGTGCGTCTTGTGTGGTCTTGTTATTCGGCCGGGAAGGCAGCCGACAACGGCGTATTCGTTGCCAGGGCCACTGCAAGCCGAAGGCGCGCCTTGACGCCTGAGAGGCTACCGGCCATGAGCGCGCCGCGGGCCTGGAGGTCGATCTCGGCTCCGGGGACGGCGTAGGTGGATCGGAGGGTCGGTCCGTCGCCGCAGCGCGACGCGATCACCGTCGGGATGCCGCGCCGGATGGCCTTGTCGAGGACGTCGAGCAGGTCCGGCGGGACATGGCCTCCGCCGAAGCCTTCGAGGATGAGGCCGTCAGGCGCGGTGCTCCACGATCGCTCGTAGCGAGTCGGGTGTGACCCCAATCACCATCTTCATCAGCTCGATCCGGGGGAGTGTGGTTCCTGTGGGACGACCGATGTAGTCGGTGTAGCACGGAGCGAACCAGATGGTTGCGCGTTCCTCCAGTATCTGGCCGATCGGCCCGCTCAGTGGTGAGGCGAACGCGGCGAGCCGCGTTCCGTGCGTCTTCGTGACGAAGCGGGCGGCGTGGATTTCGTCAGCCATGGCGACCACCGGGCCGGCGTTGGCGAGGTCAGGATTGGCGACCGCGATCAGCGCGGCGCGGAGGTTCGCTGGCCCGTCGGGTCCCGGCATGCCGTTGTGACGCATGGCTGCCGTGAGGACGATCGGCAGTTCGCCACGCGGGTGGGTGAGGGCAAGGAAGTACGCGGTCTCTTCGAGCGTATCGGTGCCGTGCGTGATGATGACGCCGGCACAGCCGTCCCGCGCCGCCTCTGCCACGGTCTCAGCGAGGGCCAGCAGGTGCTCGTCGCGGAGGCCGATGCTCGAGATCTGCGCGATGTTGACGCGGCTCGACGGACATGCCGTCGACGGGTAACCACCCGCTCAGATCCTTGCCATCCAGCCTGGGCGCCGCACCGTTCGCGGTAGAGTCAAAGGCGATCGTGCCGCCCATCGCGACCAGGCGCACCACCTGCCTGCGGACGTCCCTACTCATACCAGGCGCATGGTACCATCGTAGGACCAACAATGGAATGGAACAGGTACCGATGACCTTGAGCGCCCGAAGGCTCTCCGGCCATGCGCATCGAACCTGACTCGCTCGGCGATGTCGAGGTGCCGGCCGGGGCACTCTATGGCGCAAACACAGCCAGGGCAGTGACGAACTTCCGTGTGTCCGGCGTCACGCTTGCTGAGCGGCCAGCAGCTGATACTGGCACTTGGGCACGTCAAGGCGGCGGCGGCTCATGCCAACGCGACTCTTGGACTTCCTGGCCCCACCCGTCCGACGCGGCTGTGTTGGACGCGGCTCGCGAGGTTGGCCAGGGGCGCCATCTCGATCAGTTCCCGATCGATGTCGTCCACGGCGGTGGCGGTACGGCCGTCAACATGAACGCGAACGAAGTGATCGCCAACCGGGCGGCGCAGTTGCTGGGCGAGTCGGTCGGTTCCTACGCCGTCGTTCATCCCAACGATCACGTCAACCGGTCGCAGTCGACGAACGATGTGTTCCCAACGGCGCTCGGCCCTGGCGACGTTCACCACTGGGCAGAGCACGCTGGCCGAGCTTCGCGAGCTGGAGCAGGTGTTCGACCGAAAGGCCGACGAGTTCGGCGACCTGGAACGGCTGGGACGAACCTGCCTGCAGGACGCCGTGCCGCTTACCGTCAGACAGACGCACACCGCGCAAGCGCACGCCGTGGCGCGCACCGCCCGGGAGCTCGGCCGTTCGCTGGACGCGCTGCGCGAGGTCCCGCTCGGGCGCGACGATCGTCGGCACGGGACTGGGCGCGCCGCCGGAATACCGCGCCGCTCGCGCTGGAGTACCTCGCCGCGGAGTCTGGCATCGCGGTACGCGGGTCGGACGACCTGTTCGACGCGCTTGCCAACCTCGACGCCTACGTCGACGTCGCCGCGCAGCTGGTCAGGGTCGCCGTGGTGATGGCCAAGATCGCGGCCGACCTGCGGCTGCTCTCATCGGGGCCGGTCGGTGGCATCGGCGAGGTGTCGCCTGCCTGCGGTGCAGGTGGGATCGTCGATCATGCCGGGAAAGGTCAACCCGGTGATTCCCGAGCTGGTGATGCAGGTCAGCTACGAGGTGCGCGGGATGGCGACGACCGTCGAGACGGCCGGTGGCAGCGGGCGAGCTGGAACTGAACGTGATGGAGCCGGTGATCGCGCGGCACCTCCTGGGCAGCCTGCACGACGTCGGGGCGGTCGCTCGCATCTTCGGCGATCGCTGCATCGCCGGACTGCGATGGAACGGGGCCACGCTCGCAGAGCATCTCGGTGGGTCGCTCCAGGGCGCGGTCGAGGACATGGCTGAGCAGGGATACTCGGCGGTCGCCAGGGCTCGGCTCGTGGGCGGTGCCAGCCGGCGCCGAGGTGGTTCCGTGGCCTCGACCAGGACGCGGTCGCCATCGAGGTGTTCACGCCCGTGCGGACGTCGCGCGCCGTCGACTCGGTCGTCGACCAGATCGTCGATCAGGATCCGCTCCGGCCGCATCCGCGACGGCGAGCTGCTGCCCGGGGAGCGCCAGCTGGCCGCCGCGATGCAGGTCAGCCGACGCACCGTGCGAGACGCGATCGAGATCCTGCAAGACGCCGGCGTCGTCGCCGTCACACCCGGACCGTCCGGGCGGCATTCGAGTGGCGTCGATCTGGATCCCTGATGCCCTGACCAGCAACTCCGAGCCGATCTCGACGGCGCAGGTGTTCGAGATCCTCGAGGCCCGCCGCGTGATCGAGCCGCGCGTCGCCCAGCTGGCGGCGCTACGCGGAACGGACACGGACTTCGAGTGATGGCCGAGACGATCGAGCTGCAGCGAGCCAACCAGCACGACCGGTGGCGCCTGAACGAAGGGAATGCGCTGTTTCACCGCCAGCTCTGGCGTGCCGGGCGAAACCATGAGCTGGAGTCGGCGATGCGATCGATCTACCGGCATCTCTCCGGACCATTCCATGCGGCGCTCGAGCAGGATGAGACGTCCGACTCCCCGTCGATCGGGATCGATCTGCACGACGAGACCCTGCAGGCGATCATGCGGGGGCAGCCGGACGAGGTCGAAGAGGTCATGGACCGCCACCTCGCGTACCTGGAGCGCCGCTGCGAGGTTGCCTACGGTCGCGCTCGCATCCCCGGGATTCCCGACTTCCTCCTGGGATCAGGTGACGGCGCGCACGCCGGCGCGTAGCCTCCGCGCTTTCGTCAGGCGACGGGCGCCGGGCCGTCCCCCGACCACGGGCGTCTGCACGGGGACGTAGCGCCCGGACGGCCCCCGAGCGACGATCCCTCCGTCTTCGGCGACCAGCTGGCCGCGCACGTACACGCGATCGGGCCATCCGCACAGTTCCTCGCCCTCGAAGATCGTGTACTTCGAAGCCGAGTGGAGCTCCTCGCCGATCGCAACGCGACGCCGTGACGGGTCGAACACGACGATGTCCGCGTCCGAGCCCGGCTGCAGGACGCCCTTGGCCGGGTACAGGTCGTACTGGCGGGCGACGTTCTCGCCATCACCCGCGCCATCTGCTCGAGCGTGATCTGGTTTCGCTTGAGGCCGGCGGTGATGATCGCCGGCGAGCGAGGTACCGAGGCCCGGCCCGAGGCCGACACGCTTGTCCCAGAAGTTCCCGCCGACGGCGTCCTGGGTGTACATCAGGTGGTCGGTGCCGATCTGCGTGATCGTCCCGTCGCGGATCCCTTGCCACAGCGCATCGCGGTCGCGAGCGAACTTGATCGCCGGCTGCACCTTGCCCTTCGCGCCGACGCCCCGGGCGTCCGCCTCGTCGGCAGTCCAGTAGAGAAACGCGGTGAGGGTCTCGCCGACCGTCCGCCAGCCCTTCTGCTTGAACTCGCGGATCATCTCGACGGCCTCGTGGCTCGACACGTGCACCATGTAGACCGGTATCCCGACCTCCTCGGCGATCCACGCGGCCTGCGCGAGCTGAAGCGGCTCGAGGATGTTGGGGTTCGCGTACGCCCAGCTGACAAGGCTGCCCTCGGGATCGCGCTCCTGCCACCGCTCGATCAGGAGGTAACGTATGTCGGGATCCTCCGCGTGGATCATCGGAAACGCACGCGGATGGGCGTCTCGCATCTTCTCGCATGCGAGCCAGAACAGGTCGGTCGGGCACCCCTCCTCGCTCGAGGCCGAAGCTGGCAGCCTGCGGGCCCCTTGTAGCCCCAGTAGTACTTGAACGAGCGCACGCCCAACTCGACCAGCTCGGGGATCTCCTCCACATGCTCGCGTGTCACCATCAGCGCGGTGATCCGGAAGTCGACGTAGCTGTTCCGGCTGGCCGCGTCGATGTTCTGCTTGACCATGGGGACGCGTGGCGACGGTCCGTAGACGCTTGTCGTCACCAGTGTCGTTATGCCGCCGCTGACGGCGTCCTGCGACTCGGTCAGGAAGTCTGACTCGAGCTTCTCCGGCCCCCAGTTATCACCCACCCCCATGTGCGTATGCGGGTCGATCACGCCGGGGAAGATCACCTTGCCGTCGACGTCGATGTCGTCACGGCCCGGCGGCAGCTCGGAGTCTGCGGCGACGTGCGTGATCACGCCGCCGGTCGCTGCGACACCCCCGCGAAGCACGCCATGAGGAGTGACGACACGGCCGTTTCGAAGCGTGAGGTCAGCCATAGTGTCCATCGATACTCCTGTCGTTTCTGCGAACCCTGGATTTCGATCAATCGCCGGCGGTCGGCGCGCGCCGCGGGGTGTCCGACGTCGCTCGGGTCGGACTCGACTTCTATCGCGCCACTGCACCGGGTGCTTGTCCTCAACGACCTGGCGGTAGATCCAGAACACGATCGCGAGCAGCATCACGCCGATGCCGATCACCAGCTGGGTCTTGGTGCCGTAGCCGGTCAGGTCTGTGCGCCACGCTCCGACCGTCGTCAGCACCACGGTGACCAGCGTCAGAACGGCTGCGAGCGGAATCCAGATCGTGCTGAGCTGGATCGGCCGCGGCCAGTTGGGACGGTCGCGTCGCAGCAACAGGAACCCGGTCAGCACGAAGAAGATCATCACGAAGTAGCCGAGGTTCGCCGTCGCGTAGATCCCGACCGGGTTCGAGATGAGGAACACCAGGAAGATGTTGACGACCACGTCGACCATCAGCGCGCGCGACGGCACCTGGTGCTTGTTCAGATGGTGCAGCCACTTGAGCGTCAGCCCGTCGCGCGCCATCCCGTAGAGCACGCGCCCGCCGTCCGCTGTCGCCGAGTTCATGGCCAGGAGCAGCGCGACGCACAGCAGCAGGATCACAAGGCCGCCGCCTCCGCCCAGATCTTGTCGGCGATTGCCGTGTAGTAGGCGCCCGCCGCTGCCGCCGCCCGGGACGTTGGTGTCGCCGATCGTCCCGCCGGTCGCGATCGGCATCAGTACGAATGTCGCCGCGGTGATGATCGTGCACCAGCGCAGCGCGCGTGGGAAGTCGCGCTGCGGATCCTTGAACTCGGGCGTGAACGTCGCGACGATCTCGAGCCCGTACGTCGACCACCCCATCAGGTACAGCCACACGATCAAGAGCGTAATGTCGGTCCCGCTCGCGCCCGTGGTCGTCACGTGATAGTGCCCCTGCCCGGACGACCAGTTACCCGTCACGAACGGCCCGATGATGAAGAACGCCGAGCGGGAGCATGAGCAGCGTCCCCAGATCCACGACGAGACAGCAAGCACGCGCACGCCAAACACGTTCAGCATCCAGACGACGCGGATCATGACCGTCGCGATCACCTGCGGGAGTCCCCAGGTGAAGTCAAACGGGCCGACGCTCGACACGCCGCCCCAGGTCGACCCGGAGAACCACTGCGCCTGCACCAGGTCGCCGATCACGACGCCGTTCAGCGCCAGCACCACCGACCAGCCGAACCAGTACCCGAACGAGGCCAACGGGCCGGCCATGTTCGTCTAGCGCTTCCACCCTTCGTGCGCGAACAGCGCCACGCCTCCGGGCTTCTCGGGGAACATGCTGGCCAGCTCGGAGACGATCACGGCCTGCAGGACGGCGATGACCGTCGAGATGCTCAGCAGCACCACGACGCCCCACATTCCCAGGCTCGCCTGCCAGTAGCCGTACGAGGCGATCGCGCCCGACCTGCCGACAAGGCACTACACTCTCGAATGGTTCTAGTCCGTTCGGCTAGCCCGGAAAACGGCGTGCCTGAGCCAAAAAAAGCCCTCTAACGGACTCGAACCGTTGACCCCTTCCTTACCATGGAAGTGCTCTACCAACTGAGCTAAGAGGGCGAGGCGGCTCCCAGATCCGAGACCCGGAAGTCGCGGGGCCATTGTAGGGGATCTTCCCGCGTCGGGCCGGATTCGGGGGCCGGTGCGGTGGCCACCGGCGGTTCATGGCGTGCGTCGCGGATATCGACGGGCCATGGCGTCGACCGGCCCGGTATTCACCACCGCGGCGGCCGGCGCCCCGCCGCGGCGGGCGGTGTGCACCGCGTTGGTCATGCTGCCGAGCCCGCGATCGAATGAGCGTCGCTGGAGCAGACGATGCGCACACCCGCGGCCAGGGCGTCCCGGACGTGGTCGCCGGAGAGGTCGAGCCGGCTCGCGAGCCCGTTGACCTCGAGCGCCACCCCCGTCTCGAGCGCCGCCTCGAACGTGCGCTCGAGGTCGAGGGCGTTCTCGGCCCGGTGGCCGATGATGCGACCGGTGGGGTGGCTGAGGCAGCACGCGGCGGGGTGGTGCATGGCGTGGACGACCCGGGCGGTGAGCTCGTCGCGGTTCGCCCGCTGGCCGGCGTGAAGCGAGATCTGCACCCAGTCGAGCTCGGCGAGCACGTCGTCCGGGAGGTCGAGCCTCCCGTCGGGGAGGATGTCGCATTCGACTCCGCGCAGGACGCGGAACGGGGCCAGCGCCGCGTTCGCCGCCTCGATCTCGACCGCCTGGCGGCGCAGGTCGTCGGCGTCGAGGCCGGGCACGACTCGGACGCCCTTCGTGTGATCGCAGATCGCCAGGTAGTCGTAGCCGCGGTCGCGGGCGGCCTCCGCCATCTCGCGCACGCCGGCGCGCCCGTCGGACCACGTCGTGTGGCAGTGCAGGTCGCCGCGGACGTGCGGCTCGTCGACGAGGCCCTCCGGCGGCGGGCCCGCCGCCGCCTCGCGAAGCTCCGGGCGGGACGGGTTCAAGCCCAAGGAGCGCGTAGAGGCGATCCTCCGTCTCCGCCTCCGGCAGCAGCCCGAGCGAGGCGACGTACCGATCCGATCCCGTCGCGGCGACGAGCGCCGTCCCGAGCCGCTCGGGCGGCGTGATGACGAGCTCGACGGGGACGCCGTCGAGGGTCACGCCGACGTCCGGCGCGAGCATCGCCACGATCTCCGGCAGCGCCGCAAACCGCGCCCTGACCGCGTCCGGGCTCGCGGTCGGCACCACCACCGCCAGCCGCTCGGGCCGGTCGACCCACCGGCGCACGTCGCCCGCGACGATGCCCCCCAGCGCCTCGGCCACGGCGTCGCAGAGCGCCCGGGCCCGGTCGAGCATGAGGCCGGTCCGCCGCGACGCTGCCGGGGCTGCGAGCGCGGCCACGATCCGCTCCTCGGTGCGTGGGCCGACGCCCGGAGCCGTCTGCAGGCGGCCCGCCTCGGCGGCCGCGCGCAGCTCCGCCACCGACCGGATCCCGAGCGCCGCACCGACGGCGGCGAGCCGGCTCGGGCCGAGCCCGTGCATCCGTCCGAAGGCGGCGAGCTCGGGCGAGTTCGTCCGCCGCAGGTCGTCGAGCTCCGCGATCCGGCCCGTCTCCACGAGCTCGCGCATGCGCCGCTCCAGGCCGGGCCCGACGCCGCGTAGCTCCCTGACCCGGCCCTCACGGACGAGCGCTGCGATCGGAAGCGGCGTCGACCTGACGAGCCCGGCACCGCGCCGGAACGCGCGCACGGCGTGGCCGCTCGCGCCGGAGAGCTCGAGCAGCACCGCGTACTCGGCAAGCGCCGAGGCGACCTCCTCGTTCGACGGCGGCGCGTTCACGCGCCCGAGCCTAGCCCCGGCGGCGAGTCTCGGCCTCGAGCCGCCGCCGCAGCAGGGCGAGCACCGCGGCCTCGTGCGCGGTGAGGCCGCGCATGCCCCCCGCGACCCGGCGGTCGGCCTTCCGGCCGAGCGCGCGGGTGAGGTTCCCTTCCAGGTGCGCCTCGATCACCTCCGGGTGGACGTAGGAGCCGCGACACACGGCGGGGGTGTTTCCGAGCTCTTTCGCGACCGACTCGACCGCGCGAACGACCTGGCGCTTCGCCCCGGCCGGCGAGCCGGCCTCGCCCAGCTCTTCGAGCGCCCAGGCCGCGAGCACCGTGCCCGTCCAGGTGCGGAAGTCCTTGGCGGTGAAGTCGTCGCCGGCGATGTCGTGCAGGTAGGCGTTGACGTCGTCCGAGTCGATGTCCACCGGCTCGCCCTCGTCGCCGACGTACTGGAAGAGATGCTGGCCCGGCAGCCCTTCGCAGCGGCGCAGCACCCGCGCCACCCGGGCGTCGGACACGTCCACGTCGCTCAGCTTCCCGCCCTTGCCCCGGAACCGGAAGGTGATCAGCGATCCGTCGACGTCGACGTGGCGCTTGCGCATCGTCGTCAGCCCGAACGACCTGTTCTCGCGCGCGTACTCGTCGTTCCCGACCCGGATGTTCGTCTCGTCGAGCAGCCGGACGATCGTCGCGACCACACGGGGCTTGCTGAGCGAGTGACGGGCGATATCGCGATCGACGCGACGGCGGATCTTGGGGAGCGCCGCGGCGAACGCAATCAGGCGCCCGTACTTGGCCTCGTCCCGCACCTCGCGCCAGCGGGGGTGATAGCGGTACTGCTTGCGGCCGCGGGCGTCGCGGCCCGTGGCCTGGAGGTGGCCGTTCGGCGACGGGCAGATCCACACGTCCGTCCACGCCGGCGGGACGGCGAGCGCGTCGATGCGCGCCCGCTCCGCGGCGGCGGTGATCGTGCGGCCGTCCGGATCGAGGTACTGGAAGCCACGGCCGCGGCGCCGCCGGCTGATGCCGGGCCGGTCGTCGTTCGTGTAGCGCAGGCCGGCCTCGCTCGCCGCAGCCCGCGGCGCCTCAGCCGCGCCGCTCAACGAACCTCGTCGGCATGGTTCCGATCACGCTCGAGGGACTACCCAGGGGTGCGGGTTTCGCACCATCCGCCGGTCGTCGTCGCCCGACCGGACCGCGTCAATGCCGAATCTGACCCGCCAATGTCGAACCGGGGGTGATACGGATCACGCATGCCTAGGTGCCGTAGGCCGCCGTAAAACCGCATGGTTGAGCCAAAAACGCCGCCGCTCCGGCTCGCACGAAAAAGTTCTTGAGTAGGCAACGGTCGCACGATGACTGTGGTAGCCTCGCTCGTGCGCTCCGCGACGAACGCGCAAGCGCCGGACGGGTGTCAAAAGGCCACCGCTCCCGGGGAGGGACGACGTGAAGAAGTTCGTGAACGACCCGCAGCAGTTCGTGCCGGAGATGCTGAAGGGCATCGCGGCCGCGAATCCCGGCAAGCTCAAGTACGTCCCCGCATACAACCTGATCATGCGCGCGGACATGCCGAGCGACGACAAGGTCTCGATCGTCCAGGGCTCGGGCTCCGGCCACGAGCCTGCCCACGTGATGGCCGTCGGCCCGGGCATGCTCGACGCCGCCTGCCCCGGCGACGTCTTCGCGGCGCCGCCGTCGGACTACGTGTACGAGACGAGCAAGCTCATGAACAGCAAGAAGGGCGTGCTCCACATCATCAACAACTACACCGGCGACCGCATGGCCTTCGACATGGGCCGTGAGCTGGCCGAGGCCGAGGACGTCAAGATCGGCACCGTGATCGTCGACGACGACGTCGCGGTGAAGGACTCGACCTACACGGTCGGCCGCCGCGGCGTCGCCGGCAACTTCTTCGTGATCAAGGCGCTCGGCGCCGCCTCGGCGAAGGGGGCCGAGCTGGACGAGCTCGTCGCCCTGGGCGAGCGGGTGAACTCGGTCACGCGCTCGATGGGCGTCGCGCTGACCTCGTGCACGCCGCCGGCGAAGGGCTCGCCGCTCTTCGAGATCGGCGACGACGAGATCGAGATGGGCGTCGGCATCCACGGCGAGCCGGGCCGCCGGCGCGAGAAGCTGCGCAGCTCGGACGAGATCATCGACTCGATGCTCGACGCGGTCGTGACCGACCTGCCGTACAAGTCGGGCGACGAGGTGGCCGCTGATGGTGAACGGCCTCGGCGGCACGCCGATCTCCGAGCTCTACCTGATCTACGGCCACGTCCACGAGAAGCTCGAGGCCCAGGGCATCAAGCCGGTGCGCTCCTACGTCGGCGAGTACTGCACGTCGCTCGACATGGCCGGCTGCTCGCTCACGCTCGTGCGCCTCGACGACGAGCTGAAGGAGCTGCTGGAGGCGCCCGCCGAGGTCGCCATGCGCATCTTCTAGGATCGGGGTCGCCCCGTGCCTGTCGTCTCGTTCAAGGAGATCCTCGACCCCGCGTTCGAGGATCGCTACGGCGTCGCCGCGTTCAACGTCTTCAACGACCTGTCGCTGGAGGCGGTGCTGGCGGCCGCCGCCGAGCTCGAATCGCCCGTCATCGTGCAGACGTCGCTGAAGACGGTGAAGTCCGTCGGCCCGGACGTCCTCTACAAGATGTTCCGGGCGATGGCCGACGACCTGCCGGTGCCGGTCACGCTGCACCTCGACCACTGCCCGGAGCGGGAGTGGGTGACGACGTGCCTGCGCACCGGCTGGAACTCGGTGCTCTTCGACGGGTCGCACCTCGACGTCGAGGAGAACACGCGCCAGACGGCCGAGGTGGTGAAGGAGGCGGCGGGGTTCGGCGCGCACGTGGAGGGCGAGATCGAGACGGTGCGCGGCGTCGAGGACGACGTCGGCTCCGAGGCGGGCGGCGACGTCCACCCCATCGAGGTGTCGGGCCGCTTCATCGACGCGACGGGCGTCTACGCGTTCGCCCCCGCCGTGGGCACCGCGCACGGGCTGTACGCGAAGAAGCCCGAGCTCATGCCCGACCGCGTGACCGAGCTCGTCGCGGAGCACCCGATCCCGATGGTGCTCCACGGCGGCACCGGCCTGCAGGAGGGGCAGTTCCAGGACCTGATCGGGCGCGGCTGCGCCAAGGTGAACATCTCGACGGCGCTCAAGATCGTCTTCACGGACACGACCCGCGAGTACCTCGACGCGAACCCGGCCAAGCACGATCCGCCCTCGCTCTTCCGGCCCGTGCGCGAGGCGGTCAAGGAGACGGCGGCGCGGCACATGCGCATGTTCGGCTCGGCGGGGAAGGCGTGACCGCGCTCTTCTTCGACTGCGACGGCGTGCTCGCCGACACCGAGCGCGACGGCCACCTGCCCGCCTTCAACCAGACGTTCGCGGAGGTCGGCCTGCCGGTGCGCTGGAGCGAGGAGGAGTACGCCGAGAAGCTCAAGATCGGCGGCGGCAAGGAGCGGATGGCGAGCATGCTGACGCCGGAGTTCGCGCGGGCCAACGGCCTGCCCGAGGACGCCGACGGCCGGCGCGAGCTGCTGGCCGACTGGCACCGGCGCAAGACCGCCGCCTACAAGGCGATCGTCGCCGAGGGCCGCCTGCCGGCCCGGCCCGGGATCGCACGCATCGTCGAGGACGCGATCGACGCCGGCTGGACGCTGGCGGTCGCCTCGACGTCGGCCCAGGAGTCGGTGGAAGCGGTGCTCGAGCACGCCGTGGGGCCGGAGCGGGCGGCCCGCTTCGCCGTGCTCGCCGGCGACATCGTCCCGAAGAAGAAGCCCGACCCGGGCATCTACCTGGCCGCGCTCGAGCGCACCGGGGCGCGCCCCGAGGAGACGATCGTGATCGAGGACTCGCGCAACGGCCTGCTCGCCGCCGTCGCGGCGGGCCTTCGCTGCGTCGTCACGATCTCGAGCTACACGGGCGGGGAGGACATGCAGGAGGCGGCGCTCGTCGTCTCCGACCTGGGCGATCCGGGGCACCCGACGCGGGTGCTCGCGAACCGCAGCCCGGCGACGCCGGGGGAGATGGTGACGTTGGACGACCTCAAGGCGTGCCTCGAGGTCCCGGCCGCACGGGAGGTGCGATGAGCGACGAGGCGTTGCGCACTGGTGAGGGGATCGTCCGCACGATCGCGGAGACGGCGATGGAGAACGAGAAGTACTTCTCCGAGCTCGACGCCGTCGTCGGCGACGGCGACTTCGGCTACTCGCTCGCCCGCGGGTTCGGCAAGCTGCTCGAGGGCTGGGACGAGATGGAGTACGAGGACGTCGCCGGGCTCCTGAAGAAGACCGCGATCGTCCTCTCCGGCCGCATCGGCGGCACCTCCGGGCCGATCTGGGGCACCGCGTTCCTGCGCGCGGGCGCCGCGCTGAACGGCAAGCCCGACCCGAGCGGCGAGGACGTCATCGCCGCCATGCGCGCGTCCATCGAGGGCATCAAGCAGCGCGGCAACACCGACGTCGGCGACAAGACGCTGCTCGACTCGCTCGTCCCCGCGGTCGACCGGCTCGAGGCGGAGCTCTCGGGCGGCGCGAGCCCCGGCGACGCGCTGGCCGCCGCCGCGGCGGCCGCCCGCGAGAGCGCCGAGGCGACGAAGGGCATGCTCGCCCAGCGCGGGCGGGCGGCCTACTCCGGCGAGCGCAGCCGCGAGTCGGTCGACGCGGGCGCGGTCGGCGTCGCCGTCATGTTCGAGGCGGTCAGCAAGTCCTGGAGCGGCGCGAGCGCCTGACGGCGGGGCGTCGAGCCGCGGCCCGCCCACGTCGTATGCTCGCCCGGATGACCGACGACGCGATCCGGGAGCGCGCCGCCGCGCGCGAGACCGAGGCGCTCGACCTGCTCGGGCGGCTCGTCGCCGAGGAGTCGGTCGAGGGCTCGCCCGCGATCGGCAGGTGCCTCGACATCGTCGCGGCCCGGCTCGAGGGAGTCGCCGCGACGATCGACCGGCTCGACTTCGACGGCGTGCCCGCCCTCGTCGCCCGCATCGGGGAGCGGGGATCCCGCCCGGCGGCTGACGTTCTCGGGCCACGTCGACGTCGTTCCCGCGGCCGCCGGCTGGCGCTCGCCGCCGTTCGCGCTGACCGCGCGCGCCGGGGCGCTGTTCGGCCGCGGCACGTGCGACATGAAGGCGGGCGTCGCCGCGACCATCGCGGCCGTCCTCGTCGTCGCCGACCTGGGCCTGCTCCCGGACGTGGCGATCGAGGTCGCGCTGACCGGCGACGAGGAGGTCGGCAGCGAGCGCGGTACGCGGGCCCTCCTTGCCGACGGCTGGATCACGGGCCGCGCGGCCGTGTGCTGCGAGCCGACGGGGCTCGACGTCTTCCTCGGCAACCGCGGGCTCGTGTGGATGGACATCGTCGTCACCGGCCGCGGCGGCCACGCCGGGATGGCCCACGCCCTCGCGAACCCGATCGACGCCGCCGCGGCGCTGATCGACGCGCTGAACGCGATCCCGATGACCGCTCGCGACGGCCGCTTCGAGCCGGCCGCGCCGACGCTCACGCTGACCCGCGTGCAGGCCGACGGCGGCGGCCGCAACGTCGTCCCCGACCGGGTGGAGCTTGGCATCGACCGGCGCCTGCTTCCCGGCGAGGACCCCGGCGCGGCGATCGAGGAGATCGAGCGCGCTGTCCACGCGACCGTGCAGGCGCCGTGCGCGGCCGAGACGAGGGTCGCCCGGCGCTGGCCGCCGTACGCGATCGACGCCGAGCGTCCCATCGCGCAGGCCGCGGCGGCGGCCGTGCGCGCGTCCGGCCGCGAGCCGGCGTTCGCCATGGACAGCGCCGCGAACGACTCGTCCTGGCTCGATGCCGCCGGGATCGACACCGTCCTTCTCGGGCCGGGCGAGCCGACCCAGGCCCACGCCACGGACGAGCACGTCGATCCCGCCCAGGTCGCCGCCGCGGTCGACGTCTACGCCCGACTGATGGCGGCGTCCGCGCCGGCTGTGCTCTGATCCCTGCCATGGCCACCACGGAGCGCGTTGACGTTGCGATCATCGGCGGGGGTGCGGCGGGGACGCTCACCGCCGTGCACCTACTGCGCGCCGGCGCGCCGGTGCAGGTGGCGATCGTCGAGCGGGCCGACCGGCTCGGCCGCGGCATCGCCTACAGCACGACCAACCCGCGGCACCTCATGAACGTCCCCGCGTCGACGATCGGCGGCCTGTCCGGCCGGCCCGGGCACCTGGTCGAGTGGTGCGCCGAGCAAGGGGAGCCCGTTCCGGGGACGGCGTTCGTCGACCGGCCGCTGTTCGGCCGCTACCTCGTGCGATCTGCTCCGGGAGGCGGCCGCCGGGGCGGCGCTCGCGCCGCTCGAGCTGCATGACGAGGCCGTCGGCATCGCCCGCGCCGGGGGGCGGCTGCGCGTCTCGCTCGCGGGCGGCGGGTCGCTCGACGCCGGCAGCGTCGTCCTCGCGACCGGGACCCCGCCGGCCGTCGATGTCCCGCTCGCGTCCGGGCGCTGGCCGGTCGGCTCGGCCCGCTACCTGACCGATCCGTGGGAGCCCGGCGCGCTCGAGGGCCTCGCCGGCGACGACGTGCTCCTGATCGGGGCCGGCCTGACGATGGTCGACATCGCCCTGCGCCTCTCCGAGCTGCGGCCCTCGGTCCGTCTCGTCGTCGTCTCCCGCACCGGTCTGCTGCCGGTGACGCACCGCTGGCCGGAGGGCGCGATCGACGTCGGCTACCGGCCGCCGCCCGCGGGGACGACGCTGCGGGAGCAGGCGCGCGCGTTCCGGGCCGCGACCGTGGCGGCCCGCGAGAAGGGCGCGGACATGCGCGACGTCGTCGACGCCATGCGCCCGTACACCCAGGCGATCTGGCAGGGCCTCCCGGACGCCGACCGGCTGCGGTTCCTGCGCCGCTACGCGCGGTTCTGGCTGATCAACCGCAGCCGGATGGCCCCGGCCGCCTCGGGCTGGATCGAGGAGCTGCGCGAGGACGGCCGCCTGCGGATCGTGGCCGCGGCGATCGCCTCCGTCGAGGAGGACGGCGGCGGGCTGGTCGTGCGCGTGCGGCCGCGGTCGGGCGGCGCGGTCGAGACGCTGCACGTCGACGCGGCCGTCAACTGCGCCGGCCCGGCCGACTCGCCGTTCGCCGCCGGCTCGCCGCTCTACCGCAGCCTGGTCGACGGCGGCCTCGCGCGGCCGCATCGGCTGGGGCTCGGCCTCGACACCGGCCCCGGGGGCGCGGTGCGCGACGCCGACGGCCGGCTCTCCGAGACGCTCTACACGATCGGATGGCTGCGGCGGGGCGAGCTGTGGGAGTCGCTCGCGATCCCCGAGCTCCGCGACCAGGCGGCCGAGCTCACCGCAGTGCTGGTCTAGATGGACGACGAGTCCTCGCCGCCCTCGCTGTGGCAGGCGCAGCACCGCTGGGACGGATATCCGCCGCTCGAGGGGTCGGTGGCGCGGACGTCGTCGTGGTCGGCGCGGGCGTCACCGGATGCGCGTGCGCCCTGCGGCTGGCATCGGGCGGCGCGGCGGTCGTCGTGCTCGACGCCGCCGAGGTCGCCGCGGGCGCGAGCGGCCGCAACGGCGGGTTCGCGTCGGCGGGCACCGGCCTCGGCCTCGCGGACGCCGCCGCGCTGATCGGCATGCCCGCCGCGCTCGCCCTGCACCGCGTCACCGACGCGGCGCTCGACGAGATGCTCGCACTCGCGGCCGGGCGCGGCGACCACGATGCGATCGAGCGGACGGGCAGCCTCTGGATCGCGGCGGCCGACGAGGCGGACGACCTGCGGGCGGCCCTCGCCGGCCTCCGGAATGCCGGCGTCGACTGTCGCGAGGCGGCGGAGCTCGTCCCGGCGCCGATGCGCGCCCGCTACCCGTACGCCGCCCTCTTCCCGCGCGACTGCCGGATCGACCCCGCCCGGTTCGTGCGCGCGCTCGCCGGCGCCGCGACGGCCGCCGGGGCGCGCATCCACGAGCGCTCACCCGTCTCGGCGATCGAGCCCGGGCCGGGAGGCTGGCGTGTCCGGACGGCGGCGGGCGACGTCAGTGCCCGCGCCGTCGTGGTCGCCTGCGACGGCCGCGTTCCCCGGCTCGTGCCCGAGCTGGCGGGCATCGTGTACCCGGTGCGCGGCCAGATGCTCGCCACCGCGCCGCTGCCCGATCCGGTGATCGGCCTCCCGACCCACTCGGACCACGGCTTCGTCTACGCCCGGCCGACGGCGGACGGGCGCCTCGCGATCGGCGGCTGCCGCTCCGCCGACCTCGACGCCGAGTACACCGACGACCAGCGCCCGACGGCGCCCGTGCAGGCCGCGCTCGAGCGCTTCGTGCGCGAGCGGATGGGGCTCGACGGCGTCCGCATCGAGCACCGCTGGGCGGGGACGATGGGGTTCTCCGCCGACCTGCTGCCGGTGGCCGGCGAGCTGCCCGGCCGCCCGGGGCTGCATGTCGCCTGCGGGTACAGCGGGGTCGGGAACGTCCAGGGGTTCGTGTGCGGAGGCCTGCTCGGCGACGTTCTGCTGGGCCGGCCCGCGCCGCTCGCGGAGGCGCTCTCGCCCGCCCGGTTCGCCGTGGACGGCCGGCTGCGCGCCCCGGCGAAGCTGCGCGAGCAGACCGAGAGCCGCCGCCTGCGCCCGCTTCTGCCCGCGTAACGCCGCTAGGAGGCCCGCCGCAGCGGGTCCGGCCGGGCGACGCGGCCGTCGAGCGGTATGAGGCAGGCCGCCGTCTCGTCGGCCCATTCGATCGCGCGCAGGTAGGCGTCGCGGACGAGATACGGGCTCACTCCCGCCGCCTCGAGCTGGTCGAGCCGGCCGAGCTCGTAGCTCTCGACCAGGCGCAGCCGGGCGCCGAGCTCGCCCTCGCGGGCGACGAGCGCGCGCTTCACCGAGTCGTCGAGCTCGTCCAGCTCGTCGAGGAGCACGTCCATCGGCACCGACAGGAGCGCGTCGGCGACCGACAGCAGCCCGACCGTGAAGTGGGCGGGCGGGTCCTGATGGCCGAGCGCGGTCGCGAGCATCTCCATCATGCGGCCCCGGATCATGCCGATGCGGGCGAGCTCGGCGGGCTCCTGCGAGTGCGCGGTGAGGCTGACGAGATACGCGAACGAGCGGATCGTCTCGGTACCCAGAAAGACGATCGCCTCCCGGATCGAGCTCACCCGACGATTCAGGCCAACGGCCGCGGAGTTCAGGTAACGCAATAACGTCACGCTCAGGCCGACGTCCTGGACGATGATCGACTCCAGCTGGGCGATCGAGGCGTTCTTCCGTGCGAGCGTATTCATCAGGTTGAGCACGGTGAGGCGCCCTGCGCGAATGCGGCGGCCGGTCATGAGCTGGGGCACGCCGAACACGAAACCCTGGAAGTAGTGGTACCCGAGGTCGCGGCACGTCCCGACGCCGTCCGGGTGCTCGATCTTCTCGGCGATCAGCCGCACGTCGGTGCCGTTCAGGTCGGCCTGCACCCGGCGCAGCGCCACGTCGGCGCCGTCGCGGACGTCGAGCTTGACGAAGCGGGCGACGTCGATCAGCGGCCGCGTCGCCCGGGTGAGGACGAAGTCGTCGAGCAGGATCTGGTAGCCGCGGGCCGACAGGTCGCCCAGGCGGGCGAGCACCTCGGCGTCCGGCTCGACCGACTCGAGCACCTCGAGGCCGACCCGCTCGGGCGGCAGTGCGAGCACCTGCTCGCCGAGCAGGAAGCTGCGCGACACGTTCACGAGCGCGCGGCGTCCGCCGACGAGGGTGTCGAGACCGATGTCCGCCATCGCGGTGAGCGCGGCCTCGCCGGTCGCGGCCTGCGCGTCGACCACCGATGCGGTGGTCGCGTCCGCGCCGCCCCGGAACAGAAGCTCGTAGGCGACGACGTTGCGGTCGCGGTCGTACACGGGCTGGCGTGCGACGTAGGTGGGCCAGGCGCTGGGCGTCGATCGTCGTGCGATCGCTGCGCCGAGTGCCGTGCCTGCCGACCGTGTGAAGCGGTCTCGGTGCGGACCGCTCATCGCTCACCGCCACCTGGGATGGGGACGTTGGTGGTGATGAACTCAACAAAGCGTATCCCCGCCTATCCGTCAACAGTTCCGGCAACTACGGCTCGGGTGCCCGCGGAAGGCGGACGGTGAAGCGGCTGCCCGCGCCGATCGCGCTCGTCGCCTCGACCGTGCCGCCCATGGCCTCGACCAGGCCGTGGACGATGTAGAGCCCGAGGCCGAGCCCCTCCTGGCGGGCGCCGCTGGCGTTCGCCTGCGTGAACGGCTCGAAGATGCGGGCCAGGAACTCGGGATCGATTCCGTTGCCGTGGTCGATCACCGCGACGTGCACCGCGTCGCCGTCCGCGCCCACCTCGAGCTCGACGGCGGTGCCGGGACGGGTGTACTTGAACGCGTTCCCGGCCAGGTTCGTGAGCACCTGTCCGAGCCGTGCCTCGTCACCGAGCGCCGCGGGCACGTCCAGCCCGATCCGTGTCTGGAGCGCGTGGCCGCGGGCGTGGAACGTGTCGTGGACGCGCTCGGCGATGCGGGCGACGTCGATCCGCTCGCGCCGCACCCGCAGGCCGCCGAACTCGACCCGGGTCGCGTCGAGCAGATCCTCGATCATCGCGCTCAGGAGCTGGGCCTGCTCCAGGATCTGGGCGTTCATCTGCGTCCGCCGCTCGGGCGTGACACCGCTCTCGGGACGGGCCTGGAGCTCCGCCAGGCCGAGCACCGCGGCGAGCGGCGTGCGCAGCTCGTGCGAGACGGTGGCCAGGAACGTGCTCTTCATCCGGGAGAGCTCGGACAGCTGCGCGACGGTCTCCCGCTCGCGCTCCAACCGCTGGGCGTTCTGGATCGCGACGGCGGCGGACGCCGCCAGGGTGGAGAGGAACATGGGCTGCCGCCGGGTCGCGCCGCCGAAGACGAGCGCGCCGACGTCCTCCCCGCCGGCCGTCAGCGGCACCGCGTCGCCGAAGCGCTCGCCAGACCGGCCGCCGTCGCCGTCGCGCCGGTCGGACAGGTTGCGGGGGATGTACTCGAGCCGCTCGGGCAGGCTCGATCCGGTGGTGCGCGCGCGCAGTGCCAGCGCCGCGGTCGTCTCGTCCTCCGCCAGGTACAGGCCGGCGTACAGGGCGTCGGTGACCTCGGACGCCGTGTTCAGACAGGCGGTGATCACGGTCTCGAGGTCGGCTCGAGCCGGCCAGCGCCTCGGCCAGGCGCACGAGGCCGGAGAGCTCGCCGGTGCGCTCGGCGACGCTCGTCTCCAGGCGCAGGTTGGCCCGGCGCAGCTCCTCGACGAGCGCGCGGTTCTCGCGCCGCAGGCGGGCGTGCTCGAGGCCGGAGCGGACGACGCGGACGAGCTCGGCGGGCGGCACCGGCTTCGTCAGGTAGCCGTCGAACTGCCACACCGCGGCGATGGCGTTCTCGAGGCTGGCGTAGCCGGTGACGAGCAGCACCGTCATGTCCTCGTCCTGCTCCTTCAGATCCGACCCGAGGTGCACGCCGCTTGCGTCCGGCAGGCGCTGGTCGATCAGCGCGACGCCCGGCGCGAGCTCCGGCCGGAGCGCGAGCGCCTGGGCCGCCGAGGCCGCGCCGACCGCCTCGATGCCGCTCGCGGCCAGGATCTCGACCGCCGTCTCGCGCATCGCCTCGTCGTCGTCGACGACGAGCACGACGGCGGTGGCCAGCTCGGGAGCCGGTCGTCTGATTCACGAGGCTGCTCACGCCGTCGCACCCGCCGCGGATGCGACCAGGTCGAGCAGCTGCGGCACCGGGAACGGCTTGTGGACGACGGCGAACGCCTTCTCGCGCGCCTCGCGCAGGTGCCACTCCTTCGCATAGGCGGTCATGAGGATCACCCGGGGCGGCGGCGTACCCACCTCGCGCAGCACGGAGACGCCGTCCCGGCCCGGCATCCGGATGTCCATGACGACGACGTCGAACCGGTTGGTGCGAATCGCGTCGAGGGCGGCGTCGCCGTCGGCCGCCGACACGACGCCGTAGCCCGACGCGGCCAGGATATCGGCGAGCGTCTCGCGCATCCCGGCCTCGTCGTCGGCGACGAGCACGACGCTCATGCGGGCGCCTCCTCCCGCGTCACGAGCGCGCCGGGCAGGCCGATCATGAACGTCGTCCCCTCGCCGGGCGCCGAGTGGGCGGCGATGGTGCCTCCGTGGGCCTCGACGATCCGGCGCGTGACCGCCAGGCCGAGGCCGATGCCCTTCGCCTTGCGGGTGTAGAACGGGTCGAAGATGTGGTTCACGGTCTCCTCGTCCATCCCGGTGCCGGTGTCCGAGACCCGGATCTCGACCCCGTCGCCGTCGGGAAGTGCGTCGATCGCGAGGATGCCCTCGCCGTCCATCGCGGCATAGGCGTTCATGAGCAGGTTCAGCAGCACCTGGCGCAGCTGCTGGCGGTCGGCCCGCACGTCGCCGATCTCGTCGAGCCCGCGCCGGGTCACCTCGATCCCGGGCGGCGGCACCGAGACGCTGAGCGACTCGTCCACGAGGTCGTCGAGCCTGAACACCGCCGGATCGGGCTCGCTCTGGCGGGCGAAGTCGAGCAGCCCCTCGACGATCACGACGGCGGCGCCGATCTCGCGGTCGGCCGTCGCCAGGTGGCGCTCGATCCGCTCGGTGTCGCCGCTGGGAAGGGCGGTGCGGATCAGGTAGAGCGAGTTCGTGAGCACGCCGAGCGGGTTGCGCAGCTCGTGCCCGACCGCCGCCGCCACCTGGCCGATCGCCGCCAGCCGCTCCTGGAACACCAGCCGGGCCTGCGTGTCCGACAGCTCCTCGAGCGAGGCGTTCAGCTGGGCGGTGCGGGCGTCCACGAGCGACAGGGCGTAGTCGCGGCGGCGCAGGAAGACGAGGAGGACGGCCGTGGCGACCGCGGCGCTGAGCAGGCCGACGCACAGGATGATCCAGGGCACGGCGGTCGCGAACGACCCGCTCAGCGCGGTTCGCGCCCGTGCCACGAGGAGCCAGTGCGCGCCGCCGACGGGGATGCGGTCGCGCGCCACCTGGCCGGTGAGCGGCGCCTTGGTCGTCGTCAGCACGAGCTGTGACGGGTCGGCGCGCGGAGATGCGTAGAGGGCCGCGTCCAGCTCGTCGAACGGCCGCTGCTGCGTCACCTGGTGCGTGGCGGTGGGCCGGGGATCGATCGGCGCGACGAGCAGGATCGACGTGCCGGGCGCGGTCGTCGGCGGGCCGATCGCGAACCCGATGAGCTTCGTCTGCCCGAACCGGAACACCGAGGTCGCGGTCAGCTTGCCGTTGGCCGCGGAGGCCACCGCCTGCGCGGGCACCCCCGTGAGCGTCGCGCCCTTCGGGAACACCGGCGCCAGACCGGCCACGGAGATGACGGTCGGCGTGCCGCCGGCGGTGCGCACCAGTGCGACCGTCTGGGTGGGCGCGCTCGAGGTCTGGGCGTTCGCGGCGTTCAGGAACGCGGCCGTGCCTCCCAGCCGCTGTGCGACGCCGAGCGGCTGCAACGAGCCGGGCAGGTCGCCGACGGTCGGACTGGAGCAGCAGCGCCACCTCACCGGTGCGCTCGCGGAGCAGACGCCGGTTCTGGTTGTCCACGTTGCTCCGGCTGACGAGGAACGCGGCCACCGCCGCGAGCGCGAGCACGATGAAGACGGCGGCCGGGAGCAGGCGTCCGTCGCGCCACGAGCGTGGCGTGCGTTCGTCGCCGCGAACCTGCTCGATGGATGCCACCTCCAGACTCTGCCGGCCGCCCTTGCCTCAGCCCAGACGGCCGGAGTCTACCCCGATCGCCCCGAAGCTCAAGGTCCGTGAATACCCGGTGCCTGGCACCGGCTATTCACGCGTCAGGCGTGCGCGACGCTGCCCGGCCCGTCGGACTCGACGAGCGCGGTGGCCGCCGCGCGGATGACGGCGCGCAGGCCGTCCGACAGGGCCGGCGACCACGCCAGCGCGAGCGGCGACGTGTAGCCGCTTCACCGGGACGGAGACGACGTCGTGGTGGTGCAGCACCGGTGTCGTCTCGGCCATCCAGCCCACCCCACGCCCGGAGGCGATCAGGCCGAGGACGGCAGGGATCGTGGGCGCCTCCGTCACCGACCGGATGCCGAGGTGGAGCCGCTCGTTCGCCTCGAGGATCGTGTCGCGGGCGCCGCGCGTCACGATCAGGTGCTCGCCCGCGAACGCGTCGATGTCGACCGCCGCGGCCGCCGCCCGCCGGTGGGTCAGCGGCGTCACCATGACGGTGCGCTCGTGGCGGAGCGTCTCGCAGGCGACGCCGTGGGCCCCGTCGGCGGACGGCACGCCGCCGATCGAGCGGCGTACGAAGGCCGCGTCGCACGCGAGCCGGACGAACGCCGTGAGCGTCTTCTCCGCCGGCAGCTCCGCCAGCTCGACGTCGATCGCCGGCGTCTGCCGGGCCATGGCCGCGATCACGCCCGGGATCAGGTCGGCGCCCGCCGTGCCCGCGTACCCGAACCGGATCCGGCGCACGCCGATCGCCGCCCGCTGCACCCGCTCGAGCGAAAGGCCGAGGCGGGAGAGGGTGTCGCGCGCCTCCACCAGGAGCACCTCACCGGCCGGCGTCAGCAGCACGCCCCGTGGCGTCCGCGTGAAGAGCTGGACCCCCAGGCGCCGCTCGAGCGCGCGCATGTGCCGGCTGAGGGGCGGCTGGGTGAGGTGCAGGCGGTGGGCCGCCGACCGGATGCTGCCCTCTTCGGCGACGGCCACGAAGTAGACGAGGTGCTGGAACTCGATCACGGCTGCCTGGGGATCGTCGCGACGCGTCCGCCGGGACGTTCCGACAGGCTAGCCGACGGTCCTCGCGGGCGCCACGCGGCGCTCCGGCCGGCGGCGGCGCGAGACGGCTACCAGCGCTTGACCCAGTCGGCCGTCCAGACGCACGTGGACGGGTGGCCCTGGTAGTTGCCGCAGGTGCGGCTGATGCCGACCCAGTGGTAGTGCGGCGAGAGCATGATCGCGCGGTGCTCGGCGCTCTCGAGCCACGCGTGCACCGTGGCGGTCGGCGTCGCCAGCGAGCCGTTGCCCCACGCGAGCGTCTCGCCGGCGACCCACGAGTAGCCGGAGACGAAGCCGCTGCCGACGATGCGCGAGTAGAGGCTCGAGCCGGTCGGGCTCGTATGGGCGAAGTAGTCGCGCACCATCATGTCGTCGGAGTGGTGGGCGGCCGCGTGCTGGAGGCGGAGGGACGGGTAGACGCGGGCGAGGCCGTGGCCCACCCGGACCTCGTTGATGCGGTAGAGGAGGGCGGTGCGAGCCGGCGGGGCGGTCGCCGCGGCGGCGGGGCGGGGCGCGATCGCGGCGAGGGCGAGGGCGAGCAGGGCGGCGGCGATCAGTGACCGGCAGTCGTCTGTGCATGCCCCGGATCGTCGAAGAGCCGGGCCGCCCATGCCATGGCCGGATCCGCGTGACCTGCCTCCCCAAGACGGGCCGTTTGCCGCATACCACGATCCGGGGAACGCGACACCGGAGGCGGGGAGCCCACCCCTACCCGCCGCACCGCCGGTACCCTGTCCGTCCCGAGGTACGCGGCCTTGCCGAATCCCCACATCCACGCAGCCGAGCTCCCCGCGACCGAGCAGGCGGCCCTCCTGCGGTCGGGAGCCCTGTCCTCGGTCGAGCTCGTCCGCGAGCATCTCGACCGGATCGAACGGCTCAACGGTGCGGTGAACGCCGTCGTCACGCTGGTGCCCGAGCGCGCGCTCGCGGCCGCCGAGGAGGCCGACCGGCGCCGCGCCGGCGGAGAGCCGCTGCCGCCGCTTCACGGCCTGCCGATCGCCCACAAGGACCTCGTCGACACGGCCGGCGTGCGCACCACCTACGGCTCGCCGTCGTTCCGCGACCACGTGCCGGAAGTCGACGAGCTGCTCGTCTCGCGCATCCGCGCCGCCGGCGCGATCATGGTCGGCAAGACGAACACGCCCGAGTGGGGGGCCGGCTCGCACACGTTCAACCCGGTGTTCGGGCCGACGCGGAACCCGTGGGACACCGCGCGCTCCGCGGGCGGGTCGAGCGGCGGCGCGCGCCGTGGCGCTCGCGTGCCGGATGCTCCCGCTCGCCGACGGCAGCGACCTGGGCGGGTCGCTGCGGAACCCGGCGGCGTGGAACGGCGTCGTCGGCCTGCGGCCGACGCCCGGTGTCGTCCCGTCCTGGCCGTCGGACGCGCCGTGGCTGCCGTTCTCGGTGGACGGGCCGATGGCACGGACGGCGGCCGACGTCGCCCTGCTCCTCCGGGCGATGGCCGGGCCCGATCCGCGGGCGCCGCTCTCGCAGCGGTCGGCCGCGCTCGACCTGGCCGGCCCGCTCGACGCCGACCTGCGCGGCCGCCGGGTGGCCTGGAGCCCGTCGCTCGGCGGCCTCCCGGTCGAGCCCGCCGTGCTGGCCGCGCTCGAGCCGGCGGTCGGCCGGCTGAGCGACCTCGGTCTCGACGTGGCCGCGGACGAGCCCGACCTGACCGGGGCGGACGCCGTGTTCGAGACGTGGCGGGCGTTCGGCTTCGCGCTCTCGCTGGGCGACCTCTACGACAGCGACGGCGCCCGGATGAAGGAGACCGTGCGCTGGAACGTCGAGCGCGGGCGCGCGCTCACCGTCTCCGACCTCACCGCGGCGACCCGCCTGCACGCCGGGCTGTACGCCCGCGCCCTCGAGTTCTTCGACCGCTACGACTACCTGGCCTGCCCGGTGGCCCAGGTCGAGCCGTTCCCCGTCGAGGTCGAGTACCCGGCCTCGGTCGCGGGCGTGCCGATGGCCAGCTACATGGAGTGGATGCGCGCGTGCTCGCGGATCTCCGCCACCGGCTGCCCGGCGATCTCGATCCCGGCCGGGCTGTCGGAGGCAGGGCTGCCGGTCGGGCTGCAGGTGGTGGCGCGGCCGTTCGCCGAGCGGGCGCTGCTCGAGCTCGCCCACGCGGTCGACGGCCTGACCGGCTACTCGCGGCTCGTGCCGCCCGCCGTGGTGGCCGAACGGTAAAGCGGCTCCGGCGCACCCCTGCTGTCGACTAGCATCGCGGCCGATGGAAGGAAGCCGGTTCGACCTCGTTGTCCTCGGCTCCGGCCCCGCCGGTCAGAAGGCCGCGATCCAGGCGGCCAAGGTCGGCGCGTCCGTCGCCGTCGTCGAGTGCCGCGACACCATCGGCGGCGTCTGCGCGAACACCGGCACGATCCCGTCGAAGACGCTGCGCGAAGCGGCCGTCTACCTCACCGGCCTCTCCGAGCGCGGCCTCTACGGCCAGAGCTACCGGGTCAAGGACGAGATCACGATCGAGGATCTGATCTGGCGCACCCAGCAGGTGATGGGCCGCGAGGTGGACGTGATCCGGAACCAGCTCGCGCGCAACCACGTCCGCGTGCTCACCGGCGAGGGGCGGCTGGCCGACGCCCACCACGTCGAGGTGTCCGACCAGCAGGGGAGCTTCCGCACCGTCGAGGCCGACCGCATCGTCATCGCGACCGGGACGACGCCGGCCCATCCGCCGGACGTCGAGTTCGACGAGGCGACCATCCTCGACTCCGACGGCATCCTGCACATGTCCAGCGTCCCCTCGACGCTGGTCGTGGTCGGCGCGGGCGTGATCGGGATCGAGTACGCCTCGATCTTCGCCGCCCTGGGGACGCGGGTGACCGTCGTCGAGCGACGCGAGCGCCTGCTCGAGTTCTGCGACGGCCAGATGGTCGAGGCGCTCCAGTACTACCTGCGCGACCTCGGGCTCGTGTTCCGGCTGGGCGAGACGGTGACGTCGGTCGAGAAGCACGACGGCGGCACGCTCACGACGCTCGCGAGCGGGAAGCGGATCGCGGCGGATGCGGTGATGTACTCCGCCGGGCGCCAGGGCGCGACCGCCGGCCTCGGGCTCGAGGAGCTCGAGATCGAGATCGACTCCCGCGGCCGCATCGCCGTCGACGAGCACTACCGCACGGCGGTCGACCACATCTACGCGGTGGGCGACGTGATCGGCTTCCCCAGCCTCGCGTCGTCGTCGTTCGAGCAGGGCCGGCTGGCCGCCGCTCACGCGTTCGGGCTCGACACCCGGCCGATGCGCGAGCTGCTGCCGATCGGCATCTACACGGTCCCCGAGATCAGCTTCGCCGGCCGCACCGAGGAGGAGCTGACGGGCGAGGGCATCCCGTACGAGATCGGCATATCCCGCTACCGCGAGCTCGCCCGCGGCCAGATCCTGGGCGACTCGGTCGGGATCCTCAAGCTGCTCGTCGAGCCCGAGGCGCGCACGATCCTCGGCGTGCACGTCTTCGGGACGGCGGCGACCGAGCTGGTCCACATCGGCCAGACCGTCATGGGCCTCGGCGGCACGGTGGACTACCTCATCGACCAGGTCTTCAACTACCCGACGCTGGCCGAGTCCTACAAGGTCGCCGCGCTCGACGCGACGAACAAGCTGCGCGCGCTGAACCGGCTGACCGTGTAGCCGGCGGCCTCAGCCGCCGGTGCGCTCGAGGACCACCACCGGGATCTCCCGGGTCGTGCGCGTCTGGTAGTCGTCGTAGTCGGGGAAGATCTCGGCCATCGTCCGCCACAGGCGCGGCTTCTCGTCGGCGCCGGCGGGATGCGCCCGGGCATGGAAGCGGTCGCCCTTCACCTGGACGTCGACCTCCGGGTCGGCCAGCAGGTTGAGGTACCAGGCGGGGTGCTTCGGGGCGCCGCCGCGCGAGGCCACCACGAGCAGGCGGTCACCGTCGCGGCCGTAGATCAGGGGCAGCGTGTGCGCCTCCCCGCTCTTGCGCCCGCGGGTCGTCAGGAGCAGCGTCGGGTTGCCGTTCCAGTCGTGGCCGTCCGCGCCGTCGGTCGCGATGTAGCGGTCGACGTGGTCGGCGAACCAGGGTCGAGTGGATTGTTGATCGCTCATGTACTGCAGCGTAGCCGCCGCTGGAGCACCGCCGCGCCGATGCTCGAGACGCCGAGCGTCACGACGGCGGCCGCGACGATCGCCGCGCCCTCGCCCGGGGTCAGGAGGCCCTCGGTCAGGCCCAGCGCGACGACGCCCGCGGGCAGGCCGAGCTGGGCAGAGGCCAGGAGCCCCGCCGGCCAGGGCATCCGCATGACGACCGCGATCGCGACGTGGCAGGCGACGATGGCGGCGACGAGGACGACCGCCAGGGTGATGTCCGACCGCGACGACGCCAGCGAGCGGAAGTTCAGCCGTGCCCCGAGCGAGACGAAGAAGAACGGCACGAAGAAGCCCTCGGCGAGGCCGACGAGCTGCTGCGTCAGCCGGCGCGGCTCACCGGCCAGGGCGACGATCATGCCCGCCGCGAAGCCGGCGATGAGGATGCTCGTCCCGAACCACGTGGCGAGCGCCGAGAGCCCGAACAGCGCGAGCAGCGAGAAGCGCAGGTCGAGCGCCCACCCGCGTCTGCCCGAGTCTTCGCGCAGCGCCCGCACCGTCGGGTTGCGGCGGCTCGCGTGCACGACCGCGAAGACGGCGACCGCGGCCGCCGCCACCACCGCGCCGCCGATGGCGACTCGCACCGCCCGCGACGGCTCGAGCGCGAGCGGCAGCGCGACGATGGTGGCGATGTCGACGAGCGCGATCCACGCCGTCGCGAGCAGCAGCTCGCCGGTCAGGCCGCGCTCGTGCAGGATCGGCATGACGACCGCGGAGCTGGACGCGGCCAGGAGCAGGATGAACAGGGCGGGGTGCTTGATCGTCGTGGCGTGGGCGAGCGCCCAGCCGGCGGGGACGGCGATCGCGAACGAGAGCGCCGTCGCGATCGCGGCGCCGCGGAGCGCGCTGCGCAGACCGGGATCGCGCAGCGGCAGGCGCGTCCCGACGACGAACATCAGCATGGCGAAGCCGACGTCTGCGAGGAAGACGATGGTGGGATCGCCGGTGTCGATCTCGCGCAGCCCCGTCCGGCCGAGGAGCACGCCGGCGGCGATCTCGCCGACGACGACGGGAACCGCCAGCCGGCTCGCCCCGGAGAGCAGCGGGCCGACCAGTCCGCAGGCGACGATCAGTGTGAGGACGCCGAACGTCATGGCGGCGATAGTGTGACCCGATGCGCGCGGTCGTGCTGGAAGAGGTCGGGCGCCTGGTCGAGCGCGAGCTGCCCGACCCGACGCCCGGGCCCGGCGAGGTGCTCGTCGAGGTCGGCGCCTGCGGCGTCTGCCGCACCGACCTCCAGATCCTCCAGGGCGACCTGCCGCTGCGGCGGCGGCCGGTGGTGCTCGGGCACCAGGTCGCCGGCCGGATCGCCGGCACCGGCGAGCGGGTGGGGGTGGCCTGGCTGCACGGCGCCGACGGCACCTGCCCCGCCTGCCGGCGCGGCCTCGAGAACCTGTGCCCGAGCGCCGAGTTCACCGGCTGGACGGCCGACGGCGGCTTACGCCGAGCTCGTCCGTGCCCGGCGCGACTTCGTGTTCCCGCTGCCCGACGGATTCAGCGACGTCGAGGCGGCGCCGCTCCTGTGCGCCGGGATCATCGGCTACCGGTCACTGCGCCTGGCGGGGGCCGAGCCGGGGTCGCGCCTGGGCCTCTTCGGATTCGGCTCGTCGGCCCACCTCGCGATCCAGGTCGCGCTCCACCGCGGCTGCGAGGTGGCGGTGTTCACCCGGTCGGAGACCGAGCGCGCGCTGGCGCTGCGGCTGGGCGCGGCCTGGGCGGGCGGCTACGACGACCCGGCGCCCTGGCCGCTCGACGCGGCCGTCACCTTCGCGCCCGTGGGCTCCGTCGTCGTTGCCGCGCTGGCGCGGCTCGCGCCGGGGGCGACGGTGGCCGTGAACGCGATCCACCTCGACGGGATGCCGGCGTTCGACTACGACCTGCTGTGGGGCGAGCGGGCCATCCGCTCGGTCGCGAACTTCACCCGCGCCGACGCGGCGGAGTTCCTCGCGCTCGCGGCCGAGATCCCCATCCGCGCCCAGGTGCAGGAGTTCCCGCTCTCGGCCGCGGGCGAGGCGCTCGATCGGCTGTCGGCGGGCGGGATCAGCGGATCGGCGGTGCTGCTCGTGGATCCGGCGTGAACGCCGCCCGGCGCGCCCTCGCGGAGGAGGTGCTGGCGGCCGCCCGCGCCCACGACGCCGCCCAGGCCGATCGGTCGGCGCGGTTCCGCAACGTCGAGCCGGAGACGGCCGAGCTGCTCGGCGTCCTCGTGCGCGCGACCCGGGCGCGGCGGGTGCTCGAGCTGGGGACGTCCAACGGCTACTCCACGATCTGGCTGGCAGACGCCGTCGAGGCGACCGGCGGCGAGCTCACGAGCGTCGAGATCGACCCGGTTCGGACGGCTCTCGCCCGCGGGCATCTGGACCGCGCAGGGCTTGCCGCCGATCTCGTCACCGGCGACGCGGGCGACGTGCTGCGCGCGTCCGCCGACGGCGCGTGGGATCTCGTGTTCCTCGATGCCGAGCGGCCCGCCTACGCCGGCTACTGGCCCGACCTCGTGCGGTCGCTACGCCCCGGTGGCGGCTTCCTCGCCGTCGACAACGTGCTCTCGCACGCCGCCGAGGTGGCCGAGGTGACCGCCCTGATCGAGGCCGAGCCGGCCGTGACGACCGTGCTCGTCCCGATCGGGGCGGGCGTTCGGCTCGTCGTGCGCGCTCAGGCGGTCATGTGAGCAGCGATCGGAAGTCGCCGACCGGCCCGAGGTGGATGAGCTTATCGGGGTTGACGATCGAGCTGATGCTGCGGACCTGGGCGCCGGCGATCTCGAGGCCCACCACGGCGATCAGTCGCTCCCCTGCATCGAGGTAGAGCGCTCCCGGGCCGCCGTTGACCTCGACGGGATGCAGCGACAGGCCGGGCATGCGCGCGCTGAAGATCAGCGAGTCGACGAGCGCTCGCGCCACGCGGGTGCGGCCGCGCAGCGGTCGGGCGAGCGCGGGGACCTTGCCGCCGCCGTCGCCGGTCAGCTCCACGTCGTGGGCGAGCAGCGCCTCGAGCCCGGCGAGATCGCCCTGCTCGGCGGCCTGGAAGAACAGCCGGCCCAGCTCGTCGCGCTGCTCCCGGGTCGTCTGGAAGCGGGGGCGGCGCACCTCGACGTGGCGTCTGGCGCGGACGGCGAGCTGGCGCACGTTGTCCTCGCTCTTGCCGACGATCCCCGCGATCTCGGGATACCCGTAGTCGAACACGTCGTGGAGCAGCAGGACGGCCCGCTGCTCCGGCGAGAGGCTCTCCAGCAACACCAGCAGGGCCAGCGACAGCGAGTCGGCCATCTCGGCGTGCTCGGCGGGGTCGTCGTCGCCGCCGGTCACGATCGGCTCCGGCAGCCATTCGCCGACGTAGCGCTCGCGGCGCGCGCGGGCGGAGCGCAGCTCGTTGATGGCCAGCCGGGTGGTCACCGTCGCGGCGAACGCGGGCAACGACGCGATCCGCTCGCCGCCATCGAGCGCGGCATGCACCCGAAGCAGCGCCTCCTGGACGACGTCCTCGGCCTCGGAGACGCTGCCGAGCATCCGGTAGGCGATCGCGAACGACTCCGGGCGCAGCTCGTCGAGCAGCTGCTCGCGATCCGTCATGCCGCGAACCCCTCCCGCCAGCTCGGATGCGCCGGGTTCCACGCCAGATCGCGCTTGGCCTTCGCGTTCGACGCGCCCCGGATCTCGGTCATCATCACCACGCCGGCCTCGCCGGCGAGCAGCCGGGCGACGAACCGCGGCACGCGCATCGGCCTCTTGGCCCCCAGCGTCTGCGCCAGCGCCGGCAACCACTCCGCGACGGGTGCCGGATCGTCGTCGACGACGTTGTAGACGCCGCGGCTGCCGTGCTCGACGGCCGCCACCGTCGCCTCCGCCGCGTCCGCGATGTGGATGAACGACCAGACGCCGCCACCGTCACCGACCACCGGGAACCTGCGCTTGCGGATCATCTCGAACTGCTCCTCGCCCGGCGCCAGCGACGTCCCCGGCCCGTAGAACGTGCCATAGCGCAGCACGATCCCCTCGGTCCATTGCGCACCGAGGACCGCGCTCTCGAGATGACGGATCGCGGCCAGCGTCTCGCGCATCTCCGGCACCGGCTCGGGGTCGAGCGGGTCGTCCTCGCTCTTGACCGGGCCGCCGCTGCGCGCGTACGCCCCGAAACCCGCGACGCCCTGTGCCACGAACCGCCGCACCCCGACCGCCCGCCCGGCCGAGAGCAGGTGGTCCGTGCCCTCCGTCCGCAGGCGGTTGGTCGGCGCGGCGGCGCGCTCCGTGTAGCGCTCCACGCCCGTGAGGCTCGTCAGCTCGTGGACGATCACGTCCGGCCTCGCAAGGCTCACGGCCTCCGCGACCTGCTCGGGATCGAGCGCGTCCGCGACGACGGGGACTGCGCCCAGCTCGTGGAGCATCGCCTGCTTCGACGCGCTCCGGGTCATGCCGTGAACCTCATGTCCGAGGGCGACCAGACGCGGCACCAGCTGCCTTCCGATCGCTCCCGTCGCACCTGCCACGAACACTCTCATCATCGGCTCCTTCCCATTGAGGGATCGTCTACACCTCAAGACAGAACAGGAGCGCCGGATGTGACACCCACCGACCCGGGGCGCTTCAAGGACGGTGCGACGGATTCATGCATGGGACAGTTCCAGAGTGGCTCTGGGAGCCGAGTCGCTGGCCCGGGTACGCGCTGTCACGCTGCTACCGGCCAATGGTTCACATGGCGCCTGCGCCGAAGCCGGCGTCAGTCACGCCACCGCCGGCGGAAGCGAAGGCCGCCTGAACGCGCTGGTCGGCACGCTCGTTCCACTCGCGGGGAATCCATGACATCTGCCAACCGGCGAACTCAGCGAGCGCGTTCCGTGCTGTCTCGCAGTACTCACTGAGGTGCCCTGAACTGTTCCACAAGCGGTTGACCTGGTTCACCAAGATCCGCGAGTCACTGAACACGGCGATGTACTTGATCTCGAGCTGACGGGCGAGAGATAGACCTGCGAGAAGCGCCTCGTACTCAGCCGAGTGCGGATCCGAGACTGGCCGACCACTTCTCCCTGTGCCCCGCCCGGCAACTCGGTGCCGCGTCGGGTCGCGAGAACGAACCCGTAGGCACCGAGGCCCTCCTCACCCGCTGCGCTTGCTTTCTTGCCGCCATCGATGTGTAGCTGATAGAGGCCCTTGACGATCGGCGGCTGATCAGCGTCGTTCATCCAGCCACCTTGCCACGCTCGATGAGCGCGGCGACTCTGGAGCTCGCGCTGGAACAGCCTTCATGGGAGGAGCAGGATTCGAACCTGCGTAGGCAGAGCCAACGGGTTTACAGCCCGTCTCCTTTAGCCACTCGGACATCCTCCCCGGTGGGGGCGGATTCTACTCGGCGTTTCGCAGCGCCTGCGCCTCGGGCAGGCCCTCGAGCTTCTTCAGCGTGTTGTTCTCGATCTGGCGGATGCGCTCGCGGGTGACGCCGAAGGCGCGGCCGACCTCCTCGAGCGTGCACGGCTGCTCGCCCTTCAGGCCGAAGCGCAGCTCGATCACCTTGCGCTCGCGCTCGGGCAGCGAGTCGAGGGCGCGGTCGATGTCCTCGCGCCGCAGCGTCATCGTCGCCGAGTCGAACGGGCGAGACGGCCTGCTCGTCGGGGACGAAGTCGCCCAGCTCGGACTCCTCCTCCTCGCCGATCGGCTTCTCCAGGCTGACCGGGAGCTGCGCCATGCGCTGGATCTCGCGCACCTCGTCGGTGGTCATGCCGAGCTCGGTGGCGATCTCCTCCGGCCGCGGCTCGCGCCCGAGCCGCTGCACCAGCTGGCGCTCGATGTGGACGACCCGGTTCAGCTTCTCGACCATGTGCACCGGGATGCGGATCGTGCGCGCCTTGTCGGCGATCGCCCGCGTCACGGCCTGGCGGATCCACCAGGTGGCGTACGTCGAGAACTTGTAGCCCTTGCGGTAGTCGAACTTCTCGACGGCGCGGATGAGGCCGAGGCTGCCCTCCTGGATCAGGTCGAGGAAGGAGAGCCCGCGGCCGAGATAGCCCTTCGCGATCGAGACGACGAGGCGCAGGTTGGCCTCGGTCATCTGCTGCTTCGCGAGCATGTCGCCGCGCTCGATCCGCTTCGCCAGGCTGACCTCCTGGTCGGCGGTGAGCAGCGCGACCTTGCCGATCTCGCGCAGGTAGAGGCGGAGCGAGTCGAGGCTCGGCTCGACGGTCAGGTCGAGCTCGGGCGGCTTCTCGCCGTGGAAGACCGCGTCCTGCTGCGCCGACTGCCGCGACTCCGCGTCCAGGAGCTCGATGTTGTGGTCCAGCAGGTAGGTGTAGAAGTCCTCCAGCTGTTCCTTCGTGAGCTCGATCTCCTCCAGCGTGGCCGCGACCTCGTCGAAGGTGAGGTAGCCCTTCTCGTGTCCTTCCTGGACCAGGGCCTTGAGCTCTTCGATCTCCGGAAGCGAGATATCGACAGTCAGCATGGGCCCCCCCGAATGCTTCGATTTCGTTTACGCGGTCACGAAGGACTCCCCACCCAGACCGCAAGAACACAGAACCCCCGGGGCGGCCGGTTGGGGAGATAAAACGGATCGCAGACGCCAGGAGTGTACAAGCGGTTAACAGGCTCGGCAAGCAACTTTCCGGAACGGAATATGCCCGGCCTGTCACATACCTGTCACGAGGTAGAACCGTCTAGCTGAGCGCGACGTCGGCGCGCAGCCGCACGATCGGATCGCCGACCGAGTTGGGGAACACCGGCTCGGCCAGCGCGCCCAGGCCCGACGGCAGGTCGCCGTTCCAGCCGAGCAGCTGCCGCAGCACCGCGATGGCCGCCGGCGCGCTCGCCCGCGAGTTGCCGTCGTCGATCCGGATCGCGATCCCGATCCCCTGGTCGGCGAGGCCGATGCTCGAGAGCCCCTCGGCGCCGCCCTTGGCGACACAGCCCGAGATCGACCGCATCGCCTCGGTGTCGAAGTCGCCGTCGGCGCGCACCAGCTCGGGGTGGGCCGTCATCGCCGCGTACTGGCGCGGGAGCGTCTCGGGCAGCCGGGCGTACATCGTGGCGATGACCCGCAGCGGGAGCGCGAACGCGACGACGCCGCAGCCGTCCGTCATGGTCGGGATCGTGGCGGCCTCGATCCCCGAGAGCTCCGAGATCACCGCCAGCGCCGCCTGCTGAGACGGATGGCCGGGGTCGCGGTACGTGGCCGTGTCCCAGCCGTGGTGGACGCTGTTCGCCAGAAAGCCCAGGTGGTTGCCGGAGCAGTTGTGCCGCATCCGCTCCTCGGGGCTGCCGAGCTCGTTCTGGAGCGCCTCGGGGCCGAGCCCGCACGCGGCCAGGCCGCGCCTGATCGCCTCGACGTGGATGTCCTGCCCGGCGTGCGATGCGCACATCACCGCGAGCACGCGGTCGTCGAGCCCGAGCGCGTCGAGCCCGCCCGACGCGATCAGCGGCTCGGCCTGGAACGGCTTCGCCGACGAGCGCAGCGTGGTCACCCGCTCGGGGTCGCCGCACGCGGCGATGACGGTGCCGTCGCGCGCGCACGGCGACCGCATGGACGCGATGCCTGCTCTCGGGGAACCCGTTTCGATACGTGGTGACGACGCCGGTCTCGGACACGCGCGTGCCGACCCTACAGGGCGGCGCCCTCCGGCGCGGTCCCGACCGGTAGCGTTCGGGTATGCCGGAGCTGCCCGAGCTGGAGGCGTTCGTGATCGCGCAGCGCGAGGCGCTGACCGCCGAGCCGATCGCGTCCGTCCCCGTCGCCCACTTCGCGACGACGAAGACGATCGACCCGCCGCTGCAGTCGCTCGCCGGCCAGCGGTTCACCGCCGTCGGCCGCAGGGCGAAGCGGCTGCTCTTCACCGCCGACGGCGGCGACACGATGATGGTGCACCTGATGTCGGCGGGGAAGCTCGTGGTCGGGGGGAAGCGGACGAAGTCGGCGATGCTCGTCGTCGCGTTCGCGTCCGGCCGCGACCTGATCATGTCCGAGACGGGGCACAAGCGCCGCGCCGGGGTCTGGCTGCTGCGCCCGGACGCGCTCGCGGCCGAGCTCGACCACATCGGCCCGGAGCCGCTCGACCCCTCCTACACGGTCGACGTGCTGGCGGAGTCGCTGCGGGCGCGCCCGCACCAGCTGCACGCGTTCCTGCGCGACCAGCGCGCGATCGCGGGCGTCGGCCGCGCCTTCGCGAACGAGATCCTGTGGGCCGCCATGCTCTCGCCCTACCAGCGCTCGGCGGCGCTCCCCGACGACGACGTGGCCAGGCTCCACGCCGCCATCACGGGCACCCTCGGCGCGGCGGTCGAGCGGCTCGTGCCGCTGTCGGGCTCCGGGCTGACGACGAAGGCCGATCGCGGCTACGCCGTCCACGACCGCCTCGGCGAGCCCTGCGCGCGCTGCGGCGACGCGATCCGGCACGTGTCGTTCGACGAGCACACCGTGTTCTACTGCCCGACCTGCCAGACCGGCGGCCGCGTGCTCGCCGACCGGCGCCTGTCACGCCTGTTACGGGAGTGACCGGCGGCGTCCGGGTACCATCCCCCTCATGCTTGAATCCTCAACCTTCACGCACGACCTCCAGGCCGCCGAGCCCGACGTCCATCTCGCCCTGACCCGCGCCGGAGTCACCGGCGTCGACAAGGTGATCCGGATCGCGCACGCCGGCACCGAGCTCCTCTACTACGCCCAGATCGACTGCTTCGTCGACCTCGACCCCGGTCAGAAGGGCGTGCACATGTCCCGCTTCCCCGAGACCGTGGCCGAGTGCATCGACCACGTCGTGATCGGCGAGGCCCTCCACGTCGAGGAGCTGGCCGAGCACATCGCCGCCCAGATCGTGGAGCGCCAGCAGGCCGTCCGCTCCGAGGTCACCATCCGGGCGAAGTTCCCCGTCACCCGGCGCACCCCGGTCTCCGACCTGAAGACGCAGGAGATCTACCACCTGATCGGGCAGGCGCTCGCGAACGGCAAGGGCGCCCGCCGCCTGGTCGGCGTCGAGGTGCGCGGCCTGAACGCCTGCCCGTGCGCGCAGGGGCTCGTGCGCGAGCGCGCCCGCGACCGGCTCACCGAGGCCGGCTACGCGAACGGCCAGATCGAGGAGATCTTCTCGCTGCTGCCGGCGGCCACGCACAACCAGCGGGCCGAGGCGACGCTGCTCATCGGCACGCGGCGCGAGATCGACGCGCGCGACCTGATCGCGATCGCCGAGAACTCGATGAGCGCGCCGGTGTTCGAGCTCCTCAAGCGCCCGGACGAGCTGCACGTGGTCGAGCAGGCCCATCTGCACCCGCGGTTCGTGGAGGACTCCGTGCGGCTGATGGTGGCGGGCGCCTTCGAGCGCTACCCCGACCTGTCCGACGGCTGCTTCCTGCTCGCCCGCCAGGTGAACCACGAGACGATCCACAACCACGACGTGCTGGCCGAGCGCCACGGCACCGTCGCCGAGCTGCGCTCCGATCTCGAGCGGCGCAACGGCGGCGCCCCGCGCCACACGACCGCGCGCGACTGGCTGGAAGGCTGACGCTGAATAGGCGGGGTCAGACCCCTTTTATTCACGCACGCCAGATCGGGTCGGCGGCCCAGAGCTCGGCGGCGAGGAGCTCGGCGACGAGTGTCTCGACGAGCGGGCGCACGCCGGGGTCGTCGGCGCCGGGCACGTCGATGTCGAGCGCCGACCCGGGCACGGCTCCGCCCGCGGTGACGACGGTGAAGCCGCGCTCGGCCGCCCACTCCATCACCTCGGCCTCGTAGGCCGACCCGGACAGGAGCAGCGCCCGGTAGCCGGGCCGCTTCGTCAGGTAGACGTCGACATGCGACCAGTCGCCGGTCTCGCAGGCCTGGGCGGCGACGCGCGGCACCTCGCGCAGCATGAGCGCCGACTGCTCGGCCGCCCCGAGCCGCTCCGCCGGCGCCAGGACGTAGACCGGGCCGCCACGCAGCAGCTCGGCGGCGCGCGGGAGCCATCCGGCCCGGCGCTCGAGCAGCTCTGACGCCGCCGTAGCCGCTCGCTCCCGCCGGCCCGGCGGTGCGCGCCGCCGCCGGCGCGAGCAGGGCGCAGACGTCGCGCAGGACGGCGACCGTGCTGCGGTAGCTGGCGCAGGCGACGCCGCTCGGGCCGTCGGCGGCGATGGCGAGACACGCGTCCGCCTCGCGGCCGATCGCGCTCTCCGGCGCGCTCGTGACGCCGACGACCATGCTCGTGCCGAGGTGGCGGCGCATCGCCGCGACCGTCTCGGCGGAGCCTCCCGTCGCCGAGATCGCGAGGACGAGCGTGTCGGCGGACGGCGGCTGCGGGGTTCCGGTCGACGCGATCTCGGCGGCCGCGTCGATCCCGTGCGCGCGCAGGAGCGCGGCGGCGTCGAGCGCGGCGAAGCGCGAGCTGCCCATGCCCAGGAAGAGCACGCGCCGCGCCCGCGCCGCCCTCGCCGCGACCGGCCCCAGGTCGGGCTCCGGGCCGGCCAGCGTGTCCGGCGCTGGCGAGCACGTCGTCGGCGAAGAGCTCGGGGCGGAGTTCAGCCATCGTGCTCCATCAGCCAGCGCATGCCGCCGACGGGGGCGTACATCCACTCCGGCAGGAACGCGGCCGCGTACGTGAACTCGTAGGTCTCCTTCTCGACCTCGAGCGCGCGCAGCAGGCCCTCGTCCACCGGCCCGTACGCCGAGAGGAACGCCGCGCGCGCCCGCGCGATCCACCCGTCCACGTCGCAGGCGGGGTCGACGTCGCGGGCCACGTGGCGGCCTAGGTGGTCGAACGAGCGCAGCATCGCGGCCACGTCGCGCAGGGCCGGGCCGGGGCGCGAGCGCTCCTCGACGGGCTTCGTGGGCTCGCCCTCGAGGTCGACGACGACGAGCCGCCCGGCCTCGGTGCGGAGCACCTGGCCGATGTGGAAGTCGCCGTGCAGCCGCTGGAGCGCGACCGGCCCGGCGGGGGTCTGGAGCGCGTCGAGCTCGCCCTGGATCCGGGGCCGGAGCCCGCGCAGCTCGGCCGCCACCTCCTCGGGCACCGCGGCGATCGCCGCGTCGAGCTGGGCCTCGGCCGCCGCCCGCCACCCGCGCAGGTCGGCCGCGGTCGCGACGCTCGACCCGTACCCGGCCAGGGCGGCATGCAGGCGGGCGCTCTCGGCGCCGAGCCGGGCGATGTCGTCCACGTCGCCGGCCTGGACGGCCGCCGCCCCCCAGGCCCAGCCATCCGCGCCGGGGACGTACTCCTGCACGAGGGCGACCGCGTGGCCGTCCCAGTGCAGCGACCCGGCGAACGCGGGGACGCAGTCGAGGCTCGCCGTCTCGGTGAGGTGGCGGCCGAGCTCGACCTCGGGATGCACGCCGGGCCAGATGCGCCGGTAGAGCTTGACGACCAGGCGCTCGCCGACGACGTAGGACGTGTTCGACTGGTCGAGCCCGATCGGCCGCTCCTCCGCCCCGGCGGGAAGCGTCACGCCGGCGTCACAGAATTGCCACGCCCCCCGTTCGGGGTCAGACCCCGATTGGAGAAGCGCCGCCGCGGCAGCGCCCTCGCTCCAGACGTAGCGGTCGGCGCCGTCCACCAGCAGGATCGAGAGCGCCGCGCCGCCGCCCAGGTCGAGCCGGTCGCACTCCTCGATCCGCCCGATCGCCCCCGCCTTGCCGCCGAACCAGCGGGCGGCGGCCAGGCGCTCAGGCGTCGGCAGCGACACGCTCGATGAGATCGGCCGCCCGCACGGTGCCCGGGTTGGCCGCGAGCCGCGCCGCGATCGCGGCCATGCGCCCGCGCAGGTCGCCGTCGGCCAGGAGCCGGTCGATGGCCGCGGGCAGCTCGTCGTCGCCGAACGCGTACGTCTGAAGGCGGGCGCCGAAGCCCGTCTCGTCGATGCGCTGGGCGTTGTCGTACTGATCCCAGAAGAGCGGCAGCGCGATCATCGGCTTGCCGAAGTGGAAGCACTCCGTCGTCGTGTTGTTGCCGCCGTGGGTGATCACGAGGTCGACCTGGGGCAGCACCGAGGGCTGGGGCACGAACTCCTCGCCCCACATGTTCTCGGCCAGCTCGTACTGGTCGTGCTGTGGGCCCTTCGAGACGATGTAGCGGTGCTTCGTGCGGCCGAGCACGTCGACCAGGCGCCGCATCAGGTCGACGTCGGCCGAGCCGAGCGAGCCCAGCGAGAGGTAGATCAGGCCGCCCTCCCCGCCGCGCAGCTGCGCCGGGACCTCGAACGCCCCGTCGGAGGCGCGCACGCACGACTCGACCCGGTGCCAGCTCCGGTCGAGCGGGTGGCGGCGGGAATAGTCCACCTCGGCCGGGTAGACGTACAGGTTCAGGTAGGGGGAGGCGTGCATGAACTCGAGCTCGGGCAGCGGCGGCGCCCCGGCCGCCTGCACGAAGGCGTCGAACTCCGCCCACATGTTGCGGTGCGTGCGGTCGTACTCGGCCCGGAACTCGGCCCAGCCCGCCTCGTCGCCGGCGGCGTAGCCGGAGAAGACCGGCGGGATCGCCGGGTCGCGCACCTCGAGCGGGTTGCAGGACACGATCCGCACCCACGGCCGGCCGCTCGCGGGCAGGGCCGGGAACGCGGCCACGTTGTCCTCGCAGATCGCGTCGGGATCGAGCTCCGCGATGATCTCCTCGAGCCGCGGGTTGACGTAGCGGGAGCCGTCGAGGAGCGCCTGCCAGGTCGGCTGGATGAACGCCCCCAGCTGCTCGATCGTCGGCGTGCGGAACACCGGCGCCGTGTCGCGGATGAAGTCCTTCCAGAACTGCCCCGGCGCCTCCTCGACCTCCGGCCTGGGCCCGAGCCGCATCAGCCGCTCCTCGAACCCGCGCGCCTCGAGCGTGCCCGCGAACGACTCCTCCACGATGAACACCACCCGGTGGCCGCGCTCGCGCAGGACGTCGCCGATCCCCACGCAGTTGTTCGTGGGGCCGAACGCGCCCTCCGGGAAGAAGACGACCGTCGCCATCGCGGCAAGTATGACCGGGCGGGCGGGCCGGTGTCGACCCGCCCGCCCGGGACGGATTCGCTAGGCCGTCGCCCTGGCCGAACGCGCGGCCGTGTAGCGCTCGGCGACCGCCGACCAGTCGATCACGTTGAAGATCGCGGCCAGGTAGTCGGGGCGCTTGTTCTGGTACTTCAGGTAGTACGCGTGCTCCCACACGTCGATGCCCAGGATCGGCGTCTGGCCGTCCGAGATCGGCGAGTCCTGGTTTGGCGTGCTCGTCACCTTGAGCGCGCCGTTGTCGACCACGAGCCACGACCAGCCCGAGCCGAAGCGGTTGACGCCGGCGTCGGTCAGCTGCTTCTTCAGGTCGTCGAAGCTGCCGAAGGCCGAGTTGATGGCGTCGCCGAGCTCGCCGCTGGGGGCGCCGCCGCCGTTCGGCGACAGCACGGTCCAGAAGAGCGAGTGGTTCGCATGGCCGCCGGCGTTGTTGCGCACCGGGCCCTGCTTGTCCGCGGGCAGCGAGGACAGGTTCGCCAGCACGTCCTCGGCCGGCTTGTCCGCCCACTCGGTGCCCTCCAGGGCGGCGTTCGCCTTGTCGACGTACGCCTGGTGGTGCTTGTCGTGGTGGATGCGCATCGTCTGCTCGTCGATGTGCGGCTCGAGCGCGTTGTACGCGTACGGCAGATCGGGAACCTCATACCCCATGCGGGTCTCCCTTCCGGAGTGGTTTTTCGTCCCGTCTATACCCTCTGGCTAGCATATCCCTCCATGCCCGCCGTCCACGGCAGCCGCACCCTCGTGGTGGGCGGCGCACACAGGCTCGGGAAGGCCGTCGCGCTCGACCTCGCGGAGGGCGGCGCCGACGTCGCCATCAGCTACCACACGAGCGCCCATGCGGCCGAGGCGACCCGGGCCGAGATCGCGGCCCTCGGCGTGCGGACCGCGGCGTTCGCGGCCGAGGCCGGCGACCCCGCCCAGATGGCGGCGCTGGTCGAGACCGCCGCCCTCGAGCTGGGCGGGCTCGACATCGTCGTCTACTGCCCCTCGGCGGGGTTCGAGCCGGTGCCGCCGCAGGACGTGACCGAGGAGCTGTGGGACGCCGCCCTCGACTCGACGGCGAAGGGGTTCATGTTCGCCGCCCAGGCGGCGCACCGGCACATGGCCGCGGCCGGCCGCGGCGTGATCGTCGCGATCACCGACGTCGCCGGGCTCCAGCCCTGGCCGCTCTTCACCCCCCACGGGGCGGCGAAGGCCGCCCAGATCCAGATGGTGAAGTCGCTCGCCCTCGCCTGGGGCCGCTCGGGCGTGCGCGTGTGCGGGGTCGCCCCCGGCCCAGTGCTCCTGCCCGGCGGCGAGCGTGGCGCCACCGAGGAGACCGCTCTTGGCAGCATCGGCGAGCCGGCCGACGTGTGCCGCGCCGTCCGCTTCTGCATCGAGTCGGACTTCGTCACCGGCACGAACGTCGTGGTCGACGGCGGCCGCATACTCCGGCCATAGGTGCTAGACGGCCCGGGTGATCCCGCCGTCGACGCGGATGTTCTGCCCGGTCAGGTAGGGGACGCGGTCGGAGGCGAGGAGCGCGATCAGCACGGCCACCTCCTCGACCCTCCCGTAGCGGCCCATCGGGATCCGCTCCCGGAACTGCTCCTGCTCGGGCAGCGAGTCGATGAAGCCGGGCAGGACGTTGTTCATGCGCACGTTGTCGGTGGCGTAGCGGTCGGCGAAGAGCTTCGTGAACGCCGCCAGGCCGGCGCGGAAGACGCCGCTCGTCGGGAAGACCGGGTCGGGCTCGAACGCCGCGAACGTGGAGACGTTCACGATCGCCCCGCCTCCCTGGGACACCATGATCGGCGTGACCAGGCGGGTCGGGCGCACGACGTTCATGAAGTAGACCTCCATCCCGGTGCGCCACTGCTCGTCGGTCAGCTCGAGCACGGGCGCCCGCGGGCCGTGCCCGGCGCTGTTCACGAGCGCGTCGATGCGCCCGTACCGCTCCATGGCGGCCTCCACCAGCCGGCCCAGGTCGGCCTCGGACTGGTTCGACCCGGTCACGCCGACGCCGCCGAGCTCGGCGGCCAGCGCCTCGCCCTTGCCGGACGAGGACAGAATTGCCACCTGGAAGCCGTCCTGCGCGAGCCGGCGCGCCGCCGCGGCGCCCATGCCGCTCCCGCCTGCCGTGATCACCGCGACGCGGTCGTCCGCCATCCCGTCACGCTACCCCGGAGACGCGCCGGCGCGCGGCGGCCAGCCACTCGGGGTCGATCTCGACGCCCCAGCCCGGACGCTCGGGGGCGGGCAGGCGGCCCTCGCGGACCGCGACCGGTGGGTCGAAGAGCCCGTCCTGCCACGGGTAGTAGTCCGGCCCCTCGATCGAGAGCTCCAGGTGGGGGCCGGCGTTCGGGATCGCGCACATGAGGTGCTGGGCGAACACGGTCACGAGCGAGAGGTTGGCGGAGTGGGGCGTGCAGCGAAGGCCGGCGCCGGCCGCCATCTCCGCCACGGCCAGCGCCCGGGTGAGCCCGCCGGCGTAGCAGACGTCCGGCTGCACGACGTCGACGGCGCGCATCTCCACCATCCGCCGCCACTGCCACAGGAAGCAGTCCTGCTCGCCGCCGGTGACGTCCAGGTCGAGCGCCGCGGTCACCTCGGCCGTCCACTCGAGCTCCCAGTACGGGCACGGCTCCTCGAAGTGGTCGACGCCGTGCGCCTCCAGGAAGCGCCCGACCTCGATCGCGCGGCCGGGCGTGTAGCAGCTGTTCGCGTCGACGAGCAGGCGGGCGTCGCCGCCGACGGCGGCGCGCACGGCCGGGACGACCTCCTCGGTGCGGCCAGGCCACTCGTCGCGGTCGTGCCCGCACTCGCTGCCCACCCGGATCTTGAACGCGTCGAACCCGTGCTCGGCCCGCAGCCTCGCCAGGCGTTCGGCCTCCGCGGCCGGGGAGATGTCGCGGCGCATGCTGGACGCGTAGGCGGGCAGGTCGCGCGGCGCGCCGCCCGCGAGCGTGCAGACCGGCACCCCGGCCCGGCGTGCGCGCAGGTCCCAGAGCGCGGTGTCCACCCCCGCCAGAGCGCGGCACACGTACGAGCCGGGGAACTTGTGCTCGGCCTCGAGCACGCGCGTCCCCAGCGCCGCGGCGTCGCCCGAGTCGCACCCGAGCACGTGCGGCGCCACCTGCCGGTGCAGCACCTCGGCCGTGATGTCGGCGTGGTAGGGCGACACCTGGCCCCAGCCCTCGCCGCCGTCGCCGTCGCGGACGCGGACGAATCCGACCCACTCGTTCGCGAAGGTCTCGATGCTCGCGATCGCCGACCCGGGCCCGCTCACGGGACGATCACGTTCCGGATCGCCTCGCCGCGGCGCATGGCGGCGACGGCCGCGTTGATCTCCTCGAGCGGATAGGTGGCGGTCACGAGCTCGTCCAGCCGCAGCCGTCCCTCGCGGTAGAGCTCGGCGATCCGGGGCACGTCCTCGGCCGGGCGGGCCGAGCCCAGCTTGCTGCCGATGACGCGCTTGCCGTCGTGGGCGAGCGCCCCGGGGTCGAACCGGGCCAGATCGCCGGACGGCGGCATGCCGACGACCACCATCGTGCCGCCCCGGCGCAGGCAGGCGAGCCCCTGGTCGACCGCCGCGGCCGACCCCGCCGTCACGATCACCGCGTCGGCGCCGCCGCCCGTGTGGTCCGTGACGGCGGCGACCGGGTCGGTCGCGGTCGCGTCGATTCCCAGGGTCGCCCCGAGCGCCGCGGCGGCGGCGAGCTTCCCCGCCGACACGTCGATCGCGATCACCTCGCCCGCGCCCGCGATGACCGCGCCCTGGACGGCGTTCAGGCCGACGCCTCCGGCGCCCAGCACGACGACGGTCGACCCGGGCGCGATGCCGGCGTCGCGGACGGCCGCGCCGTAGCCCGTCATCACCGCGCAGGCGATCAGGCAGGCACTGGTGTCCGGCACGCCGTCGGGGACGGGCACGGCCTGCGACGCGTGGACGACGGCCTCGTCGGCGAACGTCCCGCAGCGCATGCCCTGCGCCGCGCGGCGCCCGTCGCCGAGCCGGATCGGCGAGACGTCGTCGAGCCGGAAGCGGGCCGAGCACAGGGCCGGCGCACCCTCCCGGCAGCGGTCACATGCGCCGCAGCTGCGGACGAGGCTCACGACGACGCGATCGCCTTCGGCGGCGGCCGAGACGCCGGGGCCGGTCTCGGCGACGATCCCGCAGGCCTCATGCCCGAACACGGCGGGGAGCTCGCCGCCCCAGGCACCGGCCGCGTAGGCGACGTCGCTGTGGCAGATCGCGCAGGCGGTGACCCGCACGCGCACCTCGTCCGGGCCCGGCGGGTCGAGCGTCACGTCCTCGACCGCGAGCGGCGCGGAGAATGCACGGCAGACGGCGGCGCGCGGCATCGGACACTCCTACCACAGCCGCGGCCGGGAGTAGCATGGTGGAGGGATGAGCACCGACGTGGTCGACGCGAAAGAGACGGTGGGCGAGGGAGCCGAGCCCGGTGCGATCCCGGTTCTCGACCACGGTTTCGTCCGCCTCGACGGCTGCATGGCGGACGACCTCTCGGTCGTGAACGCCGCGCGGGTGTCCTTCGCGCAGCGCTCCGAGCAGCTCGACGAGCGCGACCATGGGCTGATCCGGTTCCTCATGCGCGAGCGCCACGGCACGCCGTTCGAGCACAACGCGTTCCGCTTCCACATCAAGCTGCCGATCTTCGTCATGCGCGAGTGGGCCCGGCACCGGGTCGGCTCGTTCAACGAGTGGAGCGCGCGCTACTCGCAGCTCGACCCCGAGTTCTACATCCCGGAGCCCGAGGACGTGCGGACGCAGGTGGGCAAGCCCGGCGCGTACAGCTTCGACCCGGTCGACGCCGCACTCGCCGAGCACACCCGCGACACCCAGCGGACGGTCTACGAGCAGGCGTACGCCGCCTACGTCGACCTGCTGGAGCAGGGCGTCGCCAAGGAGGTGGCGCGCAACGTCCTGCCCGTGGCGATCTACACCCAGTTCTACTGGACGGTCAACGCGCGCAGCCTGATGAACTTCCTCTCGCTGCGAAACGCCGTCACCGCCCAGCGCGAGATCCGCCGCTACGCCGCGGCGTGCGAGCAGCTCTTCGGCGAGCGCATGCCGATCACGCACGCCGCCTTCCTCGCGAACGAGCGCCGCGCGCCCTAGGGTTGCACAACCGGTGCCAGGCACCGGATACAGAGATGCCGGATAGGGTGGCGGACACCCCAGCTACGGAGGATCGCGTATGAGCATCGTTGTCCGATTCCATCCGACGAACGTGACCATCGCGCAGTACGAGGACGTGCTTCGGCGCGAGCAGAGGCTCTGGCAACAAGTTTCCACCGGACGGCAGGGACTTCCACATCTGCTTCGGAACTGACGGAGACCTCCACATCAGTGAAATCTGGGACTCCCAGGAGCAGTTCCAGGCGTACGGCGAAGTCTTGATGCCGATCCTGGCGGACGTTGGGATCGAGTTTTCAGGCGAGCCAGAGGTCTTCGAGGTTCACAACGTCATTACGCGCTAGGTACGACTCTCGAGCCAGTCGGCCCGGGTCAGCTCGTACTCCACCTCGCCCTGCTCCGAGCCGGGGAGCGGGTCCTCCCACTCGGGGAAGTAGGTGCGGACGTACGACATGCCCACCGCGGTCATGACGCCGCGGGACGCCACATTGACCGCCATCGTCTGGGCGATGACCCGCTGCACGCCCACCGTGACGAACGCATGCCGCAGAAGCGCTCGCGATGCCTCCGTCGCGAGGCCCTGGCGCCAGTGGCGGCGCAGGAGCCGGTAGCCCAGATCCGCGACGGCGGGGTCATCCGGCTGGTCGGGCCCATGGGCGGGAGGGAGCATCATGAGCCCCACGAACTTCCCGTCGTGATCGAACGCCATCCAGTAGCCGAGACCCGCGACCCTGCGTCCGAGCGCCATCCGCTCCGCGTGGCCGGCCACGACCTCGTCCCGCGTGTGGGCACGGCCCGAGATGTACCGCAGCACCTCGGGGTCGGAGTCGAGCTCGATCTCGAGATCGAGATGACGATCGGCGAGCGGTTCGAGCAGGAGCCGGTCGGTGTGAATAGCCGGTGCCTGGCACCGGTTATTCATCCGCGATGAGCTCGAGCCGGTTGCCGAACGGGTCGTGGGTGTAGAGCCGGCGCACGCCCGGCCGGCGCCGGTCCCACTCCACGCCGGCGCCGGCGGCCTCGAGCCGGGCGGCGACGGCGTCCAGGTCGGCCATCCGCAGGCCCGGGTGGGCCTTCCTCGCCGGCGAGAACTCCGCCTCGACGCCCAGGTGGACGCCCGGCTCGAACCAGACGCCGCCGGTGGCCCGCATCGGCTCGGGCTTCTCGATCTCGGCCAGTCCGAGCACGCCGGCGTAGAACCGCCGGGCGGACTCCTCGCCGCCCGGCGGTATCGCCACCTGCACGTGGTCGAGCGCCGCCGCCGGCCCGCGGGCGCGCTCCGCCACCTACATCTCCACGACGGCGGGCGGCGCCTCGGCTGCTTCGGCGCTCTGGCCGGCCGGCGCCTCGTCGGTGGCCGGGCGCAGGTGGCGCAGTCCGATCATCGCGACCAGCGCCGCGGCGAACGTCAGCCCCGCTCCGGTCAGGAACGCGCGATCGACCCCATGGACGAACGCCTCGAGCGCGGCTCGTCTGCGCCGTCTGGCTGTGGGTGATCGCGAGGATCTGCTTGCCCTGCCCACCCTGCACGAGCGGGACGAGCTGCTCCGCCTGGGCGTGCAGCGCCGGCGGCAGACCGGAGATCCGGTCCGCCCATGCGCTCGCCGCAAGGGTCGTGCCGATCCCGCCGAGTACGGCGATGCCGAGGGCGCCACCGACCTGGCGGGAGGCGTTGATCACGCCCGACGCGATGCCGGCCTTCGTCCGGTCGACCGCCGCCATGCCGGTGGCCGAGACGGCCGGCATCGTCAGCGCCATGCCGGCTCCCATGAGCACCTGGAACGGCCAGATCGCGTTGTACGACGAGTCCACCCGAACGAAGGAGAGACCGAAGAGGCCGATCGATGCGGAGAACATCCCCACCGTCATCAGCCATCTCGGGCCGACGCGGCCCGACAGCCGGCCACCGATCGGGGCGACGAACAGGATCATCATCGTCGTCGGCAGCGAGCGCAGACCGGCCTGGATCGGGTCGTACCCACGCACGTTCTGGAAGTACAGCGTCAGGAAGTAGATGACGCCGAAGAGGGCCACGCCGACGAGCGCCACGACGATGCTCGAGACGGTGAACGCGCGGATCTTGAAGAACGAGAGCGGGATCATGGGATCCGCGATGCGGTTCTCCCAGATCACGAACAGCGCGCCGAGGACGATCGCCGCGCCGACGAACGTCAGGGTGTAGGGGCCGAGCCAGGCATGGCTGGCAGTCTGGATCAGGCCCCACGTGAGCGAGAAGAGGCTCGCGCTGATCAGCACCGTGCCGACGATGTCGAGCGATCGGGCCGACGGGTCGCGCGACTCGATCACGGCCCATGCCGTGACGCCGAGCGCGATCACGCCGATCGGCACGTTCACCCAGAAGACCGCCGACCAGGAGAAGTGCTGGGTCAGGAAGCCGCCGAGCAGCGGGCCGATGGCGAGGCCGAGGCCGGAGATGCCTGCCCAGATGCCGATCGCCTGCGGCAGCTGCTTGCGCGGGAACACGGCGACGAGGATCGAGAGCGAGAGCGGGTTGAGCAGCGCGCCGCCGACGCCCTGGACGGCGCGGAACCCGATCAGCTGGGTGTCGGTCTGGGCGAGCGCGCACGCCATCGACGACAGCGTGAAGATGACCAGGCCGACCATGAAGATGCGCTTGCGGCCGAACCGGTCTCCGAGCTTGCCGCCCAGCAGGATCAGGGTGGCGAACACCAGGATGTAGGCGTTCACCGTCCATTCGAGGTTCTCCGGCGTCGGCTTCAGCGCGTGCTGGATCGACGGAAGCGCGACGTTCACGATCGTGTTGTCGAGCATGATCATGAAGAGCGCGAAGCACATGGCGAACAACGTCCACCACTTGTGGTTGGGGTGCTCGTGAGTCACGGGGTCTCCTCGGGAGAAGCAGGGTACGGGCGGAACATGCGGCAGAGCGTTTCCGCCACCGCGACGAACTCGGCCAGCGCGGCGTTTCCGTGCACCGCGTGGGCGTGTCCGCCGGCCAGGGTGTAGCCGTACAGGATCCAGGCCGCGTTCGCGGGGTCGACGTCCGCCCGGATCTCGCCCGTCGCCTGGCCGGCGGCGATGTGGGCGGTCATGCAGCCGCGCACCTCGTCCACGCTCGCGGTGAGCGCGGCGCGCACCTGGGGGTCGTCGACGAGGCCGGCCGCGAGCGTCCGCAGGCGGATGGTCTCGATGATGAGCGGGTCGCTGGTGGCCCGCTCGGCCACGGCCAGCATCCCCGACATCGCCCCGCCGGTCGCCGCCATGAGGGCGTTCACCATCTCCTTCATGGACTCGGTGGCGTCCCGCAGGACTGCGGCGAACAGGGCCTGTTTCGACGGGAAGTGCTTGTAGAGCGTCGGCTCCGCGCAGCCCGCACCGCTTGCGATGGCGGCGGTGCGGGCGCCACGGAACCCGCGCGAGGCGAACTCGTGGCGGGCCGCGGCGAGGATGGCGCTGCGGCGCTCATCGGCCGTGAGCCGGGTGTAGTCGACGACCATCGTCGCAGGCTAGTGAATGTTCACTAGCGGGGCAAACCGGAACCGCTGCGGGGCGCGGGCAGCGCGCCCGCGCCCCGCCGGTCCGGCGCTCAGCTGAGGCCGCAGGCGGCGGCCGCGCTGGGCCACGGCGAGTAGCCGACCGCGAGCGTCGCGCGGTACGCCGCGTTGGTCTGCATCGGTGCGGGCCAGTTCGACGCATCGCCCCAGATGGGCAGGTACTCCGCGCCGTAGCTCTGCTCGAACGACGGGTCCATCTGGAATCCGCCGTAGTACGGGCCCGCGGGCGAGTATGCCCACCACGAGCCCTCGTAGCCGTGGATGCACGCGAGATCCGCGTACACCGGCGCCCGCCGGTGCAGCTCCGCGCGGTAGCCGTGCGCCCGGCTGTGCCAGCGCGCGTCCATCGCCTCGAGGGTCGGGACGTCGACGGTCAGCCGCTCGCGGCGATGGGGAGTGAGGATGATGCCGAGCTTCCACGCCCGGTGAACCGCCCGATCGCGCCGGACGCGGATGTCCTGGCGCAGCTTGTGGACGAGCTTCGGATGTGGAGCCTGCCACCACGGGATGAACCCGGGCGGCTCGGAGGCCAGTGCGGTCGGTGCTGTGAAGGTCGTTGCCGCGACCACGGTCGCGGCGGCGAGTTTGATCTTCAGGGCTTCCCTCCTTATTCGACAACAGAAGCACTGCCGGCTGGGCGCCCTCCTTGACCAGCCACGCAGGCGACCGCCCCCGGGTCGGGGACCGCCGCGGTGATGCAATCGACCGCCGTTCCGGCACTCTTTCGTGCCTTCGGCGATCGGCCCGATGCCCCGGCCTGGTGCACACCCCCTGGCTGCCGGAGCAAGGCGGCAGTGTAGATACCCGCGCGGACGGGCGCGCAGTCACCGCGATACAGTGGCGGCACGAGCAACCCTGTGGTGCTCATCCAGCTCGGTGATCTGCACATCGGCGCGGACTGGGTCGCGGTCGATCCGCTGCAGACCCTGTCGGCGACCGTCGACGCTCTGCAAGGACTGGATCTCGGCGTCGACGCCGTGCTCGCGCTCGGTGATCTCGCCGAACACGGGGCCGACGCCGAGTACGAGCGGGCACGCACCGAGCTCGAGCGCCTGGGAGCCCCGGTGCACCCGGCGATGGGCAACCAGGACGATCGCGAAACCATGCGCCGCAACTTCGGGTTGCGTCCCGCGGACGACGCGCCGCTGCACTACACGACGGCCTCGGCCCAGTGCGTCTGATCGTGCTCGACACCACGATCCCGGGCCAGGATCGAGGCGAGCTCGACGAGCCCAGCGTGACCTGGTTGGAACGCCAGCTGACCGCGTACCCGTCGACGCCGACCTTGCTGGCGATGCACCACCCGCCGCTGCTCACCGGCTCGCCCGCCTGGGACGAGCTCGCGCTGACCGCGCCCTCACGCCTCCGGCTCTCGCAGACGCTGCAACGTCACCCGCAGGTGCGGCAGATCCTCGGCGCACACCTCCACCGGCCGTTGGTGGCGCAGTTCGCCTCGCGTCCGCTGCTCGTCGCTCCCAGCACGTACGTGCAGTTTCCGCTCCGCATGCAGGCGACCGAGCTCGACCCAGGCGACGAGCCGCCCGGATACGTCGTGCACATGATCGCGGACGACGGGGAGCTGACCTCGTACGTTCACGCCGTGACATGAGCGGCGGGAAACGCGGCCACCCGCCGCTCATGTCTTGCAGCGGTCGCGCCGATTACCCTGGAAGACCATGAGCGCGCTCTCCCGTCAGCAGGCGATCTCGATGCTGTTCTCCGGCCTCGCGGCCGACCTCGAGTCCGAGGGCGGCGCGACCGTGACCGTGCAGCCGTCCGGCATGGCCGGCGACACGGTCTGGGTCACCGCTCCGCGGCTCCAGGTCGCGGGCGGCATGCGCCTGCGCGGCCGCCTCCTGGACGCGGACGGTGAGCCCTGGATCGTCTCCCTCGTCGTCGACGAGGCCGACTTCCACAGCCACGACCTGGCCCGCGTCCGCCTCCGCGCCGACGCCGTGACGGCAGACGCCAGCCGGCGCCGCAACCCGCGCGTCCCGGCCGGCGGCATCGCCTGGCTCTCGGCCGTCAACTGCCAGCACGTCGTCGACGGCGACCGCGTCGACGGGACGATGGTCGATCTCTCCCGGGACGGGGTCGCGTTCGCGACCAACCGGGTGCTGCGGCCCACCGACCGGCTCACCTTCCACGGCCGCTTCTTCGCCGAGACCGTCGAGGCCGAGGTGCGCGTGACCTCGGTGCGCGAGGCCGCCGGCGGACGGCTGATCGTCGGATGCAGCTTCATCGAGATCGACGCCGAAAATCAGGCCCGCGTCGCGCGGCTCGCGGCGAGCACGCCGTCCCCGGCCCGGCCGGCCGCCGTGTTCGACCTCTCCGAGCTCCGGCTCCTGGCCGCCGACGAGCAGCCCGACGAGGGCCGCTGGCGGCGCCGCTTCAGGAGGTAATGTACGGACCGCCATGGGCGGTTCCGGCATCTATCCCCTGTTCTTCGGCATCGCGATCCTCTGCTACCTGGCGGCGGTCGTCATCGCGTTCCCGCTCGGCGCGGTGCTCGAGGTCGTGAACGAGGAAGCGAGCCTGGTGCCGATCGCGATCGGCGCGTTCGCGATGGCGATCGGGATGATCCTCGAGACGCGCACGCACTAGGGGTCGTCCGTGGCGGCACGGCTCGAATGCAGCGAGGACGAGTTCGCCGCGATCGCCGACGCCGAGCTCGACGCGCTCCCGCCGTGGATCAAGGCGCGCGTCGCCGCCGCCAACGTCGCCATCGACGTCCAGGACGAGCGCGAGGGCTCTCCGCGCACGCTCGGGCTCTACCGGCAGCAGAGCATGAACGGGACGCAGGTGGCCGAGATCACGCTCTTCCGCCTCCCGATCCTGCGCGCGGCCGGCCGCCGCGATCGCCTGCGCGGGGTCGTCCACGACGTGATCCTGCACGAGCTCGGGCACCTGTTCGGGATGTCGGAGTCCGATCTGGACGAGTTCACGATCGGCAACAATCCCCGGCCGGGCGCGACGCCTGTCCACCCGCCTGGCACCTAGGCGCCCAGCGCCCGCAGGTAGCGGTCGGCCGAGCGCAGCACCTTGGCGCGGGCGTCCGAGGCCATGATCGCCGGCCACCAGGCGCCGTAGACGCGCTCGAACTCGAGCTCCTCGATACGTCCGCGGATGCGGCGGATCTCGGCCGCCGGGAGCGGGATCAGGTTGGGGTAGCTGTACATGAAGCTCACCCGGTCGCGGTCGGAGACCACCTGGACGATGTCGCCCGAGAGCAGGGCTCCGCGGCCGCCGGCGCCGCCGTGCCACAGGCACACGGTGCCGCCCTCGAAGTGCCCGCCCAGGCGGTGCAGCTCGAGCCCGTCGCCGAGGTCGAGCCGTTCGCCGGACCAGTGCTCCACCCGCGCGTGCGGCCGCATGACGTGCTCGCGGTCGGCCTCGTGCAGGAGCACCCGCGCGTCGAGCCGCTCCGCCCACTCGACCATGCCGGAGTAGTAGTGGGGGTGCGAGATCGCGATCGTGTGCACGCCGCCGGCCGCACGCACGGCGGACTCGGTGTCGGCGTCGATCAGCGTGACGCAGTCCCACAGGAGGCCGCCGACGTGCAGCGCCCGCTGGCCGATCCCGAAGGCGGGCTCGGTGCCGATGCCGAGCAGGCCCGGCTCGACCGCCTCGATCCGGTTGCGGTGGCCGGCCGAGAGCTCGGCCATCGTCGTCCAGCGCTGGCCGTCGTGGCCGACGTACTGGCGCTCGTCGAGGCAGATCGGGCACCCCGGCGGCGGCTGCGGGGACGGCGCGAACTGCGTTCCGCAGGTGGCGCAGACGTACGCGTCCATGCGCTCGCTAGGAGTAGTGGATCACGCTGCGGATGCCGTCCTGGGCCTCCATCAGCTCGAAGCCGCGGTTGACGTCGGCCAGCGTGAGGTGGTGCGAGACGAACGGGTCGACGTCGATGTCGCCCGCGAGCCAGCGCTCGATCAGGGCGGGGACGCCGACGCGGCCCTTGACGCCGCCGAACGACGAGCCCGCGATCCGCCGGCCGGTGATCAGGAAGCGGGGGACGACGTCGAGCGTCTCCCCCTTGCCGGCCACTCCGGCGACCGTGGCGAGCCCCCACCCCATCCGGGCCGACTCGACGGCCTGGCGCATCACGGCCACGTTCCCGGTGGCCTCGAACGTGTAGTCGGCCCCGAACCCGCCGGTCATCTCGAGGATCTGGGCGACCACGTCGGGGCCGCCCATCAGGACGTCGGTCGCCCCCTGGCCGCGGGCAAGCTCGAGCCGGTCGGGCGACATGTCCACGCAGACGATCCGCTCCGCGCCCTGGAGCCGGCACCCGGCGACGGCGCCGAGTCCGACCATGCCCGCGCCGAACACGACGCAGGTCGAGCCGGCCTCGACGGCGGCGGTGTTCATCGCCGCTCCGAGCCCGGTCGAGAGCCCGCAGGCGAACAGGCAGGCGCGGTCGAGCGGCGCCTCCGGGTTGATCTTGGCGAGCGCGATCTGCGGCATCACCGTGTACTCCGCGAACGTCGACGTGCCCATGAAGTGGCGGATGGACTCGCCCTTCCGGGAGAGCCGGGTGGTGCCGTCCGGCAGGAAGCCCTTCCCCTGCATGTCGCGGATCGCAAGGCACAGGTTGGTGCGCGGGCTCTTGCAGTGGACGCACTCGCCGCACTGGGGCGAGAACAGCGTCACGACGTGGTCGCCCGGGGCGACCATCGTGACCCCGTCACCGACCCGCTCGACGACGCCCGCGCCCTCGTGCCCGAGGACGGTCGGGGCGTATCCGGACGGGTCCGCGCCCGACGCCGTGTAGAGGTCGGTGTGGCACACGCCGCACGCCTCCAACCGGACGAGCACCTCGCCCGGACCGGGATCGGCGAGGTCGACCTCCTGGACGACGAGCGGTGCGCCGAACTCCTCCAACACCGCTGCCTGCATCCTCATACGGCGCGAGTGTACCCTGTCCGCCGACGCCGTGGCAGACACCACCCCGAACGCCGACATCGTGCTCGAGGCCGACCGCCTGCTCGCCGCCGCGGGTGATGCCGATGTGCCGGTGCGACTGGTGGGCGGACTGGCGGTCCGCGCCCATCTCCCCCCGGGCACGGAGCCGGTGATCACGCGGGAGTACAAGGACATCGACCTGGTCACGCTGAAGGGCCGCGGCCGGGCCGTCTCGGCCTTCATGACCGCCCAGGGGTACGAGGCCGACCGGGTGTTCAACACCACCAACGGCCACCGCCGCCTGCTCTACTACGACGTCCCCCACCAGCGCCAGGTGGACGTCTTCGTCGGCGCGTTCGAGATGTGCCACTCGATCCCGATCACCGACCGGATCGAGGCGCATCCGACGGCGGTGCCGCTGGCCGAGCTCATGCTCACCAAGATGCAGATCGTCGAGCTGAACGCCAAGGACCAGTCCGACATCGTGACGATGCTCTACCACCACGACGTCGGGGACGGCGACGACGGGATGATCAACGCGAAGCGGGTCGCCGAGCTGTGCGCGTCCGACTGGGGCCTGTGGCGGACGACGAAGATGAACACCGAGCGCACCCGCGAGGCTCTGGCCGCCGGCGCGCCCGAGGTGCGCGCGGTCGCCGAGCCGCGGCTGGAGCGGCTGTGGCAGGCGATCGAGGACGCGCCCAAGTCCGGCCGCTGGAAGATGCGAAACCGTGTCGGCGACAAGATGCGCTGGTACGAGGAGCCGGAAGAGGTCGGATAGCCGGACGGAGGGCGAAGGCGGGGACTGTCCCCGTGCCTACGGCCGCGAGCGCAGCGCGATGTAGAGGTCGACCCGGTCCTCCATCGAGCCGAGGTCGCGGCCGGTCAGCTGCTCCACGCGGTCGAGCCGGTGGCGGAGCGTGTTCACGTGGACGTGGAGCGCGGTGGCCGTCTCCTGCCACCGGCAGCCGGAGGAGAGGAAGCGATCGAGCGTCTCGACCAGGCGCGAGCGGCGGCGGGCGTCGTGCTCCTCGAGCGGCCGCAGCAGCGCCCGCCGGAAGGCCGCCAGCACCTCCTCGTCCTGCAGCGCCAGCAGCAGCGAGTGCGAGCCGACCTGGTCGTGCGTGGCCCAGCCGGCGTCACGGCGCAGGCGGGCGAACCGGCACGCGTGGCGGGCCTCGACGACCGCCGTGCGCAGGCCGGCCGAGTCGGACGCGATCCCGCCGACGCCCACCGGCTCCTCCATGCGCTCGTGCAGGCGGGCGGCGAGCCCGGCCAGGCCGGACTCGTCGCCGGGCCAGCCGACGACGGCCACGAGCTCGTGCGTCTTCATGGCCGCCACGGCCGCGACCCCGGCATCCGCCAGCGCGCTCTCGAGCCGGTCGAGGCCGGCGTCGCCGTCCTCGCTCTCGCACACGACCGCCGCGAGCGGCGCCGCGGCGTCGAGCCCGAACGTCGCCAGGCGCGCCGCGGTCGTCCGCGCCTGGGACGAGCCGGCCATGATCAGGTCGACGAGCTCGGCGGCGAGGCGGCGCTCGTTCTCGCGCAGCACCTGCAGCCGTGCCAGCTCGAGCCCGAGGAACGGGAGCGCCTGGTCGACCGCCGCCCGGTCGTCGTCGCCCAGGCCGGACTCGCCGGCCGACACGACCAGGTGGGCCTCGGTGCGGCCGACGGCGACGATCGGGAACGCCGTCCAGCCGTTGGCCGCCACCGGCTGCGGCTGGGTGAGCGCCGTCCGGTCGGCGCACACGCAGGCGACGTCGCCTGTGCTCGCGGCACCCGCGATCACGTGCCGGCCGCGGCCGAGCATCCATGGCCGCAGGCGCGTGTCCAGCACGTCGAGGATGCCCTCGAGCCCGGCGCCGTGGCCGGCGGCGTGCACCAGCCGGTCGTTGCGCAGCACCCGCTCGCGCAGCGCCTCCTCGCGCTGGCCGTAGACGCGGTCGACGAACGCCCGCGAGACGGCGATGAACGGGACGTCGAACGGGACGGCGAAGAGCGGAAGATCCGCCGCCTTGCAGGCCTCGATCAGGTCGGGCGGCATGACGGCGTCAGGCTGGGGCAGCCCGTAGCCGAGCGCCGCGACGTCGCTGCGCTCGAGCGGCGCGACGAAGCCCGGGCTGGTCGTCCCGGCGTCGCGCCACACGCCCGTCGTCAGGATGACCTCGCCGCCCTGGAGGTAGCGGGTCGGGTCGGCCAGCTCGGTCGTGTGCACCCAGCGGATGACCCGTCTCGAGGTCGCCGCCGACCACCACCCGGAGGTCGAGCCCGGGCACCGCAAGCAGCTCTGAGACGCGCATCGCCATTGGATGATCCTCTAACCGCGATCGTACAACGTTGCAGGGTTCGACCCTTGTGAGCCAGGCACCGATCGGATGAGACTCGCCGCGATGGGGGGGTTCACCTGGCCCGGCGAGCACCGCGCCGCCCTGGCGCTGACGTTCGACGTCGATGCCGAGTCCGCGATCCTGGCCGTCGACCCGAAGTACGCCCGCCGCCTGACGACGATGAGCCACCAGGCCTACGGGCCCCGGGTGGGCGTGCCCCGCATCCTGCGGATGCTGGAGCGGGCCGGCGTCACCGGCAGCTTCTTCGTCCCCGGCCTCACCGCCGACCGCTACCCCGGCACCGTCGAGGCGATCGTCGCCGCCGGCCACGACCTCGGCCACCATGGGTACTCCCACGTCCCCTATCACGACCTCTCAGACGACGGCCAGCGGGCGGATGTTGAGCGCGCGCTCGAGAGCCTGGAGCGCATCACCGGCACCCGGCCGGAGGGCTTCCGGGCGCCCTGGTGGGAGCTGACCGACTCGACGCCCGCCCTGCTCGCCGAGTACGGCTTCCGCTGGGACTCGAGCCTGATGGACGACGACCGCCCCTATCTGCTCGATACCGGCGCCGGCATCCTGGCCGAGCTCCCCGTGCACTGGATGCTCGACGACTGGGAGCAGTACGCGTTCCTGCCCGAGCCCCACATCGGCGCCGTCATCGAGTCGCCGGCCAAGGTGCTCGACCTGTGGACGAGCGAGCTCGACGCGCTCGCCGCGGAGGGCGGGCTGATGATCCTGACGAGCCACCCGTTCCTGTCCGGCCGCGCGTCGCGCGTCGCCACCCTCGAGCGGGTTGTCGAGCACGCGCGCGCGGCCGGCGGCATCTGGATCGCGCCGCTGAGCGAGATCGCCGCGCACGTGCGCACGGTCACGCCCGAGGCGGAGGCGCGGCCGGTGCCGAGCGTCCACATCGAGGAGGGGATCTATGAGCGCTGACGCGGCCGCACCGCGCGCCTTCGAGCGCCAGGCGACCGGGCTCGTCCGCGAGGCCCGCTGGTTGGACGTCCTCATCTACAACCTGAACTTCATCTCGATCGGGCTGATGGCGGCGTTCCTCTTCAACACCACCGTCCCGTTCTACCCCGGCGTGAACGTGTACCTGAACGAGCTGATCGCCTTCGGCCTCGTGATCCCGCTCTCGCTCGTGTTCGCGATGTTCGCGGCGGCGATGCCCCGCTCCGGCGGCGACTACGTGTACGTCTCGCGCACGCTGCACCCTGCCCTCGGGATGATGTCGTCCTGGAACAACACCGTCTGGTGGTTCATCTACGGCGGCGTCCCGTCGGCGTTCTTCGCCCGCTACGGCCTCGGGCCGTTCCTGCGCACGGTCGGCGACATGTCCGGCTCCTCGACGCTCACCGACTGGGGCAACACGCTCGTCGGCAAGAGGGGGACTGTGATCGCCGGCACGATCCTGATCGTCGTCCTGTGCGCGATCTTCTCGCGCAGCCTGCGGCTCTACTTCCGGCTGCAGAACACGCTCTTCCTGTTCGCGATGACGAGCATCGTGCTGTCGATCGTGGTGTTCCTGCTCAAGAGCCACGGCGATGTCGTCGCGGCGATCGACTCGACGTTCGGCGCCGGCAGCGTGAAGGGGGCGCTCAAGTCCGGCTCCCCGCAGGGGTCGCTCGACCTGCGAAACACCATCCTGCCGATGACCTGGCTCTACCTGGAGCTCGTGTTCAACCAGTCGTCGGCGTACATCGGCGGCGAGGTGCGGCGGGCGTCGCGGGTGCAGCTCTGGTCGATCCCCGCGGCTGCCGTGGCCGCCCTCGGCGTGCTCATGCTGCTCACCTGGGCGGCGATGCACTCCGTCGGCTTCACGCTCTGGAACGGGCTCGGGAACGACTTCGGCGCCAGCCTCGGCCTGTCCTCGAGCCCGGTCTACAGCGAGATCGCGGCGGCGGCGAGCGGCTCGACCATCGTCGGCATCCTGATCCTGGGCGGGTTCGTGTTCTGGAGCTACACCTGGCTTCCGGGCCAGATCCTGAACGCCTCGCGCAACCTCGTCGCCTACGCCATCGACGGCGTCATGCCGCGCCGGCTGGCGTACGTGAGCAAGGGCACGCACGCACCGCTCGTGGCGATCTGGATGGTCGGCGCCGGCTCGATCGTGTTCCTCTTCCTCTACGTCTACACCCACATCTTCGCGACGCTGACCGGGATCTTCGGCTTCATCCTCGGGTTCTGCCTCGTCTCGATCGCGGGGATCCTGTTCCCCTACCGGCTGCCCGAGGTGTTCGAGTCGTCCGCCGTACGGTGGCGGGTCGGCGGCATCCCGGTGATGACCATCGTCGGCACGCTCTCCCTCGCCGCCTGCATCGCGTCGCTCGTGATCTTCTGGAAGGACCCGTACGCCGGCCTCCAGAACGCGAACGGCACGCGCTACTGGTGGGGCGTGATCTACAACGTCGCGATCTTCCTCTCGGGCTTCGTCATCTACTTCGTCGCCCGCGCGTTCCACCGCAGCCGCGGCGTGGACATCGACAAGCGCTTCGCGGAGATCCCCATTGAGTAGGCCCGTCGCGCTCGTCACCGGCGCCGGCGGCGGGATCGGCGGCGCATCTGCCGACGCGCTCGAGGCGGCGGGGATGGAGGTCGCCCGCACCGACCTGCCGCTCGACGTGGCCGACGCCGATGCCGTCGCGGGCCTGGTCGCGCGCACCGAGCGGGAGCTCGGCCCGATCGAGGTGCTCGTGAACTGCGCCGGCCACCTCACGGAGACGCCGATCGCCGACATCTCGGACGCCGAGTGGCGGCGGATGCTGCGCGTGCACCTCGGCGGCACCTGGCACACGTGCCGCGAGGTGGCGCCGGGGATGGCCGCGCGCGGCCGGGGCGCGATCGTGAACACGAGCTCCGAGCTCGCCATCTGCGGCGCCGAGCTGCACGCGCACTACTGCGCCGCCAAGGGCGCGATCGTCGGCCTCACGAAGTCCCTCGCCCTGGAGCTCGCCGGCCGCGGGGTGCGCGTGAACGCCGTCGCCCCCGGCGCCACCGACACGGCGCTTCTGACGGACCTCTGGCGCACGCCCGAGTACCTCGGCTCGCTGCCGCTGCGGCGGCTCTCCACGCCGGCGGAGATCGCCGCATCGGTCGCGTTCCTGGCCTCGGACGCCGCCGCCTACGTCACCGGCATCGTGCTCTCGCCGAACTCGGGCGCGGTGATATGAGGGTGGCGCTCGTGACGGGAGCAGCCACCGGGATCGGCGCGGCGACGGCGGACCTGCTGGAGCGGCGCGGCCTGCGGGTGGCCCGAAACCACCTGCCCGGCCAGTCCGTCCCGGGCTACTCGGCGCCCGCCGACGTCGCCGACGCGGGGCAGGTCGAGGGCATGGTCGAGCGGGTGCGCGCCGACCTCGGCCCGGTCGAGGTGCTCGTCTGCAACGCCGCGCACATGGTCATGGGCGGGATCGGCGAGGTCGGTCCCGACGCGTTCTGGAAGGTGATCGACACGAACCTCACAGGGAGCTTCAACTGCATCCGCGCGTGCGCCCCGGCGATGGCCGGTGCCGGCTTCGGCCGCATCGTCACCGTCGCGTCCGGGTGGGGCGTGACCGGCTGGCCGCGGGCAAGCGCCTACAGCGCGTCCAAGGCCGGGCTGATCTCGATGACGCGCGCCGTCGCCCGCGAGCTCGGCCCGCACGGCATCACGGCCAACGCGATCGCCCCCGGCGTCGTCGACACGCCCCAGCTCGACGTCGACGCCGGCGACGCCGGCGTGAGCCCGGCGGAGATCCGCGTCCGCTACGGCGCCCAGGTGCCGCTCGGCCGCGTCGCCCGGCCCGAGGAGGTCGCGGCCGTCGTCGCCCACCTGTGCAGCGACGACGCCGGGACGATCACCGGCCAGGTCGTGCCCGTGGCCGGAGGTGCCCTGTGAGCCGCGGCCGCTACATGCCGGCGGACGCCTTCCGCAGCCCCCGGTTCTCGGGCGTGCGCACCTACATGCGCCTGCCCCACGTCACCGGCCTCGACGACGTCGACGTCGCCGTGATGGGGGTGCCGTTCGACACCGCCACGAGCTTCCGCTCGGGCGCCCGCTTCGGCCCCGAGGGGATCCGCTCCGCCTCCGCCCTCCTGCGGCCCTACAACCCGGAGCAGCAGGTGGACATCTTCGCACACCTCTCCGCCGTCGACGCGGGCGACCTCGCCGTCGCCCCGGGGGACACGGAGGCCACGTACGCCCTGGTCGAGGAGGCGCTCGCGCCCATCGTCGCCGCCGGGATCTTCCCGGTCGTCCTGGGCGGCGACCACTCCATCACCCTGGCCGAGCTGCGGGCGCTGGCGCGGCGGCACGGGCCGCTCGCCCTCGTCCACCTCGACGCCCACGGCGACACCTGGCACGAGTACTTCGGCCAGCGCTACTTCCACGGGACGACGTTCCGGCGGGCGGCCGAGGAGGGCGTGATCGACCCGGCCGGCTCGGTGCAGGCGGGGATGCGCGGGTCGCTGTACGGGCCCGAGGACATCACCGACGCCCGCGAGCTCGGCTTCACCGTGCTCTCGACCCGGGAGCTGCGCGAGCTCGGCCCGGCCGGGTACGGCGAGCTCGTCCGCCGCACCGTCGGCGGCCGCCCGGCCTTCCTCTCGTTCGACGTCGACTTCTGCGACCCGGCCTTCGCCCCCGGGACGGGCACGCCGGAGATCGGCGGCCCGAGCACGTCGGAGGCGCTCGAGTTCGTGCGCGCGCTGCGCGGCGTCGGCTTCGCCGGCTGCGACGTGGTGGAGGTGGCGCCCGCCTACGACTCGCCCGGCCAGCCCACGGCGCTCCTCGGTGCCACCATCGCCTGGGAGGCGATCTCGCTGCACGCCTGCGCCCGCGCCGCCGCGGAGGCGCCCGCGTGAAGCTCTACTACGCCGGCGACGTCCACGGATCGGAGAAGTGCTGGCGCAAGTTCCTCGGCGCCGCCCGCTTCTACGAGGTGGACACGCTCATCATGGGCGGCGACATCACCGGCAAGCTGATGGTGCCCGTCGTCGCCACCGCCGACGGCCGCCACGAGGCGACCGTGCTGGGGCGGCTCGAGACGGTGACCGACGACGGCCTCGAGGAGCTCGAGAAGCGCATCCGCTTCAACGGGTTCTACCCGTACCGGTGCGACCGGCCCGAGTACGACCGCCTGAGCGGCGACCGCGAGTACCGCGACGGGGTGTTCACCGACCTGATGGTGGCCGAGGTGGCCCGCTGGGTCGAGCTCGCCGAGGAGCGGCTCGACGGCACCGGCGTCCGCTGCTACGTCATGCCGGGGAACGACGACGAGTTCGCCATCGACGGCGCGCTCGAGTCGACCACGATCGTGAACCCCGACAACCGGGTCGTGCGGGTCGACGAGGAGACGCAGATGCTGTCCTGCTCCTGGACGAACCCGACCCCGTGGGACAGCCCCCGCGAGGAGCCCGAGGAGGAGCTGCTCGAGCGCCTGCACGGCCTGGCCGCCCAGCTCGAGCCGGGGGTGAACACGGTCTTCAACCTGCACTGCCCGCCGCACAACACCAGCCTCGATCGCGCCCCGCAGCTCACGGACGACCTGAAGGTCGTGCTCGACGGCGGCGAGCCCCGGATCGTGCCCGTCGGCTCGACGGCCGTCCGGACCCTGATCGAGGAGATCCAGCCCGTGCTCTCGCTGCACGGGCACATCCATGAGTCGAAGGCGATCGCGAAGATCGGCAAGACCACGTGCGTGAACCCCGGGAGCGCCTACTCGGAGGGCGTCATCGACGGGGTCGTGGCCGAGCTGCGCGGCCGCAAGATCAGATCCTGCCAGCTCGTGACCGGATAAGGAGGGAAGACTTGGCCACCGAAGCAACGGACGCCCCGCAGGTTTTCGCCCGCAAGGCGACGGGGCTGCGGCGCGAGGCATCCGCCCGCGACGTCTTCATCTACAACACGAACAACCAGAACATCGGCATCGGCGTCGCCTTTGTCGTGCTGCTGGTCGCGCCGTTCTATGCGGGCGCGAGCATGGTGACGGCGACCATCTTCGCCGGGCTCCTGTCCCTGCCGATGGCGTGCGTCTACGCCTACTTCGCCTCGGCGATGCCCCGCTCGGGCGGCGACTACATCTACATCAGCCGCTCGCTGCACCCGTACCTGGGCTTCCTGTCGTCGTGGAACTGGATGGTCTGGCTGGTGACCTACACCGGTATCCCGGCGGCCTACCTGGCCCAGTACGGCCTCTCCGGCCTGTGCCGCGAGGCCGGGTTCGCGCTGAACAGCCCGCGGCTCATCTCCTACGGCGACAACTTCACCCGCAAGTGGTGGATCTTCGCCGCCGGGACGATCCTGCTCACCCTCTTCGCGATCATCTTCTCGCTGGGGACGCGGCTCTACTTCCGCATCCAGAGCGTGTCGTTCGTGATCGCGATGGTGGGCGTGGTGGTCGGCATCGTGATCCTGGCGGTCGCCGGCCACGGAGACGCGACGTCGGGCATCAACGCCTACGTCAGCGGCCTGGGCGGCTCGCACGACGCGGTCGCCGCGGCGGCCAAGTCGTCGGGGAACCTGCAGCAGGCGAGCTTCGACCTGAAGCAGACGCTCTACGCGATGGTGTGGCCGCTCTTCATCACCCTCTACGCGATCACGTCGAGCTTCATCGGCGGCGAGGTGCGAAACGCGAAGCGGTCGCAGTTCCTGGCCATGCCCGGCTCGATCGTCTACGTCACGATCCTGATGCTCCTGATCGTGATCGGGCTCGGGCACGCGTTCGGCACGACCCTGCTGGGCCAGATCGGCGCCGCCGACCCGGCCGCGCTCGGGCTCGGCTCGACGCCGACCTACAACGAGCTCACGGCCGCGCTCGTGCACAACCAGGGCTGGCTGATGATCGTCCTCGGCGTCAGCTTCGTCTTCTGGACGTACGTGTGGCTCCCGATCAACTTCCTGGCGGCTACGCGGGCGATCTTGGCGTGGGCGTTCGACGGGATCTTCCCGCGGAAGCTGTCCGAGGTGAACGAGCGCTACCACACCCCGATCTACGCGATCGCGCTGATCTGGATCGCGTCCGAGGTGTGCCTGTACCTGTACGTCGACGGGATCTTCAACACGCTGAACGGGATCTTCGCCTGGATCCTGTCCTTCGTCCTGTGCTCGATCGCGGCGATGGTGTTCCCCTACCGGCGACGCGACCTGTGGCAGGCGTCGCCGTGGAACGGCTCCACGTTCGGCATTCCCAACATCACCCTGCTCGGCGCACTCTCGACGGTGTGCCTGCTCTTCTGCGAGTACTGGTTCTGGTACGACCCGGGCCAGGGCTTCGACACGTGGGGCACGACCCTGCGGTGGGTGATGGTGCTGATCATCCCGAGCGCGACCGTGATCTACGGGATCGCGTGGTTCACCAGCAAGCAGCGCGGCGTCTCGGTGGACAAGGTGTTCGCCGAGATCCCGCCCGAGTAGGAGGAGCGGCATGTCATCGACGGCATCGCAGCAGACCCGCCAGGGCTGGCACTCGGTCCTCGTGGGCGGCATCGCCACCTTCATGGGAGCGCCCCAGGTCGAGCCCACCGCCGACGCCCTTCGGGCCGCAGGCGCGCGGGCGGCGTTCGTCGGCATGCCGTTCGACTCCACCACGATCGCACGCCCGGGGGCGCAGCTCGGCCCCCGGGCCGTGCGGGACTGGTCGAGCCACACGCTCTCGTACCACGGCGAGTACGACCTCGACGTCTTCGAGGAGCTCGGCGTGTGCGACATGGGCGACGTGCCGGTCGTCCCGGCGAACGCGCCCAAGACCGTGGATCTGGTCGCCGAGATGATGGGCGAGGCGATCCGGGCCGGTGCCCTGCCGGTGCTGTGTGGCGGGGAGCACATCACGACGATCGGCGGCTCGATGGCCGTCGACCGCCACGCGCCGTCCGGGACGTACGGGCTGATCCTGGTCGACACGCACCTCGACACGGCGCCGGACGTCGGCGGCGAGCGCATCAACCACTGCTGCCCGATCACCCGGGCGATGGAGCTCGACGCGTTCGACCCGGCGAAGTGCGTCATCATCGGGCCGCACGGGGCGATGAACCCGAAGAGCGAGTACGCCTACGTGCGCGAGGCGGGGGTGAAGGTCTACCACGTCTCCGACGTCGACCGGCGCGGTGCTCGGGCGGTGGCCGAGGAGGCGGTCGCGATCGCCTCCGACGGCACCGACGGCGTCTACTTCAGCTTCGACGTCGACAGCCTCGACAGCTCGGTCTGCGCCGGCACGTGCGTGCCCACGATGGGCGGCCTGACCGCCCGCGAGGCGCTCACGATGGTGTCGGTGATCGGCCGCTGCGACCTCGTCGCGATGGACGTCTGCGAGGTGGCGCCGGCCTACGACAACGGCGAGTCGGCGATGGCCGCCTGCCAGGTCATCGTCGATACGCTCGCGGCCTACGCGGATTCGCATCGCTAGGCCGTAGGCGCGGGTGCCTGGCACCACCTCCCGGTGCCAGGCACCGGCCCTGCGCCGGGCCGGCTAGGACATCGCGCGCGTGAGGCGGGCGTCCTGGGTGCGGGCGAGCGCGACCAGGCGCGAGAGGGTGGCGTGGCGGCCGAAGACGGCGACGAGCTCGAGCGCGGCGCCGCGCTGCCAGCCGTAGGCGTAGGCGGGCAGCCCCGCGAGCGTGCCGGCGAGGACGAGCCGTGGCGCGCCGGGCGCGCCCGGCGGCGCGGTCACGGCCTGGGCGTGGAGCCGGCGGGTGATCCGGGCGGTCGCCGTCGGATCGTCGATCACGATCCGGGCGGCCGCGGCGTCGCGATAGAGCATGGCCTCGCTGACGATGCCGATCCGGGCGGGGCGGGCGAAGCCGGCCGAGTACCCGGCCACGTAGGCGCGCCGGTCGGCGGCGCGGGCCGCGGCCGACTCGTGCCGGAGCTCGTGCGCGAGCGTGATCGGCCTCGTCGCGCTCGCCTGGCGGAGGTAGCCGGGGCCGAGGTCGGACGCGTGCAGGACGAGCGCCGCCGGATCGGGCGGCGTCGCGGCGGCCTTGCCGCTGCCCGCTCCGCCCCCGGCGAGGAGCGCGGCGGCGGCGACGGCGAGAAGGGCAATGGGTGCGATCCGCTTCACCCGCTCCCCATCGACCCCCACCGCCCCCAGCTTGAATATCCGGTGCCAGGCACCGGATATTCAGGCCGCGTCGTGGAAGATGACCCCGAGCGTCGTGCGCTCGCCGCCGAGCATCGTCGCGACGCCGTGGCGCATCGCCGCGCGGTAGAAGCCGCGCGTGCCCTGCACCGGCCGGTGGCGGGTGGGGAAGACGAGGAACGCGCCCGGGTCGAGGTCGATCACATGCGCGCGCGACTGCTGTCGCGGCCGGCCCTCGACGAGCACGAACTGGCCGCCCGCGAAGTCGCCCAGCGAGCTCAGGAGCGTGACCGCCTGGAGCGGGAAGGCGACGTCGCCGTAGACGTCCTGATGCAGAGCGTTGTAGCCGCCCTCGCCGTAGCGCAGGATGAGCGGCGTCGGCCGCTCCTGGCCGGCGCGGTGGCAGCGGTCGAGGAAGGCGTCGAGACCGGCGGGCAGGTCGGCCGGCTCGCCGAGCTGCTCCGCCCACCGGTTGGCGGTCTCCGCGAGCGGCGGGTAGAGCGCCCGGCGAGCGGCGGCGATCGCGCCGGGCAGCGGGTGGTCGAAGTAGCGGTAGGTGCCCTCGCCGAAACGGTGCCGGCGCATCTCGATGGTGGAGCGGAAGCGGCCGCCGTCGAAGCTCGCGGCGAGCTCGGCTCGCTCCGAGGCGGTGAGGACGGGCGGCGTCTGGACGAAGCCGTCCTCGTCCAGGCGGGCCTGGAGGGCGGGCCAGTCGAGGGCGGCGATGCGGTCTGTGATCGAAGGTGGCATAGGGGATGAACGCGCCGCGGCGCCGGCGCGTGAGATCGGTCATGCGGCCTTGGGGAAGAGCCGGCGTGCGGCCGCCGGGTCGCCCGACTCCAGCGCCTCGGCGATCCTGGCCGCGCCGCCGGGCAGGAACGGCGCGATCTCGGTCGCGATCGCGGAGCACGCCGCGAGCGCGTCTGCGAGCACGGCCGCCCGCGCCTCGCCGTCGAGCTCCCACGGCCGCTGGGCCGAGACGAAGCGGTTCGCCTCCTCGACCGCGCCCCAGACCGCGTCTGCGGCGGCGCGCAGGTCGAAGCGGGCGAGCGCGGCGTCGACCGCCGCAGGCACGGCGGCGATGACGCCGGCGAGGCGCGGATCGGCGATCCTCGTACTCGGCGCGCGACCCACGTCGCGCGCGGCCAGCGCGACCGTGCGGCTGACGAGGTTCCCGAGCCCGTCGGCCAGCTCGTTCGCCCGCCGGGCGAGCTGCGCCTCCCGGAAGTCGGCGTCGCCGGAGCGGGGCACGTCGCGGACGACCCACCAGCGCAGGGCGTCGGTGCCGTAGCGGGCGGCCAGGGCGGCCGGGTCGGCGGCGCCGCCGAGCGACTTCGAGAGCTTGCGCCCGTCGACGGTCACGTAGTCGTGCACGAGGATCCGGGTCGGCAGCGGCTCGCCGGCCGAGCGCAGGATCGCGGGCCAGTACAGGGCGTGGAACCGGGTGATGCCCTTGCCGACGACGTGCACGCGCTCCCCGTCCTCATGCCACCAGCGCGCGTGATCGCCGCCGCCGTTCCCGTAGCCGAGCGCGGTCACGTAGTTGGCCAGGGCGTCGAACCAGACGTAGATCACCTGGCTCGGGTCGCCCGGCACCGGGATCCCCCAGCCGCCCGCGCGCTCGCGCGGGCGCGAGACGCTGAAGTCGGCCAGGCCGCCGCGCAGGACGGCGAGCACCTCGTTGCGGCGATGCTCGGGCTCGATCGCGAGCGCACCCGACTCGATCGCCGCTCGCAGCGCCTCGGCGTGGCGGGAGAGGCGGAAGAACCAGTTGCGCTCCTCGACCGGCTCCGGCGGCGTGCCGTGCTCAGGGCACACGCCGTCCACCAGGTCGGCGGCGTCGAGGAAGGCCTCGCAGCCGCCGCAGTAGCGGCCCGTGTAGGCGCGCAGCTCGAGATCGCCCGCGGCCGCGCAGGCGCGCCACAGCCGCTCGACGCCCGGGCGGTGGCGGGGGTCCGCCGAGGTGCGGATGAAGTCGTCGTAGGAGAGGGCGAGCGGCTCGCGCAGGCCGGCGAAGAGCGCCGAGCGGGCGGCGACGAACTCGGCCGCGCCCAGCCCCGCCGCCTCGGCCGCGCGCACGTTCTTCAGGGCGTTCTCGTCGGTGCCGCTCAGGTAGCGGACGTCGTCGCCGCGCAGCCGCCGGTGGCGGGCGAGCACGTCGGTCTGGACGAACTCGAGCGCGTGCCCGAGGTGGGGATCGCCGTTCACGTAGGCGATCGCGTTGGTGATGTAGAACTGCCGGCTCATCGGATCTCCCTTCGCGGCCCCGCGGGGCCGACGTCGCCGATGAGCGGCATTCCCGGCCCCGAGACGGGGCCGGTCGTCGTGGTTACGCGCGCACGCGGACGGGCCCCTGCTGCGGGGCCATCATCCGGAAGTGGCGCGTGCACGTCATACCCGAAGGATAGCTCGGCCCCAAGCCGAAGTCCGCGCCCATGTCCGCGCCCATGAACCGGTGGGACACGGGCCGCATCGAGGCCTTCAGCGACGGCGTGTTCGCGATCGCGATCACGCTCCTCGTCCTCGACCTCGACGTGCCCGAGTCAGCCTTCTCGCACCTCCTGCGCGGGTTCGCCGACCAGTGGCCTGCCTACCTCGCCTACACGACGAGCTTCGTCACGATCGGCGGGATCTGGATGCTCCACCACGGCGTCTTCCGCCGGCTCCGCTACGCCAACAACACGATCATGCGCGTCAACCTGGTCCTGCTGATGGCGGTGTCGTTCCTGCCGTTCCCGACCCGGCTCGTCGCCGAGGCGATCGCGAGCTCGAGCGCGGAGCGCGCCGCCGTCCTCATCTACGGCGCGTCGCTGCTCGGGATCTCGGTCGTCTTCGGCGCGCTCAGCTACGCGATCGCCCGCGATCCGACGCTGCTCCAGCCGGGCGTGACCGCCGACGAGGTCAAGGCGCTCGTCCGGGCCGTCCAGCCCAACATCGGCTTCTACGTCGCGTTCATCTTCCTGGCAGGGGTCGCGCCGCGGGCGGCGGCGTTCGGGTTCCTGATCTCGTCCGTCGCCGCGGTCGTGCGCGCCCGCGGCGACTCCGGTGCTCCCGAGCCCGCCTAGCTCACCTCGAGCACGATCTCGGTCGGGTTGCCCGAGTTGATCGGCACGAGGTCCTGGGGGCAGGCGGACACGGCGACGATGATGTCCATCTCGGCCCGGAGGGTGACCGAGTCGCCCGCGCCGGTTGGCGCGGGCTCCCAGCCGATCGTGCCCCCTTCGCCCACCGGAATGTTCATGAACAGGTTGATCGGCTGCGGGATCACGATGCCCTCGTGTCCGAGCGCAGCCATCGCCTTCTGCAGGTTCTCCTCGCACGACGCGTGCCACCCCGGGGCGCCGAGCCCGGCGTAGCGGGCCGGATCGCACGCGGCGCAGAGCATGTCGTGGATGCCGGGCGACGTGTCCGCCTCGAGCGCCAGGATCGGGCGGCGGTGGTTCGTCACGAACTGCTCGCCGACGGCCGGGAAGAGCTTCCCCACCCACACCCGCGTGTGCTGGGCGCTGTGGTACTCGCCGACGTCGCCGGCGCAGAACGCGAACACGTCTGCGACCTGGCCGCCCTGCGGGTCGATCACGCGGATGCGGTCGCCGCGGGCGAGCTCGACGGCGTGGCCCTCGCGGGCGGGCACGGTGATGGTGGCGGCGTCGGGCAACGGTCGGTCGGGCAGGTCGGACCAGAAATTCGCCGTCGTGGCTGGCCTTTCGTCCCCCGACCGAAAGAGCTTTCGAGTTGCCTCTACAGCTCCTCCGCCCGGCTTCGACCTACTCGGCTGCCCTCGACGGCGCAGTGGTCAAGCTACGGCACTGCGCGACCATCTGCAACCCGAAACTTCACGCAGTTTGCGGGGTTCCGGCCCGCTCCTTCCCCCGGGTGGTCAGCCCGCCCCGGACCAGAGATTCGCCGTCGTGGCTGGCCTTTCGTCCCCCGACCGAAAGAGCTTTCGAGTCACCTCTACAGCTCCTCCGTCCGGCTTCGACCTACTCGGCTGCCCGCGACGGCGCAGTGGTCAAGCTACGGCACCGCGCCTCGCTCTGCAACCCGAAACTTCACGCACTTTGCGGAGTTGGGGCGGTCGGCTGCGCGACAGGTAGCATTGCCGCCCATGCGCGTCTTCATCGTGAGCGACATGGAGGGTGTCGCCGGCATCACGAACTGGGGCGGTGTCGGCGCCGGCGACCCGCTGTACGACGAGGGCCGCACGCTCTACACCGAGGAGATCAACGCGGCCGTCCGCGGCGCCCGCGCGGCCGGGGCGACCGAGGTCGTGGTGATGGACTGCCACGGCGCCGGCGGCGACCTCTCGTTCAACTCCCTGCGGCCCGACCTCCTGGACGACGGCTGCGAGTTCGTCGTCCAGCGCGAGTGGACCGAGTACACGGGCGCGCTCGAGGACGGATGCGACGCGGCGCTCTTCATCGGGATGCACGCGATGGCCGGCACCGCGGACGGGGTCATGAGCCACACCGTCTCCGGCACGCAATGGCACAGCCTCCGCTTCAACGGCCGCGAGGTGGGGGAGACCGGGATCAACGCGGCGCTGTGCGGCAACTGGGGGTGCCCGGTGCTGCTCGTGACCGGCGACCAGGCCGCCTGCCGCGAGGGCCGGGAGCTCCTGGGCGACGGCCTCGAGACCGTGCAGGTGAAGACCGCCCTCGGCCGGTTCAGCGCCCGCCACAAGACGCCGAACGTGGCCCGCGCGATGATCGAGGACGGCGCGAAGCGCGCGCTCGCCAACCTGAAGGCGGTCGCACCGTACGACCCCGGCCGGCCGTGCGAGGTGCGGGTCGAGCTCGCCAGCCCCGACCACACCGAGCAGTTCCGCCACCACCCCGCCGTCGAGATCGCCGACCCGCGCACGGTCGTGAGCACCGGCCCCGACTGGTGGGCGGCCTGGCGCCAGTTCTACTTCTCGTTCCGGTGGCCGAGCTGATGCCGCGCGAGTACCCCACCGTGCTCGACCTGATCGGCGGCACCCCGCTGGTGCGCCTGCAGCGGGTGGCGCGCGACGTCGAGCCGACCGTCGTGGCGAAGCTCGAGTGGATGAATCCCGGCGGCTCCGTGAAGGACCGCATCGGCCTGCGCATGATCGAGGCCGCCGAGCGCGCCGGGCTGCTCAAGCCCGGCGGCACGATCGTCGAGCCGACCTCGGGCAACACCGGCGTCGGGCTGGCCATGGTCGCCGCCCTGCGCGGCTACCGCATGATCTTCGTCATGCCGGACAAGATGAGCCAGGAGAAGATCTCGCTCCTGCGCGCGTTCGGCGCCGAGGTGATCGTCTGCCCGACCGCGGTCGACGCCGACTCGCCGGAGAGCTACTACTCGGTCTCCGACCGCCTGGCCGAGGAGATCCCGGGCGCGTTCAAGCCGAACCAGTACGCCAACGCCGCCAACCCGAAGGCCCACTACGACACCACCGGCCCGGAGATCTGGGAGCAGACCGGCGGCGAGCTCGACGCCCTGGTCATCTCGGTCGGCACCGGGGGCACGATCTCCGGCTCGGCCCGCTACCTGAAGGAGCGCAGGCCCGACCTGCTCGTGGTCGGCGCCGATCCCGAGGGCTCGATCTACTCGTCGGAGAACATGCATCCGTACCTGGTGGAGGGCATCGGCGAGGACTTCTGGCCCGAGACCTTCGACCCGACGCTGGTCGACGAGTACGTGACCGTGTCCGACCGCGACTCGTTCCTGACCGCGCGGCGGATGGCCCGCGAGGAGGGCATGCTCGTCGGCGGGTCGGGCGGCACCGCGGTGCACGCGGCGCTCGAGGTGGCCGGCCGCTTCGGCCGCGACGCGACCATCGTCACGCTGATCCCGGACGGCGGCCGCGCCTACCTGAGCAAGTTCCTGAACGACAACTACATGCTCGAGTACGGCTTCCTGGAGCGGACGACCCCGGTGCCGACCGTCGAGCAGGTGGTGCACGCAAAGCACGGGGCGGAGCTGCCCGAGCTGGTCACGATCGAGGCCCACCACAAGGTCGGCGAGGCGATCGAGCTGATGCAGCGCTACTCGATCTCCCAGCTTCCGGTGGTGCGCACCCAGCCGCCCGAGTCGCTCGCCGACGTGGTCGGCTCGCTGCAGGACCGCGGCCTCCTCGATCGCGTCTTCAAGAACCCCGACGCGCTGCAGGACAGCGTCGCCGAGGCGATGGGGCCGCCGCTCGCGGCCGTCGACGCCGCCGACTCGCTCGACCGCGTCTTCGCCGATCTCACGGCCGGCAGCCCCGCGGTCGTGGTCGTGCGCGGCGGCCGGCCGGCCGGGATGCTGACCCGCTCCGACCTGCTCGAGTACCTGGCCCACCGGCGAAACGGCGCGTGACGCAGCTCTCGGCGGCGGCCCTCCGCCGGCACGTCATCGCCGCCCAGGGGTACACGACCCGCAACCGCCGCGGCCGCGCCGCCGACGTCGAGGCCGCGGTCGACCGGCTCTCGTGCGTGCAGCTCGACTCGATCTCGGCCGTGGCGCGCAGCCATCGCCTGACGCTGCTCGCGCGCGTCGGCACCTACCCGGCCGGGACGGTGTCGGGCCTGCTCCGCTCCGGCCGCCTGTTCGAGTACTGGGCGCACGAGGCCTGCCTGCTCCCGATCGGCCTGTGGCCGCTCATGCGCAGCTTCATGCGCGACCGGTCGCATCCGTGGTGGGGGCCGATCATCGAGCGCGAGCCGGAGCTGGCCGACCAGGTGATGGGCGCGATCCGCGAGCGGGGGCCGCTCGGGTCGCGCGACTTCGAGGGCAAGGGGTCGGGCGGCATGTGGAGCCTGAAGCCCGCCAAGCGGATGCTGGAGGCGCTGTGGAGCGCGGGCGACGTCGTGATCGCCGGCCGGCAGGGGTTCCAGCGCATGTACGACCTGCCCGAGCGGGTGCTGCCCGACGCCGTCCTCGGGGCCCCGGTCCCGGACGACGACGAGGTGCTGCGGCGGCTGATCGTCCTCGCGGTGCGCGGCCGCGGGGCCCTGACCGAGGCGGGGATCGTCGAGCACTGGCGCCTGCGAGGAGGGACGGCCCGGATCCGGCAGCACGTGGCCGATGTCGTCGCGGCGGGCGAGCTGCGCCGCGCCGACGTGTCCGACGGCGGGCCGCCGGTGCTGCTCGCGGCCGACGCCGACCCCGAGGCGGCGCGCCCCGCCGGGGCCGTGCTGCTCTCGCCGTTCGACAACCTGCTCTGGGACCGCCCGTTCGCCGAGCGCGTGCTCGGGTTCCGGCACCTGATCGAGGTCTACAAGCCGGCGCCCGAGCGTCGCTACGGCTACTACGTGCTGCCCCTGATCGCCGGCGACCGCATCGTCGGCCGGGTCGACGTCAAGGCCGACCGGGCGGCGGGCACGCTGATCGCGAAGGCGTGGCACCCCGAGGGCCGCTTCCGCAGCACCGAGCCGCTCGAGCGGGCGCTGGCGCGCCTGGCCCGCCAGCTCGGCCTGGCGCCGGTAAACATCTAGACTCGCCGCCATGGACTTCGAGACCCGCGCCATCCACACCGGCCAGGAGCCCGACCCCCGCACCGGGGCCGTCGCCGTTCCGATCTACCAGACCTCGACGTATGCCCAACGGGCCGTCGGAGAGAACGAGTACGAGTACTCGCGCACCCGCAACCCCACCCGCGACGCGCTGGAGGAGTGCCTGGCGTCGCTCGAGAGCGCCGCGCACGGTCTCGCCTTCGCCTCCGGCATGGCGGCGTCGACGACGGTGATGCACCTGGTCGACCCGTCCAAGCGGGTCGTCTCGGTCAACGACGTCTACGGCGGTACCTACCGCCTCTTCTCCAAGGTGTACGAGCCCAAGGGCTATCGCTTCACGTACCTGTCCGCGGAGCAGTGCAACACCGAGCTCGCGGAGCACCTCGGCGACGACACGGCGCTCGTCTGGCTGGAGACGCCGACGAACCCGCTCCTGAACGTGGTCGACCTGCGCGCCGCCGCCGACGCGGCCCACGCCGCCGGGGCGATCGTCGTGATGGACAACACGTTCGCCTCGCCGTACCTGCAGCGGCCGATCGAGCACGGCGCCGACATCGTCGTCCACTCGACGACGAAGTACCTGGGCGGCCACTCCGACCTCGTCGGCGGGTTCGCGGCCACGGACGACGACGATCTGGCCGAGCGGCTCGCCTTCCTGCAGAACGCGCTCGGCGGCGTGCCGGGGCCGCTGGACGCGTGGCTCGTGCTGCGCGGGCTGAAGACGCTCGGCGTGCGCATGCGGGCGCACTGCCAGAACGCGGCCCAGGTGGTGGAGTTCCTGCAGGGGCACGCGAGCGTCGAGCGGGTGCTCTACCCGGGCCTCGCCGACCACCCCGGCCACGACATCGCCCGCCGCCAGATGGACGGCTTCGGCGGCATGGTCTCGTTCCTGGCGCCGTCCGAGGACGAGGCGGTGGCGCTGGTCGCCCGCACCCGGATCTGGACGCTGGCCGAGAGCCTCGGCGGCGTCGAGAGCCTGATCGAGCACCCCGGCCGGATGACCCACGCCTCGACGGCCGACTCGCCGTTCGCGACGCCCGGGACGCTCGTGCGGCTCTCGGTCGGGATCGAGTCGGCGGCCGACCTGATCGCCGACCTCGACCAGGCGCTGCGCGGCACGTGAATGAACGGGGTCAGACCCCGTTTATTCAGACCCCGTCCGGCGGGTCCCCCGGGATCAGCGAGTAGACATACGCGTCGGCGCGGCGGCCGTTGTCGCCCAGGTCGAGGTAGTCGCGCAGGAGGCCCTCGCGCCGGAAGCTGCACCGTTCGAGCACGCGGAGCGACGACCGGTTACCCGGCTCGACGAGCGCCTCGATCCGCCGCAGCCCGGCCTCGGCGATCGCCCACCGCGTGAGCAGGCGGACTGCGCCCGTCGCAAGGCCGCGCCGGCGGGCACGGGCGAGCACCCAGTAGCCGATGCCCGCGGTGCCCGCCTGGATCTCGAACGCGAGCTGTCCGTCGAGCGACCCGCCCACAGGGGCGGCTCCCGGCCGGGGCCGGGCGTTCAGGGAGATGCAGCCGAGCGCCTCGCCGGAGCCCGCGTCGGCGATCGCGAGCGACAGGCCTGCGTCGTCCGCCTGCCGTCGCAGCTGCATCTCGATCCACTCGAGCGCGCCGTCCGGGCCGACGCCCTTTCCCTCGGCGGCGGACGCCACATCATCGTGCCGCCAGCGGCGCAGCAGGATCGTGCCGTCGGTGAGCGGGGGGTCGGGGTAGGGGATCGCCGCCGTCAGGCCGCCAGGTGCGTGTCGCCGCGCTCCTCCGCGGCGGCGGCCTCGTGCGCCCGCTCCTCCGCCTCGACGCGGCGGACCTCGGCCTCGACGGCGCGGCGGCTGACGCCGAACATCGACGCGGTGACGAGGACGAGGATCACGCCGGCGATGGCGGCGGACGCGATGAGGAACGGCTGGGTCACGGGTATGGGCTGCCCTTCGCGCTCGCCCGCCAAACCCCTTCCGGCTACCTTCCTGGTATGCCGCTCGTGGCCGATACACCCGCTCCGGGCTTCGCGCTCGCGAGCACGAACGGCGGCCCGGTGGGGCTGGCCGACCTGCTCGCGGACGGGCCGGCGGCCGTCGTGTTCGTGACCGACGACTGCCCCACCTGCGAGCTGACGCTGCGGCGGCTGGCCGCCGCCCGCGCCGATGTCACGGTCGTGTGCGAGGCGGCTCCCGCGGCCGCCGTCCGTCTCGCCGGCAGGACCGGGTTCACGGGCCGGATGCTGTCCGAGCCGGCGCCGTACGAGACGTCGCGCGCCTACGGGCTCGACGCCGTGCCGACGACCGTCGCGATCGCCGCCGGCGGTGAGGTGACGGACACCGTCGTGGGATGGGACGCCGCCGCGCTCTCGGCGCTCCTCGGCGTCGACCTCGGCTCCGAGCCGCCCGCGCGCAAGCCGGGCTGCGCGGCCAGGTCGACCTACGACGCCGCCCAGCTCGCAGCCGACGCGGGCAGCGGCGACGACGATCCCGAGGCGATGTTCGAGCTGGGCTGGACGGACGGCCTGCCGACGGTCGCGCCCACGCCCGAGCGCGTCGCCGCGATGCTGGCCGGGCGCGATCCCGGCGTCTCGCTCGGGCCCGTGCCGCCCGGGATGGGCGAGGCGACGCTCGAGCGCGTGGCCGCGTGCGCCGTCCTGGCCGGGTGCCGGCCCGCGCACTTCGCCGTCGTCGAGGCGGCCGTGCGGGCGATGCTCGTGCCCGGGTTCAACCTGCACGGCCAGGCGGTGACGACCCAGCCCGCCGGCCAGATCGCGGTCGTGAACGGGCCGGTGCGGCGGTCGGCGGGGCTGAACGCCGGCATGGGCGCGCTCGGTCCGGGAGCGCGCGCGAACGCCACCATCGGCCGGGCGCTGCGGCTGGTCGTCGCGCTCACCGGCGAGGGCATGCCGGGCCGGCTCGACCGCTCGACGCTGGGCCAGCCCGGCAAGGTGGGCATCTGCCTCGCCGAGGACGAGGAGCGCAGCCCGTGGCCGCCCCTGCACGCCGACCGCGGGCTGGACGCGGGCGCCTCGGCGGTCACGCTGGTCGCGGGTGACGCGCCGCTCTCGATCTCCGAGCACCGCAGCCGCACGCCGGAGGAGCTGGCCGCCGCGCTCGGCTGGGCTGCGGCGACGCTCTGGAGCCCCAACTGGTGGCCGATCGGCGCGGCCACCCTGTTCGTGATCTGCCCCGAGCATGCCGACACGCTCGCGGGTGGCGGCTGGAGCAAGGACGACGTCCGCGGCGCGATCTGGGAGGCGGTGCGGCGGCCGGCCGGCGAGCTGCGCCGCGGCGAGTTCACGGCCCGCGTCGCAGGGGCCCCGGATGCCGAGCTCGTGCCCAAGTGGGACTCGCCCGACGACATCCTGCTCGTCGTCGCCGGCGGCGAGGCCGGGCGCTTCTCCGCGGTCTTCGGCCCCTGCGTCGGCATGGACTGGTCCCCGATCACCCTGGAGGTGCGATGCGATACGTGAGCCCCTATGACCCCGCGGCCCGCACGCCCGTTCCGGCCGCCCCGCGGCCGGAGACGCTCGCCGGCCGCACGGTCGCGCTGCTGGACATCTCGAAGAACCGCGGCGCGGAGTTCCTCGACCGGGTCGAGCTGCGCCTGCGCGAGCGCGGCGCCGAGGTCGAGCGCTACGCGAAGCCGCTCTTCTCGCGGCCCGCCGCGGGCGAGCTGGTCGAGCGGATCGCCGCCCGGGCCGGGCTCGCCGTCGAGGGTCTCGCCGATTGAGGCTCGTGCGTGTCGTGCAGTGTGCACGACCTGGTGCGGCTGGAGCGGCTCGGCGTGGCCACCGCCGGGGTGGGCACCGAGCCGTTCGCCGACGAGGCGCTCGAGCAGGCCGCGCTGCTCGGCATGCCCGGCTACCGGATGGTGTGGGTGCCGCATCCGGTGCAGCTGCTGACGGCGGCCGAGCTCGACGCGCGGGCGGATGCGGCCATGGCCCCGATCCTCGCGAGCTTGCTGGCAGATAGTTCGACTGCTAACCTTTCGTGATCGAATGAATACTCCCGCCACGATCCCGCCCGACAGCGAATCCGCCGGCCACGCGGTGCTGCGCGACGTGCGCCGCGTGAACCGGCTGGCCCAGGCCCACGCCGACCGCATCGCCCGCCGCCACGGCATGACCATGCAGCAGTGGGAGCTGCTGCGGCGCCTGCGCTGCTGCTCCGGCCCCGCCGACCAGCGGGAGCTGTGCTGCGCGTTCGGGGTGACCCCGCCCACGCTGACCGCGCTGATCGACTCGGCCGAGGAGCGGGGCTGGATCCGGCGCATCCCGCATCCCGACGACCGCCGCCGCCGCCGGATCGAGCTCACGGACACGGGCGCCGAGGTGATCGCGGCGCTGCCGCACCTGGGCCGCGAGGTGGACGACGTGATGACCGAGGGGTTCTCGGATCGCGAGCTCGGCCGGATGGCGGCGCTGCTGCAGCGGGCCGCCGAGAACCTGCGCGGGGCGGCCCCGTGAGCGGGGGGAACAGCCGGCGCATCTTCCGGCTCTTCCACCCGTACCGGCTCCGCCTCTCCTGGCTCCTCACGATGATCCTGTTCTCGGCGGCGCTCGGCGTCGTGCCGCCCTTCCTGCTGCGCGACCTGCTGAACAACGTGCTCTCCCAGGGCCCGTCGCTCGACACCGAGCGCCTGGCGATCCTCGTGGCCGGCATGGTCGTGATCCCGATCATCACCCAGGCGATCGGCGTCGCCCAGACCTGGCAGTCGAACCTCGTCGGCCAGCAGGTCATGCACGACCTGCGCGCCGCGGTCTACCGCCACCTCCAGCGGCTGTCGCTGGCCTTCTTCACCCGCACCCGCACCGGCGAGGTGCAGTCGCGGATCGCGAACGACATCGGTGGCGTGCAGACCGTCGTCACGACGACGGCGACGTCGGTGGTCTCGAACGTGACCACGGTCGTCACCACCGCGGCCGCGATGGTGCTGCTCGACTGGCGGCTCGCGATCGCGGCGTTCGCGCTCCTGCCCGCCTTCGTGCTCATGACCCGCCGGATCGGGCAGAAGCGGCGCGCGCTCACCTCGACGATGCAGGGCACCCTCGCCGACATCTCGACGCTGGTCGAGGAGTCGCTCTCCGTGTCGGGCGTGCTGCTCGCAAAGACGATGGGCCAGACCGACGAGCTGACCGACCGCTTCGTCGCCGAGAGCCGCCTGCTGGCCGACCTCGAGCAGCGCTCGCGCATGGCCGGCCGCTGGGTGATGGGGTCGATCCAGGCCACGTTCGCGGTCATGCCCGCGCTGATGTACGGCGTCGCCGGCTACCTGCTCTCGACCGGCGGCCCGACGATCTCGATCGGCACCCTGGTCGCGTTCACCACCCTGCAGACCCGGCTCTTCTTCCCGGTGTCGTCGCTGCTCTCCGTGCAGACCGACGTGCAGTCCTCGCTCGCGCTGTTCGACCGTGTGTTCGAGTACCTCGACCTGCCGGTCGACATCGACGAGCGGCCCGACGCGGTCGCGCTCGACCGCCCGAGCGTGCGCGGGCGGGTCGAGTTCGACGACGTCAGCTTCGGCTACGACCCCGACGCGGCGCCGATCCTGGAGGGCATCTCCTTCGTCGCCGAGCCGGGCAGCAAGGTGGCCGTGGTGGGCGAGACCGGCTCGGGCAAGACCACGCTCGGCTATCTGGTCGCGCGCCTCTACGACGTCGGCTCGGGCTCGGTGCGGATCGAGGGGACCGACGTGCGCGACCTGACGTTCGACTCCCTTCGCAGCATCGTCGGCGTCGTCTCGCAGGAGACCTACCTGTTCCACGGCACCGTCCGCGAGAACCTGGCCTTCGCCCGACCGGGCGCGAGCGACGCGGAGATCGAGGCCGCGGCCCGCGCCGCCCAGATCGACGAGCACCTGCGCTCCCTGCCCGAGGGCTACGACACCGTCGTCGGCGAGCGCGGCTACCGCTTCTCCGGCGGCGAGAAGCAGCGCCTGGCCATCGCCCGCGCGGTGCTGCGCGACCCGCCGGTGCTCGTGCTCGACGAGGCCACGAGCTCGCTCGACGTCGAGACCGAGCGGCTGGTGCAGGACGCGCTCGACGACCTCAGCCAGGGGCGCACGAGCATCGTCATCGCCCATCGCCTCTCCACCGTGCGCGACGCCGACCTGATCCTCGTGCTCGACCACGGCCGCATCGTCGAGCGCGGCACCCACTCCGAGCTGGTGGCGCTCGGCGGGCGCTACGCCGCGCTCGTCGAGCGCGACGCCGTCGTCGCGTAGCGCGGCCGGGCGGCGGGGCTCAGCATGAGCGCGGCGGCGAGCGCGCCGAGGACCACGCAGCCGCCCCAGAGCGCGTCGGCGTTCGCCGCGTAGAGGGCGGTGCCGGCGGCCGGGCCGAGGATCAGGGCGACGCTGAACGCCATCCCGAACGCCCCCGCGTAGCGCCCGCGCATGTGCGGCGGCGAGAGGTCGGCCACGTACGCCGAGGAGATCGGCGCCGCCACGATCTCGCCCAGCGTCCACACCACGACGGTCGCGGCCAGCGCGGGCGCCGAGGCGGCCAGTGCGGTCGTGCCGAACCCGATCCCGGTGAGCACGCAGCCGGTTGCGATCACGCGCCGCGGCGGGAATCGCCGGGTGAAGGTCGTCAGCGGCAGCTCCATCAGGATGACGACCACGCCGTTCAGCGAGATCAGGAGGCCGTAGACCGCGGTCGAGTGCCCGTCCGCGACCACCTGCAGCGGCAGCGCCGCCTCCTGCTGGAAGTAGATCAGGCCGACGGCGAAGGTCGCCGCGAGCAGGGCGAGGAAGGCGCGGTCGGCGAGGATCGTCCGCACCGCCCCCCGCGACTCGGCCGGGGCCTCGTGCTCGACCTCCGGGCGGGCCGGGAGGAGCACGATCGCGAGCGTCCCGAACACGGCCGACGTCGCCGCGTCGCCCACGAAGACGGCGAAGAACGAGCGCTCGGCGACGAGCCCGGCGACGGCCGGCCCGGCGGCGAAGCCGAGGTTGATCGCGAGCCGGTAGGCGGCGAAGGCGGTCACCCGCCGGCCCTGGGGCACGAGGTCGGCGAGGAGCGCGCCCGACGCCGGCCGGTACGACTCGGCCGTCAGGCCGGCGAGCGCGGTGAGCGGGACGATCGCCACCAGGCTGCCCGCCTGCGAGAGCGCGAGCATCACCGCCGCCGACGAGTACATCGAGAGCGCGATCGTGCTCCGCCGGCCGACGTGGTCGGCCAGGATGCCGCCCGCCGCGGCCGCCGAGACGCTGCCGACGCCGTAGGCCGAGAGCGCAAGGCCGGCCTGGGCCGCCGTGTAGCCGCGGTGGGTCAGATAGAGGGCGAGAAAGGGGAGCACGAAGCTCCCGAACCGGTTCACGAACGACCCTGCGAGCAGGAACCAGACCGGCCGGGGCAGCGATCGCAGGTCGGCGCGCAGGCCCGATGTGCCCGGATCGGTCATGGTTGCGATGCTACGGCAGTGCCCGCCGTCCACCGCTACGGTCGCGACCCGAGCCAGGTCGCCGACCTGCACCTGCCCGAGGGCGCGGGGCCGTGGCCGGTGGCCGTGGTGATCCACGGCGGCTACTGGCGGGAGCGCTACGACCGCACGCTCATGGACGCCGTGTCCGCCGACCTCGCCGTCCGCGGCTGGGCGGCCTGGAACCTCGAGTACCGCCGCATCGCGGGCGGCCGCGGCGGCTGGCCGGCGACCTTCGACGACGTCTCGGCCGGGATCGACCACCTCGCCGAGCTGCGCGCGGCCGGTGCGCCGATCGACCTCCGCACGGTCGTCACGATCGGCCATTCCGCGGGCGGCCACCTGGCGCTCTGGGCGGCGACCCGCGACCGGCCCCGTGTGCGGGTGACCGCGGCGGTCGGGCAGGCCGCCGTCAGCGATCTCGCCCGGGCGTCGCGGCTGGGCCTGAGCGGCGGCGCGGCCGACGAGCTCATGGGCGGCCCGCCCGAGCGCGTGCCGGAGCGCTATGCGGCCGGATCGCCGATCGAGCGCCTGCCCCTGGGCGTGCCCGTGCTGCTGGTGCACGGCGGCCGCGACGACACGGTGCCGGTCGAGCTCAGCCGCGACCTGCACGCGGCGGCGGTCGCGGCCGGTGACGCCTGCGAGCTCGCCGTGCGCGAGCGCGACGGCCACTTCGAGCACATCGATCCGGCGACGGCGGCGTGGGGTACGGTGATCCGGTGGATCGCGGCCCTCTGACCCGCGCGCACGCGGCCGACCTCGACCGGGCCGATCCGCTGGCCGGGTTCCGCGACCGGTTCGAGCTCGGCGACGGCGACCGCATCTATGTCGACGGCAACTCGCTCGGGAGGCTCTCGCACGACGCGCGGGCCGCGCTCCAGGCCACGGTGGACGACTGGGGCACCCGGCTCGTGACCGGCTGGCACGACTGGGTCGACCTGGCCGGGCGCGTCGGCGACGCGCTCGGCGCGGCCGCGCTCGGGGCCGGCCCGGGCCAGGCGCTCGCCTGCGACTCGACCACGGTCAACCTGTACAAGCTGGCCGGCGCGGCCGTCGCCGTCCGGGAGGGCGCGATCGTCGTCCCCGGCGACGACTTCCCCACCGACCGCTACGTGCTCGAGGGGCTCGCGGCGGCGCACGGACGCGAGCTGCGCATGCTCGCGGGCGACCCGGCCGCCCCGCTCGACGTGGATGCCGTCGCCGCGGCGGCCCAGGGCGCGGCGCTCGTCGTGCTCTCGCACGTGAACTACCGCTCGGGCGCGCTGGCCGACATGGCCGCGATCACGGACGCCGTGCAGGCGGCGGGCGCGCTCGTGCTGTGGGACCTGTGCCACTCGGCGGGCGCGGTCGACGTCCCCCTCGACGCCGCCGGGGCAGATCTGGCGGTCGGCTGCACCTACAAGTACCTGAACGCCGGGCCCGGCTCGCCCGCGTTCCTGTACGTGGCGGAGCGCCACCAGGCCGACGCTGCGCTCGCCCATCCAGGGATGGTTCTCGCAGGCCGACCAGTTCGCGATGGGGCCACGCTACGAGCCCGTCGCGGGCATCGGCCGGTTCCTGGCCGGGACGCCGCCGGTGATCGGGCTCGCCGCCGTCCTGGCCGGTGCGGAGATGCTCGCCGAGGCGGGGATCGGGGCCGTCCGCCGCAAGGCGGCAGCGCTGACGGCGCTCGCCGTCGACGTGCACGACGAGCGGCTGGCCGGGCTCGGGTTCTCGCTGGGGACGCCGCGCGTCGCCGCCGACCGCGGCGCGCACGTCTCGCTGCGCCATCCCGACGCCTGGCGGGTGTGCCGGGCGCTGATCGAGCACGCGAACGTCATCCCCGACTTCCGCCGCCCGGACAGCATCCGTCTCGGCCTGCCGCCGCTCTACACCCGCTTCGTGGACGTGTGGGACGCGATCGACCGCCTGGCCGGGCTCGTCGCGGAGGGCGTCCACGAGCGCATGCCGGACGAGGCCGCCCGGGTCACCTGACGTTTCGGCTGCGGCCGAAGCGTTGCGGGGCTACGGTGCGGGCGTGCCCGGAGACGCAGACATCGCCGCCGTCGGGGCGCTCCTCGGGGACCGCGCGCGGACGCGGATCCTCGCCGCCCTGGGCGACGGCCGGGCGCTCGCTGCAAGCGTGCTCGCGGTCGAGGCGGGAGTCGCCGCCTCGACCGCCAGCGAGCACCTCGCCAGGCTCGTGGACGGCGGCCTCCTGGTCTACGAGAGCCACGGCCGGCACCGCTACTACCGGCTGGCAGGCCCGGACGTCGCCCGGCTGCTCGAGGCGATGGCACGCCTGGCCCCGGCGGCGCCCGTGACGTCGCTGCGCGAGGGCACCAGGGCGCACGCGCTGCGCGTCGCCCGTACGTGCTACGACCACCTCGCCGGCCAGGTCGGCACCGGCCTGATGGCCGCGATGATCGACGGGCGGCTGATCGAGGGCGGCGACGGCGTCTATCACCCGCGGGCGGCACGGCGCGATCGGCTGTCGGCCGCCGGGCGCGACGTCGACTACATCCTCACCGACCGCGGCGCCGACGTGCTCTCCGACCTCGGCGTCGACCTGCGCGGCGCGTCGGCGTCGCGGCGGCCGTTCGTGCGCTACTGCGTCGACTGGAGCGAGCAGCGCCATCACCTGGCCGGGGCGCTCGGCGCCGCCCTCCACGACCGGCTGGTCGGCCTCGGCTGGATCCGCCCTCAGCCGCAGGGCCGGGCCGTCTGGCTCACGCCCGCGGGTGCGCGCGGCCTCGAGCAGACCTTCGGGTTCGCGCCGGACGAGGCGTGGGTGCACCGTCCCGCGCGCGTCGCGTAGCTCCTCGCCGGGTGAGCCGACCTCGGTCAGGCGGCGTCGGCCAGGCCGCGGACGAGCCGCTCGATGGCCTCGGCGGGCGCCGGCCTGCTGAAGAGGTAGCCCTGGCCGAGCGGGCAGCCCTGCTCGAGCAGGAACGTGCGCTGCTCCTCGGTCTCGATGCCCTCGGCGAGCGGCTGCAGGCCGAGGCCCTCGGCCATCCGGATCATGGTCGAGACCAGCACCCTGGCATGGTCGCCGGGCAGGTCGGCGACGAACGAGCGGTCGATCTTGAGCGTCGTCACCGCCATCTGGCTGAGCCGGCCGAGCGAGGAGTAGCCGGTGCCGAAGTCGTCGATCGCGAGGCGCAGGCCGCGGCCGTGGATCTCGGCCAGCACCGGCTCGTTGCGGTGCGGCGCGTTCATGAAGGCGGACTCGGTGATCTCGATCATCATCCGGTCCGGCGGCAGCCCGTACGACTCGATGGTCTCGACCACCTCACCCATCGCCACCGGCTCCCAGAACGTCGGCGGCAGGTTCACCGACACGTACACGTCGAGGCCCGCCTCGCGCCAGAGACGGTTCTGGCGGCAGGCCTCGGCGATCACCCACTTCGAGATCGGCCCGATCAGCCCGGTGCGCTCGGCCAGCGGGATGAAGTCGCCCGGCATGACGAGGCGGGCCCCGTCCTGCCAGCGCACGAGCGCCTCGACGCCGACGATCGCCCGGGTGTCCAGGTCGACCAGCGGCTGGTAGTGGAGGACCAGCCGCCCGTCCTCGATCGCCCGCCGCAGCCGCCCGGTCATGGCCAGCTGCTCGAGGGCGTCGGCCGACGGGTGGGTGTAGCGGCTCTGGCCGTCGCGGCCGGCGGCCTTCGCCTGGAAGAGGGCCGTGTCGGCGTGCTTGAGCAGGTTGCCCGGGTCGGCGGCGTCCTCCGGGTAGAGGCTGATGCCGACGCTGGCGGAGCAGTAGATCTCGGTTCCGGCGATCTCGGCCGGAGCCCGCAGGGCCGCCCGCACCCGCTCGGCCATCGCGTCTGCCGCGAGGCCGGTGCCGCCGCCGCCGCGGCCGGGATCGAGGTCGGCCAGGAGGATCGCGAACTCGTCGCCTCCGAGACGCGAGACGGCGCTCGCGTCCTCGACGGTCTCCACGAGCCGGCGCGCCGCCTCGACCACGAGCGCGTCCCCGGCGGCGTGGCCGAAGCTGTCGTTCACGAGCTTGAAGTCGTCCAGGTCGACGAGCAGCACCGCGGCGCCGCGTCCGGCCGCCTCCGCCCGGTCGACCGCCTCGCGCACCCGCTGCTGGAACATGGCCCAGTTGGGCAGGCCGGTGAGCGGGTCGTGCTCGGCGACGTGCGCCAGCTGCTCCTCGGCCCGGCGGTGCGCGGTCATGTCGAGCAGGTAGCCCTGGCGGCACGGCTCGCCGCCGTCGGGGTCACGCACGACGGCCGACTCGTCGAGCACCCATACGATGCTCCCGTCGGGGCGCACGATCCGGTACTCCGTCGAGTGGGGCGCGTCGGCGGCGGTCGCGGCGGCGAGGTCGGCGAGCACGCGGTCGCGGTCGTCGGGGTGGACGATCGTCGCGAGCAGGCCGGGGTCGGCCGTCCACTCCTGCGGCGAGCGCCCGGTGATGGCCTCGGTCGCCGGGCTGCGGTAGAGGGGCGTGCCGGCCTCGTCCAGGTCGTTCACGTAGATGGCGAGCGGGAGCTGCTCGACGAGCGTGCGGTAGCGGGCCTCGGCTGCGCGCAGCCGCGCCTCGGAGTCGACGAGCGCCTGCTCGGCGTCCTTGCGGTCGGTGATCTCGTGGATCACGCCCTGGATCTCCAGGGGCTTGCCGTGCTCGTCGCGGACGACGACGGTGCGGTCGTGGAACCAGCGCTCGTTCCCGTCGGCGTCGAGCAGCCGGTACTCGTCGCGGTACGGCGTCCCGGATGACACGGCGTCGCGGTACAGCTCCACCGCACGATCGCGGTCGTCCGGATGGACGCGCTCCGACCAGCCGTCGGTGCCGTCGTACCACTGCTCGACCGCGACGCCCGAGAGCGCCTCGAGCTGCGGGCTCACGTAGATCGGCTCGCCCGACCCGGCCCGGTCGACGTAGGTGATCGCGGGCATCTGCTCGACGAGGGCTCGGAAGCGGCGCAGCTCGTCGCGGGTGGCGCGGTGGCCCTCGGCGTTTCGCACGGCCTCGCCGACCAGGCCGCCCAGGGCGCGCCAGAACTGCATCCCGCCCGACGCCAGGTCGGACGCCGACGCCCCCGCGATCTCGATCAGCCCGGCGACGTCGTCGTCGCACCCGAGCGGGACGAGGAAGGTCGCGCCATCCTGCCGTGGCCGGCCGGTCTCGATCGCCTCTCGCCAGGCCGGGTCGAGCGGCCGCGTCTCGGCCGGCTCCCCCAGCCGGCGCACGCGATCCGTCGTCGTCCAGCAGCCAGACGCGCGCCGCCCCATCGATCAGGTCGGGGACGTGCGCGTCGAATCGTCGTGCGACCTCGTCGGGGTCGAGCGTCGAGGCGAGCGCGCGTGCGAGCGCGAACAGCGCGTGTTGACGGGCGGGGGACGCCACCGCCCGGTCATCGGCCGCCGTACGGCCTGATTAAGCCGTGATGGTTGACCGGTAAGTCCTCGCGCGCCTGGTCGCACGACGGTCACCCTTCGGCGGCGTCCTGGTGGCGCTGCGGCTGCGAACCGTCGCATCGCTTCGTCCTCGGTCGCGCCCATATTTCGCCCAATATGAACGCTCCCTGCGTCCTTGCGCTGCTCGGTTCGCAGCCGCCCAGGACATCACGGGCCTTACCGGTCAACCATCTCGAAACCCGCCGTGTCGAGGTCGAGCGCGAGTCGGCGGCCGGGCGACGGATGCCACTCGGTGCCGCGGCACATCGGGCACGTCGGCAGGAGCCGGCGCACGCTGACCCCGTACCCGCACCCGCCGCAGTGGAACTCACCCCGCGCCGCCGCACCGGCCGCGAAGCCGGACTGCGTCGACGTCGAATCGACGATGGCAATGCCCATGGAAACCCCCCGTGAACGGCCCGGATCGCGATCGGCGATCCGCTCTCGGCTCACCGTAGCCACGCCCCCGGCGGCGCGCATACCCCACGCGGGGGTTTCGCGGCTACTTCTTGGCCGCCTCGTAGTAGGGGTTCGTCCCCGAGGCGTGGTCGGTGACGTCGATGACCCGGGTGATGACCGGGACGGCCTCGCGGAGCGCGACCTCGATCCCCTGGCGCAGGGTGACCGAGACCATCCCGCAGCCGACGCAGCCGCCGCCCAGGCGCAGGTACGCCGTGTCCTCCTCGACGGCGACCAGCTCGGCGCTGCCGCCGTGCGCGGCGATGGCCGGGTTGATCTGCTGCTCGAGCACCTGGATCAGCCGCTGGGCGATGTCGCCGCTCAGGTCGGCGGTCGCGGGGACGCCGATCGCCGGGCTCGGCGGCGTGCGGTTGTGGATCACGAGGCCACCCGTGGCGAGGTCGCCCTGGCGGTCGAGCGTCGCCCCGCGCAGGAGCTCGACGCTCTCCGCCGGGATGACGAGCGCGATGCGGCCGAGGTCGGCGACGTGAGCGTCGGCCGGCGCCTCCGCGAGCGGCTGCAGCGACAGGTCGTACGCGTACTCGTCGCCCTGAACGCCGATCACCTCGACCCACAGCGCGAACCGCTCCGGGTCGGTCTCCCGGGAGCGCACCAGGACGGCCTTCTCGACCGCGGCGTCGGTCACGTTCATCACGGTCTCCACCCCACGTAGGGTACCGGCCGTGCCCCGCGTGCTCCTCCTGCTCCCGACCGCGACCTACCGGGCCGAGGATTTCCTCGCGGCCGCCGAGGCGGTCGGCGCCGAGGTGGTCGTCGCCTCGGAGCGGCGCCAGGCGCTCGCCGGCGCCATGGCGCGACCGGTCGCTCCGCGTCGACCTGCGCCGGCCGGAGCGGGCGGCCGACGCGATCGTCGGGCTGGCGGGCCGGGTCGGGCTGGACGCCGTCGTCGCCGTCGACGACGGCGGCGTCGCGACCGCGGCGCTCGCCGGGGAGCGGCTCGGGCTCCCGCACAACCCGCCCGCGGCGGCGGCCGCGACCCGCGACAAGCTGGCCATGCGCCGCGCCTTCGCCGCCGCGGACATCCCCCAGCCGGGCTTCCGCGTCCTCACGCCCGGCGACGACGCCGGCGCCGTCGACCTGCCGGCCGTGCTCAAGCCGGTCGCGCTCTCGGCCAGCCGCGGCGTGATCCGCGCCGACGACCCTGCCGCGGCGCGCGCGGCCGAGGCCCGCATACGTGCGATCCTGGCCGCCGCGGGGGAGGACCCGGCCGGCCCGATCCTGGCCGAGACCTACGCGCCGGGCGCCGAGGTGGCGGTCGAGGCGCTCCTGCGCGAGGGCGAGCCCGAGGTGCTGGCCGTCTTCGACAAGCCCGACCCGCTCGAGGGGCCGTACTTCGAGGAGACGATCTACGTGACGCCGTCGCGCCTCCCCGCCGACCGGCTGCGCCGCGTCGAGGCGACGGCGGCCGCCGCCGCGGCGGCGCTGGGCCTGCGCGAGGGCCCCGTGCACGCCGAGCTGCGGCTGGACGGCGACCGCATCCGGGTGCTCGAGCTGGCGGCCCGCTCGATCGGCGGCCTGTGCTCCCGGGCGCTGCGCTTCGGCGCCGGCATCAGCCTGGAGGAGGTCATCCTGCGCCACGCGCTCGGCCTCCCGCTCGGCGACCATGCCCGCGAGCGGACGGCGTCCGGCGTCATGATGCTCCCGATCCGGCGGGCGGGCACCCTGCGCGAGGTGCGCGGCCTCGACGCCGCCCGCGCCGTCCCCGGCGTCTCCGACGTGCGGATCACGATCGCGCCCGGCCGCCCGGTCGTCCCGCTGCCCGAGGGCGACCGGTACCTGGGGTTCGCGTTCGCGCGCGGAGAGACGCCCCGCGGAGGTCGAGGCGGCGCTGCGCGCGGCCGAGGCCGCGCTCGACATCGTGCTCGACTGAGTATTCTCCCCGCCGCGCATGCCCGTGCTCCCCCCGGACATCATCCGTCGGCAGGCCGCCGTCGGGGCGGTCGCGCTCTCGCCCGACGGCGCGAGCGTGGCCTACGCCCGTCGCACCGTCGCCGGCGACCGCTACCAGACCGACCTCTGGCTCGTCCCGTACCGGGGCGGGCGGCCGCGGCCGCTGACCAGCGGCGCCTGGAAGGACTCGGCCCCCGCCTGGTCACCGGACGGCGAGTCGATCGCGTTTCGGAGCGACCGCGGCGGCGAGGGCGCGCAGGCGGCCCTCTACCTGATCCGGCCTGACGGCGGCGAGGCCCGGCGCGTCTGCGGCGCGCCGCACGGCGCCGTCGGCGCGCCGGCATGGTCGCCCGACGGCCGCCGGATCGCGTTCACCGCCGAGGCGGGGCCGCCCCGGTTCTGGGCCGGCGACCCGAAGCGGCGCACGGCGCGTGTCATCCGCACCGTCGACTGGCGCAGCGACGAGGGCGAGCACGAGTACCGCACCCACCTCTTCGTCGTCGCCGCCCGCCCGGGGGCGCGGCCGGTGCAGGTGACGAACGGCGACTTCGACGTCGCCGAGCCGGCCTGGCACCCGGACGGCCGCCGGATCGCGTTCGCCGCCCGGATGGGGGCCGACGCCGACCTCGACCCCAAGCCCCGCATCCACGTGGTGCGGGCCGCGGCGGGCTCGCGGCCGAAGGAGCTCGTCGGCCTGCGGGGCCTCGCCCGCCTCCCGGCCTGGTCGCCGGACGGCCGGACCCTGGCCTTCCTCGGCACCGACGTCCCCGGCGCGCCCGACCACGCCGAGATCGAGCTCTTCGTGTGGGACGGCGGCGAGCCGCGCAGCCTGACCGCCGCCCTCGACCTGCCCGTCACCCTCGCCTGGGGCTCCGACCTGCACGACTGGACGGGCCCGGACGAGATGCCGGCGCCGATCTGGGACGGCTCCGCCCTGGTCGTGCCGATCAACCGCCGCGGTCGCGACGAGCTCTGGCGCGTCCCGCTCGCCGGCGACCCGGCTCCGCTCACCTCGGGCGAGACGACGCTCTCGGCCGTGGCGGTCGCGGGCGGAAGGGTCGTCGCCGCGCTGACCGACGACGCCTACCCGCCCGAGGTGTGTGCCGTCGAGGCCGGACGGGCGCGGCGGCTCACGCGCCACGGCGGGGCGTGGCTGCGGCGTCACCCGGCGCCGACGGTGCGCGAGGTCGACGCCGACGGCGTGCCCGCGTTCCTGTACGAGCCGCCGGGGGCGAACGGGCGCTCGGCCCTCGTCCTCACCCCGCACGGCGGGCCCTACGGCGCCCATGCCCCGACGCCCGAGCTCGACACGTGGGCGCTCGTCTCGCGCGGCTACCGCGTGCTCGCCCCGAACATCCGCGGCTCGTGCGGCTACGGCCGCGACTGGGTGGCGGCGATCCAGGGCAGGTGGGGAGGCCCGGACGCAGACGACCTGGTGACGACGGTCGAGTGGGCCGTGCGGCGGCGGCTGGCCGATCCGAAGCGGATCGCGGTCATGGGGCTCTCCTACGGCGGCTGGGCGGCCAACTGGCTGGCCGGGACGAGCACGCGGTTCGCGTGCGTGATCTCCGAGAACGGCGTCGCCAACATGCAGGCCGCGCACGCGGTGTCGGCGATCGGCCCGTCGTACGACCGCGACATCGGCTACGGGCCGGTGTACGAGTACGACGCGGCGCTGGCGGCGGCGTCGCCGATCCGCCACGTCGAGCGGATCACGGCGCCGATGCTGATGCTGCAGGGCGAGGCCGACCGCATCTGCCCGATCGACGACACCTGGCAGCTCTTCGTCGCCCTGCGCGAGCTCGGCCGCGACGTCGAGATGGTGCTCTACCCGGACGAGCACCACGTGATGATGGCGACCGCCCGGCCCGACCGCCGCATCGACCGGCTGGAGCGGGTCATCGCCTTCCTGGCGAAGCACTGCCCCCCGTGAATACACGGGGTCAGACCCCGTGTATTCACGGCGTCAGGCGTTGACGAGCAGGGCTGCGCCGATCGCGCCGCCCAGGTCGCCCAGGGCGGCCACGTGCACGGCCGGCGGCCGCGCGTCGACGAACAGGTGCGGCCCCATCTGCTGCTCGATGCGGGCCACGTAGGGCGCGCCCAGCCGGGTGCCGAGCCCGCCGCCGATCACGACCGCCTCGACGTCGAGCAGGTTCACGGCGGAGGCGATGCCGGCGGCGAGCGCGCCGACCGCCCGGTCGATCAGGTCGGTCGCGAGGTCGTCGTGGTGCTCGAGCGCCTCGGCCCACACCCCGCTCGTGAGCGCCGTCCGGCCCTTCTTCTCCATGATCCTGAACAGCGCAGTCTTCTCGCCGTGCTTCGCCCGCCGCCGGGCCTCGAGCTCCATCGCCCGCCGCCCGGAGTAGGCCTCCATGCAGCCGTCGCGGCCGCACGTGCACCTGGCCCCGTTGCGGCGGACGACCATGTGGCCGATCTCGCCGGCGGCGCCGCGCCCGCGCCAGGGAGCGCCGTTCAGGATGATGCCGCCGCCGACACCGGTGCCCCAGAACACGCCCAGGAGCGAGGAGTAGGGCTTGCCGGCGCCGAGCCGGAACTCGGCCGTGGTCGCGACGCGCACGTCGTTCCCGAGCCCGATGCGCGTGCCGAGCTGGTCGGCCAGGATGTCGCCGACCTCGATCGTCCGGTCCCAGTCGGGCACGACGTTGTAGGCGTTCGTGACGGTGCCGGCGCCGGGCTCCACCTCGCCCGGGGAGCCGATGCCGACGCCGTCGAGCGCCGACGTCTCGACCTTCGCCTCCCCGGCCGCCGTGCGCACCGCCTCCGCCATCGCGGCGATCACGCCGTCGGGGCCGCCGTCCTTCGGCGTCGGGATCCGGGCCTGCCCGCGCACCCCGTTGCGGGCGCCGACGACGACGGCCTGGATCTTCGTGCCGCCGAGATCGATACCGCCCCGAAGTCCCATCCGGGCGTAATATCGCGCATTTCGACCGGTCGTGCGGGGGGTCGATACGATTGGCGCGATGACCACCGCCAGCCAAGTCGTCCGGGCGTTCGAGGACCACGGCCTGCACCTCCTGCGGTTCCTCTACTGCGACAACGGCGGCACGATCCGGGGCAAGGCTTCGAGCCGTCATGGCCTCGCCGGCCGGATCGAGAGCGGCATCGGGCTGACCGTCGCGATGCAGGCGATGAACAGCCTCGATCAGCTCCAGCCGGTGCCGGACATGGGCCCGGTCGGCGAGGTGCGGCTCGTCCCCGACCCGGACACCTTCCGGGTGCTCCCGTACGCGCCGCACAGCGGTGCGATGTTCGTCGACATGATCGGCCTCGACGGGAGCCCGGCGCCGGTGTGCCAGCGCTCGTTCCTGAAGCGCATGTGCGACCGCCTCGCCGAGCGCGGCCTGCGCATCGAGATCTCGTTCGAGAACGAGTTCTCGCTCGCCCGCGCCGTCGACGGCGGCTACGACCCGGTCGACTCGAGCCTGTGCTTCTCGACCATCGGGATGACGGCGGTCCAGGACGTGATCGACGATCTCGTGGTCGCGCTCGAGGCGCAGTCCATCGTGCTCGAGCAGTACTACGCCGAGCTGGGGCACGGCCAGCACGAGATCTCGACCGGCCACGCTCCCGCGCTCACGGCCGTCGACCAGCAGATCTTCACCCGCGAGACCATCCGCGCGATCGCGACCGCCCACGGCCTGGTCGCCTCGCTGGCGCCGAAGCCGTGGCCGCAGAACGCGGGCAACGGCTGCCACATCCACTTCTCGCTCTGGGACGGCGACCGGAACCGCTTCCACGATCCCGACGGGCCGGGCGCCCTCTCGGCCGAGGGGCGCGCCTTCATCGCCGGCCTGCTCGAGCACCTGCCCGGCCTGTGCGGCCTGACGGCGCCGAGCTTCAACTCCTACCACCGCATCGTCCCGCACTACTGGGCGGGCGCCTTCACCTGCTGGGGCCTCGACAACCGCGAGGCGCCGGTGCGGGTGCCGTCGCTCTACGCCGGCCGCGAGGAGGCCTCGACGAACGCCGAGCTGAAGGCGGCCGACGCGAGCTGCAACCCCTACCTGGCCGTCGGCGGCCTGATCGCCGCCGGCCTGGACGGGATGGAGCGGGGGCTCGAGCCGCCCGAGCCGGTGCAGGTCGACCCGGCGACGCTGCCCGAGGCCGAGCGCGAGGCGAGGGGGATCCGGCCGCTGCCGTCGAGCCAGCGCGAGGCGCTCGACGCCCTGGCCGCCGACGCGGTGCTCACCGGCGCCATGGGCGACGTCCTCGCCGGCTCCTACCTGGCGGTGCGCCGGTCGGAGTGGGAGGCCTACTCTTCGGCCGACGAGGCGTTCGAGCAGCAGGGGCACTTCGAGAAGTACTGACCCGGAGGCGGGATGGCGGCGAGGATGACGAGGCGCGCGCTCGTGGGCGGCGGCGCCGTGGCGGTCCTCGGCGCCGGGGCCGTTGCCTCCGGCGTCGGCCGGTCGCGCCTGAAGGACGAGTACCACGAGCTGTTCGGGCCGCAGGCCCACATCCCGTCGGCGCCGGAGGGGCAGATCCGCCTCGAGCAGGTGCGCTCCCGGGCGCGCGGCAAGACCGTCGACCTCTTCACCGCGGTCCCGCACGGGCACGGCGACGGCTCCGGCCTCCCCGTGTGCGTCGTCCTGCACGGCGTCTCGGCGACGCCGAAGGACTACCAGAGCTTCGGGCTCGGCCGGTTCCTGACCGCGGCGGTGCGGGCGGGCGCGCCGCCGTTCGTGCTCGCGGGCGCCGACGGCGGCATCCTCTACTCGGAGCCCGACCCGGCCGGCGGCGACGACCCGCAGCGGATGATGACCGACGAGATGCCGCGGTGGCTGCACGCGCGCGGGTTCGACGCGAGCCGGATCGCGGGCTGGGGATGGTCGATGGGCGGCTACGGCGTGCTGCGGCTGGGCGAGGTGCGGCCGGGATGGCTGCGGGCGGTGGCGGCGTTCAGCCCCGACGTCACGCACAGCTCCCGCGTCGCCGCCGACGACGGCGTCTACCGCACGACGCCGCTCGGGATCTGGTGCGGCCGCAGCGACCCGCTGTACGAGGACGTGCGCGGGTTCGTGGCCCAGCTTCCGCGCCGCCCGCAGGTGCTCTCCTACGGCGCCGGCGCCCACACGCGCGCGTACTGGGACAGCGTCACCCTGCCCGCGTTCGCGTTCCTGGGCGCGGAGCTGGGACGGGCGGCGGCAGCGTGAGCGCGGCCGCGACGCTTGCCGACGCGCTGTGGGAGATCCCCGCCGTCGACCACCACGCCCACGGCGTGGTCCCGTTCGAGCCGACGCTGGACGAGTTCCGGGGCATGTTCTCGGAGAGCCCGGACCCGGCCCAGTGGCCGCACATCGCCACCGGGCTCACCTACCGGCGGGCGATGGCCGAGCTGGCGGCGTTCCTCGGCTGCGACCCGGGCGAGGACGGCGTCCACGCCCACCGGCTGGCGTCCGACTTCGACGCCTACACGGCGGCCCTGCTGCGCGCGTCGGGGACCGGCCTGCTCCTGATCGACGACGGCTACCCGGCCGCCGGCGAGGGGTACGAGTGGGAGCGGATGGGCGAGCTCGCGGGCTGCCCCGCGCGCCCGGTGATGCGCATCGAGCGCGTCGCCGAGGAGGCGCTCGGCGGCGGGTTCGACGAGTTCCGCGAGCGGGTGCGGGCGGAGGTGTCGTCGGCCAGGGCGCGCGGGTTCGTGGGGCTGAAGACGATCGCCGCGTACCGCACCGGCCTCGACCTGCGTCCGGCCGACGTCGACGCCGCCCGCGACGCCTTCGCCGCGAGCGGCCGGCGGCTGGGCGCGAAGCCGCTGCTCGAGCTGGCGCTCTGGGACGCGCTCGAGGCCAACGCGGCCGAGCCGCTGCCGCTGCAGGTGCACTGCGGGTTCGGCGACTCCGACCTGCTCCTGCCCCGGGCCGACCCGACCTGGCTCAAGCCCGCGATCGAGCGCTACCGGGCCACGCCGTTCGTGCTCCTGCACTGCTACCCGTTCGTGCGCGAGGCCGGCTGGCTCGCCCACGTCTACGGCAACGTCTTCTTCGACCTCTCGCTCACGATCCCGCACGTGTCCCGGCCGGCCGAGATGGTGCGCCAGGCGCTCGAGCTGGCGCCGGCGTCCAAGCTGCTCTATGCCAGCGACGCGGCCCGCACGCCGGAGCTCTACCTGGTGGCGGCGCGCTGGTGGCGGGCAGCCCTCGCCGAGGTGCTCGGCGCGGAGCTGCCGGCGGCCGAGGCGGAGCGCGCGGGACGGCTGATCCTGCGCGACAACGCGCACGCGGTCTACCCGCTCGTGTGACGAAACTGCTGCAATTCTCCATCGCGGGAGTTGCGCTCGGCCTCCCGTGCGGGGAAAATCGGCTCAGGTGAACGAGGTACCACACCCGCGGTTCCGGCTTTACCGCTTCGGCGCGCGCCTGCTCGCGGCCGGGATGCTCGTCGCGAGCGTCGCCGCGGTCGTGTTCGTGATCAAGAACGTGCCGTTCGACGACTCGAGCTCGCCGTCGACGACGCTCGCGGCAAAGCCCTCGAACCCGTGGGGTGTCACCCAGGCCGGATACCGCCAGATCTCGGCGCCGCTCCCGAAGGCGCTGCGGGAATTGCCGGTGCGGGTGCACCTGCCCCACTCGGCCGGGACGCCCGCCGGCGTCTACCGCGCCGCGCAGAGCGTGCGCGTGCGCTACGCCGGGAGCTCGCACTTCGGCCTGTACCTCCTGACGGTCTGGCCGGCCTCGCACGGCGTCGGCCCGCGCGTCATCCGCGCGCTCGCCAAGAGCTGCCACGTCTGCACCCGAAACCGGCTCGTCGGCCTCGCGCCGGGTGTGCAGGCGGCGATCGCCGTCGGCGGCGGTCACGCCAGCACGATCACGTGGCGCCAGGGCGGGCGCACGTTCCAGGTGCGCGGCCCCGCGGCGACGTTCAGGAACCGCGACGCGATGGCCGCAGCGCGGGCGATCGCCCGCGCCAACCGCTAGGCACTGGCCTGGGGACAGTCCCCGGCCGGGACTGTCCCCGATTCTCCGGCTCCGCGCCTGCCGGCGCCTTGGCACACTACCGGCCATGGGTCTCGTGAGGAGTCACGGACAGGCACCGCGCAGCCTGCCGGTCCTGGCGGTGCGGATCGGCCTCGCGCTGCTCGTTCTGCTGGCCGTCGTCTGGGCGGCCCACTGGCGGCAGCGGATCTCGGGCGCAACGCTCGAGCACGACGTGGCCGGGAAGCTGCGGACGTCGCCGGCCCGCTGCGCGGATCAGTCGGGCAACGGCTCGCGCTGGGCGTGCCTGGTCGGCGCCGGGCAGGCGGCCCGCTGCGTCGTGGTCGACGTCTCGATCATCGGGGCGTGGAGCCTGGAGAAGCGGCCGTCGCACTGTCGCTACCCGTGAGCGGCGCCCCGTCGAGGTCGACGCCGAACGTCTCCAGCAGGACGGCGGCCCGCTCTCCTTCATCCGCCAGCTCCCGCTCGACCCGCCCCGCGGAGGTCGTCGTGATCAGGCGCATGCCGGCCAGGCTCACCCGGCCGTCCTCGGTGAGCAGCGAGCAGATCGGCGCGTCGGTGAAGTGCCCCGGCGGCGTCTGGAGGGCGTCGCACATGCCCTGGAACTCGGGCATCCGCCTCGGCGTGAGCGTGAAGGCGTACTGGCGCGTGCCCTCCTGCAGGAGCGTGACCCGCCCGTCCGACCGCTCCAGCCTGTAGGTCTGGCCGTCGCGGATCTGGTCGCCGGGATCGTCCAGCCGCAGCGGCGCGGTGAAGCTGTCGCCGAACCCGACGTCGGCGATCCACGGCTCGTCCAGGTCGACCCGGAGCGTGAGGTGGGCGAAGTCCGGCGTCGGCGGCTCGCTCAGGACGACGGCCGCCGCGCAGCGCGTGACCGTGTAGCCGAGGTGCTCGAGCAGCAGGGCGAAGAGGCCGTTCAGCTCGAAGCACCATCCGCCCCGGCGGCGGCGGACGATCTTGTCGAAGACGTGGTCGGGGTCGAGCACGTTGCGCCGGCCGAGGTGGAGGTCGAGGTTCTCGAACGGCACCGTCAGCATGTGGGCGCGGTGGAGGGCCGCGAGCGTGCCGGCGGTCGGCTGCGTCGGCCCGGAGTAGGCGATGCGGTCGAGGTAGGCGCCGGCGTCGAACACGAGACGCCAGGCTACACAGCGGGCGGCCCGGCCTCCAGCCTGGCCAGCGCCGCCGCGCGCACGCGGTCGGGGTCCATGTCCGACCAGTCCGCGTCGACCCACCACGTCGCCCCCGCCTCGGCCCACGGCCGCACGATGTCGGCGGCGGCGTCCGGGTCGGGCGGCGTGGTGCCCTCGGCGACCACGTCGTAGCCCTCCATCGTGAGCCCGGCGGCCGCGCGCCGCTCGCGCAGCCAGGCGATGCCCTCGCGCAGCAGCTCCGGCGTGAGCTCGCGGTCGTCGGAGTCCTTCGGGACGTACGCGGGCAGCCACCCGTCGAGCCGCGCCGCCCGCCGCATCGACTTCGGCCGCGGCCACGCGCCGACCACCCAGATCGGGACGCGCGGGCGCTGCACCGGCGGCGGCGGCACCATGCTGTCGGCCGGCCGCGCGCGGTAGTGCGCCCCCGAATAGGTCACCGGCTCGCCGCTCCAGAGCGCCTGCATGAGCTCGAGCCCCTCGTCCATCCGCTCGGCGCGTATCCGCTGCCCCGGATCGTCCTCGAAGAGCCACCAGCGGTCGTCCGAGGCGCCCAGACCGATGGGCAGGATCACCCGGCCGCCGGACAGATTGTCGAGCGTGGCCACCTGTCCCGCGAGCTCCCACGGCGAGCCGCCGCGGGAGCGGCGTCAGCATCGTCCCGATCCGGATCCGCTCCGTGCGCATCGCGACGGCGGTCAGCGCGACCCAGGCGTCGATGGCCCAGACCCCCTCCCACACGAAGAACGCGTCCCAGCCGTGCTCCTCGGCGACGGCGGCGAGATCGGCGGCCGTGCGGGCGTCGCCGTAGGGGAGCACCCATCCGTAGCGCATGGCCTCACCTTACCCGTGCAGGGCGGATCCCCCGCGGCCGGAGGAGTCGTCCGGCCGCGGGGCTTTCGGGAACGATCAGGCGGTCAGGTGACCGGCCGTCACGGGCTCCGGCTCGAGTGCGAGCCGGAGCACCTCGTCGACGCTCATCACGGGATGGAACGCCATCTGGTCGCGCACGTCCTCGGGCACCTCGTCCAGGTCGCCCCGGTTGCGCTCGGGCAGGATCACGTCGGTGAGCCCCGCCGCATGCGCTGCGAGCACCTTCTGCTTCAGCCCGCCGATCGGGAGCACCCGCCCCTGCAGCGTGACCTCGCCGGTCATGCCGACCGTGTGCTTCACCGGCCGCCCCGTGAGGAGCGACGCGATCGCGGTCGTCATGGCGATGCCGGCGGACGGGCCGTCCTTCGGGATCGCCCCGGCGGGCACGTGCAGGTGGAACTCCTGGTTCTCGAAGTCGCCGCGGTCGATGCCGAGCTCGTCGGCGTGGCTGCGGACGAACGAGAGCGCGATCCGGGCCGACTCCTTCATCACGTCGCCCAGCTGGCCGGTCAGCGTCAGGCCGCCGGTGCCCGGCATGCGCGTCGCCTCGATGAAGAGGACGTCGCCGCCGGTGCCGGTGACCGCCAGGCCGGTGGACACGCCCGGCACCGCCGTGCGCACCGCCGACTCCTGGAAGAACTTCTGCCGGCCCAGGGCGTCGCGCACGGCCGCGAGGTCGATCGTGACTCGCGGCTCTGCCGTCCCGGACGCGATCCGGGTGGCCGTCTTGCGCAGCACGGTGCCCAGCTCGCGCTCGAGCTGGCGCACGCCCGCCTCGCGGGTGTACTCGGTGATCAGGGTCGCGACCACGTCCTCGGAGATCTGCACCTCCTCGGGGCGCAGGCCGTTGCGCTCCACCTGTCGCGGCCACAGGTAGCCGCGGGCGATGGCGACCTTCTCGGCGGTGGTGTACCCGTCGAAGCGGATCACCTCCATGCGGTCGAGCAGCGGGCCCGGGATCGTGTCGGCGACGTTCGCCGTCGCGATGAACAGCACCTGGGACAGATCGAGCTCGACGTCCAGGTAGTGGTCGCGGAATGAGTGGTTCTGGGCCGGGTCGAGCACCTCGAGCAGGGCCGAGGAGGGGTCGCCGCGCCAGTCGGCGCCGACCTTGTCCACCTCGTCCAGCATGATCACCGGGTTCATCGTGCCCGCGTCGCGCAGGGCGCGCACGAGCCGTCCCGGCAGGGCGCCGATGTACGTGCGCCGGTGGCCGCGGATCTCGGCCTCGTCGCGGACGCCGCCCAGCGACATCCGCACGAACTCACGTCCGGTGGCGCGGGCGATCGACTCGCCGATCGAGGTCTTGCCGGTGCCCGGAGGGCCGATCAGGGTCAGGATGACGCCGGAGCGGCGGTCGTCGGCGACGCCGCGGTCGGCGCGCAGCTTGCGCACCGCCAGGTACTCCGTGATGCGCTCCTTGACGTCGTCGAGGCCGGCGTGGTCGGTGTCGAGCACCTCACGCGCATGCACGGGGTCGAGCCGCTCCTCGCTGCGCTTCGACCACGGCACGGCGATCAGCCAGTCGAGGTAGGTGCGGATCATCGAGGACTCGCCGGTCGACTCGCCCATCCGCTCCAGCCGGGCCACCTCGCGCTCGGCCTGCTCGCGGACGTCGTCGGGCATCCCGGCCTCCTCGATCTTGGCCCGGTACTCCTCGGCCACGGAGGCGTCGTCGTCGCCCAGCTCCTTGCGGATCGAGTCCATCTGCTTGCGCAGGAAGTACTCGCGCTGCTGCTTCTGGGCGCCGGACTCGACGTCGTCGCGGATGCGGCGGCGCACCTGCAGCTCGGCCAGGCGGTCGCGCTGCATGCGCAGGGCCAGCTCCAGCCGCTCGACGACGTCGACGGTCTGCAGGAGCTCGACCTTCTGCTCGTAGGTGAGGTCGGGCGCGTAGCCCGACGTGTCGGCCAGGGCGCCCGGATCGGTGATCGAGCGCACGAACGCGCTCACGCGTCCGTCGTCGCCGCGCAGCTCGAGGATCTCCTCGACCACTGCGCGGTACTCGCGCTCGAGCTCCCGGGTGCGGGAGGGCGGGGGCGCCTCGTCGGGGCGCTCCTCGACCTCGACCCACAGGCGGCCCTGGGGATCGGTGTTGGCGGCGCCGGCGATGCCCCGGTGCAGGCCGGACAGCGAGACGGCGTGGATGCGTCCCGGCAGGCGCATGTGCTCGCCGACCTCGGCCACCAGGCCGACGTTGGCGTAATCCGAGCCATGCCGCGGGACGAGCAGAACACGGGACTCCTCGCCGACATCCACGGGCAGCGTCACGTCCATGCCCGGGAAGACGACGGTGTCCTCGAGGGGGATCAGGAGAAGTTTCGTCATGAGGGAAGTGTGCCAGAAATAGTTGAGATTGGCAAATATCCGTACCATGGAATATGATGCCTTACAGATGAATGAGTGCTGGGAGCTCCTGTTCGACCTCCTGATGGCGGAGCGTGCCCGCTTCCCGGCCATCGCCGCCGAATTCGACCTCTCGCCGACCCAGGTGCACGTGCTGCGCCTGCTCGAGCCCGGGACGGCGGTGTCGATGGGCCGGCTCGCCTGCGGCCTCGGCTGCGACGCATCGAACATCACCGGCGTCGTCGACCGGCTGGAGGCGCGCGGGCTGGTCGAGCGGCGGGCCGGCGAGCGCGACCGCCGCGTGAAGGTGCTCGTCGTCACCGATCGCGGGCTCGACCTGCGCCGGCGCCTGCTCGTCCGCATAGCGGAGCCGCCCGAGCCGATCCGGCGGCTTTCGACCACCGATCAGCGCGCGCTCTCGGCGATCCTGCGGCGCGCCCTCGATCAGCCGCCGAGCACGCCGCGCACCAGCCGGATCAGCTGATCCACCGGGACGTGGTCGGCCGCCGCGCTCAGCACGAGGCCCTCGATCTCGTTGATCGCCCCGGAGGCGCGCCCGTCGGAGATGGCCCGCTCGAGGCCCGCCTTGGCGGCGTCGGCGATCTCGAGCGTGGAGAGGCCGTGGCGGTGGGCGAACCGGCGCAGATTGGCCTCGCTCGTGAACGCGAGCGCGAGCGCCGGCTGAGAGACGTGCAGCCGGCAGGCGGCGCCGTCGAGCGCCGAGAGGGCGACCTCGTTCTCGAGGTCGCTGAAGTTCGAGACGTCGTGCCACTGGCGCGGCTGGCACGGGTCGGGCACGCCCGCGGGCGCGTAGTTGCGCCCGCCGAGCACCAGGTAGGCGCCCACGAGCGCCACGGCCGCGACGAGCGCCGCCACCGGCCAGCGCAGCGCGGTCACGCCGCCGCCTTCGGCCGGGCCGCCGCGATGGGCACGAGCGCCGCCAGCGCGATGACCGCGGCCACCAGGAACGAGCGGGAGAACGCGTGGGTCGCCGCGCGCCGCACCTGGTCGTCCAGGTCGGCGTGCAGGCGGCGGTAGACCGGCACGTCCGCGCCGCTGGGGTGCTGGGCGCGGAAGGCGGGGCGCAGGTCGGGGAGCCGGTTGTTGGCCTGCTGGAGCTGGCGGTCGATCGCGTCGCCGAGCCGCAGCTTGGCGTCGAAGGAGAGCGCCGAGTTCAGCACGAGCCCCGTCCCCGTCCGCTCCGCGGCGGCCTGCTGGGCGAGCAGGTCGGTCGTGAAGATCGGCGTGAGGATCAAGAGGCCGATGACCACCCCGGCGTGGCGGGCGCCGATCGTCCAGCCGCCCTGGATCGCCTGCGGCCCATATCCGGTGAGAGCGTCGCCGGTCAGGCCGGGGAGGGTGAGGGCGAGCCCGCAGCCGATCAGCACCTGCGGGGCGAGCGTCCAGACGATGTCCGCTGACGGCACGAGCGCGAGCGCCGCGAGGCCGCCCGCGATCAGGATCACGCCGGCCGCCGTCGGCCCGCGCGAGAGCGTCGACGGGGGCACCAGCCGGCCGGTGACGAGCGCCGCCGCCGGGATCGCCGAGACGACCGCGGCCGCCTCCAGCGGGTCCAGGTTCCAGCCGCGCACGAGCATGAGCACGAGCAGGAAGAGGGCGGCCGTGAGTGCCGCCGAGACGAGGCCGAGCGCGAGGTTGGGCGAGATGCGTGGGCGCACCCGCCCGGGCCTCTCGCCCGCAGGCCCGCCGAGGCCGCCGCGGAGCAGCAGGATGACGAGCGGGACGAGCGCGAGCGGCACCTGGGCCGCGAACACGCCCTTCCAGGTGAAGGCATGCGTCAGCGCGCCGCCGGCGGCCGGGCCCAGCGCCGCGCCCGCGGCGGCCGCCGCCGCCCAGGTCGTCGCGCCCCGCCGCGGCGATCCGGAGGTCTCCTGCAGGAGCGCGAGGGCCGCGCACACGACGGCGGCGCCGCTGACGGCCTGGACGCACCGTGCGGCCAGGAGGACGTCGAAGCTCCCCGCCGCCGCGCACGCCGCCGAGGCGACGGCGAAGCAGGCGAGGCCGGCGGCGGCCACCCGCCTCGACCCGGCGCGGACGGCGAGGTAGGCCGCCGGCACCGCCGCGAGCGCGAGGGCGAGGTTGAACGCCGTGATCACCCACGAGACGCGCTCGATCGAGACGTCGAACGACGACAGGAGGTCGGGCAGCGCCAGCACCACCACCGACGAGTCCGCCAGGACTGTGGCGACGGCGATCGCGAGGCCCAGGCTGAGCGGCACCGATCTGACGCCGTGGATCGTACCCCGCGGTGGGCTAGTCACCATCCAGGGCGACGCTCCCCCCGCGCGACAGGCGGCCGCCCGGCCAGCCGCTCAGCTCGCCGAAGAGCGACATGAGCGAGGGGACGAGCAGGGGCCGCACGAAGAAGGTGTCGAGCAGGATGCCGACGGCCATCGTGAACGCGAGCTCGCGGAACGCGCGCACGTCCACCAGAGCGAGCAGGCCGAAGCTCGCCGCCAGGGTGATGCCGGCCGTGCGCACTGCCGCCGCCGTGCGGGCGGGCGCGATCCGAAGCGCCTCGCGCAGCGGCCGCACCCGCGCCTCCTGCCACACCCGGCCGGCGACGAACACGTTGTAGTCCGAGCCCAGCGACACGAGCAGGACGCCGGCCGCGAACGGGACGTAGTAGGTCAGCTGGCCGTAGCCGAGCAGCGTCTGGAACGTCCACGTGGTGATGCCGATCGCCGCCGCGACCGAGAGCGCGCTCGCGGCCACGAGCAGCACGGGCGCGATCAGCGCGCGCAGGAAGAGGATGAGGAGCAGGAGGTTCACGATCAGCACCGCCGCCACCACGCGGACGAGGTCCGACCGGATCAGCGCGACCGTGTCGTGGGCCACCGGCCCGTCTCCGGCCAGCGCGGTCGCGGGCCGGCCGAGCCCGGCCTCCGCCGCGAGGGCCGGCAGTCGCGCTCGCAGCGCCCCCACCTGGTCGAGCGCCGTCGCGGCGTAGGGATCCGTGCGGTAGACGACGAGCAGGCGCGCCGCGCCGCCCGACGGGGTCGTGAGCACGCCCTGGCCTCGCTCGAACGGCACGTCGGCGGGGCCGACGACCGCGGCGACGCCGGGCTGCCGGCGCAGCTCGCGCTCGAGCCGGGCCAGCGCCGGCCGTGTCGGCGGCGATCCCCGGCCGGGCGACGATCGCCTGCGCGGGCGCAAGCATCCCGGGGGCGAAGCCGCGGCCCGCGTCGTCGGCTCCGATCCGCTCCTGGGAGCCGGCGGGCAGGCCCGAGATGGTCGTGACCCCGAGCTTCGCCTGTCGGGCCTCCGCCGCGGCGAAGGCGAGCGCCGCCGTGCAGGCGAGCCCGATCAGAAGCGCGGCCGACCGGTGGGAGATCAGGCGGGCGACGAGGTTGCGGCCGGCGACCGGCGGCACGCCGCTGTCTGCGGCGGCCGGTGCCGGCGGGCGGGGCCAGTAGAGCGCCCGTCCGAAGATCGCGAGCGCGGCGGGCACGAGCGTGATCGCCACCAGGACGGCGGCGGCCACGGCGAGGGCGAGCGCCGGGCCGAGCTCCTGGAACACCTCGGCCCGGGCGACGCGGAGAGCCAGCAGGCTCGCGGTCAGGATCGCCCCGCCCGTGACGACGATCGGCGTCGTCTCGGCCGTCGCCCGCCGTGCCGCCTCGAGCCGGCCGTCGCCCTGGAGCGTCTTCGACTGGGCGTTTGCGAGGTAGAAGACGACGTAGTCGGTGACGATGCCGAGCACGAGCGCGACGAGCAGGGGCCGCAGGAGCGACGGCTGCTCGAGCCCGGCGCGCTCGGCGGCGTGGCTCACCGCCTGCTCCGCCATCGTGTACCCGGTGCCGACGGCCGCGAGCGTGAGCAGCGGGGCACCCAGGGCGCGGAAGCGGACGCCGACGAGCAGGGCGACCAGGATCACCGTCGCGACCTCGATCAGCGGCAGCGCATCGTCGACGAGCGCGCCCTCGTGGACCTCGGCCGGCAGGATCCCGGTGGCGTGGCCCGTCGCGCCCCGGAGCCGGTCCGCTGCGGCGAGCTGCTCGGCGATCGGCGTCGAGCGCGGAAAGGCGAGATAGGTGATCGCGGTCGTCCCGGTCTCGCGCGAGCCGGGAACGACGCCCCGGGCGTTGATCACGGGAACGGCCACGGGGCCGGAGCCGGGGTTGGCTCGAGCGCGCCGGTCGAGGTGGGCTGCCGCCGACACGATCCCCGCCTTGGTCGCGGCGGACAGGCCGTTCGGGTCGCGGTGCACGACCTCGACCTCGGTGGTGAGGGGAACGCGGAACCGGCGCAGCGCGAGCGTGTTCGCGCGCAGCGACGGCGCGCTCGCCGGCACCAGCGACACGAGCGTGTCGGGAGGCTGCACCGGGGCCGGGAGCACGAACGCGGCATAGGCGGCGGCGCCGGCCCAGCCGAGCAGGATCGGCCACCGCAGCCAGATCACCGCCGCGGCATAGGCGCGGGGGAGTCGGCCGGTGGTCGGGCGCGCGGGCATGGGCGTATTCATGCCCGCTCGCCGCTCCGCCCAACCGCGCGCCGGGTAGGGTCGGCGGGCATGATCGCCCCGTTCTCCTTCCACCTGCCCGTCCGGATCCGCTTCGGCGAGGGGGCCGTCGCGGCGCTGCCCGAGGTCCTGGCCGAGCTCGGTGCGACGGCCCCGACGGTCGTCGTGGAGGCGCCGGTGGCCGAGCTCGCCGACGTCGCCGCCGCGATCGCCGGCCTCGACGTCTACGAGAAGCCGCCCGGCGAGCCGACGGTCGCCCTCGTCGACGCACTGGTCGCACGGATGGATGCGCGGCCGCCCGACGCGGTCGTCGCGATCGGCGGCGGGTCGGCGCTCGACCTCGCCAAGGCCGCGCGGGCGGCTCACTCGCAGGCGACGCCGTTCGCGCGATTGCTCGCCGGCGACGTGGCCGTCGCCGAGCCGCGCGCCGGGCTCGTGACGGTCCCGACCACCTCCGGCACCGGCTCCGAGGTTTCGGGAGGAGCCGTGGTGGTCGACCCGCCGACCGGACGCAAGCTCGGCGTCGCCTCGCCGCTCATGCGCGCCCAGCACGCGCTGGTCGACCCGCTCCTGACCCTGGGGCTGCCGCCGGCGGCGACGATGGGGACGGGCGCCGACGCGCTCGCCCAGGCCATCGGCGGCGTGATCGTGCGCAACGGCAACCCGGGCTCGGTCGCGCTCGGCCTCGAGGCCTGCCGTCACGTCGCGGCGGGGCTCGAGCGGGCCGTCGCGGACGGCGGCGATCGCACCGCCCGCGCCGAGCTCAGCCTCGGCAGCCTGCTCGCCGGCCTCTCGATGAACCTGTCGGATTGCGGCGCCGACCACGCCCTCGGCCACGCCATCGGCGGCCGGATGGGGATTGCCGCACGGGCTCAGCGTCGGGCTGGTGCTGGCGGAGACGCTCGCCGTCGACCGGGCCGCCTGCCCGGAGCGGCTCGAACGGGTCGCGGACGCCCTCTCCGAGCCGCCGGACGGCTCCGCCGACGGCTCGCGCGCGGTGCGGGCGGTGCGCCGCCTGCTGGCCGCGATCGGCTTCCCGACCTGCGCCGAGGCGGGCGTGTCGGCGGCCGACGTGGACGCCCTCGTCGGCCTTGCCCGCGACGACTACTGCCTCACGGTGAGCCCGCACACATGGACCGACGCGGACATCCGCCGGGCCTATGCCGATGCGCTCGCACTCGGCAGGAGAGGGTCATCCTCCAACCGATAGGTGGTACGTTTTGCACGGCCGCGGGACGGCGCCGAGGGGAACGCCTATGAGGATTCGATTCGAGAACCACGATCTTGAGACCGAGGGCTGCGGGCAGTTCATCGACCTGACCGACGACGTCGTGCGGGTCGTGGAGCGGAGCCAGGTGCGTGACGGGATGGCGGTCGTGTACTCGCCGCACACCACCTGCGCGGTCGTGATCAACGAGCGCGAGAGCGGGTTCATCGAGGACTTCCAGGAGATGCTCGAGACCATCGCCCCGCGTGAAGGGATCTACTACCGCCACGACGATCTCTCCGTCCGCACCGAGGGCCTCGACGGCGATCCCCACCAGATCCCGAACGGGCACTCGCACTGCCGTGCCGCGCTGATGGGCTCGGCGTCGCAGACGATCCCCGTGATCGACGGCCAGCTCACGCTCGGCCGGTGGCAGAAGATCTTCTTCTGCGAGCTCGACCGGGCCCGGCAGCGCAAGGTGTTCATCCAGGTGATCGGCGAGGGATGACGCCGCCCGGCGGGGGCGGCGCGGGGGTGACCGGGGCGCTTCCGCCCGTGCTCGACGAGGCCGCGGGCACCGTCGTGCCCGCGCTGCGCGAGGCCTGCGAGGAGCTCTCGCCCCAGATCGCCGCGGTGGTCGGCTACCACCTCGGCTGGCTCGACGCCGACGGTCGCCCCGCCGACCTGCGCGGCGGCAAGTCGGTGCGCGGCGCGCTTGCGCTGTGCTCGGCACGGGCCGCCGGCGCTGGGGCCGCCGACGGGATTCCGGGCGCGGTGGCGGTCGAGCTCGTCCACACGTTCTCGCTCCTCCACGACGACATCATGGACGGCGACGCCGAACGGCACGGCCGCGCGGCCGCGTGGGCGGCCTTCGGCCGGGCGCGCGCGATCCTGGCGGGCGACGCGGCGCTCGCGCTCGCCTACCGGGTGCTGCTCGACGCCGGGTCGGCCGGCCGCGGCGCCGCGCTCGAGTCGCTGGCGACGGCGACGGCGCGGCTGATCGACGGGCAGGCGCTCGACCTCGACCTTGAGGGGCGCGTCGGCGCGACGCCGGAGGACTGCGTCCGCATGTGTGCGGGCAAGACCGGCGCCCTGCTCGAGTGCGCGGCGTCGATCGGGGCGGTGCTCGCGGGGGCGGCCGACGCCGTCGTCGTGCCGCTGGCCGCCTTCGGCGGCCACCTGGGGCTCGCGTTCCAGGCGGTCGACGACCTGCTCGGGATCTGGGGCGATCCGGCCGCCACCGGGAAGCCGGTCTTCGGCGACCTCGTGCAGCGCAAGACCTCGCTGCCGGTCGCCATCGCGCTGCGCTCGGGCGGCGAGGACGCGCGGGAGCTGGCCGGACTGCTCACCCGCGCGCACCTCGACACGGCCGGGCTCGAGCGGGCCGCGGCGCTGGTGGAGGCCGGCGGCGGGCGCGCCGGGGCCGCGGCACAGGCCGAGGCAGAGCTCGCCCGGGCGCTGGCCGCGCTCGACGGCGCGCCGATCGACGCCGGCGCCCGCGACGACCTGGCAGCGATCGCCCGGTTCGTGGCGGCGCGGGAGTTCTAGGCCGCGGCGCCCATGCCGCGCCATCGATCCCGCCCGAGCTCGTCGACCAGATCGCGGGCGGTCATCCCGGAGCAGATCTGCACCGGGACGCCGTAGCCGGCCAGGTCGAGGGCCATCGCCTCGAGCCCGGCCACCCGGCGGCCGTTCACGTGCACCTCGGGCACCCACAGCTCCGCCGGATATGCCTGCGACGCCCGCCACCCCCGCGAGCCCTCGATCACGTCCCCCCAGAGCGCCACCCGCCCGATCACCCGGTGGACGACGCGCCGGCCGCCGACGGACGGCACGTAGGCGGCGAGGTCGGCCGGCAGCGAGACCGCGTGGACGCCGCATGAGCAGGTCGCCTCCGGCGCGGCATGCTCGGGCGGGCGCAGCCGCCACGGCCGCAGCGGCTCCCGGCGGCGGGCGTCGCAGGCCGCCTCGAGGGCGCTCCCCATCGGCCACGGCGTCGGGTACACCGGGCTTGTGAGCCCGGCCCGGCCCGCCTCGGCGACGACGAACCACAGCCTCCAGCCGTGGACCGGCGCGCACATGTCCGGTGCCCGGGGTTCCGACGTCCCCACTCCCCGATGGTAGCGCCTTGCGGACCCGGATTCCCGTGGTGATACTTGGAACGAGTGAAGTCGCATCATCTCCGCATCACCGCCGGAGTCCTCGTGCTCGCGGCCGCCTGCGCCTGGCCGGCTGCGGGCTCCGCGCAGGTGCTCTACCGCACGTCCGGACGCATCGCCCGCCTGACCGCCTCCGGCGGGCGGATGGCCTGGGCGGAGCAGGTGCCGGGCACGCACTGCATCCACATCCTCCGCCGCCGCGAGATCGGCACGACGCCGACGCGGGTGACGAAATGCCGCCTCCCCTCGAGGCCCTTCCTGGCGTCGATGCACACGTGGGTGCGGCTCGTGGGGACGCGCGTGTTCTGGGACGAGGCCGGCTTCGGGAACACCGAGGTGGACGAGTGGGTCTACTCGACGCTCCCCGGCGGCCGCCGCTCGCCGGCCGTCTACACGATCAACTGCGGTGGCACGGCCGGGGCCGGCAAGCTGCTCGGGCCGGTCGCGACCGGCGGGCTCGTGTACTCCGTGTTCACCGTGCAGACCGACGGGGCCTGCGACCCGCAGAGCGGAACGGGCGTCGTGCGGCGGACGGTCGTCACCGGCGGCGCCGCGCGGCGCGTGCTCGTCCCCGGCGCGCCCGGGTCGGCGCTGCTTTCCGTCTCGGGCCGGAGCCTGCTCGACGTGCCGGCGGTCGTGTCGGCGCAGGGCGTGCAGCCGGGACAGACGGTCGAGCTGCGCGGCCTCGTCTCCGGTACCCGGCGCTGGTCGGCGGCGTTCACCGGGGCTGCCCGCGCCGCGCGCTCTCGCCGAGCTACGCCGCCACGCTCGTCCGGACGGCCGCGGGCGCGGCCCGCATACGGGCCTACTCGGTCTCGTCGGGCGCGCTCGTCCGCTCGATCCCGGTGAAGTCCACGGCGCTCCCCATGCTGGCGATGGTCGGCCCGCGGGTCGTGTTCGCCTACCCCGGCCGGATCATGGTCTGGAACGTGCGCGCGGGGACGCTGCGACTGCTCCAGCGGACGCAGGCTGCCGCCCACAACCTGCTCGCCGACGGCCGCCTCGTCGCCTGGAACACCGCGCACACCATCCGCGGCGTCCGCCTCGCGCCTGCGGGCTGAAGGGCGGTAGGGGTACGACCGGTGCCTGGCACCGCGTCGCGGTGCCAGGCACCCGTTCCGAGGACGGCTACGGGCCCTCGCCGGCCACCCAGAGCAGGCAGGAGGCCCGCCGCCGGATCTTGCGCACCATCCGCGCGAACGACCGCGGACGCAGGCGACCGCGGTCGGGGCCGAACACGAGCAGGCCGGCGTCCCGCTCGCCGGCCACCTCGAGCAGGGCGTCCACCGGGTGGGGGCTGCGCACCCGCAGGTGCTCGACGTGCAGCCCGAGCGCCGTTGCCTGGTCGACGGACTCGCGGATGCACGCCCGATCGGCCTCGAGCTCGGTGTCGGCGTGCCGGGTCGCGATCGACTGCGGCCACAGCGGCAGCTCCACCGCGTCGATGACGATCAGCGGCGCCTGCGATTCGAGCGCCGCGCCGAGCGCGACCCGCAGAGCATCCGGCTCGAACGGCACGGCCATCGTCGCGAGCACCACCGGGCGGGTGCGCGCGCCCCGGACGTCCGTGGGGATCGGCGTCGGAACGGCGGGGCGCTCGCGCAGCCTCACAGCTCACCCTCGGCCTTGAGCGTCCACGTCCGCTGCAGCTCGCCCACGCGGCGGTGGTACCGCGAGCGCATGATCGGGCGCACGTAGGTGAACCAGACGAGCAGGATGAGCGGCAGGCCGATGAAGAGCTGGAACTCCTGGGCCGTGAGCGCCAGGAACAGGACGAGCGCGGCGACCAGCGAGACCCCGGCGTAGCCGATGATGCGGTAGCGCCGGCGCAGGGCCTGGATCGCCTCGTAGTCGGCGGAGGGGATGGCGTTCGTGTCGTAGGTGCGCCCGCACGACTCGCACGTCCACCGCTCCCCGTAGGCGACCCACGCCTCGGACTTGCCGCAGTCGCATTGCAGGGTGATGCGCGGGGCAGCCATCGGAGGGATCTTCGCGGATGTGTGGAAGCTTCCGCAAGCGCCTCGGAAGATCGTGGGAGAATCTATTGACCGAGGCCCGGGTTTCCTGTTTCATCGGCGGTCCTTCATCCGCTCGTCGGCCCTTTCCGGGAGGTTCCATACATGGCCACAGCCGCAGTCGAGGAACGGGAGCTCCTCAAGACCATCAGCTGGTTCGACGGGTTCGTCGTGGCCCTGGCGAACCCAAGCTTCCTGATCACCGGCCTCGGCGCGTCGGTGCTCGGTCTGGGCGGCTGGGGCGCCGTCATCCTGTGGACCACGTCGGTGATCATCGGCGCGCTCCACAACTACGTCTACTCCGAGCTTGCGGCGATGTTCCCGAAGCTCTCCGGCGGCATCGCGATCTACGCCCACGAGGCCTGGAAGAAGTATCTCTCGTTCGTCGGGCCCATCGCGGCGTTCGGCTACTGGATCGGCTGGTCGGTCGTGCTCTCCGCCACCGGCGTGGTCGTCGGCTTCCTGATCCAGGCCCAGTTCTACACGTCGTCCGCGGATCCGAGCTCCTCGTGGAACCACTCGTGGCAGATCGCCGGGCAGTCAATCTACTTCTCGTTCCCGATCGCCCTCACCATCGTCATCATCGGCGCGATCTGGACGTTCAACGTGCTCGGCATGCGGCCCGCCGTCTGGGTCGGCTACGTCACCGGCGGCCTGCTCCTGATCCCGCTCGCCGTCATCATGTTCCTGCCCTACATCACCGGCGACTGGCACTCGAGCAACATGCACTCGACCGTCCACTGGAGCTCGCTCACCGGCGACCACGGGATCAAGCTCGTCATCGTCTGGCTGTACGTCATGTGCTGGTCGTCGTACGGCATGGAGTGCTGCGCGACGTTCGCGCCGGAGTACCACGACACCACCCGCGACACCGCCAAGGCCCTGCGGGTGGCGGCCATCTTCGGCGTCATCGTCTATGCCCTCCTGCCGCTCGGGGCCGTCGGCACGTTCGGCGCCCAGAACATCACGATCGACAACTACCTGGGCAGCTTCTACGCCGAGACGTTCCACGACATCCTGGGGACGGGGACAGGGGTAGCGATCATCCTGCTCTGCGCCGGGATCGTGCTCGCGATGAACACCGCCACGGCGGACGGGTCGCGGGCGCTCTACGGCATCTCCCAGGACGGGATGACCATCCGCTGGTTCGGGAAGCTGAACCGCTTCCACGTTCCGGCGAACGCGATGACCCTGGACGCGCTCCTGAACATCGTGCTCCTGCTCACGTACGCGTCCGACCCGATCGGGGCGCTCAAGATCCTCGTGATCTCGAACCTCGGCTACGTGCTCTGCCACGTGTTCGCGACATCCGGGTTCCTGCTCCTGCGCAAGGACCGGCCGGCCTGGCCGCGGCCGATCAAGGTCAACTCGATCTGGGTCGGCGTCTGCGGCCTGCTGTTCCTGTTCGACCTGACGCTGCTGGTCGTGGGGGCGGCCAACGTCGGCCTCGCCTACGGCGCCAGCACCCGCTCGACGGTCGTGCCCTCGCTGCTGATCCTCGTGATCGCGCTCGGCCTGTACGTGTTCCGCGTGGTCGTCCAGGAGAAGAAGCCGCTGCAGATGCGGCTGCCGGCGGCAACCATGCCGGAGGAGGAGGCGGTGCTCGGGGCACCCACCTCGACCGTCTGACCCTCCGAAGCACAAAGGGGGCCGGCTCTCCGCGAGCCGGCCCCCTGTTCGTGCGTCGGCTCAGCCGCCGTTCGCCGAGGCGCCGGCCTCGGCCAGCAGCTTCTCGGCCAGCTCGCGCTTCTGATCGGCGGTCATCTTCTTGAACTCGTTCTCGAGCGCCCGCCGGTTGATGACCTGGTTCCAGTAGTCGAGCGACTCCATCCCCAGGAGCGCGGTCTTGCCGACGAACTGGCGCAGCACCTCGTTCGTCGGGCCCATGACCCAGCCGGCCTTGCCGTCTCGCAGGTAGCGCTCGAGCTGGAGCGGCTCCTTCTTGAACCCGGTGCCGCCGCAGCAGTGCAGCATCTTGTCGACGACGTGGGCGACGTTCTTGGCCGCGTTGAACTTGATCTGCCACAGCCAGTGCAGGTAGTTGCCGCGGGCGAGGTCGCCCACCGCCGGGTTCGTCTGCGAGCCGTCGGTGACCTTGTCGAGCGCCTGGGCGACCGAGTACACGAACATGCGCGACGCGTTCGTGTCCATGATCGCCTCGCCGACCGCGTCCTGGATCGTCGGGTAGTCGCACACGCGCAGGCCGACGTCCTTGTGGGTCTTGCGGGTGGTGTGGCGGACGGCGATGTCGATCGCGCCCAGCGAGATGCCGTTCCACGTGCCGGACGAGCCGACCAGGAAGTTCGGGTCGACCGACTCGTCGTTCGAGTTGGCGCCGTCGCCGATCGGGCCGACGAGCTGGTCCTCGGGCACGAACTTCCAGTCGAGCAGGAGCGAGCCGGACTGGTTGCCGCGCAGGCCCATCGCGTCCCACTCCTCCGGCTTGGCCTGGATGTCGGCCGCGTCGACGACGAACACCGACAGGTTGGAGTAGTCGCCGTTGTAGTCGGGCGAGGTGGTCTGCAGGACGTAGAAGTCGGCGAAGCCGGCCGACGTCGTCCACGACGCCTTCTTCAGCACCTCGTAGCCGCCGTCGGCGCGGCGGGCGCCGGAGGCGATCGGGTACCAGAAGTGCGAGCCGGTCTCCGGGTCGGAGTACGACAGGGTGCCGATCAGGCCCTCGCGCACCTTCTTCAGGTACTTCTCGACGGTGTGGTCGGTCGCCCGCAGCTTGAGCGCCTCGACCGCGCCGATGTGCATCACGTAGCACATGGCGCAGGAGGCGTCGCCGTAGCGGGCGATCGTCTCGGTGGTCGCCGCGTACATGACGTGGTTCTGGCCGAGGCCGCCCCACTCCTTCGGCAGCATCAGGCCGAGGAAGCCGTCCGGGGCCAGGGCCTCGAGGCTCTTGCGCGGGAACGTCAGCGTGCGGTCGTTCTCGGCCGCGAGCGGCCGGATCGTCTCGGTGCAGATCTCCCGCAGCCGCTCCAGCAGCTCGAGCTGCTCCGAGGTGAAGAACCAATCCGGGTTGAACATCGGGTCGAGCCCGTCCATGGCCGACTGAGGTGCGACCGTTGCCATACTCGAAGCTCCTTCGTCGTTGCTCTTGCGGCCCTATCCTAGTCGCCGAGCCGCTTCGGGGTCTATGGCGGGTCGTCCACCTCGGGGCCTCGCCCCGCTTTGGCGCCCGACACAGCCCCTGGCCGCCCCGGCGCCGCATGGGCCGTGGAGAATTGCCGCCTCGGAGCGCGTCGATACCCCCGGCGCCCGGTCTCGCGTCGGATGGCATGCCACCTCATCCGATGTGGCCAGGCGTACCCATGTAGAATTTTCGCTATGTCCGTTCCGAACACCGTGGCGCGCTCGACCGAGACGCGGCACCTGTTCCGGATCATCAACACGGTCTCGTCGACGCTCGACCTCGACCGCGTGCTGCGGGCGATCGTCGACCTCGTCTCCGACGCGATCGACTGCCACGCCTGCTTCATCTACCTGGTCGCGCCGGACGGCTCGCTCGTCCTGCGGTCGGTGTCGGATCCCTACGGCGCGCTCGTCGACCGGCTGCGATTCGAGCGGGGCGAGGGCCTGGCCGGCTGGGTGGCGGAGCACAACCAGCCGGTGTTCCTGACCGAGGGCGCCCTCACCGATCCGCGCGTGAAGGTCGTGCCCGAGGCGGACGAGGAGCAGTACCAGTCGATCGTGGCCGTGCCCCTGCGCAGCAAGGCGGGCGAGGTGGTGGGCGTGATCTCGCTCCACGCCGAGGCCCCCCGCGAGTTCACCGAGGCCGACTCCGACTTCCTCGTCCACGCCGCCAGCCTGGTCGCCGGCGCGATCGAGAACGCCCGCCTCTACGAGCACACCCGCCGCCGCCTGGCGCTCGTCGAGGGCATGGCCGACCTGGCCCGGGCCGTCTCGGCCGCCTCGACGCTCGACCAGCTCCTGCCGGCGGTCGCCCGCCGCGCCCAGCGCCTGCTCGGCGCGACCGCGTGCGAGGTGTACGTCTCCGGCGGCGACGGGGCGCTCGAGCTGGGGGCGTCCGCGCCCGCGAGCGGCCCGCGCGACGGGCTGCCGAGCGCCGCGGACCTCGGCGTCGTGCTCGCCCGCGGCCGGGCCGACGACGGCGACAGCCGCCGGCTGGCGGAGCTCCTCTGGAGCGACGCCACCGCAGCGGCGCTGGTATCGCCGATGGTGGCGGCCGACGAGCTGCTCGGGTTCCTCGCGCTGCGCTTCCCCGGCGACCGGCCCGCCGACACGGAGGCACGCGAGGTGGCGGCGTCGATCGCCGGCCAGGCCGCGCTCGCGCTCAAGAACCTGCACCTGATCGAGCGCCTGACCGAGCACAACGCGATCAAGGACTTCCTCGAGGACCTGTCGCGCGGTCTGCCGGCGCCGGCCGGCCTGGCCGACCGCGGCCGCGCGCTCGGGTGCGACCTGCACCGGCCCCATCTCGTCCTCCAGGCGGCGCCGCGCTCGGGCGGCGGGACGCAGTCATGGGAAGAGGTTGCGCGCGCACTCGAGGCCGGGGCCGCCCGGGCCTTCCCCGGATCCCTGTTCGACCGCCGCGACGGCGCCGTCCGCGGGCTCGTCCGGCTGGGGAGCGCCGACGAGGCCGCGGCCATCGGCCGGCTGCGCGAGATGCACGCGGGGCTGAACCGCAACCACCCGCTCGCCGTCGGGCTCTCGCACCGCTGCGAGGGGCCGGCCAGCTTCGCCACCGGCTTCGAGGAGGCGCAGCAGGCCGTCACCGCCGCGGCCGTGATCAGCCCCGAGCCCGGCGTCGTCAGCTTCGACGACCTCGGCGCCTACAAGTACCTGCTGCGCGTGTCCCAGGACGGCCGCACCCGCGACCATCGCGGCGACGCGCTGGCGAAGCTCGAGGCGTACGACCGCCGCCACCGCTCCCAGCTCCTGGCCACGCTCGAGGAGTATCTGAAGCGGCGGGGCAACATCGCCGCCGCCGCCCAGACCCTCTTCGTCCATCCCAACACCCTGCGCCAGCGCCTCCGCCGCATCCAGGACCTGACCGGCCTCGACGTGCAGAACGAGGACTGGCTGATGATCGAGATCGAGCTGAAGCTGCTGCGCCTCGAGCGGGCGCTCGGGCGCGCGTGATAGGGGCGGGCGACTGTCCCCAAACGGGGACAGTCCCCGGTTTCCGACCCTAGAAGCGCCTGCGGCCGCGGCCGTTGCGGCGGCTGGAGTAGACCAGCCGCGGCGGCGCGACCGCCATCCCCGCCGAGCGGAACTCGTCGGCGATCTCGAGCCGGGTGGCGACCCGGCTCACGTCCGCCTGCTGGTCGCGGGTGACGAGCGTGACCGCGCGGCCGTCGGCGCCGGCGCGGGCGGTGCGCCCGACCCGGTGGGTGTAGTCGTCGGCGCCCGTCGGGGCGTCGTAGTTCACGACCAGGCCGATGCCCTCGAGGTCGATCCCGCGGGCCGCGACATCGGTCGCGACGAGCACGCGCACCTCGCCGCTCGCGAAGCGCGACATCGCCCGGTTCCGCTCCGCCTGGCTGCGGTCGCCGTGGATGGCCTCGCAGCGCACGCCGCTGCCCTCGAGCCGCCGGGCCAGCCAGGCGCAGTTCGTCTTCGTCTCGCAGAAGACGAGCGTCAGCCCCTCGGCGTGCTCCAGGAGGTCGGTCAGCTGGGCGTACTTCTCCGCCTCGGTGACCGAGATGAAGGCGTGGTCGACTTCGCCCTGCTCGACGGTGACGTGGGCGCTCGCGTCGATGCGCACGGCGTTCCGGGTGAAGCGGCGGGCGGCGACGCCTGCGGCGCCCTCGACGGTGGCCGAGAAGAAGAGCGTCTGGCGGTCGCTGTGGAGCTTGGGCACGATCCGCTCGACCTGGGGCAGGAAGCCCATGTCGACCATCCGGTCGGCCTCGTCGAGCACGAGCCGGCGGACGCCGCGCAGGTCGACCATGCGCCGGCCGGAGAGGTCGATCAGGCGGCCCGGGGTCGCGATCACGATCTGGCTCCTCGAGGCGGCCTTGGCCTGTGCCGGGAGGCCGGCGCCGCCGTAGCAGACGGCCACGCGGACGCCGCGGGCGGCGGCGAGCGGCTCGAGGTCGGCGCCGATCTGCTGGGCCAGCTCGCGGGTGGGGCAGAGCACGAGCGCCCCGGGGGCGGTCGCGTCAGGGTCGGCGAGCATGATCAGCGGCAGGCCGAACGCGAGCGTCTTGCCGCTCCCGGTCGGGCTCTTCGCGATCACGTCGGTGCCCTCGAGCCCGGCGGGGATGCACATCCACTGCACGGCGAAGGGCTCGGTGATCCCGAGCCCGGCCAGCGCGACGCACACCTCCTCGCTCACGCCGAGGGCCTGGAAACTGTCGGTCATCGAATACTCCTCTATCGGCGGGCGGCGCCCGCCTCCTCAGTGCCGGAAGGGCTCGGAGCTAGTCGATCACCTTCGTCGCCGCGGCCCCATGCCGCGCCATCAAGCACAGTCGTCGTTTCTCGAAGCATATGCGACGTCCTGCCGGGCAGGTGGAAATTCGCCTGCGTTCGTGGGAGTGTTTGCCCTCGGGATCGAGCAACAAAGGAGACTCACCTATGGCGACCACCATGGCCAGGCCCGCCGCCGAGGCGGTCAAGAAGCGCGCCGAGGAAGAGGGGATCAAGTTCTTCTTCGCCCAGTTCGTGGACATGAACGCCAAGCCGTCCGCGAAGCTCGTGCCGATGTCGAACTTCGAGGGGCTCGTGACCGAGGGCGCCGGTTTCGCCGGGTTTGCGGCCGGGCCGATCGGCCAGACGCCGGCGTCGCCGGACATGATGGCCATCCCCGACCTCGCCAGCTACTCGCGCGTGCCGTTCAAGTCCGACCTGGCCCGCTTCGCGTGCGACATCTACGTCGAGGGCGAGGAATGGCCGTACTGCCCGCGCACGATCCTGCGCCACCAGCTCGCCCGGGCCAAGAAGCTCGGCTACACGTTCAAGATCGGCATGGAGCTCGAGTTCTTCCTGCTCCGCGAGACGGCCGACGGCGGCCTCGAGCTGGCCGACCCGCTCGACCGGCTCGACCAGCCCTGCTACGACATGAAGGGCCTGACCCGGCACTACGAGTTCCTGAGCCGGCTCTCGACCTACGTGAACGAGCTCGGCTGGGGCAGCTACGCGAACGACCACGAGGACGCGAACGGCCAGTTCGAGTCGAACTTCGAGTTCGCCGACGCCCTCACGACCTGCGACCGGGCGATCTTCTTCCGCTACATGGTGCACGCCATGGCCCAGGCCGAGGGGATGCTGGCCACGTTCATGCCGAAGCCGTTCGGCCATCTGACCGGCAACGGCGGCCACTTCCACATGTCGCTGTGGGACGAGAGCGGCGAGCGCGACCTCTTCGCCGACGACGACGACGGGAACGGGCTCGGCCTCAGCCCGCTGGCCTACCAGTTCACCGCCGGCCTGAAGAAGCACGCGAAGGCGTACATCGCGGTGACCGCGCCGACGGTCAACAGCTACAAGCGGCTGACGACGACGGCCGGGACGCCGACGTCGGGCGCGACCTGGTCGCCGATCTTCATCACCCACGGCGCCAACAACCGCACGCAGATGCTGCGGCTCCCCGGCGGCCATGTCGAGGACCGCACGGTGGACGGCTCGTGCAACCCGTACCTGGCGGCGGCGGTGATCCTGGCCGCGGGCCTGGACGGCATCGAGAACGGCCTCGACCCGGGCAAGCACAACGACGAGAACCTCTACACGCTCTCGTCCGAGGAGCTCGCCAAGCGCGGCATCGAGCTGCTCCCGGCGAACCTGCTCGACGCCACCCGCCATCTGGAGAAGGACGACGTGCTCCGCAAGGCGCTCGGGAACACGGGCACCGAGGACTACATCGACTACTACGTCAAGACGAAGCAGGCGGAGTGGGCGGCCTACCACGAGCAGGTCACGCCGTGGGAGGTCAAGAACTACCTGACCCTGTTCTAGCGGATCGCAGGGGACGGTCCCCGGGGAGCGGGGACTGTCCCCGGTGTCCGGGTTGCACATACGCCCTCGCGGAATTGGTTGCCGCCTGGCATTCCCCGCCTGCCGCTCTCCGTCTAGGATCCTCGGCGGCTGCCGGAGGTTTGCGCCCATGTGCGGGCTGTGTGGATTTCTCTACAAGGATGCGGATCGGGTCGGGCCCGTCGGGCGCACGCTGCACGCGATGCTCGGCCCGATGGCGCGCCGCGGCACCGACTCCACCGGCATCGCGCTCTACGGCGCGCCCCAGGCCGGCTCCTACGTCGTCCGCGCCCGCATCGACGCGAACCACGGCACCCCCGAACGGGTCGCCCAGGCGCTCGACGAGGCCGGCACGGTCACGGAGCGCTCGCAGCAGGGGCCGAACATGCGCGCCCGCATCGCCTACTCCGGCGACCTCGGCGCGCTGACCGACCGCATCGAGGCCGAGCCCGACGTCGAGGTGTTCTCGATCGGGCGGGCCATGGAGATCGTGAAGGACGTCGGCGATGCCGACGCCGTCGAGGCCGCCGACCCGTACGCCGGCTTCGAGGGCAGCCACGCGATCGGGCACACCCGCATGGCGACCGAGTCGGTCGTCGACGTCGCCCACAGCCACCCCTTCTGGGCGCGGCCGTTCCCCGACATCTCGGTCGTCCACAACGGCCACATCACGAACTACCACAAGCTCCGCCGCCGGCTCGAGAACCAGGGCCACCGCTTCGCCACCGGCAACGACTCCGAGGTGATCGCCGTCTACATCGCCGACAAGCTGGAGCGGGGCGAGAGCCTCGAGGACGCGCTGCGGGCCTCGGTCGCCGACCTCGACGGCACCTTCGCCTATCTGATCTCGACCCCGGAGGGCATCGGGGTCGCCCGCGACCCGTTCGCGCTCAAGCCGCTGCTCTACGCCGAGTCCGACGAGGTGGCGCTGATCGCCTCCGAGGAGGTCGCGATCCGCGCCGTCGACGAGGATGCCGCGCTCGTCCCGCGCGAGCTGGCCGCCGGGGAGGTGCGCTGGTGGCTACGCTGACCTCCGACATCGACTGCTCGCGGCACACCACGCGCGAGATCAACCAGGCGATCAAGCGCGCGGCCGCCGACGGCGTCGGCGAGATCCACCTCTCCCACCCGTCCGCCCGCCACAGCCTCGCGGTGGCGGTGATGCAGCCGATCGACGTCGTCTTCGACGGCCCGGTGGGCTGGTTCTGCGGCGGGATGTGCGACGGTGCCCGCATCACCGTGAACGGCAACTGCGGCTGGAGCCTGGGCGAGAACCTGATGTCGGGATCGATCGAGGTGCGCGGAAACGCCGGCTCCTCGACGGCGGCGACCATGCGCGGCGGGCGGGTGTTCGTCGGCGGCGACACCGGCGCCCGCGCCGGCATCTCGATGAAGGGCGGGACGCTCGTCGTCGGCGGGTCGGTCGGCTACATGTCCGGCTTCATGATGCAGCGCGGGGTGATGGTCGTGTGCGGCGACGCCGCGGACGGGATCGGCGACTCGATGTACGAGGGCACGGTCTACGTCGGCGGGGAGATCGCGTCGCTCGGGGCCGACTGCGTCGAGGGCGAGCTGGGCGACGACGACCGCGAGCTGATCGCGCGCGAGCTGGGGCGCAACGACCTCGACGGCGGCGGCCGCGACTGGAAGAAGCTCGTCGCCGGCAGGAAGCTCTGGAACTTCTCCCGGCACGAGTACGACGCCTGGCGGGGGGCGCTGTGAGCGAGTTCATCCCCCGCGGCGCCGACGGCCACGTGCTCCAGAAGCTGTGGGTGTGGTCGCCCGAGACCATCGAGGACATCCAGACGAAGGCCGAGCTCGGCCGCTACACGAACCGGGCGCTCGGGACGACGCGGCGCACGCCGCACTTCCAGGACCTGACGTTCGTCCCCTGCACGCTCTCGCGCGTCCCGCTCGAGGGCTACCGCGAGACCTGCCGCACCGACATCGAGATCGGCGCCCGCCACGGCGCGAAGCCGATCAGGCTGCGCACGCCGATCACCATCGCGGGTATGTCCTACGGGGCGCTCTCGCGCAACGCGAAGGCGGCGCTCGGCACGGCCGCCACCCGCGTCGGCGTCTCGACGACGACCGGCGACGGCGGCATGCTCGACCTCGAGCGCGAGGCCTCCGACCAGCTCGTCTACCAGGTGCTGCCGAGCCGCTACGGCTTCAACCCGCACCACCTGCGGATGGCGAACGCGGCCGAGATCGTGATCGGCCAGGGCGCGAAGCCCGGCACCGGCGGCGTGCTCCTGGGCGCGAAGGTGTCGCCGATCATCGCCGAGGCGCGCACGCTCCCGCCCGGCGTCGACCAGCGCTCGCCCTGCCGCCACCCCGACTTCATCGGGCCGGACGACCTCCAGATCAAGATCGAGGAGCTGCGCGAGGCCACCGACGGCGCCATCCCGATCTACGTGAAGATCGGCGCCTGCCGCGTGCCCGACGACGTGAAGCTGGCCTGCAAGGCCGGCGCGGACGTGATCGTGATCGACGGCCTCGAGGGCGGCACCGGCGCCTCGCCGGACTCGCTCATGGACCACACCGGCATCCCGACGCTCGCCGCCACCTGCGAGGCGGTCGCCGCGATCCGCGAGATGCGGCTCGAGGGCGTCGTCAACCTGATCGTCTCCGGCGGCATCCGCAACGGCGTCGACGCGGCCAAGGCGCTCGCCCTCGGCGCGGACGCCGTCTCGATCGGCACCGCCGCGATGATCGCGCTCAACTGCAACCGGCCGCTCTACCTGGACGACTACCACCGCCTCGGCACCGAGCCCGGTGCCTGCCACCACTGCCACACCGGCCTCTGCCCCGTCGGCATCACCACCCAGGACGAGGACCTGATCGCCCGCCTCCCGGTCGACGAGGCCGCCGACCGGGTCGAGGGCTTCCTGCACTCGATGACGCAGGAGATGCAGATGTTCGCGCGGGCGTGCGGCAAGGCGGCCGTGCACGACCTCGAGCCGGAGGACATGCGGGCCATGACGATCGAGGCCTCCGCCATCACCGGGATCCCGCTCGTCGGCACGAACTTCGCGTTTCGCCCCGAGAGCTTCGCCGCGGCCGTCGTCGAGGCGCTGGCGGCCGCCTCGGCGAACGGGCACGTGAGCCCTCAGGGAGCGCATCACTAGGCATGTCGTTTCTGCTGGAGTGCCCAAACTGCGGTCGCAGGCCGGTGGACGAGTACGCCTACGGCGGCGAGGTGACCGTGCGGCCGCAGTCCGCCGACGACACCCGCGCCCTGTTCTCCTATCTCTACTTCCGCCAGAACGACGCGGGCGCGCAGCGTGAGTGGTGGTTCCACTCGTCCGGCTGCCGGGAGTGGTTCCAGGCCGAGCGCGACACCCGCTCGAACGAGGTCATGCAGGTGGCGCCCCCGGGAGGATTGACGTGAACCGCCTGGCCGAGCGCCGCGGTGAGCTGATCGACCGCGGCCGCACCGTCACGTTCTCGTGGCGGGGGCGGACGGTCGAGGGCCTGGCCGGCGACACGGTCGCGTCGGCCCTCTACGCCGACGGCATCCGCGTGTTCTCGCGCTCCTTCAAGTACCACCGCCCCCGCGGCCTGCTCTGCTGCAGCGGCCAGTGCCCCAACTGCCTCGTCCAGGTGGACGGCGACCCGGCGGTGCGGGCCTGCATGACGCCGATCGAGGAGGGCATGCGGGTCGAGCACATCAACGCCTGGCCCTCGCTCGAGCGGGACGCCCTGCACACGCTGGCCTCGGCGACGCCCGCATTCGGCATGCAGGTGGGCTTCTACTACAAGACCTTCATGCGCCCGCGGTGGGCGTGGAAGTACTACGAGAAGTTCCTGCGCTCCGCGGCCGGCCTGGGCAAGCTCGACCCCGAGCATCGCCGCGACCGCCGGTACGAGAAGGTGCACCGCCACGTCGACGTGCTCGTGATCGGCGGCGGCGAGTCGGGGCTCGAGGCGGCCGTGGCCGCCGCCCGCGACGGCCGCGACACGGCCCTCGTGGAGGAGGGCCTCGCCCTCGGCGGCCGGCTCGCCTTCTCCGGCATCGACGCGGCGACCCGGGCGGCCGACCTGGAGGCGGCGGCCCGCGAGGCGGGCGTCGAGATCCTCCAGCCGGCCTGGGCCGGCGGCGTCTACGAGGGCAACCTCGTGCCCGTCTACCAGAGCGACACGATGTACCGCTTCCGCGCGGGCGAGATCGTGCTCGCGACCGGCCTGATCGAGCAGCCGCTGGTCTTCGCCGGGAACGACCTGCCCGGCGTCATGCTCGGCTCGGGCGTGCGCCGGCTCGTGAACCAGTTCCGGATCGTCCCGGGCGACGAGGCGGTCGTGGTGACCGTCGACGACCTCGGCATCGAGACCGCCTGCGACCTGGCCGAGGCCGGCGTCGCGGTCTCCGCGGTCGTCGACACGCGCGAGGGCGAGGCGGACGAGCGCCTCGCCGTGTACGACATCGAGCACCTGCGCGGGTTCACGCCCGTCGAGGCCCGCGGCCGCGGCCGGGTCAGCGGCGTCGTCTGCGCCCGCGGGGGCGAACGGCGGTCGCTCTCCGGCGACCTCGTCGTCATGAGCGGCGGCACGGTCGCCCAGTTCGGGACGCTCGTCCAGGCCGGCGGCTCCGTCCGCTACGACGCCGAGCGGCGCGTGTACGTGCCCGACGACGTGCCGGCCGGCGTCCGCGTCGCCGGCGAGCCGGTGGGGACGGCCGCAGCGGTCCCGGCCTGCGCCGACGGCGGCCGCGGCAAGCAGTTCGTCTGCTACTGCGAGGACGTGACGACCAAGGACGTCAACCTGTCGGTGAAGGAGGGCTTCGCCTCGCTCGAGCTCTCCAAGCGTTACACGACCGTGACGATGGGCCCCTGCCAGGGCAAGATGTGCCACCGCAACTCCGGCCTCGTGATGGCCCGCGAGCTGGGGGTCGACCCCGACGAGGAGCGCGTCGGCGTGACGACCGCGCGGCCGCCGCACAACCCCACGAGCTTCTCGCTCCTGGCCGGCCGCGGCTACGAGCCGGTCAAGCGCACCTCGGTGCACCACTGGCACGCCGACCGGGGCGGCAAGATGCTCTGGGCCGGCGACTGGAAGCGGCCCTACGACTACGGCTCGCCCGAGGACGAGACGGCCGCCGTGCACGAGTCGCTCGGCCTGATCGACGTCTCCACGCTCGGCAAGCTGATCGTCCGCGGCCCGGACGCGGCCGCGTTCCTGGAGCGGGTCTACCCGAACCGCTACGGCGACATGAAGCTGGCCCGCGTCCGCTACGGGATCGTGTGCGGCGACGACGGATCGATCCTCGACGACGGCACCGTCGCGCGGCTGTCCGACACGGAGTTCTACGTGACCACCACCTCGTCCGGCGCGGGCGGGATGGAGCAGTGGTTCACCTGGTGGAACGCCGTGTGGGGGATGGACTGCCAGATCGTGAACGTCACGTCGGCGATCGCCGCGTTCAACCTGGCCGGGCCGAACGCCCGCACCGCGCTCACCGGTCTCACCGACTTCGACCTCGCAAACGACGCCTTCCCCTACCTGGGCGCCGGCCACGCGGAGGTCGCCGGCGTGCCCTGCCTGCTCCTGCGCATCGGCTTCGTCGGCGAGCTCGGCTACGAGATCCACTGCCCGGCGGCGGCCGGCGAGCACCTGTGGGAGGCGCTCATGGCGGCCGGCGAGACGTTCTCGGTGCAGCCGTTCGGGCTCGAGCCCCAGCGCGTCCTGCGCCTCGAGAAGATGCACGTGATCGTCGGGCAGGACACGAACGCGGAGTCGCAGCCGCTCGAGGCCGGCATGCCCTGGATCGTGAAGCTCGACAAGGAGAACGACTGGATCGGGCGCTACTCGATCGAGTGGTACCAGGACCGCGGCAACCGGACCTCGCTGGTCGGCTTCGAGGGCAGCAACGGGGCCGTGCCCAGGGAGGGCGCGCAGGTGGTCGTGGACGGCGAGCCCGTCGGCCGGGTCACGTCGTCGCGGTTCTCGCGCCGGCTGGGCAAGGCGATCGGGATCGCCTGGGTGCCCGCCGACCTCGCCGCCGACGGCACCGCGATCACGCTGTCCGACCCCTCGGGCGCGTCGATCCCGGCCAGCGTCACCTTGCGGGCGTTCTACGACCCCGACCAGGAGCGGCTGCGATCGTGAGCGCGATCCGCGATCCGTACGCGTTCCTGTCTCCGGCGGCTGCGGCGGACGGCGTCGGCCTGCGCACGCCGATGGAGCGGGCCCACCTGGCTGCGGGCGCGACCCTCGAGGCTGTCGACGGCTGGCGGGTCGCGGCCTACGCCCCGGCCGACGCCGAGGCGGCGGCGACGGTGACCGACCTCTCCCACCTCGGCAAGCTCGACGTGCGCGGCCCCGCCGCCGAGCTCGACTCGCTCACCGGCGGCCTCGCCCCGGGCGCAGCCCGCTCCGACGACGACGTGTGGACGCTGCGGCTCACGCCCACCCACGGCTACGTGGTGTGCCCGTTCGGGCGCGTGAACGGGCTGCGCGACCGGATCGGCGCGCCTGCGCTCGACGTCAGCTCCGCCTACGCCGCCGTCGCGCTCGCCGGGGAGCGGCGCACGGCCGTCTTCAACCGGTCGTCCGGGCTCGACGTGCGCGAGTCGCGCTTCGGCGCCGGCCGCTGCATGGCCGGGTCGGTGATGCGGGTGCCGACGCTCGTCCTGAACCGGGGAGACGACCTGGTGATGCTCGTCGCCTGGGAGTACGGCGAGTACTTCTGGGAGGCGATCCTGGACGCCGGCGAGACGGTCGGCATCGCCCGCGCCAGCGTCGTCGCGGCCGCAGCGGCGCAGGAGCAGGAACAGGAACAGGAGCAGACGGCGTGATCGGCCTCCTGCGCAAGCACCGGTTCTTCCGCTCGCACCCGCTGCGGGCGAGCTACGACGCGATCGTGATCGGCGGCGGCGCCCACGGCATGGCCACCGCCTACTACCTGGCCAAGGATCACGGCATGAAGAACGTGGCCGTGGTCGAGCAGAGCTACATCGGCGCCGGCGCATCGGGCCGCAACACCACGATCATCCGCTCGAACTACCTGACGCCCGAGGGCACCCGCTTCTACGAGGCCAGCGTCCAGCTGTACCGGACGCTCTCGCAGGACCTGAACTTCAACATGCTGTTCTCGCAGCACGGCCACCTGACCCTGGCCCACTCCGACCGGTCGGTGAACACGATGATGGAGCGGGCCGAGGTGAACCGCCTGCTCGGGGTCGACTCGCGGGTGATCTACCCGGACGAGATCAAGGAGCTCGAGCCGATGCTCGACGTCTCCGACCACCCGGCGTTCCCGATCATGGCCGCCCTCTACCACCCGCCGGGCGGGATCATCCGCCACGACGCGGTCGTGTGGGGCTACGCCAAGGAGGCAGACCGGCTCGGCGTCGAGATCCACCCCTACACCCAGGTCACCGGCATCACCCGCGACAACGGCAAGGTCACGGGCATCGAGACGAACCGCGGCCGGATCTCGGCCGGGACGGTGATCTCGTGCACGTCCGGCTGGTCGACCCTGGTCGGCCGCCTGGCCGGCATCGAGGTGCCGATCACGACCCACATCCTCCAGGCCTGCGTGACCGAGCCGGTGAAGCCGCTCCTGCGCAAGATCATCGTGTCGGGGACGCTGCACATCTACATCTCCCAGTCCGACCGCGGCGAGTTCGTGATGGGCTCCGAGATCGAGCCGTACTCCGGCTACTCCAACAAGGGCACGTTCCGGTTCATCGAGGACCTGGCGATGCACATGGTGGAGCTCCTGCCCATGCTCGGCCGCGCCCGCATCCTGCGCCAGTGGACCGGCCTCTGCGACGTGTCGCCGGACTACGCCCCGATCATGGGCGTGACCGAGGCGGACGGCTTCCTGATCGACGCCGGCTGGGGCACCTACGGCTTCAAGGCGTCGCCGATCGTCGGCAAGACGATGGCCGAGCTCGCCGCCACGGGCCGCACGCCCGACCTGATCGCACCGTTCCGGCTGTCGCGCTTCTACGAGAACGAGCTCGTGTCCGAGCGCGGCGCTGCGGCCGTATCGCACTAGCACGCACCCACAAGCACCCAAGGAGACCGCGTTGAAGTCCAGCCTCGAGATCGCACAGGAAGCGACCCTCCGCCCGATCATGGATATCGCCCGCGAGATCGGCCTCGAGGAGGACGAGGTCGACCTCTACGGCCGCTACAAGGCCAAGGTGAGCCTGGGCGCGCTCGACCGGCTGGCCGGCGCGCCGGACGCGAAGGTGGTGTGCGTCTCGGCGATCACGCCGACGAAGGCGGGTGAGGGCAAGACGACCACGTCGGTGTCGCTCACCCAGGGCCTCGGCCACATCGGCAAGCGCCCGGTGCTGTGCCTGCGCGAGCCCTCGCTGGGGCCGATCTTCGGGATCAAGGGCGGCGCCGCCGGCGGCGGCCTCACCCAGGTCGTGCCGATGGAGGACCTGAACCTGCACTTCACCGGCGACTTCCACGCCATCGCGGCCGCGAACAACATGCTCGCGGCGTTCGTCGACCGCCACCTGTTCTACGGCAACGAGCTCGGCATCGACCCGCACCGCGTCACCTGGCGGCGGGCGATCGACATGAACGACCGCCACCTGCGCAACGTGATCACCGGGCTCGGCGGCCCGACCCACGGATTCCCCCGCGAGACCGGGTTCGACATCGTGGCGGCCTCGGAGGTCATGGCGATCATGGGCATGGCGACCTCGCTGTCCGACCTGCGGACGCGGATCGGCCGGATCACGGTCGGCTACGACGGGGACGGAAAGCCCGTGAACGCGGAGCAGATGGGCTGCGCCGGCGCCATGACCGTGCTCCTGAAGGACGCGCTCAAGCCGAACCTGATCCAGACGCTCGAGGGCCAGCCGTGCTTCATGCACATCGGCCCGTTCGGGAACATCGCCCACGGCAACAGCTCGATCGTCGCCGACCTCGTCGGCCGCAAGCTGGGCGACTACGTCGTCACCGAGGCCGGCTTCGGCAGCGACCTCGGCATGCAGAAGTTCATGGACATCGTCTGCCGGGCCGGCGGGTTCGCGCCGAGCGCCGTCGTGATCGTGGCGACGGCGAAGGCGCTGAAGCACCACGCCGGCCTCGAGGACGACCCGCGCAACTCCGAGGCCGAGAACCTGAAGGCGATCGAGACCGGCTCCGCCAACCTCGCCCGTCACATCCAGAACGTGAAGCACTTCGGCCTGCCCTGCGTCGTCGCGGCCAACCGCTTCCCCGGCGACACCGACGCCGAGGTGGCGCTCGTGCAGAAGCTCGGCATCGAGCACGGCGCCCACTCCGCCGTCCTCAACGAGGGCTTCTCGAAGGGCGGCGCCGGCGCGGCCGAGATGGCCGAGGCGGTCGCCGACGCGTGCGAGCAGCCGAACACGTTCGCGTTCACCTTCGACGACTCCGATCCGATCGACGTGAAGATCGAGAAGATCGCCACCCGCGTCTACCAGGCGGACGGCGTCGACTTCTCGCCGGTGGCCCGGCAGAAGATCGAGCAGTACACCCGCGACGGGCTCGGCGACCTGTCGATCTGCATGGCCAAGTCGCACCTGTCCCTCTCGGCCGACCCGGCGCTCGTGAATGCGCCGACCGGGTTCCGCATCCCGGTGCGCGACATCCGCCCGTACACCGGTGCCGGCTTCCTGACGCCGCTCTGCGGCGACATCATGCAGATGCCGGGGCTGGGCAAGACGCCGGCCGGGTTCAACGTCGATATCGACGCGGACGGGAAGACGGTTGGGCTCTTCTAGCGACGCCGAGGCGGGGTCGACCCCGTATCTGACCGTCACGCTGGCCCAGTTCCTCGACCGGCTGGCGGCGCGGACGCCGGCGCCCGGCGGCGGGTCGGTGGCCGCGGTCACCTGCGCGATGGCGGCCGGCCTCGTCGAGATGGCCGCCGCCTTCGACCCGGGCGTCACCCTGGACGGCGTCGGCGAGCGCGCCCGCGAGCTGCGCGCCAGGGCCGCGGCGCTGGCGGACGCCGACGGCGCCGCCTACGCCGAGGTGCTCGAGGCGCTGCGGATGCCGGCGGGGCCGGACCGCACCGCCCGGCTGGACGACGCGGTGGGCGGGGCGATCGAGTGCCCGATGCAGGTGCTCGAGATCGCGGCCGAGGTGGCGACGCTCGCCGCCGACGTGGCCGCGCGCGGGAACCGCAACCTCGAGGGCGACGCGATCACCGGCGCCCTCCTGGCCGAGGCCGCCGCCCGCTCGGCGGCGACGCTCGCGCAGCTGAACGTGAGCATGCTCTCGCGGCACGCGGTGGCCGACGCGCACCTGGAGCGGCTGCGCCCCGGCCTGGCCTGCGCCACCCGTGCGCGCGAGCGGGCCGTCGAGGCCTACGTGCACGCCGAACGCGGCTGAACCGGGGTCAGACCCCACGCAAGAACCGTCACGGAACTGTCACGGCCGCCGTTCGGGGTCTGACCCCGGTTTTCGCGTTTCCCCTCTGGACGGGCCGGGTAGGCACGTGACATGGCCACACACGTGCAACCACCCGACAGGCTCGGTCCAGCAGCAGGAGGGCCCGGGCGGGCGCCACGGACGCCGCCGGCGCCAGTTCGGCGGGCTCGCGGCCGGCTTCGTGCTCGGCTGGGCGATCGGCTTCCTCGTCGAGTACGCGGTCGGCTCGCGGCTCGTCACCGGCAGCTGTCTCCGATCCGTTCTCGGTCGCGTTCGGCCTGCCGGCCGCGCTCGGGATCATGTTCGGGCTCTTCGGCCTGATGCTGGGGACGACGCGCGAGGTCGAGGTCGTCGACGCGCCGGTGCGGGAGCCTCGTTACCGTCGCCTGGGCAAGGCGGCGACCAGCGAGCGCGGCCAGCTCCAGGGCTCGAGCGTGGCTCCGCGCACGCCAGACGACGTTCGCCGCTAGCGCGGCCCCGGCGGAGTCGACGGGCGCGTCAGCGCCCACACCAGCGCGCCGACCCAGCCGAGAATCGTCCAGCCGAGCAGGACGTTGAGCGCGAGGATCGCCCACTTGTTGTGATGGTGCCGGGCGAATCCGACCACGGATGGGACGAGGTACGCGGCCAGCGCGACGACGAGGGCGATCCCGCCTCCGCCGCCCGACGCGAAGATCACGAGCGGCACGGACACCGCGGCAGTGTGGCAACCGGCGCGGCCAGACAGGCACGCCACGACTGTTACGAAGCTCACACATGGTCCGGATCCGTCGACGCAGACGGCGCCGCGTCCGCGCCCTAGTCTCAAACGATACGACCACGACGATCGAGGAAGGAGCGCGAACATGACGACCAGAACGACCATGCGTCGAACGATCCGCCTCGCGATCGGAGCCGCCGCGGTGCTGGCGCTGATCCCCCCGGCCGCCCAGGCGCGGCCGGCGCTGATGGGGGGCGGGGCCCCGGTTGCTCAGCAGGGCCGGCACGTGGCGGTCCTGACCAGCCCGGCCGGACACGTCTGGCTGGCACACGAGAACGGGAGCGTGACGGTCGCGAAGGGCGTGCCGGCGACGCGGCAGACGTTGATCCACAAGGCGGACTCGGGCGACTTCGCCTGGGGCGCGGCGGCGATCGGGGCCGGCTCGGCGCTCGTCGCCGGTGCTGCTTGGTGCTGCGGCGGTGGCCACGGTCCGGCGCCGGCGTGTGCCGCTCTCGACCTGATCGACGGCGCGATTCCGGGCGGGCTCGAGGCGAACCGAGCCCGCCCGGTTCCTGTGACCGCCGGACACGTCATCGCACACCGCACGACGAGGTCGGTGGCTAGACTCGGTGCATGAGCGGACAACTATCGACCTTCTTCCACGTCGGCGGTGAGCAGGTGCTGCAGGTGGAGGGCCACCAGGTCCCGCTCGTCCAGGGCCAGGGCGTCCTGATCAGCGACGACATCCGCTACCGCGTGATCGACGTCTGGTTCAGCTTCGACGGCCGCAACGGCCGTCACCAGGAAGGTCTGCACGTCTTCCTCGAGCGCACGGAGGAAACCCCGCCGTGGCCCGCCCGGGTCGCCTCGCGGCGGCGCGGGGTCGGCCCGGTATCGGCTGCGTAACGGCGCCCCTCCCCGCGTGACAGCGGCCGGTGCACGGGCGATGATTGGTCCATGAACCGCGTGCTGCTCGTCGAGGACGACCCCACGATCCGCGAGATGACGCGGATGACGCTCGAGCGCGACGGGTTCGTCGTCGAGACGGCGGGCGACGGCCAGACCGGGCTCGACGCGTTCGACCGGGGCACGCCCGACGTCGTGCTCCTCGACGTGATGCTCCCGGGCATGGACGGCGTCACCGTCTGCCGCCGCATCCGCGCCCGGAGCGTCGTGCCCATCGTGATGCTGTCGGCCCGCACCGATCCGATCGACGTCGTGCTCGGGCTCGAGGCGGGCGCGGACGACTACGTGACCAAGCCGTTCGAGCCGCCGATCCTGGCGGCGCGCCTGCGGGCCGTGCTGCGCCGCGCGACCCGGCTCGCCGACGGCGGGCGGCTGCGCTTCGGCGATCTCGAGATCGACTCCAAGGGCATGGTCGTGACCCGCGACGGCCTCGTGCTCTCGCTGACCCCGACCGAGTACCGGCTCCTGCTCGAGCTGGCCGAGAACGTCGGCATCGTGCTGACGCGCGAGCAGCTGCTCGAGAACGTGTGGGGGTACGTGTGGTCGGGCGACACCCGCCTGGTGGACATGCACGTTCGCCGGCTGCGGGGCAAGATCGGCGCCGACGCGATCGAGACCGTGCGGGGGGCGGGGTACAAGCTGGTGCGACCGGGATGAGCCTGCGCCTGCGGCTGGCGCTGTCGTTCGCGCTCCTGGCGGGGCTCGTGGCGGCCGCGGTCGGCCTGGTGGTGTACGAGCTCACCCAGCAGGACCTGCTCGACCGGGCCCGGGCGAAGGCGGTCTCCTCGGCCCGCCAGGCGTCAGCGTTCTACGACCGGTTCGACGTGCTCTCGCCCGGATCGGTGGTCGGCCCCGGCCACGGCGTGCCCGCGCCGCTGCGCGCCGCCGTCGCCGCCCGCCACGTGGCGACCTACAAGGCGCCGGTGCACGGGCAACCGGTCATCTGGGCCGGCGTGCCGTCGGCGCGGGCACCCGCCGGCGTCTACGTGCGGGTGTCGTTCGCGGCCGACCAGGCCACGATCGCCGACCTGCGGCGAACGCTGATCGAGGTCGGCCTGGCCGGGGCGGCAGGGGGCGCACTCCTCGGCGCCGCCCTGGCCTGGCGGCTGTCGCGGCGGCTGCGGGCGGCCGCGGCCGCGGCCGAGCGGGTCACGGCGGGGTCGCTGTCCGCCCGCGTGAACGCCCGCGGCAGCGACGAGGTGGCGGCGCTCGGCGCGGCGATGGACCGGATGGCCGACTCGCTCCAGGAGCGGATCGAGCACGAGCAGCGCTTCGTCGCGAACGTCGCCCACGACCTGCGCACGCCGGTGACGGGGCTGGTGGCGGCGGCGAGCCTGCTCGAGCCCGACCAGGTCGGGTCGGTGGTGCGCGAGCGGGTGTCGCGGCTGCACACGCTCGTCGAGGACCTGCTCGAGATCTCCCGGCTCGAGAACGGCGCGGTCACCGCCGACCTGCGCTGGGTGGACGTCGACGCCTTCGTGCGCAGCCTGGTCGGCCGCCGCCCCGGCGTCGTGGCGGACGCCTCGGAGCCGGTCCGTGCGTTCACCGATCCCCGCCGGCTCGAGCGCGTCATCGACAATCTGCTCGACAACAGCGCCCGCCACGGCGCGCCGCCGGTCGTCGTCGGGGTGCGGGGCCGGACGATCGTCGTCTCCGACTCCGGGCCGGGCTTCGCCCCCGAGATGCTCGCGCGCGCCACCGAGCGGTTCGCGACCGGCGACACCGCCCGTGGCCACGGGATCGGCCTCGGTCTCGCCATCGCCGCCGCCCAGGCGCGCGTGCTCGGAGGCTCGCTGCGGGTGGCGAACCGGCCCGAGGGCGGCGCCCAGGTGACCGTCGAGCTCGCCGATCGCGCCCCGACCGCGGAGCCGGCCCGATGAGGCGATGGCTCGTGCTCGCGGCGGTCGCGACGGCCTGCGCGGCGTGCGGGTCGGGCGCGGGCCTGCACATCGAGGACGGCGGCCGCACCGTGCGCCTCCACCGGCTGCCGCCGGCGACGCCGCCCGCGACCACCAACGCCCAGCCCCCGGTGGAGCCCGGCGTGCACCTGGGCGGGCCGGCGGCGCTCGCCTACGACACGGGCACTCTGTGGTGCGCCGTCAGTCCCGGCGCGGGCCTGGTCGGCTCCCTCGTGAAGGTGGACGTCGCCACCGGCCGCCGGGTGGGGGCCCCCGTGCCGCTGCCGACCGCCGGGCGGCCGTACCTGCTCGCCGTGGGCCCGGACGGCGTGTGGCTGGCGGCGGGCGTGCGCCTGTGGCAGATCGACCCCGACACCGGCCAGCCCGCGAAGACCGCGCGCCTGCCCGGCGCGGCGACCGCGATCCAGGACTCGGGCGGGTCGGTGTGGGCGACGGTCACCCTGGCCACGGGCGGCCGGCTCGTCCGTGTCGATCCCGCCACGGCCGCCGTCGCCGCCCAGGCGCCCGTCGGGCCCTCGCCGAGCGCGCTCACGGTGGCAGCCGGATCCGCGTGGGTGACCGACAGCGTCGACCAGTCGATCCTCCGCTTCTCCCTTGCCAAGGGCGCGGTGCGCCGCTCCGGCGAGGTGTCCCTGCCGCGCTCGCCGGTGCGCGCGCCGACCGAGATCACCGTCTTCAACGGCTTCGTCTGGGTCTACGAGCCCGGGCGTGTGCTGCGGATCAGCCAGTCGACCGACCGCGTGCTGGGCACGACGACCGTCGCCTCCGTCCCGGGCGGCACGATCGCCGCCGGCAGCGGCGGCATCTGGGTCACCACCCGCACCCGCCTACGCCGGCGCGGTGCCGTGCGTCTGCTCGACGCCGCGACCGGGCTTGCCGCCGGCCGCCGGATCGTGGTCGGCGGCCACCCGACCGCCATCGTCACGGACGGCCGCTCGGCCTGGGTGCTCGACTCCGGCTCCGACCGGCTGCTGCGCGTCTTCCCCGGCTAGGGCCCAGCCGGTCGCCCGGCGATCTACGATCCGCGCATCGTGACAGACGGCGCCACCGCATTCCTGCGCCGCTTCGCCCCGTTCGACGCCGTCCCCGAGGAGGAGCTCGCGGAGGCGGCGGACGCGATCGTCGAGCGCGCGTACGCCGCCGGCGAGCTCGTGCTGGTCGAGGACGGCACGCCCGCACGGCACCTGTACGTCGTCCGCTCGGGCTCGGTCGAGCTCGTGCACGAGGAGGACGTGATCGACGTCCTCGAGCCGGGCGAGGCGTTCGGGCACCCGTCGCTGCTCTCGGGCATGGCGCCGGCGTTCGACGTGCGCGCGCGCGAGCAGACCGTCTGCCTCCTGCTCGACGCCGGCGTCGCCCGGCGCCTGCTCGGCAGCCCCTCCGGGGTGGAGTTCGTGGCCAGCTCGCTGCGCGAGCGGCTGGTGCGCACCGGCCAGGTCGCCCACGCCCAGGCCGACCAGCGCATCGCCCATCTGGGCGCGCTCGTGCACCGGCCGGCGGTCGAGTGCACGCCGGCAGCCGAGGCCGGGGAGGCGGCGCGGCTGATGGCCGAGGCGGACGTCTCGTGCGTGCTCGTCCGCCTCGACGACGGCGGCTTCGGGATCGTCACCGACTCCGACCTGCGGGCCAAGCTGCTCGCGCGCGGCCGGCCCGCCTCGACCGCGGTGGCGGAGCTCATGACGGCGCCGGCCCTGACCTTCCCGCCCGAGCGGATGGCCGTCGACGCGATGCTCGACATGCTCGACCTCGGCATCCACCACGCGCCGGTCGTCGCCGCGGACGGGACGCCGGTCGGGGTCGTCACGGCCACCGACCTGATGTACCTCGAGAGCCGGACGCCGTTCGCGCTGCGCCGCTCGATCGCCCACGCGGCCGGCGTCGACGAGGTCGTGGAGGCGGCCTCGCACCTGCCCCAGATGATCGTGGCGCTGATCCGGGCGGGCGTCGCCGCCACCGACCTCGGCCGCGTGCTCGCGCTCCAGTCCGACACGGCCACGGTGCGGCTGTTCGACCTGGCGCTCGGGCGCCACGGCGCCGCCCCGTCGGCGTGGGCGTGGATGGCGCTCGGCTCGACCGCCCGCCGCGAGGCGACCCTCGCCTCCGACCAGGACAACGCGCTCGCCTACGCCGACGAGGACGGCGACGACCACTTCGCCGCCGTCGCCGCGGACGTGAACGAGGGCCTGGCCCGATGCGGGTTCGGCGCGGACAACGCCGAGGTGCTCGCCCGCAACCGCCAGTGGCGCATGTCCGAGGCCGACTGGCGGCGGGTGTTCCGCGACTGCCTCGAGCAGCCCGACCGCTCCCACCTCGTGCGGGCGGCGGTCGCGTTCGACTTCCGCCACGTGTGCGGCGGCCTCCAGATCGTGCGGCCGCTGGTCGAGATCGAGCGCCAGGTGCCCGCCCACCCGGACTTCCTGCGCCGGCTGGCCCGCACCGCGACCGACTGGGAGCCGCCGCTGGGCTTCCGGGGCAGGCTGCACCTCGACGACGACGGCCGCATCGACGTCAAGCGCGGCGGCGTCGTCCCGATCGCCAACCTGGCCCGGTTCCACGCCCTCCGCTCCGGCGTCACGGTCTCGGGCACGGTCGACCGGCTGCGGGCCGCCGCGCAGGCGGGCGCGATCGAGCCGGACCGGGCGGCGGCGCTCGAGGAGGGCTTCGAGCTCCTCACCCGCCTGCGGCTCGAGAACCAGGTCGCCGAGGTCGAGGCCGGCCTCGAGCCGACCAACCGGATCGCGCCCGCCGACCTGGCCCCGCTGACCCGTGGGCAGCTCCGCAGCGCCCTCCGCGCGGTGGCCGACGCGCAGCACGCGCTGGCCAGGTTCGTCCCGCTGGGCATGTAGCGACGGACACTTTCCCGCGCAAACCTTTACTCCGGCCGATCGACATGCTTCACTAGGCGCGGTTATCCCGTTCCCAAGGAGGTCTCATGGCGGTCGATAGCGGCGCTCCCGACTATGAGGGTGGTGGCCTCAGCCGGGAGACGAACTGGTGGGGGGCATTCGTGATCGGCCTGGCCGGCACGATCCTGGTGACCGGTATCGCGCCGGTGATGGTCACGTCGCTCGGGGCGGCGGCGATCCCCGTGATGATCGTCATCACCATCACGGGGTATCTGCTGTGCCTGCTGCTGGCGGAGCTCTCGGCGATGATGCCGGAGCGGACGGGCGGCTCCCCGACGTATGCGTACGTGGCGTACAAGGACAAGTGGCCGCGGTTCGCCAAGCACGTGAACGGGTTCACGTCGTGGGCGTACTGGCTGGGCTGGTTCCCGGTCGCGCCGCTGAACATGATCCTGGCGTCGTTCTACATCGTGGACAAGTTCGGCCTCTCGACCAGCGGGTTCACGCCGATCCACACCCCGATCGCCTACTGGACGATCGTGATCTCGATCGTCGGCATCCTGCTCGTCTTCATTCCGGCATGGCTGGGCATTCGGCTCGGCGCCATGTTCGCCACCGTGCTCGGGCTCCTGTCCATGATCCCGCTGACGCTGCTCGCGCTCATGCCGATCCTGCACCCGTCGGCGGCGGACTGGGGCAACCTGTCCGGCTTCCACCAGCTCGACGGCTCGAGCTTCTTCTCGGCGGACCTCGGCCATAACTGGCTGACCCTCTACATCGCCTTCTCGTTCCTCCTGACCTGGAACGTGATCGCGATGGAGGCGGCGGCCTGCTACATCGGCGAGTGCCGCGATCCCGAGCACGACGCCAAGATCGCCATGAACCTCGAGGGCCTGTACGGCCTCTTCATCTACACGATGATCCCGGTGGCGTTCGTGGTCGTGCTGGGAGCCACCAAGCTGAGCGACCCGACGCAGGCGGATCCGAGGACGATCTTCTCGACGTTTGCGACGGCGGTGTTCGGGACCGGGGCGAGCTGGCTCGACTGGACGATCTCGATCATGCTGATAATCGCGCTCTCGCTCTCGGTGCTGAACGCGATCATGGGATCGGCCCGGGCGCTGCATCAGATGTCGATCGACGGCGAGTTCCCGCGCATCTTCTCGAGCGTCAACCGCCACGGCGTGCCCGGCTTCTCGATGGGCTTCAACGTCGTCTGCTCGATCCTGCTGATCTTCACCGGCGGCGCGGTCGAGATCTACTCGCTCTCGAACGTCGGCTACCTGGCGTCGTTCATCCCGGTGCTGGTCGGCTACTACCTGCTGCGCAAGTACCGGCCCGACATGCGCCGCCCGGTGCGCATGCCGGAGTTCTTCAAGTACATCGCGCTGGCGATGGCCGCCGGCTACTTCATCATCTGGAGCTACGGCGGGCTCGTCTACACGAGCCTCCCCAACGCAGCCCTGGGAGGCGCGGACACCCGCGTCTACTTCTTCATCGGCTGGGCGATCCTGCTCTCCTACCTGCCCCTGTACTGGTACCGGATCAAGGTGGAGGATCCCAAGCACGCGAAGGACGCGCAGCCGGAGGCACCCCAGATGGCAGCCGGCGACTGATCGCACGGTTTCGGGTGGGAGCGGTGTTCCGACGGGCATCGCCCCCACCCGATCCGGCGACCCTGCGGATCGAGCGCCTGGTGGTCGCGACGGAGGGCCGCCCGATCGCCTGGCCCGTGCTCCAGCAGGTGTTCGAGCTGGCCCGGCCGGCGGGAGCGAAGGTGCTCGTCGTCTCGATCGCGCGGGTGTGGGGGACGTCGCTCGGCTTCCCCAACCCGGGGCTCAACCCGACCCGGCACGAATGGGACGCGCAGCGGCTGCTCGTGCGCCAGGCGCGAGACGCGATCGAGAAGGCCGGGTTCGAGGCCTCGGGGCACGTGATCGGCACCCGCCGCGGGGCCAGGCGGATCCTGGCCGAGAGCACCCGCTTCGGTGCCGACGCGATCGTCATGGGCGCCGACCGCCACCGCGGGATCCTGTCCGACTTCCTGTGGTCGCAGGAGCCTCAACGGGTCGCCCGGCGGGCGCGGGTGCCGGTGTACCTCGTCCGCCTGGACGAGGGCTGACCGGCACCGCACCGGCGAGGTAGACTCGCCGCGATGCGAGTGCTCCTGGTGGGATCCGGCGGTCGCGAGCACGCCCTGGCCTGGGCGCTGGCCCGCTCCCCGCTGCTCGAGCGGCTCGACGCGGCGCCGGGCAACCCCGGCATCGCCACGCTCGCGCGATGCCACCCGGTGCCGGTGTCCGACCTCGAGGGCATGACCCGGCTCGCGCAGGAGCTGGCCGTCGACCTGGTCGTCGTCGGGCCGGAGGCGCCGCTCGTCTCGGGCCTCGCCGACCGGCTGGCCGAGGCCGGCATCGGCGTGTTCGGGCCGTCCGCCGCCGCCGCCCGGATCGAGGGCTCGAAGGCGTTCGCGAAGAGCGTGATGGACGCGGCCGGCGTGCCGACCGCGCGGTTCACGATCTGCGACACGGTCTCGGCGGCGCACGCCGCCATCGCCGAGGCGGACGGCGACGTCGTCGTCAAGGCCGACGGCCTCGCCGCCGGCAAGGGCGTCGTCGTATGCTCGTCGACCGCCGAGGCGCACGCCGCGGTCGCCGCCGCGCTCGTCGACGGCCGGTTCGGGGCGTCCGGCCGACGGGTGCTGATCGAGGAGCGGCTCGAGGGCGAGGAGCTCTCGCTGCTCGCGCTGTGCGACGGCGAGCACGTCGTCCCGCTCGCGCCCGCCCGCGACTACAAGCGCGTCGGCGACGGCGACGCCGGCCCGAACACCGGCGGCATGGGCTCCATCTCGCCGGTGCCCGGGATCGATTCCGATATGGTCGCCGACATCGTCGCGCGCGTGCACAGACCGGTCGTCAACGAGCTCGCCCGGCGCGGGTCGCCCTACCGCGGCTGCCTCTACGCCGGGCTGATCCTGACGGCGGACGGCCCCAGGGTGATCGAGTTCAACGCGCGCTTCGGCGACCCCGAGACCCAGGTGATCCTGCCCCGCACCGGCGGCGACCTGCTGGCGCTGCTGGACCGGTCGGCCGGCGGCACGCTCGCCGGCTGTGAGGTCGAGCCGGCCGAGCCGGCCTGCGTCAGCGTCGTCGTCGCGGCCCGGGGGTATCCGGACGCCCCCGAGGTCGGCGACCCGATCGCCGGCGTCGGCGACGCGGAGGAGATCGAGGGCGTCACCGTCTTCCACGCCGGCACCTCCGCGCGCGGCGACGGCATCCAGACGGCCGGCGGCCGCGTCCTCAACGTCACGGCCGTCGGGCCCGACTTCGCCACCGCCCGCCGGCGCGCCTATCTCGGCGTCGACGCGATCCGGATCGCGGGGGCGCACCATCGCAGCGACATCGGCCTCGTCGCCCAGAACGCGGAGCACGTTCATGCCTGAGCGCCCAACTCCCGCGCCCGAGGTCAAGCACCTGTGGGCGGAGCTCGAGTCCGCCGGGCCCCAGGTCGGCATCATCATGGGCTCCGAGTCCGACCGCGAGGTGATGGAGGCCGCCGCGACCGAGCTGAACGAGCGCGCGATCAGCTTCGAGATGCAGGCGCTCTCCGCTCACCGCGACCCCCGCGGGGTGGCCGAGTACGCGTCGACCGCCGCCCTTCGCGGCGTGCGGGTCATCATCGCCGGCGCCGGCAAGGCGGCCGCCCTGCCCGGCGTGGTCGCCGCCTACACCGAGCTGCCGGTGATCGGCGTCCCCATCCGCACGTCCGACCTGGGCGGGATGGACTCGCTGCTCTCCATCGTCCAGATGCCCCCGGGCGTGCCCGTCGCCTGCATGGCGATCAACGGCGCCCGCAACGCCGCCATCTTCGCGGCCAAGATCCTGGCCCAGGGTGGGCCGCCGCCGCCGGCGGAGTTCTAACGTGGCGCGGCTGGAGATGGTGGTGGGGCGTGGGGACAGTCCCCGCGCACGCGGGGACTGTCCCCATCTGCCTAGTGCGACAGGACGAACATGCCCCGCCCGGCCCACGTCTGGCCGTCGCCCTTGGACGGGCCGCTGACGAGCACCTGGGTGCCGGGGACGGGCTTGCCGCCGACGAAGTTGATCGACCACAGGTTCTGCTGGCCGAGCGAGTTGACGACGTAGTAGATCTTGCCGTTGGCCATGGTCATCTGGGACGTGGTGTTCCAGGTGAGTCCGTCGCCGTTGCCGGAGACCGTGATCGTCTGTGCCCCGATGATGTTGTCCTCGGGCTCGAAGTACCGGTAGTACATGTGGGTGTCGCCGGAGACGGTGTAGTAGAGACGTTCCGTGGACGGGTCGAAGAACATGCCCGTCAGGTTGGCGATCGGGAACTGCGAGGACGTGAGCCCGTTCAGCGCCACGGTCGTGGGGGCGCCGAAGGTGGTTCCGTCGAACGTGCGGGCCAGGAACGTCCCATTGGACTGCCCGGTGTAGAGCGTCGAGCCGATCATGAACGCCCCACGCACCTGGGAGAAGTCGATGCCGGTCCCCGAGAGCGTGTTCTGCGTTCCGGCCGACGTGCCGTCGAAGCTGCGGTCGGTCGGGTTGGTGCCGACACCGAGCGTCCACAGGTCGCCCGGCAGCTGGCCGATGTTCCAGGTCGGGATGGTCTCGCCGCCGGCCTGCGGCATGAGCGCGATGCGGTTGCGGTTGAGGCCGTCGATGTAGCCGGTGTCGCTCCCGACCCACAGGCCGTCCTGGGTGGCGAGCATCGCCCACACGCCGGAGCCGCGCGGGTCGCGGCCCGGGTTCCACGAGAACGGCATGCCGTTGACCGGGTCGAGCGCGGCGATGCCCATCCGGCCGATGGCGCCCGGGCCGGCGGAGTCACCGGCGAGCGGGTTGTTCTCCCAGCGCTGGTGGCCGCCCGCGTAGACCGCGGTACCGGTCACGGCGACCTGGGTGATGCTGTCGCCGCCGCTGTAGTCCGCCCACGTCGGCAGCTGGCCGGGGCCCGACGTGTTCCCCTCCCAGCGCGACACCGAGTCGCAGAGGACGCCCGCGCCCGGGCCGCCGAAGAAGGCGCCGGTGTCGCCGACGATGAAGTAGCTGCCGTCGGGTGCCCACTTCACGTCGCGGATGTACGTGTCGAAGTGCGACGAGCAGGCGGGCTTGAACGAGTTCGTCTGCCAGCTCGAGACCGAGACCGGTGTGGTGGTCAGGTCGAGGATGGCGATCTGGGCCCGGTCGAGGCCGTCCGCCGTCAGGAAGGTGCCCGTCGCGACGAGCTTCGTGCCGTCCGGGGAGATGTCGAAGTGGGCCACCCGCAGGGTGCCCTGGCGCTTGGTGGCGAAGTTCACGTTGACGTTGGGGTCGAGCGCGCCCGTGTTCACGTCGAGCGCCGCGAGCCGGCCGCGGGCCACGCCGTCGATCGACGAGAACGCCCCGCCGATGTAGAGGTCGTTCCCGAGCACCTGGGAGTCCTCGACCCAGCTGCCCACCGACACCGTCCCATTGAAGGTCGTGTCGATCGAGCCGTCGGCCAGGTTCAGCTTGACCAGGCGCTTCGCCGCCACGCCGTTGACCGTCGCGAACTCTCCGCCGACGAACACGGCCTGGCCGCCGGGCGCGACCGAGATCGTGCTGACCTCGCCGCCCTCGATGTCCGGCAGGAAGTTCGTGTCGATCGCGCCGGTCTGCGAGTCGAACGCGACGATCTCGTGGACGGGCGTCGCCGCCGTGGCCTTCTTCTGCTTGGCGCTCGTGAAGGTGCCGCCGACGATCATCAGGTTGCCCGCCTGGGCCACGGCGTTGACCTGGCCGTCCTGGATGTTCGGCGTGAAGCTGGCCGGCGTTGCCGAAACGACGACGGACTGGGCCGCGTCGGTGGCGTCAGCCGCCGGGACGAGCGCCAGCGCGGCGAGGATGAGGAGGGCGGGGAGCCCTGCGCGGAATAGGCGAGACAGCATGCGGAAACCTCGGATCAGGACCGTGGACGGGGGTCAGTCGACTGTACGAGATAACCGGTAAAGCCGATAGCCCCTCAATTGGGTGAACTTGCGCCCCCTGCCGCGCCCGGCCGTGCGCCGCCTGGCGGGCCGCGACCCGGCGGGTGCCCGCCACACCCTCCTGTACACTGATCCCGGCCGCCCCCTCCGACCGAAGGTAGCGACTCCGGCTTGATCTCTCGCTATACCCGCCCCGCCATCGGCGCCGTGTGGTCGGACGAGCGCAAATTCCAGCGGTGGCTGGATGTGGAGATCGCAGCGATGGCCGCCTGGGCCGAGCTCGGCGTCGTCCCGGCCGAAGCGGTCGCGGCCGTCCGTGCCGGCGCCCGCGTGGACGTCGAGCGCATCGGCGAGATCGAGCGCCGCACCCACCACGACGTGCTCGCGTTCACCGAGTCGGTGGCCGAGCTCGTCGGCGAGCAGAGCCGCTGGTTCCACTACGGCCTGACGTCGTCCGACGTCGTCGACACGGCGCTCGCCCTGCAGCTGCGCGACGCGGGCGAGATCCTGCTGGCGGGCGTCGAGGCCGTGGAGCAGGCGGCCGCCGTCCGGGCCGAGGAGTTCCGGCACACGCCGATCATCGGCCGCACCCACGGCGTCCACGCCGAGCCGACCACCTTCGGCCTCAAGCTGCTCGGGTGGGTGACGGAGATGCGCCGCCAGCGCGCACGGCTCGCGGCCGCGTTCGCCGGCGTGCGGGTGGGCAAGCTCTCGGGCGCCGTCGGCGCCTACGCCAACTCCGACCCGCGCATGGAGGCGCTCGCGCTGGGGGAGCTCGGCCTCGAGCGCGAGGACGTCGCCACCCAGGTGGTGCCCCGCGACCGCCACGCTGCGCTGCTCTCGGCGATCGCCGGGGCGGGCGCCTCGCTCGAGCGCTTCGCCGTCGAGGTGCGCCACCTCCAGCGCACGGAGGTGCGCGAGGCGCTCGAGCCCTTCGCCGCCGGCCAGAAGGGCTCCTCGGCGATGCCGCACAAGCGCAACCCGATCGTGTGCGAGCGCATCACCGGCCTCGCCCGCGTGCTGCGCGCGAACGCGCACGTCGGGCTCGAGGACGTCGCCCTGTGGCACGAGCGCGACATCTCCCACTCCTCCGCCGAGCGGGTCGTGCTGCCCGACTCGACGATCGCCCTCGACTACATGCTCGACCGCTCCCGCTGGCTGATCGAGGGCCTGGCCGTCGACCCCGAGCGGATGCTGCGAAACCTGGAGGCCTCGCACGGGCTCGTGTTCTCCGGCCGGGCGCTGCTGCGCATGGTCGAGGCGGGCATCAGCCGCGAGCGCGCCTACGAGATCGTGCAGCGCAACGCCATGGCCGCGTGGGACCGGGAGGTGCCGCTGCGCGGCCTGCTCGAGGCCGACGCCGAGGTGGCGGGCGTGCTCGGCGCCGCCGACCTCGACGCGATCTTCGACCTCGACGCCCTCCTCGTCCACGTGGACGAGATCTTCGACCGCACCCTACGCCGCCCGGAGGTGGCCCATGCCTGACACCCTGTCCGATCTGCACGAGGCCTCCGGGAAGGTCCGGGAGCTGTACGGCTTCGGCGACCGGCTGCTCCTGGTCGCGTCCGACCGCATCTCGGCATTCGACGTCGTGCTGCCGACGCCCATCCCCGACAAGGGGCGCGTCCTGACCGGGCTCTCGCGATTCTGGTTCGAGCGCACGCGCGGGCTCGTCCGAAACCACATGCTGAGCGTCAACGTGGCGGACTTCCCCGACGAGGCGCAGGGCAACCCCGACCTGGCCGGGCGCACGATGCTGGCCCGGCGCCTGCGCATGCTCCCGATCGAGTGCGTCGTCCGCGGCTACCTGGTCGGCTCGGGCTGGAAGGACTACCGCGCCACCGGCTCCGTCTGCGGCCACGCGCTGCCGTCCGGGCTGCGCGAGGCGGACAGGCTCCCCGAGCCGCTCTTCACTCCCTCGACGAAGGCGACCGAGGGCCACGACACGAACATCGACCGTGCCGGCGGCATCGCCCTGGTCGGCGAGGAGCGGTTCGACGAGATCGAGCGGCTCTCGATCGAGCTCTACCGGACGGCCGCCGACTACGCGCTCGAGCGCGGCATCATCATCGCCGACACGAAGTTCGAGTTCGGCGAGGACGAGCAGGGCCGCGTCGTGGTCGGCGACGAGGTGCTGACGCCCGACTCGTCCCGGTTCTGGCCGGTCGACGAGTACGCCCCCGGCGGATCGCCGCCGTCCTACGACAAGCAGTACGTCCGCAACTGGCTCGAGACGCTCGACTGGGACAAGACCCCGCCGGGGCCGGAGATCCCCGCCGACGTCGTCGCCGGCACCCGCCAGCGGTACGTCGAGGCCTACGAGCGCCTCACCGGCGAGCCCTTCCAGGCCTACCTCGACGACACCGGGAGCGGCTCGTGAAGGTGACCGTCACGGTGCGCCCCCGGGCCGGCATCCTCGACCCCCAGGGCGAGGCCGTGCGCCGTTCGCTCCAGGGGCTGGGCTACGCCGCGTCGGAGGTGCGTGCAGGCAAGGTGTTCGACCTCGAGCTGGACGTCGGCGATACGCGCGAGGCGGTGCGCGTCGCCGGCCGGATCGCCGAGCAGGTGCTCTCCAACCCCCTCATCGAGGAGTACGAGGTGGCCGCGCAGGAGCCGGCGCGAGTATGAGCAACGCTCGCCCCCGGCTCGCGTTCGTGGGGGAAACCATGTTTCCCCCACGGGGCCCCCTTCTTCTGAACCCGTGGGGAACCTCCCGGTTCCCCACACCCTTCCCCGCTCACGCGTCGACCGGGGCCGCCGCATGAGCGTCCGCATCGGAGTCCTGGCCTTCCCGGGCTCGTGCGACGACCGCGACGCGCTGCGGGCGGTCGAGCTGATGGGGGCCGAGCCGGTGCGCATCTGGCACGCCGACTCCGACCTCGGCGGCGCCGAGGCGGTGATCGTCCCGGGCGGGTTCAGCTACGGCGACTACCTGCGGCCGGGGGCGCTCGCCGCGCTCGCGCCGGCCATGGCCGCGGTGCGCGGGCTGGCCGAGGCGGGCGGCCCCGTGCTCGGGATCTGCAACGGCTTCCAGGTGCTCACCGAGGCCGGCCTCCTGCCCGGGGTGCTGCGGCCGAACGCGCACCTCCAGTTCCGCTGCCAGGACGTCGGCCTGCGCGTCCAGCACGAGTCCGCCTGGCTGCCGGGGATGGTCGCCGGCGACACGCTCGAGATCCCCGTGAAGCATCACGACGGCTGCTACTTCGTCACCCCCGACCAGCTGGAGGAGCTCGACGTCGCCGGCCAGGTGCTGCTCCGCTACGTCCACAACCCGAACGGCTCCATCGAGTCGATCGCCTGCATCACCAACGCCGCCGGCAACGTGGCCGGTCTCATGCCGCACCCCGAGCACGCGGTCGACCCGCTGCTCGGGTCGGCCGACGGCCGCATCCTGCTCCGCGGCCTCGTCGACCAGGCCTCCGTGGGGGCCGCCGCCTAGGATGCCCTCGTGAGCGCCGTCACCCACACGCCGCCGCACCGCTCGCTGGGCCTGACGGATGCCGAGCTCGAGCGCATCGGCGAGCTGCTCGAGCGGGAGCCGAACGACTTCGAGCTGGCCGTGTTCTCGCTGCTCTGGAGCGAGCACTGCGCCTACAAGCACTCGCGCCGCCTGCTGGCCGCGTTCCCCACGACCGGCGAGCGCGTGCTGCAGGGCCCGGGCGAGAACGCCGGCGTGATCGACGTCGGCGACGGGCTCGCGGTCGCCCTCAAGGTCGAGAGCCACAACCACCCGTCCGCGGTCGAGCCGTTCCAGGGCGCGGCCACCGGCGTCGGCGGCATCCTGCGCGACATCTTCGCGATGGGCGCGCGCCCGATCGCGATCCTCGACTCGCTCCGCTTCGGCGAGCTCGACTCCGAGCGCCAGCGGCACCTGTTCGCCCGCGTCGTCGAGGGCATCGGCCACTACGGCAACTGCGTCGGGGTCGCGAACGTGGGCGGCGAGGTCGAGTTCGAGCCGGCCTACGAGCACAACTGCCTCGTGAACGCGATGTGCGTGGGCGTGCTCCCGGCCGACCGGCTCCAGTCGGCCGGCGCCGCCGGGCCCGGCAACCTGCTCGTGCTGTACGGGTCGAAGACCGGCCGCGACGGCATCGGCGGCGCCAGCGTGCTCGCGTCGCAGGGCTTCGAGGAGGGCTCCGAGGCCAAGCGGCCGAGCGTCCAGATCGGCGACCCGTTCACCGGCAAGAAGCTGATCGAGTGCACCCTCGAGCTGCTCGACGAAGGCCTGATCGTGTCGCTCCAGGACCTGGGCGCGGCCGGCCTCGCGTCCTCCACGTCCGAGATGGCGTCCGCGGGCGGCGTCGGCCTCGACGTCGACCTCTCCGCCGTGCCCCTGCGCGAGGAGGGGATGGAGCCGTTCGAGATCATGATCTCGGAGTCGCAGGAGCGGATGGCGGCGATCGTCGAGCCGGCGTCGTGGGACGCGGTCGCGGCGGTCTGCCGGCGCTGGGAGGTCGACGCGACCGTGATCGGCGAGGTGACCGAGACGGGCCGCCTGCGCGCCTTCCACGGCGGCGAGCTCGTGGGGGACATCCCCGTCGAGACGCTCACCGACGACGCGCCTCGCTACGACGTCGAGCGGGAGCGGCCGGCCCGCCTGGTCGAGGCCGCCACGGCCGCCGAGGATCCCGGCACGCCGCCAGACTGCCGCGCTGCGGGCGCTGCTCGCCGCGCCCGGGACCGCCAGCCGCCGCTGGGTGACGCGCCAGTACGACCAGCTGGTGGGGTCGGGCACCGTCGTCCGCCCCGGCGGCGACGCGTCCGTCATCCGGCTCACGCCGTCCGGCCGGGCCATCGCGGTCTCGCTCGACGGCAACGGCCGCCGCACCTGGCTCGACCCCCGCCGCGGCGGGATGAGCGCGGTGTGCGAGGCCGCCCGCAACGTCGCGTGCACCGGGGCCCGCCCGGCCGCCGTCACGAACTGTCTCAACTTCGGGAACCCGGAGGACGCGGAGATCGGGTACGAGCTGGCCGAGGCGATCGCCGGCATGGCCGAGGCGTGCACGGCGCTCGGGCTCCCGGTCGTCTCGGGCAACGTGTCGCTCTACAACGAGCACGACGGCCGCCCGATCCCGCCGACGCCGGTCGTCGGGGTGGTCGGCATCCTCGCCGACGCCGGGCTGGCGGTGCGGGCGGCGTTCCGCACCGCCGGCGACGTCGTCCTGCTGGCCGGCGCCGGCGCGAGCGCGCTCGACGGCTCCGACTACCAGAAGGTGATCCTGGCCGAGACGGCCGGGCGGATCCCCGAGCCCGACCTGGAGGCCGAGCGGGAGCTGCACGAGTTCCTGGCCGCGGCGGCCGAGCGAAAGCTGCTGCGAAGCGCCCATGACGTCGGCGGCGGCGGCCTGGCGGTGACGGTCGCCGAGTCGGCGATGGCCGGCGGCATCGGCGTCCGCGTCGAGGAGGCGCCGGATCTCTTCGGCGAGGGCGACGGCCGGGTCGTCATCTCCGCCCGGCGGGCCGACGTGGCCGCCCTGCGCAAGCTCGCCACGGCGGCGGTGCCGCTGCGGCGACTGGGGACGGTGGGCGGCGGCGAGATCGCCGTCGGCCCGGCCCGGATCGCGCTCGCAGACGCCGTCGACCTCTACGAGGGGGCCCTGCCGCGGATCATGGAGGGCGGCGCCTGATGTGCGGCGTCTTCGGCATCTACACGCCCGCGGACGGGCCCGACCACGACGTCGCCCGCTCGACCTTCTTCGGGCTCTTCGCCCTCCAGCACCGCGGCCAGGAGAGCGCCGGCATCGCCGTCTCGGACGGCGGCCACCTGACGGCCATGAAGGACATGGGCCTCGTGAGCCAGGTGTTCGACGAGGGACGCCTCTCCGGCCTCGAGGGCCACATCGCGATCGGCCACACCCGCTACTCGACCACCGGCTCGACGGTGTGGCAGAACGCCCAGCCGGTCGTCCGCCACGCCGGCGGGCGCACCGTCGCCCTCGGCCACAACGGCAACCTGACGAACACCGCCGAGCTGCGCGAGGAGCTGCGGGCGCGGCGGGTGTCGATGCGCTCGACGTCGGACACGGAGGTGATGGCCGCCCTCATCGCCGAGCACGAGTCCGGCGACCTCGGCGAGGCCGTCGCCGACGCCATGGCCCGGATCGAGGGCGCGTTCGCCGCCGTCGTCATGAGCGAGCGCGGGCTGGCCGGCTTCCGCGACCCCGACGGGATCCGCCCGCTGGTCGTCGGCCGCCTCGGCGACGCCTGGGTGCTCGCGTCCGAGTCGTGCGCGCTCGACCTGATCGGGGCCACCCTCGAGCGCGACCTGGAGCCGGGCGAGATGGTCGTCGTCGACGAGCGCGGCGCCCGCTTCCGCAGCATCGGCAACCGGCCGGGATCGCTGTGCGTGTTCGAGTACATCTACTTCGCCCGGCCGGACTCGGTCATGCGCGGGAGCGGCCTGCACGAGGTGCGGCGGCGGATGGGCGAGCGGCTGGCCGACGAGGCCCCCGTCGATGCGGACGTGGTCATCGGCGTGCCCGACTCGGGGACGCCCGCCGCCGTCGGCTACGCCCGCCGCAGCGGCGTCCCGTTCGGCGAGGGCCTGGTGAAGAACCGCTACGTCGGGCGCACGTTCATCCAGCCCGACCAGGCGCTGCGGGAGCGGGGCGTGAAGCTCAAGTTCAACGCCCTTCGGTCCGTGCTCGAGGGCCGCCGGGTGGTCGTCGTCGACGACTCGATCGTGCGCGGCTCGACGACGCGCAAGCTCGTGCAGATGCTGTTCGAGGCGGGAGCGCGCGAGGTGCACCTGCGCGTGTCGTCGCCGCCGATCGTCTCGCCCTGCTTCTACGGCATCGACATGGCCGACCAGGACGAGCTGCTCGCGGCCGGGCGCACCATCGAGGAGGTGCGCCGGCGGCTGGGCGCGACCTCGCTCGCGTACCTGTCGCTGGACGGCCTCGAGGCCACCGCCGGGCCGGCCGAGGGCTTCTGCCGCGCGTGCCTGACGGGCGAGTACCCGACCGAGATCCCCGCCGACATGCGCCTCGCGAAGCTGCGCTTCGAGTCCGCGCCGGTGCCGGTGGAGATCCGGTGAGCGAGCGCGAGGAGCCGCTCACCTACGCCGGCTCCGGCGTCAGCCTCGATGCCGCCGACTCCGTGGTCGAGCGGATCCGGACGGCCGTCACCTCGACCCACGGCCGCCAGGTGCTGGGCGGCCACGGGGGGTTCGCCGGTCTCTACACGCCGTCGGTCGGCGACCCGCTGATCGCGGCCGGCTGCGACGGCGTCGGCACGAAGGTGCTGCTCGGGCGGGCCGCCGGCCGCCACGGCGGGCTCGGCATCGACCTCGTGGCGATGAGCGTGAACGACGTGATCACCGCGGGAGCGCGGCCGGCGTTCTTCATGGACGTGATCATGTGCGGGCGCGTCGACGTCGAGGTGGTGGCGGAGCTCGTCGAGGGCATCGCCGAGGGCTGCCGCCAGGCCGGCTGCGCGCTCCTCGGCGGCGAGACGGCGGAGCACCCCGGCATGATGGCGCCCGAGGAGTACGACCTGACCGGTTTCTGCGTCGCGCTCTCGGAGCGCCGCGAGCTCGTCTCCGGCGGCCGCGTCAAGGCGGGCGACACGATCGTCGGCCTGCCGTCGAGCGGCCCCCACGCGAACGGGTTCTCGCTCGTCCGCCGCCTGCTCGAGCGGGCCGGCCTCGGCCCGGCCGACACCCCGGCAGGGCTCGGGGGCGCGAGCGTGGCCGACGCCCTGCTCGAGCCGACGCGCATCTACGCCCGCCCGGTGGCCGAGCTGTGCCGCACCGTCGACGTGCGGGCGATGGCGCACATCACCGGCGGCGGCATCCCCGGAAACCTCGCCCGCCAGTTCCCGGACGGGCTCGGGGCCGAGATCGACCTCGGCGCCTTCGAGCGGCCGCCGGTGTTCGGCTGGCTGGGCTCGCTCGGCGTGGAGGAGGACGAGCTGCGGCGGGTGTTCAACCTCGGGCTCGGCTACGCCGCGGTCGTCGAGGCGGACTCCGCGACGGTGGCGCTCGCGGCCCTCGAGCGGGGCGGCTGCCCCGGCTTCGTCGCCGGGACGGTCGTCGAGGGGGCGGGGGTGCGCTTCCGCTGAGGGTCGGCGTGCTCATCTCGGGTACGGGCACGAACCTGCAGGCGCTGATCGACGCTCCCGACATCGACGTCGGCTGCGTCGTGTCGAGCCGCGCCGGCGCGGCCGGGCTCGAGCGTGCCGGCCGTGCCGGGATCCCCGCCCTCGTCTCGGCCGACGAGGACGAGACGACCGCGTTCCTCGCCGGCCACGGCACGGAGCTCGTCGTGCTCGCGGGCTACATGCGCATCCTCTCCGCCGCGTTCGTGGGCCGCTGGTCGGGCCGCATCCTGAACGTCCATCCCGCCCTCCTGCCGGCCTTTCCGGGCGCCCACGCGATCGAGGACGCCGTCGCCCACGGCGTCAAGCTGACCGGCGTCACCGTGCATCTGGTGGACGCCGACCACGTTGCGGCGGACACCGGCCCGATCGTCATGCAGGAGGCGCTGGCCGTTTCGTATGATGACACCGCCGCCGAGGTGACCGAGCGTCTTCACCGGATCGAGCACCGGCTCCTGCCGGAGGCGGTGCGGCTGTACGGGGCGGGCAAGATCCATGTCGACGGACGGCGGGTGCGGGTGAGCGGATGAAGATCAGACGGGCCCTCATATCGGTCAGCGAGAAGAACGGCCTCTCGACGTTCGCGCAGGGCCTGCACGAGCTCGGCGTCGAGCTGGTCTCGACCTCGGGGACGGCGGACTTCCTGGAGGGGGCCGGCGTCCCGGTGACGACGGTCGAGCAGGTGACCGGGTCGGCGGAGCTGCTGGGCGGGCGGGTGAAGACGCTGCACGCCTCGCTGCACGCCGCCATCCTGGCCCGCCGCGACCACGACGACGACATGGCCTCGCTGGAGGCGGCCGGCATCCAGCCGATCGACCTCGTCGTCTGCAACCTGTACCCGTTCCGCTCGGTGGCCGCGCGCCGGGGCGTGTCCGAGGCCGAGGTGATCGCGAACATCGACATCGGCGGCCCGACGATGGTGCGCGCGGCGGCGAAGAACTTCCACTCGGTGGGCGTCGTCGCCGAGCCCGACCGGTACGGCTTCGTCCTCGGCGAGCTGCGGGCCGCGGGCGGCGAGCTCTCGCTCGACACGCGCCGCGACCTGGCCGGCGAGGCGTTCGCGCACGTCGCGTCGTACGACGCCGCGGTGGCGGCCTGGTTCGCCGACACGGAGCCCTTCCCCGACCGGCTGACGATCGACCTGGTCAAGGTGGGCGACCTGGCCTACGGCGAGAACCCCCACCAGCGGGCGGCGTTCTACCGCGAGTCCGGCGCCCGCCGCCACGTGCTCTCGCGGGTCGACCAGGTGAGCGGCAAGCCGCTCTCGTTCAACAACCTCGCCGACCTCCAGGCGGCCCGCACGATCGCGACCGCCTTCCAGCTGCCCGCCTGCGCGATCATCAAGCACGCGAACCCCTGCGGGGTCGCCGTCGGCGCGACCCTCGACGAGGCGTACGCACGGGCGCTCGCGGGCGACCCGCTGTCGGCGTTCGGGGCGGTGATCGCGGTGAACCGGCCCGTCACCGGCGCCGTCGCCGAGCGCATGATCGAGACGAAGCTCGACGTGATCTTCGCCCCCGGCTACGACGACGCCGCCCGCGAGACGCTCTCGTCGAAGCCGTCGACGCGGGTGCTCGAGGATCGCGAGCGGCGCAAGTCGAGTCCCGGCGAGCGCGACATCCGCCGCGTGCTGGGCGGCCTGTTGATCCAGGATCGCGACAACGAGACCGAGGATCGCGCCGACATGCAGGTGGTGTCGGAGGTCGCGCCCGGCAAGCGCGAGTGGGAGGACATCCTGTTCGCGTGGCGGACGGTGCACTTCGTGCGCTCGAACGCGATCGTGATCGCCCGCGACCTGGCCGCGGTCGGCATCGGCGCCGGTCAGATGAGCCGTGTCGACGCCGTGAAGGTGGCCGTGGCCAAGGCCGGCGAGCGCTCGCAGGGCGCCGTGCTGGCCTCGGACGGATTCTTCCCGTTCGCCGACGGCCCCGAGGCCGCGTTCGCGGCGGGCGTGCGGGCGATCGTCCAGCCCGGCGGCTCCGTGAAGGACCCCGAGGTCATCGCCGCCGCGAACGCCGCGGGCGCGGCGATGGTCTTCACCGGCCGCCGCCACTTCCTGCACTAGCCCGAACCGGGCTTCCGAGCCGGAACCGGGGTCTGACCCCGAACGGCGGGCGTTGCACTTCTGTGCGCCTTCTTACGTGGGGTCTGACCCCGGTTCTCGGTGCGGACGGGGAGGGTGGTGGTGGGCGGGCGGCGGGCGGGCGGCGCGGCGGCGCCGTGCCGGCCAGGGCCGGCTCGATCCGGCGCAGCAGGGCCGCGAGCGCCTCGGCGTCGTGGGGGGCGAGCGACGCGACGAGCGGCTCGAGCCGGGCGCCGACCAGCCGCTGGGCCGAGCGCAGGACACGTTCCCCGTCCGGCGTCAGCGCCAGGCGCCGCCGCCGCCGGTCGTCGCCCGACGCTGTGCGCTCGACCATCCCGCCGCGCTCGAACCCGGCCACGAGCTGGGAGACGGCCGACTCGGACACGCCCGTCGCGCGGGCGAGGTCGGCGGCCGAGTCGATGCCCGCCGCGATCGCACGCAGGCCGAGGTACTGGCCGAGCGACAGCGGCGGCTCGGCGGCGGCGAGCACGCGCTCCATCCAGCGCGTCACGAGCGGGGCGACCGCCGCGAGCGTCTCGGCGGTGTTTCGGGGGCGGGGACGCGGGGGCATATACTTAAGTAGACTTTAGTATCTGAGAGGAGGTCGAGACGTGACCGTCATTCCCGCCCCGCTCCACGCGGCGCTCTCCGCCTCGGTTCCGCTGGTCTGTTTCCTGACCGCGGTCATCTGGCTTGCCCGGGTCGCCGACGCGACCGGCCTCGCCGGCGCGATCGCCGGCCTCCTGGCGCGGGCGGCGGGCGGGAGCACCGCCCGAGTGTACGCCTTCGTCTGTCTCGCCTGCGCGCTCCTCACCGCCGCCCTCTCGCTCGACGGCGCGGTCGTCGTGATGGTGCCGGTCGTCCTCGCGCTCGTCGATCGCGGGGCGCCGGCCCGGCCGCTCCTGCTGGCGACCATCGGCGTCGCGAACGCCTTCTCGATCGCCGTCGTCCAGGGCAATCCCACGAACCTGGTCGTGATGACGGGCCTGCACCTGGCGCCGGCGGCCTTCGACGCGACGATGATCGCGCCGGGGACGGCGGCCGCCCTGATCTGCGCCGGGGCGGTGGCGATCCGCGAGCGCCGCCACCTGGGCGGCGTCGTCTGCGACCTGCCGGCCTCGCCAGCTCGGCCGCGGTGCTGCCGTCGCGGCCGCGGCCCTGGCGCTCGCGGGCATCGGCGAGTCGCTCGCCCCCGCCCTCGGCATCGCCCCCTGGTGGCCGGCGTGCGCCGTTGCCGCCTGCGCGGCCGTCCCCCTGGCGGCGGTCGGGGTTCGCCTGCCGCGGCCGCAGGTGCCGTGGCGGATCGGGCTCCTCGTGACCGCCCTTGCCACTGCCGCCGGCGCTGCCGCCGGCGTGGCCGGGCTCTCCGCGCTGCGCCTGCCCGCCGGATCGGTGTGGGCGCTGCTCGCCGTCACCGCCGCGGCCGCGGCGGTCGCGGCCGTCGTCAACAACCTGCCGGCCGCGGTGGCCGCGGGCGCCCTGCTCCACACCGGGCCGGCGGCCTTCGCGGTGCTCTCGGGCGTGTCGGTCGGGGCGCTCGCCGGCGCCCGGGGGTCGGTGGCGACGCTGCTCGTGTGCGACCTGGCCGGCCCGGGCCACGCCCCCGCGATCAGGGACGGCTACCTGCGGCTGTGGCCGGCGACGGCGGCGGTGGCGGCATCGGCGGCGACCGCCCTGATCTGGGTGATTGGCTAGCCTGGGAGTGGGCCGGAGCGGCGCTCGACCCGCCAGACGACGCGCAGTCCCGACCAGTCCTCGTCGATCGCCGCCACCTTGTTGTCGACGATGCCGAGCGGCAGTGCGTGATCGCGCAGGCCGTTCTCGGTGATGTCCGACTCGTGGCCGCCGGCCCGCCGCGGCCATGCCAGCCACAGCGCCCCCGCCGGGAAGATGCGCCGGGCGAGGGCGGGCAGGCGCTCCGGCAGCTCGGCCGCCTCGCGGAAGAACGCGAGCACGACGTCGGCCGGCCCCTCATCCGCGGCCCTCACGTCGTCCGGCAGGTCGGGGACCGCCCACCCGGGCGGCGGCCGGTCGAGCGCGAGGCTCGCGCCGGGCTTGATCCCGAGCTTCTTCGCGAGCGGTGTCTGGGAGTACCCGGCCATGGGGAGGCGATTCTACGTCCCGGCGCGTGATAATCGGGGGTCGCAGACGGATGTCGAGGCGGAACGACCTGAAGGAGGAGGCATGATCCGCCGGTATGCCGCAGCAGCCCTCGCGGCGAGCACGCTCGTCGCGGCCTGGCCGGCCCAGGCCGCGGCCAAGGGCGTGCCCAGCGTCCGTGCGCCTGTGCGGGCCGGCGGCGTGTGTGCGCATCTCCGACCGGGATGTCCGGCTCGCGCTCGCCCGCACCGAGGGCCAGGCGGCAGCGCCGGCACCGAGGCTCGCGTCGTACCTGCGGCTGACGACCCGCCCGCACCTGTTCGGCCTGGCCGGGTACCTCGTCCCCTCCCAGGGCGTTGTCGTGCTCGCCTCCGGCGGGTTCCGCCTCGGCCCGCACGCCCTCGGCCTGATCCGGTCGAGGCTGGCCGCGGTCGCGCCCTATCGCCCCCGCGTCGGGCGCGTCTGGGTCGGCGGCAAGCCCGCATCCGACCCGTCCGCCTACGCCGCCGCTCCTGCGCCGGCCGGCCGTGATCCCTCCGGACTCCGTGTGGAGGCACCGCTCCCTGCCGGTCGGCATCGTCGTCGACGGGGCGACGCCGTGGGCGGCCTGGGACTCGGCCCGCTACTTCCCGGCGGTGCGGCTGCTGCACGTCCCCGACGGCACCTGGGTGCGGGTCACCGTCGCCCAGGCGGCCATGATCGCCGCCGACGTCGACCCGCCCGAGCCGGCCGGCGGGGCCGACGTCGCCGTTCCGATCGCGATCGCCCTCGGCGGCGCCTGCGCCGCGCTCGCCGCCGGCGCCGCCCGACGCCGGCCGCGGTGGCGGCCGCGGGGCGCCTAGGTTGTGCCAGGGGATGTCGACGAGGCCCGGTTCCGCCGCGAGCAGGTCGACTTCGACGCGCTCTTCCGCGCGCACCACGCCGAGATCGTGCGCTACCTGGCCGCGCGTCTCCGCTCCCGCGAGGAGGCGGCCGACGTCGCCTCCGAGGTCTTCATCGAGGCGTGGCGGCGCGTGCCGGGCCTGCGCTGGCGCGGCCGGCCGGTGCTGGCGTGGCTCTACCGCGTCGCGGCGAACATGGCGGCGGACCGGATGAGCGCCCGCTCGCGTGAGCCGGTGGCGACCGCCGCTGCCGCCGAGACCGCCGCCGGACACGACGAGGCGACGGCGGTGATCGAGCGCGACGCGCTGCGCCGCGCGCTCGCGAGCCTGCCGCCCGACCACGCCCTGGCCGTGCACCTGCGCCTCGTCGAGGGGTATCCGTTCGCGGACGTCGCCCGGGTGATGGGCAGGAGCGTCGGCGCCTGCCAGATGCTCGTGCTGCGAGCCGGCCAGGAGCTCCGGGAGGCGCTCGAGGGGGAGGGCATCCATGCCTCGCGGTGACGAGCGCGAGCTCGCGCGGATGCTGGCCGATGCCCTCGACGGCGGCGAGCCGCCGACCGGCGAGCTGCGCGCGATCGTGCAGGTGCTCGAGGCCGCCGCCGCCGAGGCCCGTTTCGGCGTCGCCGACGAGGAGACCGAGCAGGCGCTCCGCGCGGCCCGCCCCAGCCCCCGGATCCGGCGCCGGCTGTGGCCGGCCGCCGCCGTCGCCGCCGCGGTCGTCGCGGTCGCGGCCGTGCTCCTCCTGGCCGGCCCCTTCGGCTCGGGGCCCGCCGCCGACGTGCAGGCGCAGGCGCTCTCGGCGCTGGGCGGCCGCGGCACCGTGCTCGAGGTGGTCGAGCGGATCAGGCCCGGCCCGGCGGGCGGGTTCGCGGCCTCGACCCGCACCGGCTGGATCGACCCGACCCGGGGCCGGGCCGTGTGGACGCAGACGACGGACTCAGGTGTCGCCGTCGACCGCACGCTCGTCGAGCGGGGCCGCATCACCCGCTACGACCCGGCGACGCACACCGCCGTCGTCGCCCGCTCCTGCGCCGCGCTCGCCACCGGCTGCGCGAGCGCCGTCGACCCGATCGCCGTCTATCGCCGGGCGCTGACCCGGTTCGCCGCGACCGAGACCGAGCGGGTCACCTTCCGTGGGCGGCCCGCCTACCGGTTCGCGCTGCCCGTGCAGCGGCTGCCCGACGCCGCCCGCGTCGCCCAGGTCGTCACCGTCGACGCGCGGACGCTCCTGCCGGAACGGATCGAGTGGCGCGTGCGCCGCCCCGGCGGCCGGCCGCGGGCCGAGGCGGTCATCGACGTCCGGGAGGTGCGGGCCAGGCCGCGCGGGCTCGCGCCCCAGGACGCGTTCACGATCACCCTGCCGCCGCGGACGGCGATCACCGAGCTCACGGCGCCGGGCCGCCCGGTGCGTGCGCTGGACGCGCGCCACCTCACCGTCGCCGAGGCGCGGGCGCTGCGGCCCGCGATCGACTGGCTCGGCCCGGCGTTCGCCGGCCACCGGCTCGGCGCGATCGTGCGCGTCCGCTACGGGGACGGCACGGCCGTGCGGCTGCGCTACGGGCCGTACGTCGTCTGGAACTACGGCGCCGTGATCCCGCCTCCGCTCCTCGCCACGGCCGGCGTCCCGGTGAAGCAGCTCCCCCTCGGATCGCGCACCGCGCGCCTGTACGAGACGGTGCCGGGGGCGATCGCCCTCGAGATCGACCGCCCCGGGGGCACCGCTGCGGTGACCGCGTCCGGCCCGGCGTCGTTCTTCGCGGCGGCCGGCCGTCTGCGTCCGATCACGGGCCGCTGACCAGGCTGACGAGCCGCCCCGGGACGACGATCACCCGCTCCGGCCGACGTCCGTCCAGTGACCGGGTCACCGCCGGGTGCGCCAGCGCGGCCGCCCTGATCTCGTCGTCCGGCGCGCCGGACGGCACCTCGATCTCCCCCCGCACGCGGCCGTTCACCTGCACCGCCAGCCGCAGCACCGGCTCGGCCATGAGCTCCGGATCGGCCGTCGGCCAGGCGGACGCCGTGGCCAGGCCCGGCCGGCCGAGGACACGTGTCCACAGCTCGTCGGCCAGGTGGGGCGCGAACGGCGCCAGGAGGAGCGTCAGCGTCTCCGCGGCCTCGGCGACGGCTGCCGAGCCGGGCGCCTCCCGCGCCCCCGCCGCCGCGGCGCCCTGGAGCGTCATCAGCTCCGCCACCGCGGCGTTGAACCGGAACGCCTCGACCGCGGCCGTGACGGCCGCGGTCGCGCGGTGCGTCGCCCGCCGCAGCCCGGCCTCGGCCCCCGGATCCGCAACCGGCTCGGCGGGGGCGGCGGCCGCGCCCGAGACGAGGCGGTGGACGCGCCCCAGGAACCGGCGCGCCGCGGCGACGCCGTCCGGGTCGTAGCGCATGTCGTCCGCGAACGGCGCGGCGAACGCGATGTACACCCGCAGCGCATCGGCGCCGTGGCGCGCGATCACCTCCTCCGGCGTGACCACGTTGCCGCGCGACTTGGACATCCGCACCCACCGCCACCGGAGCTCGTCCTCCCCGAACTCCGCCGCCTCGTCGGCGCCCAGGGCCCGGAAGCGGCGGCCGGACGGGCCGTCGGCGACCTCGATCCCGGGGGTGTGCGCCAGGAGCGAGCCCTGGTTGCGCAGCGCCCGGAACGGTTCCGCGAACGGGACGAGACCGGCGTCGTGGAGCACCTTGGTCACGAACCGGGCGTACAGCAGATGGGCGACGGCGTGCTCGGCGCCGCCGCAGTAGCGGTCGACGGGGCCCCAGCGCGCGATCAGCTCCGGGGCGGCGAACGTCTCCGGGTTGCGCGGGTCGCAGAAGCGCAGGAAGTACCAGGCCGAGCAGACGAAGCCGGCCATCGTGTCGGTCTCCCGGCGGGCCTCGCCGCCGCAGCGCGGACAGGGCGCGCGCACGAACCCGGGGATCGCCGCCAGCGGCGAGTCGCCCGTTCCGGTCGGCCCGTAGCGCTCGACCGGCGGCAGCAGCACCGGCAGCTCCTCCTCGGGCACGGGCTGGAGACCGCAGCGGTCGCACTCGACCATCGGGATCGGGCAGCCCCAGTAGCGCTGGCGCGAGATCAGCCAGTCGTGCATCCGGGGTGCGTCCGGGTCGCCGATCCAGTCCCGCTGGGCGGCCTTGATGCCGTCGGGCCAGTCGAGGTCGTCCAGATCGCCGGCCAGCCGCCGCGCGTAGGCGGTGATGCGGAAGAACCACTGCCGGCGGGGGCGCTCCTCGACCCGCGTGTCGCAGCGCCAGCAGCGCCCGCCGAGGACCTCCTCGTTGGCGAGACCGGTCTGGCAGCTCGGGCACCAGTTGATCGCGGCCTCGGCCCGGTAGGCCAGCCCTCGCCGGTACAGCAGCAGGAACAGGGCCTGCGTATGGCGGTAGTAGACGGGGTCGGCGGAGCTGAGCTCGCGATCCCAGTCGTAGGAGCAGCCGATCGCCTCCAGGGTGCGCCGGTAGCGGGCGGCGTACTCGGCGACCATCGCGGCCGGGTGACGGCCGCGCCGGATCGCCTCGTTCTCGGCCGGCTGGCCGAAGGCGTCCCAGCCCATCGGGTGCAGCACCTCGAACCCCTGCATCCGCTTCAGCCGGCTGTAGACGTCGGCAGGCACGTAGTTCTTGCAGTGGCCGACCGACAGCCCGGCACCGGACGGGTAGGGGAAGAACTCGAGCAGATAGAGCGGCGGCCGCTCCGAGCGGTCGTCCGCGCGGAACGCGCCCGCCTCGCGCCAGCGCTCCTGCCACCCGGCCTCGAACGCGCCGGGGTCGTAGCCGTCTTCGGAACTTGTCGCGCATCTCGATCTCCTCGCGTGGACGCCTGCCGGACCGGGAGGGCCGGGCGAGGATCGAGCGGCGCCGCTAGCGCATGCCGTCTCGGTCCGCGTCCGGCCCGCCGGTAAGCGGGAGGCGGAGGGCACCGAGTCGGAGCATGGGCCAAGCTGCCATGGCCGGACTATACGTCAGGGCAGCAACAGGTTGAGGTCGCCGAACTCGTGCCACAGGTAGCGGCCGGCAGCGGCAGCGGCGTAGCAGCCCTCGACGATGTCGCGGCCGGCGACCGCCCGGACGAGGTCGATGTGGGTCGCCTCGGGCGCGTGCCAGCCCGTCAGGAGCCCGTCGACGGCGCGCACGCCCCGGCGCTCGTCGATCACGAGCTCGGTCCAGCCCTCGCGGGCCGCGACGGTCCCGTCCTCGCCCGCGGCCGTCTCGAGCGCGCGCACCGCCGTCGTCCCCACGGCGACGACGCGGCCGCCGCCGTTGCGGACAGCGTTCACGTGCCGCGCGGTCGGCTCCGGCACGCGGAACCACTCCGGGAAGGGCGGCTCCCCGGTCTCGGGCGAGGAGACGCCGGTGTGCAGCACGATCGGCGCGATCTCGATGCCCGCGGCCACGAGCTCGACGACCAGGTCGGGCGAGAACGCGCGCGCGGCGCTCGGCATCTCGGCGCTGCCGGGCACCGTCGCAAAGACGGTCTGGTAGTCCTCGATCGGCCAGTCCGCGCCGGCGTAGGCGTAGCGGATCGGCCGCCCGTGCGCCTCGAGGTGCTCGTGCAGGCCCACGGGCAGCTCGAGCCGGGCCTGCCACAGCCGCGGCCCTCCGCGCAGCAGGCGGGCGCGGCCGCCGCCGGCGAGCCGGAGCCGCCAGCCCCGCCGCGCGGCGGCGAAGGGCAGCGAGCCCGGCCCGGCGGGGACGCGCAGCTCCACCATCCACAGGCCGTCCGCCGGATCGGAGCCGGGCGCCGGCGTCGAGAGGTGCATGCGCAGGCGGCGGCCGCCGGGCGCGACGGCGTCGAGCGCGGCCGGGAGGGTCGCCGACGTGTTCACGACCAGCAGGTCGCCGGGATCGAGCAGCCGGGGGAGGTCGCGGAAGACCGCGTGCTCGACGCCGCCGGGCCGGCCGACCAGCAGCCGCACGGCGTCGCGGGCGATGCCTCGCCGCTCCGGAGGGGCGGTGGCCTCCGCGAGGGCGACGGCGCTCATGCCGCCGCCTCGGAGCGGTCGAGCTCGCGGGCGCGGTAGCGGCCCGACGGCAGGTCGCCCGCGATCAGCCGCAGCAGGCCGGGGACGCTCGTCTCCGGAAGCGGCCGGTCGGAGATGTCCTCGCCCGGGAACGCCTCCTGGTGCATGCGCGTGCGCATGTCGCCCGGGTCGGCCCAGTAGACGCGCAGGCCCGGGTGCTCGGCGGCGAGCACGTTCGAGAGCTGCTCGAGCGCCGCCTTGGACGAGCCGTATCCGCCCCAGCCCGCGTAGCTCTCGACCGCGGCGTCCGAGGTGATGTTGAGCACGATGCCGCCGTCCGCGGCGAGCGCGGGCAGCGCGAGCTGGATCAGGCCGAGCGGCGCGACCACGTTGATCCGGTAGATCGAGTCGAGCACCTCGAGCGGGTAGGCGTCGAGGTCGGGCTGCGGGCTCGGCCCGAGCACCGAGGCGTTGTTCACGAGCAGCCGCAACCGGCCCATGCGCACCGCCGCAGACACCAGCTCCTCGCGGTGGGCCGGGTCGGCGACGTCGCCCGCGATGGCCGTCACGGCCGTTCGCTCGGCGAGCGCCGCGCGAGCGGCCTCGAGATCCTCCGATCCGCGCGCGTCGATCGCGAGCCCGTGGCCGCGGTCGGCGAGCGCCTGCGCCAGCGCGAGCCCGAGGCCGCGCGACGCCCCTGTGATGAGTGCGATATCCATGCCGTCCACGCTAGGCGGCGGCATCCGGCGCCGCCTCGGGCGGCGGTCGCGACCGGGACGAGACCTTGGTCCTAGGCCATCGCTAGCCCGACCGCTTGAGGCGTCCGTGCTGCTTGGCGTAGCGCTCGCCCACCGAGAACACGTACAGCCCCAGCGGCACCGCGACGAGGCCGATCAGGATCAGCGGCCACAGGTCGTCCCAGACCGCCGAGACGCTGGCGCCGTCGAGGATCGCCCGGCGGGCGCCCTCGAGCGTGTAGGTCGCCGGGGACAGCACCGAGATCCACTGCATCCACTGGGGCAGCACCGACACCGGGTAGTAGACGCCCGACACCACCAGCAGGAGGCCCTGGGCGATGAATCCGAGCTGCGTGCCCTTCTCCGGCGACACCAGCGGCAGCACCGCGGTCATCATGCCGATGCCGACGAACGAGACCGACGACACCGCGAGCACGACGGTCGCCGTGCCGAAGTCGGGGTTGTGGAAGTGCACGCCGAGCATCAGGGCGACGAGGGCGAACAGGGCGACGGTGCGGACGACGCCGTAGAGCACGGCGAACGCGCCCATGCCGAGCAGGTGGGCCGGCCGCGACAGCGGCGCCATGAACGTGTACTCGATGGTGCCCTCCCAGCGCTCCCAGGCCACCGTCTCGGTCTCGATCTCGAATACCAGGCCGAGGTACGACCACACCACCGCGCCGATCAGCAGGATGATCATCGCCCGGTTCACGTCGAGGTGACCGCCGCCCGCCTCGATGCCCTTGGCGATGAACACGATCGTGAGCGTGTTCGCCACGGTGTAGAGGAACCAGGCCAGCTCCCACCACACGAACCGCCGGATCAGGTAGGTGTTGCGCTCGACGATGCCGGCGAACCCGACCAGCTCGCGGCGGACGGCAACCGGCGTCTCGCGCCTCATGCCGGCACCCCCTCCTCGGCCTCGTCCTCGAAGCTGCGGCCGGTCGCGGCCATGAAGGCCTCCTCGAGCGTCTCGGCGCCGTAGCGGTCGCGCACCTCGGCCGGCGTGTCCAGCGCGAGCAGGACGCCGTCGTGCAGGATCCCGACCCGGTCGGCCAGCGCCTCGGCCTCGGTCATGTCGTGGGTGCAGAGCAGGATCGTGCAGTCGTGCCGGCGGCGCATGTCGCGGACGAGCTCCTGCACCTCGAGCTTGGAGCGCGGGTCGAGGCCGGTCGTCGGCTCGTCGAGCAGGAGCAGCACCGGCGAGGTGAGCAGGGCGCGTGCGAGCGCGACCTTCTGCTGCATGCCGCGGGAGAGGTCCTCCATCGGCTCGCCCCGCCGCTCGGGCGGGAAGCCCACCCGGCGCAGGATCGCGGGGATGGCCGTGCGCGTCTGCCTCGGGGTGAGGCCGTAGAAGCGGGCCGAGTAGCTCAGGTTCTCGTCCGGCGACATGCGCTTGAAGAACGACGCCTCGACCGACACGCGGTTCACCAGCCGCTGCACCGCCCGTGGCCGGGCGGCGACGTCGATCCCGAACACGCGGGCGCTGCCGCCGTCGTGCAGGAGCAGCGTCGAGAGGACGCGCACGAGCGTCGACTTGCCCGAGCCGTTCTGGCCGAGGATGGCGACGCACTCGCCGCGCGCGACGGTGAAGCTGATGTCGCGGAGCGCGGGCACGCGCCGGCGCCGCACCCCCGTGCGGCTCATGCGGCGGCCGTCGCGGCGGATGAACTCCTTGCGCAGATCGCAGACTTCGACGGCAGGTTCGGCGGACACACGGCCCCCTCGGAGGGAAGGTGATCGCTCCGCGGGCGGACGCACCGTGGCGGCGCGTGGGGCGGAGCGCTGGCGATGTGGCGGGCGGCGGCCGGCCTCGGGGAGGTCCTGCTTCCCCGGGCGCAACCGGCCACTCTAGCAGACCGGTTCCCGGGCTCGGGCGCGGGCGGTTGCGCCCGGTCCCGGAGAGGGGGTTGGCTATGGTTGCGCCGGTGGAATCGGTCGCGGGAACGAACGGCGATCGGCCCGTCGCGGTGCAGGCGCGGCCGGCCGCCCTGGCGCTGAAGCGGGCAGTCGACGCGACCCTGTCCGCAGCCGGGCTCGTCGTGCTCTCTCCCCTGTTGGCGGCGCTCGCCGCGGTCATCCTGGCCGAGGACGGCATGCCCGTGCTGTTCCGGCAGGAGCGGGCCGGGCTCGACGGCGAGCCGTTCACGATCCTCAAGTTCCGCACCATGGTCAGGGACGCGACCGCGCAGGGCGACGGCTTCGCGGTGAACGCCGGCGACGAGCGCATCCTGCGCTGCGGCGACGTCTACCGCCGCTACGGCCTCGACGAGCTCCCCCAGCTGTGGAACGTGCTCCGCGGCCAGATGTCGCTGGTCGGCCCGCGCCCGACCCTGCTCGAGCAGGTCGAGCGCTACACGCCCCGCCAGCGGCTGCGGCTGCGGATGCGGCCGGGCGTCACCGGGTGGTCGCAGATCCACGGGCGCACGTCGATCCCGTGGTCGCGCCGGATCGAGCTCGACGTCTGGTACGTCGAGCACTGGTCGCTGCGCCTCGATGCGCGCATCGTGTGGCGCACGATCGGCCAGATGACGCGGCCGGCCGAGGCGTACAAGGGCTCGACGGGCGGCTGGGATCTGTGAGCAAGCGCTCGGTGCTCCTGACCTGCGCGGGGCTCCGCGTCGACGTCGTGCGCGCGTTCCGCGAGGCGCTCGACGGCCTCGGCTGGGACGGCGAGGTCGTCGCCGTCGACGCCAACCCGCTCGCGCCCGCGCTCGTGAAGGCCGACCGCGGCGTCGTCGTGCCCCACGCGTCGAGCCCGGACTACCTCCCCGCGCTGGCGGAGCTCATCACCGCACACGGCGTGCGGGCCGTGCTGCCGCTGGCCGACCTCGACAACGTCGAGCTCGTCGGCGGCCGGGAGCTGATCGAGCGCGCCGGCGCCGCCCTGCTCCTGCCCGACCTCGCGGTCGCCGAGGCGATGTGGGACAAGTACCGCTGCCACGAGGCCCTGATCGCGGCCGGGCTGCCGTCGCCGGACACCTGGGTGCCCGAGGATCTCCCCGCCGACCCGCCGCTGCCGCTGCTCGTGAAACGGCGCTGGGGCTATGCGTCGCGCGACATCTACCGCTGCGAGACGCTCGCCGAGGTGCGCTTCTTCGTCGAGTACGCCGGCGTGCCCGTGATCGTGCAGAGGTTCTGCCCCGGCGAGCAGTTCTCGATCGACGCCCTCTGCGACCTCGACGGGCGGGCGGTGAACGTGATCCCGCGGACGATGATCGAGTCGAAGGGCGGCGAGTCGATCAAGGGTCAGACCATCGCCGACGAGCGCCTGATCGATCTCGGCCGCCGCGTCGCCGAGGGCCTGCGGCTGGTCGGGCCGGCCACGATCCAGTGCTTCGACGAGCCCGAGGGGCTGCCGGTGACCGATATCAACTGCCGCTTCGGGGGCGCGTTCCCGCTGCCGCTCGCCGCCGGGTCGCGCTACCCCGAGCTGGTGCTGCGGATCGCCTGCGGGGAGCGGGTCGAGCCGCACGTCGGCCGTTTCACGCCGGGGGTCACGATGACCCGGTTCTACGACTCGGTGATCCTGCCGGACGGCGCCCGCTCCGCGCAGCCCGGCCGCGTCGCGATCGGCGAATCTGAATAAACGGGGTCTGACCCCTTTTATTCAGTGTCAGTGGCCGCCGCGGCGGGGTGAGGTGGGGAGCGCGGGGGGCGGCAGCTCGTCGGCGTGGGCGACGAGCACGGGCTGGTCCCACCAGGCGTTCGTGTGCCCGCAGGCGCTCACGCAGGCCGGGGTGGGGTGCTGGAAGAGCGCCGCGATGTCGGCGGGCGCGGGCCCGATCAGGACGACGACCGCCCCGGCGACCCCCAGCGCCACATCCCTCGGCCGCACCATACGCTGATCCTACCCGCCCGCGAGGTGCGGAAACCCGCACCCTCGCTCGCGGGTGTGCCCCATTGGCGGGCCGGCGCGGCTGCGCGAGAGTGCGACCATGAAGCAGCAGCCGGAGCGCGCATGGATTCCGGGAGCCGGGGGTACACTCAACCCGGATGGTCGCGAGGGAACGCGAGCTGCTCGAGGAGCTGCATAGCGTGTATCGCGTCCTCATCGTCGACGACCACGCCGGGTTCCGCCGGTGTGCGCGGGAGCTGCTCGTGTCCGAGGGCTTCGCGGTCGTCGGAGAGGCGGGGGACGGCGAGGAGGCTGTGCGCATGGCCGCTGCATCGACGGCGAACCTCGTGCTGATGGACGTGCAGCTCCCCGGCATGGACGGCTTCGCCGTCACGGAACGGCTGCTGGCCATGGACCGTGACCTGCCGATCGTGCTCATCTCGACCCGGGACCGGGCCGACTACGGCGGCCTCATCGTCAAGAGCGGCGCGCGCGGGTTCGTCTCGAAGGACGAGCTCTCCGGGGCCTCGCTGCGGGAGCTCCTGGAATGACCGTCCGCGCACGGGCCGGGCCTGCCGGCCACACCGAGACGCTGCAGATCCCCCTGGCCGGCGCCGCGATCGCGGCGGCGGCCACTGCCGCGCTGCTCAGCATCACCAGCAACCACGCCCCGGCCCCGTACGCGCACGCCGCCCTCAGCGTCGTCCTCTGCCTGACCTTCGTCGGCGCCGGCCTGCTCGCGCTGGCGACGCCGGCCTACGGCCGCTTCGGCCTGCTGCTCGCGGCGGTCGGCTTCTCGTCGCTCCTGGGAGCGCTCCACGACGCCAACGGCGCGGTCGCGTACACCGCAGGGGTGTTCTCGGCCAACCTCGTCTTCGCGGTGCTGGTCGAGACCGTGCTGGCCTATCCCGACGGCGTGCTCGGATCGCGCCGGAGCCGGCTCCTGGTCGCGGCCGCCTACGCCAACGTCGTCGTGCTCCAGGCGGTCGCCGTCCTGTTCGACCCGCTGACGCGGTGGGACAGCGCCCACCCCCGGAACGTCGCGCTCGTCTCGTCCCACGAGACGCTCTCGACCGTGCTCGAGGAGGCTCGAGGGCGCAATCGCGATCGCCATCGCCCTCGCGGTCGCTGCGGTGCTGATCCGGCGGGTGCGGGCGGCGACGCCGCCGGCCCGGCGCCAGCTGACCCCGGTCCTCTACGGCGGGGCCGGAGGGCTGCTCTGCTTCGCGGTCGGCCTCGTGCTCGCGCCGATCTCCTCGCAGGCGGCCGTGGCCGGGATCGGGATCGGCCTGCTCGCCTCGCTCGCCCTGCCCATCGCGTTCATCGCCATGCTCGTTCGCGGCCGGCTCTCCGGCGCGGCCGTCGGCGAGCTGCTCACCGAGCTGCACGAGGGCACGAGCACGCCCGACCTGCGCGACTCGCTGCGGCGCGCGCTCGGCGACCCCGGCCTCGAGCTCGGCTACCTGCGCGAGGAGGGCCGGTACGTCGATGCCCGCGGCCAGGAGCTCCTCATGCCCGAGCCGGGCGGCTTGCGCGTGACGACGCCGATCCTGCACCACCAGGAGCACGTGGGCGTGCTCGTGCACGACCGTGCCCTGGTCCTCCGCGGCGGCCTGCTGGAGGCCGTCGGCGCGGCGGCCGGCTTCGCCCTCGCCAACGAGCGGGCGCTCGAGGCGGTGCGCCGGATGGAGAACCGCAACCGCGTCCTCATGGACGCCATCCCCGACATCATGCTGCGCCTCGGCCGCGACGGGACGTACCTGGACGCCCGGGCCGAGAACGAGTCCGACATGTTCCTGCCGCCGAACGAGATCGTCGGCCACAACATCTGCGACTTCCTGCCGCGCGAGGTCACCGACGCGGCGTTCGCGTGCATGGACCGGGCGCTCGAGTCGGGGAGGCTCGCCTCGTTCGACTACGAGTTCGTCGCGGACGGCGTCTTTCACAGCCGTGAGGCCCGGATCGTGCCGAGCGGCCCCGCCGAGGTCGTGACGATCGTGCGCGACTTCACCGACCAGCGCAGGGCTCAGGCCGAGCTGGGCCGGCTCGCCGAGGAGCAGGCCGCGCTGCGCCGGGTGGCGACGATCGCCGCCGGCAACGCCGCTCCGGAGGAGGTCTTCCAGGCCGTCACCGAGGAGATCTGCGCGCTGCTGCGCCTCGGCGCCGCGCTCCTCCTGCGGTTCGAGGACGCCCCCACGGCGACGATCGTCGGCAAGTTCGGGGAGCCGACGGACGACGTCCGCGTCGGCGATGCCGTTCCGATGACCGACGGCGCCGCCGCGACGGTGCGCCGCACAGGCGCGCCGGTGCGCGTTGGCTACGCCGACCTCGAGGGAGACATCGCCGAGCGGATGCGCGTGCTCGGGTTCTCCGCCAGCATCGCCGTGCCGATCCAGGTGGCCGGCTCGACCTGGGGCGCGCTCGTGGCGGCGCTGCGCGAGGCCCAGGACGCGCCCGAGGAGACCGACCGCCGGCTCGAGGCGTTCGCGGAGCTCGTCGCCCTCGCCGTCGCGAGCGCTCAGGCCCGCGACGACCTGGCGGCATCGCGGCGGCGCATCATCGAGGCCGGCGACGCGGAGCGGCGCCGGATCGAGCGGAACCTCCACGACGGCGCCCAGCAGCGCCTCGTCGCGCTCTCCGTCGGGCTGCGGCTCGCGCAGAGCAAGATCCGCGAGTCGCCCGACGAGGCGGGCGAGCTGGTCGCGAACGTCTCGTCCGAGCTCGCCCAGGCGCTGCGCGAGCTGCGCGAGCTGGCCCAGGGGATCCACCCGGCCGTGCTCACCGAGCGCGGCCTGGCGACGGCGCTCGACGTGCTCGCCGCTCGCACGCCGCTCCCGGTCGAGCTCGACGTGCACGTCGACGATCCGCTGCCGGCCCCCGTCGAGGCGGCGGCCTACTACGTCGTCTCGGAGGCGCTCGCGAACGTCGTCAAGCACGCCCGTGCGGACGCCGCCCGCGTCCGCGTCGTGCGTACGAACGGCCACGCCGTGGTGGACGTCTCGGACGACGGGGAGGGCGGGGCCGACCCCGATCACGGCTCGGGCCTGTGCGGCCTCCGCGACCGGGTCGAGACCTTGAACGGCCACCTCGAGGTCGAGAGCCCGTGCGGCCGGGGAACCCGGATCCGCGCCGACCTGCCGGTGCCATGAGCATCACGTTCCTGTTCTGCGACGTGGAGGACTCGACCGGCCTTCTGACCCGGCTCGGCGACCGGTACCTGGACGTGCTCGGGGACGTCCGCAAGCTGGTGCGGGCCGCCGTGTCCGGCGCCGGCGGGCAGGAGATCGAGTGCCGCGGCGACGAGGCGTTCTGCGTGTTCGAGGTCCCCGCCGACGCGGCGACCGCGGCGATCGAGATCCAGCGGGGGTTCGCGAGCCACGAGTGGCCTCACGGCGAGTGCGTGCGCATCCGTCTCGGCCTGCACACGGGCGAGGCCGAGCGCTCGGGCTCGGGCTACGTCGGCATCGACGTCCACCGGGCCGCCCGCATCTGCCAGGCCGCCCACGGCGGGCAGGTGCTGGCGTCGGAGGAGGCGGCCCGCCCGCTCGGCCCGATCGCCCGCTCCCTTGGCGACTACCAGTTCCACGGCCTGCGCGAGCCCGAGCGGGTGTACCAGCTCGTCGCCGACGACCTGCCGGCCCAGTTCCCGCCGCTGCGCAACGCCTCGGAGCACACCCGGGCGACGCGGGTCGTGATCGCCGACGACTCCACCCTGCTCCGCGAGGGCCTGGCGCGGCTGCTGGAGGAGGCCGGGATCGAGGTGGTCGGCCAGGCCCGCAACGCCCCGGAGCTCCTGCTCAAGGTGCGCAGCTACACCCCGGACGTCGCCATCGTCGACATCCGCATGCCGCCCACCCAGACCGACGAGGGCATCCGGGCCGCGCGTGAGATCCGGGAGAAATACCCCGCCACCGGCGTGCTCGTCCTCTCCCAGCACGTCGCCCACACCTACGCGACCGAGCTCCTGGCCGACAGCGCCGAGGGGCTCGGATACCTGCTGAAGGACCGCGTGTCCGACGTCGAGGAGTTCACCGCGGCCGTGCGCCGCGTCGGCGACGGCGGCTCGGCGCTCGACCCGCTCGTCGTCTCCGAGCTCGTCGGCCGCTCCCGCCGGGACGACCCGGTGTCCGAGCTGACGCCGCGCGAGCGCGAGGTGCTCGAGCTGATGGCGGAGGGCCGCTCCAACCAGGCCATCTGCCAGCGGCTGTTCATCTCCCCGCGGGCCGTCGAGAAGCACGTGACGAGCATCTTCCAAAAGCTCGGCCTGCCGGCTGCGTCCGAGGACCACCGCCGCGTGCTCGCGGTGCTCCGCTTCCTCGGCTCGTAGGCCAACCGCCCGGCGCGTAGTTCGGGTCTCCCCACCCGCGGACACCAGCCGCCCGTATTCCGCTCACGAGCTGCGGCGGGCATCGTCCGGGTTCCGATGCAAACACACCTGAGGGAGATGCAATGCACGCCCTTGTGAATCGCCTGTCCGGCGCCGATCGGCGCTGGCTGGGCCTGGCGGTGATCGTCACCGCCCAGTTCATGGTCGTCCTCGACGTGGCGATCGTGAACGTGGCGCTGCCGACGATCAAGACCGACCTGCACTTCAGCGAGTCCAGCCTGCAGTGGGTCGTTACCGCCTATTCGATCCTCTTCGGAGGCATGCTCCTGCTCGGCGGGCGGATGGCCGACCTGCTCGGCCGCCGGCGCCTGTTCATGGCCGGTCTCGCCCTGTTCACCGCCAGCTCGCTCCTCGACGGCCTGGCGTGGTCGGAGGGATCGCTGATCGCCTTCCGGTCGCTCCAGGGGCTGGGCGCGGCGCTGGTGTCGCCGGCGGCGCTCTCGATCCTGACCGTCATGTTCGCGGAGGGACGCGAGCGCAACAAGGCGCTCGGGATCTGGGGAGCCGTCTCCGGCAGCGGCGGCGCTGCCGGGGTCCTGCTGGGAGGCGCGCTCACGAGCTGGTTCAGCTGGTCGTGGGTGTTCTTCATCAACGTCCCGGTGGGCGCCCTGGTGCTCTTCCTGAGCCCGCGGCTCCTGTCCGAGAGCCGGGTCGAGACGGCCCGCCGGCACTTCGACCTGCCCGGCGCCGCCTCGATCACGGCCGGGTTGATGATCCTCGTCTACGCCATGACCCGGGCCGTCCAGCACGGCTGGGCGACGGCCGAGACGATCGGCCTCCTGGCCGCGGCGGCCGCCCTGGTGGTCGCGTTCGTCGGCATCGAGCTGCGCTCGGACGCGCCGCTGCTGCCGATGCGGCTCTTCCGCCTGCGCACGCTGACCGGCTCGAACATCGCCGGAGTGCTGCTGGGGGCGGCCACGTTCTCCCAGTTCTTCCTGCTCACGCTGTACATGCAGCAGGTGCTGGGGTACTCGGCGATGGAGACGGGCGTCGCCTACATCACGCTCACGTTCGCCGTGATCGTGATGGCGAACGTCGCCCAGGCGCTCGCGCTCCGGTTCGGCGTCCGCCGGGTGCTGCCCGCGGGGATGCTCATGGTCGCGGCGGCGCTCGCGCTCTTCGCTCGCATGCCCGTGTCCGGCAGCTACTTCTGGGATCTCTTCCCGGGGTTCCTGCTCGGCGGGATCGGCCTGGCGTTCGGGTTCGTGCCGCTCACGATCGGCGCGCTCGCGGGCGTCCGGCCGGCGGATGCCGGGGTGGCCTCCGGCCTCGTCAACACCGGCCAGCAGGTCGGCGGCGCGGTCGGCGTGGCCGCGGCGACGACGATCGCAGCCACCTCGACGAGCAGCTACCTCGGCGCGCATCCGGGGACGGCCGCAGGCGCCGCGCTGACGCACGGCTTCAGCACCGCCTTCTGGGTGCTGGCCGCGATCGCTGCGGCGGGCGCGGTCATCTCGGCGGCCGTCGTCGAGTCGCGCTCTGCCGCCGCGACGGCCGGGCTCGAGCCCGACGACATCGTGCTGGAGCCCGCCGCCTGATCCACCAGACGGAGCCGGCCGGGCCGCGACGCCCGGCCGGCTCCGGAACCGATCCCGAACCATCGAGGAGCAACGATGCACCCCATCCGTCACGGAACGGCGCCTGACGCCGCCGCGGTCGCCGGGACCGTCCTCGCCGTCGCAGCCGGGGGCCCGCCGGACTTCGCCGCGCTGGGTGAGGTCATGCGCCGCCACGGGCTCACCTGCGCCGAGTGAGCTCGGCGCACAGGGTCAGCGGCCGGCGAGCTCGCGGTCGAACCGGCGGAAGAGCGGCTCGACCTCGTCGGCGGGCACCGCCGGGCTGAACAGGAAGCCCTGGCCGAGCGTGCAGCCCTCGCGCTTCAGGAACTCGCACTGCTCGGGGGTCTCGATGCCCTCGGCCAGTGCCTCGGCGCCGATGTTGCGCGCGAGCTGGATGATCGTCGTCGCGATCGCGTTCGCGTGCGTGCTCCCCGGGACGTCGCGGACGAACGCCCGGTCGATCTTCAGGGTCGACACCGGCATCTCGGTGAGGCGGCTGAGCGACGAGTGGCCCGTGCCGAAGTCGTCGATCGCGAGCTTCACGCCCTTGCGGTGCAGGTCGTGGAGGATCGCCTGGGTGCGGTCGGGCTCGACCATCGCGCTCGACTCGCTCACCTCGACCACGATCTGGCCCGGCTCGAGGCCGCTCGACCGGATCGTGTGCAGCAGGCGGTCGGCCGCGTCGGCGCTCCAGCGGGCGATGGGCAGGTTGACCGCCGCCGTGATGCGCATCTCGCCCGTGGCCCAGGACCGGGAGACGCGGCACACCTCGTCCAGCACCCACTCGGAGATCGCGGTGATCAGGTCGGTGCGCTCGGCCACGGGGATGAACGCCGCCGGTGCCAGCATCCCGTCTTCGGGGTGGTTCCAGCGGATGAGCGCCTCGACGCCGACCATGCGCATGTCCTCGAGGCGCAGGATCGGCTGGTAGTGCAGCACGAACTCGCCCCGCTCGAGGGCGAGCTGCATTCGCGCGGTGAGCGGCACCTGGGCCGCGCCGTCGGCGGTCGCGGCGGCCCCGGGCGCGCGGCCCGGGAGCTCCTTCGAGCGGTACATCGCGGCGTCGGCCCGGCGCAGGAGCTCGTCGCGGCTGCCCGCGTCGCGCGGGTAGATCGCGATGCCGACGCTCCCGCCGGCCGCGATCGTCGTCCCGTCCACCGCCGCGGGCGCCGAGAGCGCCGCCTCGATGTGCTCGGCGATCGTGTCCGCGATCTCGCGCGCGCCGGGAGACCCGTCCGCCGGGAGGTCGGCCGCGAGGACGAGGAACTCGTCGCCGCCGTGGCGCGCGACGAGATCGGTGGCCCGCGTCGCCCGCTCGAGCCGGCGGGCGATCTGGCGCAGGAGCTTGTCTCCGGCCTCGTGGCCGTACGTGTCGTTCACGTGCTTGAACCCGTCCAGGTCGACGTAGAGCACGGCCACCTCGCGCCCGTGGCGCTGGGCGCGCGCGAGCGCCAGATCGAGGTGCTCGGCGAACATGAGCCGGTTGGGCAGCCCGGTGAGGTCGTCGTGGTAGGCCAGGTACGCCACCCGGCGGTCGACCTGCTTTCGGGCGGTGATGTCGCGGCCGATCTCGGCGGCGCCGATCACCCGGCCGGTCGTGTCGACGATCGGCGACACCGACAGCGACACGTGCACCTCGGAGCCGTCCCGGCGCACGCGCAGGGTCTCGAGGCTCTCGACCGGCTGCCCGCGGCGCACCAGCGCCAGCATCGCCGGCGCCTCGCCGGGGCGCCCGCGTGGCTCGACGAGCGAGATGGGGCGTCCGATCGCCTCGGCGGCGGTGTGGCCGTAGAGCCGCTCCGCGCCGGGGTTCCACGACTCGATCACACCCTCGGGCGTGAGCGAGACGATGGCGTCGTCGGACGACTGCACGATGGCCGCCAGGTCGGAGGCCGCGCGCTCGGAGCGGCGCCGCTCCCCCAGATCGCGGACGTGCAGGACATGCAGGCGCTCGGCGAGGCCGACGACCGGCGCAGTCGAGATCTCGGCCGGGAACGTCTCGCCGTTCGCCCGCCGGGCGGTGACCTCATGCCGGCCCTCCTGCGCCCACACCGCCACGCCCGGCAGCATCCCCTCGTCGAGCCGGTGGCCGACGGCGGCGTCGCGGCCGCGGCCGAACATCCGCTCGGCGGCCGGGTTGAAGTCGACCACCGTGCCGTCCTCGTCCACCACGACGACGGCGTCCGGAGCGGAGGCGACGACCGCGCGGGTGAGCGCGTCGTGACGGTCGCTGCGGCGGGCGGCGGCGGCCGCGGCCGCCGCGGCGGCGATCAGGACGGCCAGCCAGACGAGCGCCGGCCCGGCCCGCCAGTACCACGCGGTGCCGCTCCCGGCGAAGAGCCACCACGCGGCCGCGATCGCTGCGCCGGCGGCCCACGTCCACCAGATCGCGCCATGATGCCGTCGCACCCGGCTCATCTCGAGATGATACGACGGGGACGGCCGCGATCCTGCGCGGCGACCGCGCGGGAGCGTGGGAGGATCCGGCTCGTGGCCCGCTACCACGCCCCCGGCCGCGTCAACCTGATCGGCGAGCACACCGACTACGCAGGCGGCCTCGTGCTCCCGGTGGCGATCGACCGTGGGGTGACGCTGACGTGCGTCCCCGCCGACCGCATCCGCCTGCGCTCGGCGGCCGATCCCGCCCGCGTCGACCTGGCCCCCGGCGGCGGCGGCCGGGCCGAGGGATTCGGCCGCTACGTGGCGGCGCTGGCCGCCGAGCTCCAGGGGCTCGGCATCGCGCCGGCCGGGATCGACGGGCACATCGAGGCCGACCTGCCCGCCGGCGCCGGCCTCGCGTCGTCGGCCGCGCTGCTCGTCGCGGTCGGCCTCGCGCTCCTCGGCGCTGCGGGCGCCGAGCTCGGGCCGATGCAGCTCGCGGAGGCGTGCCGGCGGGCCGAGGAGCGGGCCGTGGGCGTGCCCTGCGGGATCATGGACGACGCCGTGGCGGTCCTGGCCGAGCCCGGGCATGCGCTCCTGCTCGACTGCGGGACGCTCGCCTCCCGCCAGGTGCCGCTGCCCGCCGGCCTCGGCCTGATCGTGGTCGACTCGCGGGTGCCCCGCCGCCTGGCCGAGACCGGCTACGCGACGCGGCGCCGGGAGCTCGAGCGCGCCCTGGCCGGCGACCTGGACGAGACGACATCGCGGCGGCTGCGGCACCTGCGCTCGGAGAACGCCCGCGTCCGGGCCGCCGCGACGGCGCTCGAAGACGGCGACGCCGAGGCGCTCGGCGCCATTCTCGCCGCCGGGCACGCCAGCCTGCGTGACGACTACGAGGTGTCGACGCCCGAGCTCGACCTGCTGGTCGCGCTCGCGCTCGACGCGGGCGCGTGGGCGGCGCGCATGACGGGCGGCGGCTTCGGCGGCGCGATCGTCGCCCTCGCGCCGGAGGAGCGCTGCCCCGGGATCGCGGCCGCCGTCGCGGGCGCCTACCGGGCGGCCACGGGCCGGGTCACGGAGCCGATCGTCGCCCGCTCCGCGGCCGGCGCCCGCCGGCTGGACTGACGGCGCTCAGCCGGCGTCGCGCGCGAGCGGCTGGCACAGGCAGTGCACGCCGCCGCCCGCGCGCTGGAACTGGCTCATGTCGGGGTCGTACACGGTCAGACCGAGGGCGCGCAGACGCCCGTTCAGCCCGGTTGCGAACGCGGAGGAGATGACGCGGTCGCCGCCCAGCGCCACCACGTTGCAGCCGAGCCCGATCGTCTCGCGGAAGCCGACCGGGACGATCTCGATCCCCTTCGACTCGAGCCAGCGGACGACGTCGGGGTCGGTCGTGTCGGTGCACACGGCGGCAAGGCCGGGCGCGAGCATGCACACCATCAGGTCGAGATGGACGTAGAACTCATCGAGCGCCGCGTAGCAGACGTCGTAGCCCTCCGCCTCGAGCCAGCCGCCCACCTGGCGCGCGCCCACCTCCTCGCTGCGCACCCCGGTGTAGCCGATGAGGGCCGCGCCCGGTGCGACGAGCGCGAAGTCGCCGCCCTCGAAGTTCCCGGCCGTCACGAGGTCGTACACCGGGATGCCGGCGCCGGCGTAGAAATCGAGGCACGCGGCGTACTCGCCCCGCCTGCGCGGGTTGGCGAGCTGGCACACGACCGCGCCCCACGGCGTCATCACGCTCGAGTCGCGGGTGTAGACGCCGTAGGCCAGCTCGTCCCGGGCAGCGAGCATGTGGACGGTGACGCCGGCGTCGCGGAAGGCGTCGACCATCTCGGCGTGCTGGGCGAGCGCCCGCTCGCGGTCGAAGCGGTGGCCGCGGCGCAGCGTGTCGCGCACGAGCGCCGAGTAGCCGGCGTTCTCGACGCCGAGCCAGCGGAACGCCGCCGGTTCGGAGAGGAGCACGTCGCGCATGCGCCCGTGCTCGGAGTCGACCCCCCACCGGTCGAGCGCGGGCGTCGACCCGGCCGCCAGCCTCGTGCCGAGCGGCTCCATCTAGCCGGCCACCGGGCTGCGCCGCTCGAGCAGGAGGACGTCGTGCCAGACGCCGCGCATCCGCCCCAGCCGCTCGCGGCGGCCGACGACGCGGAACCCGCACCGCTCGTGCATCCGCACGCTGGCCTCGTTCTCGGGCAGGATCCCGGCCTCGAGCGTCCAGACGCCGGCGGCCTCGGACGAGGCGACGAGCTCCCGGAGCAGCGCCGTCCCGATGCCGCGGCCGCGCGCCTCGGCGGCCACGTAGACGCTCACCTCGGCGACGCCGGCGTAGACGGGCCGGGCGCTCGCCGGCGCGAGCGCCGCCCAGCCCACCGTCGCCCCGTCCGCGCGCGCGACCAGGCGGTGGCCGTCCAGGTGGGCGCGGTCCCACGTCCGCCCATGTGGGCACCTCCGTCTCGAAGGTGGCGACGCCGGATGCGATCCCGTCGGCGTAGATGCGGGCGACGTCGTCCCAGTCGCCCGGGACGAGGGCGGCGATCGCGACCTGCGCCGTCGCGGACGTCACGCCAGGATCGACTCGCCCACGTAGCCGCCGGGCCGGATCCCCGGCGGGACGGCGTACATCGCGCTCCCGCGCGGCACCGGGTACTCGACCGTGAACCGGTCGTGCACCGAGAGCCGCTCCTGGATGGGGATGAACTGGCGGCGCGGGTCGCGCTGGAAGGCGATGAAGAAGAGACCCCCGAGCGGGTTGGAGATCTGGGGGTCGTAGCCGTCCGTGAACGTGTAGCCGCGGCGGAGGATGCGCTCGGCCTCGCTGCCCGGCGTGCGCGGGTTCGCGACCATGATGTGGCAGTCGGACGGCTCGCGGCCCGGCAGGACCGGCGCGAACTCGTCCGTCTGGCCGAACGGCGCGCCGCTGGCCTTGTAGCGCCCGATCGCGTACTGCTGCACGCCGAGCGGCTCGATCAGGAAGTTGGCCACGTGCACCGTCAGGTTGCGCGTCACGAGGTAGGTGCCGTTCGTCATCCAGCCGGGGCCGTCGCCGGCATTCACCCACACGTTGGAGCGCATCTTGGCCGCATTGTCGGGATGGAGGTTGTTCGTGCCGTCCTTGAACCCGACGATGTTGCGCGGTGTGCCGCCCCGCTCGCCCGGCAGCGGGTCGCGCACGAACCCGTACTGCGACCAGTGCAGGGTGGCGGCACCGTGGGCCGCGGCCACGATCGCGTGCAGCGCCCGGTCGACCACCTCGTGGCTCGTCGAGCAGCACTGCACGCCGATGTCGCCTCCCGTCAGCTCCGGCTGCAGCCGGTCGCCCTTGAAGTGGGGCATGTCGACCAGCGCCGGAGGGCGGTGCGCCCCGAGGCCGAAGCGGGAGTCGAAGGCGCTCGCACCGAGGCCGAAGGTGATCGTCAGCCGGGCCGGGTCGAACTCGTCTCCGCCCGCCTTGCCCGATGTCAGGCCGGCCGCCGTCGCCGTCAGCGAGCGCATCAGGTCGCGCAGGCCGGCCCGCCCGGTCGCCGTCACGTCGAGCGAGGCGAACTGGAGGTACTTCGGCTGCGGCGTCACGATGCCCGCCTGGTGCGTCCCGTGGAACTGCTCGACCTGGGACTCCGCGCTCGCGGACCCGCCCTCGAGGCGCGTGTACCCGGCCGCGCCCAGCGCAAGGCCACCACCCGCCGCCCCAGCCAGACGCAGGAGATGCTTGCGCGAGATCGGCCGGCTCATGCAGGCGGATTCTACCGCGCGCCGCATCGCCCGAGGGCAAGCCGCATCTACAGTTCCCGGAGTGCAGCTGATCCTCGAGCATCTGCCGCACCTGATCCCGGCGGCCGCCGGCCTGGGATTCCTGGGCTGGTTCTGGTGGCACATGCGCTCCGGGCCGCCCCCCGACCTGGACGACCAGGAGCTCGCCGCCTGGCAGGAGGCGCGCTCGGCGCGCCGCCGGCGCGCCAAGATCGAGCGGTGAGCGCGCCCCCGGCGAGCTCGTTCACCTTCGAGCCGCTCTTCGCCGTGGCGGCGGCAGTCGCGGTCGTCGCCTACCTGCGCAGTGCCCGCCGGGCGGCCGTGCCGGGCTGGCGGCGGGCGTCGTTCGTGGCCGGCGCGGCCCTGATCGCGGCCACGCTCAACTCGCCGCTGGAAACGATCGCGGTGCACTACCTGCTGATGGGCCACCTGGTCCAGAACGCGCTCATCGCCGACATCGCGCCGCCGCTCATGCTGCTGGGCCTGACGCCGGAGATGGGCGCGGGCATCCTGCGCCGCCTGGGGCCGTTCGCGCGGCTGACGTACCCCGGCCTCTCCTGGCCGCTCTGGGTCGTCGGCTGGTACAGCGTGCACCTCGAGCGCCCCTACACCTACGCGCTCGAGCACCCGCTCGCGCTCGACGTCGAGCACGCGTTCCTGATCCTGATCGGCCTCTGCTTCTGGTGGCCGGTGATCGTCCCCGGCGCCCACCGGATGGCGTCGGGGGTCGCCGTGCTCTACCTGCTCTGCGCCTTCGTCGCGGCGTCGTTCCTCGGGCTCGCCTACACGTTCATCCCCGACCCGCTCTACCCGTACTACGTCGACGCCCCGCGCCTGTGGGGCATCTCCGCCGCCCGCGACCAGAACCTGGGCGGCGTGCTGATGACCGCCGAGCAGTCGGCGGTGTTCCTCACCGCCGTCGCGATGACGCTCCTGCGGCTCCTGGACGAGGACGAGGAGCGGGCCGACCGGGAGGCCGACGCGGCCCTCGCCCGCGAGGCGGCCCGGGCGTCAGGCACGCGGGCGCGAGAGGATTAGCCCGCCATGCCGCCGCTCCTCGCCGCACACGACGTGCCGGCCTCCGCGATCGCGGGGGAATGGCACCTGCACGCGGCGGCGGTCGTCTTCGCCCTCGTCGCCGTGGCCGTGTTCGGCCCGGCCTTCGCCCGCGTCCGCCGCCGCGATCCGGCGCTCGCGCCGTGGACGCGCGCGGGCCTGTTCGCGTCCGGGCTCGCCGTCATGCTCGTGCCGCTGGTCTCCCCGCTGAACGTCGCGGGCGAGCGCTACCTGCTCTCCGCCCACATGCTCGAGCACGTGCTCCTGGCCGACGCCGGCGCGGCGCTGCTCGTGCTCTCGGTGCGCGGCCCGATCGCATCCGAGCTCCTGCCGCGGCCCGCACCTGCGCCGCTGCGCTCGGCGGCGGACGTGCTGATGCGGCCGCCCGTGACGCTCGCCGTCTGGGCGGCGGTCCTCGCCGTCTGGCACATCCCGGCGATCTACGACCGCGCGCTGTCGCACCCGGGCCTGCACGACCTCGAGCACCTGTCGTTCGTGCTGGTCGGGCTCCTGGCCTGGACGCAGCTGATCGACCCGACCGGATCGGGGCGGCTGGGGATCCCCGGCCGGCTGGCGTTCACCGTGGCGATGTTCTTCGCGGGCCAGGTGCTCTCCGACGCGCTCGTCTTCTCGTTCCACGCCTACTACCCGGCCTACGCCGACCGGCCCGGCCGCCTGCTGGGGCTCTCGCCGCTCGCGGACCAGCGGCTGGCGGGGATCGTGATGGCGCTCGAGCAGCTCCTGACGCTGGGGACGTGCTTTGTGATCCTCCTGCGGCAGTTGCGGGCGGCCGAGCGGCCGCGCCCGATGACGGTCTCGTAGCGACGGTCCGGGCGAGACGTACGCCCGTGACGCAATGTTGAGGCGCGCGGCTGCGATCGTGAGCGCGGCTTGAGGTGGGCGGTCGTACGGTCCGGGCATGGCCGCAGCCGCCACACGGATCGAGTCGCGCCCCCTGCGGTCGTGCCTGCTGGTCGTGACCGGGGCGCGCGTCGAGCCCGAGCTTCTCGAGACGGCCATCGCCCGCGCCCACACCGAGCACGACCGGCTGCACGTCGTCATCCCGGCGGTGCTGCCGCCGACGCTGCCGATCTCCGCCATGCCGGCCCACCTGGCCCAGCGGCTGGACGCGCTGGAACACGTCGCCGTCGAGGCGCTGTGCCGGCTCGGCGCACGCGGGCGCGTCGAGATCGTGATCGGCCGTGACGTCCGCTCGATCATGCTCGCCGCCGCCGGCCGCGTCGACCGTGTCGTCCTGGCCGGCAGCGCCGGGTGGTCGCTGCGACGCGCGGCGCGGGGCATCGCCCCGGTGACGGTGATACGCGACCGAACCTCCCCCGGCAGACCGCACCCACCCAGGATCGCTGTGACGGGACGTTGAGGGCGACGCCCGCAGTTTTCAGGGTCGCTTGAGGCCCCGCTGCATAGCGTGGAGACCGACATATGAAGACTTCCCACTGGCACCGAACCCACGCGCCCGCCCGGCCCGAGCCGGGGCTCCCGCGGCCCGCCGACGCGCTCCTGCCCTACGCCGCCATCCTGGCCTGGACGGGCACTCTCGTGCTGTCACACGCCATCGCGTTCCGCTGGGCTGCCGCCCTGGCGGCCTCGGCGGTCCTCGCGGGCGGCTGCGCGTGGGCGTGGACGTCCGCGCGCCGATCGCAGCATGTGCGACCGCGCCGACCGGTTCATCGCGACCGGGGCGGGCCAGGCGCCGTCCGACGCCGTTCTCGGGGAGCGGCGGGCCGAGCTCGTCGGCAAGCGCCAGCGGCGCATGCTGGCAGCGACCGTGCGCCGGATCGTCGAATCGGCGCAGATGCCGCCGCTGCGGTCTGCGCGAGTGCCGATCGACCGGCGCGCGGTGTGCGCCGAGGCGCCCCGGCTCACGCAGCTGGCGGCGACCCTGGCCGACACCGACGTGCCCGTCTCGGCGCGGGGTGTCGCCCGCACCTACGTGCTCGTGACCGACGCCCGCAGCCCGGTCTACCGGCACTCACGCGATGGCGCTGCGGAGCTGCACCGGCAGCTGATCCAAACCCTGTTCGAGCTCGAGAGAGGTGTGAACCGATGAACGACATCGAAGCGATCGTGCTCATGGTCGTCTGCATGGCCTGCATGTTCGGCGTGATCCTGGGATTCGAGCGTCTCTGATGGCCGGCAGCGACATCTTCGGTCTCGTCGTCTCGATCGTCCTGTTCGTGTACCTCTGCTACGCGCTGTTCCGAGGGGAGAACCTCTAGATGACGATGATCCCACTCCAGGGGACGGCGCAGATCGTCTTCTACGTCGTCGTGCTGCTGGCGGTGACGCCGCTCCTGGGCTCGTACATGGCCCGGGTGTACGAGGGCGACACCGTGCTGCTCGCGCGCTGGTTCGGATTCGCCGAGCGCGCCTTCTACCGGCTGCTGCGAACGTCGCCCGACGAGGAGCAGGACTGGAAGGGCTACGGCACGAGCGTGATCGTGTTCAGCCTGCTCTTCCTGATCCCGCTCTACGTGCTCCTGCGCGTGCAGGGCCACCTGCCGTTGAACCCCGACCACCTCCCGAGCGTGAACGCCGGCGTCGCCGCGAACACGGCCTCGAGCTTCGTCACGAACACCAACTGGCAGTACTACGGCGGCGAGTACACGATGAGCTACCTGAGCCAGATGGCCGGGCTCGCCGTGCAGAACTTCATCTCGGCCGCCGTCGGCATGGCCGTCCTGGCGGCGATGATCCGCGGCTTCGCCCGCCGCGAGACGACCCGGCTCGGCAACTTCTGGGTCGACCTCTACCGGACGACCGTCTACATCCTGCTGCCGATCTGCATCGTCACGGCCGCGTTCTTCATCTGGCAGGGCATCCCCGACACCTTCAGCGGCCACGCGGTCGCCCACACCGTCCAGGGCCACACCCAGAGCATCGCCCGCGGGCCGGTGGCGTCGCAGATCGCGATCAAGCAGCTGGGCACGAACGGCGGCGGCTTCTACAACTCGAACTCGGCCGTGCCGTTCGAGAACCCGAACGGGTTCACCAACTTCGTCGAGATGCTCTTCATCCTGATCATCGGCTCGGCCGAGGTGTTCATGTTCGGCAAGATGGTCAGGGCGACCCGGCAGGGCTGGGCCATCCTCTCGGTCATGTTCATCCTCATGATCGTGGGCGTCGCCGTCGCCGCGCCGGCCGAGCAGCATGGCAGCCCCGTGCTGCATGACGCGCACGTGAACCTGACGGCCTCGGGATCGCAGTCGGGCGGCAACATGGAGGGCAAGGAGGTGCGGTTCGGGATCGCCAACACCGCCCTGTGGGCCGACACCACCACCGACGCCTCCAACGGCTCGGTGAGCGGCGGCCACGACTCCTTCACCGCGCTGGGCGGCGCCGTGCCGCTGACCAACATCTTCATCGGCGAGGTGATCTTCGGCGGCGTGGGCTCGGGCCTGTACGGGATGCTCATGCTCGTGATCATCGCCGTCTTCGTCGGCGGCCTGATGGTCGGGCGCACGCCCGAGTACCTGGGCAAGAAGATCGAGGCGCGCGAGATGAAGCTGGCCGTGATCGGCTCGATCTGGGTGCCGCTCGTCGTGCTCATCCTGACCGCGATCGCGATGTCGACCCACGCGGGCAAGCTCTCGATCTTCAACGCGGGCCCGCACGGGTTCACCGAGGCGTTCTACGCCTACACGTCCCAGACCAACAACAACGGCAGCGCCTTCGCCGGCTACGGCGCCACGCACTTCTCCACGATGCTGGGGGCGTTCGCGATGCTGGTCGGCCGGTTCGTGCCGCTGCTCGCCGCCCTCGCGATCGGCGGATCCGTCGCGGCCAAGAAGACCGCGCCGGCCTCTGCCGGGACGATGCGCACCGACGGCCCCACCTTCGTGGTCCTGCTGACGGGCGTCGTCATCCTCCTGCCCGCCCTGACCATCCTCCCGGCGATCGTGCTCGGGCCGGTGGTCGAGGCACTCACGACCAGGCTCTTCTGAGAGAGGGATTGACCACCATGCGCAAGGACATCATCCGCTCGGCGATCACGATCGTCGCGGCCACCGTCGTGCTCGGGCTCATCTACCCGGCCGTGATGGTGCTGTTCGGCCAGGTCTTCTTCTCGAGCCAGGCCAACGGCAGCCTCATCACCCGGGACGGGAAGACGGTCGGATCGAAGCTGGCGGCGCAGGCGTTCAACGGCCCGCGCTACTTCCACCCGCGGCCGTCGGCAGTCGCCTACAACGCCGACGGCACGAGCTTCTCGAACCTCGGCCCGAACTCCAAGGCGCTCCGCGCGCTCGTGAAGACGCGGATCCACAAGATCCTCGCTCTCGAGGGCCCGTACAACCCGGGCCTCACCGCCCGGGACATCCCGGTCGACGCGGTGACCGCATCGGGATCGGGCATCGATCCGGACATCTCCAAGGCGTACGCGGAGCTGCAGGCGCCCCGCATCGCCGCCGTCCGGCACCTCTCGCTCGCGACCGTCAAGAGCCTGATCGACGACCACGTCGACGGCCGCTCGCTCGGCTTCCTCGGGGAGCCCGGCGTGAACGTGCTCGAGCTCAACCTCGCACTCGACCAGGAGCACTGATGGCCCGGCAAGAAGCCAAGCTGTTCACGCGGGAGATCGTCACCCGCGCCACGATCGACTCGTTCAAGAAGCTCGACCCGCGCGTCCAGCTCCGCAACCCGGTCATGTTCGTGGTCGAGGTGGGCTCGGTGATCACCACCGCCACCTTCTTCATCAACCTCGTAAACGGCGGCGGCCAGGCGCTCTGGTTCACCGCGGACATCGCGTTCTGGCTGTGGCTGACGGTCATCTTCGCCAACTTCGCCGAGGCGATCGCCGAGGGCCGCGGCAAGGCCCAGGCCGACACGCTCCGGGCGATGCGCACGACCGCCATGGCCAACCGCCGCCGGGCGGACGGCTCGCTCGAGCAGGTGCCCGCTCCCGACCTCCAGCGCGGCGACGTCGTCGTCGTCGAGGCAGGGGAGGCGATCCCCGCCGACGGCGACGTGATCGAAGGGATCGGCTCGGTGGACGAGTCGGCCATCACCGGCGAGTCGGCGCCGGTCATCCGCGAGTCGGGCGGCGACCGGTCGGCGGTCACGGGCGGGACGCGGCTGCTCTCGGACCGCCTCGTGGTCCAGGTCACCCAGGAGCCGGGCAAGTCGTTCCTCGACCGCATGATCTCGCTCGTGGAGGGCGCCGCGCGGCGCAAGACCCCGAACGAGATCGCCCTGAACATCCTGCTCGCGGGGCTGACCCTGATCTTCCTGGTCGCCGTCGTCACGCTGCAGCCGTTCGCCCTGTACGCGGACAGCGGCGTGTCGACGACCGTGCTGATCTGCCTGCTGGTGGCGCTGATCCCGACAACGATCGGCGCGCTGCTCTCGTGCATCGGCATCGCCGGCATGGACCGGCTGGTGCGGCGGAACGTGCTCGCGCTCTCGGGCCGCGCGGTCGAGGCGTCGGGCGACATCGACGTGCTCCTGCTCGACAAGACCGGCACGATCACGCTCGGCAACCGCGAGGCGGTCGAGTTCATCCCCGCGCCCGGCATCGAGCCCCGCGACCTGGCCGAGGCCGCCCAGCTGTCGTCGCTGGCCGACGAGACGCCGGAGGGCCGTTCCATCGTCGTGCTGGCGAAGCAGTTCGGCGTGCGCGAGCACGAGCTCTCGTCGGTCGAGGCCGAGTTCGTCCCCTTCTCGGCGACGACCCGCATGAGCGGCGTCAACATGAACGGCAACGTGATCCGCAAGGGCGCGACCGACGCGATCAGGCATTTCGTCGAGGAGAGCGGCGGCCGGGTGCCGACCGAGGTCGACGCGGCCGTCGAGCGGATCGCGCGCGACGGCGGGACGCCGCTCGTGGTCGCCCGGGACAACTGGACGCTCGGGGTCATCTATCTGAAGGACATCGTCAAGGGCGGCATCAAGGAGCGCTTCGACGAGCTCCGCAAGATGGGCATTCGCACGGTGATGATCACCGGCGACAACCCGATCACCGCGGCCTACATCGCCAACGAGTCCGGCGTCGACGACTTCCTGGCCGAGGCCACGCCCGAGAACAAGATGGCCCTGATCAAGGAGGAGCAGGGCAAGGGCCGGATGGTTGCGATGACCGGCGACGGCACGAACGATGCGCCCGCGCTCGCCCAGGCCGACGTGGGTGTGGCCATGAACACCGGCACGCAGGCCGCCAAGGAGGCCGGCAACATGGTCGACCTCGACTCCAACCCGACCAAGCTGATCGAGATCGTCGAGGTCGGCAAGCAGCTCCTGATCACCCGCGGCGCCCTGACGACGTTCTCGATCGCGAACGACGTCGCCAAGTACTTCGCCATCCTGCCGGCGATGTTCGCGTTCACCTACGCGGCCCACCCGGGCGACCACGGCCCGCTGTGGACGATCAACATCATGAAGCTGGGCACGCCGCTCTCCGCGGTCACGTCGGCGATCATCTTCAACGCGCTCGTCATCCCACTACTGATCCCGCTCTCGCTGCGCGGCGTCCGCTACCGCGCCATCGGGGCGACCGCGCTCCTGCGCCGCAACCTGCTCATCTACGGGCTCGGCGGCATCATCGCGCCGTTCATCGGCATCAAGCTGATCGACCTCGTCATCCACAACGTGCTCGGGGCATGAGCGCCCGTCCGCGGGCGGCGTAGCATCCCCCGCATGCGCGGGCGATTCCGGATCCTGCTCGGTGCAGCCGCCGGAGTGGGCAAGACCTACAGGATGCTCCAGGAGGGGCGGCATGCGGCGGGGGAGGGTGTGGACGTCGTCATCGGGTACCTGGAGCCGCACGAGCGGCCCGAGACGGCGGCGCTGGCCGAGGGCCTCGAGACGGTTCCCCGCATGTCGGCCGAGCATCAGGGGGTCGTCCTCCACGAGATGGACGCCGACGCCGTCGTCCGCCGCGCTCCCGAGCTGGCCCTGATCGACGAGCTCGCCCACACGAACGCCCCCGGCTCGCGCAACCACAAGCGCTATCAGGACATCGAGGAGGTGCTCGACGCCGGCATCGACGTGATCTCGACCGTGAACGTCCAGCACCTCGAGAGCCTGAACGACACCGTCTTCGAGCTGACCGGCGTGCGCGTGCGCGAGACCTTCCCCGACCGCATCCTGGACGACGCCGACGAGGTCGTGCTCGTCGACCTCGCCCCGCAGGAGCTGCAGGACCGCCTGCGGGCCGGCAAGGTGTACCCGCTCGCCCGGGTCGACACGGCGCTCGCGAACTTCTTCCGCACCGAGAACCTGGGCTCCCTGCGCCAGCTCGCGCTGCGCGAGCTCTCGGAGGACGTCGAGGCCAGGCGCGAGACGCGGGTGCTGGACAGCGCCGCCCAGCAGGCGATCCTCGACCGCATCCTCGTGCTGGTCACTCCGCAGCCGAGCTCGCAGCGGCTGCTGCGGCGATCGTGGCGCTCCGCGCAGCGGCTGGACGCCGAGATCGACGTCCTGTGGGTGCGGGGCGTCGGCGCGAGCCTGTCCCCGGAGGAGGCCGTGGCGCTGGCCGCGCTGCGGCGGCTGGCGGCGATCCTCGGCGCCCACTTCCTCGAGGAGGAGTCCAACGACGTGATCGTCTCGGTGCGGGCAACCGTCGTCGACCGCGGGACGACCTACGTCTACATCGGCACGCCCCAGCGGCGCCGCGTCGAGGAGATCCTGCACGGGTCGTTCCTGTCGCGGCTCATCGAGGCGCTTCCGGGCGTCGACATCCGCGTCGCCGCCGACCGCAGCCGGCGCAGGGAGCTCCTGTGAGGATCGGTCGCAAGCGGCCCGCCCAGGCCCGCCCGGGCGCGCCGCGGCTGCTGGTGCCGTTCGCCGGCGGCCACCTCGACCCGGCGGTGCTCGACGCGGCCTTCCGGATCGCGCGCGCCGACGGCGCCGTGTTCGTCCCCGCCTACCTCATCCTCGTCCCGTTCTCGCTGGCGCTCGACTCGCCGCTCACCCAGGAGGTCGAGCGGGCGCTCCCGCTGCTCGAGGCCGTGGAGCAGCGCGCCCAGGACGAGGGCATCCCGGTCGACGCCCGCCTGGAGCGCGGCCGCTCGGTGCGCGACGCGCTGCGGCGGCTGTGGGACGTCGAGAGCTTCGACCGCATCCTGCTGCCCGTCTCGGCGGACGAGCGGGTCGGGTTCGACGAGCGCGATGTGGCCTGGATCCTGATGCGGGCGCCGACCGAGACGCTCGCGCTGCGGCCCGCGGCCGGCACCATCCGTGAAAGAGTGACGCCGTGATCGCACGAGCGGATTCGGCGCTCCGAGGGCGTGTCCGGCCCCCGGCGTCACGCGCTCGCAGCCGGCGCATGCGTCGCCGACCTCGTCGTCGTGACCGTCGCGATCGGCGTCCTCAAGTCGTTCGTGCCCGTGCTCAGCCTGGGCGTGCTCTACGTCTTCGCCGTGCTCCCGGTGGCGGTGGTGTTCGGCCTGACCTACGCCGGCGCCGTGTCGGTCGCCAGCATGCTGGCGTTCAACTGGTTCTTCCTGCCGCCGGTGCACACGTTCACGCTCTCGGACTCGCGCAACTGGTTCGCGCTGGCGGTGTACCTCGTGACCGCGATCGTCGTGAGCGAGCTCGCGGCGCGGGCGCGCCGGCGGGCGGTCGACGCCGAGCAGCGTGAGGTCGAGACGGCGCTCCTGGCCGACGTGGCCACGTCGCTGCTGCAGGGGGGTGACGTGGCAGGCCAGCTCGGCCCCATCGGCGACCGTGTCGCCGCCGTCCTGCGGGCCCGGTCGGCCGCAATCGTCCTCGGGGAGGGGGTCGATCCCTCGCCCGGGACCGCGCCGATCGAGCTCGTCGCGGGCAGCCGGCGGGTGGGGACGCTCGAGCTCGTCGAGGGCAGCGAGCCCAACCTGCAGGCGCGCAAGCGGCTCCTGCCCGCGCTGGCCTCGCTCCTTGCGGTGGCCGTCGACCGGGAGCGGCTGGCGAACGAGGCGTTCGACGCCGAGGCGCTGCGCCGGTCGGACACCGTCAAGACCGCCGTTCTGCGGGCGGTCAGCCACGACCTGCGCTCGCCCCTCACGGCCATCCGCGCGGCCTCGGACGGGCTCGAGGACGAGACCCTGACGCTCTCCGACGACGACCGCCGCGAGCTCCGCGACACGATCGGCGTCGAGGTGCGGCGGCTCGAGCGGGTGGTCGACAACCTGCTCGCGCTGTCCAAGCTCCAGGCGGGCGCGGTGGCGACGGCCCCCGAGGTGTGGACGGTCGAGGATCTGATCTACGGCTCGCTCGACGAGGTGTCCGCGGACACCGACCGTGTGGTGGTCTCGATCCCGTCCGACACGCCGCCGGTGCTGGTGGACGCGGTGCAGGTGCGCCAGATCCTCGGCAACCTCGTCGACAACGCCTTGAAATTCTCGCCGGCGGACAGTCCCGTCACCGTCCGGGTCACCCGCACCCGCAAGGAGGTGATCGTGCGTGTGGTCGACCAGGGCCGCGGCCTGCCGGACAGCGAGCTCGAGCACGTGTTCGAGCCGTTCTACCGCGGCGCGCCGGCGCAGGACCAGACCGGGACCGGGCTCGGTCTCGCCATCGCCAGGGGGTTCGCCGAGGCCAACGGGGGACGGCTGTGGGCGGAGTCGCGGCCCGGCCAGGGGGCCGGGTTCGCGCTCGCGCTCCCGCCGGCCGACGAGGCGCCCGGGTGAGCGGCGGCCTCGTCCTCGTCGTCGACGACGAGCCGCAGATCCTGCGCGCGCTGACCACCAACCTGCGCGGAGCGGGCTACGAGGTGGCGCGGGCCGCGACCGGTGAGGAGGCGTTGGGGCTGGCGGCCGCGCGGCCGCCCGACGCCGTCGTGCTCGACCTCGTCCTGCCCGACATCTCGGGCGTCGACGTGTGCCGCGACCTGCGCACCTGGAGCCAGGTGCCGATCGTGATCCTGTCCGCGGTGGGCGAGGAGGAGCAGAAGGTGCGGGCGCTCGACGCCGGCGCCGACGACTACGTCACCAAGCCGTTCGGGATGGGCGAGCTCCTGGCCCGGCTGCGGGCGGCGATGCGCCGGGCGGCGCCGAAGGGCGAGGGCGCCGAGTCGATCACGGTCGGCGACCTGACGGTCGACTTCGACCGCCACCTCGTCACCGTGGACTCGAAGCCGGTGCAGGTGTCGCGGATCGAGTTCGACCTGCTCTCACTCCTCGTGCGCAACGAGGGCAAGCTGCTCACCCACCGGGCGATCCTGCGCGAGGTGTGGGGCCCGGCGTACCAGATCGAGTCGCACTACCTGCACGTCTACATCTCGAAGCTGCGGGGCAAGATCGAGCGTGACCCGCGTCACCCGCAGTACCTGATCACCGAGCCGGGGGCCGGCTACCGTCTGGTGCGGCCCCCGGCGCGGTGACGACGCCCTTCCGGTTTTCAGGCGGCGATCGGCGTGCGGTCGGCCTGGCCGGGCTCCCGCTGCGTGGCCTTCGCGTCCTCGCGGGCCGGTGCGACCAGCACCGGGCACGGGGAGGAGTGCAGCAGCTGCAGCGGCGTGCTGCCGGCGAGCGCCCCGACGAGCGCGCGGTGGGTCGTGCCGCCGACGACGATCATCTCGGCGGAGGCGCTCGCGGCCGCGTCGGCGATCAGGGCCGCCGGGCGGCGCAGCGACGAGGACGATGCGCAGCTCGGCCTCGAATCCGCGAGCGCGCAGGTCTGCGACCTGCCGGCGGACCTCGGCCGTGCGGTCATCCTCGTCGGCGTGCAGAGGCCCCGCGCCGCGTCCCCCCGTCAGCTCCCTGACGTGAACGACGACGATGCGGGCCTCACGCTCGCGGGCGAGCTCGGTGGCGTAGCGCACCGGCGCGCTGGACTGCTCGACGCCGTCCAGGGCGAGCACGATGGTGTTGGACACGAGTATCACTTCCCTTTCGTTACGGGCCATGTCCTGGCCCTGGATCAAGGGTAGGCCCGGCGGCCTCAACCGGGGCTCAAGGGTGCGGTGCGCCGCCTCAACGGAGCGTCTCGGCGGTGCCGCCGAGCCGCCGGCGGGCGCCCGGTCAGCCGCTCGTCGCGGCCGTGATCGCCACGTAGGCGACATAGGAGCAGATGATCGCCGCTCCCGCGACCCGCCCGGCGCCGCGGCGCTGCGCGACCAACGCGAGCATCACCACGGTGAGGACGAGCATCCAGATGTAGTCGAAGGCAAACCCGCCGTGTCCCAGCGTGACGAAGACCGAGGGCAGCACGAGGCCGATCGCCAGGTTGATCGTGTTGCTGTTCAGCGTCTCGGAGACCAGGGCTGCGCCGCGCCCCGCCAGCCCGAGCCGGATCGCCGTGTAGGCGTTCGGGAGGCTGGTGGCGGTGGCGAGCACGAGCAAGCCGACGAGCTCCTTCGGCATCCCGTAGCGCTCCGCCAGGACGACCGCCGAGTCGACCATGCCGACGCTGGCGAGCACGATGACGGCGAGGGCGGGCAGCTCCCGGACGAAGAGCGCGACGACCTGGGCCGTCCGGCGGGCGGCGGAACGGGCGTCGAGACCGCCGGAGGGGCCGTCCGGGCGGGGCTCGCGCGGCGGCAGCGGCCCGTGGAACGTCCCCCGGGCGAGCAGCACCAGATAGGGCACGGTCCAGACCACGAGCAGGGCGAGCGCGAGCCACGACGCCATCGCCCCGAAGAGGACGGCCCCGGAGATCGCCACGACGAAGAGGGCGAACGCCCCCTCCAGCGCGAGCGCCGGCCGGTCGAGGCGGACGCTGCCGGCGAGCAGCGCGCTCACGCCCACCATGGCCGCGATGTTGAACACGTTCGAGCCGACCAGGACGCCGATGCCCACCCCGCGGTTGCCGCGGGCCATGGCCGTCAGCCCCGACGAGAGCTCGGGCGCGTCGGCGGCGAGCGCCGTCAGGAGGCCGAGCACCGCCTCGTGGATGCCCAGGCGCATCCCGAGCCGGTCGAGCCGGCGGGCGAAGAGCGCCGCCGCCGCCAGCGTCGCGGCCAGCGAGGTGAGGAACAGGAGTGCGGCGATTGGCGTGGACATGGTCACGGCGGTGCCACGCCGACCAGGCTTCCCGGCACACCGCGGGCGATGATATCCGGCGGCGGGGGTCGAGGTTACGATCTCCCCGTGAGCACGGCCACGGGTTTCCGCACGGGCGCGGGCGGCGGCGTCCGCCGGCTCGGCTGGGGCCTCGCCGACCAGGCGCTCTCGAGCCTCACGAATTTCGCGCTCGCGGTGCTCGTCGCCCGGTCGGTGAGCACCTCGGCGCTGGGCGCGTTCGGGCTCGCCTTCACGACCTACACGATCACCCTGGGGGCGACCCGCGCGCTCTGCCAGGAGCCGCTGACCGTCCGCTACAGCGCCACGTCCGAGCGCGAGTGGCGCACCGGCGCCGCCGCCGCGACCGGCGTCGCGCTCGTGCTCGGCGCCCTCGCGGGGCTGGCCTGCATCGGCGGCCGCGTTCCTCTTCGGCGGGACCCTGCGGGCGTCGCTGCTCGTGCTCGGCGTGGGGATGCCCGGCCTGATCGTCCAGGACGCCTGGCGCAGCGCCTTCTTCAGCCACCTGCGGGGGCGGTCCGCGTTCGGGAACGACCTGGCGTGGGCGCTCGCACAGGTGGTGCTCGTGGCCGCGGTGCTGATCGCAGGGATGCGCTCGGCGCCCGCGTTCATCGCCGCCTGGGCCGCCGCCGCCGCGGCGGCGGCCCTCTTCGGCATCGTCCAGGCGGGGTTCGTGCCCCGCCCGGGCCGCACCCGCTGGTGGCTCTCGCACCACCGCGACCTCGGGCCGCGCTACCTGGTCGAGTTCATGGCGCGGAACGCCGCCCAGTCGGGTGCGATGTACGCGACGGCGGCCTTCGCCGGCCTGGCCGCCGCAGGGGCGCTGCGCGGCGCACAGGTCCTCCTCGGGCCGCTGAACGTGCTGAACCTGGGCGTGACGGCGCCCGGGGTCGCCGAGTCGGTGCGGATCGCGCGCCGCTCGCCGCGGCGGATGATGCACGCGGTCGAGCTTCTCGCCGTGGCGCTCGTCGTCGTCTTCGTGGCCTGGGGGGTCGTCGTCTACCTGCTCCCCGACTCGGTCGGCGAGGCGCTCCTGAAGCGCTCCTGGCACGCCGCGCACGAGGTGATCCCCGCCTACACGGCGGTCATGGCCGCGTCGGGCATGCTGACGGCCGCGACCGTGGGCCTGCGGGCGATGGCGGCGGCGAAGCGCAGCATGCGCTCGCGGCTCGTGACGGGGCTGCTCGCCGTCGCCGGCGGGACGGTCGGAGCGGCCACCGCGGGTGCCGTCGGGGCGGCGACCGGCCTCGCTCTGGGCCTGTGGATCGGGGGGATCCAGTGGTGGCAGCAGCTCGGCGCCGCGGTGACCGAGGAGGAGCACCGGCGCGCGGCGGCGGAGCCTCCGGCGCAGCCGGCGACAGATACGGCGGCGGCCCGGCCCTGACGGCGTCTCCCCCGATCGGGGGAGACGCATGTTTCTGCTTGACAACGATCGCGAGGGGCGGTGTACTTGGTGAACAACTGGTGTACCGGCGCGACGGTTGGAGGCCTCCGCTCGGTACGGGCACGACCACCGAGGAGCACCGTATGCACGACGAAACGCCCACGCCACCGGCCGCGAACCGGCAGGTGTGCCGCATCCATCTCGTTCGCCACGGACAGACGATCATGAACGCGCAGGTGCGGTTTCGCGGCCGTCTCGACGTGCCGCTGAACGAGGTCGGCCGCGCGGAGGCCCAGGAGGCCGCCCGCGCGCTCGTGGGCTCGGGCATCGTCGCGGTCTACACGAGCCCCCTGGGGCGCGCCCGCGAGGTGGCGGAGGCGATCGCGGTCAGGAACGGCGTCGGTGCCGTCCGTGACCAGCCCGACCTCGTGAACCTCGACTACGGCGCCTGGGAGGGCCTGACGAAGGAGGAGTCGGCCGAGGTCGACCCCGCCGCCTGGGCCGCGTACACCGGCGAGCCCGAGGCGGCCGTCTGCCCCGAGGGCGAGGCCGTGGCCGCGGCTGCCGACCGCGTCGTCGCGGGCCTCCGGGCGATCGCCCGGGAGCATCCCGGTCAGAGCGTCGCCGCCGTCTCCCACGGTGTCATGCTGCGTCTGGCGGTGCTGCGCGTCGCGGGTGCGTCCGACGCCGACTGGCAGTTCGCGATGCCAACCGGCAAGGCAATCGTCTTCGACGTCGACGGTGATGCGATCACCCTCGTCTCCGAGATCGACCGCACCAAGTCGGATCCGCGCAAGTCGGCCACGGCGCCGGCCACGCTGACCGAACGCGCCGTGTGACGCCGGCTGGGCGGCGAGCGCTGGGCGAACGCGCCAGGAGGGGCGTGCGGCACGTGCGCTGGACGGTCCGCAGCCGCCTGGCGGAGCATCCCGCCTACCTGCCGCTCGCCCGCCGCCGCCACGGCGAGGCGGTGGTGTCGGAGGCGACCGAGCTCGTCATCGACGGCTTCACCCGATCGGCGTCCACCTTCGCCGTGGTCGCCTTCCAGCTCGCCCAGCCGCGGCCGGTGCGGGTCGGGCACCACCTGCACGCCCCGGGCCAGATCGTCAGGGCGGTGCGCCTCGGCGTGCCCGTCCTGCTCACGGTGCGCCCGCCCGAGGACACGGTGCTCTCGCTCGTCGTGCGCGAGCCGTACGTGACGATCCCACAGGGCCTCCGCGCCTACGCGCGCTTCCACGAGCGCCTGCTTTCGCACCGGGATGCGATGGTCGTCGCCGACTTCGCCGAGGTGACCGCGCACCTCGACCGCTCGATCGCACGCGTCAACGCGCGCTTCGGCACGGAGTTCGCGGCCTTCGACCCCACCCCGGAGCGCATCCGCGAGTGTTTCGACCTGATCGAGATGCGCTCGCGGCGGCCGCCGTGGCAGGGCGCGATCCACGACTTCCTCTCCGGGCTCGTGTCCCGCGCCGAGCTCGAGCGCCGGGCCGCCGCCGACCCCGCCGCCGCGACGGCGGAGCTGCCCGAGGACCGCGCGCCGCGGCCGTCGGCGTACAAAGAGGCGCGCAAGGATGCGCTGCGCGCCGCGTATCATGCGCCTGCGCACGCCGGCATGCGGCGACGGGCGGACGGGGTCTACCGCCGTTTCGCCGCCGACGCCGGCTGATCGGGCTGGCAGATCCTCACAGTTGATGTGAGCGGGATTGGAAGTCCGGGCGGTCGGCGGGGTTGACTTGACGGATTCCCGTCGTATGTTGGAGCCCAGTCATACGAACCGTTGGGGGAGCTTCGATGCTGGGTCGAAAGAGTCGGACAGGGTTGGCGGCTGCGCTTGTGGCCGGGTTGGGGTTGGGAACGGCAGGAGTCGCCCAGGCGGTCCCGGTGCAACCGCACCCGGCGCCGACCTGGCAGACGAACGGCCGTGTGAACGTGATCGTGGTGTCGGGGAACACGGTGTACCTCGGCGGCCAGTTCACGGCGCTTGCGGCCGCCGGGAGCGGCCGCGGGCACCGGAAACGTGACCCGCAACCATGCCGCGGCCGTCAGCCTGACGACCGGCGCGCTCCTGCCGTGGAACCCGAACGTGAACAACACGGTGCGCGCGATCCGCGTCGTCGGGTCGACCGTGTACCTGGGCGGCGCCTTCACGCAGGTCGGCGGCACGAACCACTCGCGCATCGCCGCCGTGCAGACGGGCTCTGGCGCGATCGTGCCCGGCTTCAAGGGGTCCGCCAGCGGCGAGGTGTTCGCGCTCGCCTCGAGCGGGAGCTCGCTCTTCATGGGCGGCGGCTTCGGGACGGTCGACGGCACGGCCCGGCCGAACATGGCCGCGGTGAACACGACGTCGGGGGCGATCCTGCCCTGGTCGCCGTCCGTTGACGGCCAGGTGCGGGCGATCCGCCTGCTCGGGTTCCCGCGGATGGTGATCGCGGGCTCGTTCACGCACCTCAACGGCAGCTCGTCGGCCAACATCGGCGCGCTCGACGGCGACACCGGGAACAACCTGCCCTGGCGCGACCACACGTCGTACAACGTCATCGGCCTCGCGTCCGACCCGAACGGCGTGTACGTGGCCGGTGCGGGCGGCGGCGGCAACTTCGCCGCGTTCGACCCGGCGACGGGGAACCAGAAGTGGCTGGGCGGCACGAACGGGAACGTCCAGGCGATCGGCGTCGTCGGCGGCGACGTGTACGTCGGTGGGCACATGCAGTTCTACTGCGGGCCGCAGCACGGACAGCACACCTGCACGAACCCCATCCCGCGCGACAAGCTGCTCGCGGTGGACGAGGCCACCGGCAACCTCACGTCCTGGGATCCGAGCGCCAACAGCGTGCTCGGCGTCTTCGCCCTCACCGGCGTCGGCTCGACCGGCGACGTGCTCGCGGGCGGCGACTTCACGAGCACCGGCCAGCGCAAGCAGCAGGGCTACGCGCAGTTCACGCCCTGAGCACGACGGACGCTTGAGCGCGACACTCGGGGCCCCCGTTCGCGGGGGCCCCGACCCGTTCCCGGCGCGACGGTAAAGCGGCGCCCGCGCACCTGGTCGGCGAGGCCGGACGCACGCGCGGCGCGGTTGAGGCAGAATCGGGCGACCGCCGACAGGCGGCGTCCATCACCGCTGACCGCAGGAGACCGCCATGGCCGACACGAAGATCCTGCTCCACGAGCGCGACATGCCGCGCGCCTGGTACAACGTCCTCGCCGACGCGCCCTCGCCGCCGCAGCCGCCGCTGCACCCGGGCACGGGCCAGCCGATCGGCCCGGACGACCTCGCCCCGCTGTTTCCGATCGACCTGATCATGCAGGAGGTCTCGACCGACGCGGAGATCCCGATCCCGGAGGAGGTCGCCGACGTCCTGCGCCTGTGGCGGCCGACGCCGCTCTACCGCGCCCACCGGCTCGAGCGGGCTCTGGGGACGCGGTCGCGGATCTACTACAAGTACGAGGGCGTCTCGCCGGCCGGGTCGCACAAGCCGAACACGGCCGTCGCCCAGGCGTTCTACAACGCCCGCGCCGGCCGCCGCCGGATCGCCACCGAGACCGGAGCCGGCCAGTGGGGCAGCTCGATGGCGCTCGCGTGCGGCTACTTCGGCCTCGAGTGCAAGGTCTACATGGTGCGCGTCTCCTACGACCAGAAGCCGTACCGGCGGATGATGATGGAGACGTGGGGCGCGTCCGTCGTCCCCAGCCCGTCACCCGACACGAACGCCGGCCGGACGATGCTCGAGCGCAACCCGGACTCGCCCGGCAGCCTCGGCATCGCCATCTCCGAGGCGGTCGAGGACGCGGCGACGCACGACGACACGAGCTACGCGCTCGGGTCGGTGCTGAACCACGTGCTGCTGCACCAGACCGTGATCGGGCAGGAGGCCCACCGCCAGCTCGACCTCGCCGGCGAGAGCGGGGTGGACGTGGTGATCGGATGCGTCGGCGGCGGCTCGAACTTCTCGGGCCTGGCGCTGCCGTTCATCCGCGACAAGATCGCGGGCGCCGACATCGAGGTGATCGCGTGCGAGCCGGCGGCATGCCCGACGCTCACCCGCGGCCCGTTCGCCTACGACTTCGGCGACACCGCCCAGCTCACGCCGCTCGTCGCCATGCACACGCTCGGGCACGACTTCATCCCGCCGGGCATCCACGCGGGCGGGCTGCGCTACCACGGCGCCGCGCCGATCGTCTCCCAGCTGCTGCTGGACGGGCTGCTGCGGGCGGAGGCCTACCGCCAGAACGACGTCTTCGAGGCGGCGGTCACGTTCGCCCGCTCGGAGGGGATCGTGCCCGCGCCGGAGACCGCTCACGCCATCAAGGGCGTCGCCGACGCCGCCCGCCGGGCGGACGAGGCCGGCACCGAGCAGGTGATCCTCTTCAACCTGTCCGGCCACGGCCACTTCGACATGGCCGCCTACGACGCGTTCCTGCACGGCCGGCTCGAGGACCACGAGCTGCCCGAGGCCGAGATCGAGCGGGCGCTGCGCGCGATCGAGCCCCTGCCGAAGCCGGCAGCGGTGTAGCAGAATCGGGGACAGTCCCCGCAAGACGGGGACTGTCCCCAGGTGATCAGGCGGCGGCGCGGCGCAGGCCGGCGGCGATGCCGGCCCCGACCTCGTCGAGCTGCTCCCGGGTGCAGATCAGCGGCGGCGAGATGGCGAGGCACGGGTTCACGCGGTCGTCCAGGCGGACGATCACGCCCTCGGCCCGGATCGCGTCGCGGGCGGCGGCGAGGACGCCGGCGTCGCGCAGCTCGATCGCGCGGAAGAACCCGGCGCCGCGGGCCTCGGCGACGAGCGGCGAGGCGGCCGCCACGTCGTCCAGCACGCGGCCGAGGTGATCCTCGAGCGCGCGCACGTTCGCGAGCACGTCCAGCCGCTCCATGATGTCGAGGTTGGCCAGGGCGACGGCGCACGAGAGCGGATGCCCGCCGAACGTGAAGCCGTGGGCGTAGACCGTCTTCTGGTCGAGCAGCGGCGCCGCGACGTCGTCGGTGAAGAGGACGCCGCCGAGCGGCGCCTGGCCGGACGTCACGCCCTTGGCGAAGGTGACGATGTCGGCGTCGAAGCCGAGCCGTTCGGAGCCGAACCACGCGCCCAGCCGGCCGAACCCCGTGATCACCTCGTCGCACCAGAGCAGGATGCCGTGGCGGTCGCACAGCTCCCGCAGCCGCTGCGGATAGCCCGGCGGGGGCGTCAGGCAGCCGCCCGCGTTCTGCACCGGCTCGACGACGACGGCGGCCACGGTCTGCGGCCCCTCGGCGACGATCGTGCGCTCGATCGCGGTCACCGCGGCGTCCGTCCACTCCTCGTCCGTGACGGCCTGGCGGTAGTTGCGGCGGTCGGTGTTCTCGGCGTGGCGGACGTCGCCGAAGAGCGGCTCGAACGGCGCCCGCGCCGCCGGGATGCCGGTGAGCGAGAGCGCCCCCAGCGTGCAGCCGTGGTAGGCGCCGCGGCGGGCGATCAGCTTGCGCCGCAGCGGCTCTCCCCGGCCCAGCCAGTGCTGGCGCACGAGCTTCAGCGCCGACTCGACCGCCTCCGAGCCCCCGGACGTGAAGAACGCGCGGGTCAGGTTCTCGGGTGCGAGGTCGGTGACGCGGCGGGTGAGCTCCACCGGCGCCGGCGAGGTCGCCGCCCAGTTGGGGTAGAACCCGAAGGACTCGAGCTGGCGCTTGGCCGCCTCACCCAGCTCGGGGCCGTGGGAGTAGCCGATCTGGGTCGTGAAGAGGCCCGACATCGCGTCCAGGAGCCGGGTGCCGTCCGCCTCGTAGACGTACGGGCCCTCACCTCCGACAAGGATCGGCGGGGCGGCGCCGTCGAAGTCCGCCATCCGCGTCCACGACAACCACTCCCTGCCCGCGGCCTCCCGCAGGGCATCGACGCCCTCATGCACCGTCGCCATCTGGAACGTCCTCCTGGTCGCTGAATTCTCGCGGCGAGCATAGCCGCTGGCGTTCCAATCCACGGGCGCTATGGTCTGCCCGCGGGCAGTACCAGAGGGGTCAGGGGGTCCACCATGCATCGTCGTCCGATGCTGCTCGCCCGCGTCTGCCGGGCGGACGTGGTGCCGCTGCCGTCGCACAGGCTGAAGCTGCGGCGACGGTTCACCTGGATCGTCCCCAACCTGCAGCACGACATGCACGACGGGTCGCCCGCCCAGGCGAGCGCGTGGCTGAGGTCGTTCCTGGGCGGCACGCACGGGCTGCTGCATCGGCGCCCCTACACGCGCGGGCACACGGCCGTCTTCATCTGGTTCGACTCCGCGTCGCAGACGGGGAGAACGGCCTGCGGATCCCGTTCCACCTGTAACGGGATCCGTTCGGGGTCAGACCCCGGTTACCTGGCGCCGTCCGCTGTCTCGCCCTCGGCGAGGCGGCGGCGGCGCATGGCCAGGAGGGCCTCGCGCATGTCGGAGCGGACGAAGCCCTTGAGCGCCCCGTGGCGCTTGGCGGGCTTGCGCCCCAGCCGGGCGACCAGGTCGTCGCTCGCGCTGCGATAGGCGGCGGCCGCGGTCGAGCGGGGGGCGCTCGCCACCACGGGGGAGCCGGCGAGGGCGGCGGTGTCGTGGCGGGCGCTGCGCGGGATCTGGGCCGGCGACACGAGCTCGCCGAACCGGTCGCGCATGAGCGCGGTGGCGGCCAGCGCGCCCGGCCGGCGCGCATCGACGAACGTCGGCAGGAGCACGAGCGGCGTGTAGCGCCGGCCCGCGTCGCGCTCGATCGTGCGGACGGCCTCGATCGTGCCCTGGAGCGCGTCGATCGAGAGGTAGTCCGCCGCCGCCGGGATGACGACCGCGTCGGCGGCCCGCAGCGCCGCAGCGCTGAGACCGCCCAGGCCGGGCGGAGTGTCGACGACGACCGTCTCCCACTCCTCGTTCGATCCGTCGAGCGCGGCCGCGAACCGCTCGCCACGGCGGCCGTCGGAAGAGGTTGCGGCCTCCTCGGCCGCTAGCCGCGGGTCGGCAGGGACCACCCCCAGGCGGTCGAGCGTCGCCACCGGCGACTGGCGCGCCCACCACCGCGGCTTGCCCCGGAACATGCCGCCGGAGCCGTCGTCCGTCCCGACCGGAACGCCGACCGCCACGCCGGCCGACCCCTGCGGGTCGAGGTCGACGAGCAGCACGTGACGCGAGTCGAGCGCCATCGCGGCCGCCAGGTTCACGGCGGTCGTCGTCTTCCCGACTCCGCCCTTGCGGTTGACGACGGCGATGACGTGCATGCCGCCATTCTGTCAGGTCCGCGGCCACGGCGGATCGTCCCGTTGGTACCATCGCGCGGTGAAAGCCACGCTCGAGCGCGAGCGCAAGCTCACCGCCCCGTCGGGGTTCGTCCTGCCCCATCTGCCGGGCGAGCCGCTCCCGGAGCGCGAGCTCAGCTCGACGTACCACGACACGCCCGGCCTGCGGCTGGCCGCGGCCGGGATCACGCTGCGCCACCGGGTCGAGCGCGGCCGCGGCGCGTGGCAGCTCAAGCTGCCCCACGGCGAGGACCGGCTGGAGCTCGAGTTCGAACGTGGCGGCCGCACGGCGCCGCCCGAGGTGACGGGGCTGCTCACTGCGCACCTGCGCGGCGCCAGGCTCGTGCCGGTCGCGCGCCTGCGCACTCACCGTGCGGGCGTCCTCGTCCGATCGGGCGGGCGGGCGCTCGCCGAGGTCGTGGTCGACGCCGTGGCGGTGTTCGAGGGCCGGCGGATCGCGCGCCGCTTCGAGGAGCTCGAGGTCGAGCTCGTCGACGGCACCGTCTCCGACCTGCGCGCGATCGTCCGCCGCCTGCGCCGGGCCGGCGCCGTCGAGGCGGACATGCGGCCGAAGCTCTTCCAGGCGCTGGACCTGCCGCCGCCCGCGGCCGCGGAGCGCCCGGCCCGTACCGCCCCGGCAGGCGAGCACGTGGCCGCTGCGCTGCGAGCGCAGTACGAGGCGATCCTCCGCCACGATCCCGGCACCCGGCTCGGGCGCGATCCCGAGGAGCTGCACCAGATGCGGGTGGCCACGCGGCGGATGCGGGCGATCCTGCGGGCGGCTCGCCCCTTGCTCGACGGCGAGTGGGTGCGCGAGCTGCGCGCCGAGCTGGGATGGCTGGGCGGGGCACTCGGGCCGGTGCGCGACCTGGACGTGCTCGTCGAGCACCTGCGCGCCGACGCCGGCGCGCTCGGCGGCGCGGACGAGCAGGCATTTCTCGCGCTCGTGCGCATGATCGAGGCCGAGCAGGCCGCCGATCGCGACACCCTGGTCGCCGCCCTGGGCGAGCCCCGCTACGTGGCATTGATCGAGCGCCTCGATGCCGACACCAAGGCGCCCCCGCTGAGCCGCAGCGGCCGTTCGCTGCGCGACCTGGCCGCGCGCGAGTTCCGCCGGCTGCGCAAGGCCGTCCGGGCGCTCGGCTCGGATCCGCCGGACGACGAGCTGCACGCAGCCCGGATCGCCGTCAAGCGGGCGCGGTACGCGGCGGAGCTGGCCGAGCGGTCCGTCGGCGGGGAAGCGACGGCCGTGATCCGCGACGCCAAGGTGCTCCAGGACGTGCTCGGCGACCACCAGGACGCCGCCGTCGCCGAGGCGCGCATCCGCGGGCTGGTCGGGCCGCGCACGCCGGCCGCCCAGGCGATTGCCGCGGGCCGGGTGATCGAGCGCCAGCACGAGCGCCGCCGGGCCGCCCGGGCCGCGTACCCGAACGCCTGGCGCGATCTCGAACGCGACGCCGAGGGGGTATTCATCTAGCCGTGCGCCTGCTCGTGTTCCGCCATGGGATCGCCGAGGACAGGGGCGCCGACGGCACCGACGCGTCGCGTGTCCTCACCCCGCAGGGCGTCGAGCGGGCGCGCCAGGCCGCCCGCGGCCTGGCCCGGCTCACCGATCCGCCCGACGTGATCCTCACCAGTCCGAAGGCCCGCGCCCGCCAGACGGCCGAGGCGGCGGCCGATGCCTTCGGGCGTCCGGTCGAGGTGCTCGACGAGCTCGCGGATGGCCCGGCCGACCCGGCCCTGCGGGCGCTCGCGAAGCGGCCGGAGGACGCGGTGATGATCGTGGGGCACGAGCCGATGCTGAGCGAGCTCGTGGAGCAGGTCTGCACCGGCGGGCGGCAGGCGGGGTTCGTCGATCTGCGCAAGGCCGGCTGCGCCTGCCTCGAGGTCACCCTCGCGTCCGGCGGCGATGCGACCGCGGCGACGCTCCTGTGGCTCGCGACGCCGAAGATGCTGCGTGCCGCCGACCGCGGCTGAGCCGCTCCGCACCGTCGCCCGGGAGTGGGGGCGGTTGGGTGCGATCGGGTTCGGCGGGCCCCCGACCCACATCGTGCTCCTGCGCCAGCTCTGCGTCGAGCGCCGCGGGTGGATCCCGGCCGAGGAGTTCGAGGACGCGATCGCGGCCTGCAACCTGCTCCCGGGGCCGTCGTCGACCCAGCTTGCCATCTTCTGCGCGGGGCGCGTGGGCGGCTGGCCCGGCGCGCTCGTCGGCGGCGCCGGGTTCATCCTCCCGGGCCTGGCCATCATCATCGCCCTGGCGTGGCTGTTCCTGTCCTCGTCGCCGCCGGACTGGGTGCGCGCCGCCGGCGCGGGCGGCGGCGCGGCCGTCGCCGCGGTCGCCCTGCGGGCGGCGCGCGACCTGGCGCTGCCGTCGTGGCGGCGGGTCGCCGGCGCTGCGAGCCATGCCCGCTGGGTCGTCTACGCGGCAGCCGGCGTCGCGGCGAGCGCGCTGGCCGGCCCGTTCGTCGTGCTCGCGCTGGTCGGCTGCGGGGGCGTCGAGGTGCTCCTGCGCACCGGCCGCGCCGGCTCGATCAGCCTGGCCGCCGCGCCGCACGCGGCCGGGCTGGGGTCGCTCGTCTGGACGGCGTTCAAGGTGGGCGCGCTCAGCTTCGGCGGCGGCTTCGTCATCATCCCGCTCATGCAGTCCGACGCGGTCTCCCGCTACCACTGGATGACCGGCCCGCAGTTCCTCGACGCCGTCGCGCTCGGCCAGGTCACGCCGGGGCCGGTCGTCGGGACGGTGGCGGCGGTCGGCTACGCCGCCGGCGGCTTCGGCGCGGCGCTCCTGGCGGCGCTGGTCGCGTTCGCGCCGTCGTTCGCGTTCGTCCTCGCCGGCCGCTCGCGGTTCGGCCGGTTGCGCGGGAACCCCGCCGCCCGGGCGTTCCTCGAGGGCGCCGGGCCCGCCGCGATCGGCGCCATCGCCGGATCGTCGGTGCTGCTCGCCGGGGAGCTGCGCGAGTGGTGGCAGTACGTCGTGCTCGCGGCCGCCGCCGCCGCGCTGCTCGTTGCCGGCCGCAGCATCGTCGGCGTGCTGCTGGCCGCAGCCCTGGCCGGAGAGGTGGCACTCGTCGCCGGCGCGCACATTCCGGCCTAGACGCTGTGAACCGTCGCATCGCGCCTCGGCGTCTGCGTGATCGCAGACGCCTCGGACCGCCCTCAAGGGCAATGCCCTTGACAGCTTCTCGGTCGCGCCCGTATTTCTGCCCGGTATGAACGCTCCCTGCGTCCTTGCGCTGCTCGGTTCACAGTCCCAGGACATCACGTCAATTCGGAATCAATCCATCCAGACGATTGCGTCTCATCGGTCCCGCGCCTAGCACATCCGGAGACGATCCTCCGTGGTTTGGACCCCCTGAGGTGACAGATTCCGGTGCTACCGTGCGACAGCACGTCGTGTAGCTCGCGATCTCGGAGCTTGGCCGGCGGGCCCCGGTGGGCGTACAGGGGCTCGAGCGACTCAGAGGGAGCTCCCTGGAAGCTGCACGGCGGGTAGTGGGGCAAACGTTGGCGTGAGTTGAACTCCCAGGCGTCTAGGACAAGGCGCCGGGCGGGGGCGGCGTGACCGAACGTTGGAGTGACGAGTCAGTCTTCCGCGACTGGGTGGCCATGCTCGTGCGGAGACGCGTGCATGGTGCTCGCGGCGATCGTCGTGGTGCCGGTCATCGCGCTGGTCGTCTCGCACCGGCAGCAGCGCCTCTACCAGGCGACCGCGACGGTGCTCGTGAACGAGCAGAGCCCGACGGGCGTCGCGCTCGACCTGAACGCGCAGACCACCTCGCCGCCCGACCGCTACGCCGCCACGCAGGCGGCCCTCGCCCGGGTGGGGACGGTCGCCCAGATGGCGGTGACGGCCGCCGGCGTGCCCGGGAGGACGGCGGCGCGGGCTGCTCGCGAACTCGAGCGTCACGGCCAACCCGACGGCCGACCTGATCTCGTTCGCCGTGACCGATCCCGTCCCGGCCGTCGCCGCAGAAGCTCGCGACCAGCTACGCCCATGCCTACACGGTCTACCGCCGCCGGCTGGACGTGCACGCGCTCACGTCCGCGATCGGCGACGTCCAGCGGCGGCTGGCGACGCTGACCGCCGCGGGCCAGAGCAACTCGCCGCTCTTCCGCCGGCTGACCCTCAACGAGCGCGACCTGGAGGCGCTCCAGACCCTCCAGTCGGCCGGGTCGAGCGCCGTCGTCGTCGGCGCCGCGGGCTCGGCGACGCAGGTGCAGCCGAAGACGATCCGGAACGTCGCCCTGGGGGTGCTGGTCGGCATCGCGCTCGGCGTCGGCGCTGGCGTTCCTGCGCGAGACGCTGGACACGCGCGTGCGCTCGGCCGACGAGGTGCGCGATCGGCTCGGCCTGCCGCTGCTCGGCCACGTTCCCCGGCCCGACCCGGGCCTGAACGGCAGCGGCCTGGCGGCGCTGTCGGAGCCCGCCGGGGCCAGGGGCGGAGGCATTCCGGATCCTGAGGACGAGCCTCGACATCACCCGCCTCCAGCACGACGTCGCCTCGATCGTGATCACGTCGACGACCGCGGGCGAGGGCAAGTCCACCACCGCCGCGAACCTGGCGGTGACGCTGGCGCGCTCGGGCCGGCACGTGATCCTGCTCGACCTCGACCTGCGCCAACCGGGCGTCGACCGCTTCTTCGACCTCGACGGCCGCCCCGGCCTGACGAGCGTCGCCGTCGGCGAGGCCGGGCTGGCGGACGTCCTGAGCGTCGTCGACGTGCATCCCGAGTCGGCGGTCGCGGATACGGGCATCCTCGAGGTCGTGAAGGTCGGCCCGGCCCCGCCCGACCCGGGCGAGTTCCTGTCGTCGGCGTTCGTCAGCGAGGCGGTGCGCGCCCTGGCGAAGCGCTGCGACGTGCTCCTGATCGACTCGCCGCCGATGCTCGCGGTCGGCGACGCCATGGCGATCGCAAGCCGCGCGGACGCCGTCGTGGTCGTCACCGAGCTGAACCAGATCCGGCGCGTGACGCTCGACCGAGACACGCCGCATCCTCGAGGCCTGCCCGGCCCGCAAGCTGGGGTTCATCGCCACGGGCAGCAACGGCCCCTCGGGCTACGCGTACGCCTACGGCGACCGGACGAACGGGCGGAAGGACGCGAGCGGTGCCTGAGGAGCGGGCGACAGCCGAGCGGGCGCGTGCGCCGGAGCTCCGGCCTGCGGCCGTCCCCGCCGGGCCGGCGCTCGCCGTCCGGGCGCGGCCCGGCCCGCTCGTGCCGCTCCTGGCGGCCAGCGACGTGATCGCGCTCGTCGCGGCGTTCCTGGTGACGAGCATCGTCGTGCCGACCATGCGCGGCCGGGCCGGCGTGCACGTCGAGGGCGTGCTCCTGTTCGCGGTCGCCCTGCCCGGCTGGTTCGCGGGCGCCCGCCTGTACGGGCTGTACGCGCCCGACCCCGGCCGGGAGCTGCTGGGGCGCGGCGGCGAGTGGGCGAGCGTCGGCCGGCTCATGGTGGTCGGCACGTGGCTCCTGCTCGCGATCGCCTGGCTGACGGGTCTGCGGCCAGCCGGCCACGGCCCGGGTGGTGGTGTTCGCCGCGGTGGCCGCCGTCCTCGTCGTCGCCGGCCGGGCCGCGGTGCGGACGGCCGCCCGCAGCCGCAACACCTACTCCCAGAGCGCCGTGATCGTCGGCGCCGGGGACGTGGGCCAGCTGGTCGCGCGGAAGCTCCTGCACCACCCGGAATACGGCATCGACCTGGTCGGCTTCGTGGACGTGCCGCCGAAGAGCGTCCGCCGCGACGTCGCCGGCGTCCCCGTCCTCGGTGGGATGGACGACCTCTCGGAGATCGTCCGCGAGCGCGGAGTCGACCGCGTGATCGTCGCCTTCTCCAAGCACAACGACGGCGACGTGCTCACCCATGTCCGCCCGCTGATGCGGCAGGACGTGCGCGTCGACGTCGTGCCCCGCATGTTCGAGATCATCGGGCCCGATCTCGGCTTCGCGGACGTCGAGGGGATCCCGCTCGTCACGCTCTCGCACCGGCGCCGGTCCCGCCGGGCGCTGACCGTGAAGCGGGCGATCGACGTCATCGGGGCGAGCGTCGGCCTCGTGCTCTCCGCACCGGTCTTCCTGTGGGCGGCCTGGCGCATCCCGCGGGAGACGCCGGGCCCGGTGTTCTTCCGCCAGACCCGGCTGGGCGCGAACATGAACGAGTTCACGATGCTCAAGTTCCGCACCATGACGGCGGATGCGGACTCGTCCGGGCATCGCGACTTCGTCGAGCGCTCGATGAACGGCGACGCGGCCGTCGGCGAGCTCTACAAGCTCGACCGCCGCGACGTGATCACGCCGACCGGACGGTGGCTGCGGCGCTCGAGCCTCGACGAGCTGCCCCAGCTCTGGAACGTCCTCCGCGGGGACATGTCGCTGGTGGGGCCGCGGCCGTGCCTCGACTACGAGATCGAGCACTTCGCCCCCCACCACTACGAGCGCTTCGAGATGCCGGCGGGCATCACCGGCCTGTGGCAGGTGAAGGCGCGGGCGCACGCCCCGTTCGCCGAGGCGCTCGAGATGGACGTCGCCTACGTGCGCGGCTGGTCGCTCGGCCTCGACGTGCGGCTCATCCTGCGCACGCCGGCCGAGATGCTCCGCCAGCGCGGGGCGACGGTGTGAAGCTCGACCTCCGCCATCCGGCCCGGCCCGCGCTGCCGGACGTGGTCTCGGCCCGGCAGGGCGAGAGCGAGCGGCCGGCCGTCCAGGTCGGCGTCGTCGGGCTCGGCTACTGGGGCCCGAACCTGGTGCGCAACCTGAACGAGATCGAGGGGGCCGAGGCCTCGTGGATGTGCGACCTGCGGCCGGGCCTGCTCGAGAAGGTCGGCCGCCGCTTCCCGGCCGTGCGCCAGACGCGCGAGCTGGACGAGATGCTGGACGATCCCGAGCTCGACGCGGTCTGCGTCGTGACGCCGGTCTCGACCCACCACGACCTGGCGATGCGGGCGCTCGAGGCGGGCAAGCACGTCTTCGTCGAGAAGCCGCTCGCCTCGTCGTCGCTCCTCGCGCGGGAGCTGATCCGCACGGCCCAGGAGCGCGACCTCGTGCTCATGCCGGGGCACACGTTCCTCTACAGCCCGCCCGTGATCCGGATCCGGGAGCTGATCACCTCCGGCGAGCTCGGCAGCATCTACTTCGTCTCGATGCAGCGGGTGAACCTGGGCATGCACCAGTCCGACGTGAGCGTGCTCTGGGATCTGGCTCCGCACGACTTCTCGATCCTCATGTACTGGCTCGGGGAGCGGCCTTCGCGGGTGATCAGCATGGGTCGCGCGTGCATCGTCCCCGGCCAGGAGGACGTGGCCTTCATCAGCTGCGAGTTCGCCTCGGGCACGATCGCCCACATCGAGCTCGCCTGGCTCGCCCCCAGCAAGCTGCGGCGGACGACCGTCGTCGGCTCGAGCAAGATGGTCGTCTACGACGACTGCAGCACCGAGCCGGTGCGCATCTACGACTCGAGCGTGCTGCCCCGCAACCCGGAGTCCTTCGGCGAGTACCTGAACTACCGCGCCGGCGACATCGTCTCGCCCCGGCTCGATCCGGCCGAGCCGATCGGCCTCCAGATGGAGGACTTCTGCCACGCGATCAGGTCGGGGGAGACGCCGCGCTCGTCGCCGCAGATCGGGCTCGACGTCGTGCGCATGATCGAGGCGGCGGAGGGATCGCTGCAGGCGGGAGCGGCCTGACCGCCGCCCCGCCGGACGCACCATGCCAGGCAACGGCGACATCCGCGTGCTGGTGCTCACGAACATGTATCCGACGGCGGCCGAGCCGCACCTCGGCTGCTTCGTGCGCGACCAGGTCTGCGACCTGCGCGCGCTGGGCGCCGACGTCCGTGTGCAGGCGTTCGACGGCCGCCGCGACAAGCGCCGTTACCTGACGGCCGCCGCGACGCTCCGGCGTGCCCTGCGCCGCGACCGCTTCGACCTCGTCCACGCCCACTACGGCCTCTCCGGCGCCGTCGCCGCCGTCCAGCTCCGCACGCCCGTGGTGACGACCTTCCACGGCAGCGACGCGTGGGTGCGATGGCAGCGGCGGGTCTCGCGCGCCGTCGCCCGGCGGACGCAGCCGATCGCGGTCGCCCCGGTCGTCGCCGAGGCCCTGCGGCTCGAGCGTGCTCCCGTGATCCCGTGCGCGGTCGACCTCGACCTCTTCCGCCCGGGCGACCGGGCCGAGGCCCGGCGGGAGCTGGGCTGGCCGCAGGCGGGGCCGTGCATCCTCTTCCCCGCCGCCCGCGGCGACCGCTCGAAGGCGGCCAACAAGCGGGTCGACGTCTTCGACGCGATGGTGGAGCGCCTGCGCGTGCGCGTCCCCGGCGTCCACGCCGCCAGCCTCGACGGCCTGCCGCGCGACCGGGTGGCGCTGGCGATGCGGGCGGCCGACGTGGCGGTGCTGACGTCGATTCGGGAGGGGGCGCCGGTGGCGGTGAAGGAGGCGCTCGCGTGCGAGACGCCGGTCGTCTCGGTGCCCGTCGGCGACGTGCCCGACCTCATCCGCGGCCTGCCCGGATGCGCCATCGCCAGGCGCGACCCGGGCGCCCTCGCCGCCGCCGTCGAGGATGCGCTCCGGGCCGGCGGCGGTGCGAGCCTGCGGGCTGCGATGGAGGCCTACGGGCGCCGGCCGATCGCCGAGCGCGTCCTGGACGGTGTACCGCGGCATGCTGGCGGGGCGGCGGTCGCGATGACGCGGAACGGGGACCGCCGGCTCGTGTTCGTCTGCCCGAACCTCGAGGCGGGCGGGGCCGAGCGGCAATGGCTCGCGCTCGTGCCGGCGCTCGCCGGGCGCGGCTTCGACGTCAGCGTCGTCACCCTCGACGGGCGCGGCGCGTACTTCGACGACCTCCGCGCCGGCGGGATCCCCGTCGCGTGTGCGCGCCTCCGCAACCGTGCCGACCCCGCCGGGCTCGCCCGCGCGCTGCGGCTGGCCGGGCCGAGCTCCTCGGCCGTCGTCAGCCGCGGAGTGAGCGCCCACGTCGTCGGGCACGCGCTCGCGCGCAGGCAGCGGGCCGCCCACGTCGTCACCGAGCACCTCGGCCCCGACCCGCTGGGTGTGCGGCCGCTGCGGCGGCACCAGCGGGTGCTGCTCGCGTCCGTGCGACCGCGCGTCGCCGCCGTGGTCGCCGTGGCCCGCAGCCAGCGCGAGCACCTCGTCCGCGACGGCTACCCGAGTGGGGCGATCAGGGTGATCCCGAACGGCGTCGCCTCGGATCCGCCCGTGCGCCCCCGCGAGGCGGTGCGGGCCGAGCTCGGTGTCGCGGAGGGCGAGTTCCTGGCGGTGCTCGTGGCGGCGCTGCGGCCCGAGAAGCGCGCGGTCACGTTCGTCGACCAGGTCGTGGCCGCCCGCCGGGTCGAGCCCGCCGTACGCGGCATCGTGGTCGGCGCCGGCCCGGAGGCCGAGGCGGTCGAGCGCGCGGCGGCGCGCAGCGGAGGGGCGGTGCGCGCCGTGGGCTACCGGGCGGACGCGCTCGACGTCATCGCCGCCGCCGACGTCCTCTGCCTGACGAGCGCCGTCGAGGGGCTGCCGATGACCGCTCTCGAGGCGATGTCGCTCGCGCGCCCGGTGGTCGCGACCGACGTGGGCGGCGTGGGCGAGGCGGTCGCCGACGGCGAGACCGGCATCCTCGTCCCCCGCGACCGGCCGGGCGAGATCGGCGACGCGCTGGCCGCGCTCGCCCGCGACCGCCCCCGCGCCGAGGCGCTCGGGCGGGCCGGACGCGACCGCCAGCGGCGCGCCTTCTCGATCGATGCGATGGCCGGCCGCTACGCGGAGCTGCTGGGGGCGGTGGGGCGGTGAGCGCCCCCCACGTCGTGATCGTGAGCCAGAACGCGGCGCTCGAGATCGACCTGCGCCCGCGCCGTGAGGCGGAGACGCTGGCGGAGGCCGGGTATGCGGTGACGCTCGTCGGCGGCTGCCGCTCACGCGAGGCGGTGCGGGCGATGACCGCGGCGGGGGTGCGGCTCGAGCTCTTCCCGCAGCCGCACGAGGGCCGGGGCGTCGCCGGCCAGATCCGCGAGCAGCAGCAGGCGATGGCGCGGGCGCTGCTCGCGCTGCGCCGGGCGGCGCGGCGGGCGCCGGTCGCGGCGGTGCACGCGGGCAATCCGCCCGACAACCTCTTCCTGGCCCGCCGGGCGCTTCGGCCCGTGCAGGGCTCGACGCCCCGGTTCGTGTTCGACCAGCACGACGCCGCGCCCGTCCTGCTCGCGGAGAAGTTCCCGCAGACGCCGCTGCGCCGCCCGCTGATGACGACGGCGCGGTGGATCGAGCGCTCGAGCTTCGCCGCGGCGGGCCTGGTCGTGTTCGCGAACGCCGAGTACCGCGCCCGGGCCGAGCGGGACGGGCTCCTGCGCGGCGACAGCGAGGTCGTCCCCAACGGCTGGTCGCTGCCCGACGTGCCCCCCGACCCGCGCTGGCGGGACGGCGCCGATCACCTCCTCGCCTACGTCGGGACGATCGCCGAGCAGGACAATGTCGACCGCCTCGTCGATGCCGTCGCCGAGCTGGGCCTGCCCGGGCGGGTGCGGGTCGTCGTCGCCGGGGCCGGGTCGGCGCTCGAGGCGGTGCGCAGGCGCGCGCGGGAGCGTGGCGTCGCCGGCTCCTTCGAGTGGCTCGGGTTCGTGCGCGACCGCGACCGCATCGCCTCGCTCGTCCGCTCGGCCGACGTGTGCGTCGCGCCGGAGGTCGACTCGGCCTTCAACCGCCTGGCCACGTTCGTGAAGGTCGTCGAGTACATGTCGGCGGGCGCCCCGGCCGTCGCCCACCGCCTGCCGCAGACCGAGCGCGTGGCGGGCGACACGCTCGAGTACGCCCCGGACATGACCGCCGCGGGGCTCGCCGCCGCCGTTCGCGCCCTGCTCGCGGATCCCGGCCGGGCCCGCGGGCTGGGAGCGGCGGCGCGCGAGCGCTTCCGCGAGCGGATCAGCTGGGAGCGCGCCGGTGGGCCGCGGCTGGTCGCCGGCTACGAGCGCCTGCTCGGGTCGCCCGGTGGCTGAGCCCCATCGGCCCCTGCGGGTCGCCCTGGTCGTCGCCGACCTCGCCGTGCCGGCGTGGGTCGCGTGGACGGCGGAGCGCATCGCCGCGGACGGCGGATGCGAGCTTGCCGCCGTCGTGCGCGCGCCCGGGGGCGGCGGTGGGGGACGGCGGCCCGGCGGACCGCGTCCGCGGCCTCTACGACCGCCTCGATGCGCGCGTGTTCGGCGCCGCGGCCGCCCTGCGCCCGACACGGCTCGAGGCATTCCCGCCGGACGGCGACGTGGACGTCGTCGTGTCGTTCCTGCCCCCCGGGCGGACGGCCGGGCCGGGGCCGCGCGCCGCGCCTGGGCACGTGGACGCTCGCGCCGCTCGACGACGGCCGGCAGGGCGGCCCGCCCGAGCGCATGCGCGCAGTCGAGGGGCGGAGGCCGACCGAGACGGCGCTCGTCGCGCTGGACGGCGACGGGCCGGCGCGGGTGCTGGCGCGGTGCACGTCTCCGGCCGATCCGCTGTCGCTGACCCGCACCCGTGACGGGGCCGCCTGGGCCGGGGCGCGGCTGGTGCTGCGGACGCTCCGCCGGGCTGCGCGCGACGGCGCCGCCCCGGCCGGCGTCGAGGCCCCCGCCGACGCCGGGCCCGCGGCAGGGCCGGCGACGGTTGCGCTCCAGGCGGCCCGCACCGGGGCGCGCGGGGTCGCCGCGCGGAGCCGGAGCACGTGGAGCCGGGACGAGTGGTTCATCGCGGTGCGGGAGCGCTCGCCCGACGGCCGCATCAGCGGCCCGCCGCGCGTCGTGCCGAACCCGCCCGGACGCTATCTGTGCGACCCGTTCGCGTTCGAGGCCGGCGGCCGCCACCTGGTCTTCTGCGAGGACCTCGACCTTGCCACCGGGCGCGGCGCGATCTCGGCCTTCGAGCTCGGCCCGGGCGGCGCCGCCGGGCCGCCGCAACGGGCGCTCGAGCGCGACCACCACCTCTCCTACCCGTTCGTGTTCGCGCACGACGGCGCGGTCCACATGATCCCGGAGACCGGCGAGGCGGGCCGGATCGAGCTCCACACCGCGGTCGAGCTGCCCGCTCGCTGGCGGCTCGAGCGGGTGCTGATCGACGGGCTCACGGCGCACGACGCGACCCTCCACGTCGGCGCAGACGGCGTGCTGTGGCTGTTCGCGAGCGTCGTCGAAGGGCCGGCCGACCCCGGCGTGCTCCACCTGTACTCGGCGCCCGCGCTCGACGCCGTCTGGACGCCGCATCCGGCCAACCCGATCGTCACCGATCCCGGCCGGGCGCGGCCGGCCGGCCGCCTCTTCCACCGCGGCGGCGACCTGATCCGCCCCGCCCAGGACGGCTCCCGCCGCTACGGCGGGGCCGTCGTCCTCCACCGGGTCGACGTGCTCACCCCGGCGGCGTACCGCGAGACGCCGGTCGGGCGGATCGATCCCGACTGGATGCCCGGGCTCGTCGGCACCCACACCTACACGTTCGACTCCCGCTTCGAGTGCCTCGACGGCGGCCGCAGGGTCAGGCGCGGCCGCGTCTAGGTCGCGCCGCCCCGCAGCTTCTGGATCGAGCGGAACACGACCGCCTTCGTCCGGTCGACCGAGTCCGACGAGCCCAGCGGCCGCGGCTGAAGGTGCAGCTTGCGCAGGCGCGCGTTGATCCGCGACACGCCCTCCGCCCGCTCCGTGTAGGCGGTGAAGAACGGGATCGAGAACGAGATCGAGACGCCCGCCTCGGTCCTCACCCAGTGCGGCACGTACGACGGCAGGTACACGCCGACGCCCGGCCCCATCACGGTCGTGACGGCCTGCCGCTCCATCGTCTCGAAGTCGCACTCCTCGCCGTCGATGTAGCGGTCGAGCTCGCGGTGGCGGGCGACCGACGTCGTCGTCGAACGAGGCGACGCTCACGTGCTTCGTCCCCCTGACCTGGAGCAGGAAGCTGTGCTCGACGTCGAAGTGCATCGGCGTCGTCGACGCCGGGCACGAGATGAACAGGTAGCCCGCCCGGCGGGTCATGCCGCCCTCGCGGTCCTCGACGAGGCCGGCGACCTCGTCCAGGCACTCGTTGATGAGCTCGGCGTACTCGGGCGCCTGCTGGATGTCGCGCAGGGTGATCCGGTAGCCGCTCTCCTCGACCGTCCGGATGCTCTCCGAGGGCGGGCCCTGCCCGACCTCGACGTACCCGAACCCCGAGTTCGCGAGCGGCAGGTCGCCCTGCTCGCGCCGGACCGATTCCGGAGGCAGGCTGTCCGCCAGCTCCGCGATCGCGTCGATGGTGAAGAGTGGATGGTCGGCCAGCTCGTGGTGCACGGCCATGGACTTCCGCGCGAACGCGTCCGCAAATGCCGTGGCGTCGATGTCGAATGCCTGTGTAGCGCGCACGCCGCCCCCTTGCTGCGTGTCGGCCCGGTCCCGCCCCGGGACCAGGCGAGAATGGTACGAGGCTCCAGGGTAGCCGCGGAGGCCCGCGATCTGCACCACAGACGCCGGTTCGGGACTCTGCTAATTTGGTGCGTCGGTGTGGCGGTCGCGCCGGCGGCCGGATGGGCACCGCAATCCGATGGATCCAAACCTGCTCGCCCGCATCGGGATCCGTCGTGGGTCAATGGCGGCCCTGGCCGCGGTCGCGCTGGGCGCGACGGCGTTCTGGCTCGCCGGGCCGTCCGACGGCAAGTCGCCCCCACGCAGGGGTGCGGCCGGGCCTGCCGCCGCCGCACCCGTCGGCGACCCGTTCTTCCGCGTCCTCTACGGGTCGGCGCCCGCGCGCCTGGACGTCTCCCGGGAGCACGGCCGCTACGCGTACATGGTCATGCACCAGTCGGATGCGCCGGTGGTCGCGCGGCTGAAGGCCGAGGACCCCGGGCTGAAGGTGTTCATGTACGTCGACATGATGAGCGCCGACCCCCGCGACGCCACCGGCGAGGCCGACTGGGTCGGGTGGGGGGACGCGACCGCCAACCCCGACTGGTTCCTGACCGACCCGGCCGGGAAGCGGCTCGTCTTCAAGGACTACCCGAGCTCGCGGGTGATGGACGTCGGCAACCCCGCCTACCAGAACGCCGGCGTCGCGCGCGTCATCGCCGACGCTCATGCCGGCGGCTTCGACGGCATCTTCCTCGACGACGCGAACGCCTCGCTGCGCTGGGTGATCGCGGGCGGCTCGAGCCGGTGCGTGAAGTACCCGACGGATGCCACCTGGCAGGCGGCCGTCTACTCGTTCTTCCAGAACGTCGCCCCGCAGCTCCAGTCGGCCGGGCTGCTCGCGGTTGCCAACATCGGCGGCTCGACGGTGACGAAGGGCCTCTGGCCGAGGTGGAACGGCCCCCTCGACGGCGCCATGGAGGAGTCGTACACGAACGGCGGCGCCGGCCGCGATTCGCTGCGGAACGGCCTCTGGCAGGCGAAGTTCGGGCACAACCTGTGGTCCGAGAAGAACGGCAAGCTGAGCCTCGACCATGCCGTCACCCGGACACGCGGCGGCGCCCGCTACGCGCTCGCGACGATGCTGCTCGCGGAGAGCGGCCACAGCGCCCTCTACGCATCGACGGACTACACCACGGAGATGTGGTGGCCGGAGTACGACCTGACGAAACGGCTGGGCGCGGCCCGCGGGCCCTACCGGGTGTTACGTAACGGTGACTACCGGCGTGATTTCACGAATGGTGTCGTTCTGGTGAATCCCCATGCCCGGGCGACCGGCGTCGTGCACCTGGGCGCCACGTATGTCGGCTCCGGCCTCGGTCGTGTGCGTAACGTGAAGCTCCAGCGCACGAGCGGCGTCGTGCTCCTGCGCTCATGACGGGCGCGCGCGCATGAGCTCGCGGTAGAGCTCGGTCGTCCGCCGGGCGGCCTGCTCCCACGAGAAGTTCGCCCGGGCGTGGTCGAGCACCCGCGCCCGCACGTCGCCGTCGTCGTCGAGGTGGCGCAGGATCGCGTCGGCGAGCGCCCGCGGATCGCCGGCGGCGGAGACGAACGAGCCGTCGTACGCCAGCTCGGGCAGGGCGCCCAGGTCGCTCACCACGACGGGGACGCCCGCGGCGATCGCGAGCAGCCCGACGCCGCTCTGGCTGGCCTGGGTATAGGGCAGGGCCACCAGCGAGGCACTCGCCAGCACGCCGTCGACCTCGGCCTCGGAGATGTAGCGGGCCATGAGCGTGATGCGCGGGTCCGCGGGGACGAGCCGGGCCGCATCGCCCTCGCCGGCGACCACGAGCCGCGCGTCCGGCCGCCGTTCCCAGACGAGCCGCATGGCGGCGACGAGCACCTCGACGCCCTTGTACTGCTCCAGGCGGCCGAAGAGGAGGACGGTCGGCTCGGCGGGGGCGGGGAGCGGCAGAGCGCGGGCGTCCGTCCCGTGGTGGATGACGGCGATCGGGCGGCGGTTCCCGACGATCGGGCGCAGCTCGTCGACGAGCGCCTGGCCGTGGACGATGAAGCGGTCGGCGCGACGGAACCAGCGCCGGAACGCCCAGTTCTCGCTCCGGGTCAGCCCGGGCGCGCCGGGGTGGCCGAGCGGGTCGTGCACCGTGAGCACGGTGCGGTAGCCGGACGTCAGCGCGAGCAGGCGGGGATCGTGGTTCTCGTGCACGTGCACGACGTGCGGGCGCCACCGCCGCAGCGCCCGGCGGATGCCGAGCATCGCCGGCAGCGCCGACGCCGACCGCACCCGTCCGGGCACGACCAGCATCCGGATGCCCTCGCCGCGCAGGCGGTCGTGCACCTCGGCGCGCTCGTCGTCGAGCCCGCCGAACTCGAGCGCGTGCGAGCGGCACAGTATCGCTACGTCATGTCCCGCGTGTACCAACGACCGCGCCTGTTGCGATCCGTATTTGAAGAGGAAGTCGCAGACGATCAGGATGCGCACGGCGCGCGCAAGGTACCACAGGGGTGTTGCGCCACCATGGTCGCGGCGGACGTCGAGTAGTCTGCCGGTAGCGCCTCGCCATGTCCCACGCGCCGGCCCGCACACTTCCCCTGGTGGACCTCTCGCACGTGAACGGCGTGGTGGAGCAGGACGTGCTCGCGGACGTCGCCGAGATCGTCGCCGCCGGGGCGTTCACGAACGGGCCCCACGTGGGCCGGTTCGAGGAGGCGTTCGCCGCGCACACGGGGGCGGCCGAGTGCGTCGGCGTCTCCAGCGGGCTCGACGCCATCCGGCTCGCGCTGATCGCGGCCGGCGCCGGCCCGGGCGACGAGGTGATCGTCCCGGCCCTCACGTTCGTGGCCACGTTCGAGGCCGTCAGCCAGGCCGGCGCGACGCCGGTCGTGGCCGACGTCGGCGAGGCCGACTACCAGCTCGACCCGTCCGCGGCCGCGGCGGCCGTCGGGCCGCGCACGCGCTGGATCCTGCCCGTGCATCTCTACGGGCAGATGGCCGACATGCGCGCGCTGGCCGACGTCGCCCGCGGCGCCGGTGCGGGAATGGTCGAGGACGCCTGCCAGGCGCACGGCGCCGTTCGCGACGGCGTCCGCCCGGGCGCGCTCTCGGCGGCCGCCGCCTACAGCTTCTACCCGACCAAGAACCTGGGCGCGATGGGCGACGCCGGCGCCCTCGTCACCGACGACCCCGGCCTGGCCGCGCGGGCGCGGACGCTGCGCCAGCACGGCGAGCGCGACGGCCGCCGCTCGGAGCGGATCGGGTATACCGCCCGCCTCGACACGCTGCAGGCGGCCGTGCTGCTGCGCAAGCTGCCGTACCTGGACGGCTGGAACCGCGAGCGGGCGGCGGCCGCCGCCCTCTACACCGCGGGGCTCGCCGGGGTCGGAGACGTGCGTCCGCTGCCGGTGCCGGCCGGGAGCCGGCCCGTGTGGCACCTCTATCCCGTCCGCACCGCCCACGCCGGCGACCTGCGCGCCCACCTTGGCGGCCGCGGCATCGCCACCGGCCGCCACTACGCCGAGCCGCCGCACCTCTCCGCCGCGTACGCCTCGCTCGGCCACCGCCCGGGCGCCTTCCCGGTCGCCGAGAGCCTCTGCGCCGAGCTGGTGTCGCTGCCGCTCTACCCCGGCATCGGCGAGGAGCAGGTCAGCGGCGTCTGCGACGCGATCCGGGAGTTCTTCGACCATGGCGTCTGAGCCCGCCAACGATGCGCCGCACCGGCTGATCGCCGATGTGGAGTTCGGCGAGGACGTCTTCGTCCACTCGTTCACGAACCTGTACGGGTGCCGGATCGGCGCGGGGACGCGCGTCGGCCCGTTCGTCGAGATCCAGGCAGGGGCGGTCGTCGGCGCCCGCTGCAAGATCCAGAGCCATGCCTTCGTGTGCTCCGGCATCGAGATCGGCGACGAGGTGTTCGTCGGCCACGGGGTCATGTTCGTGAACGACCGCCGGCCGCGCGCGACGACCGATGCCGGCGAGCTCAAGACCGGGACGGACTGGGAGCTCGAGGGATCGGCCGTCGAGCATGGCGCCGCGATCGGCTCCGGCGCGGTGATCCTGGCCGGCGTGCGGATCGGGGCCGGCGCGCTCGTCGGCGCGGGCGCGGTCGTCACGCACGACGTCGCCCCGGGCGAGACGGTCGCGGGCAACCCCGCCCGCGCCGTCGTGTCGAGCGGCTAGCGGACCTGCTAGCGCCGATCCAGCAGCCGGCGCAACCCGAGCGAGCGGCCGCGCAGCGCCACGGCGGCGGAGAGCATCCCGGTCGCCGCCGCGCCGCGGGCCAGGCCGTACGTCTCGATGCCGGGGTCGGCGGTCGCGAACCGCTCCTTGTAGGCGGCGCCGCCGCGGAGGAGGCGGAACTCGCCCATCCCGTCCTCGAGGGCCGCGCGCACGGCGTGGGCCAGCAGGACGAACCCGACCTGCCCGTCCGCGAACGCCGGGTCGCGTCCGGCCTGGTAGCCCGAGTCGGCGCCGGCGAAGCGGAAGCCGTAGAGGGCCGCGACCGGCTTTCCGGAGACCTCGAGGAACCACAGCCGCAGCCAGCCGCGGTCGAACGCCAGCCGGGCGAAGTCGCGATGGAACGCGGCCGCCGCCAGGAACGGCGTCTCGTCGCCGCCCCAGCGGGCGCGGTGGAGGGCGAACAGCGTGTCGAGGTCGTCGTCGAGCCGGTCGCGGTCGGCGGCGAGCCGGAACGCGAGCGGGCCGCGCTCGGCCAGCCTGCGGGGGTAACGGCGGACCTGCTGGCGGAAGTTCGCCCCCCGCGCCGCCAGGAACGCGTCCCACGTGTCGTGCTCGAATCGCAGCACCGGGCTCGGCTCGCGGTAGAGCGGGCGGGCGCCGGTCAGCCGGCCGAAGCCCTGGTCGGCGGCGACATGCTCGGCGAGGAGGACGAACCGGCGCAGTGGCACGGCGGCCACCGCTGCCGACACCGCCGCCGCCGCGCCCGGGTCGGCCAGCGGGGCGGACACCGGGCCGAGCCGGTCGCTCGGGCCGTGCCCGGCGAAGCGCAGCACGGCGACCCCGTCGCGCCACCACGCGTACATCGGCAGGATCGCCCGCAGCGCGCCGTCGGCGCGGGCGAGGCCGATCAGCGGCCGCCGGCCGGCGCCGTGGTGCCGCCACCACGTGCGCAGCCACTCGGGGGTCGCGAACACGTGGCCCGCGGCCTGGGCGAGCGCGTCCCACTCGGCCGTCGGCACGCGGTCGAGCGAGCCGGCGTACTCGACGTCGGTCACGGCGCCGGCCGGGGCGCGCGCAGGGCCAGGTGGACGGGGATGCGCGCCCGCGCCGCGGCACGCGCGCCGCCGTTCCCGCGGGCGTGGCGGGCCATCCGGGCGACGTCGATGCCCGCGAGCGCAGCCCGCAGGGCGGCGGCCGGCGCCGGGCCGAAGTGCTTGCGGGCGTACCGGTGCTGGCTCTCGAGCAGGAGCAGCGACGGGCGGGCGTCGACGCCGGGCGAGCTGCCGGCCGTCGCATGCACGGCCCGCACGGACGGCACGTAGGCCGTCTCCCAGCCGCGCCGCCGCGCCCGCACCATCCAGTCCGTCTCCTCGCAGTACACGAAGAAGCGCTCGTCGAACGGGCCGACGTCGGCGAACGCCGCACGGCGCAGGAAGAGGCACGCTCCCGACGCCCAGTCGACCGTCCCGGCCAGCGCGGGGTCGCGGTCGAGCAGGCGGAAGCGCCGCGGCCGCCCCCACCGGGGGAACCGCTGCGCCAGCGCCAGATCCTCGGAGAGGTAGTCGAAGGGCCGCGGAGCGGTGAAGCAGTTGCCGAGCGGGCTCCCGTCGGGGTGCTCGAGCCGCGCCGCCACCGCCGCCACGCGCGGGTCGGCGAAGGCGGCCTCGACCTGCGCATAGTCCCCGGTGATCGCCTCCACGTCGGGGTTCAGGAGCAGGGCGACGTCGGCCGCGGAGACCGCGATCGCCCGGTTGACGGCGGCCGCGAACCCGCGGTTCGTGCGGTTGGTGAGGACGGTCGCCGCCGGGGCGGCGGCGCGCACGGCGTCGGCGGCTCCGTCGCCCGGCGAGTTGTCGACCATGATCACGCCTGCCTCGTCGCCGGCGAGCTCGCGCGCCGCCTCGACGGCGCGGCCGATCAGCGGGGCGCTGCGGTAGTTCACGACCACGACG
>CAVSVU010000009.1:0-8236 GCA_963731515.1 uncultured Actinomycetes bacterium | reverse complement strand
GCGGGTAGTGGGCCCCGCCAGCCACGCGCCGAGCGCCTCGCTGCCGGCGGGAGTGATCCGGAAGATCCTGCGAGCGCGCCCGCCTCGAGGCGCATCGTCACCGGCGATCCAGCCCGCCTGCTCGAGGCGCTTGAGCTCGGGATAGATCTGGCCGTAGCTGGCCGCCCAGAAATGGCGGATCGACCTGTCGATGATGCGCTTCACGTCGTAGCCGCTCCGCGGCCTGTCCGCGATCAGGCCCAACACCGCCCAGGTGGCCGCACTCGGTTCCATACCTCGACACGATATATCCAAACGCTATATGTGTCAAGGCACAGCTGCGGCCAAGGGGAATCCCCGACGCGGCCACCCCGGCTGCTCCGTACGTTTGGGAGCGTCCAAGCCACCCTCGTCGGAGGTCACCGTGAACACCGTTTCCACACCGTCTCTTCCGAGCCGGCCGGCCGCGCCGGCGTGGGTCTCGATCGTGGCCGGGGCCGCGCTGGCATGTGCGCTCGCGCCACTGCTGCCGCTCCTCTCGATCGTTGCGTGGTCGTCCGTGCTGATGTCTGCCCCGGAGGTCGCGCTCGTCCTGGCGACGGCGGCGCTCGTCGTCACGCATCGCCGAGAGGCGGCCCGTGCACGGCTGATGGCCTGGATGGCGCTCGCAGCGGTCTGCGGCTGGGTGCTGATGTTCCTCGCGCTCGGGCTGGCGCTGCTCCTCGCCTGACCGCGAGCTGCCCGAATTCTGCGACCGCCCCGGCGGCGCCGGGCCAGCCCATACCATGCCCCCATGGGTCCTTGGCGGCTGACCGGCCTCTCGGCCGTCCTCGCGGCGGCCGCCCTCGTCGCGCCGGCAGCGGCCGGCGCGGGGTCGGCGCGGGCGCCCGCGGCTGCCTCGGTCAAGTCGCTGGCCGGGAAGGTCATCCTGATCGACCCCGGGCACAACGTGCGCAACCGCCTGCACCCGGCCGAGATCAACCGCCCCGTGTTCTACGGCATCCCCGGCGCCACCAAGCCGTGCGACACGACCGGTACCGCCACCAACTCGGGCTATCCGGAGGCGCGGTACACCCTGGCCGTCGGCCTGCACGCGGTCAGGATCCTGCGGGACATGGGCGCCACCGTCGTGATGACGCCGGTGAACACGCGGGCATGGGGCCCGTGTATCACCCGGCGTGCGGCGCTCGGGAATCAGATCCACGCCGACGCCGCGGTCTCGATCCACGCCGACGGCGCCGCCCCGTCGGTGCACGGGTTCTACGTGATCGTGCCCAGCCGGCCGCTACCGAATGTGGGCCTCGGGCCGCGCCGGATCGCCCACGACGTGCGCCTCGGCGCCGCCATGCTCAAGGCCTACCGCAAGACGACCGGGGTGAGGGTCTCCAACCTGTACACGAGCGGCTACCTGCGCTCGGACGCGTACGGCGGCACCAACCTGTCGCACGTCCCCAAGATCTTCATCGAGACGGGGAACATGCGCAGCCCCGGAAACGCCGCGAAGCTCGAGTCACGCGCCTTCCGGCACCTCTCGGCCTGGGGCATCGCCTACGGCATCCGCCTCTACCTGACCGGCCACATGTAGGTCGCCGAGCTCGGCGACGGCCCGCCGCCGCTGCCGGCGCATCAGCGCCACGGCCACGAGCTCGCGGGCGAGCGCCGGCGGCGTCGGCACCTGGCGCGTGCGCACGTAGGTGCAGCGGATGCCGTGCCGCGGATACACGCCGCCGAAGTAGAAGCGGACGCGGGGCAGGTGGAGCGACCCGCACACGACCGTGACCTCGCGCACGTCCCGCTCGGCGAGCAGTGGGAGCGACCGGGACATGTTCTCGGCCGTGATGCTCGCGCTCGTCTCGGCGAGCAGCTCCACGTCGGCGGGGCCGTCCCACGCCGCCAGCATCTGGTCGGCCTCGCTCGGCCCGCCGGGCACCGGCGACCATCCCGTGAAGATCACGACCGTGGGCCTGCGCCGCTCCGCCAGCCGCGCGGCGGCGCGCACGCCGTCGATCGCCCGCGGGCCGATCCGGTAGACCCCGTCGGCGCCCATCCGGCCGCTGCCGGGAACGACAATCGCCCAGCTCACCGGCGCCTCCGCACCAGCCGCCAGCCCACGAACAGCGTCCCGGCCACGGTCACGACGAGGCCGACCGCCTTGCGCCCCTGGAGCTTCGACTCGCCGCCCGCGCGCGGACGCATCTCGACCGGCACCTCCTCCAGCCGCAGGCCGGCCTCGGTCACGCGCACGAGCGCCTCGACCTCCGGAGCGCCGCTCGTGTACGGCTGCGAGAGCAGCTCGGTGGCCGCCGACCCCACCGCCCACATCCCGCTCATCGGATCGTGGAAGGGGCGCCGCAGGACGACGCCCACCGCCCGGCGGGCGACCGCGGTGCCGAACCGGCGCGCCCCCTCGAGCCGGTAGCGGTCGGGCGCGTGGTCGGCACCGGACAGGTACCGCGAACCGACGGCCACGTCGCAGCGGCCGGCCTGCACCTCGGCGACCAGGCGGCGCAGCTCGGCCACCGGGTGCTGGCCGTCGGCGTCCACGCGGCCGCAGACGGCATAGCCGTGCTCGTGCGCATACCCGTAGCCGGCGGCGATCCCGGCCCGGAGGCCGCGGTTCTCCGGGAACGCGAGCACGTGCGCGCCGCCTGTGCGGGCGACCTCGCCGGTCGCATCCGTCGATCCGTCGTCCACGACGAGGACGTCCGCGTCCGGCAGCTCGGCGTGGACCTCGTCCAGGACGGCCGGGAGGTTCCCCTCCTCGTTCCATGCCGGGATGAAGACGACGACGTCTGCCATACCGGCATCGTGCCACGATCGCGCCGCCGCCGATATCATCGACGCCGACCGCGGGAGGGCGCATGGGGGCGAGACCGGGCGGATTGCTGATGGCGGACGGGCTGGCGGAGATCGCATCGGCGTCGCCGCGCGACCTGCCGCGCGTCTCGCTGCCGGTTCTGCGGCGGGTGCCGCTGTTCGCTGACCTCTCCGACCGTCACCTGCGCAAGGTGGCGAAGCTTGTCCTGCCCGTGCGGTTCGACGCCGGCGCGGCCATCGTGCGCGAGGGCTCGCCGGGCCACACGTTCTTCGTCATCCTGGACGGGCGGGCGACGGTCGTGCGCCGGGGCGCGCGGCCGGCGAAGCTCCGCCCCGGCGAGTACTTCGGCGAGATGGCGCTCCTCGACAGGCGGCCTCGCTCGGCCACGGTGATGGCCGAGACCGAGCTCGTGGCCCTGCGGATCTCGGCGGCGCCGTTCGGGAAGCTGCTGCGCAGCGAGCCGTCGATCGCGATCGCGCTGCTCGAGACGCTCTCCGTGCGCGTCCGCGAGCTCGAGCGCCAGTCGCTCTGAAACCTCACCCGTGCGACCGCGCGAGCGGCCGCTCGGGCAGACGCAGGACGACCGCGAGGGCGAGCGCCGCCAGCGGCGCGGCGACCAGAAAGACGGCCCGCACCGCGTCGACGACGTCGGCGCGGGAGGCAGCGCCCAGGGCCTGCACGCCGCCCGCACCGACGTGGGTGCCGGCGACCGCCGCGAACACCGCGCCGAGGACGGCGGCGCCGACCGCGCCGCCGAGGCCGCGGAAGAAGCCGGTGGCCGCCGTGGCGACGCCGAGCTCGCGGCGATCGACGCCGTTCTGCACCGCGATGATCAGCACCTGCGTCACCATGCCGAAGCCGAGCCCGAACAGGGCGAGGCCGGCGCTCGTCGCCGCCCGCGAGGTCGCCGGGGCGACGGCGGCGAGCACGAGCAGGGCGACCGTCATCAGCCCCAGGCCGGCGATCGGGAATCGCCGGTACCGGCCCGTGCGGGTGATGCTGCGGCCTGAGAGCGTCGACGACACCGTGATCCCGAGCATCGCCGGGACCAGCAGGAGGCCGGCCTCGGTCGGGCTGGCGCCCGTCGTCGCCTGCAGATAGACGGGGACGAACACCGTGACCGAGAAGAGGGCCGCCGTCGCCAGGAACAGCGCCGAGCTCGACACGGCGATCGCCCGCGTGCGCAGCATGGTCACGGGCACGATCGGATCGGGGGCACGGCGCTCGCGGGCGACCAGGGCAACCGTGAGGGCGGCGACGCCCGCGACGAGGCCCAGGGTCTGCGCGGACGCCCATGCGAACCGGCCGCCGCCCAGGATGCAGACGAGCATCAGCGCCGAGGTCGCCCCGGCGAGCAGGACGGCGCCGGCGACGTCGAGCGGGTGCTCGGACGGGCCGGCCGGCCGGTCGGGCAGCCGCAGGTGGAGACCCACGAGCGCGGCCGCGCCCACGGGCAGGTTCACGACGAAGACCCAGCGCCAGCCGGCGCCGTCGACGAGCGCCCCGCCGACGAGCGGCCCGACGATGGTCGCCGCCGCGAAGGCCGCCGCGATGTAGCCCTGGTAGCGGCCCCGCTCGCGCGGTGCGACCAGGTCGCCGACGACGGCCATCGCCAGGGTCATGAGTCCGCCCGCGGCGGCGCCCTGGACGGCCCGCAGCAGGACCAGCTGGGGGATGTCGGCCGCGACGCTGCAGAGCGCCGACGTGGTGACGAATGCGATGAGCGCCGTCTCGAGCAGAAGCTTCCTGCCGTGGCGGTCGCCGAGCTTGCCCCAGAGCGGCGTGGCCGCCGCCGCGGCAACGACGTAGGCGCTCACGACCCAGGAGACGTCGCTCAGGCTGCCCAGGTCGCCCGCGATCACCGGAAGCGCCGTCGCCAGGATGGTCTGGTCGAGGACGGCGGGGAGCATGGCCAGGACGATGGCCGCAAACGCGACCCCGACACGGGTATCCAGCGTGCTCTCGGTCATTGCGAAGACCTCCTCATAAACGTGGAGTGAGATCAGAAGTATAGTAACTATATTTTTGTGTGCAAGTTAGACTTCGAGCAGATACACTGAGTCGATGATCGAGCCGGCCGGCCTGCGGGAGCGGAAGAAGGTGCGGACGCGCGAGTTGATCGCCGAGACGGCGCGCACGCTGTTCGCGGAGCGCGGCTTCGAGGCCGTGACGGTCGCGGAGATCGCGCGCGCCGCCGACGTGTCCCAGCAGACGGTCTTCAACTACTTCCCGACCAAGGAGGACCTCGTCTTCTGGCGCCTGGAGGCGTTCGAGGCCGAGCTCATCTCTGCGGTCCGCGACCGGCCCGCCGGCGAGTCCGTCATCACGGCGTTCGGGCGGTTCGTGCGCCGGCCGCGGGGGCTCCTGGCCGAACAGGACGCCGGCGCGCGGGAGCGGCTCGCCGGCATCACCCGCACGATCGCCGCGAGCCCCGCCCTCCTCGCCCGCGAGGAGCAGACCCTCGCCCGGTACAGCGCCTCGCTCGCCGCGCTGATCGGCGAGGAGCAGGGGGCGGACCGGGCAGACATCGGGCCGGCCGTGGTCGCGAACGCGCTCATGGGCGTCCACCGCGCCCTGGTCGCGCAGGTGCGGGCCGGCATCGTCGCGGGCGCCCCCCACGCCGCGTTGCGCCGGCAGCTTCTCGCCGAGGCCGACCGTGCCCTCGAGCTGCTGGAGCGCGGCCTCGGACGCTACGCGGTCAAGGGCGCGGCCCCGCCGGATCGTTAGCCGCCGCAGCGATGCGGGTACAAGCGGAGGCGGCGTGGCCACCGACACCGAAGAGCCGCTCGCGGAGCTCGAGCTCGCCCGCCACCGCGACCTGGTGGGGAGGCGGTGGGGGCCGTGGGTCGTGCGCGGGATCGTCGCGGTCCTGGCGATCTTCGTGGCGCTGGCCGCGGCGAACCAGTTCGGCCAGCAGCCGTCGACGTCCACCGCGTCGGCGCCGGGGGCCGGCCTGCGGGTGAGCACGCCCTCGCGGCTGCGCGGCGGCCTGATCTTCCAGACCCGCGTCGACATCCGCGCCCTGCGCGACATCCGCCGGCCCACCCTCGTCCTCGGCGGCGGCTGGTTCGACGGGATGACCCTGAACTCGTACCAGCCTCCGGCCGCGAACCAGGCGTCGCGCGGATCGGCCGTGACGTTCGCGTACGCCCCGCTGCGTGCGGGCCGGCGGATGACGGTCTACCTCGAGTGGTCGGTGAACCCGACGAACCTGGCCTGGTCGCGTACGCTCCCGATCGCGCTCGACGACGGCGCGGCGCCGCTCGTCGGCCTGACCCTCCACGTCACGGTGTTCCCCTAGCGTATGGATCTCGTAGCCCGCTGCCTGGTGCTGTTCCCGCTGATCGTGCTCCTCGTCCGGGTCGTGAACCGGCGCGAGCTGGCCCGGATGGAGCCGTATGACCTCGTGCTCCTGATCGTGCTCGGCGACCTCGTCCAGCAGGGGATCACCCAGAACGATTTCTCGGTGACCGGGTCGGCGATCGTGATCGTGACGATGACGCTGCTCTCGATGGTCACGGCGTACCTCGCCTACCGCGTCCCCGGCTTCGGGCGCGCCCTCGACGGAGAGCCGGTCATCCTGGTGGAAAACGGCCGGCCGCTGCGGAAGAACCTGCGCCGGGAGCGGATCACGCTCGGCGAGCTGGCGGCGCAGGCGCGCCAGCGCGACATCCTCGACCTCGGGTCGGTGCGCTACGCCGTGCTCGAGACGAGCGGGACGATCAGCTTCCTGACCGACCGCGGTTAGATGGTTGATCGGCAAATCCACGCGCGCCTGGACGTCAGGCTGTTGACAGGGGTGTGGTTCGCCGGTGGGGCTGCGGCTGCGAACCGTCGCATCGCCGCCGCCCAGGACATCACGGGACTTACCGATCAACCATCTAGGCGGCGGGCTCGAACGAGGCCAGGGCCTCGTCGCGGCTCTCGTACACGGCGACGACCCGGCCGAGCTGGAGCAGGTCCAGCACGCGGGCGGGGAACCCGCCGGGCGGGGCGACCAGGGCAATGCGAGCGCCGTCCTCCCCGCGCCGCGCCGCGAGGAGCTCGGTCATGACGGCCGAGTCCATGAAGGTGACCTGCGAGAGATCGACGACGGCCGCTTCGCCGCGGTCGGCGATCGGCGCCAGCCGGGCGTGGATCGCCTCAACGGTCGAGAGGTCGTGCTCGCCGTGAAGCTCGAGCACCCACGGCGCCGATCCTTCGCGTTCGACCCGGATGCTCCCGGGATCACCCTGCGTCACCGAACCTCCCGTCGGGCCGGACGCCCGAAACTCTAGCCGTGAGGGGTCAGGCGGGTGACACGGCGACGATGACGATGTCGTCGCTCATCGGCCCGCCGTTCGCAGCGGCCACGGCCGAGAGGACCGCGTCGACGTCCCCCTCGCCGAGCGGCGGGCCGGGCGCCGCCAGCAACGGGAGCAGCCGCGCACTCCCGAACGGGCGCGGCCCGGCCGGCGACTGCCGTCCCTCGACGAGCCCGTCGGTGTAGAGGAGCAGCGACCATGGGGCGGCGGGGAGCTCGACCTCGTGCGCAGTCCACTCGGGCTGGGCGGCGATGCCGATGGCCGGGTCGGTGCGGAGCGCGTACTCGTCGACCCGACCGCGTGCGACCAGGATCGGCGGAGGGTGACCCGCGAGCACGAAGCGGGCGCTCGACCCGTCGGGATCGATCGTCGCCAGGCACAGCGTCGCGAAGAGCACCGGCATCGACGCCCGTCGGCGCTCGGCGAGGAGCGTCTCGTTCAGGACGTGGACAGCGTCGTGCGCGGGCACGCCGGCGCTGGCCAGGCCGCGCCAGGAGGCCCGCAGGCGGGTGGCGACGGCGGCCGCGCCCGGCCCGTGGCCGGCGACGTCTCCGACCATCACGGCGACCGCCCCGCCGGGTTGCCGGACGACGCCGAAGAAGTCTCCGGCGAGCACCTGCGCCTCCTCGGCGGGCACGTAGCGGCTGACGATGCGGTACGGGCCGACCTGGGGATCGCGCGAGACCGTGACGAGCCCACGGCGCAGCTCGGCCAGGAGCGCGCGGCGCAGATCGTCGCCGCGGCGGACGCGGTCGCCGACGACCCCCACGCCCACGGCGACCGGGATCCAGACGAGCGGCTCGGCGTAGGCGTTCTCGCCGACGATCGTCACGGCGAGCAGCGCTGCGATCGCGGTCAGTGCCGCGCCGATGCGCGGCCCCATCACGAACGCCGCCGCGACCCCGAGCAGCACGAGCAGCGGCCCGGGGACCCCGCGCACCTTCGACGGCGACACGGCCAGGAACGGCAGCGCGATCGCCAGCTCGGCGAGGATGACGCAGCCGACGGCCACGGCGCGGGCCTTCGGCGACCGGAACCGCGGCCCGATGCCCGGCACGCTCACCGCGGTCTCACCCGTCGCCCCCCACGCTGCGCGCGATCATATGCCACGCCGGGATCGGCTCCGACGTCCCGA
>CAVSVU010000008.1:0-89100 GCA_963731515.1 uncultured Actinomycetes bacterium | reverse complement strand
GATACCCATCGCGTGGTAGCCGGAATCGACGTAGAGGACGGTGCCCGTCACCATCTCGGACATCGGGCTGCACAGGTAGAGCGCGGCCTGGCCGGCGTCGGCGGCCTGGATGTTCTTCCGCAGCGGCGTGCGCTGCTCGATGATCCCCTCCATGTCCTTGAAGCCGGCGATCCCGGCCGAGGCGAGCGTCCGCACGGGCCCCGCCGAGACGGCGTTCACCCGGATCCCGTTCGGCCCGAGCTCCCAGGCCAGGTAGCGCACGGCGCACTCGAGGGCGGCCTTCGCGCTGGCCATGATGTTGTACCCGGGGAAGGCCCGCTCGCTGGCCATGTAGGTCATGGTCACCATCGCGCCGCCGCCGCGCTCGGCCATCAGCGGCTCGGCCCGCTTCGCCATCGCGATCAGCGAGTAGGCGGAGATGTCGTGCGCGACCCGGAACGCCTCGCGCGACGTGTCGACGTAGCGCTCGGTGAACGTCTCCTGGGGGGCGTAAGCGATCGAGTGCACCAGGATGTCGAGGCCGCCCGCGTCCGCGACCGCCGCGAAGGCGCGGTCGATGCTGGCGTCGTCGGAGACGTCGCACTCGACGACGGTCTCCGAACCGACCTCGGCCGCGAGCTTCTCGCACCGCGCCCGCGAGCCGCTCGCCCTGGTAGGTGAAGGCGAGCTCGGCGCCGGCGCCGTGGAGCGCCTGCGCGATCGCCCAGGCGATGGAGCGCTTGTTCGCCACCCCGGCGACGAGCGCGCGCTTGCCCTCCAGCAGCCTCACGGTCACGTGACCCTCCCAGCGTCGACGGCCTGCGAGCCTAGCATCACCGCGCGGCCGCGACCTGCGCGAGCACGGCCGGGTCCTCGATCGAGGACGTGTCGCCCACGTCGTCGCCGAGCGCCGCCGCCCGCACCGCCCGGCGCACGATCTTGGCCGAGCGCGTCTTGGGGAGGCCGGTCACGAAGCCGATCCGGGCCGGGGCGAAGGCCTTGCCGAGCACCGACGTGACCGCCCCGGACACCTCGGCGCGCAGCTCGTCGTCCGGCTCGAACCCGGGCCGCAGCACGCAGTAGAGCCAGGCCACCTCGCCCTTCACCTCGTCCGGCATCCCCACCGCGCAGGCCTCGGCGACGGCGGGATGGGCCACGGCGGCCGACTCGAACTCGGCCGGCCCGATCCGCTTGCCGGCGATGTTCAGCGTGTCGTCCGAGCGGCCGTGCAGGTACCAGCAGCCGTCCTCGTCGACCGAGGCCCAGTCGCCGTGGGCCCACACGCCCGGCCAGCGCGACCAGTACGCCTCGAGGTAGCGGTCGGGATCGCCCCAGACGCCCCGTGTCATGCTCGGCCAGGGCTTGCGGCAGACGAGCTCGCCCACCGATCCGGGCGGCAGGTGGTTGCCGTCGGCGTCGACCACGTCCATTGCCATGCCCAGGGCCGGCGCCCCCAGCGTGCACTCCTTCAGGGGCATCACGGGCATCGGCGAGAGGAAGCAGGCGGCGACCTCGGTGCCGCCGGACAGGTTGATGATCGGTGCCCGGCCCTCACCCACGACGTGGTGCAGCCACCGGTACGGGTCGGGGTTCCAGGGCTCGCCGGTCGAGGCCAGGATCCGCAGCGACGAGCGGTCGTGCCGCGTCGCCGCCTCGTCGCCGTGCGGAACGAGGGCGCGGATGAGGGTCGGCGAGACGCCGAGGACGCTGATGCGATGGCGCTCGACCATGCCCCACAGCCGGTCCGGGCCGGGGTAGTCGGGCGCCCCCTCGCTCACCACCAGCGTCGCGCCGAGCGCGCCGGCGCCCACCACCTCGAGCGGGCCCATGATCCAGCCGATGTCGGTCACCCACATGAAGCGGTCGTCCGTCCCGATGTCGAGCTGGAACGCGCACTCCTCGGCGATCTTGACCAGGAACCCGCCGTGGACGTGGACGGCGCCCTTCGGCCGTCCGGTCGTGCCCGACGTGTAGATCACCATCACCGGCGTCTCCGGGTCGAGCGCCGGGGCGGCCAGCTCGGCGCTCTGCCGGCCGACGAGGTCGTCCCAGCCGTGGTCGCGGCCGTTCCGCATCCCGGCGTCGGTCCCCATCCGCGACCAGACCACCACCGACCGCACCGTCGGCGCCGCCGCGACCGCCTCGTCGGCGATCGCCTTCATCGAGACGGGCCGGCCCCGCCGCGGCACGGCGTCGGCGGTGAGGAGCGCGACCGCGCCGGCGTCGGCGAGCCGGGCGGCGACTGCGGGCGCGGCGAAGCCGGAGAAGATCGGGACGACGATCGCGCCGATCTTGGCGATCGCGTGGAAGCCGGCGACGACCTGGATCGACATCGGCAGGTACAGGCCGACGGCGTCGCCGCGGCGGACGCCCAGCTCGAGCAGGGCGTTCGCCAGCCGGTTCACCTCGGCCTCGAGCCCGGCGTAGGTGACGGTCTCGACCCGGCCGTCCTCGCTCTCCCAGACGACGGCCGGCCGCTGCGGCGCCGTGCGCGCGTGCCGGTCGACGCAGTTGTGGGTCAGGTTGACGGTGCCGCCGGTGAACCAGCGCGGCCACTCGGGGCCGGCGGAGGCGTCGAGCACGCGGTCGTACGGCTGGAAGAACTCGATCCCGAGGTGGCGCACGGCCGCGTCCCAGAACCACTCGACGTCGTCCTGGCTGCGGCGGACGAGCTCGCGCCAGTCGCCGATCCCGTGCTCGCGCATGAACGCGGTCGCCCGGGCGCGCTCGATCGTGTCGGCGGAGGGCTCCCAGATGTAACGTGCGTCGCCGATGGCGAGGATGCTATTCCACGCCCGCGCGGCGGGGTGTGCGTGAAGGTCGTGATCGCGCCGGACAAGCTCGCCGGCACCTACACGGCGGCCGAGGCCGCCTCCGCGCTGGCCGCGGGATGGCGCCAGGCGCGCCCGGACGACGACCTCGCCCTGGCCCCGCTGGCCGACGGCGGCGAGGGCACCGCCGAGGCGCTGCTCGCAGCCCGGGGCGGGGAGTGGCGGCCGTGCACGGTCCGCGACGCGCTCGGGCGGCCGCGGCGGGCCCGTTTCGCCGTGCTGGCCGGCGGCGAGGCCGCGCTCGACGTCGCCGAGGCATGCGGGCGCCAGACGGTCGCCGACCTGCCGCCCGACCCGATGAACGCGAGCTCGTTCGGCGCCGGCCAGCTGATCGCGGCGGCGGTCGTCGCCGGCGCCGGCCGGATCACGATCGGCGTCGGCGGCACCGCCAGCACCGACGGCGGCGAGGGGCTGCGGCGCGCGCTCGGCGACGCCGCTTCCGGGGTCGAGCTGGTGGCGGCGCTCGACGTGCGCAACCCGCTGCTCGGCCCGGACGGCGCCGCGGCGGTGTTCGGGCCGCAGAAGGGGGCGACGCCCGAGCAGGTGGAGCAGCTCGACCGGCGCCTCGCGGCGCTGCGCCTCCCCACGGCGGATCTCCCCGGCGCGGGGGCCGGCGGCGGCGTCGGGGCGATGCTGATGGCGCTCGGTGCGACCGCGGTCGGCGGCGCCGAGCTCGTTGCGGACGCGGCCGGCCTCGACGGGCTGCTCGCGGACGCCGCGCTGTGCCTCACCGCGGAGGGCCGGATCGACCGCGGCACGCTGGGCGGCAAGGTCGTCGCGACCGTGGCAGACAAATGCGTCCGCGCGAGCGTCAAATGCATTGCGGTCGGCGGCGTCGTCGACGCGGCGGCGGCGGGGGAGCTCCAGCGACGCGGATGCGAGACCTACGAGTGCGGGGACATGCGGCGGGCAGGGGCGGCGCTGGCGGGGCGGCCCTGGCCGTCCTCGTGATCGCGGCCGCCTGCTCCGGGCACGGCAACGCGGCGCCGACCGTCACCCGCACGGCCGGGGGCGGCACGTGCAGCCGGCGGCCGGCGTACGCGCGGCCCTCGCCGACCCGGCCGCGCTACCGGCTCGACGTGCGCATCCCGGCGAGCGGCCCGGTGACGGGCACCCTCGCGGTCGTCTTCACGCCCGACCTGCCCACCGGGCGGCTCGTGTTCCGGCTGTGGCCGAACGGGCCGCGCCAGGCGGACGAGGGCTCCCACCTGGCCGTCTCGGACGTGCGGCTCGCCGGCCGGCCGGCGGCGACCGCGCTGCCCGATCCGACCACGCTCGTCGTCCGCCGGAGCCGGCCGTTCGCCGCCGGCGTCCCCGTGCGCGTCTCCATGCGCTTCCGGCTCCGCGTTCCGGCTGCGGTGGTCGACCGGCTCGCCCGCGCCGGGGGATCCGTGCGGCTGGGCTCGTTCTACCCGCTGCTGCCGTGGGAGCCGGGCGTCGGCTGGGACACCGATCCGCCCACGACGAGCCTGGCCGAGACCTCGTCCTCGCCCACCGCCGACTACACCGTCCGCCTGCACGTGCCCGCCGGGACGACCGCGCTTGCGACCGGCGTTCCCGCCGGCGGCGGCGTCTGGCGGGCGCGGGCGGTGCGGGACTTCGCGGTGGGCGTCGGCCGCTTCCGGCAGGCGACCGTCACGGTGCGCGCCCCCGCGCCCGTGCGCGTGGTGGCGGGCGTCGAGGCGGGGATGCCGGTGCGCCCGGCCGCGGTCGCCGCGGAGGTCGGGCGTGACCTGGAGACGCTCTCGCACCGGTTCGGCCCCTACCCGTGGCCCGCTCTGCACGTCGCCGTCGTCCCCGACCTGAAGGACGTCGGGATCGAGTATCCGACGATGCTCTTCCTCGGCGCCGGCACGGCGGGCGAGCTGACGACGCACGAGGTCGCCCACCAGTGGTTCTACAGCCTCGTCGGCAACGACCAGGCCCGCGACCCGGTGCTGGACGAGGGCCTTGCCACCTACGCCATGGGGCTGCTCCCGGTGAACATCCCGGTCTCGCCCGCGTTCCTGCGCCGGACGGGCGACCCGATGTCGGCCTGGGACCGGCGGCCGTACCGCACCTACCAGCTCGGGGTCTACATCGACGGCGCCCGCGCCGTGCGCTCGCTCGGCCCCGCAGGCGCTCGTCGACTGCGCCCTGCGCGCCTACGTGGCGCGCAACGCCTACGGGATCGCCACCCAGGCCGGCCTCGTCAGGGCACTCGCGACGGTCATCCCCTCGGCGCCGCGGCGGCTGGCCCGATTCGGGCTCCCCGCCGGGCGTGGGTGAACGGGCGGTGGCCGGGGTAGGGGATCTGGACACCCCCGGTGGTAACGTCCGGATGAGCTCGCGGGCGGGCGTTCCTCCGTGCGGCCGACGGTCGAGAGGAGTACCTCATGACGAACACGTTGAAGCAGCTTGCGGCTGCGGGCACGAGCCCGTGGCTGGACAACATCCGGCGCGGCTGGCTGGTGTCGGGGGAGTTCCGGCGGATGGTCGACGAGGGCATCGTCGGCGTCACCTCGAATCCCACCATCTTCCAGAAGGCGATCGCCGACTCGACCGACTACGACACCGCCGTCGCCGCCCTGGCAGCGTCCGGCTCGGAGCCGGGCGACGCCTTCTTCGAGCTCGCGATCGCCGACGTGCGCGAGGCGGCCGACCAGATCCGGGCGGTCTACGACGCAACGGGCCACCTCGACGGCTACGTGTCGTTCGAGCTCCCGCCGGCCATGGCGAACGACACCGCGAAGTCGATCGCCGCCGCCCCCGAGTTCTTCGAGCGCATCGGGCGGCCCAACATCTACATCAAGATCCCGGGCACCGCCGAGGGCGTGCCGGCGATCGAGGAGACCATCGCCGCCGGCATCAACGTGAACGTCACGCTGCTCTTCTCGCTGAAGAACTACGAGGCGATCCACGAGGCGTACATCCGCGGCCTGGAGCGGCGGGTCGAGGCCGGCGAGCCGATCTCGGACATCTACTCGGTGGCGAGCTTCTTCGTCTCCCGGGTCGACACCGCGGTCGACGCGCAGCTCCCGGACGACTCGCCCCTGCGCGGGAAGGCGGCGGTCGCGAACGCGAAGCTCGCCTACCAGCGCTTCGGTGAGATCACCGGCTCCGACCGCTGGCGCGCCCTGGCGGAGAAGGGCGCGAACGTGCAGCGGCCGCTGTGGGCGTCCACCGGGACGAAGAATCCCGCCTACTCCGACATCCTCTATGTCGACGAGCCTGATCGGCCCCGACTGCGTGAACACGATGCCCGAGGGCACGATCGCGGCGTTCCTCGATCACGGCACCGTCCGCCGCACGGTCGACGACGGACGTCGACGGCGCCCGCCGCCTGCTGGAGCAGCTCGAGGCGGCCGGGGTCAGCCTGGACGCGGTCACGGCCAAGCTCGAGACCGACGGCGTGGCCAGCTTCTCGGCATCGTTCGACTCGCTGATCGACACCCTTGCCAAGAGCATGGAGGACCAGCGTGCCCGCGGCGCAGCCTGAGCTCGCCGAGGCGGTCACCGCGGCCGAGGCAGAGCTCGAGGAGGCCGACTTCCTGCCCCGGCTGCGGCGGCGCGATCCCTCGCTGTGGCCGGGCGACCAGGCCGAGATCGCCGACCGGCTCGGGTGGCTGCCCGTGGTCGCGGCGATGCGCGGCCGGGCGACCGAGCTGAACGAGTGGGCGGCGGAGGTGCGGGGCACGCTGCCGCACTCGGTGCTCCTGGGCATGGGCGGCTCGTCGCTCGGGCCCGAGGTGCTGCGGCAGACGTTCGACACCGACCGGCCCGACGTCACCGACACCACCTTCCCGGCCGCGGTACGCGCATCCGAGCACACGGACGCCCTCTACCTGGTCGCGTCGAAGTCGGGCGGCACGCTCGAGACGCGCTCCCACGAGGCGTACTTCTGGGAGCGCACCGGCGGCGATCCGGCCCGCTTCGCGGCGATCACGGACCCGGGCACCGATCTCGAGTCGACCGCGCGCGAGCGCGGCTACCGGCGGGTGTTCCAGAACCCGGCCGACATCGGCGGCCGCTACTCGGTGCTCTCCTACTTCGGGCTCGTCGCCGCGGCGCTCGCGGGGATCGACATCGAGGCGCTCCTGGGCACCATCGAGGATGACGAGCACGGGCTCCAGGTGCACGGCGGCGCGGCGCTGGGCGCGGCGCTCGGCGGGCTCGGGCGGGCCGGGCGCGACAAGGTGACCATCGTCGCGGAGGGCCGGTTCGCGAGCTTCGGCCTGTGGGCCGAGCAGCTTCTGGCCGAGTCGACGGGCAAGCAGGGCAAGGGCCTCGTCCCGGTCGCCGGCGAGGTGCTCGGCGACCCCGACTCGTACGGCTCCGACCGCGTCTTCGTCCACCTGCGCAGCGACGGATCCCACGACGGCGCGATGCACCGGCTGGCCGAGGCCGGCCACCCCGTGCTGACGCGCGAGATCTCCGACCCGCACGAGCTCGCGAACGAGTTCCTGCAGTGGGAGGTGGCGACGGCCGCGGCCGGCATGCTGCTCGGCATCGACCCCTTCGACCAGCCCAACGTGGCCGAGTCGAAGGCCAACACCGACCGCGTCCTCGAGCAGTGGGAGGGCTCGGGCGAGCTCCCCGACCCCGGCGCCGACACGATCGGCGACGTCCTGGGCGCGATCGCGCCGGGCGGCTACGTCGCGATCATGGCCTACGTCGACCCGACCGAGCCCAACGAGGCCCGGTTCCGCGACGTGCGCACCGCCATCCGCGACCGCTACCGGGTCGCGACCACGTTCGGGTTCGGCCCCCGCTTCCTGCACTCGACCGGCCAGCTGCACAAGGGCGGCCCCCAGGTCGGCTGCTTCATCCAGGTGATCGACCCCGATCCGGGCGACCTGCCCATTCCCGGCCGGCCGTTCGGATTCGGCACGCTCATCCGGGCCCAGGCCATCGGTGACCTCCAGGCGCTCCGCAGCCGCGGGCGCCCGGTCGTGCGGATGACGCCGGACGAGCTCGAGTCGCTCTCCGTGGGAGCGCCGTAGCCGTGGCCCAGGTCGTCAGCGACCCCAAGGCCAACCCGCTCCGGGTGGGGCTTCGCGCCGGCGGCGCCACCGTCCCGGCCGTCTTCGTCATCTTCGGCGCGACCGGCGACCTCGCCCACCGCAAGCTCCTGCCGGCGATCTACAACCTGGGCGCGCGCGGGCTCCTGCCGAACCGCTTCGCCGTCGTCGGCTACGCCCGCAGCGAGATGTCCGACGACGAGTACCGCGAGCAGGCCCGCGCCTCCCTCGAGCGGTTCTCGCGCACCCGCATCGACGAGAGCTACTGGACCGCGTTCGCCGACTCCCTGCACTACCAGAGCGGCGGGTTCGACGACCCGGAGGCGTTCCGCGCGCTCGGCGAGCGGCTCGGCCGCATCGACGCCGGCCACGGCACCGAGGGCAACCGCGTCTTCTACCTCTCGACGCCGGCGAGCTTCTTCCCGGTGATCGTGGACAACATGGGCGAGGCCGGGCTGAACGACCCACCCGGGTTCGCCCGCGTCGTGATCGAGAAGCCGTTCGGGCACGATCTGGCGACGGCCCGCGATCTGGCCGAGACGGTGCACCGGTCGTTCCAGGAGCGCCAGATCTACCGGATCGACCACTACCTGGGCAAGGAGACGGTCCAGAACATCTTCGTGTTCCGCTTCGCGAACGCGATCTTCGAGCCCGTGTGGACGAACCGCTACGTCGACCACGTCCAGATCACCGTCGCCGAGTCGCTCGGGGTCGAGCACCGGGCCGCCTTCTACGAGGAGACCGGCGTCGTCCGCGACATCCTGCAGAACCACCTCCTCCAGGTGCTGGCGCTGGTGGCGATGGAGCCGCCGGCGGCGTTCGAGGCCGACGCCGTCCGCGACGAGAAGACGAAGGTCCTGCGGGCGACGCGGCCGCTCTCGTTCGAGAACACCGTCCGCGGCCAGTACGGGTCGGGGTTCGTGGCCGGCGAGGAGGTGGCGGCCTACGCCGCGGAGGAGGGCGTCCCGCCGGACTCCAACACGCCCACGTTCATCGCTGCCAGGATGGAGATCGACAACTGGCGCTGGGCGGGCACGCCGTTCTACATCCGCACCGGCAAGCGCATGCCCAAGCGGGTGACCGAGGTGGCGGTGCAGTTCAAGCGCGTGCCCCATCTCCCGTTCACGATGGGCGCCGCCGAGCACCTCGAGGCGAACTCCCTCGTCCTGCGCATCCAGCCCGACGAGGGCATCTCGCTGCGCTTCGGCGCCAAGGCGCCCTCGCCGACGGTGGCGATCAGCACCGTCAACATGGACTTCCTCTACGGCTCGGCGTTCCTGAACGACGTGCCGGAGGCGTACGAGACGCTGATCCTCGACGCGATCCGCGGCGACCGCACCCTGTTCACGCCGCAGGCCGGGGTCGAGCGCTCGTGGGAGATCTGCGACCCGCTGCTCGAGGAGTGGCGGTCGGGGACGCCGCAGGTGTACGCGTCCGGCTCGTGGGGCCCCGAGGGCGCGTTCGACCTGATCACGCGCGACGGGCGCCGCTGGCGGCGGCCGTGATCGCGAACCCGCCGGTCGAGCTCACCGACCTCGCCCAGGTCGAGCGGGCGCTCGCCACCCACCGCGGGCGCGGGCCCGGCTCCGTGCGCGCGACCACCCTGAACCTGGTCGTCTATGCGCCCACGGCGGAGGACGTCGCCTTCACCCAGCACGCGCTCGAGCGCATCGGGGGCAGCCGGCCGCTGCGGGCGATCGTCGCGAGTGCCGGCACCGGCGGCGTGCGGGCGACGGTCTCGACCTCGTGCTGGCTCGGCAGCGGGATGCAGCAGGTGTGCTCGGAGCAGATCTTCCTCACCGTCCGGGCGGACGCCCTGCCGAGCGCGGTGCTCTCGCTGCTCGTGACCGACCTGCCCACGTACGCCTGGTGGCAGGGGGCGATCACGGAGGGCCAGGCCGTGCTCGCCGCCCTGGCCCGGCTGTCGTCGTCGACGGTGGTCGACTCGGACGTCTCCTCGCTCGAGGGCGTCGCCCGCGTCGGCCGGCTCGACTCCTGGGTCACCGACCTGGCCTGGCTGCGGCTGGAGCCGTGGCGGGACGCGGTCGCGTCGGTCTTCGACCCGGCCCCGGTGGCGGCCGCGCTCGCCGAGGTGCGTGCGGTGTCCGTCCACGGCCCGGTGAACGAGGCCCGCCTGCTGGCCGGCTGGCTGTGCTCCCGGCTCGACCGCGACGTCGAGCTCGAGCACGAGGAGCGCTCCCACGTCGAGCGGGTCGCCCTGCGCTGCGGCGGCTCCGAGTACGTGATCGAGCGACCGGCCCGCGTGCAGGTCGGGCGCGCCTACGGGCCGGGGACGACGGAGCACCCGATCGTCCTGCCGATCCTCGACGCGTCCACCCTGCTCGGGCGAGCGCTCGACATCCGCGCCGCCGACGAGGTGTTCGAGGCGGCGCTCGCCTCGGCCGTCGGGCGGGCCGCGTGAACCTGACCGTCTGCGCGGACGGCGCCGACGTCGCCCGGCGCGCCGCCGACGCGTTCGTGGAGGCGGTCGCGGCCGCCGGCGAGCGGCCGGCCGTATGCCTCTCCGGCGGCTCGACGCCGCAGGCGATGCACCGGCTGCTGGCATCGCCCGAGTACGCGGGACGGGTGGACTGGCCGCGCCTGCACGTGTTCTACGGCGACGAGCGGCAGGTGCCGCTCGACGACCCGCGCTCGAACCACCACGCGGCCTGCGAGGCGCTGCTCGACCACGTACCGGTCGACCGGGCGAAGGTGCACCCGCTCGCCGATGCCGACGCCTACGAGGGCCTCCTGCGCGCGTTCTTCGGCGAGCGGCCGGACTTCGACCTCCTCTTCCTCGGCATGGGCGACGACGGGCACACCGCGTCGCTCTTCCCCGGCTCGATCTCGCTGCGCGAGGAGGAGCGGTGGGTGATCGACCCGCCCGACGTCGTCGCCGGCATGGCCCGGCACACGTTCACGCTGCCGGCGCTCTCCGCTGCGCGGCGGACGCTGTTCCTGGTCTCCGGCGCCGCCAAGGCGCCGGCGCTCGCGCGCATCCGCGGCGGCGAGCAGCTGCCCGCCGGGATGGTGCCCGGCGCCGAGTGGCTCGTGGACGAGGCCGCGGTCGCCGGCTAGCCGACGAGCTCGATCCGGCGCAGGTGGGGGTGGTTCTCCCAGCAGAACTCGGCCGCCGTGCCGATCCCGAGCAGGTGCACGGCCACGCGCCGCAGGCCGGAGTGACGCTCCACGTGGTCGAGCAGCAGGTCGACCCGCTCCTGCAGCCGGGCGAGGCCGCGGATGTCCGGCCGCGCGAACACGTCGAGGGCGGCTGCGAGCGCCTTTGCGACCACCTCCAGTGCGTCGGCGGCGAGGGCCGGGTCGGCCAGCTCGACGTCGAGGGCGTGCAGGTGGCCCGCCACCTTGCGCAGAGCGCGGGCGCGGTCGTGGTCGCGGCCGGCGGCGGTCACCGCCCGATCGGCGAGGCGTCCCGCCCGGCGGGCGAGCTCGGCGCCCTCGGCCCGCGACGACGGCACCGTGCAGCCCGCGGTGCGGGCGGCGACCGCCGTCTCGATCGCGCGGCCGTAGCCGGCCACCTCGTCGTCGATCCGGTCGAGCGCGGTGCGGAGCGTCTCGGCCTCCGGGGGCGTGCGCGTGCGCATGCCCGCAGTGTGCGCCCGGTACGGGTGTCGGTGCGGTGAATGTGTGGCGAGCAGACGGTGAAGCCGGCCGCGCGCTCAGGGGATGTCGACGAGCACCTTGCCGACGGCCCCGCCCTCGACCGCCTCGTGGGCGGCGGCGATGTCGGCGAGCGCGAAGCGGTGGGCGGGAAGCTCGCTCAGGTCGCCGGCGGCGAGCGCGGCGTTCACGTCGTCGACCGCCCGGGCCAGCCACTCGGCGGGGACGGTGTAGACCAGGACGAAGCGCAGGACGACGTTCCGGCCCATGAGCGGCCGCACCTGGGTCACCAGGTCGCCGTCGGCCGCGTAGATCGCGACGACGCCGTTCGGCGCGATCACCTCGGCATCGAGCGCGGCGTTCGCCGTCGGGGCCACCTCGACGATGCGGTCGACGCCCTCGGGCGCGGCCGCCCGGATCGCCGCCCCGGCGTCGTCGGCCCGGTAGTTCACGATCGTCGCAGCTCCCGCGCTCCGCGCCAGCTCCGCCTTGGCGTCGGAGCTGACCGTCGTGATCACGTGCGCCCCGTCGCGGCGTCCGAGCTCGATCGCGAAGTGCCCCACCGCGCCGGCGCCGCCCGCCACGAGCACGGTCCGGCCCGCGAGAGCGCCGTCGCGGAACAGGCAGTGATGTGCCGTCAGCGCCGGGATGCCCAGGCTCGCGCCGAGGTCGAAGGACGCGCCGTCCGGGAGCGGCACCGCCTGCCGCTCCGGCAGGCAGATCCACTGAGCGGCGCTCCCGTGCTGGCGGCCGTGGGCGGCGAACCAGATCCAGACCCGCGTCCCCACGCGGCCCGGGTCGACGCCCTTCGCCGGCGGCGTCGATCTCGCCCGCACCGTCCTGGTTCGGCACCAGGTACGGGAACGGCGGGTCGCCGCCGCTCTGCGAGCCGCTGCGCACCCGCCAGTCGGTGGGGTTCACGGCGGAGACGCGCAGGCGCACGCGCACCTCGCCGGGGCCCGGCTCGGGCCGCTCGATCTCGGCCACGCGCAGGACGTCGCGCGCCGGCCCGTAGCGCTCGTACACGGCTGCGCGCATCGTCTCGGCCATCGCGGCGAACCGTAGTCGAGACGTGATTTCATCCGTCCCATGACGGCATGCGAGGTTCACCATACGTTCGCGGGCCCGGAGGGGGCCGGGGTCGTCGTGCTCTCGAACTCGCTCGGGACGACCCTGGAGATGTGGGACGCGCAGGCCGGCGTCCTCGCCGCCGGCCGGCGCGTGCTCCGCTACGACATGCGCGGTCACGGCCGCTCGCCCGTCCCCGAGACGCCGTACACCATCGCCGACCTCGGTGCCGATCTCGTCGCGCTCCTCGATCGCACGGGCATCGAGCGGGCGTCGCTGTGCGGGGTGTCCCTGGGCGGGATGGTGTCGATGTGGGTGGCGGCGCACGCCCCCGAGCGGGTCGACCGGCTCGTGCTGTGCTCGACCTCGGCGCTGATGGGGCCGCCCGAGTCGTGGACCGAGCGGGCGGCGCTCGTGCGGCGCTCCGGCATGGGCGCGGTCGCCGATACCGTGGTTGCACGCTGGTTCACGCCCGCGTTCGCCGCGACCGCGCCGGACGTCGTCCGGCGCATCCGGGCCCAGCTCGCGGCGACGCCGCCCGAGGGCTACGCCGGCTGCTGCGAGGCGATCCGCGAGATGGACCTGCGCCCCGACCTGGCGTCGATCTCCGCGCCCACGCTCGTGATCGCCGCCGAGGGCGATCCCTCCACGCCGCCGGCGCACGCGCGGACGATCGCCGGGCTGATCCCGGGAGCGCGGCTCGAGGTGCTCGACCGCGGGTCGCATCTCGTCAACGTCGAGGCGCCCGATCTCGTCACCCCGCTCGTGACCGCCCACCTGGGCTGACGGATCAGGCGGCGGAACGGCCGCGGCCGATTTATGGTAAAACCATTGCCATGTCTCTGGCCGAATACCGGCTCTTCATCGGCGGCGAGTGGGTCGACGCCGCCTCCGGCGAGACGTTCGACACCGTCGACCCCGCCACCGGTGCGGCGTGGGCGCGAGTTCCCGAGGCCGGCGCGGCCGACGTCGACGCCGCCGTGCGCGCCGCCAGGGCCGCGCTCGTCGATCCCGCGTGGGCGGACATCACCCCGGCCGGGCGGGGCCGGCTGCTGCGCAGCCTGGCGGACGTCCTGCGCCGGGACGCCGAGGAGCTGGCCGTGCTCGAGAGCACCGACAACGGCAAGCTGCTGCGCGAGACGCGCGCCCAGTGCCTGGCGATCGCCGACCACATCGACTACTTCGCGGGCGCGGCGGACAAGATCGAGGGCTCGGTCATCCCGTCCGGGAAGGCGAACTTCCTGGTCTACACCCAGCACGTGCCGGTCGGCGTCGTCGGCCTGCTCCTGCCCTGGAACTCGCCGCTCTTCCTGACGATGTTCAAGCTCGCCCCGGCCCTCGCCGCGGGCTGCACGGTGGTGATCAAGCCGTCCGAGGCGACGCCCGTCACGGCCCTCGAGCTCGGCCGCCGGATCGCGGAGGCGGGCTTCCCGGCCGGCGTCGTCAACGTCGTCACCGGCAGCGGCCCGGCGCCCGGGCAGGCGCTCACCGCGCATCCGGGCGTCGACAAGATCTCGTTCACCGGCTCGACCCGCACCGGCATCGCCGTCGCGAAGAGCGCGCTCGACCACCTGGCGGCGACCGATCTCGAGCTGGGCGGCAAGTCCGCGAACATCGTGTTCCCCGACGCCGACCTCGATGCGGCGGCGAACGGCGTCGTCGCCGGCATCTTCGCCGCCACCGGCCAGACCTGCATCGCCGGCTCGCGCCTGGTCGTCCACGAGGACGTGCGCGAGGCGCTCCTGGAGCGGCTGGTCGCCCGCGCCCGCACGATCAAGCTCGGCGACCCCAAGGACCCCGAGACCGAGATGGGGCCGATCGCCACCGAGGCCCAGCATGCCAAGATCGCGTCGATGATCGGTGACGCCGTCGACGGCGGGGCGCGCGTCCTGGTCGGCGCGGGCAACGGCGTGACGCTGCCCGAGCGGGGCCGGTTCGCCGCGCCGACCATCCTCGCCGACGTCGCCCCCGAGGCGACGATCGCGCAGGAGGAGGTGTTCGGGCCGGTGCTGATCGTGCAGCCGTTCCGGGACGAGGACGAGGCGGTCGCCCTCGCCAACGGCACCGCGTACGGCCTGGCCGCGGGCCTGTGGACCTCTGACGTGCGCCGCGCGCACCGCGTGGCCGCCCGCCTTCGGGCCGGCACCGTGTGGGTCAACAGCTACCGGGTGCTCTCCTACGCCGTCCCGTTCGGGGGCTTCGGCTTCTCGGGGATCGGCCGGGAGAACGGCTTCGAGGCGATCAGGTCGTTCACCGAGACGAAGTCGATCTGGGTCGAGCTCACCGGGGCGACGCGCGACCCGTTCGTCCTCGGCTGAGGCGTGAACTTCGCCCGTGACGTCGTCGACGCGGCGCCCGCGGACGCCACCGCGCTGATCGAGCTCGGCCGCGACGGGGGCCGGCGCGAGTGGAGCTTCGGCGAGGTGTCGCAGGCGTCTGCCCGCCTGGCCGGGCGGCTGCAACGGGAGGGCGTCGAGGCGGGCGACGTCGTCATGACCCTCGTCGGCAACCGGTCGGAGTGGGCGCTCGCGCTCGTCGCCTGCTTCCGCATCGGCGCCGTCGTCCTGCCGTGCACCGAGCAGCTGCGGTCGGCCGACCTCCAGGCGCGGCTCGACCTCGTGCGGCCGCGGGTCGTGATCGCCGACGAGCGCAACCTGGGCGAGCTGGCCGCCACCGACGCCCGTGAGCGGGCGGCGGTCATCGTCATCCCGGATCCGGGGATCTACGCGGCCGCGCCGGCGGCGGCCGTCGAGCTCGACCCCGAGGCGCCGGCGCTGATCGTCTTCACGAGCGGGACCACCGGCCGGCCCAAGGCCGCTGTCCACCCCCAGCGCTACCTCCCCGGCCAGGAGCTCATGGCCCGGTCGTGGCTGGGCGCCGAGGCGGGCGACGTCGTCTGGTGCACGGCGTCGTCGGGCTGGTCGAAGAGCGCGCGCAACGCGTTCGTCGCTCCCTGGCTGTGCGGCGCCGCCGGCGTGCTGCACGACGCCCGCTTCGACGCCGCCGAGCGGCTCGACGTCCTGGAGCGCGAGCGCGTGAACGTGCTCTGCATGTCGCCCACCGAGTACCGCCTCGTCGCCAAGCGCGTCCCGATCCGCACGCCGGCCTCGCTGCGGCGTCTGGTCGCCGCCGGCGAGGCGCTCGACGCGGAGACGCTGGCGCGGTGGCGCGAGGCCACCGGCCTCGCCATCCTGGACGGGTACGGTCAGACCGAGACGGCGCACCTGACCGCCCCGCCCGCCGCCGGCGACGCCCGGCCCGGCTCGATGGGGCGGCCGCTCCCCGGCGTGCGCATGTGGATCGACGACGGCGAGCTCGTGGTCGACCCCGCCAGCGTGCCGACCTTCTTCAGCGGGTACCTGGGCTCGCCGCCGGCCAGCCGCTCGCAGCCGTGGCGCACCGGCGATCGCGTGCGCCGGGACGACGACGGCTATCTCTACTTCGACAGCCGCACCGACGACGTCATCATCTCGTCCGGGTACCGCATCGGGCCGTTCGAGGTCGAGTCGGTGCTGCAATCCCACCCGGCGGTCGCCGAGGCCGCCGTGGTCGGGCATGCCCGATCCCGACCGGGGCGAGATCGTCCGCGCGGTGGTCGTGCCCGCACCCGGCCACGCGCCGTCCGCCGAGCTGGGCCGCGAGCTGCAGGAGCACGTCAAGCGCCTGACGGCCCCCTACAAGCACCCGCGCGTCGTCGACTTCGCCGCCGAGCTGCCCCGCACCGCCAGCGGCAAGCTGCGCCGGGCGGAGCTGCGGAGCCCCTGAATGGTCTGGCCGCTAGTGTGCCGCGATGGCCGCTGAGGCGCCGAGGACACGTCGCGCGCGCTCGTTCGACGACGTGCTCGAGCAGCTGCGCGAGGCCATCCTGTCGGGACGGATCCGGCCGGGCGACCGGCTCCCCGGCGAGCGCCAGCTGTGCGAGAGCTTCGGCGTCGGCCGGCCGACGCTGCGCGAGGCGCTGCGCTCGCTCGAGGCGACCGGCCTGATCGAGGTGCGGCCGGGCAAGGGCGGCGGCTCCTACGCCGTCACGCCGTCGGAGGCGACCGTCGGCGACGCCCTCGCCGCCCTCGTCAACCTGCGCGGCGCGTCGCTCGAGGACCTGGCCGAGTTCCGGGTCGACTTCGAGGGCGAGAACGCCGCCTGGGCCGCGCGCCGGGCCGACGCGGGCGACATCTCGGCGCTGGAGGCGATCGTCGCCGAGGCCCGCGCCGCCGCCGAGAAGCCGTCGGGGCGGGCGGCGCTGGCACGGATCGACGTGCGCTGGCACGAGGCGCTCGCCCGCGCCACCAAGAACCGGCTGCGGATCGGCATCGCGCTCGGCATCCACGACGCCGTCCTGCGCCGGCACGAGGCGCTGGTGCGCCCGGCCGCCGCCGACGAGCACCTGACCACGATCCCCGACGACATCGCGGCCATCACCAGCTCGATCGCGGCCGGCGACGCCGAGAGCGCGCGGGAGCGCATGCGCGCTCCACGTCGAGGCCTGGAACCGTCGCAACAACGGCTAGCTCGCATGTTATGGTATGACCGCTAAGGCCACCGCACCGCCCGAGGAGCCGCATTGACCTCCGCACCAGCCCTCTTCTCGCTGCCCGCGACCCGCAACGAGCTCCCGCTCGACTACGCGCCCGGCTCGCCCGAGCGCGCCGCCGTCGACGCGGAGCTCGACCGCCTGCGGACGTCCGCCTCCGAGCTGCCGCTGCGCATCGGCGGCCGCGACGTCGAGACCGGCCGCCTGCACCCCGTCGTCATCCCCCACGACCACGAGCGGTCGCTGGCGCAGGCCCACTGGGCCGGGGCCGGCGAGGTCGACGCTGCCATCACCGCCGCCGCGGAGGCGTGGGAGGACTGGTCGCGGATGGCCTGGGAGGACCGCGCGGCGATCTTCCTGCGCGCGTCCGAGCTCGCCCGCGGCCCGTGGCGGGCCACCCTGAACGCGGTCACGATGCTGAACCTCTCGAAGACCGTGCGCGAGGCCGAGATCGACGCGGCCTGCGAGACGGCCGACTACCTCCAGTTCAACGTCCGCTACATGCGCGAGATGTACGAGATGCAGCCGGACTCGCTGCCGGGGACGTGGAACCGGATCGAGTACCGCCCGCTGGAGGGGTTCGTCCTCGCGATCACCCCGTTCAACTTCCTCTGCCTGGCCAACCTCGCCTACGCCCCGGCGATGATGGGGAACGTCGTCCTGTGGAAGCCGGCGGAGCAGGCCGAGCTGTGCGCCTGGACGGTGCTGCGGATGCTCGAGGAGGCGGGCCTCCCGCCCGGCGTCATCAACCTCGTCTTCGGCGACGGGGCCGAGGTGGGCCGGGTCGCGCTCCCGCACCGCGACCTCGCCGGCGTGCACTTCACCGGCTCCACCGGGACGTTCCAGGAGATCTGGCGCACGATCGGCGCCAACATCGCCGGCTACCGCAACTACCCCCGGATCGTCGGCGAGACGGGCGGCAAGGACTTCATCGTCGCCCATGCGAGCGCCGACCCCGACGCGCTGGCGACGTCGATCGTCCGCGGCGCCTTCGAGTTCCAGGGCCAGAAGTGCTCGGCGCCGTCGCGGATGTACGTGCCCGAGAGCCACTGGCCGGGGCTGCGGGAGCGCCTCCACGCCGAGGTGCCGCAGCTGCGCGTCGGCGATCCCACCGATCCGGGCGTGTTCGTCGGCGCGGTCATCGACGCAGACGCGTTCGCGAAGCACCGGCGCGCGATCGACGAGTCGCGGGCGGCGGCCGAGGTCGTCGTCGGCGGCCACCTCGACTCGAGCACCGGCTGGTTCGTCGATCCCACGATCGTTCGCACGCAGGATCCCGGCTTCCGGCTCCTGTCCGACGAGCTCTTCGGCCCGATCATGACGGCGTTCGTGTACCCGGACGACCGCTGGGACGAGCTGCTGCGGCAGGTGGACCGCCAGAGCCCGTACGCGCTCACCGGAGCGGTGTTCGCCAACGACCGCCGCGCCGTCGCCGAGGCCGCCGCGGCCCTGCGCCACACCGCGGGCAACTTCTACGTGAACGACAAGCCGACCGGGTCGGTCGTCGGCCTGCAGCCGTTCGGCGGCTCGCGGGCGTCGGGGACGAACGACAAGGCGACGTCGCTGTGGAACCTGAGCCGCTGGGTGTCGATGCGCACGACGAAGGAGACGTTCATCGCCCCGCGCGACTGGCGCTATCCCTCGATGACCTTCCCGGAGCGACCGTGACCACGCCGTTCGCGAAGGTGCACCACATCTGCATCGCCGTCCATGACATCGACGCGGCCGTCGCCTACTACGAGTCGGTGGGGATCGGCCCCTGGCACGACTACCCGCCGCTCGAGGAGTTCACGCGGCTCGAGGTGCCCGACCCCGACGGCTTCCGCAGGCTCGACTACCGCTACGCCTGGATCGGCGACTTCCAGCTCCAGCTCGTCCAGCCCGGGCCGGAGCCGACGCCGCAGCGGCGCTTCCTGGACGAGCACGGCGAGGGCGTGTTCCACGTCGGCTTCGAGGTGCCCGACGCCGACACGGCCGACGCCCGGGCGGCGGCGCTCGGGGTCGCGCCGCTCATGCGCGGCCGGCGCGACAACGGCAGCGGGTTCACCTACTTCGACACGGCCGCCCGCGCCGGGGTCGTGCTCGAGATCCGCCAGAGCCCGCCGGCGTGACGGACGCGGTCGGCACCACCTGGCAGGGCGAGCTCGCCCATGCCCTCGTCGAGGGCGGCGTCGAGGCGGCGGCGTGGGTGCCCGACAAGCGGCTCGCGCCGATTGCAGAGGCGCTCGCGGCCGAGTCGGTCGCGGTGCGCACGCTCACGCGCGAGGAGGAGTGCGTCGGCTGGGCGGCCGGCTTCCGCGCCGCCGGCGGCACGCCGCTCGTCCTCATGCAGTGCTCGGGGCTCGGCAACTCGCTGAACGCGATCGGCTCGCTCGTCGTCCCCTACGGCCTCGGGTTTCCGCTGATCCTCTCGATGCGGGGCGCGCTCGGCGAGCGCAACCCGGCCCAGATGGCCCTCGGCCGCACCGCCGTCCCCATGCTCGGCCTGCTCGGGATCCAGGCGTTCCACCTGCGCCGGCCGCAGGACGTCGGCGTCCTGGCCCGCGGGGCGCTCGCGGTCGCCGACGGCGCCCGGGAGCTCGCCCCGATCGTCCTCGAGCCCGAGCTGGACCTGTCCCGATGAACCCGACCCAGGCGGTCGCAGCCGTCCTGCGGGGCCGGCCCGAGGCGCTCTTCGTCGCGTCGCTCGGCACGGCCACGTCGGCGCTTCGCTCGGCCGGCGGCGACGGGCCGCACCTGTACATGGGCGGGTCGATGGGGAGCGCGCTGGCCGTCGCCATGGGCGTGGCCGACAAGCGCCCGGATCGCCGGGTGGTCGCGGTGCTGGGCGACGGCGAGACCGTGATGGGCGCGGGATCGCTGTGGTCGCTCGCAGGGATACAGCCTGCGAACCTGCTCGCCGCCGTGCTGGTCGACGGCCACTACACGATCACCGGCGGCCAGCCGCTGGGCGTGCCCGCCGTCTTCGCCGGCGTCGCCCGTGCGCTCGGCCTGGCCGCGGACGTGGCCGGCAGCGAGGCGGACGCCGAGCGGCTCGCCCGCGAGCTTCCGCTCCCCGGCCTGCTGGAGGTCCGCTACGACGAGCGCACCTGGCCCGGCCCGTCGCCGTTCGTCGACCCGCCGGTCGTCCGGGCCCGGTTCGAGGCGGCCGCGGCGCCGTGATCCTGGTCACCGGCGCGACCGGCCAGGTGGGGCGCGAGATCGTGCGCCTGCTCGGGGGCGCGGAGCCGGTGCGCGCGATGGTGCGCGACCCCGCCGGGGCGGGCGGCCTTGCCGGCGCCGACATCGCGGTTGCGACCTTCGAGGACGGCGCCGCCGTGGCCGCGGCGATGGCGGGCGTCGAGACCGTCTTCCTGGCCGGCCGTGACGGCCCGGACTACGTCGAGCACCAGGAGCGCGTCGTGGAGGCGGCCGCGGCCGCCGGCGCGGGCCACGTCGTCAAGCTCTCCGCCCTCGGGGCGGCGCCGGCCTCGCCGGTCGAGCTGATGCGGGCCCACCACGCGATCGAGGAGCGGCTGCGGGCGTCGGGCATGGCGTGGACGTTCCTGCGGCCGCACCTCTACATGCAGAACCTGCTCCGGTTCGCCGGCCCGGTCGCCGCCGGCGGGCGCCTGGCCGCCCCGATGGGCGACGGCGGCTACCCGTTCGTGGACACGCGCGACGTGTCGGCTGCGGCCGCCGCGGCCCTGCGGGCGCCGGCCGCCCACGCCGGCCGCGCCTACGCCCTGACGGGCCCGCGCGCCGTCGGCTACGCCGAGGTCGCCAGGCTGATGGGGGCGATCGTCGGCCGCGACGTGCGCTACGAGGCGCTGGCGCCGGAGCGGTTCCGGGCCGACCTGGAGGCGTCGGGCATCCCCGCCTGGCGGGCCGCCGACCTGGCCGCGATCGCCTCCGCCTACTCGGCCGCCGACAACCGTCCGACCGACGATCTGACCGATCTGACCGGCCGTCCGCCGACGCCGATCGAGCGCTTCCTCGACGACCATCGCGCGACGCTCGTCGCCGGCGCCTCCCGGAGCCACGCATGAACGTGCGGCCGGGCGCCGAGCGGGCCGCGCGGGCGGCCATCCTGCGGGCGGCCGAGAGCGATCGCGTCGGGCAGGTCGTCTCCCGGTACGGGATGCGGCTCGGGGCGCGCCGCTTCGTCCCCGCCGAGAACCTGGACGAGGTCGTCGAGGTCATGCGCCGGCTGAACCGCGCCGGCATGCGCGGCGTGACCGGGCTCTTCGACGACCTCGCCCGGTCGGCGGCCGACGTCGCCCGCCACGAGGCCGAGTACGGCCGCCAGATCGACCGCCTCTCCGCCGAGGGGCTCGAGGCCAACGTGGCGCTCAAGCTGACCCACCTCGGCATCCACGTCTCGGACGAGCTGATGTTCGAGGCGGCCCGGCGGCTGCTCGACCGGGCCGCGGCGCACGGCATGCGCCTGCGCTTCGACATGGAGGAGAGCGCCCTCGTGCCGCAGACGCTCGCGCTCTACCGGCGCCTGCGCGAGGCCGGGACGGACAACGTCGGCGTCGTGCTCCAGACCTACCTGCGCCGGTCGGAGCAGGACCTGGCCGACCTGCTTCCGCTGGGCCTGAACGTCCGCCTCGTCAAGGGCGCGTACCTCGAGCCGGCCGCCGTCGCCTACCCGGACAAGCGCGACGTCGACGCCGCGTACGTGCGCATGCTCGAGCGCTGCCTGGCCGAGGCGGAGCACACCGCGATCGCCACCCACGACCCGGCGATCGTCGCCGCGGCCAGGGCACGGATCGCGGCCCTCTCCGTCGTCCCGGAGCGGTACGAGTTCCAGATGCTCTACGGCATCGCCGTCCCGCTCCAGCGCGAGGTGGTCGGCGCCGGCTATCCGCTGCGGATCGCCGCGCCGTACGGGCCCACCTGGTTCAGCTACCTGATGCGCCGGCTGGCCGAGCGGCCGGCGAACCTCGGGTTCTTCCTGCGCAACGCCTTCAGTCGTTAGACAGATGTCGCCCGCGAAGCGTCGGTGAACTCGCGGAACTGGGCCGTGACGAGGTAGGCGGTCTGCTCGCCGATGTCGACGGCGTTGTCGCCGATCCGCTCCAGGCAGCGCGAGATCAGGATCGCCCGCAGCCCGGCCTCGTGCGACGGCGCGTCGTCGGCCAGCGAGAGGATCCTCCGGGCCAGGCCGTGGTTCGTCTGGTTGATGACCTGGTCCATCGCGAGCAGCGACTCGGCGCCGGCCAGGTCGCGGGCGCCGAACGAGCGCATCGCCTCGGCGATCATCGCCTGCGCCTGCCGTCCCATCGTCGAGAAGTCGGACAGGAGCTCCGCCGGAAGCGGCGGATGCGGCGGGATCAGCAGCGCCAGCTTGGCGATGTTGACGCACTGGTCGCCGATCCGCTCCAGGTGCAGGTTCACGTGGATCATCGAGAGGACGAGGCGCAGGTCGACGGCGACGGGGGCCTGGCGGGCCATGAGCGACTCGATCGACGACTCGACCTTCAGGTAGATGCTGTCGACCTCGTCGTCGCCGGCGATCACCTGCTGCGCGCGGCTCTCGTCGGCCGTCTCCAGCGCCTGCAGCACGATCTCGAGCGACCGGCCGCACAGCCGGCCCGAGTCCTGCAGCAGCGCTTCGACCTCGTCCAGCTCGTGTTGGAACTCTTCGCGTGGCATGGCCCGAGCATAGGGGACGAGACGGCCGTCCGCGCGTTCGCGGCATCCCCCAGAACCTCCCTTATCCGACTCTTCACCACACATTCACCGTGGAATAACCCCGCACACGGTCACCTGCAGGCACGATCGACTCATCGCTATCGATCGAACGACGGAGAGGTCACGCATGCAGAGGTTTCGAAGGTCCGCGCTGATGGTGTTCGCCGCGGGCACGGTGGTCCTGGCGGCCGCCTGCGGAAGCGGCGGGGGGACGACGACCGTCACGGCGAGCAACGGTAGCCAGAACGGCGCCAGCAGCAAGGTGCTCACGGGCGCCGGCAGCACCCTGGTCTACCCGCTGGTCTCGCAGTGGGAGCCGGACTACGCCACCAAGGCAGGGGTGACGATCACCTACGGGGCGATCGGCAGCGGCGGCGGGATCGACCAGATCACCGCCCGCGCCGTCGACTTCGGCGCCAGCGACGCGCCGCTCACGCCCGACCAGGCCACGGCATGCAAGGGCTGCCTGCAGATCCCGTGGGCGCTCGGCGCCACCGTCGTCACGTACAACGTGAAGGGCGTTCCCAACAACCTGCACCTCTCGGGGCCGGTCGTGGCCGACATGTTCCTCGGCAACATCACGAGCTGGAACGACCCCAAGATCAAGGCGCTCAACCCGGGCGTGAGCCTGCCCGACACGAAGGTGACGCCGATCTACCGCAGCGACGGCTCGGGTGACAGCTTCGTCTTCTCGAGCTACCTCTCCGCGGTCAGCCCCGACTTCAAGAGCAAGATCGGCGCCTCGACGCAGCCGCCGTTCTCGACGGGCACGGGCGCCGCGAAGAACTCCGGCGTCGCCGCGTCGATGCAGAGCACCGACGGCGCCATCGGCTACGTCGCGATCTCCTACATCGCGGCCGACGGCCTGAACCAGGCGCTCCTCCAGAACGCCGCCGGCAAGTTCCCGACGCCGAGCGTCGACAGCATCAAGGCGGCGGCGGACGCGGTCACCACCGCTCAGCCGGACGGGTCGATCCCGCTGGTGAACCCGCCCGCCTCGGCGCCGGCCGCATATCCGATGTCCACCTACACGTACGCCATCGTCCCGAAGTCGTCGCCCAAGGCGGCCGAGCTGAAGGCGTTCCTGACGTACGCGATCACCGACGGCCAGTCGTTCGGCCCCGATCTCGGGTTCCCGCCGCTGCCGGCCGCGGTCGTCGCGTCCGCCAAGACGGAGATCGCCTCGATCTCCTAGCGGCAGGAGTGGCGCCGGCACCGCGACCTCCCACCGCGGTGCCGGCGCCCTCCCGCCAGGGAAGGACTCGCACACGTTGAGCACGCAGGCCGAGACAGACTTGACCGCCCTCCCCCGGAGGGCACGGCTCCATTTCGGGGACATGTTCCTCCGCGGCCTGTCCGGCGCGGCTGCCCTGACGGTCCTGATCGTCCTCGCGATGATCGCCTACAAGGTGATCGAGCAGGCGTCCTCGGCCATCTCGGCCTTCGGGCTCGGGTTCCTCACCTCGACCGAGTGGAACGCGGTCACCGACCAGTTCGGCGCGGCCGACCTCATCTGGGGCACCGTGGTGACGTCCGCCTTCGCCCTGATCCTTGCGGTTCCGATCGCGATCGCGATCGGCCTCTTCCTGAGCGAGCTCGCCCCGCGGCGGCTGCGGGCGCCGGTCGGGAGCCCTCGTCGAGCTCCTGGCGGCGATCCCGAGCGTCGTCCTCGGCCTGTGGGGCATCCTGGTCATGGGCCCGTTCCTCGAGCAGCACGTCGAGCCGTTCCTGAACGACCACCTCGGCTTCATCCCGCTCTTCTCGGGCACGCCGTCGAACGTCGGCGCTGCTGCCCGCGTGCCTCGTGCTCACGATCATGGTCGTCCCCATCGTGGCCAGCATCAGTCGCGAGCTCTTCGACAGCGTTCCGGGCGACCTGAAGCAGGGTTCGCTGGCGCTGGGCTCGACCCGGTGGGAGATGGTGCGCGGCGTTGCCATACCGCAGGTGAGCGGTGGCCTGGTCGCCGCCGTCATCCTGGGCCTCGCCCGCGCTCTTGGAGAGGCGATCGCCGTCAGCCAGGTGATCGGCAACAGCCTCGGGCGGCCGTCGTCCCTCTTCGGCTCGGCCGATACCCTCGCCAGCCGCATCGCGAACCAGTACCAGGGCGCCGCGACGCCTCTGCAGACGTCGTCGCTGGCCTACCTGGCGCTGATCCTGCTCGTGTTCAGCCTGGTGGCCAACATGTCGGCGCAGCTGATCGTGCGCCGTATCCGACGCAGAATGGGGACGAGATGAGCGCCGACGTGAACCCGCTCACGGTCGTGACCACGCGATCCCGCCGGCGCAAGCGGGTCGGGATCCTGATGGAGGTGCTGGCGACCTCGGCCGCCCTGCTGGCGGTCGTCGTCCTTGCGATCGTCGTCGTCTCGGTCGCCAAGAAGGGCCTGCCCGCCATCAACGCCGACTTCTTCACCAAGACGCCGGTGCCGTTCGGCCAGACGGGCGGTGGCATCAAGAACGCCATCATCGGCACGCTGATCATGACCGGCATGGCCACGCTCATCGCGGTGCCGGTGGGCGTCCTGATCGCGATCTTCAACACGGAGTTCGCGTCGCCGCAGATCGCCGAGACCGTGCGGCTGTCGCTGAACGTGCTCGCGGGCGTCCCCACGATCGTGATCGGCATCTTCATCTTCGGCCTGCTCGTCGTCGGCAGCGGCCAGAGCGCGATCGCCGCCTCGGTCGGGCCTCTCGATCGTGATGGTGCCGCTGATCGCGCGCGCCACCGAGGAGGTGCTCCTGCTCGTGCCGTCCACCCTGCGCGAGGGCGGGATGGCGCTCGGCGCGACCCGCGCCCGCACCGTGATCACCGTGATCCTGCCGACGACCGTCGGCGGGATCGTCACCGCGACGATCGTCGCGGTCGCCCGAGCCGCCGGCGAGACGGCGCCGCTGCTCTTCACCTCCTCGATCTTCGCGAACACGTCGTCACCGACCCGCATCAGGCGATGGCGTCGATCCCGCTCACGATCTTCGTCGACTCCGAGTCGCCGAGCGTGGCCGACCAGCAGACCGCGTGGGCGGCGGCCCTCGTGCTGATGGCCGGTGTGCTCATAATGGGCATCATCGGCCGCGCCCTGTCGCTGCGCACGCGGCGCCAGATCGAAAAGGCCCGGTGATGAACGATGACCGACAACCCACGGGGACGGAACCACGGATGCACACAATGACCGAATCGGATAGCAGCGACGAGCGGGAGGCGACCGGCGGCGATACCGCCGACGTCGCGCTGGCTCGGTCGCAGGCACAGATGGCTGAGATCGCAGCCAAGCACGGCAACCTCCTCAGGAGGGCAAGCCGTCGTCCTCGGACTGACGGACGTCGCAGTCGCCTACAGCGGCAATACCGCAGTTCGCGACGTCAGACATGGACATCTACAAGTCGCTTGTGACGGCGTTCATCGGCCCGTCCGGCTGCGGCAAGACGACGCTCCTGCGCAGCCTGAACCGGATGAACGACCTCATCCCGGGCGCCGAGGTGACCGGCTCGATCACGTATCACGGCCACGACCTGAACGCGTCGGGCGTCGACCCGGTCGAGGTGCGGCGCCGGATCGGGATGGTGTTCCAGCGCCCGAACCCGTTTCCGAAGTCGATCTACGACAACGTCGCCTTCGGCCTGCGGCTGCACGGGATGAAGGATCACCTGCACGACCGCGTCGAGAAGGCGCTGCGCCAGTCCGGCCTGTGGGACGAGGTGCACAAGCGGCTCAAGGCGAGCGCGCTCTCGCTCTCCGGCGGCCAGCAGCAGCGGCTCTGCATCGCCCGTGCCCTGGCCATCGAGCCGGACGTCGTCCTGATGGACGAGCCGGCCTCCGCGCTCGACCCGATCGCGACCCAGCGGATCGAGGATCTGGTCGCCGAGCTGAAGAACGACTATACGATAGTGATCGTGACCCACAACATGCAGCAGGCTGCACGGGTCGCCGACATGACCGCCTTCTTCAGCGTCGACGTGGACGAGTCCGGCGCCCGCTGCGGCGTCCTGGTCGAGCACGCGCCCACCGTGCAGCTGTTCACCCGCCCATCCGACGAGCGCACGGAAGCGTACGTCACGGGCCGGTTCGGGTAGCCCGTGGCGGATGCAGCGGACAAGGGCGAGGCCGCGGCCGGGGTGGCCGAGCTCGGGACCGCCCGCCGCCGGCGCGGCTCGACCGCCCGCCGGGCGAAGCCGCCGCCGCCGGACCGGTTCCTGAACCGGGAGCTCTCCTGGCTCGACTGGAACGACCGCTGCATCCAGCTGGGCCAGGACGCGAGCGTCCCGCTGCTCCACCGCATCCGGCTGTGCTCGTTCATCTCCACCGGCCTGGACGAGTTCTTCATGGTGCGCGTGGCCGGCCTCGAGCGCCAGGCGGCCTCGGGGCTCGACGTGCGCTCGCCGGACGGCCGCAGCCCGCACACGACGCTCGACGAGATCGCGAGCCGGGTCCGCGACCAGGTGCGCAAGCAGTCCGACCTCTACGAGCACGAGCTGCTGCCCGGGCTCGCCGAGGCGGGCATCCAGATCGGCCGCCTCGAACAGGCCACCCGGGCCGAGCTGCGCGCGCTGGGGGCCCACTACGAGCGCGAGATCTACCCGGTGCTGACGCCGCTTGCGATCGGCCCCGGCCAGCCCTTCCCCTACATCTCCGGCCTCTCGCTCAGCCTGGGCGTGTTCGTGCGCGACCCGGCCACCGGCGAGGAGCGGCTGGCGCGGGTGAAGGTGCCGGAGGGCATGTCCCGCTTCGTCACCGTGGGCCGCGAGCAGGTGATGTTCCCGCTCGAGGAGGCGATCGCCCACTTCCTGCCGCGGCTCTTCCCGGGGATGGAGGTGGTCGAGTCGGCCCCGTTCCGGGTCACCCGCGACGCCGACTTCGACGTGTCCGACGACGCCGACGACCTGCTCCAGGCGGTGCAGGTCGAGCTGCGCAGGCGCCGGTTCGGCGACGTCGTGCGGCTCGAGGTGGCGCACGGGATGTCCCAGCGGATGCAGCAGCGGCTGGTCGACTCGCTGGACGTGAGCGACCGCCAGGTGTTCCGCATCCACGGGATGCTCGACCTGGCCGACGTCTCCCAGCTCGCCGACATCGACCGGCCCGAGCTCAAGTTCGAGCCCTGGGTGGGCGTGGCCCCGCCGGCGTTCGCAGACGGCGACCGCAAGGAGATGTTCAAGGCGATCGCGGCCGACGACGTGCTCATCCACCTCCCCTACGACTCGTTCGCGGGCACGGTCGAGGACTTCATCAACGCCGGCGCGCGCGACCCCGACTCGGTCGCGCTGAAGACGACCGTCTACCGCACGAGCGAGCGCTCGCCCCTGATCCCGGCGCTGATCCGGGCGGCCGAGGAGGGCAAGCAGAGCGTGTGCGTGGTCGAGCTCAAGGCCCGGTTCGACGAGAGCCGCAACATCCACTGGTCGCGGGCGCTGGAGGAGGCGGGCACGCACGTCGCCTACGGCTTCCCCCACCTCAAGGTGCACGCGAAGACGACGCTGATCGTCCGCCGCGAGGGCCGCGGCCTGCGCCGCTACGCCCACATCGGCACCGGCAACTACCACGCGGTGACGGCGCGCGTGTACGAGGACTTCGGCCTCTTCACCGCGGACGACGACATCACCGCCGACGTCTCCGACCTGTTCAACCTGCTGACGGGATTCGGGCGGCCCCAGAACTTCCGCAAGCTGCTGGTCTCGCCGTACACGCTGCGGCCGCGGCTGCTGGAGCTGTTCGCCTCGGTGGCCGACGCTGCCCGGGCGGGCCAGCGCGCCCGGATCCGGATCAAGGTGAACCACTTCACCGACGTCGAGATGATCGACGCGCTCTACGACGCGTCTCGGGCCGGCGCCCAGGTCGACATCGTCGCCCGCACGGTCTGCGCGCTGCGCCCGGGGGTCGAGGGCATGTCCGAGAACATCCGCGTCCGCAGCGTGCTCGGCCGCTGGCTCGAGCACAGCCGGGCGTTCATCATCGAGGCCGGCGACGTCGCCACCTACCTGATCGGCAGCGCCGACATGATGCCGCGCAACCTGGACGGCCGCTTCGAGGTGCTCGTGCCGGTCGAGGGCGAGGCCGCCCGCACCCAGCTCGCGGAGATGTTCGACAGCCTGTTCGGGATCGCCGACTACTCGTGGCAGCTGCTGCCGGACGGGAGCTGGGAGCGGCTCCCGAGCGACGGCACGGGGGGCACCCAGCTGGCGCTGATCCGGCGGGCGCGGCGCAACGCGGCCCCCCAGGCGGCGCGTCCGTGAGCCGGGCTGCCGTCGAGGCCGGCGCGGTGCATCACGAGGCCGGGTGGGACATCCGACCCGGCGGTAAGACTCCGCTTATGACCGTCGCGGTGATCGACATCGGCTCGAACACGGGCCGCCTGCTCGTCGCCCGCAAGGGCGGCACGGCGGCGGTCGTGGCGGTGCGAAACGAGCGCACCGTGCTCGGCCTCGGGCACGAGATCGAGTGCACCGGGACGATCTCCGCGGAGAAGCTGGAGCAGACCATGGTCTGCGCCCGCCGCTACGCGACGCTCGCCCGCGCCCACGGCTCCACGTACATCGACGTGATCGTGACGGCTCCTGGCCGCCAGAGCGCGAACGCCGCCGACCTCGTCGCCGGCCTGACCCACGTGACGGGCGTCGCCGCCCGCGTGCTCACGGCCGAGGAGGAGGGCCGGTACGCGTTCGAGGGCGCCACCGCCGGGGTCACCGGCCTGGCGCTCCCGGTCGGCGTCTGCGACGTCGGCGGCGGCTCCACCGAGTTCGTGGTCGGCACCCCCGACCGCGTGCCCGACGACGTGCGCTCGATCGACATCGGCTCGCTGCGGCTGACGAGCCGGTTCCTGAAGGGCGATCCGCCGTCGCGGCGGTCGACCGAGCGCGCGGTGGACGAGGTGCGCGACCGCCTCGGCGACCTGGACGGGCTGCGGGTGGCGACGGCGCTTGCGACCGGCGGCAGCGCCCGCGGCCTGCGCAAGCTGGTCGGCCGCACGCTGGACGATCGCCGGCTCGACCGGGCCGTGCGCATCATCGCCCGCCAGCCCTCCGACCGGCTGGCCCGCACCTACGGCATCCACATCGAGCGCGCCCACGTGCTGCTGGCCGGCGCGCTGATCCTGCGCGAGACCCAGGCCGTCCTGGGCGTCCCCCTCGTCGTCGCCCGCGGCGGGCTGCGCGAGGGCCTGGCCGACCTGCTCCTGGCCGAGCGCTCCGCCGCCTGACCGCGCCCGCCGCGCGGACTTCTCCAAAGCTTCACGCGATCGTCACCATGCGGAAACCCCTGCTCGCCGTGCGATCGCCACAATCTGGATATGGGTACTCGCTCGACGTACGACCGCCGGATCGCGCAGCTCGAGTCCGCCGTGGTTGCGCGAGGACGGCGGGTCGCGGCCCGGCGCCCGGGCACCGCCGGCCCGCGGACGATCGACGCGGCCGTCGACGACCTGCTGGCCTCGCCGCACGCCGAGGCCGGCGACCTGATCCGCATCCGCGCCGTCCAGGAGATCGACTTCCACGTCCGTCACGTCGACCGGCTGCTCACGGCGCTCGCCCCGGAGCAGCTGCGCCGGGCCGACACGGGCGCCCTGCGGGCGCTCGAGATCGCGCTCGCCGCGCTCGTGGCCGGCGACATCGACCGGCTCGACCGGCTCGACAGCACCCTCGAGCGCATCCTCGACGGTGCCGAGCGCCCGCTCCTGCGCGACGGGGGCGCCACGCTCGCGCTCGATGCCCGCCTGCGCCGGGTCGCCCTGCATGTGCTCGCCGTCGCCGAGGCCGCCCGGCTGCTCCTGCGGCCTGCGAACGACCGTCCCAGGGCTCCCGTCGCATGAGGGACGGCCCCGCCACCGTCCGGCGCCGGCGGATCCTCGTCGTCGAGGACGATGCCGTCATCGCGACCGCCATCGCCGCCTACCTGCGCGCGGCCGGCTACGAGGTCGACGCCGTCGACGACGGGCTGAAGGCGCTGCGCCGGATCCGCTACGCGAGCCCCGACGCGATCGTGCTCGACCTGATGCTGCCGGGCACGGACGGCTGGCAGGTGATCGAGTCGGTGCGGGCCGACGGCATCGAGGCCGCGGTCGTCGTGGTGAGCGCGCGGGTCTCGGAGCGCGACCGCGTCCACGCCCTGCGCCTGGGCGCCGACGACTACCTGTGCAAGCCGTTCGGGATGCCCGAGCTGGTGGCCCGGGTCGAGTCGGCGCTGCGGCGCACGGCGAGCGGGTTCCGGGGCCAGAACGGCGCCATCGAGTCGCCGGGGCTCGTGATCGACTCGGAGCTGCGGCGGGTCTTCGTCGACGGCGAGGATGCGGGCCTGACGGTGCTCGAGTTCCGGCTCCTGCACGCCATGGCCTCCGAGAGCGGGCGCGCGCTCAGCCGCGACCAGCTTCGCCGGCGCGTCTGGGGGATGCCGCACACGAAGCGCGACCGCTCGGTCGACGTCTGCATCCGCAAGCTGCGCGCGAAGCTCGACTGCCGCTCGTCGGGCTACACGTACATCCACACGCACCCGGGCGTCGGCTACCGCTTCGCCGCCGAGCCGAAGGGCTCCGAATTGGAGTCCCAGCAGCCACAAGCAGCCGGCTGAGATACGATCACCGCCTGTGAGCAGCGAGCCTCAGGCGCCCGCCGTGGCGGAGCCCGACTCGAGCGACGCTGCGCTCGTCGACACGCTGCTCGAGGAGCTCGGCGCCAGTCGCGTCGGTCTGCTGGCCGAGTTCGTGCGCGCCTATGCCCGCCGCGTCCCCGCGGTGCTCGTGGCGGAGCTGGGGACGAGCGGCCTCGCCGCCCACGTCGCCCACCTGTACTCGTTCATGAGCAGCCGCGAGCCCGGCCAGCTCGCGGTGCGGGCGTACAACCCCCAGCTCGCCAGCGACGGCTGGGAGGCGGCCGGCTCGGTCGTGGAGGTGAGCGTCGAGGACGCGCCGTTCCTGGTGGACACCGTCACGACCGAGATGCACGTGCACGGCCTGCAGGTGCGGGCCGTCGTCCACCCGGTGGTCGGCGTCGACCGCTCGGAGGACGGCCGCATCGAGGCGATCACGCCCGCGCGCGGCGCGGCCCGGCGCGAGTCGGTCATGCACTTCCAGGCCGACCGTCGCCTCGACGACGCGGGGCTCGAGCGGCTGCGGGCCGACCTGGTCTCGGTGCTCACGGACCTGCGCCTGGCCGTGCGCGACTTCCTGCCGATGGTCGAGCGGGTCGAGACGATGATCGAGGCCGCCCAGCTGGGCGGCCCGCGGTGGTCACCGGCGGTGATCCAGGAGTCGACCGAGTTCCTGCAGTGGCTCACCGACGACAGCTTCATCTACCTGGGCTACCGCGAGTACGAGATCTCCGGGACGGGCGACGACGCGACGATCGCCCTGGTGCCGGGCACCGGCCTGGGCGTCCTGTCCGACGACGCGCGCTCCCGCTTCACCAGGCCGGTGCCGGTCACGGAGCTCGACCGGTCCGTGCGCGACCGTCTCTTCAGCGGCCCGCTCCTGACCGTCGCCAAGACGAACCGCGAGACGGCGATCCACCGCCGCGCCCGGATGGACTACATCGGCGTCAAGCGCTTCGACGAGGCCGGCGCGGTCGTCGGCGAGCTGCGCATGATCGGGCTCTTCACGAGCAAGGCCTACGCCGAGTCGGCCCGCCAGATCCCGCTCATCCGGCGCAAGCTCGAGGCGATCATGCGCTGGGAGGACCTGATCACCGGCTCCCACGACTACAAGGCCGTGGTCGAGCTCTTCGACAGCTTCCCGAAGGACGAGCTCTTCGCCGCGCCGGCCCAGGAGCTGCGCTCGACGATCATGGCGCTCGCGGCGATGCAGGAGGAGCGCAACGTCCGCGTCTTCCTGCGCGTCGACCCGATGCGGCGGACGGTGTGGGCGGTGGTCGCCCTGCCCCGCGACCGCGTCTCCACCGAGCTGCGGGTGCGGCTCGAGCACCTGTTCGAGTACCGCTACCAGGGCGTCGTGGCCGACTACGCCCTCTCGTTCGCGACCGATCCGGCCCGGTTCCACTTCACGATCCACGTCGGCGACGGCGGGATCCCCGACGTCTCGCCGGTCGACATCCAGCGCGAGGTGGTGGCGGCGGCGCGATCGTGGGACGACGCGCTCTCCGACGCGCTGGCCGAGGCCGTGGGCGAGCTGCGCGGCCACGAGCTCGCCCGCCGCTACGCCGCGCTCTTCCCCGACTACTACAAGAGCGCGTCGACCATCGAGGCGGCCCGGTTCGACGTGCAGCAGTTCGAGCGCATCGGCGACGACCGGCCCTACGTCGTCGCGCTCCAGAACGAGGCCGGCGCCTCCGAGCCGCTGCTGACGCGGGTGAAGCTCTACAAGACCGGCGGCAAGGCGCCGCTCACCGAGCTCCTGCCGCTGCTCGAGCAGCTCGGCCTGACCGTGGTCGAGGAGGTGCCGACGCGGCTCCAGGGCGACCCGGCCGAGAGCCGCTACCTGCACGACTTCGGCGTGCTCGGGCCGGACGGCCGTCAGCTCGACCTGGCCGTCTATGCCGATCTCGTCAGCGCGACCGTCGGCGCGGTGTGGGACGGCCGGGCCGGCTCCGACTGGCTGAACCGGCTCGTCGTCGCCGGCGGGCTCTCGTGGCAGCAGATCACGATCCTGCGGGCCTACCGGGAGTACCGCCAGGCGCTCGGCGCCACCTTCACGTCCCGCTACCAGAACGACTGCTTCGTCCGCAACTCCGGGATCGCCCGCAAGCTGGTGCAGCTCTTCGAGACCCGCTTCGACCCGAACCTGGAGCGGGCCGGGGACGGCGCGGAGGGCGAGGATCCGGAGGCGGCGCTCGTCGCCGGCATCACCGCCGATCTCGACGCCGTCACCTCGCTCGACGACGACCGCATCCTGCGCGGGTACCTGGGCATGATCCAGGCCACGGTGCGCACGAACGCGTACGTCCGCGACGACGGTCACCTGTCGTTCAAGCTGCGCTGCGCGGACGTCCCCAGCATGCCCCGCCCGGTGCCGCTCTGGGAGATCTTCGTCTACTCCCCGGAGATGGCGGGCGTGCACCTGCGCGGCGGCCCGGTCGCCCGCGGTGGCATCCGCTGGTCGGACCGGCTGGAGGACTACCGCACCGAGATCCTTGGCCTGATGAAGGCGCAGATGGTGAAGAACGCGGTGATCGTGCCCGTCGGGGCGAAGGGCGGGTTCGTGCTGAAGAAGCCGCCGTCCGACCGCGCCGAGCTGCGCGAGGAGGAGCGGCGCCAGTACATCACCCTGATGCGCGGCATGCTCGACCTGACCGACAACATGGTCGGCGGCGAGGTCGTCCACCCGCCCGGCGTGCGCGTCCTCGACGGCCCCGACCCGTACCTGGTCGTCGCCGCCGACAAGGGCACGGCCCACCTGTCCGACACGGCCAACGCCGTCAGCGCCGAGTACGGGTTCTGGCTGGGCGACGCGTACGCGTCCGGCGGCTCGGATGGGTATGACCATAAAGCGCTCGGGATCACCGCGCGGGGCGGCTGGGAGAGCGTCACCCGCCACTTCCGCGAGCTCGGCCGCGACGTGATGACCGAGCCGTTCACCGCCGCCGGGATCGGGGACATGTCCGGCGACGTGTTCGGGAACGGGATGCTGCTCTCGCGGCAGATGCGGCTCCTGGCGGCGTTCGACCACCGCCACGTCTTCATCGACCCCGAGCCCGACCCCGAGGCGTCGTTCGACGAGCGGGCGCGGCTGTTCGCGCTGCCGGCGTCGTCGTGGGACGACTACAACCGCGAGCTGATCTCGGCGGGCGGCGGCGTCTGGCCGCGCACGGCGAAGTCGGTGCCGCTCTCTCCCCAGGCGCGCGAGGCGCTCGGGATCGAGGCCGAGCGGCTGACGCCCACCGAGGTCATCCAGGCGATCCTGCGCGCGCCGGTCGACCTGCTCTGGAACGGCGGGATCGGGACGTACGTGAAGGCGTCGTCGGAGTCGCACGCCGAGGTCGGTGACCGCGCCAACGACGCCGTCCGCGCCGACGGCCGCGAGCTGCGGGCGAAGGTCGTCGGCGAGGGCGGGAACCTCGGCCTGACGCAGCGGGGCCGGATCGAGTACGCGACCCACGGCGGGCGGATCAACATCGACGCGATCGACAACTCGGCCGGCGTCGACTGCTCCGACCACGAGGTGAACCTGAAGATCCTGCTCGGCCTCGCCGTCGAGGCGGGCGAGCTCACGGTCGAGGAGCGCAACGAGGTGCTCCAGGGGGTCGCGAACGACGTGGTCGCCCACGTGCTGTACGACAACTACCTGCAGGTGCAGATCCTGAGCCAGGAGACGGCCGTCGCCCGCCTGCGCATGGAGGCCTACGAGGACCTGATGGTCGAGCTCGAGTCGCGCGGCCTGCTGGAGCGGAACCTCGAGTTCCTGCCGACGACGGAGCAGATGGCGGAGCGGCGCGCGGCCGGGAGCGGGCTCGTGCGGCCGGAGCTGTGCGTGCTCCTGGCCTACGCGAAGCGGCTCTTGCGCGACCAGGTGCTTTTGTCCTCGCTCCCCGACGACCCCTACCTGGACGCGTCGCTCGCCGAGTACTTCCCGCCGACCGTGGTCGAGCGGTTCGGCCACCTGATGGCGGCGCACCCGCTGCGGCGCGAGATCGTGGCCACGATCGTCACGAACGACGTGATCAACTCGATGGGGGTCACGTTCGTCTCGCGGATGGTGGCGGAGACCGGCGCCGGGCCCGAGGAGGTCGCCGCGGCCTTCATCGTCGCCCGCGACGTCTCGGCCGCGCGCGACCCGTGGGACGCGGTCGAGAGGCTCGACCGGGTGGTGCCCAACGACGTTCAGGCCGACCTGATGGACGGCGTCGACACGGTGGTCGCGCAGCTCTCGCGCTGGTACCTGACGCACGTGCCCCACATCGACCTGCAGGCCGAGGTCGAGCGCTCGCGGGGGCCGTTCGGCGAGCTCGTGGCCTGCATGGGCGACGTGGCGACCACGGCGTGGCGGCTGGCCCGGGACGAGCGGCTGGAGCGGCTGCTCGGGCAGGGCGTCCCCCGCGAGGCGGCCCGGTTCGCGGCCATCGCGCCCGACCTGGTCTACGCGCCGGACATCATCACCGTCGCCCAGGCGTACTCGCGCCCGATCGCCGACGTCGCCCACGCGTTCTTCGTCATCGGCGAGCGGCTGTACCTGGACGTGATCGAGCGGCGCGCGTCCGAGCTCCCCGCCGGCACGCGCTGGCAGCGGCTGGCGTGGGCGTCCCTGGCCGACGACCTGCGGCTGCTGCGGCGCCAGATCGCCTCGGCGGTGCTGGCCGAGACCGGCGACGCGTCGATCGACGACGCGGTCGACCGCTACCTGGCCGCCCGCACCGACCCGTACGAGCGGCTGGCGTCCTTGATGACGACCCTCGCCGCGGCGCCGGGCGACGACGCCTCCGTGATCATGGTCGCGGTGCACCAGATCCGCCAGGTGATTGCCTAGCGCGATCCTTGCGGGGACTGTCCCCGCAAAACGGGGACAGTCCCCGCTTCCGCGCGGGTATGGTGGTCCCATGAACCGGCTCGCCGGCGAGACCAGCCCGTACCTGCTCCAGCACGCCGAGAACCCGGTCGAGTGGTACCCCTGGGGCGACGAGGCGCTCGAGCGCGCCCGCGGCGAGGAGCGGCCGATCCTGCTCTCGATCGGCTACTCGGCCTGCCACTGGTGCCACGTGATGGCGCACGAGTCGTTCGAGGACCCCGAGACGGCCGCCGTGATGAACCGGCTGTTCGTGAACGTGAAGGTCGACCGCGAGGAGCGGCCCGACCTGGACGCCGTCTACATGAACGCCGTCGTCGGCATGACCGGCCACGGCGGCTGGCCGATGACGGTGTTCCTGACGCCGGCCGGCGAGCCGTTCCACGGCGGCACCTACTACCCGCCGGAGCCGCGGCACGGGATGCCCGCCTTCCGGCAGGTGCTGGTCGCCGTCGACAAGGCCTGGCGCGAGCAGCGCGGCGAGGTCGAGCGGGTGGGCGCGAACGTCGGCGAGGCGCTGCGCCGCGCCTCCGAGATCGTCCCGTCGGCCGACCCGCTCTCCGAGGACATCCTGGCGGATGCGATGCCGCGCCTGCGGGCCGTCCACGACGCCACCTGGGGCGGGTTCGGCGGCGCGCCCAAGTTCCCGGCCGGCCCGGCGGTCGGCTTCCTGCTGCGGCGGTTCGCGCGCTCGGGTGACGCCGAGGCGCTCGAGATCGCCCGCACCACGCTCGACGGCATGGCCCTCGGCGGGATGCACGACCTGGTCGGCGGCGGCTTCCACCGCTACGCGGTCGACGCCGTCTGGCTCGTGCCCCACTTCGAGAAGATGCTCTACGACAACGCGCTGCTGGCGACGGCCTACCTCGAGGCGGCGGCGGTGACCGGCGAGGAGCGGCTACGCCCGCGTCGCGGAGGACACGCTCGACTTCCTGATCCGCGACATGCGGCTGCCCGAGGGCGGCTTCGCCTCGGCGCTCGACGCCGACACCGACGGCGAGGAGGGCACCACCTACGTCTGGACGCCGGCCCAGCTCGTCGAGGCGCTCGGCGAGGACGACGCGCGGGTCGCCGCCGCCTACTACGGCGTCACCGATCAGGGCAACTTCGAGGGCGGGACGACGGTGCTGCGCGCCCAGGGGGCTCCGCCGCCGGATCTCGACCGGATCAGGGCGGCCTTGCTCGAGCGGAGGCTGCGCCGGCCCCAGCCCGGCCGCGACGACAAGGCGATCGCGAGCTGGAACGGCCTCGCGCTCGCCGCGCTCGCCCAGGGCGGCTGGCGGCTCGGCCGGCCCGACCTGCTCGACGCCGCCCGCGAGTGCGCCCGGTTCCTGCTCGGCCCGATGACCGGCGAGGACGGCCGCCTCCGCCGCACCTACCGCGCCGGCAGCGCCCGCATCCCGGCCTACCTGGACGACCACGCGGCGGTCTGCCACGGCCTGCTCGAGCTGGCGCTCGCGACCGGCGAGCCCGAGTGGCTTCCGCCTGCCAGGCACCTGGCCGGCGAGGCGCTCGCCCGGTTCGCCGACGAGCAGCACGGCGGCTTCTACCAGTCGGCCGACGACGCCGAGCGGCTGGTGGCCCGGCCCAAGGAGCTCGACGACAACCCCACCCCGTCGGGGAACTCGCTGCTCTGCCACTGCCTGATCCGGCTGGCCCGCATCTACGCCGACTCCGAGCTCGAGGCCCGGGCCGAGGCGACGCTGCGGCTGGCCGTGGACGGCATGCGCAACGCCCCGCACGCCTTCGGCCAGATGCTCTCCGCGCTCGACCTGTACCTGTCGGCGCCACGGGAGGTGGCCGTCGTGGGCCCGGCCGCCGACCCGGCCACGCGCGCCCTCGCCGCGGCGGTGCGTGACGGCTTCCACCCCACGGTGGTGTACGCCTTCGGCGACGGCGCGGACGCTGCGGGCGTCCCGCTGCTCGAGGGGCGCACGCCGGTGGCCGGCGCCCCCGCGGCCTACATCTGCGAGCGGTTCGCCTGCCGGGCGCCGCTGACCGACCCGGCGGCCGCCCGCGCGGCCATGGCGGCGTGAGCGCCGAGGCCCTGCGCCGGGCCGCCGGCGAGGAGGCGGTCGCCCGCTACGTGCGCGACGGCATGCGGCTCGGCCTGGGATCGGGATCGACCGCGGCGGCGATGGTCGAGGCGCTGGCCGCCCGGATCGCCGACGCCAGCCTGCGCGACGTCGCCGGCGTGCCCACCTCCGAGACGACCGCGGCCCTCTGCCGTCGCCTGGGCGTGCCCCTCCTGACGCTCGCCGAGGCTCCCGAGCTGGACGTCGTGATCGACGGCGCGGACGAGGTCGACCCCGACCTCAACCTGATCAAGGGCCGCGGCGGCGCCCATCTGCGCGAGAAGGTGGTGGCGAGCGCGGGGCGGACGATGGTCGTCGTCGCCGACGAGTCGAAGCTGGTCGCGCACCTGGGCGAGCGGGCGCCGCTCCCGGTCGAGGTGGTCGAGTTCGCGCTCCCCGTCTGCGAGCGGACGCTGCGCCGCCTGGGCTGGGAGCCGGTCCGGCGCACGGCGGCCGGGGGCGGGCCGTTCGTGACCGACGAGGGCAACGCGATCCTCGACTGCCGCCGCGCCGATTGGGCCGATCCGGCCGCCCTGGCCGCGGCGGTGCGGGCGGTGCCCGGCGTCGTCGAGCACGGCTTCTTCCTCGGCATGGCCTCGGCGGCCGTCGTCGGGACGGCGGACGGCGTCAGAGTGCTCGAGCGCGGCTCGCGCCCAGCCGCCGTTCCATGACCGCGACGGCCTCCGGGTTCGAGTCGACGAGGACGAAGGGGCGCCCGGTGGCTGCGGCGACGGCGCCGAGCGTCCCGGAGCCGGCGAAGAAGTCGGCCACCCGGTCGCCGGGCCGGCTCGATGCGAGCACCATCCGCCGCAGGAGCCCCTCGGGCTTCTGGGTGGGGTAGCCGGTGCGCTCGCGGCCCGACGTGGGCACGATCGTGTGCCACCAGACGTCGGTCGGGAGCTTGCCGCGCGCGGCCTTCTCCGGCGTCACCAGGCCGGGCGCCATGTACGGCTCCCGCTCGACGGCGTCGGAGTCGAACCAGTGGCCGTCCGGGTCGCGCACGTAGACGAGGATCGTGTCGTGCTTCGCCGGCCAGCGCCGGCGCGGCTTCGCGCCGTAGTCGTAGGCCCACACGATCTCGTTCAGGAAGCACTCCCGGCCGAAGATCTCGTCGCAGAGCAGCTTCACGTAGTGGGCCTCGCGGTAGTCGAGGTGCAGGTAGAGCGTGCCCTCCGGGTCGAGCAGGCGGCGGGCCTCGCGCAGCCGTGGCTCCAGGAAGCCGAGATAGTCGTCGAAGCGGTCGCGGTAGGACGAGCCCTCGAGCAGCTCGCTGCGGTAGCGGCGGCCGCCGAACCCGGTGCGGTCGCCGTCGCCGGCCGCCACCGTTCGCAGCCGCCGGGCCGTGCGCCTCTGGCCGGTGTTGAACGGCGGGTCGAGGTAGATCATCCGGAACGCGCCGTCGGCGAACGTCGCCATCACGGCCAGGTTGTCGCCGAGCAGGATCTCGCCCTCCACGCGGCGTAGCATGATCCCCGGGACGGTCGGAGCCGTTCTCTATGCGTCGCGGATCAGCTGGACGAGCGCCGAGCGGGGGCTCGCCCCCGTCCACCCGCAGCCGGCGCAGGGTGTAGGGCTGCGAGCGCTCCGCCAGGCCGGCGATCTCCGTCGTCGCGCCCAGGTATCCGGCCCGCCGGACGGCCGCGATCACGGCGGCGTCGAACGCGCCCGACGGGTAGCAGAAGAACCGCACCGGCACGTGGAGGAGCCGGCGCAGGACGACGCGGGAGCCGTGCACCTCGCGCCACAGCCGGGCCGGGCTCACGGTCGCCAGGTCGGGGTGGGTGAGCGTGTGCGAGTCGACCTCCCAGCCGCTCGCGATCATCCGCCGCACCATCCAGGTCTTGAGGCCCCAGTCGTGGCGGTGCAGGTTCGCCACGAGCAGGTTCAGCACCCCCGCCCAGCCGTGCCGGCGCAAGATCGGCATCGCCGCGCCGAAGTCACCGCGGTAGCCGTCGTCGAACGAGAGCACGACCGGCCGCGACGGGAGCGCCGCCCGCCCGTGCCAGGCCCGCCACACCCGGTCGAGCGTGACGGCCTGGTACCCCGCCCGCGCGAGCGCCGCGACCTGGGCGGCGAAGAGCCGCCGCGAGACGAAGAGCTCGGGATACGGCGCCGATGCGGGCGGCCGTGCCGATCACGTGGTACATGAGGACCGGCACGGGGGTGCGCAGCGCCGGGCCGTGGAACCGCCGCCGCGGGAGCGGCACGGGCACCGGCAGGTCGCGCTCGTCGAGGGCCTGATCGTCGGGCGCCGGCCGGCCCGGCCGGTGGGCGGCGGTGGCATGGGCGGAGATCACCGCCGCTGCGCCGCCGACGGCGACGGCGGCCACCACCCAGAACACGATACGACGACCCGGCAAGGGGAGCCCTCCACGCGAGCGCGGGGCCGAAGTCTACGCCCTCACACGCTCGCGGCGGCGGCGCGCTTGCGCCCGATCTGCTCCGCGGTGGGCCGGCGCACGTTGCGCACGAGCCCGAGCTTCTCCCAGCCCGCGATCACGAGCCCCGAGAGGTCGACCTGGCGCCAGCCGAGGCCGTGGAACGCCGAGGTGGGGAAGACGTGGTGGTTGTGGTGCCACGCCTCGCCCAGGGAGGGGAGGGCCAGCAGCCAGTTGTTCGTCGAGCGGTCGGCCGCGGGGAACGGCCGCCGGCCGAACACGTGGCAGATCGAGTTCACGCTCCACGTGATGTGGTGGTTGAAGAAGAGGCGCACCAGGCCGCCCCAGATGAGGCCGGTGAACGCGCCCGCCCAGGTGCGCGTGATGAGGCCGCCGAGCGCGAACGGGATGGCGAAGGAGAGCACGATCCAGAGCGGGAACAGGCGCGAGATCGCGACCACCAGGCGGTCCTGGAGCAGATCCTTGGCGTAGCGCTGCTGATCGGTGCGGTTGTGGTCGAAGAGCCAGCCGACGTGGGCGTGGCCGAGCCCCTGCAGCCGCCCCCAGATCGAGTTGGAGAAGCCGTGGTGGGGGCTGTGCGGGTCGCCCTCCTTGTCGGAGAACGCGTGGTGGGTGCGGTGGTCGACGGCCCAGTCGATGGCCGCCCCCTGGATGGCCAGGCCGCCGGCCACGAGCAGGGCGACCTTGAGCGGCGCGATGGCCTCGAAGGCGCGATGCGTGAGCATGCGGTGGTAGCCGATCGTGATCCCGAACCCGCAGATCACGTAGAGGCCGAGGAAGAGGATCAGGTCGGTGGGGCCGACGACCTCGTTCCACGACATCGTCACGGCCGCGAGCAGCCCCACGAAGGGCAGGACGGTGATCACGATCGTGCCGATGTTCTGCCGGCGGTTGGGAATCGGGAGGTCGGCCTCAGCGGTCATGGTGTCCAGATCCTTTCGCCCCCCGTCGGGGTCAGGTTCGCTCGACCCGGCTGCCCGGGACGATGTCGTGGGACCCGTCCTCCCAGCGGACGAATCCCTTGTGGCCGCCGTCGTAGTCGCCGGCGAAGAGCAGGAGCGTGGCCGGGCGTCCGGCCACCGTGCATGCCTCGTCCCCCGGCTCGTCGGCGCCGCGCCACACGCGCACGAACGGGTTTCGCTCCCACTCGTCCCCGATCGTGGTGGGATCGGTGTGGCCCGGCAGGACGCGGGTCTCGGGCGGAAGCTTCATCAGCACGTCCATGATCGAGTGGTGCAGGCTCTCGTAGCTGTCGTTCATCGTGCCGCCGACGGTGTCCTTGAAGAGGACGTCGGCGGTGAAGCAGCAGTCGTCGATCAGGAATGCCAGGTGCCCGGGGCTGTGCCCGGGCGTGTGCAGGGCGCGGATCCGCAGGCCGCCCGTGGTGACGACGTCGCCGTCGCCGAGGTGGCCGGTGACGCCGGACATGCGCGCCGCCTCGAGCTCGTGCGCGAGCACGCGCGGGCGGAAGCGCTCGATCACGACGCCCGCCTCGTCGATGTGGTCGCCGTGGGAATGCGTGATCAGCAGATGGGTCACCGTCAGGCGCTCGACATCGGCGGCATCGAGCAGGGGGGCGACCGGTCCGCCGGCGTCGATGATGACGCCCGTGCCGCCGGACTCGTCGCCGACGAGGTAGGAGTTCGACAGCCACTCCGGGTTCATGCTGCGCTCGATGATCACGACTTGAGTGCGCGCTGGGCGGCCTTGTAGGCCCGCTTCTCCGCCTGGTAGCTCGCGAGCGCCTCGGCGCTGTCGACGTCGCCGAGCGTGGGATGCCCCGGCAGGGCCTCCTCCCAGCCGTCCGGCCGGTATCCGAGCCGCTTGACGATCGTGGCGAAGAGGCTGCGCACCTTCATGTCGCCGATGCCCGGGAGCGCCGCCAGCCGCGCCTTCAGGTCGGCCGCGTCGGCCGCCTCGGTCCAGACCCGGGAGCCGTCGCCGCCGTAGTCGCGCTCGATCACGGCGCACAGGCTCTGCACCCGCCTGGCCATGGCGGCCGGGAAGCGGTGGATGGCGGGCCGGCGGACGAAGACCTCGACCAGCTCGTCGGGGTCGGTGGCCGCGATGCGGCCGGGATCGAGGTGGCCGAGCCGCTTGCGCAGCTCGAGCGGGCCGGAGAAGGCCTTCGGCACCGGCACCTGCTGGTCGAGCGCGAAGCCGATCAGAAGGGCGTTCCCGTCCGAGGCGATCAGCCGGTTCGCCTCGGGATCGGTCGTCCAGTGAAGCTCGGTCTCGGTACGCGTCGCCATGGGGGCGAAGCCTACCCCATGAATAAAAGGGGTCAGACCCCGTTTATTCAGGAGGTGGGTCGCCGTCGCGGGTGCGCGCGCGCTTGACGGCCTCGTTGCGCGAGGCCGCGACCACGATGATGGTCACCGGGATGCCCCAGAACACCGCGTAGAAGAACGACCGGAAGGCCGAGAGGTCGAACACGATCACGTGGAAGAAGAACAGGAGGACGACGGCGACGGGCAGCGTGACCATGAACTGCACGTGCCCCGGCAGGGCCTCCCAGCGGACGAGGGCCGGCCGGGCCGTCTCGGCCAGCCACGCCTCGAACCCGGCCCACCACCGTCCCGGGCCGCGCCTACCGGCGGTCACCGAGGGCGAGTCCCTGCTCGTAGGCCGCGCGCACCTCGGCGGGTGACCACGGCGCCGGCGCGACCGAGATGAAGTAGTCCTCGAGGGCCGCCTCGGTCAGGCCGTCGAGGTCGGCTGCGGAGACGCCGGCCGCCGTGGCCGTCGGGAAGTCGAGCTCGGCCAGGATGCGGCGGACGGCCCGCACCGCGCGGGCGCCGTCGCTCCCCGTGCCCGGCTCGCCGAGGGCGTCCGCGATGCGCTCGAACTGCTCGGGCACGTGGGCGCGGTCGCGGTCCATCGTCTCGGCCAGGACGAGCCCGATCGTGAGGCCGTGGGGCATGCCGTAGCGGCCGCCGAGGGCCTGCCCCAGCGAGTGCTCGGCGCCGCAGTCGGAGATGTTCATGGCGAGGCCGCCGAGCAGGCTCGCGCACGCCATCTGCGACCGCGCCTCGTGGTCGGAGCCGTCCCGCGCGACCCGCACCAGGGCCTCGCCGGCCAGCCGGATCGACTCGAGCGCGACGCCGTCGCCGATCGGCGTGCGCGCGGTCACGACCATGGCCGCGATCGCCTGCGCGAGCGCGTCGATGCCCGTGTGCGCCGTGACGGCCGGCGGCAGGCCCCAGGTCAGGGCCGGGTCGACCAGCGCGTGCTGGGCGCGCAGGTGGGGGCTGGCGATGCCGGCCTTGCGATGGGTGGCCTCGTCCGTGATGACCGCGCCGCCGGACACCTCCGAGCCGGTGCCGGCGGTCGTGGGCACGCAGACGAGCGGGATCCTCGCCGGCTCGTAGGTGACGCCGCCCTGGGCGTAGCGCAGGTACGGCCCGCCCTGGCCGGCCACGAGCCGTGCCGCCTTGGCGGTATCCATGGCCGACCCGCCGCCGATCGCAACGACGGCGTCGCATCCCGCCGCGGCCAGCGCCTCCGCGGCCTGCTCGACCAGCGCGACGGTCGGCTCGCCGGGCGCCTTCTCGAACGTGGTCGCGCCCGACACGGCCCCGAGCGCCTCGGCGACGCGCGGCACGAGGCCCGCCAGTCCCTCGTCGATCACGACCAGCGGCGCCGTGGCCCCCTCCTCCGCCAGCACGGCCGCCAGGTCGGCGGCCACACCTTCGCCGAAGCGGATCTTCACCGGCAGGTGGTTGCGGAACGGTGCGACGGCGCTCATGTGTCCTCCAGTGGCTCGACCTCGTCGCCGACGCGCACGCGCCCGGGGGCCTCGACGTCGGCGTAGATCCCGCAGTACACCTCGCCGTCGTCGCGGCGGCGGTATCCGGCCAGCCAGCGCAGCGTGTCGGCGTCCCGCTCGCCCGTGTCGGGGTCGAGCGTCGTCAGCGCGCAGCGGGGGTCGAGGCGGATGACGCGCAGCCGCGCCTCGCCCGCCCGGACGACGCCGCCCACCCACGCGTCTTCGGCGTGGGCGTCGCAGCCGTCGATCAGGAGCGTCGGGCGGAAGCGGCGCGGGTCGAGGCCGTCCCGGCCGCCCCGGCGCCCGACCTCGTCGGCGGACGCCCGCGAGAGCAGCGAGACCGCGTGCGAGTCGAGCCCGCGGATCCCGTCCTGCGCCCGCAGCAGCCGCAGCGGGGTGCCGACGACCTCGGAGACCGCCTCGGCGAACGGCCCGTTCACGACCGTCGCCGGGAACTCGCGCCCCCACAGCTCGACGGATGTCGTGCCGGTCGGCGTCGGCGTGGCGCGGACGCGCTCGCCCCCGGGCAGGACGAGCTCGAGCTCGCCGGTCGCGGCGTCGTAGGTGCTCGAGATCCGGGCCAGGAGGTGGGTGTTGCGCTGGGTGGCGACGCGGCCGGCGGCGTCGACGAGCATGAACTCGCGGTCGTGCTCGATGCCGCCACGGCCGATGGCCGCCTCGTCGACCGGCGTCAGGTGCAGCGACTTCACCGCGGAGACGTTGATCGCGCACACCCGGGGCATCGTGGCGGGTAGGTTACTGCCTCGCCCTTCGCAGGAGGACCCATGCCAGAGAGCCGTTTCGTTGCGGCGCTGACCGAGCAGATCGCGTACGAGTTCGGCGCCAGCCAGCAGTACACCGCGATCGCCGTCCACTACGACGACGAGACGCTTCCCCGCCTCGCCGCGTTCTTCTATCGCCAGGCGCTCGAGGAGCGCAACCACGCCATGATGATGGTGCAGTACCTGCTCGACGCCGGTGAGAGGGCGACCATCCCGGGCGTCGACGCGCCCCGAACGAGCTTCGCCGATACGGTCGAGCCGGTGGCGCTCGCCCTCGACCAGGAACGGCGCGTCTCGGGCCAGATCAACACCCTGGCCGGCCTCGCCCGCGACACCGGCGACTATCCCGGCGAGCAGTTCATGCAGTGGTTCATCAAGGAGCAGGTCGAGGAGGTGGCGAGCATGTCCGACCTCCTCAAGGTGGTCGAGCGGGCACGCGAGAACCCGCTCCTCGCCGAGGAGTATCTGGCCCGCGAGTCCTCGGCCGAGGCCGAGGACCTGACCGCCCCCGCCGCGGCCGGCGGCGCCCTCTAGCCGTGCCCGTCCCCGAGGCACGCATGGCCGAGACGCCGGGCGGCCTCGAGCCGGCCGGCGACGGCTGGTTCGTCGTGAACGCGCGGGACGCCTGCTGGTGGCACGACGAGGCGTTCGGGGAGTCCTGCCCGTTCGAGTCCCGGGAGCGCCCCTTCCCCCAGCTCGCCATCCAGCTGCGCCTGCTCCACCCCGGCAAGCCGAACTGCATGTACCACGGCGAGGACATCCAGGAGGACTTCCTCGTGCTCTCCGGCGAGTGCCTGCTGCTGGTCGAGGGGCAGGAGCGCCGCCTCCGCGCGTGGGACTTCGTGCACTGCCCGGCCTGGACGGAGCACGTGTTCGTGGGCGCCGGCGACGGCCCCTGCGTCGTGCTGATGGTGGGGTCGCGCCCGGACACGCAGGTCGTCTACCCGGTCGCCGAGGTGGCCCGGCGCCACGGCGCCGGCGTCGAGCGCGAGACGCGCTCGCCCGACGAGGCCTACGCGGGCTTCCCCGACTCGGTGCGCGCCCGACCGGAGGGCCTCTCGCTGCCCTCGGAGACGGCCTAGAACCCGACCGCGTCGAGCGCCGGCAGCGGGCTCTTCGGCAGGCCCGGCCGCGGGCCGCCGGCGTTGTAGATTCCCGGGGCGACGTCGTTCGGCGTGTCGGCGTAGAAGACGCTCGCGAGGGTCTGGATCTGGCGGCGGCCGACGCCGAGCTCGAACTGGCCGCCGCCGTACATGCGCACGCCCCGCTCCGCGCACGCCTCGATGCACTCGAGCAGCCGCTCGAGCGTCCCGAACCGCGACGGCTTGATGTTGAGCCACCGCACCGCAACCGGGAGCGCGTCGACGTCCGCCAGCGAGTGGATCGGCGCGTCGAAGCTCAGTCGCTCCTCGGCGCCGCGCAGCGCCTCGCGGCACTCGCCCTCGAGCGAGGCATCCTCGATCACGACGTCGGGGAAGGCGGTCGCGAGCATCCGGTAGAGGACCGGGTCGGGCTCGACGTCGACGGGGGTGCCGTGGTAGTAGGCCTTGAAGTCGAGGACGCGCACCCGGCCGGTCGCCGCCAGGCGGGCGATCAGCGCCTCGTCCCACGACGCCTCGGGGTCGAGCTTGAACTCGAGTTCCGGGTCGACCTCGATCCAGCCGCCGACGTCGGCGCGGGTGGAGGCGACGAACCGCACGGGCCGCGCCTCCCGGCCGGCGGCGGCCGCCAGCGAGACGCCGTTCTGCTGCAGCGCCAGGTCGAGGATCGCGCTCTCGAACGCCCACCGGCGGTAGTCGCGCGAGGCGTCCATGTCCGGTGGCGCCGCGAACAGGTCGTGACCGTCGAGCGCGGCCGAGGCGGTGCGCAGCGTGTGCTCGCCGGCTACGGGCAGATGCTCCGGGAATCCGTCGTGGTCAGCGGCGGTGTAGGTGACGTCCTCTCCCCGTCCTTGCAGGCCTTTTCCATTCATCACAACCGTTGTTGTGACACGGGTGAACCCGGTGGAGACGTCCAGCGACGTTCGCTCGATCCCGTAGCCGTCGATGCTGACCGCGAGATCGGCGATGGCCTCGAAGAGCGGCACGGCCCGAGCATACCCGGGGGCAGGCTTGCCCGCGCTCCGGGCAGGGAGTACGGTGGCGGCGTGTCCGGCTTCCCCACCGTGCGGGTGGCAGCGGTGCAGGCGACGCCCGTCATGCTCGACGGGGACGCGTGCGTCGAGCTGGCCGTCGAGCGGATGCGGGCGGCGGCTGCCGAGGGCGCCCAGCTCGTGGTGCTGCCCGAGTGCTTCGTCCCGTTCTACCCCAAGTCGTGGCTCACCGTCTCCAACTGGGACAGCCGCCAGACCGCCCTGTGGGAGCGGATGTGGATGAACGCGGTCGACGTGCCCGGCCCGTACACCGACCGGCTCGCGGCGGCCTGCGCCGAGCTCGGCGTGCACCTCGTGATCGGCGTGAACGAGCGCGAGAGCGCCCGCCCCGGCACGCTCTACAACACCATGCTCGTGCTCGGGCCCGGCGGCCTCCTGCACCGCCACCGCAAGCTGATGCCGACGCACCACGAGCGGCTCTTCCACGGCATCGGCGCGGGCGACGACCTCGGCATCGCCGACACGCCCATCGGCCGCATCGGCGGGCTGATCTGCTGGGAGAACTTCATGCCCCTCGCCCGCTACGCGCTCTACCGGCTGGGGCCGCAGATCTGGGTTGCGCCGACGATGGACGACCGCGAGATCTGGACGGCCCTCATGCGCACGATCGCGTTCGAGGCCGGCGCGTGGGTGATCGGCGTCACCCAGTACCAGCACCGGTCGCAGTTCCCGGCCGACCTCCCGGTCGAGCTCCCGGCCGACCGGCCGGACGAGTTCTCACGCGGCGGGACGGTGATCGTCGAGGCGGGCAGCGGCGAGATCGTCGCCGGGCCGCTCTACGGCGGCGAGGGCATGCTGGTCCACGACTGCGACCTGCGCGTCGGCCTGCGGGCGAAGCAGGGCTTCGACGCCGTCGGCCACTACGGCCGCGAGGACGTGCTCCTGGACGTGCTCGGCGCGCCCCCGGCTCCGGCCGGGAACGGTGCCCTCACGCCGGATCCGGCGCCGCACCCGGCCCCGTAGCGCCCGTTGCCGCGGCGTGGATCGCGAGCACCGCCGCGAGCGTGTCGGCGTCCTGCGCGCGCTTGTCGGGCCGGTGGCGCTTCACGCGGGCGAAGCGCAGGGCGACGCCGCCGGGGTAGCGCGGGCTGCCCTGGATGCCGTCGAAGGCGATCTCGACGACGAGCTCGGGTCTGCACGTGGACGACGTGGCCGTCGCGGCTCGTCTCCAGCTCGAGCAGGTGCGCCGTCTGCCAGGCCAGCATCTGGTCGGTGAGCCCCTTGAACGTCTTGCCCAGCATGACGAATCCGCCGCTCTCGGGATCGCGGGCGCCCAGGTGCAGGTTGGAGAGCACGCCGTGGCGGCGGCCGTGGCCCCACTCGGCGGCCAGCACGACCAGATCGAGCGTGTGGACGGGCTTCACCTTCAGCCAGCCGGCGCCGCGGCGGCCGGCCTCGTAGGCTCCGGCCAGTGCCTTCACCATCACGCCCTCGTGGCCGCGGGCGAGCGCGCCGGCGGCGAACTCCTCGGCGGCCTCGGGAGACGGCTCCGCCAGCCGCGGCACCGCCAGGCTCGGCCCGACCGTCGCGAGGGCGGCCGCGCGCTCCGACCCCGGACGGTCGAGCAGGTCGTCGCCGTCGAGGTGCAGGAGGTCGAACGCCACCGGCGTCAGCGGGACCGACGCCCGCAGGGCGGCAACGTCCCGGCGCCCGGCGATCCGGGCCGAGGTGATCTGGAACGCGAGCGGGCGACCGTCCGGAGTGAGCGCGATCGCCTCGCCGTCGAGGATGCAGGCCGTCGCGGGCAGGCGCAGGGCCGCCTCGACGACCTCGGGCACCCGCGACGTGATCTCGTCCAGGGTGCGCGTGAACACCGCGACGTCCCCGCCGCTTCGGTGCACCTGGATGCGGGCGCCGTCGAGCTTCCACTCGATCGCCGCCGCTCCGAGCCGCTCGAACGCCGCGGCGACGCTCCCGGCGGTCTGGGCCAGCATCGGCAGCACCGGACGCCCCACCTCGAGCCGGTAGCCGCGCAGCCCGTCGACGCCGTCGCGAAGCGCGGTCGCGGCCACGTCGCCCAGGTCGCCGCGCAGCATGAGCGCCCGCCGCAGCTCCGCCGTGGGCACGGACGCCGCCCGCGCCGCCGCCTCGACCATGACGCCCTCCTGGGCGCCCTGGCGCAGCTCCCCCGCGACCAGGCCGCGCAGAAGCCGCTGCTCGGGCGCGGTCGCCCGGCCGAACAGCTCCTGCAGGAGCGCCCGCCGGGCGCCGGCCGATCCCGAGCCGGAGAGCGCCGCCATGCGCGCGAACGCGGCATCGACGTCGAGCACCGCCAGGGTGGGCGCGGCCGCGGCCTCCGGCAGGTCGCGCAGCGCCGCCCAGCCGGCACCGGTCTGGCGCTGGAGCAGCCGGCCGGAGAGGAAGGCGACGGCCGCCGGCACCTCGGCCGGATCCAGCTCGGCCAGGCAGGCGGCGAGGCGCGCGACCTTGGCGCCCCGGCCGGACTCGGCCCGCACGTCCTCGGACGTCGCCGCCACGATCGCGAACGCGGTCACGCCCGCCCCCAGCGGGTCGCCAGCACGTCGGTGCAGGTGTCGGCGAATGCCGTCGCCGTGCGCGTCGGCTCGAGGCCGGCACGGCGGGCGAGCCCGACCCGGGGCGGCGGCGGGCCGCCCCGCAGCGGGAGCGCACGGATCGGGGTGCCGTCGACGGCCTGCACCGGCTCCGGGCGCGCGTTCGCGAGCGTGTAGCCGTACCCCCATGCGACCAGGCTGCGCAGGAGCTCGGGATCGGCCACCCGCCGGGCGACGGCGGGCTCGACCGCGGCCGCCCGGAAGAGGCCGAGGAAGTAGTTGCGCGAGAGCGGCAGGTCGAGCAGGAGGAACGGGTCGGCGGCGAGCTGGGCGAGCTCCGCAGACTCCGCCGCCGCCAGCCGGTGGTCGGCCGGCACGAGCGCGTAGGGCGGTGCCGGGGCGAGCGGCGCGAAGTCGACGGCCGCGTTCAGGCCCAGATCGTAGGTGATGGCGACCGCGATGGTGCCGTCGCCGAGGCGGGCGAGCAGCTCCGCCTGGTGCGCGGGCACGAGCGTGACCGCCGCCCGCGGCCACCGCCGCTCGAACGCGCGGCAGACGGCCGGGGCGACGGCGGGCGCGAGCGTGACCAGGCAGCCGACCGGGAGCTCTCCGGACACCTCGCCCCGGAGCGAGGCGGAGCGCTCGTCCAGGCGGGCGGCGGCGGCCAGCACCTCGCTCGCCTGCTCCAGCAGCTCCCGACCCGCCGGGGAGGGTGTGGCGGCCCGGCGGCGGCCGCGCACGAGCAGCTGGACGCCGAGCGTGCGCTCGAGGTCGGCGACGGCCGCGGAGACGGTTGCCTGAGCCAGATGCAGGCGGCCGGCGGCGGCGCCGATCCCGCCGCCCTCGCAGGCCGCCACGAAGCAGGAGAGCTGGCGGAGCGTGAACCTTCCGGCCGGATCGTTCATCGTCGAATCCGATGATAGTGGATGTGAAATCCCGATTTGACCGATGTAAGCGGTTGGGCGACGCTGCGGGCATGATCCGAACAGGCGCCGAATATCGCGAATCGATCCGGGACGGGCGCCGGGTGTGGATCGACGGGGAGCGGGTCGACGACGTGCCGTCGCATCCCGCCTTCAGGCCGATCGTCGACATCCGTGCGCGCATCTACGACCTCGCCCACGAGGAGGCGACCCGGGAGCGGATGTCCTACACCGACGCCGAGACCGGCGAGCGCTGCCCGGTGGGCCCCAAGCTCCCGCTCACCCGAGAGGACTGGCACGCCAAGCGGGCCGCCGTCGACACCGTCCTCGACGATGTCGGCGGGATCGTCACCCGGGTCGGCGACGAGACCGTGGGCGAGATGTGGTCGCTCTTCGACGGCCAGGACGTCCTCAACGAGATCGACCCGGCCTACTCCGAGCACATCCGCGGCCACGTCCGCCACGCCGCGCTCGCCGACCCGTTCCACGTCTCCGCGAACACCGACCCCAAGGGCGACCGCTCCCGCCGGCCTCAGGACCAGGACCCCGACGTGCTCCTCCACGTCGTCGCCGAGACCGACTCCGGCATCGTCGTGCGCGGAGCGAAGTTCGAGACCGCCGCGGCCTACGCCAACCAGGCGTTCGTGAAGCCGACCATCGGCGACTGGGGCGACGCGGAGCTGTCCGAGTACGCCGTCGGCTTCGTCGCCGACATGGGCGCGCCGGGCATCACCCACATCTGCCGCTCGACGTTCGCGGGCCGGGGGTCGGCCGCCGACTACCCGCTCTCGAACGGCTTCGACGAGATCGACACCATGATCGTCTTCGACGACGTCGAGATCCCGTGGGGGAACGTGTTCTTCCACCAGCACACGCGGGCGGCGGCGTTCATCCGCGCCACGCTGCACCGCTACAGCATGTTCCCGTTCGTCCAGCGCCACCTGCGCTTCGCCGACCTCCTGGTCGGCACGGCGTACACCGGGGCCACCCAGACCGGGGTGAAGATGCACCAGGGCGTGCGCGAGAAGCTGGCCGAGCTGGCCTGCTACCGCGAGAGCATCAACGCGCACCTGACCGCCGCGATCGAGCTCGGCGAGCGCAGCCCCGGCGGGCTCCTCATGCCCAACCAGGCGCTGCTCGCGACCGGCCGCGTCGTCGCGTGCACGCAGCTCCCGGCGATGATGCACCTGGCCCGCGACCTGTGCGGCGGCCAGCTGTGCGTGACGCCGAGCGCCGAGTCGTTCGACGCTCCCGAGATCGGGCCGCTCCTGCAGAAGTACTATCGCGTGGGCCGGTTCGGCGCCGACGACCGCCGGCGGCTGTTCGCGTTCGCGCGCGACCTGCTGAACTCCGACTACGCCGGCCACCGGCTCACCTTCCAGCTCTTCGCCCAGTCGCCCGCCTTCGCCCACCTCCTGCACGTGTACAACACCTACGACTTCGCCGGCCCCGCCGAGCTCGTCCGCCGCTACGCCGGCCTGTCCGAGCCGCTGGAGGAGGGCGTGTGAGCGGCGACCGGATCACGGTCGGCGGCCACGTCCGCGTCCGGCCCTTCAACACCCGCGACACCTATCCGGAGCAGCACCTCGGAAACGATCTCAGCCAGGCGGTGATCGCGGGCGGCACGATCTACCTGCGCGGGCAGGTCGCCCAGGATCTCGACACCCGCGAGAACGTGGCCGTCGGCGACCCGGCCGGCCAGGCCGACCAGGTGATGCGGAACATCGAGCAGCTGCTGCGGGAGTGCGGCGCCGGGCTCGAGCACATCGTCTCCTGTCACGTCTACCTCACCGACATCCGCCACCGCGAGCCGGTCTACCGCGTGCTCGGCGAGCGCCTCGCCGGCGTGCACCCGGTGTTCACCGGGCTCGTCGTCTCCGCCCTGGCGCGTCCGGAATGGGTCGTCGAGGTGACCGCGGTCGCGGTGCTCCCATGACGCTCTCGCTGGTCGGCTGCTGCGCGCGCACCGGGATGCTGGGGGCGATCGTGGCGTCGTCCAGCCCCGCCGTCGGCTCGCGCTGCGCCTGGGCGCGGGCCCGGGTGGGCGCCGCGTGCACGCAGAACGTCACCGACCCGTCGCTCGGCCACGCCCTGCTCGACCGCATCGCCGCCGGCGCCGGGGCGGCCGACGCGCTCGCCGCCGTCACGGCGGCGACCCCGCTCGCGGCCTACCGCCAGCTGACCGCGGTCGACGCGTTCGGCGGCTCCGCGGCCTTTTCGGGCGAGCGCACGCTCGGCCGCCACGGCGACGTCTCCGCCCCCGGCTGCGCCGCGGCCGGCAACCTGCTCGCCGACGAGTCCGTGCCCGCGGCGATGGCGCAGGCGTTCGCCGCCGACCCCGCCGCCGAGCTGGGCGACCGCCTCCTCGCGGCCCTCGCGGCCGGGCGCGACGCGGGCGGCGAGGAGGGGCCGGTGCACTCCGCCGGCATGGTCGTCTGCGACGCCGTCGCCTGGCCGGTCACCGACCTGCGCGTCGACTGGACCGAGGCCGACCCGGTCGCGGAGCTCGGCGCGCTGTGGTCGCGGTGGCAGCCGCTCGCCGCCGACTACGTCGCCCGGGCGCTCGATCCGGCCGGCGCGCCCAGCTACGGGGTGCCAGGTGACGAGTGACGCCGTGCCGCACCCGCTCGATCCGCTGAGCGCCGAGGAGGTCGCGGAGGCGGCCCGGCGGGCGAAGGCCGCGCCGGGGGTGTCCGACCGGGTGCGGGTCGTCTCGGTCGAGCTGCGCGAGCCGGACAAGCCGGAGTACCTGGCCTGGAAGGCAGGCGGGCCGCCGCCCCCCGCGAGGCGTTCTGCGTGCTGCTCGACAACGGCCGCCGCCGCGGCGTCGAGGCGGTCGTCCCGCTCGGCGGCGACGCGGCCGTCTCGGTGACCGACCTGGCCGAGGGCGTGCAGCCGGCGATGCACCTCGAGGAGTTCGACGCGGTGGCCGACGTGGTCCGGGCCGACCCGCGCTACCTCGAGGCCCTGCGCCGGCGCGGCGTCGACCCCGCCGACGTGCACGTCGAGCCGTGGTCGAGCGGGACGTTCGAGCCGGGCCCGGCCCGCCAGGCGCGCGCGATCTCGTGGGTGCGCCGCGACGACCACGGCGACAACCCCTACTCGCGGCCGCTGCACGGCCTCACCGCCGCCATCGACCTCGACGAGATGCGCGTGCTGCGCGTCGACGACGTCTCGCCCGCCGCGGCGGTGCCGTCCGGCGAGGGCGGCGACTACCGCGACGGCGGCGGCCGCCCCTACCGCGACGACGTCCGCCCGATCGAGATCGCCCAGCCGCAGGGCCCGAGCTTCACCCTCACGGGGCGCCACCTGGCCTGGCAGCGATGGGACCTGCGGGTCGGGTTCCACCCCCGCGAGGGCCTCGTCCTGCACGACATCGGCTACACGGACGGGGGCGAGCGGCGCCCGATCTGCCACCGGGCGTCGATCGCCGAGCTCGTCATCCCCTACGGCGACCCCGGCCCGACCACCCACTTCAAGAACGTGTTCGACATCGGCGAGTACGGCCTCGGCCCGCTCACGAACTCGCTCGAGCTCGGCTGCGACTGCCTCGGTGAGATCGCCTACCTGGACGGCGTCACGAACGAGTGGGACGGCGAGCCGCGCACGATCGGGAACGCCATCTGCATCCACGAGGAGGACGCGAACCTGCTCTGGAAGCACACCGACGACCACTCCGGCCGCGTCGACCGGGCCCGGTCGCGACGGCTCGTGATCTCCTCGATCGTGACCGTCGGCAACTACGAGTACGGCTTCTTCTGGTACCTGCTCCAGGACGCGTCGATCGAGTTCGAGGGCAAGCTCACCGGCGTCCTGCACACCGCGGGGAGCGTCTCGGGCGAGCGCTCGCCGCACTCGCTGCCGCTCGGCGACGGCATCGTCACGAGCCACCACCAGCACTTCTTCTGCGCGCGGCTCGACCTCGACATCGACGGCACCGCGAACGTCGCGTGCGACGTCGAGGCCTCGGCCGACCCATGGGGCCCGGAGAACCCGGACGGGAGCGCGTTCCGGCCCGTGCGCCGCACCTACGAGCGAGAGTCGCAGGCGCGCCGGCTCGTCTCGCCCGGCACCGCCCGGCGCTTCCGGGTCGAGAACCGCGCCCGCCGAAACCGGATCGGCGATCCCGTCGCGTACGAGCTCGTGCCCGGCGACAACGTGCGGCCGATGCAGCAGCCCGACTCACAGGTGCGGGAGCGGGCCCGCTTCATCGACCATCACGTGTGGGTGACGCCGTACCGGCGCGACGAGCGCTACCCGGCCGGCGAGTACCCCAACCAGTCGCCGGGCGGCGATGGGCTGCCGCGGTGGACGGCCGCCGACCGCAACCTCCTCGACGAGGACGTCGTGCTCTGGTACGTCTTCGGCGCCCACCACTTCCCCCGGCTCGAGGACTGGCCGGTGATGCCGGTGGCGCGGTGCGGATTCCAGCTGCGGCCGGTCGGCTTCTTCGACCGCAACCCCGCCCTGGACGTCCCGCCGCCGTCGGCCGGCCACGCCTGCCACCCGCGTGAATAAACGGGGTCAGACCCCTTTTATTCAGCCGGGATCGTGAGCCAGCCGGGCGCGGGCCGGGCCAGCCGGCCGGCGGCGACGAGCCCGGCCACGAGTGCGGCGTCCGGCTTCTCGGTCCATGAGAACCAGCTCGCGACCTCCGCCTCCCGCGTCAGCACCGCCGCCCGCACCGCGGCGACGAGGACGTCGCCGAGCGAGCCCTCCCCGGACGCGTTCGGTATGACCTGATCCCAGCGCGCGAGCACGCTCGAGTGGACGTGACCGGACCCGGCGCCGGGGAGGACGACGCCATGGCTGACGACGGCCCCGGTTCGCTCGAGCGGCCCTCGCGCGCGCCGCAGCCGGGCTGCGTCCCACTCGAGCTCGACCTTCAGGTCGGCGACCGCCGAGGGCCCCGCGGCCGCCAGGTGGTGCACGAGCTTCGCGGGGTCGCCCGTCCCCGCGTCGGCCCGGGCGAGCTCCCTCCGGCAGAGCGGATCCGCCCGGCGGGCGACGGTCTCGGTCACGAGCAGCTTCTTGCCGCGGTGGATCGCGAGCTCGTACACGCCGTCGCGCTGGGCCAGCTCCCAGAACCAGGGGTAGGCCGTCTCGGGCCAGTCGGCGAACCCGCCGCGGCCGGCCCGGTAGGGCGGCTGGTGGCAGGCCTCGAACAGGCTCGGGAGCGCGCAGTCCGCCGTGCGGGTGAGCATGCCGCGGTCGTCCAGGAACTCCGCCGCCTCGTCCAGCGACCGCAGCGCGCGGGCCGGATCGAGCCGGCAGGCGAACGCGCGCAGGGCGCGCAGCTCGGCCGGCGGAGCCGTCTCCATCGCGCGCAACGCTACCTCCGGGTGAGGGCCGTCCGCTTTGGCCCGGGCGAGCTACCATGAGCGGCATGGAGGGATCGTCGCTCACGGCCACGCCGGCATTCGGTGAGCTCGAGCAGCACCGGCGCGAGCTGACCGCCTACTGCTACCGCATGCTCGGCTCGCCGTTCGAGGCCGAGGACGCCGTCCAGGACACGCTGATCCGGGCCTGGCGCAACATCGAGCGGTTCGAGGGCCGCTCCGCGCTGCGCTCGTGGCTCTACCGGATCGCGACGAACGTCTGCCTCGACATGCTCGGCAGCCGCGAGCGCCGCGCCCGGCCGATGGACCTCGGCCCGTCCGTCGAGCCCAAGATGTCGAACCTGAACACGCTGCCCGAGGTGACGTGGATCGAGCCCATCCCCCAGAGCGCGATCGCCGCCGCCGGCGACCCGGCCGAGGTGGCCGAGTCGCGCGAGACGATCCGGCTCGCCTTCGTCGCGGCGCTCCAGCATCTGCCGCCCCGCCAGCGCGCCGTGCTGATCCTGTGCGAGGTGCTGCGGTGGAAGGCGGCCGAGGTGGCCGAGCTGCTCGACACGAGCGTCCCGTCGGTCAACAGCGCTCTCCAGCGGGCGCGGGCGACGCTCGACCAGACCGACGTGGCGGCGACCGACCCGGCCCCGCCGCTGAGCGACGCCGACCGCGATCTCCTCGCCCGCTACGTCGAGGCCTTCCAGGCCTACGACATGGAGAAGCTGACGTCGCTGATCCACGAGGACGCCACCCAGTCGATGCCGCCGTACGACATGTGGCTGCGCGGGCGCGACGACATCTTCGCCTGGTGGGTCGGCCCCGGGATCGGCTGCCAGGGGTCGCGCGTCATCCCCACGGTGGCCGCGAACGGGTCGCCGGCCTTCGGTCAGTACAAGCCCAGCGAGACCGGCAGCGGCTTCGACCCGTGGGCGCTCCAGGTCATCGAGATCGAGAACGGCGGCATCGCCGAGCTCACGTTCTTCCTCGGCACCGAGACGCTCTTCCCGCTGTTCGGGCTGCCGCCCCGGCTCGACTCCTAGGACTCCTACGCTCGATCAGCACGTCGGCGAGGCCCATGAAGGCCACCAGCCGGCGCAGGTCGTCGGGGGCGTTCTGCAGCAGCACCCGGCACCCGCGCCTGTGGGCGGCCAGCTGCAGCCGGGCGAGGGCATCGACCGTCACGACGTCGGTCGCGACGCCGCGGACGTCGCAGAGGACGACGTCCGTGTCGGCCCCCTCGAGCAGCGCGCAGACGCGGTCGCAGAGCCCGGGCAGGTCTGCGCGGGTGATCGGGCCGCCGATCGCGAACGCGACCGGCCTCGACTGGGGGGTCCCCATCATGGAGTAAGACCGGCTCTGTCCCGAGAATTGAGCGGTGCTCGCGACATCGGTGTCTCGAGCGGTCGCACGCTGGGCTGTCGTACGTCGTACGTTTCGACGTACACCGTACGTCGCCAGACCTATCCAGATGACCTGGTACGGTGTACGGAATGCCCTCCCAGAGAGCCACCGGGCCGATCTGGACGCGGCCCGAGCCCGCGGGACGAGCCGCCGGGCTCGGCCGCGACGACATCGCCCGAGCCGCCGTTGCCATCGCCGACCGCGAGGGCTTCGCCGCCGTCTCGATGCGCCGCCTCGCCCGTCACCTCGGGGTCGGCACGATGTCGCTCTACCACTACCTGCGCACGAAGGACGACCTCCTCGAGCTGATGGACGACGCCGTCATGGGCGAGCTCCTCGTGCCGCCGGAGGAACTGCCGGACGACTGGCGGGAGGCGCTCACCGTGATCGCGCGGCGCACACGCGACGCCTGGGCGCGGCACCCGTGGGCGATCGACTCGCTCCGGGGCGAGCGCTTCGGGCCGAACGCGATGGCGCACGTGGAGCAGTCACTCGCCGCCGTCGCCGGCACGCTGCTCGATCCTGTCCAGCGCCTGGAGGTGATCGGCATCGTCGACGATTACGTCATGGGCTGCTGCATCCGGATGAGCGCGGGACGCTCGACCCTGTACGAGGAGGACGGCGGCGTCGCAGCCTACGAGGCGATCCTCGATCATGTCGAGGATCGCCTGGAGCGGGGCGACTTTCCCCAGACCCGCGCACTGGTCGGTGAAGGCGACATCCGCGCGAACTGGGAGCGGCTGGCGGCGCAGACGCTCGAGCGCGACCGCTTCGAGATCGGGCTGGCCCGCCTGCTGGACGGGATCGAGCTCGACCTCGGCCGGGCCAGCCGGGGTCGGCGGATCCCGTTTCGTTGATCGCGCGAATCCGCCCCGTGACATCACTGAGCGGATTCGTTGCGTCAGTGAATTTGCGTTACGGGGTCGCGGCATTCTGCCCTCGGTCTAAAACGGCTGGACTCGGCCGAGCGGCTGTGCGAGCTCGACGATGATCCCCTCCGGGCCCCGGACGTAGCAGGTCAGATAGCTGTCCTCGTAGCGCTCCACCTGCCGACGAGCTGCGCGCCACGCGCTTGTAGACGAGCGAGCGCGGCCTCGACGTCGTCGACCGCGAATGTGACGTGGCGAATGCCCGGGGCGTTCGCCGGAGCGTTCGGCTCGGTATCCGGGCCGGGCGGGGCATCGAACGCCGCCAGCTCGACCCGGGAATGGCCATCCGGGGTCTCGAGCATCGCGATGTTCGCCCGAACGCCTTCCAGGCCCACGACGCGATCCACCCAGCCGCCCCCGACCGCCCCCTGCCCCTGCAGCGTGAGGCCGAGCTCGACAAAGAACGCCGTTGCCTCCGCCAGGTCGCGAACGACGATCCCCACGTGATCCATTCGCAGCAGCCTCATGCGAACTCCCTTCCGGTTCGTTCAACTCTGTCGGGCGTTCCGCACAAGCGCGGCGCCGGCCACGAGCGACTCGAGCTTTCCGTAGGCCGAGTCGCGCGGGAGGTACTTCATCCCGCAGTCGGGGGCGGCGACGAGCTCCTCGGGGCGCTTGTACGGGAGCGCCCGCCGGATCCGGTCCGCGATCGTCTCCGGCGTCTCCACGGACTCGTCGTCGAGGTCGATCACACCGAGGATGATCGTCTTGCCCGGCAGCGTGTCGAGCACGTCCGTGTCGATCCCCGACTGCCCGGTCTCGATCGAGATCTGATCGCACGGGCAGGCCGAGAGCTCCGGCAGGAACGAGTAGGCGGACGGGCGGTCGTGGATGATCGCCGCATAGCCGAAGCAGATGTGCACCGCCGTCGTCCCGGTGACGCCGTCGAGCGCGCGCTGCAGCGCCGCGATGCCGAACTCCCGCGCCTTCTCCGGGCGGGCCTGCATGTAGGGCTCGTCGATCTGGACGATGTCCGCGCCGGCGGCGAGGAGGTCGACGATCTCGTCATGGACGGCGCCGGCATACGCCAGCGCCAGGTCGGCGTCGCGCTCGTAGAAGTCGTTCTGCGCCTGCTGCGACATCGTGAACGGCCCCGGCACCGTGATCTTGATCGGCCGGCTCGTGCTGGCGCGCAGGAACTGCACGTCGCGCACCTGCACCGGATGCCTGCGGGCCACGGGCCCCACGACCCGGGGCACCGGGTTGGGGTGTCCGCTGCGGTCGAGCGCGGTTCCCGGGTTGTCGATGTCCACGCCCTCGAGCGCGGTGGCGAAGCGGTTGGAGTAGCTCTCGCGGCGGGCCTCGCCGTCGGTGATGATGTCGAGCCCCGCCCGCTCCTGGTCGCGGACCGCGAGCAGCGTCGCGTCGTCCTGGGCCTGCTCGAGGTACCTGGGATCGATCCGCCACAGCTCGCGGGCGCGCACCCGGGGCGGGAAGCGGTGGCGCAGCCGCTCGCGGTCGATCAGCCAGTCCGGCTGGGCGTAGGATCCCACCAGGCTGGTGGGTATGGCCGCGGGGAGGGACGGTGCCGGCATGGCCCGCGAACGCTACACGACCCGCCCTCCGGTCGCCGCGAGCCGGGGGCCCGGCGAATTCGATGTGTCAGCAGAATTGCCGCGGAAAACTCCAGAGCGTCATCAGGATTCGCACAGTGAACGATCGATACGTAACGTGAGCGAACCGCACGCAAACCCGGTCTGGGAGCGGGGCGCGGCCTTTGTGGACGGAGCATTCTGCCCGATCGAGGACGCCCGCATCTCGGTGCTCGACCTCGGCGTCACCCGGGGTGACTGTACGTACGACGTCGTGCACGTATGGGGCGGGCGGTTCTTCCGCCTCGACGCGCATCTCGACCGGTTCACGGCGAACCTCGGGCGCCTGCGGCTCGACCCCGGCGTCGACCGGGCGGCGATCGAGGACGTGCTGCACGGCTGCGTCCGCCGGGCGGGGCTCCAGGCGGCGTACGTGTCGATGACCTGCACGCGCGGGCGGATGCCGCACGGGAGCCGCGACCTGCGCATGGCCCGGAACACGTTCTACTGCTACGCCGTCCCCTTCGTCTGGATCGCGACGCCGGAGCAGCAGACGACGACCGGCGTCGGCATGTGGATCTCGGACATCCCCCGCATCCCGCCCGACAGCGTCGACCCGCTCGTCAAGAACTACCACTGGCTGGACATGGACATGGCGCTCCTCGGCGCCTACGAGCACGACGTCCAGCTCGTCGTCCTGCGCGACCGCGACGGCGGCGTGACGGAGGGCCCGGGGTTCAACGTGTTCGCGCACGTCGACGGCGCGTGGCGCACGCCGGCGGCGGGAACGCTGCACGGGATCACCCGGCGCACGGCGATCGAGCTCCTGCGCGAGGGTGGCGCCCGCGTCGAGGAGGGGCCGCTGCCTGCCGCAGACGTGCGCCGCGCCGGTGAGGTGCTCGTGACGTCGACCGCCGGCGGCGTCATCCCGGTCACGGCGGTGGACGGGCATCCGGTGGGCACGGGGCGGCCGGGGGAGCGGACGCTCGACCTGCGCGAGCGCTACTGGGCCCGGCACGCCGACCCGGCGTTCACGACCCCGGTGCGGTACGACGGCTAGCGACCCCGGCTGGCCCGGCCCGGGCGCGCTGCGTGTCGGCCTGGGCTGCATGCGCCTCTCCACCGACGCGGATCGCTCCGAGGACCGGGCCATCGCGACGATCTCCGCCGCGGTCGAGGCCGGGATCACCGTGTTCGACACGGCCCGCGCGTACGGGCTCGGCCCGGACGACCTCGGCCACAACGAGCGCCTGCTCGCCCGCGCCCTGCGAGCGTGCGGGGCGGAGGGGCGGGCGCGGATCGTGACGAAGGGCGGGATGACCCGCCCCGGCGGCAACTGGGTGCCGGACGGCCGGGCGAAGGTCATCCGGGCCGACTGCGAGGCCAGCCTGACCGCCCTGGACGGGATCCCGATCGACTGCTACCTCCTGCATGCACCCGATCCGCGCACGCCCTGGCGGACGTCCGTGCGGGCGCTCGGGCGGCTCGTCGACGAAGGGCTCGCGCGCCGGGCCGGGATCGCCAACGTCAACCGCGACCAGCTCGACGAGGCGCTCGAGCTGGCGCCGGTCGCGGTCGTCTCGGTCGCGCTCGGCCCGTCCGACGACCGGGCGCTGCGGGGCGGGGTGGTCGAGCGCTGCGCCGAGGCCGGGATCGCGGTGATCGCGCACGCGCCGCTCGGCGGCCCGCGCCGCGCGCCTGCGCTCGCCCGCCGGCCCGAGCTGGCCGAGATCGCCTCCGCCCGCGGGCTGACGGCGGCCGAGGTCGCGCTGGCGTGGCTGCTCGACCTCTCACCCGTCATCGTGCCGATCCCGGGCGCCCGCCGGCCCGAGACCGCGCGCTCCGCGGCCCGGGCGGCGTCCGTCGGTCTCGCGGAGGCGGAACGCCGCCGCCTCGGAGGCGCGTTCGGGACGGTCCGTGTGCAGCGGCCGTCCCGGGCGGCCCGCGACGGCGAGGCCGTGATCGTGATGGGCATCCCCGGAGCGGGCAAGACGCGCCTCGCCCGGGACTACGCCGACCGCGGCTTCGAGCGCCTGAACCGCGACGAGCGCGGCGGATCGCTGCGCGCGCTGGCCGTCGCGCTCGACGAGCGCCTCGGCGCCGGCGTCCGCCGCGTCGTCCTCGACAACACCTACCTGAGCCGCGCGGCGCGCAGCCACGTCGTCGAGGCCGCCGACCGGCACGGCCTCGCCGTCCGCTGCGTGTGGCTGCGGACGCCGCTCGCGCAGGCGCAGGTCAACATCGTCGAGCGGCTGCTCGACCGCTTCGGGGCGCTGCCCACGCCCGAGGAGCTGCGCGAGGCGGCCCGCCGGGAGCCGTGGCTGCTCACGCCGACGGCGCAGATGCGGGCGCTGCGCGAGCTCGAGCCGCCCGCGCTCGACGAGGGCTTCGCGGCCGTCGAGGAGGTCGACTTCGCGCGGACGCCGCCGGGGGCCGCGGCCGGTGCCGTGCTCGTGGCGGCCGCCGCGCTCGGGCGTCCGGCCTGGCGTGACCTGGTTTCCGGGGCCGATCCGGCCGCACCCCACCTGGTCTTCGACTGGGCGCCGGACGGCGGCTCCGCCGCGGCGGAGGCGGCCCGGCTGCTGCAGGACGCCGTCGCCGGGCCGGTCGAGCACGCCGCCTGCCCGCATCCCGGCGGCCCGCCGCGATGCTGGTGCCGGCCGCCGCTCCCGGGCCTCCCGCTCGCGTTCTGCCGCGCGCACGGGCTCGACCCGGCGCGCTCGACGCTGATCGGCGCCGCGCCGGCCCACCGCACGCTCGCGGCGGCGTTGGGTGCGCGTTACGTCGAAGGCTGAGCGAGTACGATCGGGCGGTGAGCTCGCCCCGGGATCTGCTGGCGTACGGACGGCGCAGCTGATGGCGAGCGCGATGCAGGAGACGATCGCCTCTCAGCCCGGCGAGCTGCGCCGGCTGCTCGCAGACGACGCGGCGATCGGCCCCGCCGCGGAGCGGCTGCGCGGTCGCCGGGTCCTCCTCGTCGGGACGGGGACGAGCTGGCACGCCGCGAGCATCGGCGCCTGGTTCCTGCGGGCCGCCGGAGCCGAGGCGTGGGCGGTGCAGGCGATGGACGCGGCCCTGGCCGGCCCGCGGCCGGCGGGCGGCGACGCGCTCGTCCTGCTCAGCCACCGGGGCACCAAGCGCTACACGACCGACGTCGTCGAGCGCGCCCGTGCCGACGGCGCGGCCGTCGTCGCGATCTCGGCCCGCGGCGTCCCCGGCGCCGACATCGAGACGGTCGAGCCCGAGCGCTCGTCCGCGTTCACCGCGAGCCACCTCGGAGCGCTCATGCGACTGGCCCAGCTGGCCGTCGCGCTCGGCGCCGACCTGGGCCCGCTCGCCGCGGTGCCCGACGCCGTCGCCGGGGTGGTCGACGGCCCGCCGATCGGCGTCGAGCCGCCGGCGCGGGCGCTGGAGTTCATCGGCGCCGGCCCGAACCAGTGGACGGCGGCCGAGGGCGCCCTCAAGATCCGCGAGACGGCCTACGTCGCCGCCCAGGGCCTCGCCGTCGAGCAGTACCTGCACGGGCCGTCGGTCGCGGTCGGGCCCGCCGACACCCTCGTGGCCCTGAACGGCGGCGGCCCGGGCGAGGAGCGGCTGCTCGCGGTCGCCCGGTCGGCCGAGTCGTGCGGCGTGACGGTGCGGCTGATCGAGGCCAGGGCAGGCGGCGAGCTCCTGTCGGTCTTCCCCCTCACCGCCGCCGTCCAGCGGATCGCGCTCGAAGCAGCCGAGCGGCTGGGAACGAATCCCGACAGCTTCGGCCGCGATGTCCCGGCGCGGGCACACGCGCTGGACGGCATCGACCTCTAGTTACTCCAGGCCGAGCTGCTCGGTCATCGTCTGGCGGTCGAAGTAGTCGCGGTAGCGGACGATCTTGCCGTCGCGCAGCTCCACCATCCCGACGCCGGTGCGTGCGAACGAGCGACCGGTCGGCGCATGCGTCCCGCGCCCGCTCCACTCGTTCGCGACCATATCGCCCTGGCCGATGAGGGTCGTGCTCTCGACGCGGAAGTCGGGAACCTCTGCGGTGAAGGCCCGGCAGAGCTCGACGAGCTCGTCGACTCCCCGGATCACCTGCCCGCTGGGCACGTCCGTCCACTCGCAGTCCGCGGCGACGAGGTCGCGGAACGCGTTCCAGTCGCGGTTCGACAGCGCCTCCCCGAACCGGCGGACGATCTCGATGTTGGCCTCAACGCTCATCGACAGGCTCGAGATCGTAGAGCGGTGCCGCCTAGGATGCGGGCAATGCCCGGCCAGGGACACGGTGAGCCGCGGTTCGACTCGGCGGCCCAGGCCGCCGAATGGGACGCGCGGTACGGCAAGCACGACGCGGCGATGTGGAGCGGGCGGCCAAACGGCCGGCTGGTCGCCGAGGTATCCGGTCTCGCCGCCGGCCGTGCCCTCGACGTCGGCTGCGGCGAAGGCGCCGACGCGATCTGGCTGGCGCAGCGCGGGTGGACCGTGACGGCGATCGACGTCTCCGCCGTCGCCGTAGGCCGCGCCAGAGAGGCCGCCGAACGGCTGGGCGTCGTGGTCGAATGGATCGCCGGAGATGCCCTGGAGACGCCGTTCCCGGCAGGCTCGGTCGATCTCCTGTCGCTGCAGTACCCGGCGCTTCCGAAGGCGGCCGGCGACGACGCCGTCCGGGCGTTCCTCGAGACCGTCCGCCCCGGCGGCCTGCTGCTCGCCGTCTACCACGACCTCGACGACGAGCATCGCGAGCACATGCGGTCGCGCGGCAACGACCCGGCGGACTACGTCGGCGCCGACGACCTCGCCTCGCTGCTCGGTGAGTTCGCGGTTGAGCGGCACGCGGTCGAGCCGCGCATCGACCCACCGCCCGGGACGCCGCACGTCGCGGACGTCGTCCTGCGCGCCCGGCGTCGCTGAGGCGTCGTTACGCGGGTGGCGGCGACGAATCCGGGCGCTGTTCCGGGATCTGCGGCCCCGCCGCGTGGGTGAGCCACGTCGGCGCTCCGAGCGCGAGCACGCGACGCTGTCCCTCGGTCGTGCCGCTGCCGAGCTCGTCGAACGAGGTGCCCACGTCGCCTCCGAGGACGACCGGGCCGTCGCCGGTCTCGACGACGACCACCTGGTGTCCGTCCGAATGCCCGGGCGCCGGCAGCAGGCGGATTCCCGGCAGCACTTCCACCTCGTCCTCGTGCTCCACATACGTCGCGCCGTCGAAGTCGACCCATTCACGGATCGTGTAGTCGTCGCGCGAACGCGCGTCGGCGAGCTCGCGCGCCTGGACGTGGATCGGTACGCCCGCGAAGAGGCGGTTGCCGCCGCAGTGGTCGAAATGCAGGTGGGTGTTGATGACGCTGGCGACGTCCCGGGGGATGTTCTCGGGGTGCGGCGTCGGGCTCATATCGTCGATCTCGGGTCTCGAGTCGATCATCCCGGTGTCGACGAGGACGAGCCCGGCCGGGTGGTCGATCGTCCAGACGAACACCGGCCAGCGCTCGCCCTCGACGAGAAGCTCTGCCCCGAGGTAGGCGCGGATCACGTGCCGAGGCTACCACCGGTGATCGCGATACCGCCGGACGAGCCGGCGAACCGGTCGGATGAGGATGGGAAGGAGTACGAACATCAGCCGTCCTTTCGATGGCTGGTGAGCTCGCCGCGGGTTCGGCCGTCTACCGGGTCACCTTCGATGCGAGCTCTCTCTGCAATGCCAGGAAGGGTGCCGCGGAGCCCGTGCGCCGGCCAATGGGGCCCGCCGAGTTTCGACGGTGTGGCAACCCGCATACCTGACGGGGGCCACCCGGAGGTGGTGGCGCTCCGTGCCCGCTTTGCAGGCGCTTCGAGAACGGGAGCGACGGGACTCGAACCCGCGACCTCCGGCGTGACAGGCCGGCGTTCTAACCAGCTGAACTACGCCCCCGCGTGGTCGCACGGGCACCGGCCCGGCGGCCGGCGGAGTATAGCCCCGGCTTGTGCGCATCCGGCCCATCTTGTAGACCTCCGCCTGCACGATGAGCGCCTACCTGCCCATCGCCGAGCACGGCGTGATCGGCGACCTGCACAGCGTCGCGCTCGTCGGCACCGACGGCACCATCGACTGGTTCTGCTGCCCGCGGTTCGACTCGCCCAGCGTCTTCGCGTCGATCCTCGACGCCGAGAAGGGCGGCCACTACCGGATCGCGCCCGTGAACGGGGGCTACACGGTGCGGCAGCTCTACTTCCCCGACACGAACGTCCTCATCACCCGCTTCCTGACGCCGGACGGCGTCGGCGAGGTGCACGACTTCATGCCCATCCACCGCGATCCGCGCCACCCCCGCCGGCTGGTGCGCCAGGTGGTGGCGGTGCGCGGCGAGATGCGCTTCGGGCTCGAGTGCCGGCCCCGCTTCGACTACGCGCGCGAGCCGCACGAGCTCGAGCTCTACGAGGGCGGGGCGGTGTTCAACACGCCCGCGCTCTCGCTCACGCTGGCCACGAACGTGCCGCTCGAGCGCCACGGCGACGACGTCACCGCCCAGTTCGATCTCGCAAACGGCGCCAGCGCGACCTTCGTCCTCCAGCCGAACACGCGCGGGCAGAAGCTGCGCCCGATCACGGAGGGGGCGGCGGCCGAGTCGTTCGAGAGCACGGTCCGTTTCTGGCGGGGATGGCTCGCGCACTCGGTCTACAAGGGCCGCTGGCGGGAGGTGGTGAACCGCTCGGCGCTCACGCTCAAGCTGCTCACCTACCGGCCCACCGGCGCAATCGTCGCCGCCGCGACCACCAGCCTGCCGGAGAACATCGGCGGCGAGCGCAACTGGGACTACCGCTACACGTGGGTGCGCGACGCCGCGTTCTCGCTCTACGCGCTCCTGCGGCTCGGGTTCACGGAGGAGGCGGAGGCGTTCATCACCTGGCTGACCGACCGGTTCGGCGAGACGTCCTACGGCGAGGGCGGCCCCCTCCAGATCATGTACGGCGTCGACGGCCGCGCCGACCTCCACGAGGAGGTGCTCGGCCACCTGGAGGGATACGCGGGCTCCTGCGCCCGTGCGGATCGGGAACGGCGCCGCGACCCAGCTCCAGCTCGACATCTACGGCGAGCTGATCGACTCGATCTACCTCTACAACAAGTACGGCGAGCCGATCTCCTACGACTCCTGGGTGGAGCTGCGCAAGATCGTCGAGTGGCTGTGCGACAACTGGGACCAGCCCGACGAGGGCATCTGGGAGACGCGCGGCGGCCGTCAGCACTTCACGTACTCGCGGCTGATGTCGTGGGTCGCGATCGAGCGGGCGATACGCATGGGCCGCTACCGCGGCCTGCCCGGCGACCTGGTGAAGTGGCTCGACGTGCGCGACCGCATCACCGAGCAGGTGATGACGCGGGGCTGGAACGAGAAGCGCGGGGCGTTCGTGCAGCACTACGGCTCCGACGTCCTCGACGCGTCGCTGCTGCTCATGCCGCTCACGAAGTTCATCGCCCCCAAGGACCCGCGCTGGCTGCGGACGCTCGACGCGATCGGGCGCGAGCTCGTGGCCGACAGCCTCGTCTACCGCTACAACGCGAAGGCCTCCCCGGACGGCCTCCAGGGCGACGAGGGCACGTTCTCGATCTGCACGTTCTGGTACGTCGAGGCGCTCGCCCGCGCCGGCCGCCTCGACGAGGCCCGGCTCGCCTTCGAGAAGATGCTCACCTACGCAAACCACCTCGGGCTCTACTCCGAGGAGATCGGCCCCTCCGGCGAGGCGCTCGGGAACTTCCCCCAGGCCTTCACGCACCTCTCGCTGATCAGCGCGGCGGTCAACCTCGACCGCCAGCTCGGCTAGTCACCCGGCCAGAGCGGCTGGGCGATCCGCACGATCGTCCCCTTGCCGGGCGCCGTCGTGATCTCGACGTGGCCGCCGGCGGCGTCGACGCGCTCCACGAGCGACTCGAGCCCGAGGTGGTTCGTCCGCCGCGCGCGGGCGAGCGCGGCGTCGAGGTCGAACCCGCGGCCGTCGTCGGCCACGCGCACCTGCAGGACGCCGGCGTTGCGCTCGATCCGCACCTGCACCGACTTCGCGCCCGAGTGGACGCGCGTGTTGGCGAGGATCTCGGTGATCGAGCGGAAGACGAGCGTCTCCATCGTCGAGTCGATCCGCTGCTCGAGCCCGACCACCTCGAGGGTCGTCGCGATGCCCGTCTCGCTCTCGAGCGTGTGCAGCGCCTGCTCGAGCGCGACGACGAGCCCGTGGTGCCAGAGCACGGCCGGGCGCAGGTCGAACGTCATCCGCCGCGTCCGCTCGACGGCCCCGGAGATCAGGTCGGACAGCTGCTCCAGGCCGCGCCGCGCCCGCTCGGTGTTTCCCTCCTGCACGGCGATGCGCACGCTGTCGAGCGAGATGACGCACGCCGACATGACCTGGATCGTGTCGTCGTGCAGGTCGGCGGCCACGCGCGAGCGCTCCTGCTCCTGGGCGCGCACCAGCCGCTCCATCAGCTCGCGGTGGCGGCGTTCGAGCACCGCGAGCCGCTCGGCCCGCTGATCGGACTGCTCGCGCAGCAGGACGCCGCGGCAGGTGGCGGCGACCTGGTCGGCGACGGTGTGCATCGCGAGCGCGTCGGCGGCGTCGAAGCGGTTGCGGTGGCCGTCGTAGACGCCGAGCACGGCGATGCACTCCCCGTCGATGACGACCGGGGTGAGGAGCTCGGACGGGAGCGGGATCGGCGCCGGCCACTCGTAGGCCGGATGCCCGGCGGCGTCGCCGAGCACCACCTGCTCGCCCGACGCGATCACCGTCCCGACGGTGCCGGCGTCGATGCGGCGGTGAAGGCCTGGGGCGGTGGTGCCCTCGTCGCCGAGGTTGGCGACCACGACCTGCTCGCCCGCCTCCGGCAGCACCCGGATGGCGACCGCCGCCGAGTAGCCGCGGCCGAGGTAGACCGTCTCCACGACCGCGGCGAGCACCTCGTCGATCGTCTGCGCCGAGGCGATCGCCCCGGCCACCTCGGTGGTGAGCGCCAGCCGGCTCGAGCGCTGCTCGGACTCGTCGCGCAGGCGCACCCCGCGGAGCGTGGCGATGATCTGCTCGGCGACGGTGTGCATCGCGAGCGCGTCGGCGGCGTCGAAGTGGTCACGGCGGTGGTCGTAGATGGCGATGGCCGCCGAGGTGGGCCCCTCGCAGACCGGCGTCACCAGCGCGGACTGGTAGGCGAGCGGCGTCGCCCCGTCCTCCAGGCGCCCGACGACGATCTGCTCGCCCGTCTCGAGCGCCCGGCCGGCGGCGCCGGAGAGCCGCGGCAGGCGGCTGCCCTCGATCGAGGCGCCCACGCGGACGCGGTCGGTGACAACGGTGTACCCCTCCGACTCCGGCCCGGCCAGCACCGCCGTCACGGCGCCGTAGTCGGTGGGCTCGAAGATCGCGTCGGCCGCCGCCCGCAGGACGCCCTGGACGCTGTCGGCGTTCGTCACCGCGCTCGCGACGGAGGCGGCCAGGGCCAGCCGCTGGGCGCGCTGCTCGGACTCGCTGCGCAGGCGCACGCCCCGTAGCGCGGCCGCGAGCTGCTCCGCGACGGCTGCCATCAGCGCCTCGTCGGAGTGATCGAACTGGTTCAGCGGCCGGCTCGCCACCTCGATGACCGCGACGCAGCGGCCGTCGACCATGACCGGGGTCGAGAGCAGCGAGTCGAACGACTCCTCGTCGCCCCAGGGGGCGTAGTCGGGGTCGTGCTCGTGGCCGTTGATCAGGTTCTGGCGGCCGGACTTGATCGTGCGGGCGGTGATGCCCGACCCGATCGGGCGCCGCAGGCCGGTGAAGCTCTCCCGGGACGCGCCGAAGTCGGCGATGACGAGCTGCTCGTCGGTCTCCTCGTGCACGGTGATCGCCATGACGGCGTCGTAGCGGGCGCGCTCGTACACGGCCTGGGCGGCGACGCGAAGCGCGCTCTCCGGGGTGTCCTGGGCGGGGAGCAGCGCGGCGATCTCGGCCGCGAGGGAGAGCCGGTGCGCCTGGCGGGCCGCCTCCTCGCGCAGCTGCACCGCCCGGATCGCGGCGGCGAGGTGGTCGGAGATGGCCTTGACGAGCTCCTCGTCGTCCGTGTCGAACCAGTTCGGATGCTCGTCGGCGATCACGAGGGCGGCCGCGCACGTCCCCTCCACCATCACCGGGGCGATGAGGACGGAGTTGTTGGGGTCGCGGCCCGGCCACGAGAAGGCGGGATGGTCGCCGGCCCGGCCCAGGCGGAGCACCTTCCCGGACGTGATCGCGGCGCCGGGGATGCCCGCTGCCGTCGGCACGCGCAGGCCGGTGTAGACATCGGTGCCGCGGTCGCGGGCGAACACGGCTCGCCGCTCGCCGACGGCCGGTTCGACGACCCACGCCGTCAGGCCGGAGTAGCCGGTGTGGCGGCTGATCGCCTGGGCGGCGTCGTGCAGGGCCTGGTCGACGGACTCGGGCGAGCGCAGGGAGCGGGCGACCTCGGCGACGACGTTCAGGCGGGTGGCGCGGCGGTCGGACTCCTCGCGCAGGGCGGCGCCGCGCAGCGCGGCCGCCACCTGCTCGGCGACGGTGCGCATGAGCAGCGCGTCCGACTCGTCGAACTGGTCGGCGCGCAGGTCGGAGAGGCCGATGACCGCCTCGCAGCGGCGCCCGACCACCACCGGCGTCGCGATCAGCGACTCGTATCCGGCCGCCGCCCACGCGCCGCCGGCGTCGGCGAGGTGCGACCGCCCGAGCAGCGCCTGCTTGCCGGTGCGAACGACCTGGCCGATCACGCCCGAGTCGAGCGGGTGGGTCGAGACGGCGACGGTGTCGCGCCCCCGCGTGATCGTCCACATGCGCTGGGTGCTGTGGCGGTGGTCGGCGCCCGCCGTCCACACGGCCGTGTAGTCGGTGTGGCGGTGGAGGGTGATCGTCACCGTGCGCAGGAGCTCGTCGACGCTCCCCGTGGCGGCGATCTCGCGGGACAGGTCTGCGGCCAGCTCGAGCCGCTGTGCCCGCCGCTGCGACTCGTTCTGGAGCCGCTGCGAGCGCTCGCGCATGCGGACGCCGACGAGCGCCGTCGCCACCTGGTCGGCGACCGCCTGCATCAGGGCCGCGTCCGCCGCGTCGAAGCGGTCGGGCGCGACGTCGGCGAGCTCGAGCACGCCCTCGCAGCGGCCCTCGACCTCGACGGGCGTCAGGAGCAGCGACTCCCAGCGGCCGTCCGCCGACCAGGAGTAGCGCTCGTCGGCGGTGGCGTCGGACAGGATGATCTGCGTGCCGTCGGCAATGCAGGCGCCGACGAGGCCGGAGTCGATCGGGCGGCGGATGGTGTGCGTCGTCGCGACGTCGCCGCCCAGGTCGACGACGACGACCTGCTCGCCGGCCGCGCGGTCGACCATGGTCGCCGTGACGCCGGAGTAGCGGGTGTGGTCGAACACCGCCGTTGCGGCCATGCGGAAGGCCTCGTCGACCGACGTCGCGGCCCCGACCGCGCTCGCGACCGCCTGGACGAGCGTCAGCTGCTCGGTGCGCAGGTCGGCCCGTCGCGACGCGGCGATGGCGTGGGCGGCCAGCTCGCACACCGTCGAGAGCAGCGCCGACTCCTCGCCGAACGGCGCCCCGCCCGGGTCGCGGCTGACGATGAGGGTCGCCACCGGATCGCCGTCGATGCGGATCGGCGCGGAGATGCTCGGGCCGCCCTCGGGGCCCGGCGGCAGCGGGTTGCCGCCCGAGAGCGGCAGCACGAGCGCCTGGTCCGCGCCCAGGGCGACGCGCGCGCGGTCGGCGATCTCGCGCAGCGTCTCGGAGGGGAACTGGTCGGGCATGGACTGATTGTGCTTCCGGCGTCTTTCGGGAGCCTACGCAAAACCGGGGAGGTGATCCCCGGATTCGCGTAGGCCCGGGCGGGTGCCGGCGGCCTTTAGACTGCCTCTGACCGCGGGCGGTTAGCTCAGCTGGGAGAGCGCCTGCCTTACAAGCAGGAGGTCACTGGTTCGAACCCGGTACCGCCCACTCCTCCCGGGGCGTTCGCCGAAGCCCCAGGCTCTCGAACAGGCCTTGTGCTTCCTGTATCGAGTGCCGCTGCGTCATCGACGCGTCCGAGGGCGGTGAGGCAGCGTGCTCGTCCTGCGAGGGCGTGGGCATGTTCGAACGGCTGTCCGAAATCACGCCACCGAGCAGTCGCATCCTCTCGTGAGTCCGCATGACCACTACCCATCCGGGGGGCGTGGCCTTCGCCGCTCCGTGAGTCGACATCGCCCGTCGGTGAAGCAGCGGACTCATTACTCGGCGGCCGTCGGTCGACTTCCGCGCCAAGTCTCAAACCCTTAAGCTCCGGCGGTGACCGCGCTGCCGGAGACGAGGTTCGCCCGAAGCGGCGAGTTGATGATCGTGTACCAGGTGATGGGCGAGGACCAGCCTCTGGATCTGGTGATTGCTCCGGGCACGGTTTCGCATCTCGACCTGGAGCTGGAGTACTGGCCCCAGGTCGTGCGTGAGTACGAATGGATGACCCGGTATTGCAGGCTGATTCGGTTCGACAAGCGCGGTACGGGCTTGTCAGATCGCGGCGTCTACGCCGCGACGCTCGAGGAGCGAACCGACGACATTCGGGCGGTGATGGACGCTGCCGGGAGCGAGCGCGCCTTCGTGATCGGTTTTTCCGAGGGTGGATGCATGGCCTGCACGTTCGCTGCGACATACCCGCAGCGCACGCGCGGCTTGATCCTGTGGGGGACGATGCCCCGCTACGTCCAGACCGACGACTACCCGTGGGGGTTCGACCCGGTCGAACATCAGCGCATCGTCGGCGAGATGTCCGAGCAGGGGATGACTCGGGAGTACCTGACAGGCCTCGGCGCTGGGATGACGGGTCTCGCAGACGAGGAAGTGGATCGCGCTCTGGGCTACGCCCGCGCAGCCGCCAGTCCCACGCAGATGGCTGCTTTGGAGCGGATGAATCAGGACATGGACATCCGCGACATCCTCTCCACGATCCACGTGCCGACGCTGATCCTCAGGCTGAATGACCCCTGTGCGCATATCGATGCTGTCAGACGGATGGCGAGTCAGATTCCGAATGCTCGCCTGATCGAGTTCCCCGGCGACACCCACGAATACTCGCTCGACAATCCTGACGACGCTGGCATCTTCGACGCCCTGGAGGAGTTCATCACAGGCGAGCGCGCCGCGCCTCGTGGCGAGCGCGTCCTGTCGACCGTGCTCTTCACTGACATCGTCGGCTCGACCGAAGCCGCGGCGAAACTCGGCGACGACGCGTGGAAGCAGGTACTCGCCAAGCACCACGATCTTGTACGCTCCGAGCTTCGCCGTTTCCGCGGATGCGAGATCAAGACCGCTGGCGATGGGTTCCTCGCAACCTTCGACGGGCCAGGACGTGCCGTCAGGTGCGGCCAGGCCATCACCGCGGGCGTTGGTACGCTGGGCCTGGATGTCCGCGCGGGCGCGCACACCGGCGAGATCGAGCTGACAGACGCCGACATCGGCGGGATCGCAGTCCACATCGGTGCTCGCGTCGCCGCGCTCGCCAACGCATCCGAAGTGCTCGTCTCCTCCACCGTGAAAGACCTCACCGCTGGATCAGGACTCATATTCGAGGACGCCGGCGATCACGAGCTCAAAGGCGTCCCTGATCGCTGGCACCTCTACCGCCTCGTGAAGTAGTCGGTCGCCAAGAGCTGGGCCGGCGCGGGCTGGGTGATCCGACGACGCCCGGAGAAGCGTCGATGTCCATCGAGGCCTTCGTGCCCGTCGTGCCTTGGCGTCGTTGGGCGTGAGATGATCCACGCGGGATGCCAGCTTGCCCGAGTTGTGGCACCGAGAATCCTGATGGGTTTCGGTTGTGCGGGATGTGCGGAGCTCCGCTCTCGGCCCCGGTTGAGGTTCGCCGGGAGCGTCGGGTGGTGTCGGTGTTGTTCGCAGACCTGGTTGGGTACACGACCAGGTCGGAGCGTCTGGACGTCGAGGATGTGGAGGCGTTTCTGGCGCCGTATCACGACCTGCTGCGTGCCGAAGTGGAGCGGACGGGTGGCGTGGTCGCGAAGTTCACCGGCGATGGGGTGATGGCGTTGTTCGGCGCGCCGGTGGCGCATGAGGACGACCCTGAGCGCGCGGTGCGGTGTGCCATCGCGATCTGTGGGGCGGTCGCCGACAGGCGAGCCGACGAGTCAAATCCGCTACGGGTGAGAGTCGGGGTAACGACGGGTGAGTCGCTGGTGATGGTGGACGACCACGGTGCGCCCGACGCTGTCGGGGACGTCGTGAATACGGCGTCGCGGCTCGAGTCGGCGGCACCGGTCGGTGGTGTGCTCGTGGACGATTGGACGTATCGAGCGACCAGCCGCGTGATTCGGTACGCCGACGCGGTGCAGCAGGTGGCGGCCAAGGGGAAGACGGATCCGGTGCCGGCCTGGGTGGCGTTGGAGCCGCTCTCGGCCGTACCTGAGCAGGTTCGGGCCGATGATCAGCCGCTGGTTGGTCGTGCGGATGAGATGCGGCAGTTGGAGGCGGTGCTGGGTCGATCGTGGCGAGAGCCGTCAACGCAGCTCGTAACGGTGATCGGGCCGCCGGGCATCGGCAAGTCTCGGCTCCTCCGCGAGCTCGCGGAGCGGGTCGCGGAGAGGCCCGAGAATGGCCGCTGGCTGCGTGGCCGCTCACTGGCATATGGCGACGGCGTCGGGTTCTGGGCGCTGGGCGAGATGGTGAAGGACACGGCCGGGATCATGGAGTCCGACCCGGCAGACACGGCCTCAACCAAGCTCTCGCAGGCGTTCGAGGCAGTCGTTGAATCCGAACGCGATCGGAACTGGGTCGACGGCCATCTGCGGCCGCTGGTCGGCCTTGAGAGCGACACCGATGCCGCGACTCGCGCAGAGGCGTTCGGGGCGTGGCGGCGATACTTCGAATCACTTGGCTGAGCAGCGCCCGGCGGTGATCGTGTTCGAGGATGTGCATTGGGCCGACGATGCGTTGCTCGACTTCATCGATCTGCTGACCGAACGAGCGGGCGACGTGCCGCTGCTGATCGTGTGCTCGTCCCGGCCAGAGCTGTTCGAACGTCGATCCGGGTTGGGGAGGTGGAAAGGGAAACGCCACCCCAATCCTCTTGTCGCCGCTGACCGAGGATGAGACGGCGCGCCTGATCGATGAGCTGTTCGAGCGGCTGCTCCCGTCGGGGGACGTGCGGCGCTCGTTGGCGCTGCGCGCCGAGGGCAACCCGCTGTATGCCCAGGAATACATCCGGATGCTTCTCGATCGGGGCCTGCTTCAACTCGACGAAGGCGGATGGCGCCTGGTCGCAGAGCCGGAGGGCTTGCCGGAGTCGGTGTACGGGATCATCGCCGCGCGTCTCGACACCCTGTCGGAGGACGAGAAGCGGTTCGTCCAGGACGCGGCGGTGATCGGTCGCACCGCGTGGATCGGCGCCGTGTGTGCCGTCGCCGGATTCGAGCCGTCCTGAGGCTGATGACATCCTGCACGTCCTCGAACGCAAGCAACTGCTACGACGATCGCGACGCTCCAGCATCGATGACGAGACCGAGTTCGTCTTCGCCCACGCACTCATCCAGGACGTCGCCTACTCCCAGCTTCGAAGGGCCGAACGGGCGCAACGGCACGAGCGCACCGCCGAGTGGATCGAACGCGTCGAGCGCGAGCGGGAGCGACCGTGCAGAACTGCTCGCATACCACTATCAGACGGCGCTTCAACTGCGCGAAGAGGCAGGACAGGACACCACCGCCGCGGCCGGGCGCGCCCGCGCGGCGCTGATCGCAGCCGCCAGGCAGGCATCGGCTGTGAACGCCTACGCAGCGGCGGTGCGATATTTCGACACAGCTCAGAGCTTGATGAGCCAGGATGATCCGGAGCGATCGCAGGTCGTCGTCGCGCGTGCGTTCGCGTCCTATCGAGCCGGCGCGCCGAACGCGGCCGAAGCGCTCGAAGCGGGATACCACGCCGCGCTTGCCGACGCCGATCCATCGTCGGCGGCCGACTTGGCGTTGCTGCTTGGAGACCATGTGCGGGAATCCGTGAGCGACTTTCACGTGCGCGACTCTCCCCGCTCCGTGCGATGGTGGGACGAGGCAGCCATATTGGCGCGCAAGAGCGGAAATACGCGCGTGCTAAGCCGGGTCGCGTACAGCCGATCTGTCGGCATGGAAGAGGTCGGCGACTACACGGCGGCCATTGAACTCGTCTCTAGCGCCATTGACGAAGCCAGACGAGTCGACGACAGGGAAGGCGCGGCCCTGCTCGCGACGCGGCTCGGCTACGCACGCGTGTGCAGCGGCGATCCGTCCGGGCTCGCGCGCATCGCCGAGGCCACGGAGGCGCTCGAGCAACTCGGAAGTCGGTACACCGCATGGGCCTACATCGACCTGTCTTTTGGACACTCTCAACTCGGCGACTATGCGACAGCCTGGGACGCGGCACGAGACGCGCTGCCATGGGCGGAGCGGTTCGGCGAGGCGGTCGTCATCGGCGACGCCGAACCCCGAGCCGCCTACTACGCCTACCACGCCGGACGCTGGGACATCACCAAGACGATCACGCGCCGGTATCTCGACGACCCTGGCATGTCAGTTCCGGCCTACCGCATGTTCACGCACTGGGCCGGCGCGCTTGTCGCAGCCGCCGAAGGCGACGACACGACTGCACGCACATGCATCGACGCCGTCAGATCAGGGGGGTGGCCCGACGGCGCCGACATCCTGGACGCCATCCGTCTGGACGCCGCCGACCGGCCTGACGAGGCGCTCGCTGCGGCCGAGCGTGCGATAGGCGGACTCGAGCAGGATGATGCGACGGACACGCCTGTGATTGTCGCCGCAGCGGAACTGATCGCGTTCCCGACCCTCCACCGCCGGCTCGCCGATCTTGCCGAACTCCGCCGTACCCCGCCTCTCGAAACGCTCATCGAGCGGGCGCTGATCGCGGTCGCCGACGGCCGCGCGGCGGAAGCGGCCGAATATCTTGCGAACGCCGGGTGCCTGCCCTTGGCAGCCCGCGCGCATCTGCTCGCCGCCGCCGCCGCTGACGAGCGCGAAGACCACGCCGAAGCGACGAGGCAAGCCGCCCTTGCCCGATCCTTCTATGAGAGCGTCGGCGCGACGCTCTTGGCGGCACAGGCAGCGACGCTCGAGCGCCGACCAACGTAAGGAAACAATTATCGGCTTTGCCCCTGGGCGTAGCGGTGCCCAACAACACGAATAGCCTACGCCTGGCGGGCGACCTTGACCTTACCGACGACGGAGAGGACTCCAGTGGCTCGCAAACACGCTGGAACCGACCGGTCTACATCCAGCTTGGTGTCGTCGCGCGGGCGTGTCGCACAGAAGGCTTCGCTGCGAGCGTAGACCTGGACGCGACCGCCGATCCCCTTCAGTTCAACTTCTCGGGGTGGCTCAAAGGCGAAGCAACCGGTTCGCTCGACGAGGTTGTGGACGAGAGCAGACGCGCGGATTTCGCCTCCCTTGGCCACCCGGCCGGGCGCGCGTCATAGTTGACGGCGTGGCCGAAGAAGTCGTCTGCGTCGCTCACCACTTCCGGCTCCAAATCGCCGAGGTTCAGGATCGACCCTCATGGAGATCAGCATAACCGTCTCGCACGAGACTTCTGCTGCGCGCTTTCGTCGCACGACGCGTACAACGGAGATCTGTTACGACGACCTTGACGTCGCATCCAGCGCGAGTGGCTGGGGCGCCGGGCGCGAGGCGTCGACCCGATCGCGGAGTGCTGCCTCAACCAGGCGTCAGGGGCACAAGCTCAGACGCCGCGGCGCGCGGCCTCTTCCGGCGTGAGTTCGATTGCGCCGGAGTCGTGGCCCGTGAAGTAGTCGAGCAGTCCGGGCTCGTCGATCCAGCTGCCGTCGTCTGCTCGGCGTTCGAGCCAGAGCCCGTCATCTTGCCAGCGCACGCGGAAGAGCAGCGAGGGGAAATGGCGGTCGGTGTACCAGCGCACCTCGCCGTCGGCTCCCGTGCCCAGGGATGCGGCGGGGGTGCCGATGTTGTCGACGCCGGGCGGTTTGGCGACCGCCCGGTTCTCGCGGCGCAGGGCGAGGACGATCTTCTTGCGCTGCTGTGCCTTCACGAGTCCGATGTCGGCCTCCACGGAGTAAGCGTACGCGGCCGACGTCTCGCGCTGCGGCGCGTTCGGCTGCCTCGCGGCGGCTTTCCCCGCCGTGCGTTCGGCCAGCTAGACCCGAGGGCCGTGGCCGCCTGTCGGCCGAAGCATGGCGAGTGAGCCGAGCGGTAGATTCGCCGCGATGAAGACGCTCGGCATCGATCTGGCGGCGCAGCCTAAGAACACCGCCGCGGTTGTCGTCGACTGGGTCGCCGACGGCGGTGTATGCCGGGACACGGAGGTGTACCAGGGGCTCTGCGACGACGACATCGTCGGTCTGATCGAGTCGCACCCAGACGCCCGCGTGGGGATCGACGCTCCGTTCGGATGGCCCGTTCGGTACCTGGAAGCCATCCAGGAATGGGATCGGGCAGGCCGCTGGCCGGCCGAGACCGATCTCCACCAGCTCCGGTTTCGGGAGACTGATCGGTTCCTTCAGGAACGAGTGGGCTGGTACCCGCTCTCGGTGTCGACCGATCTGATCTCGATCGTCGCGTTTCGTTGCAGTCGGCTCCTCAGTCGCCTCGCCGGGGTTGATGGGTTGGACTCGGTCGTCCGTATGGGAGGCCAGGTCGTCGAGGTGTACCCAGCGGCCGCGCTCGCTCGATGGGAGCTACCGCACAAGGGCTACAAGGGCGTGAAGCCGCCAGCGCCCGCGATGCGCGAGCGCATCCGCAACGCACTGGTGAGGCGAGCAAGCCTGGCACCGGACGAGCGTCTCACCGGCCAATGTGTCGCGAGCGACCATTGTCTGGACGCTCTCGTCTGCGCGCTCGTCGCTCGAGCGGCGTATCTTCGCCTGACCGAGTCGCCACGTGGCCCCGCCGAAGTGATCTCCCGTGAGGGGTGGATTGAGCTACCGACACGCGGCTCACTCGACGTGGTCGGCCGACGGCACGCCGCGCCTTCGCCCGGAGGAAGTGGTTAGTAGTCCCGGATCCTGACCAGTCCCGGTGCCGGAAGGTCTCCGCTTACGCGTCGGTGTCGGCGTGGAAGCGTGCCGGCTAGGGGACTCCAGCTATGCGGGCGCGTCGCCGTCGGTGTCGGGATCCGGCGGCTCCGATGCCTCGCCAGGCAGTCGCAGTCAAAGCGCGGAGTGGCGAGCGATGCGGTGACCGCGCAGAGCCTCGCGTCCGGCTCTCCAGTCAAGCCCGACGAGGTCATAACTCCTCACTGTCGGCTGAGGGCCGGTCCCCCGATTCCGCAAATCTGCTCACGCTACAAAACAATTCGTAGCGTCAGCGAATTTGCGTTTAGAACGGCTGCCGATCGCGAACGGGGCGGCAGCGGCACCGGGCCGGGATCGCGCCGCAGTTCGCGCACCGGGACTGGATCTGGTACGCCGTCCAGCACGCCACGAGGAACAGGCACACGGCCGCCGCGAACGCCGCGGCGGGGTCGAACGTGATCGACGAGCCGCCGGCGTTCGCGTGCGTCTGCACGTAGTGGTGCCAGAAGTGCGTGTACGGCAAGGTTCACCTGCTCCGTCGCTGCCTGCGCTTCCACTCTACCCGCAGCCGCCTCGGGGCGGTGTGACGCGGTCGTTCCTCGGGCGGGCCAACCCTTCTCCCATCTCCCTGAGCGACCCTGCGCCCGGGCTCCAGGACTCGACGCCAGGAGGTAGCAGCGTGAGACTCACATCACTCACACGCAGGGGCGGCGCGGTCGCCTGCGCGCTCGTGCTCGTCCCGGCCATCGCCGCGAGCGCGGCGACGACCGGCCCGCGGATCTCCGCCACCGGCGGCACGCCGCAGTCGGCGGCGGCGAACAGCGCGTTCGCGCACAAGCTCTCCGCCCGCGTGGTGGGGGCCAAGGGCAATCCGCGGGTGGGGCTGCTCGTGACGTTCAGGGCGCCGGCCTCGGGGGCGAGCCTGACGTTCGCGAACGGCCGCACGACGTGGACGCACCGCACCGGGAAGAAGGGGTACGTGCGGGTCGCGGTGACCGCGAACGGCAGCACGGGGTCGTACAAGGTGGTCGCGAGCCTGCACTCCACGCCGGTGCGCACCGCGACCTTCTCGCTCACGAACACGCCCTGACGCAACCGACGCGTGGTGCCGCGGCCTGCGGCACACTGTGGCTATGGGCCCGGGCACCAGCTTCCTGACCGCGTTGCCGACGCCCACGTGGCAGACCGCCGCGTGGGTCGTCGGCGTGTTCGCGGCCGCCTGGCTCGTCTCGCGGCTCTCCGGGCGGCTGGCGACCTGGCTCGTGCGCCGCAACGAGGCCCGGCACCTGAGCGAGGACGGGCCTGCCGACACCGGCGTCATGACGTCGCTGAAGCGGCGCGAGACGGCCGTCTCGCTCGTGCGCACGAGCGTGCGCTACACGGCCTACGGACTCGCGCTGATCCTCGCCCTGGGCTCGCTCAGCTTCGGCAACCGGATCGGCACCGTCGCCGGCGCCTCGCTGATCGTCGTGCTGGTCGGCTTCGCCGCGCAGCGCTTCATGACCGACATCCTGGCCGGATTCTTCATGTTCTTCGAGGGCTGGTTCTCGGTGGGAGACAACGTCACCATCGAGCCGCTCAAGATCCGCGGCGTGGTCGACGAGGTCGGCCTGCGCGCGACTCGGCTGCGGGCGATCAACGGCGAGGTGATCCGGGTGAACAACTCCCAGATCCAGTCCGTGCGGGTGCAGCCGCGGGGGGCGCGCGAGGCCGAGATCGAGTTCTTCGCGACGAGCGAGGAGGCCGGCCGTGAGCTCGTCGCCGAGGTCGCCCGGCTCGTGCCGTCGGGATCGACCCGGTTCGTGCGGGCGCCGTGGATCGAGGAGGTCGAGGAGCTCGACGACGACCTCGTGCGCATCCGCGCCCGGGCGACAGTCGCCCACGGCCGCGAGTGGCTCGTCGAGACGCTGCTGCCCGACCTGATGAAGGAGCGCGGCGAGGACGTGATCGTGCACGGTCCCGTCGTGTGGCAGATGGACGAGTCGGCGTCGCGCGAGTTCGCCCGCACGCTCGGCATGCGCCAGCACACGCGATAGGGTGACCGGATGGCCGATCCCAACGTCCGCAAGGCCGAGGTGCGGCCGACGCCGGAGCAGTACTTCATGCTCCTCGCCGTCGCCACCCGCGAGCGCGCCGTCTGCCTCGGCCGCCACGTCGGCGCGGTGCTCGTCGCCGACCAGCGCATCATCGCCACCGGCTACAACGGCACGCCGACCGGCTTTCGCAACTGCGACGAGGGCGGCTGCCATCGCTGCGCCCATCCCGAGGACTACCACCGCGGCCGCGGGTACGACGTCTGCATCTGCGTTCACGCCGAGCAGAACGCGCTCCTCCAGGCGGCCCGGCTCGGCTACTCGGTGCAGTCGGCGCGCTGCTACACGACGCTGCGGCCCTGCTTCGGCTGCCTGAAGGAGCTCTACCAGGCGGGCGTCACGGGTGTCCGGTACCTGAACGAGTGGGCGCCGTCCGACCCGGTCGAGGCGGAGGCCTACGCCGATCTTCTCGGCGAGATGGCCGCGCGCGGCGTCGCGGTCGAGGCGCTCGACCTGCCCGAGAACCTGCTCGACCTGCGGCCCGCGGCCGTCACCTTCGCGACCTGAGAGGGCTCAGGCGGTGCGGCGCAGGCGGCGGATGCCGCGGCGCTCGCGCCAGTCGAACGAGAGCGGGTCGGACGGGGGGGCGACGGTGTCCGGGACGATCAGCGTCTCGGACGCCTCGACGAGGTCGTCCATGGCGACCACGACGCGCAGCGGCCGCGGCAGCGGCACCGGGGCGGCCGGGGCGCGGCGCGGCTCGGCCAGGATCACGCCCAGGTGGTGGCTGTGCAGCCGCCGCCGCCACGCGGCGATGTCGGCGGCCCGCCCGGGGGCGCCGCAGGCGGCGCACGCCTGCAGCGGCCGCTTGGCCGCGTCGCACCGGGGACAGTCGATCGTGATCTGCATGCTCACGCTGAAGGATCGGCCGGGGAGCCCCGCGGCTTTAGCGTCCGCTCAATTCCGGCCGCCGCGCGCCGAACACCGGGGCGATGGAGCACGGGTCGACTCTGCGCCGTATGGCCGGGCTGCTCGCGGTGACCGTGGCCGCGATCGCGGCCGGCGTCTGCGTGCACGCGCAGCCCGCCCTCGCCGACAAGGTGCTCGACGCGAAGCGCGCCAGGTACGCGCGCATCCGCTCGGACATCCGCCGCCTCGACAACCGCGCGGAGCTCCTGACCGAGCGGTACGACCATGTCGTCTGGCAGCTGGGCGTCCTGCGCAAGCGCATGCGGATCGCCACGCACCGGCTGATCCTCGAGCGCGCCAGGCTGCGCTACGAGCAGGGGGTCCTCTCGGAGCTGATCGTCGAGCAGTACAAGGGCGGCGACCCGGCCACGATCGACCTCGTCCTCTCCGCCTCGTCGCTCTCCCAGGTCACCGGCGGCATGGATCTGAAGATGCGCCTCGACGCGGCCGTCTCCCAGACCGTCGAGGCGATCGACGCCGCCCGCCTCGCCATCGCCGCCGAGCGGCGCACGATCGCCGCCGCCCAGGTGAAGGCGCGCCACGACAAGCGCGAGATCACCATTCGCCGCCACCAGATCACGAAGGCGCTCCGCAAGCGCCACCGGCTGGTGGCGCGGATCGGCCGCCAGATCACCGTCATGACCGCCGCCGACCGGATCGGCCAGGCCGAGCTCGCGCTCCAGGCGCAGAAGTGGCTCACCGCCGACCTGCGCGCCGATGCCGCCGACCCCGGCCAGGAGATGCGCGACCACGTCGCCCTCGACGCCCTGCAGCAGATCGGCGTGCCGTACGTCTGGGGCGGGGCGACGCCGAAGGGCTTCGACTGCTCGGGCCTCGTCATGTGGCTGTACGCGAAGTACGGCGTGGAGCTGCCCCACTTCGCCGCCTCCCAGTTCCACCTGGGGCCGCACATCACGAAGGCCGACCTGCGCCCCGGCGACCTGGTGTTCTTCCACGAGCTCGGCCACGTCGGCATGTACATCGGCCACGGCTGGGTCGTGCACGCGCCGCACACGGGCGACTTCGTCCGCATGGCGCCCTTCTCGATGGGATGGTTCCAGGCCACCTTCGTCGGCGCCACCCAGCCCGGCCCGGCCTAGACCCCGCCCGTACAATCCGGGCGTGGATCTGGCGCCCCAGCTCACGCCCGCGCAGGCCGGCGCGGCCCTCGAGGAGGGCGCCCTCGCCGTCGACGTGCGCGAGCCGGAGGAGTGGGAGGCCGGCCACGTCGACGGCTCGCTGTGGATCCCCCTGGGCGAGCTGCAGGCCCGCGCCGGCGAGCTTCCCCGCGACCGCCCGCTCGTGATCGTGTGCCGGTCTGGGGCGCGCAGCGGCTACGCCGCCGACGCGCTCGTGGCCGCGGGCTACGAGGCCGGCAACCTGGCCGGCGGCCTGCAGGCGTGGGCCGGCGGCGGCGCTGCCGCTCGTGCCGGCCGGCGGGTACGTGCTCTGAGCGCGCCGGTCCGCATCGGCACCTGCTCGTGGGCGGACGAGACGCTCACGAAGACGTGGTACCCGAGCTCGGTGCGCACGTCCGAGGCCCGGCTCGGGCACTACGCGGCCCGGTTCGACACGGTCGAGCTGAACGCGAGCTACTACGCGCTCCCGAGCCCCGACGCAGCGGCCGCGTGGGCGCGGCGCACGCCGCCCGGGTTCGTGTTCCACGTGAAGGCGTTCGGGATGATGACCCGGCATCCGGTGAAGCCCGAGCAGCTGCCGCCCGACCTGCGGGCCGAGGCGGAGACCGACGCGAAGGGCCGCATCGAGCGGCCGTCGCGCGAGCTGCGGGCCGAGGTGTTCACCCGCTTCCGGGCGGCGCTCGAGCCCCTGCGGGAGGCCGGCAAGCTCGGGGGGATCCTGATGCAGTTCCCGACATACATCACCCGCAAGCCGGCATCGCTCGAGTACCTCGAGTGGGCGAAGGAGCGCCTCGGCGGCGACGAGATGATGGTCGAGTTCCGCCACCGCTCCTGGCTCGAGCCCGAGCACGCGGACGAGACGCTCGGCTTCCTGCGCTCCCTGGGCGCCACCTACGTGATGGTCGACGCGCCCCGCACGGAGGCACGCAACCTGGTGCCGACGGTGGTCGCGACGACCTCGGACACGGCCTACCTGCGCCTGCACGGCCGCAACGCCGCCACCTGGAACGTCCGCGGCCGCAGCGCCGCCGAGCGGTTCGACTACCTCTACTCGCCCGAGGAGCTGTCGGAGTGGTCGCGGCCGCTGCGCGAGCTGTCGTCGCTCTCGGAGCGCACCTACGCCATGTTCAACAACAACGGCCGCAGCGCGGGCCCGGAGGGGCCGATCGCGCAGGCGCCGACGAACGCCGAGATGCTGCGCGAGATCCTCAAGGGCGACGGCGTGGCGGTCACGGATTCACCACGATCAGCCCCAGCGTGAGCACGCCGAGGACGACGCCGAGCGTCGTCAGCAACACGGTGGAGCGGGGATCCAGATTCGCGAACCGGCCCTCGCGCAGCGCCCGGTCGATCTCCCGCTCGCGCTGGTAGGCGTTCACGATGCAGGCGATGCCGAGCACGGCGAAGCCCGCGCCGACGATCTCGTAGGGCCAGGCCGTCCGGTGGGACAGCGTCGGCACCACCCGTCCCGCGGCCAGGCTGACCGCGAGCGCCGTGAGCCCGGTGCGCCACCAGGCCAGATAGGTGCGCTCGTTGGCCAGGCGCGTGCGCCGGGTCGCGTCCTGGGCCTCGTCGAAGGCGCGCCGGCCGGCCGGGCTGTGACGGCGCTCGATCTCGGACATGGCGAAAGCCTACTTGTGCCGGACGCGAGCGCCGACTGATGCCACGAACGCGGCGACGGCCTGCGGCTCCGGGCGCGACTCCCTTGCGGCGCGGTGGTCGGCGAGCACCTCGGCGACGACCTGCGGCGCCCCGTGTCGGAGCGCCCATTCCGCGGCGTCCCGCTTCGAGCGGAACAGGCCGTCGACGGACAGGGCCCACGCCCGGCAGGCGGTCAGCACCTGGGTGCTCCGGCTCGCGTGTGCGACCGCCCAGTCGAGCTCGTCCGCGACCAGCGCGATCCGCTCGTCCGGCGGGACGTCGCGTACGACGTCGGCCGCCGGCGGCCCCCAGACGGCGATCCCGATCTGGCGCACGACGGCGAAGTGCAGGGGCAGGTCCGGGTCGCCCCGGTCGTCCCCGGGGCGCATCCGGCCGTGCTCGTCCCAGCCATGCAGCTCGTACGGCGGATCCCGCGTGGGATCGCGTGCCGCGGCCCGGGTGACCAGGCTGAACTCGAGGCCCGCGGGCGCCGGGCACGGGACGGCTTCACGCCCGAGGCGGTCGCCGAGCCGTGCGCGTTCTGACGCGGTCAGCGGCGCGGCGCAGACGGCCAGGATGTCGATGTCGCTTCGGGCGGGGTCGTAGTCCCCGAACGCTGCCGACCCGTGCAGGTACACGCCGACCAGCGCGGGGCCGAGGGCCTCGCCGAGCACGCCGGCGACGGCGTCCGCGTACGCGCGGCAGGCCTCGTCCACGCGGCCGGTCTACTGCGCGCGCCAGGTGTCCGCGCGCAGCTGCGGGCGGGCATCCACGCTGCGCCGCTGCTCGACCCGGCGGCGCGTGTCGGCCAGGAAGCGGGCGCAGTCGGCAGCGAGCTCGCCCGTGACGAACTCGCCCTTGGGCGCACGCTGCGGCTGCCCCGTCGCGCCGGGCCCGCCTACCGGAGACCGCGTACCCACCACTCCCAGACTGTGCCATTCGCGCCCCCCACTGCGCAATCGGTCAATCCGCTCGAGCGCGGTATTTGCGTGATATTCCCGTGAAGGTTCGGTAAGCGACCGCGAGGCGCCCGGCGAGTGCCCGGCCGCGGCGAGGGCGGGGTTACACTGGCAGGGGATGGCCCACGCCGACACGCCGTCGCTCTCCCGCCCCTGGTCGCGCGCCGTCTCTCTGCGCACGTTCCGGCGCACCGCGGTGGCGACGCTCGTCATCCTCTGGCTCGTCGTCACGACCGGCGCCCTGGTGCGGCTGACGGCGTCGGGGCTCGGGTGCCCGCACTGGCCCACCTGTCAGGCCAACGCGCTCGTCCCGCAGGACTCCTCGCACGCCCTGATCGAGTTCTCGAACCGGACGATCTCCGGGATCGCGATGCTCGCCGCAGTCGCGACCGCGATCATGGCCTACCGGGTGGCCGGAGTCGACCGCCGCATCGCCCACGTGCTCGCGATCGCCGCCGCCGGCACGGTCGCGCAGGTGCCGCTGGGCGCCGTGACCGTGGCGTTCGACCTGAACCCGTACCTGGTCATGTCGCACTTCCTGCTCGCGATGGTCGTCGTCTCGCTCTCGACCTGGGCAACCGTGGCCGCCTTCCGGCCGGCGGCGGCGCGCTCGGGTCATCGGCGGCCGCATCGGCGTTCTCGCCTGGGCCGCGGTGGTCGTCTACCTGGCGCTGATCGTCTCGGGCGCCTTCGTGACCGCGGCCGGCCCGCACCCCGGCAGCACGACGACGCCGATCGAGCGGATCGGCAACTTCTACGACGCCGCCTGGGTGCACGTGCGCGTCGCGACGACGTTCACCGTGCTTCTGGTCGCCCTGGCGGTCTGGCTCTGGAAACGGTTCCGGGGCTCGCCGGCGCAGCGGCTGTCACTCGTCGCCGTCGTCCTGCTCGGCTGTCAGGCCGCGGTCGGCGAGTACCAGTACCGAAACGGCCTGCCCTGGGACGTGATCGCCGTCCATGTCGCCCTGGCGGCGACGCTCCTGATCACCGTCGTCGTGCTGGCGAGCCTGATCTCGGCGTCGCGGTTCGGGCGTTCCCGTCAAGGAATGAGATCGAGGCGCATCTCGTGCTGCCGGGCGATCACGCTCGCGCCGCGGCCCTCGAGGGCCCGTGAGATGCGCCCGTCTGCGGGGGCGTTCGTCACATGCAGGTCGCGGTCGTCCGCCGCCGCCCGCAGCAGCGCCTCGGCGGCCGCGTCGTCGACCGCCGCCAGCTGGAGGGCGCTGACGGACGTCCCGTCGCGGCAGACGAGCGCCGCGGCGACCTCCCCCGACCGCTCCAGCACGAGCCCGCGCAGGGTGGCGCCCGCTCCGCGCAGTTGCTCGAGCGTGCCGTCGGCGCGCTGCCACGGCTCCCGCTCCTCGCGGTGGGCGGCGATCCACGCTCCCGCCTCGCGCTCGTCGACCTCGCGCGCCTCCGGGCCGCGGTCTGCCGCCGCCGGCAGCGACCACACCGTCAGGTCGCGCACCTGCGCGAACCCGCGGTCGCGGTAGAGCGCGACCGCGGCCGCGTTCCGGTCGACCACCTCCAGCCAGACCGTCGTGCAGCCGGCCTGCGCCGCGGCATCGATCGCCGCGTCGAGCATGCGCCTGCCGAGGCCGGCGCGGCGGTGCGCGGGCACGGTCGCCATGCCGCCGATCCACGCCTCGGCGCCCCGGACGCCGAGTAGCGCGAACGCCGCCGGCTCCCCGGCGACGGCGACCGGCGAGCGGTCGAGCGCGATGTCGTTCTCGCGCAGGTGGGCGCGGAGCGCGGTCGCGTCGAGACGCAGCGGCACCAGGTAGTCCGAGAACCCGGCGTTGAAGAGCTTCAGAAGCTCTGCGGTCGAGAGCTCCGCGGCCGTGACGACCTTCACCGGCGCAGGCCGTCCAGCGACTCGCGCAGCGCCCGCTCGAACACCCACACGTCGGCGAAGGCGAGCACCTCGAAGCCGCGCTCGCGCATCGCCCGGCCGTCCTCGACCGACCCGACGAGCTGGCCGAGCGGGATCTCCCGCGCCTGGGCGGCGCGGACGAGATGGTCGACGGCGTCCAGGTAGCTCGGGTGGTCGAAGCGCCCCGGCACGCCCAGCCCGAGCGAGAGGTCGAACTGCCCCAGCCAGACCACGTCGATCCCGGGCACGGCCAGGATCTCCTCGGCGTTCTCGATCCCGCGCGGCGACTCGATCTGGACGATGACGACGTTCTCGCGGTTGGCCCGCTCGGCCCGCGCTCCGGGGCCGTCGGCGAGCTCGTCGCTCATGAGCACGCCGAAGCCGCGCCGGCCGAGCGGCGGGTAGCGCACCGACTCGACCAGCACGCGCGCCTGCTCGGCGGTCTCGACCATGGGCGCCATGACGCCGCCCGCGCCGGCGTCGAGGGCGGGCGCGATCAGCGCGTACTCGGCCCGGACGACGCGGACGAGCGGGTGGACGTCCGTGCCCCGGCCGGTCGCCAGCACGCGGCGCAGCGACCCCGCGTCCCAGGCCGTGTGCTCCAGGTCGAAGAGCGCGAAGTCGGCGCCGGCGGCGGCCAGGATGCGCATCAGGCCGGGCGTGTCGAACTCGAACAGCATCGCGCCCACGGCGGCGCCGCGGGCGGCGATGGCACGGGTGATGGCGTTGGCGCTCATCCCTCCGCCGGCGCGGCGAAACAGGCCGTGTTGGTCTCGGCTGCGCGCGTCACCAGGTCGTGCTCCACGGGCATAGGCTGCGGGCACGGTATGCGAACGATGGCCGGCGCCGCGCCCGACACCTACGAGCTGCACCCGATCGGAGTTGTCCGCTCGCCGCTGCGCTCGCCGCGCGACGCGCCGCGGCAGGCGTTCGAGGGAGCACCGCCGGCGCGGGTCGAGATCGACCCGGAATACCGATCCGCGCTCGACGGGATCGCCGCCGGGGACGACGTCATCGTGCTCACGTGGTTGCATCACGCCCGCCGCGACGTCCGCCACGTCCATCCCCGCGGCGACCGCAGCCTCCCGTTCGCCGGCGTCTTCTCCACCCGTTCGCCCGGCCGCCCGAACCCGATCGGCCTGCATCGTGTCACCGTGACGGCCATCGAAGACGACGGCACCCTCGCCGTCGGCGCACTCGAGGCGATCGACGGCACGCCGGTGCTCGACATCAAGCCGGTCATGACCGAGTCGGCCGACGGATGAACCCGCTCGCCCCGCTGGGCGACCGCGACTTTCGCCTCTACTTCGTCGGGGGAGGTGCTCTCGACAGCCGGCTCCGGTCTGCACATCGTCGCGCTCGGCTGGTACCTGCTCGATCGCACCGGGTCGGCGACGTCGGTCGGGCTCGTGTGGGCGGTCGGGCTCGGCTCGGGAATCTTCATGCTGCCGTTCGCCGGGCCGCTGGCCGACCGCTATCCGCGCCGGATGCTCGCGGTCTCCGCCGACATCGTGCGGCTCGTCCTGGTCGGGGCGATGGCTGCGCT
>CAVSVU010000007.1:0-7655 GCA_963731515.1 uncultured Actinomycetes bacterium | reverse complement strand
GGCGGCGGCGTGCGCCTCGGCGGCCTCGGCCTCGCGCCCGGCCAGCTGCAGGTGCCGGGCGAGGATCGCCGGGGCGCCGTGGCGGACGGCGAGCGCATCGGCCACGCGGCCGTTCAGGAGCCGGCGGCGGGCGAGCCCCGCCCGCTCGTCGACGGCCGCCCGCACCCGCTCGTGGCCGAAGTCGTAGGCCGCGCCGCGCTCGACGATCAGGCCGCGGGCGCACAGCTCCTCGAGCGCCGCGACGACCTCGTCGGGGGAGCGCCCGCTCGTCGCCCGCACGGTGTCGACGTCGAACGTCCGGCCGATCACCGCCGCGGCGGTCAGCACCTGGCCGGCGGTCTCGGACACGGCGTCGAGACGGCTCTCGACCGCCTCGCGGATCCCGGCCGGGGCGGCGCCCGGGCGGCCGGCCGCAAGCAGCTCGGTCAGGAAGAGCGGCAGCCCCTCGCTCTCGGCGTACAGGGCGTCGGCGTCGGCGGGGCCGAGGCCCTGCGCGCCGGCGAGCTCGGCGACGTCGTCGCGCGTGAGCCGTCCGAGCGCGATCCGCTCCCCCGCCTGGGCCAGCCGGGTCCCGGCGTGGCCGGGGTCGGGCTCGTCGGTGCGCCGGGTGGCGACGATCAGGAGGCGCCGCCCGCCGAGGCGACGGGCCAGATACCCGAGCGCGTCGAGCGACGCCGGGTCGCACCAGTGCAGGTCGTCGACCACGACGATGCCCGCCGAGGGGCCGTCACCGGCGAGCACGATCAGCCGGCAGACGGCCTCGAGGAACCGCAGCTGCGCTCCGGGGTCCTCCAGGCTCGCGTCCGGTGCCGCCCCCAGCTCGGGCAGCAGCCGGGCCGCCTCGCCCGCGTAGTGCGCGGGGACGTCGCCCTCGAGCCGCTCGACGGCGGCGCGCAGGAGCTGGGCGAGCATGCCGTACGGGAGCCCGCGCTCGCCCGCCGACGCCCGTGCCGCGATGACCGCCGCGCCCCGCTCGTGGAGCGCCGCGACGACCTCGTCCGCGAGCCGGGTCTTGCCGACGCCGGACTCGCCCTCGATCACGGCCAGCCGGCCCTCGGAGACGATGGCGGTGTGCAGCTCGACCAGCCGCCGCCACGAGTCGGCGCGGCCGACGAGCGGCTGCTCCGGGGCCGCGACGGCCACCGGCGCCGCGGCCGCCGCAGGCGTGCGGCCCTCGTTGACGGCGTTGTAGAGCTCGGTCGTCGCGGCCAGCGGGCGCACGCCCAGCTCGCGGTCGAGCACCCGCACGCAGCGGCGGTACTGCTGCAGCGCATCGGCCCGCCGGCCGGTGGCCGCGTAGCGCTCGATCAGGCGGCGGTGGGCGGGCTCGTGCAGGGGGTCGAGCGCGAGCCGCTGCTCGGCCCGGGCGACGGCCTCCTCGGCGCGGCCCGCCGTGGCGAGCGCGTCGACGAGCCGGTCGAGCGCCGCCGCTCGTTCCTGGCGGATGCTCTCGGCGGAGAGCTGCTGCCAGTCGTCGAATGCCGCCGACGAGCGGATCGCGAACCCGGCGAGCAGGTCGCCCCGGTGCAGGTCGACGGCGCGGCCGAGGGCGGCGGCGCCCGCGGCGGGGTCGGCGGCGGTGCGGCGGAACTCTGCGAGATCGAACCACGCGCCCTCGAGGTCGAGCGCGATCGACGTCCGGTCGGCCGTCACGAACCGGTCGCCGAGCGCCGCGCGCAGCGTCGAGAGCGTCCGCCGCAGCGCCGCCCGCGAGCGGTCGATGTCGAACTCGGGCCAGAGCAGCGTCGCCACCACCTCCCGGCTCTGGGCGTGCCCGGTCACCGCCAGGTGGGCCAGCATCGCGGTCGCCTTGCGCGTGTCGACGTCGAGCGGGCGCCCCTCGAATTCCACGAGCGGCGTCCCCAGAAGTGAGATCCTGAGGTCGTGCACGCGGGGAGCATGACACGCAAACGCAACGAGAGTCGGGGCCCGGCGCCGCGCCGTAACGATTCCGGGACGCTCTGGCCGTGAGACTCCATCCCATGGAGGATGGCCCGATCACGCGCGCACGGCTCTCCCGGACGGCCGCCTGGGTCGTGTTCGGCCTCTCCGTGGCGCTCTGGATTGCGGGAATGGCGTTCGGGTGGCTCAGCCGCAGCCTCGACACGACCGGCGCGAGCTGGTCGAGCGGCGGCGTCCTGGCGAACGCGCTCTTCGTGGCCGCCCTGTTTCCCTTCCCGCTCACGGGCCTCGTGATCGCGACCCGCCGGCCGGGGAACAGGATCGGCTGGCTTCTGCTCGCAATCGGCCTTGCCTGGGGTGTGGCCAACGCCACGTCGTACTCCGACTACGCGCTTCGCCTGCACCACGGCTCGCTGCCCGCGGCAGCCGAGGTCGGAGCGCTCGGCTCGGGCTTCTGGATCGTTGCGATCGGGATCACCGGGACGTTCCTCATCCTGCTCTTCCCCGACGGCCGCCTTCCGGGGCCGCGCTGGCGGCTCGTGGCGTGGATCAGCGCGGTGTCGATCCCCCTCGGCCTGCTTTCCCTGATTCTCACGCCGGGACCGCTCGCGGACGCCGGCTACCCGCACACCCAGAACCCGTTCGGCGTGTCGGCCCTCGGCGGGGTGATCGATGCCGCAAAGATCCTGATCCTCGTCGTGCCCGCGATGATGGTTGCGTCGGCGTCCGCGCTGATCGTGCGCTACCGGCGCTCCCGGGGGGACGCCCGCCAGCAGGTCAAGTGGCTCGCCGCCTCGGCGGGGTTCGTGGCCATGACCTACCTGGTCGTCGAGCCGCTGTCGGCGATCCTCTATCCGTCCGAGACGCACGCTCCGAGCTGGATCCTGCTCCTCCAGGACGTCGCCCTCCTGAGCTTCGGCCTGATCCCGGTCGCGATCGGGATCGCGATCCTGCGCCACCGCCTGTTCGACATCGACCTGATCGTCCGCAAGACGCTGGTGTACGCGGTCCTGGTCGCGTGCCTGGCGGCGATCTACCTGGTCGGCGTCTACGCGATCGAGTCCGTCGTCCGGCGCCTCGCCGGCAGCTCGAGCACCCTGGCGGTCACGGTCTCGACCCTCGCGGTCGCGCTGGCCTTCCAGCCCCTGCGCCGACGGATCCAGGCGGCGGTCGATCGCCGCTTCTACCGGGCCCGCTACGACGCGGCCCGGACGCTCGAGGCGTTCAGCGTGCGCATGCGCGGCGAGATCGACCTGGAGACGCTGACGGGCGACGTCATGTCCGTGGTGCGCGACGCGCTCCATCCGGCCCACGCGACCGTGTGGCTGCGGCCGTCGGAGGGCGAGCGGTGAGGCGGCCGCGCAGCGCACGGCCGGCCGTCGCCGCCCTCGCCGTCACGCTGGCGCTGATCTGCGGCGGCGGGCTGATCTCGCTCCTCCACTTCGGCTTCGACCTCGGCGACGCGCTCGACGCCGGCTCCTACGTCGCGCTGCTCGTCGGCATGTCGGTCATCGGCGTTCTCATCGCCCGGCGCGAGCCGGGAAACCCGGTCGGGTGGCTGTTCTCCCTGGCGCCGCTGCTCGTCTCCGTCTCGCTCACCTTCGGCGCGGTCGGCATCTGGGCGGGGCCGCAGCACCACGACCATCTTCTGGGCCGCCGCGCCCGGCCTGGCTCAGCCCTGTGGGCGTGGCCGATCGGACTGATCGGGTTCGCGCTCTTCCTGCCGCTGCTCTTCCCCGACGGCCGGCCCCCGTCCGACCGGTGGCGGCTGCTCGTCCGGATCGACTTCGCCGTGATCGCGGCGACCGCGCTCGTGGTCGCCACCCAGCCGGGCGAGATCGAAGGCGGCGTCACCAACCCGTTCGGCCTGGACGTGTCTCGCAGCGTCCCCGTCATCCTCGCGGTCGTCGTCGCGATCGTCCTCGCGCTGATCGCGGGGTTCGTGTCGGCCGTCGTGCGCTACCGGCGGGCCGGGCTGACCCAGCGCGTCCAGCAGCGGGAGTGCCTGTTCGCCGTGTGCCTGACGTTCGTGGGCTTCGCGCTGATCACGGTCGTGGACGCCGGGGAGGTTCTGTACACGGTCGACTACGCGCTGATCCCGGTCGCCATCTGCCTCGCGATGCTGCGGTACCGGCTCTACGACGTCGACGTCGTCATCCGCCGCACCCTGATCTACGCGGCGCTCGTGGTCACGCTGGCGGCCGTCTACCTGGCCGGCATCGGCCTCTTCGGGGTGACGTTCGAGGCGGCGACCGGCCTCTCGAGCTCGTTCGCGGTGACGCTCTCGACGCTGGCCGTCGCCCTGGCGTTCCAGCCCTTGCGCCGCCGCATCCAGGCGGCGGTCGACCGCCGCTTCTACCGCGCCCGCTACGACGCGGCCCGGACGCTCGAGGCGTTCAACGCGCGCATGCGCGGCGAGATCGACCTGGAGACGCTCACGGGCGACGTCGTGTCGGTCGTGCGCGACGCGCTCCATCCGGCCCACGCGACCGTGTGGCTGCGGCCGCCGGAGGGCGAGCGGTGACCCGGAGGCGGGCACGCAGGCTCGCGCTCGCGGCGCTCGTCGCGACCGCGATGCTGTTGGCGGTCGGTGGGGTCATCTACGCGACCGGCACCGAATTCGCCCTCACGGATGTTCTCGACGCCGGTGTCTTCGCCGCGGTGATGCTGGGGATGTGCGCGATCGGCGTCCTGATCGCGGGACGGGAGCCGCAGAACCCGGTCGGATGGCTGTTCTCGATCGCGCCGCTCTGCGTCGCGGTGTCCGTGGGCTGCGGCGCGCAGCGCGAGCGTCCGGCTCTCGCCCGTAACGATCCCGGAACGGCCGTCCGGTAGAAAAGAGGCATGACGATGCTGCCCCACACGCTGCGGAGGGTGATGCTGCGCCGGCCGCGCGCCGCCGGAGCGGCCGCGGCGCCGATCGAGACGCGGGCGTCGCTCCCGGCCGAGGGGCGGGACGCCGGCCTGGGCCTCGAGATCGCGCCGAACGACCCGATCGTGCCCTACTTCCAGAGTGCGCCCGGCGCCGTCGAGCTGCGCAACCTCGAGCTCGACTCGCCGGCCCTCGAGCAGATGCGCGCGCAGGGCATCACCATGGTCGTTCCGCTCGTCACCCAGGGCGAGCTGATCGGCCTGCTCAACCTCGGCCCCCGCCTGTCCGACCAGGACTACTCGCCGGACGACCGCCGGCTGCTCGAGAGCCTCGCGGCCCAGGTCGCGCCGGCCGTCAAGGTCGGCCAGCTCGTGCGCGAGCAGGAGGCCGAGGTGCGGGCCCGGGAGCGGATCGAGCAGGAGCTCGAGGTCGCCCGCCTGATCCAGCAGAACTTCCTGCCCCGGGAGCTGCCCGAGCTTGAGGGGTGGCGCGTCGCCGCCTACTACCGGCCCGCGCGCACCGTCGGCGGCGACTTCTACGACTTCATCGAGCTCCCCGAGGGCCGGATCGGGCTCGTCGTCGGCGACGTGACCGACAAGGGCGTCCCCGCAGCGATGGTGATGGCCGCCACCCGCAGCGTCCTGCGCGCGGCCGCGCAGCGGCTGCTCGACCCCGGCACGGTGCTCGAGCGGATCAACGAGACGCTGTGCCCGGAGATCCCGCCCAACATGTTCGTCACCTGCCTCTACGGCGTGCTCGACCCGGCCACCGGCGTTCTCCGCTACGCGAACGCCGGTCACAACCTGCCGATCGTCGAGAGCGGCGGCGAGGTGTCGGAGCTGCGCGCCACGGGCATGCCGCTCGGGCTCATGCTCGGGATGAGCTACGAGGAGAAGGAGGCGACGATCGCACCCGGGTCGAGCGTCCTGCTCTACAGCGACGGGCTGACCGAGGCGCACGACCCCGCGCGCGAGATGTTCGGCACCCCGCGCGTGCGCGAGCGGCTGGCCGGCGGCGCGGTCGCGGACGAGCTGATCTCCGACCTGCTCGCCGACCTCGACCGGTTCACGGGCGCCGAAGGCGAGCAGGAGGACGACATCACGCTCGTGGCGCTCGCACGCATCGGCACCGCCGCCGAGATGGTGCCCGTGCTCGAGTTCTCCGTGGCCAGCGTCGAGGGCAACGAGCGCGAGGCGATGCAGCGGGTGGCCGAGGCGGCCGTGGGCGCGGGCGTCGACCCGTCGCGGCTGGAGCGGCTGAAGACCGCCGTCGCCGAGGCGACGATGAACGCGATCGAGCACGGCAACCGCTACGACCCCGAGCTGCCCGTCGAGATCGCCGTGGCGCGGTCGGACTCCGCTTTCTCGGTGCGGATCACCGACCACGGCGGCGCGCGCGAGATCCCGGAGGCCGAGACGCCCGACATCGAGGCGAAGCTGGCCGGCGAGCAGGCCCCGCGTGGCTGGGGCCTCTATCTGATCCAGAACATGGTCGACGAGGTGCGCGCGGACGGCGACGGCGATCGCCACACGCTCGAGCTGATCACGCACCTGAAGGGACACGGTGAGGGCAGATGAGCCAGACCCCGCTCGAGGCAACGACCACCCGCACGGACGCCGGCGCGACGATCGCGCTCTCCGGCGACATCGACGGCGGCGCCCGCGAGGCGCTCGACGCGGCCTACGCCGAGGTGGGCGCCGGCGACGCCGTCCTGCTCGACTTCGGCCGCGTGGGCTACATCAACTCCACGGGCATCGCCCTGATCGTGGGCGTCCTGGCCCGGGCCCGCGCCCAGGAGCGGCCGGTGAGCGCCCGCGGCCTCTCCGAGCACTACCGCGAGATCTTCGAGATCACCCGACTGTCCGACTTCATGACCATCCTCGCGGACGGGCCCGTGCCCGCCGCCGACAACGGAGGCACGCGATGACAGACGCGACCATCCGGCTGAGCGTGCGTACGCCCAGGCCGGGCTGCAGCGTGATCGAGCTCACCGGGGAGGTGACCGGGGCGAGCGAGGCCGCTCTCTCCGACGCCTTCGACCGGGCCGCCGCGCCCGAGGTACGGGCCGTGGTGTTCGACTTCGGCGGGCTCGAGTACATGAATTCGAGCGGCATCGGCCTTCTGGTGACGCTGCTCGTGCGGGCGAACCGCAACCGCCAGCGGATGCTGGCGTACGGCCTCTCCGAGCACTACCGGCAGATCTTCGAGCTGACTCGGCTCGACGAGGCGATCGCGATCCACGAGAACGAGGACGCGGCGCTGGCCGCGGCCGCCTGACCTCAGAAAGGACGCAACATGACGAGCCAACCCGACAAGCGGGATGCCGCCGCATGGGCGCAGCCGATCGACCGCCTCCAGGTCACGGACGCCGTGCCGGGGGCGCGCAACATCAACGTCAGCGGGCGCCGCCAGACGTCGCCGATCCAGGGCTTCGGCCGCATGTGGCAGAAGACCTACCGGCTGCCCCTGGGCGGGGTCGACGTCACGCCGGCGCAGGTCATCGAGGTGTGGAAGCAGCACTTCCCCGAGTTCTGGCCGAAGGGGAACAGCTTCTTCGCGCCGCTGGCCGGAATCGCGCCCGGAGAGGTGGCGGCGCTCGACCTCTCGATGCCCGGGCGTCTCAAGCTCTCGACCGGCGTCCTCGTGCTGTACGCCGACGACGAGTCGTTCACGCTGATGACGCCGCAGGGGCACGTGTTCGCCGGCTGGATCACGTTCAGCGCGTTCGCCGAGGCGGGCGTCACGTACGCACAGGCGCAGGTGCTGATGCGGGCGAGCGACCCGATGTACGAGCTGGGGATGTCGCTCGGCGGCCACGGCAAGGAGGATCTGCACTGGCAGCACACCCTGCGCTCGCTGGCCGCCCACCTCGGCGCGACCG
>CAVSVU010000006.1:0-8238 GCA_963731515.1 uncultured Actinomycetes bacterium | reverse complement strand
ACGGGTGGAGGGCCCCGCCAGCCACGCGCCGAGAGCCTCGCTGCCGGCGGGTGTGATCCGGAAGATCCTGCGCGCGCGTCCTCCTCGGGGCGCATCGTCGCCGACGATCCAGCCCGCCTGCTCGAGGCGCTTGAGCTCGGGATAGATCTGGCCGTAGCTGGCCGCCCAGAAATGGCGGATCGACCTGTCGATGATGCGCTTCAGGTCATAGCCGCTCCGCGGCCTGTCCGCGATCAGGCCCAACACCGCCCAGGTGGCCGCGGTCGGTTCCATACCTCGACACGATATATCCAAGCGATATATGTGTCAAGCCGCGGCCGCTCGAACGCTACGAGTACATTTGGCAGCGGCGGGAGGCCCACCCGATTGCGGTGTATCCGGGTGGTGATCCGGTCGTTACAGTGAGAGCAATCCCCGGCGACGCTGGACGGAGGCAGACAGGTGGTGGGTTCGAGACCCGCTCGGATGACGCTCATCGCGTCGGCCGGAATCGCTCTCCTCGTCGTCCTCTCCGCGGCGCCGGCCGCCGCGGCGCCGGCGACAACGACCCGCATCAGCGTGTCGACCTCCAGGACTCAGGTGCACCGGGCGGTCACGCTGGCCGTCCCCGGGATCTCGGACGACGGCCGGTTCGTGCTCACGACCTCGACGGCGTCAGGCCTCGTGGCGGGCGACACCAACGGGGTCTCGGACGCGTTCGTGCGAGACAGCCAGGCGAACACGACCCGGCGCGTGAGCATGTCGTCGTCGGGCCGGCAGGGGAACGGCGCCAGCACCGCGGACGCCATCTCGCCGAACGGGCGCTACGTCGTGTTCACGTCCCGGGCCTCGAACCTCTCCGTCGCCCGCGACACGAACGGCGTCGCCGACGTCTTCGTCCGCGACCGCACGCTCGGCATCACGCGCCGCGTGAGCATCCCTCCCGCCGGCGGTCAGTTCCGCGGAGCGAGCCGCGGCGTCTCGATCTCCGGGAACGGCCGGTATGTCCTCTTCTCGTCTGGCCTCCCGACCGAGGGCAACCGGACGTTCGTCCGCGACCGCGTGCGCGGGACGACAACCCGGATCGCGCGGGACGCCGGCGTGAGCGACGTGCAGGGCGCCGGGATGTCCGCGAACGGCCGGATGGTCGCGTGGAACGCCGTCGGCGAGAAGCTGTGTGTCTGCGCCGCCACGATCCACGATCGGGCCACCGGGCACAGCTACTCCTACGGCTATTCGAACGGCTACGGCTGCTGCAGCGGCCCGGTGCTGTTCACGCCGGACGGGAGCAAGGCCGTGTTCAGCTGTATCACGAACCCGGGCGGCGGACCGCTTGCGCCGATCCTCTGGACGCGGGCGGGCAACACGCAGCTTTCCGCCGGCGCGAGCGACTCCGTCCCGACGGGCATCACCGACGACGGCAGCGAGGTGTCGCTCGTCTCCTACTCGAACACGCTCGTCTCCGGCGACACGAACTCGGCGCCCGACCTGTTCGCGCTCCTCGTGGGGACGAGCACGGCGAGCCGCCTCGACCTGTCCTCGAGCGGCGTGCAGATCGGGGCCGGTACCGCGACCAACCAGTTCACCTGGAACGGCGGCCAGATCTCCGGCGACGGCCTGTGGGCGGCCTTCGCCTCCGCGGGTGGGTCGGTGGTGCCCGGCGACACGAACGCCACGGTCGACGTGTTCCTGCGCGGCCCGCTGCCCTAGCTCGTACCATGCCCACATGGGTCCTCGGCGGCTGACCGGCCTCTCGGCCGTCCTCACGGCGGCCGTCCTCGTCGCACCGGCAGCCGCGGGCGCGGGGTCGGCGCGCACGCCCGCGGCGGCCTCGGTCAAGTCGCTGGCCGGGAGGGTCATCCTGATCGACCCCGGGCACAACGTGCGCAACCGCCTGCACCCCGCCGAGATCAACCGTCCCGTCTTCTACGGCATCCCCGGCGCCACCAAGCCGTGCGACACGACCGGCACCGCCACCAACTCGGGCTACCCGGAAGCGCGGTACACCCTGGCCGTCGGCCTACACGCGGTCAGGATCCTGCGGGACATGGGCGCCACCGTCGTGATGACGCCGGTGAACACGCGGGCATGGGGCCCGTGCATCACCCGCCGTGCGGCGCTCGGGAACCAGATCCACGCCGACGCCGCGGTCTCAATCCACGCCGACGGCGCCGCCCCGTCGGTCCATGGGTTCTATGTGATCGTGCCCAGCCGCCCGCTCCCGAACGTGGGCCTCGGGCCGCGCCGGATCGCCCACGACGTGCGCCTCGGCGCCGCCATGCTCAAGGCCTACCGCAAGACGACGGGGATGAGGATCTCCAACCTGTACACGAGCGGCTACCTGCGCTCGGACGCCTACGGCGGCACCAACCTCTCGCACGTCCCCAAGATCTTCATCGAGACCGGGAACATGCGCAGCCCCGGAAACGCCGCGAAGCTCGAGTCACGCGCCTTCCGGCACCTCTCGGCCTGGGGCATCGCCTACGGCATCCGCCTCTATCTGACCGGCCACATGTAGGTCGCCGAGCTCGGCGATGGCCCGCCGCCGCTGCCGGCGCATCAGCGCCAAGGCCACGAGCTCGCGGGCGAGCGCCGGCGGCGTCGGCACCTGGCGCGTGCGCACATAGGTGCAGCGGATGCCGTGCCGCGGATACACGCCGCCGAAGTAGAAGCGGACGCGGGGCAAGTGGAGCGACCCGCACACGACCGTGACCTCGCGCACCTCCCGCTCGGCGAGCAGCGGAAGCGACCGGGACATGTTCTCCGCCGTGATGGTCGCGCTCGTCTCGGCGAGCAGCTCCACGTCGGCCGGGCCGTCCCACGCCGCGAGCATCTGGTCGGCCTCGCTCGGCCCGCCGGGCACCGGCGACCATCCCGTGAAGACCACGACCGTGGGCCTGCGCCGCTCCGCCAGCCTCGCCGCGGCGCGCACGCCGTCGATCGCCCGCGGGCCGATCCGGTAGACCCCGTCTGCGCCCATCCGGCCGCTGCCGGGAACGACGATCGCCCAGCTCACCGGCGCCTCCGCACCAGCCGCCAGCCGACGATCAGCGTCCCGGCCACGGTGACGACGAGGCCGACCGCCTTTCGCCCCTGGAGCTTCGACTCGCCGCCGGCGCGCGGACGCATCTCGACCGGCATCTCCTCCAGCCGCAGGCCGGCCTCGGTCACGCGCACGAGCGCCTCGACCTCCGGAGCGCCGCTCGTGTACGGCTGCGAGAGCAGCTCGGTGGCCGCCGACCCCACCGCCCACATCCCGCTCATCGGATCGTGGAAGGGGCGCCGCAAAACCACGCCGACCGCCCGGCGGGCGACCGCGGTGCCGAACCGGCGCGCCCCCTCGAGCCGGTAGCGGTAGGGCGCGTGGTCGGCGCCGGACAGGTACCGCGAACCGACGGCCACGTCGCAGCGGCCGGCCTGCACCTCGGCGACCAGGCGGCGCAGCTCGGCCACCGGGTGCTGGCCGTCGGCGTCCACGCGGCCGCAGACGGCATAGCCGTGCTCGTGCGCATACCCGTAGCCGGCGGCGATCCCGGCCCGGAGGCCGCGGTTCTCCGGGAACGCGAGCACGTGCGCGCCGCGGACGCGCGCGACCTCGCCGGTCGCATCCGTCGATCCGTCGTCCACGACGAGGACGTCCGCGTCCGGCAGCTCGGCGTGGACCTCGTCCAGGACGGCCGGGAGATTCCCCTCCTCGTTCCATGCCGGGATGAAGACGACGACGTCTGCCATACCGGCATCGTGCCACGATCGCGCCGCCGCCGATATCATCGACGCCGACCGCGGGAGGACGCATGGGGGCGAGACCGGGCGGATTGCTGATGGCGGACGGGCTGGCGGAGATCGCATCGGCGTCGCCGCGCGACCTGCCGCGCGTCTCCCTGCCGGTGCTGCGGCGGGTGCCGCTGTTCGCGGACCTCTCCGACCGGCACCTGCGCAAGGTGGCGAAGCTTGTCCTGCCCGTGCGGTTCGACGCCGGCGCGGCCATCGTGCGCGAGGGCTCGCCGGGCCACACGTTCTTCGTCATCCTGGACGGCCGGGCGACGGTCGTGCGTCGGGGCGGGCGGCCGGCGAAGCTTCGCCCCGGCGAGTACTTCGGCGAGATGGCGCTCCTCGACAGGCGGCCGCGCTCGGCCACGGTGATGGCCGAGACCGAGCTCGTGGCCCTGCGGATCTCGGCGGCGCCGTTCGGGAAGCTGCTGCGCGGCGAGCCGTCGATCGCGATCGCGCTGCTCGAGACGCTCTCCGTGCGCGTCCGCGAGCTCGAGCGCCAGTCGCTCTGAAACGCTCACCCGTGCGACCGCGTGAGCGGCCGCTCGGGCAGGCGCAGGACGACCGCGAGGGCGAGCGCCGCCAGCGGCGCGGCGACCAGAAAGACGGCCTGCACCGCGTCGACGACGTCGGCGCGGGCCGCGGCGCCCAGGGCCTGCACGCCGCCCGCACCGACGTGGGTGCCGGCGACCGCCGCGAACACCGCGCCGAGGACGGCGGCGCCGACCGCGCCGCCGAGGCCGCGGAAGAAGCCGGTGGTCGCCGTCGCGACGCCGAGCTCGCGACGATCGACGCCGTTCTGCACCGCGACGATCAGCACCTGCGTCACCATGCCGAAGCCAAGCCCGAACAGGGCGAGGCCGGCGCTCGTCGCCGCTCGCGAGGTCGCCGGGGCGACGGCGGCGAGCACGAGCAGGGCGACCGTCATCAGACCCAGGCCGGCGATCGGGAACCGCCGGTACCGCCCCGTGCGGGTGATGCTGCGGCCGGAGAGCGTCGACGACACCGTGATCCCGAGCATCGCCGGGACCAGCAGGAGGCCGGCCTCGGTCGGGCTCGCGCCCGTCGTCGCCTGCAGATAGACAGGGACGAACACCGTGACCGAGAACAGGGCGGCTGTCGCCAGGAACAGCGCCGAGCTCGACACGGCGATCGCCCGCATGCGCAGCATGGTCACGGGCACGATCGGGTCGGGAGCACGCCGCTCGCGGGCGACCAGGGCAACGGTGAGGGCGGCGACGCCCCCGACGAGGCCCAGGGTCTGCGCGGACACCCAGGCGAACCGGCCGCCGCCCAGGATGCACACGAGCATCAGCGCGGCGGTCGCCCCGGCGAGCAGCACGGCGCCGGCGACGTCGAGCGGGTGCTCGGGCCGGCCGGCCGGGAGGGCGGGCAGCCGCAGGTGAAGGCCCACCAGCGCGGCCGCGCCCACGGGCAGGTTGACGAGGAAGACCCAGCGCCAGCCGGCGCCGTCGACGAGCGCCCCGCCGACGAGCGGCCCGACGATGGTCGCGGCCGCGAAGGCCGCCGCGATGTAGCCCTGGTAGCGGCCGCGCTCGCGCGGTGCGACCAGGTCGCCGACGACGGCCATCGCCAGGGTCATGAGTCCGCCCGCGGCGGCGCCCTGGACGGCCCGCAGGACGACCAGCTGGGGGATGTCGGCGGCGACGCTGCAGAGCGCCGACGTCGTGACGAAGGCGATGAGCGCCGTCTCGAGCAGGAGCTTCCTGCCGTGACGGTCGCCGAGCTTGCCCCAGAGCGGCGTGGCCGCCGCCGCGGCAACGACGTAGGCGCTCACGACCCAGGAGACGTCGCTCAGGCTGCCCAGGTCGCCCGCGATCACCGGAAGCGCCGTCGCCAGGATGGTCTGGTCGAGGACGGCGGGGAGCATGGCGAGGACGATGGCCGCAAACGCGACCCCGACACGGGTATCCAGCGTGCTCTCGGTCATTGCGAAGACCTCCTCATAAACGTGGAGTGAGTTTAGAAGTATAGTAACTCTATTTTTGTGTACAAGTTACACTTCGAGCAGGTACACTGGGGCGATGATCGAGCCGGCCGGCCTGCGGGAGCGGAAGAAGGTGCGCACGCGCGAGCTGATCGCCGAGACAGCGCGGACGCTGTTCGCGGAACGGGGCTTCGAGGCCGTGACGGTCGCGGAGATCGCGCGCGCCGCCGACGTGTCCCAGCAGACGGTCTTCAACTACTTCCCGACCAAGGAGGACCTCGTCTTCTGGCGCCTGGAGGCGTTCGAGGCCGAGCTCATCTCTGCGATCCGCGACCGGCCCGCCGGCGAGTCCGTCATCACGGCGTTCGGGCGGTTCGTGCGCCGGCCGCGGGGGCTCCTGGCCGAGCAGGATGCCGGCGCCCGGGAGCGGCTCGCCGGCATCACCCGCACGATCGCCGCGAGCCCCGCCCTCCTCGCCCGCGAGGAGCAGACCCTGGCCCGGTACAGCGCCTCGCTCGCCGCGCTGATCGGCGAGGAGCAGGGGGCGGACCGGGCGGACATCGGGCCGGCCGTGGTCGCGAACGCGCTCATGGGCGTCCACCGCGCCCTGGTCGCGCAGGTGCGGGCGGGCATCGTCGCGGGCGCCCCCCATGCCGCGTTGCGCCGGCAGCTCCTCACCGAGGCCGACCGCGCCCTCGAGCTGCTCGAGCGCGGCCTCGGAAGCTACGCAGTCAAGGGCGCGGCCCCGCGGCATCGTTAGCCGCCCCCGCGATGCGGGTACAGGCGGAGGCGGCGTGGCGGCAGAGGCGCGCCAGCGCCACATCCTCGACCTCGGGTCGGTGCGCTACGCCGTGCTCGAGACGAGCGGGAGGATCAGCTTCCTGACCGACCGTTCCTAGGCGGCGGGCTCGAGCGAGGCCAGGGCCTCGTCGCGGCTCTCGAACACGGCGACGACCCGGCCGAGCTGGACCAGGTCGAGCACGCGGGCCGGGAACCCGCCGGGCGGGGCGACCAGGGCAAGGCGCGCGCCGTCCTCCCCGCGCCGCGCTGCGACGAGCTCGGTCAGGACGGCCGAGTCCATGAAGGTGACCTGCGAGAGATCGACGACGGCCGCCTCGCCGCGGTCGGCGATCGGCGCCAGCCGGGCATGGATCGCCTCAACGGTCGAGAGGTCGTGCTCGCCGTGCAGCTCGAGCACCCAGGGGCCCGATCCTTCGCGTTCGACCCGGATGCTCCCGGGATCACCCTGCGCCACCGAACCTCCCGTCGGGCCGGACGCCCGAAACTCTAGCCGTGCGGCGGTCAGGCGGGTGACACGGCGACGATGACGACGTCGTCACTCATCGGGCCGCCGTTCGCAGCGGCCACGGCCGAGAGGACCGCGTCGACCTCCCCCTCGCCGAGCGGCGGCCCGGGCGCCGCCAGCAACGGGAGCAGCCGCGCGCTCCCGAACGGGCGCGGCCCGGCCGGCGACTGCCGTCCCTCGACGAGCCCGTCGGTGTAGAAGAGCAGCGACCAGGGCGCGGCGGGGAGCTCGACCTCGTGCGCCGTCCACTCGGGCTGGGGGGCGATGCCGATAGCGGGGTCGGTGCGGAGCGCGTACTCGTCGACCCCACCGGGTGCGACCAGGATCGGCGGCGGGTGACCCGCGAGCACGAAGCGGGCGCTCGACCCGTCGGCATCGATCGTCGCCAGGCACAGCGTCGCGAAGAGCACCGGCATCGACGCCCGCCGGCGCTCGGCGAGGAGCGTCTCGTTAGGACGTGGACGGCGTCGTGCGCGGGCACGCCGGCGCTGGCCAGGCCGCGCCAGGAGGCGCGCAGGCGGGTGGCGACGGCGGCCGCGCCGGGCCCGTGGCCGGCGACGTCTCCGACCATCACCGCGACCGCCCCGCCGGGCTGCCGGACGACGCCGAGGAAGTCTCCGGCGAGCACCTGCGCCTCCTCGGCGGGCACGTAGCGGCTGACGATGCGGTACGGGCCGACCTGTGGATCGCGCGAGACCGTGACGAGCCCGCGGCGAAGCTCGGCCAGAAGCGCGCGGCGGAGATCGTCGCCGCGGCGGACGCGGTCGCCGACGATCCCCACGCCCACGGCGACCGGGATCCAGACGAGCGGCTCGGCGTAGGCGTTCTCGCCGACGATCGTCGACGGCGAGCAGCACCGCGATCGCGGTCAGCGCCGCGCCGATGCGCGGGCCCATCACGAACGCCGCCGCGACCCCGAGCAGCACGAGCAGCGGCCCGGGCACCCCGCGCACCCTCGACGGCGACGACGGCCAGGAACGGGAGCGCGATCGCCAGCTCGGCGACGATGACGCAGCCGACGGCCACGGCGCGGGTCTTCGGCGACCGGAACCGCGGCCCGATGCCCGGCACGCTCACCGCGGTCTCACCCGTCGCCCCCCACGCTGCGCGCGATCATATGCCACGCCGGGATCGGCTCCGACGTCCGCGTCACCGTCCGGACGGTGTGCTCAGCTACGCGCGATGGGACGTCCCGACATCCACATCTCGGCCGACATCGAGTCGGACGGGCCGA
>CAVSVU010000005.1:0-38275 GCA_963731515.1 uncultured Actinomycetes bacterium | reverse complement strand
TGAGGCGATTGATGGTGGTGGGCTCGTAGTTCACGCGACCGCATAGGGAGCACGACGATGGCGGCGGCGGCGATCGCCGCGCCGAGCATGTCCATCGCGAGATCGCCGACGGTGTCTTGATACGCACCGAGCCCGGTGGCCGATGGGTGTGTGAACACCGCGAACTCGAACAACTCGATGGCGATCCCGATGCACAGCCCGCCGGCGACCGCAATTGCCGCGAGCGCAACCGACCCACTGACATATCGACGGAGGAGAGCAGCGGCGAACATCGCCGCGGCGGCCACCCCGACCAGGTGCGCCACCTTGTCGTAGTGATCGAAGCGCGCGTACAGGTGAAGGCTGTTTCCGGCCAGGTCAAATACCAGCGGCACCATCAGGAACGAGTCCGCCGCCACCGGATAGGAACGCCGGCCGCACACCAGCCACCCGGCGGGGATCAGAATCACCGCGATTGCGTACACGAGCACCCGGCCGGTCATGGCCTCACCCCGAAACTCGTGCATCGCCGGGACCGCGAGCGCCGTCAGCGTCGTCAGCATGATCAACGCCTTGACGGCGATCAGGACGCCGGAACTGGCCTCGGCGGGCGCGGCGCGCTTGAGCCGGAGGTGACCCTCGGAGACAACGGGTGAGGCGATGCTTCCCATGCGCCCAGCGTATGGCTGGGCCCATCGACTCGCATCAGGGGTTTCCCGACTAACCCCGGCTGACGCTTCGAAGCGACGTCAAACTGACGCTGCCATCCGTGGCGGCAGCTGAGGCCCGAATCGGTTCGACCCCTGGGTTCCAGCACCGGCGAAGAAGACGATCAGGATGATCCCTCCAATGACCGGGATCAGGCTGATCAGAATCCACCACCCCGACCGGTTCGTATCGTGCAAGCGGCGGATCTCAACGCCCAGCGCCGGCAGCAGGGTGACCAGACCGTACAGAACGGCCACAAGCTCCGCCCCGTAGAACCCAAACGCCACGAGGCCGATCGTCCACAGCACCAGGCTCACGATCAGATTGACGAGCGCAAACCACCAGAACTCAGGTCGATCCGAACGCCCGTCGAAGTCGGCGTAGCGGCGAATCACATCCGTATACCAGTGCACCCTCGACCTCCTTCGGCTCGTGTTGCGGCCGCGGACAGTCAGGCAGCCTAGCGAGACTGCGATCGACCACTACGACGACGACGCCGTGGATTCCGCCTGCGGCGAGGGCGCCGGTACAATCCCGCGATCATGGCCGCTTCCCCTGACCTGGAATCGCTCCAGCCGCTCGTCGCGTCGATGCCGTCCGGAAGCGCGTACGTCCGACTCGCCCGTCGCGGCGTCACGTATGTCGGCGGGCCCTACGCGACGACGGAGCTGGCTTGCCAGTCGGCGGGACGCCTATTTCACGACGTCCCGGATGTCGCGTCCATCGCGGTCGTCGGCCGGCCCGAGGCGACCGCACCCCGCTCCGACCAGCGCTGGTACGCGCGGGCGGTCTACGCGGCGGACGGATATACGGCCGTGATCGGGCCGTATGCGTCGCAGCGGCAGGCGCGCTCCGACCTGAGTGAACTTGCCGACCGGGGGCAGATCGGCGCGTGGCACGACTGGAACATCGACTACTACCAGGTTCTGGAGCCGCGGCCGTCGCACCGGCCACCGCCGGTGTGCCGTCGGCGGGGGTGGCATCGCACGTGTACGCCGGTGACCGCGAACCCGGTCGACGGCGTTTCGCGGGCGACCACGCCCGGACGGGTCGATCCTCGCTGGACGCGGAACAGTGACCTGATCACGCGCTGGATCGCCTCGGACGGCTATCCGACCACGCCCCGCGAGGACCTGCTGCGAGACATCGTCATGCTCTGGGACGAGTGGCCGGCCGAGAGCGCGTTGTGGGGCGCGCTTGCCACCGTGATGGCAACGATCCCGGCCGGCCGCTCGGCGGAAACGGCCGGCACCGGGGCCGAGAGAATCGCGCAGGTGTTCCTCGAGTTGGCGGAAGCGATCGAGGACTGCGCCGCGATCCGCTCCGGCGCGGAGGATGACGCCCACCGGGCCATCTGCGAACTCCGCTCGCTGCTGCAGGACGTACGCAACCAGTAGTCGAGATGCTCGACGAGTCCGTCGGACCGACGTGGAATACGGCGCCCACCTGCCGCTGATCGATACGGGCGCCGGCGTCTCGCTGCCTCACCTCAAGGCGTATGCGCGCGCGGCCGCCTCCCTGGCTATCGCTACCTGTGCGCGAACGATCATCTCCTCTACAGCAGGCCGTGGCTCGACGGCCCGACCGCCCTCGCGGCGGTGGTCGAGGAGTCGAGCGACCTCGGGCTCGCGACCACCGTCAGCCTTCCGGTCGTGCGGGGCCCGATGCAGCTGGCGAAGACGCTCGCCGCGCTCGACGTGCTGTCGGAAGGTCGGCTCACGGTCGGCGTGGGTGCGGGTTCGTCCGTTCGCGACTACGCCGCGATCGGCGTTCCCTTCGCGGAGCGGTGGCGGCGCTTCGACGAGGCTGTGCCGGCGCTTCGCGCTCTGCTGACGCGTGATTCGGAGGCGTTCGTAGGGGAGTTCTACTGCACGCGCGGCATCGCTCTCGAGCCGTGGCCGGTGCAGCCGCACGGACCGCCGATCTGGCTCGCGAGCTGGGGATCGGCCGCCGGTCTCCGGCGCGTTGCCCGGTACGGAGACGGATGGCTCGCGTCGGCGTACAACACGACCCCCGACCGCTTTCGCATGGACCTCGATCGCCTTGCCGACATGCGGCGGCTGGAGGGGCGGACGGCACCGGCCTGGGCGAATGCGATCGCGACAACCTGGCTCTACGTCACCGAGGACGACCGTCGTGCGGAGCGCGTGCTCACACACGTCCTCAGCCCGATGCTGAAACGACCGGTCGAGGCGCTCCGATCCCTGTCGCTGCCCATCGGTCCTGCCGAGGTGTGTGCGGAGCGGCTCGCGGCATTCGCACGTGCGGGGGCGCAGCGCATGTTCGTGTGGCCGTTGGACGACGAGGTGGCGCAGCTCGAGGCATTCCGCGAGCGGGTCGCTCCGCTTGTCTAGAATTCGTCACCGCACCATCCGGCGCCGGCCGGAGCTCCAGATGGCGCCCAGGCTCGCGAGGATCACGGCAGCCATGCCCAGAGGCTGCACGCCGGTCAGCGTCTGCCCCAATGCGACGAACCCCACAACGGCCGCGATCGCGGGGTCCAGGCTGTAGATGACCGCGACGAGGCGGGGCTCGAGCCGGCGCAGCCCCTCCAGTTCAAGCGCGAAGGGCAGAATCAGGCCTCCGACCGCGATCACGAGTCCGAGGCCAAGCTCGCGCGCGTCGACGGCTCCGAAACGAGCGATTCCGAACGGCAGGGTGACAACGGCTGCGATGGGAAGGGCGAGCGCGAGCCCATCCAGACGTGACGTGCGCGAACCGACCGTGCGGCCGGCATACGCGACGCTTGCCCATGCCGCGCCGGAGGCGAGGGCGAACACCATCCCGAGGTTCGAGTTGGGAGGGCTGACCCCGCCGAGCAGCACGACGCCGACGCCGGCGAGAACCGCAAATCCGATGTCCCGCCGACGCCGCGACCCCACTACGGCCATGGTGAGCGGCGCAAGGAACGCCAGCGTGACCGCGATCCCCATCGGGATCCGTTCGATGGCCTCGAAGAACGTGAGGTTGAGCGCGGCCAGGGAGACGCCGTAGCGCGCGATCGCACGCCAGGTCTGCCCGTCCCGGCCGCGGAGGCGCGGTCGGACCGCCGCCAGAAGGATGACCGCCCCCAGGAGAAACCGGAGCGCCGACGTGCCCGTCGGTCCGAGCGTCCCGAAGAGGTCGTGTGCAAGCGCAGCGGCGATCTGGATGCTCGCGCTCGTCCCGACGATCATCGCGGAACCCGCGAGCCGACCGCGATCGAGCCGGGATGCCGGCTGCGGTCCGGCAATGATCGTCGGCGGGAGGCTCACGGTTCCCTGCCGACGGCCCGTATACCGGCGTCGTCCGCGAGGCCGATCGCCGCCGCCCCTACGAGCTGCTTCCACGCGTCGGCGTCGGTCGCCGGCGGCGCGAGGCCGGCGAGCATCGTCTCGATAGCCGCCGGGCCGGTCAGGACACCGGCGGCAGAGCCTTGAACGGCCACGGTCGGGTGCGATCGGATGAGCCTGAGCGCGCTGGTCAGCGGATCCAGCTCGCGCGCCCGGCGGCGGATGTCCTCTTCTCGGTACACGCAGATGTTCGCGACCGGCTCGACGCCGAGGAGGCGGCGACAGAGGCCGGCGACGTCGGATTCCCACGTCGCTTCGCGTTCAAGGAGGGTGCGCAGGTCGCGGTCGCGGGATCGCGAAGCCGTCCCGAAGATCAGTCCCAGGCGCGGCGCGTTCGTCACGTCGCCACGGTCAGCCAGGAGTGCTTCGAGTGCTGCGAGCGCGCGCCTGGGGTCCGATGCACCCGGAACCCCGACCTCGATCCAGCCATCAACCCCATCCCCGAACAGGTACTGCCCGGCGTGGGCCGCGGACTGCGACCTCGTGCCCGTCTGGTAGAGGAGGAGATGCGGCGAAGTCCGCGGCGGCGCCACGAGGTCGAGGAGCTCGGAGCGGGCGATGCCCAGCACGCGACCAAGCGCCGCGATAACGGGGGGCGAGGGCATCGGCGGCCTGCCGGTGGTCGGATTGCAGCCCTGTTCGATCGCGACGAGGTAGCTCGGTGAGATGCCCGACTCCCGGGCGACGTGTCGCAGTGAGAGCCCGAGTGCGACCCGTCGGCTCCTGAGAAGCCCGCCCGCCGATTCCATGCGTTCAATATACTGAACGATCGGACGAGCGGTCAACCGTGCGAGACGGCCGTCGCCGCGGGGTCGCCGAATGCCCGCTTGGCATGCCAGACGCTCCAGAGCACGAGTGCGAGCGGCAGCGGTGTGCCGATCGCGAACGAGACGACCACGAAGGCGCCGACGCCGCTCGTGAGCAGGGCGCCCAGCCGGATCGCGGCGGCCGACAGGCAGTAGACGCCCCAGACGACCGACTGCATGCCGAACTCGTGACGGTAGGCGGCGCTCGCCCGGAACTCCTCCGGGAACGGGTACCACGCGCGGGCGAACGCGCCGATCAACGGGCGCCGGATCGCCGCGGAGATCAGGTACGCAGCGCCCCAGCACGTGGTTACGAGGACCGACTGCGCCAGGTAGACGGTGGCGCTGTGCGCGGCGATGCCCACGAGCGACTGGATGGCGATGAACACTCCCGTGACCGCTGCGAGCGCGACATCGTGGCCACGGCGCTGCTGCCAGAGCACGATCAGGCCGGTGGTCGCCGACGACGCGGCGATCGCAGGCACCAACCCGACCGTCCGCCAGACGCTGTAGAAGACCGCCACCGGGACGAAGCCCTCCAGCGCAAACGTCGGCAGGCCCCGGGCGAGCAGGAACCTCCAGGAAGGCTCCGGCAGCGCCGTCACGTCGCCTGACGCAACCGGCGTTCCTGTCGGTCGCACCATTCGATCCCCCACTCGCAGTAGTCGAGGCCCCAGCGGTAGACGAGGTCGACGAACGGCGGATCCGGGCCGGTGCCGTCGTCGAGGCTGCGCAGGTACTCCAGCATCTGGCGGTACCCCTCGCGCCGTGCCGCCAGCAGGCCGAGCGCCTGCTCGCGCGGCGACGTGTCGGAGAAGAACAGGCGCAGGAGCGACTCGTCGCGGATCTCGACGCGGGTAGTGGGCCCCGCCAGCCACGCGCCGAGCGCCTCGCTGCCGGCGGGAGTGATCCGGAAGATCCTGCGAGCGCGCCCGCCTCGAGGCGCATCGTCACCGGCGATCCAGCCCGCCTGCTCGAGGCGCTTGAGCTCGGGATAGATCTGGCCGTAGCTGGCCGCCCAGAAATGGCGGATCGACCTGTCGATGATGCGCTTCACGTCGTAGCCGCTCCGCGGCCTGTCCGCGATCAGGCCCAACACCGCCCAGGTGGCCGCACTCGGTTCCATACCTCGACACGATATATCCAAACGCTATATGTGTCAAGCCGCGGCCGCTCGAACGCTACGAGTACATTTGGCACCGACGCGAGGCCCACCCGATTGCGGTGTATCCGGGTGGTGATCCGGTCGTTACAGTGAGAGCAATCCCCGGCACGCTCGACGGAGGCAGACAGGTGATGGGTTCGAGACCCGCTCGGATGACGCTCATCGTGTCGGCCGGAATCGCTCTCCTCGTCGTCCTCTCCGCGGCGCCGGCCGCCGCGGCGCCGGCGACACGACCCGCATCAGCGTGTCGACCTCCGGCGACTCAGGTGCACCGGGCGGTCACGCTGGCCGTCCCCGGGATCTCGGACGACGGCCGGTTCGTGCTCACGACCTCGACGGCGTCAGGCCTCGTCGCCGGCGACACCAACGGGGTCTCGGACGCGTTCGTGCGAGACAGCCAGGCGAACACGACCCGGCGCGTGAGCATGTCGTCGTCGGGCCGGCAGGGGAACGGCGCCAGCACCGCGGACGCCATCTCGCCGAACGGGCGCTACGTCGTGTTCACGTCCCGGGCCTCGAACCTCTCCGTCGCCCGCGACACGAACGGCGTCGCCGACGTCTTCGTCCGCGACCGCACGCTCGGCATCACGCGCCGCGTGAGCATCCCTCCCGCCGGCGGTCAGTTCCGCGGAGCGAGCCGCGGCGTCTCGATCTCCGGGAACGGCCGGTATGTCCTGTTCTCGTCTGGCCTCCCGACGAGGGCACCGACGTTCGTCCGCGACCGCGTGCGCGGGACGACAACCCGGATCGCGCGGGACGCCGGCGTGAGCGACGTGCAGGGCGCCGGGATGTCCGCGAACGGCCGGATGGTCGCGTGGAACGCCGTCGGCGAGAAGCTGGGTGTCTGCGCCGCCATGATCCTCGATCGGGCCACCGGGCGCAGCTACTCCTACGGCTATTCGAACGGCTACGGCTGCTGCAGCGGCCCGGTGCTGTTCACGCCGGACGGGAGCAAGGCCGTGTTCAGCTGTATCACGAACCCGGGCGGCGGACCGCTTGCGCCGATCCTCTGGACGCGGGCGGGCATCACGCAGCTTTCCGCCGGCGCGAGCGACTCCGTCCCGACGGGCATCACCGACGACGGCAGCGAGGTGTCGCTCGTCTCCTACTCGAACACGCTCGTCTCCGGCGACACGAACTCGGCGCCCGACCTGTTCGCGCTCCTCGTGGGGACGAGCACGGCGAGCCGCCTCGACCTGTCCTCGAGCGGCGTGCAGATCGGGGCCGGTACCGCGACCAACCAGTTCACCTGGAACGGCGGCCAGATCTCCGGCGACGGCCTGTGGGCGGCCTTCGCCTCCGCGGGTGGGTCGGTGGTGCCCGGCGACACGAACGCCACGGTCGACGTGTTCCTGCGCGGCCCGCTGCCCTAGCCCGTACCATGCCCACATGGGTCCTCGGCGGCTGACCGGCCTCTCGGCCGTCCTCGCGGCGGCCGTCCTCGTCGCGCCGGCAGCCGCCGGCGCGGGGTCGGCGCGCACGCCCGCGGCGGCCTCGGTCAAGTCGCTGGCCGGGAGGGTCATCCTGATCGACCCCGGGCACAACGTGCGCAACCGCCTGCACCCGGCCGAGATCAACCGTCCCGTCTTCTACGGCATCCCCGGCGCCACCAAGCCGTGCGACACGACCGGCACCGCCACCAACTCGGGCTACCCGGAAGCGCGGTACACCCTGGCCGTCGGCCTACACGCGGTCAGGATCCTGCGGGACATGGGCGCCACCGTCGTGATGACGCCGGTGAACACGCGGGCATGGGGCCCGTGCATCACCCGCCGTGCGGCGCTCGGGAACCAGATCCACGCCGACGCCGCGGTCTCGATCCACGCCGACGGCGCCGCCCCGTCGGTCCATGGGTTCTACGTGATCGTGCCCAGCCGCCCGCTCCCGAACGTGGGCCTCGGGCCGCGCCGGATCGCCCACGACGTGCGCCTCGGCGCCGCCATGCTCAAGGCCTACCGCAAGACGACGGGGATGAGGATCTCCAACCTGTACACGAGCGGCTACCTGCGCTCGGACGCCTACGGCGGCACCAACCTCTCGCACGTCCCCAAGATCTTCATCGAGACCGGGAACATGCGCAGCCCCGGAAACGCCGCGAAGCTCGAGTCACGCGCCTTCCGGCACCTCTCGGCCTGGGGCATCGCCTACGGCATCCGCCTCTATCTGACCGGCCACATGTAGGTCGCCGAGCTCGGCGACGGCCCGCCGCCGCTGCCGGCGCATCAGCGCCAAGGCCACGAGCTCGCGGGCGAGCGCCGGCGGCGTCGGCACCTGGCGCGTGCGCACATAGGTGCAGCGGATGCCGTGCCGCGGATACACGCCGCCGAAGTAGAAGCGGACGCGGGGCAAGTGGAGCGACCCGCACACGACCGTGACCTCGCGCACCTCCCGCTCGGCGAGCAGCGGAAGCGACCGGGACATGTTCTCCGCCGTGATGGTCGCGCTCGTCTCGGCGAGCAGCTCCACGTCGGCCGGGCCGTCCCACGCCGCCAGCATCTGGTCGGCCTCGCTCGGCCCGCCGGGCACCGGCGACCATCCCGTGAAGACCACGACCGTGGGCCTGCGCCGCTCCGCCAGCCTCGCCGCGGCGCGCACGCCGTCGATCGCCCGCGGGCCGATCCGGTAGACCCCGTCTGCGCCCATCCGGCCGCTGCCGGGAACGACGATCGCCCAGCTCACCGGCGCCTCCGCACCAGCCGCCAGCCGACGATCAGCGTCCCGGCCACGGTGACGACGAGGCCGACCGCCTTTCGCCCCTGGAGCTTCGACTCGCCGCCGGCGCGCGGACGCATCTCGACCGGCATCTCCTCCAGCCGCAGGCCGGCCTCGGTCACGCGCACGAGCGCCTCGACCTCCGGAGCGCCGCTCGTGTACGGCTGCGAGAGCAGCTCGGTGGCCGCCGACCCCACCGCCCACATCCCGCTCATCGGATCGTGGAAGGGGCGCCGCAGGACCACGCCGACCGCCCGGCGGGCGACCGCGGTGCCGAACCGGCGCGCCCCCTCGAGCCGGTAGCGGTAGGGCGCGTGGTCGGCGCCGGACAGGTACCGCGAACCGACGGCCACGTCGCAGCGGCCGGCCTGCACCTCGGCGACCAGGCGGCGCAGCTCGGCCACCGGGTGCTGGCCGTCGGCGTCCACGCGGCCGCAGACGGCATAGCCGTGCTCGTGCGCATACCCGTAGCCGGCGGCGATCCCGGCCCGGAGGCCGCGGTTCTCCGGGAACGCGAGCACGTGCGCGCCGCGGACGCGCGCGACCTCGCCGGTCGCATCCGTCGATCCGTCGTCCACGACGAGGACGTCCGCGTCCGGCAGCTCGGCGTGGACCTCGTCCAGGACGGCCGGGAGATTCCCCTCCTCGTTCCATGCCGGGATGAAGACGACGACGTCTGCCATACCGGCATCGTGCCACGATCGCGCCGCCGCCGATATCATCGACGCCGACCGCGGGAGGACGCATGGGGGCGAGACCGGGCGGATTGCTGATGGCGGACGGGCTGGCGGAGATCGCATCGGCGTCGCCGCGCGACCTGCCGCGCGTCTCCCTGCCGGTGCTGCGGCGGGTGCCGCTGTTCGCGGACCTCTCCGACCGGCACCTGCGCAAGGTGGCGAAGCTTGTCCTGCCCGTGCGGTTCGACGCCGGCGCGGCCATCGTGCGCGAGGGCTCGCCGGGCCACACGTTCTTCGTCATCCTGGACGGCCGGGCGACGGTCGTGCGTCGGGGCGGGCGGCCGGCGAAGCTTCGCCCCGGCGAGTACTTCGGCGAGATGGCGCTCCTCGACAGGCGGCCGCGCTCGGCCACGGTGATGGCCGAGACCGAGCTCGTGGCCCTGCGGATCTCGGCGGCGCCGTTCGGGAAGCTGCTGCGCGGCGAGCCGTCGATCGCGATCGCGCTGCTCGAGACGCTCTCCGTGCGCGTCCGCGAGCTCGAGCGCCAGTCGCTCTGAAACGCTCACCCGTGCGACCGCGTGAGCGGCCGCTCGGGCAGGCGCAGGACGACCGCGAGGGCGAGCGCCGCCAGCGGCGCGGCGACCAGAAAGACGGCCTGCACCGCGTCGACGACGTCGGCGCGGGCCGCGGCGCCCAGGGCCTGCACGCCGCCCGCACCGACGTGGGTGCCGGCGACCGCCGCGAACACCGCGCCGAGGACGGCGGCGCCGACCGCGCCGCCGAGGCCGCGGAAGAAGCCGGTGGTCGCCGTCGCGACGCCGAGCTCGCGACGATCGACGCCGTTCTGCACCGCGACGATCAGCACCTGCGTCACCATGCCGAAGCCAAGCCCGAACAGGGCGAGGCCGGCGCTCGTCGCCGCTCGCGAGGTCGCCGGGGCGACGGCGGCGAGCACGAGCAGGGCGACCGTCATCAGACCCAGGCCGGCGATCGGGAACCGCCGGTACCGCCCCGTGCGGGTGATGCTGCGGCCGGAGAGCGTCGACGACACCGTGATCCCGAGCATCGCCGGGACCAGCAGGAGGCCGGCCTCGGTCGGGCTCGCGCCCGTCGTCGCCTGCAGATAGACAGGGACGAACACCGTGACCGAGAACAGGGCGGCTGTCGCCAGGAACAGCGCCGAGCTCGACACGGCGATCGCCCGCATGCGCAGCATGGTCACGGGCACGATCGGGTCGGGAGCACGCCGCTCGCGGGCGACCAGGGCAACGGTGAGGGCGGCGACGCCCCCGACGAGGCCCAGGGTCTGCGCGGACACCCAGGCGAACCGGCCGCCGCCCAGGATGCACACGAGCATCAGCGCGGCGGTCGCCCCGGCGAGCAGCACGGCGCCGGCGACGTCGAGCGGGTGCTCGGGCCGGCCGGCCGGGAGGGCGGGCAGCCGCAGGTGAAGGCCCACCAGCGCGGCCGCGCCCACGGGCAGGTTGACGAGGAAGACCCAGCGCCAGCCGGCGCCGTCGACGAGCGCCCCGCCGACGAGCGGCCCGACGATGGTCGCGGCCGCGAAGGCCGCCGCGATGTAGCCCTGGTAGCGGCCGCGCTCGCGCGGTGCGACCAGGTCGCCGACGACGGCCATCGCCAGGGTCATGAGTCCGCCCGCGGCGGCGCCCTGGACGGCCCGCAGCACGACCAGCTGGGGGATGTCGGCGGCGACGCTGCAGAGCGCCGACGTCGTGACGAAGGCGATGAGCGCCGTCTCGAGCAGAAGCTTCCTGCCGTGACGGTCGCCGAGCTTGCCCCAGAGCGGCGTGGCCGCCGCCGCGGCAACGACGTAGGCGCTCACGACCCAGGAGACGTCGCTCAGGCTGCCCAGGTCGCCCGCGATCACCGGAAGCGCCGTCGCCAGGATGGTCTGGTCGAGGACGGCGGGGAGCATGGCCAGGACGATGGCCGCAAACGCGACCCCGACACGGGTATCCAGCGTGCTCTCGGTCATTGCGAAGACCTCCTCATAAACGTGGAGTGAGATCAGAAGTATAGTAACTATATTTTTGTGTGCAAGTTACACTTCGAGCAGATACACTGAGTCGATGATCGAGCCGGCCGGCCTGCGGGAGCGGAAGAAGGTGCGGACGCGCGAGTTGATCGCCGAGACGGCGCGCACGCTGTTCGCGGAGCGCGGCTTCGAGGCCGTGACGGTCGCGGAGATCGCGCGCGCCGCCGACGTGTCCCAGCAGACGGTCTTCAACTACTTCCCGACCAAGGAGGACCTCGTCTTCTGGCGCCTGGAGGCGTTCGAGGCCGAGCTCATCTCTGCGATCCGCGACCGGCCCGCCGGCGAGTCCGTCATCACGGCGTTCGGGCGGTTCGTGCGCCGGCCGCGGGGGCTCCTGGCCGAACAGGACGCCGGCGCGCGGGAGCGGCTCGCCGGCATCACCCGCACGATCGCCGCGAGCCCCGCCCTCCTCGCCCGCGAGGAGCAGACCCTGGCCCGGTACAGCGCCTCGCTCGCCGCGCTGATCGGCGAGGAGCAGGGGGCGGACCGGGCGGACATCGGGCCGGCCGTGGTCGCGAACGCGCTCATGGGCGTCCACCGCGCCCTGGTCGCGCAGGTGCGGGCCGGCATCGTCGCGGGCGCCCCCCATGCCGCGTTGCGCCGGCAGCTCCTCGCCGAGGCCGACCGTGCCCTCGAGCTGCTCGAGCGCGGCCTCGGACGCTACGCGGTCAAGGGCGCGGCCCCGCGGGATCGTTAGCCGCCCCCGCGATGCGGGTACAAGCGGAGGCGGCGTGGCGGCGCAGGCGCGCCAGCGCGACATCCTCGACCTCGGGTCGGTGCGCTACGCCGTGCTCGAGACGAGCGGGACGATCAGCTTCCTGACCGACCGTTCCTAGGCGGCGGGCTCGAACGAGGCCAGGGCCTCGTCGCGGCTCTCGTACACGGCGACGACCCGGCCGAGCTGGAGCAGGTCGAGCACGCGGGCCGGGAACCCGCCGGGCGGGGCGACCAGGGCAAGGCGCGCGCCGTCCTCCCCGCGCCGCGCCGCGACGAGCTCGGTCATGACGGCCGAGTCCATGAAGGTGACCTGCGAGAGATCGACGACGGCCGCTTCGCCGCGGTCGGCGATCGGCGCCAGCCGGGCGTGGATCGCCTCAACGGTCGAGAGGTCGTGCTCGCCGTGAAGCTCGAGCACCCACGGCGCCGATCCTTCGCGTTCGACCCGGATGCTCCCGGGATCACCCTGCGTCACCGAACCTCCCGTCGGGCCGGACGCCCGAAACTCTAGCCGTGCGGGGTCAGGCGGGTGACACGGCGACGATGACGATGTCGTCGCTCATCGGCCCGCCGTTCGCAGCGGCCACGGCCGAGAGGACCGCGTCGACGTCCCCCTCGCCGAGCGGCGGGCCGGGCGCCGCCAGCAACGGGAGCAGCCGCGCACTCCCGAACGGGCGCGGCCCGGCCGGCGACTGCCGTCCCTCGACGAGCCCGTCGGTGTAGAGGAGCAGCGACCAGGGCGCGGCGGGGAGCTCGACCTCGTGCGCAGTCCACTCGGGCTGGGCGGCGATGCCGATGGCCGGGTCGGTGCGGAGCGCGTACTCGTCGACCCCACCGGGTGCGACCAGGATCGGCGGAGGGTGACCCGCGAGCACGAAGCGGGCGCTCGACCCGTCGGCATCGATCGTCGCCAGGCACAGCGTCGCGAAGAGCACCGGCATCGACGCCCGTCGGCGCTCGGCGAGGAGCGTCTCGTTCAGGACGTGGACAGCGTCGTGCGCGGGCACGCCGGCGCTGGCCAGGCCGCGCCAGGAGGCCCGCAGGCGGGTGGCGACGGCGGCCGCGCCCGGCCCGTGGCCGGCGACGTCTCCGACCATCACGGCGACCGCCCCGCCGGGCTGCCGGACGACGCCGAAGAAGTCTCCGGCGAGCACCTGCGCCTCCTCGGCGGGCACGTAGCGGCTGACGATGCGGTACGGGCCGACCTGTGGATCGCGCGAGACCGTGACGAGCCCGCGGCGCAGCTCGGCCAGAAGCGCGCGGCGCAGATCGTCGCCGCGGCGGACGCGGTCGCCGACGATCCCCACGCCCACGGCGACCGGGATCCAGACGAGCGGCTCGGCGTAGGCGTTCTCGCCGACGATCGTCACGGCGAGCAGCGCTGCGATCGCGGTCAGCGCCGCGCCGATGCGCGGCCCCATCACGAACGCCGCCGCGACCCCGAGCAGCACGAGCAGCGGCCCGGGGACCCCGCGCACCCTCGACGGCGACACGGCCAGGAACGGGAGCGCGATCGCCAGCTCGGCGAGGATGACGCAGCCGACGGCCACGGCGCGGGTCTTCGGCGACCGGAACCGCGGCCCGATGCCCGGCACGCTCACCGCGGTCTCACCCGTCGCCCCCCACGCTGCGCGCGATCATATGCCACGCCGGGATCGGCTCCGACGTCCCGACCGGACACTTGCCGAGGAGGGAGTCGCGGTTCGGTGAAAGACCCGACAAGATCCGGTGAAGGCGTCGACCCGGTGGTCCCGGTGCGCCGATACCCGGACGCGGCAGAGGTTACGCAGTGACGCCGCCGTCCACGACGAGCACGCTGCCGTGGGCGTAGGAGGCGTCATCCGACGCCAGGAACGACACCGCGCCGGCGATGTCGTCGACCGTGCCGATGCGGCGCGCCGGCACCTGCGCCTCGAACTCGCGCAGCGCGTCGGGCCGCGACGTGATCCAGTCGGCCATCGGCGTGTCGATCAGGCCGGGGCAGACGCAGCAGATGCGGACGCCGTCGCCGCCGTGGTCGAGGGCGAGGCTGCGGGTGAGGTTGACGACGCCGGCCTTGGCGGCGCAGTAGGCGGCGCGGGTGTGCCCGCCGCGGAGGCCGGCCGTCGACGCGACGTTGACGATGCAGCCCGAGCCGGCCGCGATCATCGCGGGCAGGAACGTCTTGCAGGTGAGGAACGTCCCCTTCAGGTTCGTGTCCAGGATGAGATCCCAGTCGTCCTCGGCGAGCTCGGTGATGCGGTGCTCGAAGAAGACGCCGGCCACGTTCACGAGCAGCCACGGAGGCCCGTGCCGGGCGGTCACCTCGTCACGCAGCCGCAGGACGTCGGCCTCGGAGCGGACGTCGCAGCGGTGGTCGGCACCGTCGGCCACGTCGGCCCCGGCGACCGCGAACCCGTCCCGCGCGAGCCGGCCGGCGACCGCGGCCCCGATCGCCCCGGCAGCGCCGGTCACGACGGCGGCAGGGGTGTCGGGGCGGGCGTTCATCGCCGGCCGATCCTAGATGATCGCCTCGGCCCGTCCTGACCCCGCCGCGGCCGTCCCCCGATTCGGGGTAGTCCGGGCCGGTCCGGAAATACGCCAAAACGGGGAGGGCCGCCGCGCCAATTCGGGGTCGCACGAAACCGCCCGCAACCCCGAGGATGGGCGGCATGGGGGTTCCACGAAGGGGTCTCGTGGTGGTAGTCCTCGCGGTCGTCCTGGCAGGGACGATCGGGGCAGGAACTGCCGCCGCGCAGACGCTCACACCACGCGCCGCGCTCCGCGTCGCGCTCAACACCGTCCGCACGAAGTACGGCCTCGGAGCCGTGCGAGGGTCGTCCCAGCTCCACGCCGTCGCCCTCCACCACTCGGACGACATGATCATCCGCGACTACTTCGCGCACACGAGCCCGTCCGGCCAGACGTTCAAGGACCGGATCGTGCGCAGCGGGTTCGTCACCGGCTACTCGTGGATGGGCGGCGAGACGCTCGCCTGGGGCACGGGGACGCTGGGCGGCCCGGTGAGCACCGTCCATGCGTGGATGAACAGCCCGGAGCACCGCGCGATCCTGCTGTCGCCCAGCTTCACCCGCATCGGCATCAGCCGCGCCTGCGGGCACTTCCTCGGCCACACCGGCGCCTGCGTCTGGACGGCCGACTGGGTCGTGCGCTGGTGAGGGCGCTACGCGCCGCGCCATCTCCTCGGCCGCCGCCCGCACCGCCCGGACGATGCCCTGGTAGCCCGTGCAGCGGCACAGGTTGCCCGAGAGCGCGATCCGGATCTCGTCCTCGCTGGGATCGGGCTTCTCGTCCAGGAGCGCCTTCGCCGAGATGAGCATCCCCGGCGTGCAGAACCCGCACTGCACCCCGCCCTGGGCCAGGAACTGACGCTGGAGCGGGTGCAGCTCGCCCTCGCCGGCGAGCCCCTCGACGGTCACGATGCTGCGTCCCTGCGCCTGCAGCGCCAGGTAGGAGCACGAGTTCACGGGCCGGCCGTCGAGCAGCATCATGCAGGCGCCGCACTCGGAGTCGTCGCAGCCCTCCTTGCTCCCGGGCAGGCCGAGCTCGGTGCGGACGACCGAGAGCAGGCTCCGGTGGGGCTCGATCTCGACCGGATAGTCGGTGCCGTTCACGTTCAGGACGGCGTCGTATCGCATTGGCGTTGCTCCTTCTAGCTCTCTGCGCCGTGCAGCGCCGGGCTGGCGGGGATGGGCACCGAGTCGCTCGACCCGCGGGCGCGGGCGATCGCGGCGGCGACGGCCCGCCGCGCGATCACCGCGGCCATCGCCCGGCGGTACTCGGCCGAGGCGCGCACGTCTGAGATCGGCTCGGCGGCGGCCGCGGCGGCGGCGCCTGCCGCCGCGACGGCGGCCGCACCACCGTCGCTGCCCGCGAGCGCCGCCTCCGCCTCGGGGACGCGGACGATGCGCGGCGTGAGGGCGGTGATCGCCACCCGGGCCGCCGCGATCCGGGAGCCCTCGAGCGTCACGCTGCACGTGGCCCCGACGACGGCGATCTCCATCTGGCGGCGGTACTCGAGCCGGGCGTAGCAGCTCCCGCCGGCGGCGGCCGGCAGCTCGACCGCGACCAGCAGCTCGTCCGGGCGAGCCTCCGTGCGCCCCGGGCCGGTGAGCAGGCTCTCGATCGCGACCCGGCGCTCGCCGGCCTCGGAAACCAGGACGGCCTCGGCACCCAGGCAGATCAGCGGCCCGCCGGTCTCCATGGCCGGCGAGGCGTTCATGACGTTGCCGCCGATCGTGCCGACGTGGCGGGTGGCATGGCTGCCGACGATCGCCGAGGCGTCGGCGAGGGCCGTGTAGCCCGCCCGCACGACCGGGTGGGCGACCAGGTCGGCGTGGCTCGCGAGCGCGCCGATGCGCAGGCCGCCGCCCGCCGCCTCTGTGATTCCGCGCAGCTCGGCGAGGCCGTGGATCGCCACGAGCGCATCGGGCAGCGGCGCCTTGCCCTGACGGGCGCCGACGACGAGGTCGGTGCCGCCGGCCACCGGCCGCGCGCCGCCCGCAAGCGCGGACAGCGCCTCCGGGAGGGTTGCCGCGGCCGTATAGGTCGCGCTCATCGCTGCATCGCCTCCCACACGCGCAGCGGCGTCATCGGCAGGCTGTGGACGCGCGCGGCCACCTTGGCGATCGCGTTGCCGACCGCGCCCGGCGTGGGCACGCACGGCGGCTCGGCCACCGCCTTGGCCCCGTTCGGGCCGGCGTTCGGGTCGGGCGCGCCGACCCAGTCGACCCGGATCGACGGGACGTCCGAGGCGGTCTGCAGCTTGTAGTCGAGCAGGTAGGGGTTCAGCTGGCGGCCGTCGTCGGAGAGCTGCGAGCCCTCCGAGAGGGCCATGCCGATCCCCATCGCGACCCCGCCCTCGACCTGGCCGTCGGCGCCCATGCGGTTCAGCACCGTGCCGGAGTCGTGGGCGGCCGCGACCTCGAGCACCCGCACGACGCCGGTGGCGCGGTCGACCTTGCAGCGCGCCGCGTGCGTCATGAACGTGGGCGCCAGGAACGACTCCATCCCCAGGCGGCCGGTGCAGCCGGAGACGTCGCAGTCCGGCATCGCCGGGGGCGATCCCGAGCCGCGCCCGAGCAGGAGCTTGTCGCCGGCCGCCTTCTCGGCCAGCTCGGTGATGTCGACGCCGGTGGACGGCGAGCCCTTCACCCGCACCCGTCCGTCGACCAGCTCGAGGTCGGCCCGCGCCGCCTCGAGCACCTCCTCGGCCAGCTCGAGGAGCTGGTTGCGCACGTCGATCGCCGCCTCGACCACGGCGCGGCCGTTGTTGATCGTCGTCTGCGAGCCCGACGCGCCTGCGTCCCACGGCCCGGCATCCGTGTCCTGGTAGACGACCGTGAACTGCTCGGGCCGCATCCCCAGCACCTCCGCGGCCAGCAGCGGCAGGGCCATCACCGACCCGGTGCCGCACTCCTGGGCGCCGGTGACGATGGTGCCCGAGCCGTCGCCGTGCAGCTTCACGTGCGCGCCCGACGGCATCGCGAACGTGGGCCACCAGCCGCAGGCGACGCCGATGGCCTCGTCGGGGCCGAGCTCGCGGCCGTACCCGATCATCTCGACCGCCCGCTCGAGCGTCTCGGCGGCGGCGATCGTGGTGAAGACCTGCCTGGTCGCCGACTCGTCGCCCGGGCGAACGAGGTTGCGCCGCCGCAGCTCGACCGGGTCGAGCCCGATCCGCTCGGCGACCGCATCCATGTGCTGCTCGAGCGCCCAGCAGGACTGCGGCGCCGTGGGCGCGCGCACCGAGCCCGACGGCGTCGTGTTCGTGTAGGCCAGGTGGGCGTCCACGAAGACGTGCGGGACGCGGTAGGGGCCGACGGCCATCATCGCGGCGAGCTGGGAGAAGAACGGCGCATCGGCCGCGTAGGCGCCGTTGTCGAGCACGACCCGGGCCCGGCGGCCGACGAGCGTCCCGTCCTTCATCACCCCGGTCTCGAGCTCGAGCACCTGGCCCTCGCGGCGGTGGTCGGGGGCGACGAACTCCTCCCGGCGGGTGAACACCAGCCGCACCGGCCGCCGCGCCGCCCGCGCCAGCGCCGCCACGTGCGCCTCGAAGTGGAACTCGCACTTGCCGCCGAACCCGCCGCCGAGGTGCGGCACGATGACGCGGACGTCGGCCTCGGACATCTGCAGCGTGGTCGCGACGCCCGAGCGGGCGATGAACGGCACCTGGGTCGACGTCCACACGGTGACCTTGTCGCCCTGCCATTCGGCCACGATCGCCCGGGGCTCGATCGGCACGGCGTGCGACATGTCGGCGACGTAGCGCTCCTTCACCACCTCGTCGGCGTCCGCCAGCGCGGCGTCGACGTCGCCCTTGCGGATCGTCGAGTGTGAGCAGTCGTTGCCCGCGCGGACGACGTCCTCGTTGCCCGAGTAGCCCTCCCAGCCGGAGTGGATCAGCACCGCCCCGGCCTCGAGCGCCTGCTCGGGGTCGGTCACGACCGGGAGCGGCTCGTACTCGACCTCGATCAGCTCGACGGCACGGTCGGCGATCTCCGGGGTGAGGGCGGCGACGGCCGCGACGATCTCGCCCTCGAAGCGCACGACGTCGCGGGCGAACAGCGTCCGGTCCTCGACGAACCCGCCGTAGCGCACGTCGGGCACGTCGTCCTGGGTCAGGACGGCGAAGACGCCGGCGAGCGCCCTGGCACGGCTCGTGTCGATGCGCAGGACGCGCGCGTGCGCGTGGTCGGAGTACCGGAAGCGCGCGTGCAGCATGCCCGTCCTGGCCAGGTCGGCCGTGTAGCGGCCGAGCCCCGTGACCTTGTCCTTCCCGTCCTGCCGAATGAACGGCCCGCGCTTCTCCTCGACGACTGCCACGCGCTCTCCCCTCCCGGATGGACTACCCCGTGCCGATACTACTGGTCGGCCGCTCACAATTCCGCCCCGTCCGGCCGATAACGAGGCCGTGGCACGGATGAACCCCCAGAGGATGCTCGAGACGGCCGTCTCGGTGCTGTCGCAGCTTCCGACCCGGCTCGAGGTGCTCTCGGAGGACGGCGGCGCGATCACGCTCGAGATCACCGGCCACGACGCCGGCACGATCCACGCACAGGCCGCGCTCGCCGGCGTGCGCGTCGGCCTGCGCCTGCGCCTGCGGGAGCGGGACGAGCACGGCGCCGGCCACGACATCGACCTGCGCGTCTCGGAGCTCTTCTACGAGTCCGAGCACGCCGCGACGCTTCACCTGACCGTCGAGCGCCTCCGCCGCCGCAGCGGCCGCCGCACGTCGCCGCGGGCGCGGATGAGCGACCTGGCGCTGGTGGGCGTGCTCTACTCGCGCAAGGTGGGGGCGGATGCCGAATTCGACGCCCATCTCGCCGATCTCTCCGCCGACGGCCTGGCGTTCGTGACCGACCAGCCGCTCACCCCCGGCGACCTGCTCTCGGTCATGCCGACGATCGACCGCCGGCTCGTGCGCCTGCGGGTGCGGGTGCTGCACATCGCGTCGGCCCACTACGGCCGCCGCCGCGTCGGGTGCGAGGTCACCTCGGTGGCCGGCTCGGAGCGGGCCCGGCTCGCCGTGCTCGCCACGATGGCGCAGTCGAGCGACTCGCCCGACGAGCGCACGACGCCCGGCGCGTAGCGCACTCCGCCCGAACGGCGATAGGGTGCCGTGCCGATGGCCGCGACCCATCCCACCGCGGCGGCCGGGTTCGACCGCGCCGCAGACGCGTACGAGCGCGGGCGACCCGCCTACCCGGCGGAGGCGGTCGCGCACCTCGCGGCCCGGTTCCACCTGGGCGAGGGCGTCACGGTGCTCGACCTGGCCGCCGGCACGGGCAAGCTGACCCGGATGCTCGCGACGACCGGCGCGACGGTCATCGCCGTCGAGCCCGTCGAGGGCATGCGGCGCGTGCTCGAGCAGGCGGTGCCCGGAGCGCGGGTGCTCGACGGCACGGCCGAGTCGATCCCGGTGCAGGACGGCGCCGTCGACGCGATCACGGTCGCGCAGGCCTTCCACTGGTTCGACGCCGGCCCCGCCGTGGTGGAGATCCACCGGGCGCTGCGCCCCGGAGGCGGGCTCGGCCTGATCTGGAACACCTTCGACACCTCGGTCCCCTGGGTGGAGGCGCTGCACACCCTCGTCGGCGCACACCGCCGCGGGGAGCCCCAGTACGGGCGCTCGCCCTGGCGCGAAGCCTTCACGGCGACGCGCCTCTTCGAGCCGCTGGAAGAGCACACCTTCGGGCTCGTGCAGGAGCTCGAGACCGAGGAGCTCGTCGACCGGATCGGCTCGACGAGCTACATCGCCACGCTGGACGAGGCCGATCGCGAGCGCCTCTTCGGCGAGGTCCGCGCGCTCGTGGCCGACCTGCCCCGCCCCCTGCTGCTGCCCTACCGCACCGACACCTACGTCACCCGCAGGGCCTGATCCCGCCCGGCCCGGGACGGGAACGCTCCTCACCCGCGTAGTACGGTGTGATGCAGGGAGACGTTCAAGATGCGCACGCTCAGCGACGGTGAGCTTGTGGTGCGTGCCCGGCAGGGCTCGCGTGACGCTGCCGCCGAGCTCTTCGCCCGCCACTGGCCGGGCGCGTGGAAGGTGGCGCGGGCGGTCACGGGACGGCGCGACATGGCGGACGACGTCGCCCAGGACGCCTTCGAGCGCGCCTTCGCCGCGCTCGGCCGGTTCGACCGGCGCAGGCCGTTCGGCCCCTGGCTGCACCGGATCGTGGTCAACCGCTCGCTCGACCTGCTGCGCAGCGAGCGGCGGCTGATCGGGTCGGACGGGCTCGACCGCATCGAGGGCGAATGGCGCGACCGGGCCGGCGAGGACCGCCAGCTGCTCGCCGCCGTCGCCGGGCTCTCGCCGCAGCGGCGGGTCGTGCTCGTCCTGCGCTACGGGCTCGGCTACCCGCCCGCCGCCATCGCCGACCTGCTCGGCCTGCCGGTGGGGACGGTGCACTCGCGCCTGGCCCGGGCGCTCGCCGACCTGCGCCGCAACGAACGGGAGCGAGATGCCGGACGAGCTTGAGGAACGGCTACAGCGCACGCTCGGCGAGCTCGAGCCCGGCGCGGACGTGACCGACCGGGCGCGCGCGGCGGCGCTCGCCGCCCTGCCCCCGGCCCGCGGTCGGCGGCGGCGGCCGCTCGTCCTGATCGCCGCGGCCTGCGTGGTCGCGTTCGTCTTCGGCGGCGTCACGCTGGCCGCGACCGGCGGGGCGCTGCCGCTCGTCGGGAGCGGGCCCACGCGCGACCATGGACATCCGCCGCCGGCGCCGCCGCACAACCCGCGACCCCATGTCGTGCTGCCTCGCGGCGCCGTCGCCTTCGCGGTGGTCGCGGACGGCCGCATCTGGCTCTCCGCGAGCAGCGGCACGACGCTTCGCGGTGCCGGCCGGGACGGCCTTCGGCCTCAGCCCGGGCGCGGTTTGGGCGATCGTCGGGTCGGAGGGCGGCATGCGCGCCGTCGGCGTCCAGCAGGACGGCCACGGCTTCGAGCGCGCCGTCGCCGGCACCCCGGTCAGGGCCGCCTGGGCGCCCGCAGGGATCCGCATCGCGTATGTCCTCCACACCCCGGGCGGCGACCGGCTGTTCGACATGTACGGCAACGGGACACACGACTTCCGGGTCGCCCGGCACGTCGCGCCGGTGACGCCCAGCTGGCGGTGGGACTCGCAGGCGTTCGCCTACGTCGCGGCCGGCGGCCGGGTGATGGTGCACAGCGCGATCGCGGGCTCGACGTCCGCCGTCCCCCGCGCCTGTGGCGTGCGCCACGCCGCTGCGGTGGCATTCGCGCCGTTCGGCGGCCTGCTCGCGATCGCCGACGACGCCGGCCGCCTACAGATCGTCGACACGCTGCACGGCGGCCGGACGCACTGCGAGCGCGGACAGCCCGGCGCGCCCTCGATCGCGTGGCTGCGGCCGCGGCAGGTCGTCGTCGGGTCGGGGACGACGATCGCCCGCTACGACCTGTACAGCCGGTTCGCCGGCGCCGACGTGACGACCGTCCCGGGGACCGTCGCCGGCCTCGCGGCGGGGATGGGCGGCCGGCGGCTCGCGATGGCCCTGCGCGACCCCGGCGGCGCCGTCCGGGTGATCGAGGCGCGCACGCCCCGGTTCAGCTCCGCCGACTACCCGCTGCGCATCTACCGCCTCCTGCTGACGCTCCGGCAGGCCGGCGGCCCGGTCATCCTCTCCTGGCAGTAGTCAGGCGTGGAACGTGACGCCGCGCGTGAGCGCGACGAGGATCGACGCCTTCAGCTTGCTGGCGTGGGTGCCGGCGTCGGCCCACCAGCCCGGGAGGACGTCGAAGGCCATCTCGCCGGAGGCGATGTAGGCGTTGTTCACGTCGGTGATCTCGAGCTCGCCGCGGGCCGACGGCTCGAGCGTCGAGACGATGTCGAAGACGCGGCCGTCGTACATGTAGCAGCCGGTGACGGCCAGGTCGGACCGGGGCCGGGACGGCTTCTCCTCGATCGCCGTCACCCGGTCGCCGGCGACGGTCGCGACGCCGAAGCGGCGGGCGTCCTCGACCTGCTTCAGCAGGATGCGCGCACCGGCCGGGCGGCTGCGGAAGGCCTCGACGTACGGCGCCAGGTCGTCCTGGTACACCTGGTCGCCCAGGATCACGCACACCGGCCCCTCCCCGACCTGGCCGCGGGCCTGCGCGAGCGCGTCGGCGATCCCCGCCTCGCCGTCCTGGTGGGCGTAGGCGATGGAGACGCCGAGGCCGCTCCCGTCGCCGAGCAGCGTCCGCACCTGGTCGCCGTGGCGGCCGACGACGACCACGAGGTCGGTCACCCCCGCCCTCGCCAGCGTCCGGATCGGGAAGTGGATCATCGGCTCGTCGAACAGGTCGAGGACGTGCTTGTTCACGACGTCCGTCATCGGGCCCAGGCGCGTCCCCAGGCCACCCGCCAGCACGACTCCCTTCACCGCTCGCCCTCCAGGTAGCGTCTCACCGAGTCGTGCCAGTCTGCCAGAGGCACGCCGAGCGCGCGCGCCCGGTCGAGGGCGAGGACGCTCGAGCGCGGGCGCGGAGCGGGCGCCCCGAACTCCTCGGTCGAGATCCGCTCGACCGGGTGGCCGACCGCGAGCTCGGCCAGGTCGGCCCACGTGCACGGCTCGCCGTCGCCGGTCACGTGCACGATGCCGGAGACGTCCAGCGAGACGAGGTGCGCGAGCGCCCGGGCCAGGTCGGAAGCGGCGGTCGGCCGCCCGTGCTGGTCGTCGACGACCCGCAGCGCCCGCCCGGCCCGCTCGGCGGCGAGGATCGCGCGGAAGAAGTTGCGGCCGTCGCCGTACACCCACGACGTGCGCACGACCAGGTTGCCCGGCCGGGCGAGCACGGCCCGCTCACCCGCGAGCTTCGAGCGCCCGTAGACCGAGATCGGGCCCGTCGGATCGCCCTCGGCGTAGGCGGCACCCGAGCGCCCGTCGAACACGTAGTCGGTGGAGAGATGCACGACGCGGGCGCCGGTGCCGGCCACGTCGCGGGCGGCGTCCGCGTTGGCGGCGAACGCGGCCGCCGGGTCGCGCTCGCAGCCGTCGACGTCGGTCATCGCGGCGGCGTGGACGACCACGTCGCCCGGGCCGAAGGCGGCGCGCACGGCGCCCGGATCGCACACGTCGAGGGCCGCGCGGTCGAGGTAGACCGCGCCGGGCAGGTGCGCGCGCAGGGCGCGGCCGACCTGGCCGCCCGCCCCGGTTACGAGAAGGCGGGGATCAGATCCCACTGCAGGCGCGGGTTCCGGGCGTCGCGCTCGCTCACGACCGGGGGCCCGTCGAGCTCCCAGTCGATCGCGAGGGTGGGATCGTCCCACGCGACGCCGCGCTCGTCGTCGGGGTCGTACTCGCGCGTCACCCAGTAGATCAGGTCGATCTCGGTGAGCGAGAGGTAGCCGTGGGCGACGCCGGCGGGCACGTAGACCGCCGTGGGCGTGTCGCCGTCGAGCACGAAGGAGTGGGTGACCGGGACGCCCTCGCCGGCGCGCAGATCGGCGAGGCCGACCTGGGCGCGCCCGGAGACCAGGTACCAGAGGTCGGCCTGGCGGCGGTGGAAGTGCAGGCCGCGGAGCACGCCCCGGGCCGAGCGGGAGTGGTTCGACTGCGCCATCGCCTCGGGCAGCGCCGCCGCCCGGAACACCTCCACGAAGCGGCCGCGATCGTCGCCGTGGACCTGCGGCCGCCAGATCCGGACGCCGTCGATCGGGCTCGGGACGACCTCAGTCGGCATAGAGCCGCTCCGCCTCGGGGACGAGCGTCTGCCACCAGTCGGCGTGGTCGCGGTACCACGCGACCGTCTCGGCGACCGCCTCGGCCACGGTGCGCGTCGCCGCCCAGCCCAGCGCCGCGACCCGCTCGGTCGAGACGGCGTAGCGGCGGTCGTGCTGGGGGCGGTCGTACGCGCTCAGGTAGACGGCGTCCTCCGCGGCGCCGGCGGCCCGCGCCACCATCCGCGCGATCTCGACGTTGGGCACGGCCTCGCCGGCCGGCCCCAGGTTGTACGCCGTCCCCGGCGCGCCCCGCTCGGCCAGGGCGCGCAGCCCGGACACCGCGTCGTCGACGAACATCCAGTCCCGGATCTGGCGGCCGTCGCCCCACACCGGCAGCCGCTCGCCGCGCAGGGCGCGGGTGGCCCAGCGCGGCACCGCCTTCTCCGGATGCTGCCACGGCCCGATGCAGTTCGTCGGCCGGGCGATCACCACCGCCAGCCTGTCGGCGTAGGAGGCGGCGAGGTCGTCGGCGACCGCCTTCGAGCGGGCGTAGGCGCTCGTCGCAAGACCCTCGCCGGGCAGCTTCTGGTCCTCCCGGAACGGCTCGGCCGGACAGGGCCCGTACACCTCGTCCGTGGAGATGTGGACGACCCGCTCGACGCCGGCGGCGAGTGCGGCGTCGAGCACGCTGCGGGTGCCGTCGACGTTCGTGCGGAAGAAGGTCTCGCCCGCGTCCTCGCTGCGGGTGACGTGGGTCTCGGCGGCGAAGTGGACGAGGAGCGGCGGCCGCTCCGCCCGCACCACGGCGGCCAGCGCCGGGTCGGCGACGTCCATCCGCACCGTCTCCACACGCCCGGCGCCCGCGAGGCGGCGCGGATCGCCCGCGTAGGTGTCCGCGTCGACGTTCAGCACGGACTCCCCGTCGGCCGCGAGCGCGCGCACGAACGCCGAGCCGATGAAGCCGAGCCCGCCGGTCACGAGCACGCGCCCGCTCATGCAGCCGCCCCGCGGTTGTGCTCCTCGGCCGCCTCCTCGATCGCGGGCTCGGCGTACGGGTCGAGCGCCGCCTGGGCGTGGGCGCGGAAGCGGGCGGCGTCGTCGCCGTCGTAGCCGGGCAGCAGCCGCGCCAGCGCCGCGCGGGCCAGGAACGTGGCCGCCGTCAGGGCCTGCACGGCCCGCTCGCCGCCCGGCCCGTGGTGCTTGCGGGCGTAGATGCCGCGGCTGCGCGCGTGCTGGTAGACACGGCGCATGGGCACGGCGGCGGTCGAGGAGTTCTCGTGGTGAACGAGCCCGGCCCGGGGGAAGAACGCGACCTCCCAGCCGCGATCGCGCAGGCGCCGGCACAGGTCGACGTCCTCGAGGTACATGTAGAAGCCCTCGTCGAGCCCGCCGACGCCCTCGAGCGCGTCGCGGCGCACCATCATCGCCGCGCCGTGGATCCAGTCCACCCGGCGGATGCGTTCGCCGCCGGACATGACCCAGCCCGCCCGCTGGAGCGTGAGCGTCGTCAGGGCGACCCGGCCCGGCGTGGGGAAGTGGAAGGCCGACGGCTGCTGCCGGCCGTCGGCGTGGCGGAGCCGCGGCCCGGCCGCCGCCACGGCGCCGTTCTGGTCCATGAAGCTCCTCAGGGCGTCGATGCAGCCCGGGTCGAGCTCGGTGTCGTCGTTCAGGATGAAGACGAGCCGGCCCCGTGCCTGCGCGCAGACGAGATTGTGGTTCGCGCCGAACCCGCGCCGGACGCCCCCCGCGATCACCGTCACCCCGGGGTGCGACCCGGCAACCGCATCGGCGATCCCGACCGCGTTGTCGACGACGATCGTCTCGACGGCGCTCCCACCGGCGGCCGCCGGGATGGAGTCCAGGCAGGCGCGCAGCAGTCCGACGTCCCCGCTGGAGACGATCGAGACGGTCACGTCCGGAGGATCGGACACGCGGAAAGGATACGCGGTGCGGGAATGGGGACTGTCCCCGGGAATCGGGGACTGTCCCCGGTGCTCGGGTCGTGTGCTGGAATACGCACGATGGACGACTGCCTGTTCTGCAAGATCGTCGCCGGCGAGCTGCCCTCCACACGGGTCTACGAGGACGATCGCGTGGTCGCGATCATGGACATCTTCCCCGCCACCCGCGGCCATGCGCTCGTGATCCCGCGGGCGCATGCCGCCGACATCCACGAGGTGTCCGGGGACGACCTCGCGGCGGCCGCGGCCGCCGCCAAGCGGCTCGCGGGCGCCGCCGTGCGCGGGCTGGGCGCGGACGGCGTCACGATCATGCAGTCCAACGGCGCGGCCGCCTGGCAGACCGTCTTCCACTACCACGTCCACGTGATCCCCCGCTACGACGGCGACCCGCTGGTGCTGCCGTGGACGCCGGGCACGGCTCCGGCCGATCCTGAAGAGCTGTCCGATATAAGCCGGTCTTATTTTTCAGATTAGAACGGCTTGGGTACGATCCGGCCTGTGAGCGATCTCCCCGGGCGTGCGGACGTGCTCGTGATCGGCAGCGGCGGCGCCGGTCTGGCCGCTGCCTGGGCGGCCGCCGAGGCGGGCGCCGAGGTCGCGCTCGTCACGAAGGGCTCCCGCGCCTCGTGCAACACGGGCATGGCGCACGGCGGCATCCAGGCCGCCGTGCACCCCGACGACTCGCCCGAGCGCCACGCCCGGGACGTGCTCGAGTCCTCGCACGGCACCGCCGATCCGGAGCTCGTCTCCGTGCTCACGTCCGAGGCGCCGGAGGCGATCGCCTGGCTCGAGTCGATCGGCGTCGAGTTCTCTCGCGACGGCGCCGGCTACCGGCTGGCCCGCTGCGGCGGCTCCAGCATCCCGCGGCTGCTCCAGGTCGGCGACCGCACCGGCCACGCAATCGCCAAGTCACTGCGCGCCGAGCTCGACCGGCGCGGCATCGCCATCCATGACCACACCGCCCTCGTCGGCCTCGAGCGCCCCAACGGCCACTTCGAGGCCCGGCTGCGGCGCGGCGACGACGACGCACCGGCTCGACGCCGGCGCGGTCGTCCTGGCCGCCGGCGGGCGCTGCTATGCCGAGGCCCGCGAGGCCGGCATCCTGACCACGAACCAGCCCGGATCGACCGGCGAGGCGACGACGCTCGCCCGCGCGCTCGGCGCCGAGGTGCGCGACTACGACGCGCTCCAGCACCATCCCACCGGCGGCGCATGGCCGCCGCCGCTCCAGGGCTTCTCGATCCCGGAGACGTGCCGCAGCTACGGCGCGACCCTGCGGAACGCCGCCGGGGAGCGCTTCTGCGACGAGCTCGCCGCCCGCGACACGGTCGCCGCGGCGATCGTGCGCGAGTGCGAGGAGGGCCGCGGCCTGGTGACGCCCGACGGGCGCCCGGCCGTGCACCTGGACACGACCGCCATCGACCCCGAAATCGCCGGAGAGGTGATCCCCACCATGCTGCGACGCTACCGCGCCGCCGGCGTCGACCCGCTGGGCGAGCCGATCCTGACCTACCCCGTCCTGCACTACCAGAACGGCGGCCTGCGCATCGACCGCCACGGCCAGACGACCGTCACCGGCCTGTTCGCGGCCGGCGAGATCTCGGGCGGCGTCCACGGCCGCAACCGCATGATGGGCAACTCGCTGCTCGACTGCGTCGTCTTCGGGCGGCGGGCGGGACGGGCGGCGGCCGCATGAGCACGATCGCCTCCACCGACCTCGCCACGGCCGTCGAGGACGCCGCCGCCTACCTGTACGTGTGGGCGCTGAAGGACATCCCCCAGGATCTGCGCGACGCGCTGCGCGACGCCATGGGCCGCGAGACCCACAAGGTGGGACGCCGCATCCTGGAGACGATCAACACCAACGTCTCGGTCGCCGACAGGAACGGCAACCTGGTCTGCCAGGACACCGGCATCGCCGTCTTCTACGCCCGCGTCGGCGAGCGCTTCCCGCTGCATCCGGCCCAGATCGAGATCGCGCTGCGCGACGGCACCCGCCGCGCGACGCTCGAGCACCCGCTGCGCTCGAACACCGTCCACACCCTGACCCGCAAGGCGACCGGCGACAACACCGGCCACCGCATCCCCCACATCCACTGGGAGTTCGTGCCCGACTGGGACGGCCTCGACGTGAAGTGCGTGCCGAAGGGCTCCGGGTCCGAGAACATGAGCTTCCTGAAGATGCTCGTGCCGGCCGACGGCGTGAAGGCGATCAAGCGCTTCGTGCTCGACTCGATCGTCGGCGCCGGCGGCAAGCCGTGCCCGCCGGGCATCGTCGGCGTCGGCATCGGCGGCTCGGCCGACCTGGCCATGCACCTCGCCAAGGAGGCGATCGCGCGGCCGGTGGGGACGCAGAACGCCGATCCGGACGTGGCCGCGCTCGAGACCGACCTCTTCGGGCTCCTGAACGACACGGGCGTCGGCCCGATGGGCCTCGGCGGCGACACCACCGTGCTCGCCGTCCACGTCGAGCAGGCCCACACCCACATCACCCTGAACCCCGTCGCGGTCAACTACCAGTGCTGGGCGGCCCGCCGGGCCAGCGCCCACATCTCCGCGGCCGGCGCCATCGACTACGACCGCGAGGCATAGATCATGGCCCACCACGAGATCCCCTTCCCGACCGACGAGGCAACCGTCCGGGCGCTGCGCGCGGGCGACACCGTCACCATCCAGGGCGAGGTGATCGGGATCCGCGACGCGACCCAGATCCGGATCTTCGACCAGGGCCAGGAGCCGCCGTTCTCGCTGCGCGGCGCGGCGCTCCTGCACACCGCCCCGAACGTGCGCAAGCTCGCGGACGGCTCCTACGAGCCGATGTGCATCGGCACGACGACGTCGGCCCGCATGAGCCGCTTCACCGAGGGCCTGATCCGCGACCACGGCGCCCGGGCGATCATGGGCAAGGGCGGCCTCCTGCCGGAGGCGCTCGAGCCGCTGCGCGAGCACGGCGGCGTCTACCTCGCGATCGTGGGCGGGGCCGCCGCCCTGGAGACGACGCAGATCGAGGCCATCGCCCAGGTCGAGTGGGAGGATCTGATGCCGGAGTGCCTGTGGCGCTTCCGCGTCCGCGACTTCGGCCCGCTCATCGTCGGCATGGACAGCCACGGCGAGAGCCTCTACGAGAACGTCCAGGTCGAGGCGCGACGCCGCCTCGACGAGTCCATCTACGCGAGGTTATAGACCATGGTCGAGGAGTTTCTGGGACTGCCGATGCGCCCTCCCAAGCCACGCGAGCGGGGCTGGACGCACGTCATCGACAAGGGCATGAGCCTGCACGAGGTGCAGGGGCTGATCGACACCGCCGGCGACTACGTCGACATCGTCAAGATGGGCTGGGGCACGTCGTACGTGACGCGCAACCTGGGCGACAAGATCCGCACGTACCAGGCGGCCGCGATCCCCGTCATGTGCGGCGGGACGCTGCTCGAGGCGGCCATCGCCCGCGGGCGCGTCGACGAGTTCAAGCGCTGGACGCAGGGCTTCGGCTTCACGCACGTCGAGGTGTCGGACGGGACGATCCAGATCGAGCGCGACTCCAAGCTCGAGCTGATCTCCTCGCTGGCCGAGGAGTTCGTCGTCCTCTCCGAGGTCGGCTCCAAGGACTCCGAGTGCGTCTTCGCCCCCTACCAGTGGGTGGCCTGGATCAAGGAGGAGCTCGAGGCGGGGGCGGCCAAGGTCATCACCGAGGCCCGCGAGGGCGGCACCGCCGGCATCTTCCGCGGCAGCGGCGAGGTGCGCTCGGGCCTGATCGACGAGATCGTGCACGAGGTGCCGCTCGACAACCTCCTCTTCGAGGCGCCGCAGAAGGACCAGCAGGCCTGGTTCATCCGCCACCTCGGGCCCGAGGTGAACCTCGGCAACATCCCGCCCGAGGAGGTCATCCCGCTCGAGACCCTGCGGCTCGGGCTCCGCTCCGACACCATGGCCGACCTGCTCCTGCGAGACCTGCCCGTCCCCCGAGCATGAGCGCCGTGCTGCCCATCTCCGTCGACGAGGCGGCCGGCCTCGCCGACGAGTTCGAGTCGCGCCCGGCGGAGGACCTGGTGCGGTGGACGGCCGAGCGCTTCGGCGGGCGGGCCGTGCTCACCTGCTCGTGGCAGAAGCAGAGCTCGGTGCTCGTCCACATGCTCTCGGAGGTGGCGCCGCAGCTGCGGGTGGTCGAGTTCGACACCGGCCTGCTCTTCCCGGAGACCTACGACACGCGGGAGCGCCTGATCGCCCGCTACCCGCTCAACTTCGAGCGGATCGAGCCCGAGCTGACCGTCGAGCAGCAGGCCGCCGCCCACGGCGACCGGCTCTGGGAGCGGGATCCCGACGCGTGCTGCGGGATGCGCAAGGTCGCGCCGCTCGAGCAGGCGCTGCGGGGAATGGACGCCTGGATCACGGGAATTCGCCGCGAGCAGTCGACAACTCGCCAAAATGCCCGCAAGATCGAGGTGGACGACCGTCGCGGCGTCGTCAAGGTTCAGCCACTTGCCGACTGGACAAGTCGCGACGTCTGGCGCTATATCTGGAGGCACGGCATTCCGTACAACACCCTGCACGACCATGGCTATCCGTCGATCGGGTGTATGCCGTGCACGACGTCGGTGAGCGGCTCACACGCCGACGAGCGGGCAGGACGCTGGCGGGGCACGGGCAAGATCGAGTGCGGCCTGCACGGCCGCTGAGCCACGGCTGATACAAGACGACTTACCACTCCTGGAAAGGAACGAGCAGCGTGCACGAGAACACTCAAGGCTTCACCCTCTGGTTCACCGGGTTGTCCGGTTCCGGCAAGACGACCATCGCCCGGATCATCGGGCCTGAGATCGAGCGGCGCGGCGTCCTGGTCGACCACCTTGACGGTGACGTCGTTCGCACGCACCTCAGCAAGGGCCTCGGCTTCTCCCGCGAGGACCGCGACACGAACATCCTGCGGATCGGCTTCGTCTCACAGCTGCTGACCCGCCACGGCGCCGGCGTCATCGTCGCCGCCATCTCCCCCTACGCCGAGACCCGCGCGATGGTTCGCGACATGGTCGGGCAGGTGGGCAACTTCGTCGAGGTGTACGTGGCAACCTCGCTCGAGGAGTGCGCGCGGCGCGACATCAAGGGCCTCTACGCCAAGGCGTTCTCCGGCGAGATCAAGGAGTTCACCGGCGTCAGCGACCCCTACGAGGCGCCCGAGCAGGCCGAGATCGTCGTCGAGACCGAGGGCCAGACGCCCGAGGAGTCCGCGGCGTTCGTGATCTCCGAGCTCGAGCGGCTGAACATCATCCCCCCGGTGCTCGAGGAGGCGGTCGCCTGATGTCGTCGCAGACCGCACGCACGAGCGGTGCCGGGCTGATCGCCCCGCACGGCGGGGAGCTGATCGACCGCACGGTGACCGGCGACGAGGCCGCGGCGCTGCGCGAGGAGGCCCAGAGCCTGCCCCGCGTCCACATGAGCGAGAAGCAGACCGCCGATCTCGACATGATCGCGTCGGGCGCGCTGTCGCCGCTGACCGGGTTCATGGTCCAGGCCGACTATGACCGCGTCGTCTCCGACATGCACCTCGAGAACGGCCTGCCGTGGGCGCTGCCCGTGACGCTGTCCGTGCCGGAGCGGCCGACGGCCGACCGGCTGGCGCTCGAGGGCCACGGCGGCGAGCTGCTCGCCGTCATCGACGTGGCCGACGTGTTCGAGGCCGACCGCAGCGAGGAGGCCGCGAAGGTCTTCCGCACCACGGACGACGCCCATCCGGGCGTCGCCCAGGTGTACGCCGAGGGCAGCGTGCTCGTCGGCGGCCAGGTGACGGTGTTCGACCGCCCCGCGGCCGAGTTCCCCGAGCTGCACATCGACCCCGCCCAGACGCGGGCGGCGTTCGCGGAGCGGGGCTGGAGCCGCGTGGTCGGCTTCCAGACCCGGAACCCTGTCCACCGGGCGCACGAGTACATCCAGAAGTGCGCGCTCGAGACCGTCGACGGGCTGCTCCTGCACCCGCTGGTCGGCAAGACCAAGGGTGACGACGTCCCCGCCGAGGTGCGCGTGCGCTGCTACCGGGTGCTGCTCGAGAAGTACTACCCGGCCGACCGCACGCTCCTGTCCGCGTTCCCGGCGGCCATGCGCTACGCCGGGCCGCGCGAGGCCGTGTGGCACGCGATCTGCCGCAAGAACTACGGCTGCTCGCACTTCATCGTGGGCCGCGATCACGCCGGCGTGGGCAGCTACTACGGCACCTACGACGCCCACCTGATCTTCGACAGCTTCGAGCGGGACGAGCTCGGCATCCAGCCGATGTTCTTCGACCACACGTTCTTCTGCAGGGCGTGCGGGAACATGGGCTCCGCCAAGACGTGCCCGCATCCTTCCGAGGATCACGTCCACCTGTCGGGCACGAAGGTGCGCGAGATGCTCGGGCAGGGCATCGAGCCGCCGGCCGAGTTCAGCCGGCCCGAGGTGGCGCGGGTGCTGATCGAGGCGTACCGCTCGGCGTAGGCCGGGCAGCCTGCATAAACGGGGTCTGACCCCGTTTATGCAGGCCTTGTGTTCCCCACAAGCTCGCTTAGACTCGTGGGGGAGGTTTGCGTGACTCTGAGAGGGGTGTGTGACCGGTCTTGAGCTGATTCTGGCCGGGCTGCTCGTCGGCGTGCTCGTGGGCGCGACCGGCATGGGCGCCGGCTCGCTGATGGCGCCCGTGCTCATCAGCGTGTTCAGCGTCTCCGCCGTCGCCGCGGTGGGCACCGACCTTCTGTACTCCGCCGGCACGAAGCTCGTCGGCGGAGCGCGGCACCTGACGCTGCGCACGGTGAACGTCGAGATCGCGTTGTGGATGGCCGCGGGCAGCGTGCCGGCGTCGGTGCTCGGCGTGATCACCCTGAACCGCCTGGCGGCGCGCGACGGCGCGGCGATCCAGAGCGACATGAAGGTCGTGATCGGGATCGCCCTCATGCTGGTGGCGATCACGGTCGCCGTGCGGACGTTCGTAACCATCCGCGGCATGTGGGACGCCTCGACGCCCCCGGTCGACTCCGACGTCGCGCACATGCACCGCTACATGGCGCTCGTCATCGGCGTCGTGTTCGGGTTCGTCTTCGGGCTGACGTCGGTCGGCGCGGGCGCGTTCTTCGGCATGGCCCTCGTCACCGTTTTCCCGCTCTCGGCCCGGCGCGTGGTCGGCACCGACCTGTTCCACGGCGCGCTCGTCACGTGCGCCGCGGCGACGGCCTCCTACTTCCTGCTGCCGTCGATGCGGTTCTCGAGCATCGCCTTCCTCATGATCGGCTCGATCCCGGGCATCCTGATCGGCTCCCAGATCACCGTCGCGCTGCCCGAGAAGGCGCTGCGCGGATCGCTCGCAAGCGTGCTCGCGCTCTCCAGCCTGAAGATGCTCGGGGCCTTCTGAGATGGTTGATCGGTACGTCCGCCCCACCCAGACGGGGGATCCGCACACGTTCGAGTTGCATTCCCCACTAGTTCGGTTATATTGGTCGAGATAGTGGTAATGACCGAGAGGGGATGTGGGGCAGGATGAACGTTGGACTGATGTTCGCGGGGCTCACGGTGGGCCTCCTGGTGGGGCTGACCGGTATGGGCGCCGGCTCCCTCATGACGCCGATCCTGATCACGTTCTTCGGGATCCCGGCGGGCACCGCAGTCGGCACCGACCTGGTGTACGCGGCGGTCACGAAGACGTTCGGCGCGGCACGCCACCACCAGCTCAAGAACGTGAACCGCGAGCTGGCGCTCTGGATGGCGACCGGCAGCGTCCCGGCCGCGTTCCTGGGCACGTACTCGCTCTACAACCTGTTCGACGCGAACATCGACGTGTGGCTGCCCGACGTCATCGGCTACACGCTGGTCGCCGTCGGCATCGCCGTCGCGATCCGCACGTTCGTGACGATCCGCGGGCTGTGGGACACCTCGAAGCTGCCCCAGGACGGGGAGCTGACCCGCAACCACAAGATCATCGCCGTCACGATCGGCGCCGTCTTCGGCTTCATCCTCGGCCTGACCTCGGTCGGCTCGGGCGTGTTCTTCGGCATGGCGCTCGTCACGGTGTTCCCGCTGACCGCGCGCAAGGTCGTCGGCACCGACCTGCTGCACGCGATGATGGTCACGATCGCAGCCGCCGCCGGCACGATCATCTGGGGGACGCCGGACTTCGGTTACGTCGGCACGATCCTGATCGGCTCGATCCCGGGCATCCTGATCGGCTCGCACTTCACCGCCCGGCTGCCCGAGAAGGCGCTGCGCGGCAGCATCGCGAGCGTCCTGGCGCTCTCCGGCTTGAAGCTGCTCGGCGCCTTCTGACCTCGAAGCGGAAATGGGGCCGTCCCCGGCAACCCGGGGGCGGCCCTTCCGCGTGCCCGCCAACCACGCCGCCGTACAATCCGCCGTCGTGCCCAGCCGCCGCACCGGGATCATCATCATCGCCGTCATGCTCGCCGCATCCGGGCTGGCGTTTCTGCGTGCCGAGCAACTGAAGCTCGAGCGCTCCCCGATCGGCGCCACGCATCTCCAGAAGTACTTCTCGACGACCTGCACGCCGGTGCACCCGCACACCCGCTGCCGGTCGCACTCGGCGCTCCTCCGCTTCCGCCTGCGCAAGCCCGGCCGGGTGGCGCTCGCGATCGTGACCACGTCCGGCGCGACGGTCGAGCGGCTGACGCCGGCGGCCGGGCGGCGCCTGCCCCGGGGGCCGGTCACGACGCGCTGGGACGGCCACACCGACGCCGGGGGGCAGGCACCGCAGGGCACGTACCACCTGCGCGTGCATCTGCTCTCGCTGGGCCGGACGATCACGATCCCCGATCCGGTCGAGCTCGACCTGACACCGCCGACGGTCACGCTGGTCAGCCCGCGCGGCACGCAGCCCATCCGCTACCGCACGAGCGAGCCGGCGATCCTGCTCGTGCGGGCCACGGGCACCGGCCCGAACGCCGGACACGCCGCGCTCTTCCGCGGGCACGGCGGGAGCGTCCACTTCCGCCGCACGAAGCTCTCCGGCGCCCAGGTCACGGTCACGCTCGTCGCGGTCGACCGGGCCGGTAACCGGTCGGCGCCGGTCACGGCGGGGAGCTTCCGCCTGCCGGCGTGACAGAATCCGCGGCCATGATCGCCGCCGGACGCAACGTGCTCGTGCTCGCGCCGCACACCGACGACGGCGAGTTCGGGTGCGGCGGGACGATCGCGCGCCTGATCGACGCCGGCGCCGAGGTGCGCTACGTGGCGTTCTCGTCGGCGTCGCGGTCGCTGCCGGCCGGGTTCCCGTCCGACACGCTCGTCCACGAGGTGCGGGCGGCCACGTCGACGCTCGGCATCCCCGAGTCGCACCTGACCGTCCACGACTTCGAGGTGCGCACGTTCCCGAGCGTCCGCCAGGACATCCTCGAGATCCTGGTCGCGCTCAACGCCGACCTGCGCCCCGACCTGGTGCTGACCCCGTCGCTGGGCGACATCCACCAGGATCACGAGACCGTGGCCCGCGAGAGCATGCGCGCGTTCAAGCGCACGACCCTGCTCGGATACGAGATCCCGTGGAACTGCTTCAACTTCCGCCAGCAGGCCTACGTGGAGCTCGAGCCGGCCCAGCTCGACCGCAAGGTGGCCGCGCTCATGTGCTACCGCAGCCAGGCCCACCGCAACTACGCGAACGAGGAGTACGTGCGCAACGTCGCCCGCACGCGCGGGATCGAGGGCGGGCGCGACCTCGCCGAGGTCTTCGAGGTCTACCGCTGGTTCATGTAACGCCGCCACGGGCGCCGAGGTCAGCCTGACCGGTGCCAGGCACCGCTACGCGGAGCCAGGCACCATCCACCGGCGCCGACCAACCAGCTTCGAGTCGCAGCGACGCGTCGGCGCGCACCGCGCCCGGTGCCTGGCACCGGTACGGCGAGACTCCGCGGAGCGGCACCATCCCTACCGTCCCCGCCGCCGTGGCCCGGACCACCAGGGGACCGGCGCCGCAACGTGGCCGTTGGCGACGCGCACGCCCTCCGCCCGCAGCCGCTCGGCGTGCTCCGCCTCGTGGTTGGGCACGAGCCGTCCCGCGGCCGTCACCACCCGGTGCCAGGGCAGTCCGCCGTCGCAGTTGGCCATCACCCGCCCGACCGCCCGGGGAGCCTCGGGCCGCCCGACCCACTCGGCCACGCGGCCGTAGCTGGCCACCCGCCCGGGCGGGATCCGCCGCACCATCCTCTCGACACGGCGCTCGAACGGGGTCACCGCCCCGACGACCCTGAAGCCGACCGGGAGCCCCTCGCCGTCCAATCCGCCGCTCATCTGCGCGATCGTATCGGGGCCGTTCCGCGCCGGGTCGGAGCAGGCGCTCACTACACTGGCGGTTCCGTGCGCCTCCTCCTGATCGCGTTCTACTTCCCCCCGGCGGGCGGTGGCGGCGTCCAGCGAACGCTCAAGTTCTGCCGCGACCTCCCCGACCTCGGCGTCGACGTGGACGTGCTCGCGCCCAGCGACCCGAAGTGGTTCGCGCTCGACGAGCCGCTCCTCGACGCCATCCCGGCACGGACGACCGTGCACCGGGCCCGCTTCCTCGGCCCGCGCTCGTCGTTCCGGGGCGAGGCGCTGCGAGGCGCGCGCGGCCTGCGCCGGGCCGCCGTGCACGCGCGGTACGCCTACGAGCGCGCGCTCGTCCCCGACAAGGCCCTGCCATGGGCGGCGACGGCCGTCCCGGCCGCCGCGCGCATCGTGCGGCGGCGCCGGATCGACGCGATCATGACCACGTCGCCGCCGGCCTCGGTGCACCTGATCGGGGCGGCCGTCGCGACGGCCACCTCGAAGCCGTGGGTGGCCGACCTGCGCGACTCGTGGCTGGCCCATCCCCACCGCCAGTACGAGCGCCGGGGCGTGCGGGCGAAGCGGGCGGTCGAGCGGCGCATGGCCCGTACCGTGGCTCACCGCGCCACCGCGCTCGTCGCGGTGACCGATGCGATCGCCGCCGAGCTCGCCGGCCTCGACCCCGGCGCCGCGGGGAAGACCCACGTCATCGGCCACGGCGTCGATCTCTCCGACTTCGCCGGCCTCGACCACGCTCCGACCGACCGGTTCACGATCGTCCACACCGGCGCGTTCTTCGGCCAGCGCACACCGCGGCCGTTCCTGACCGCGGTGCGCGACCTGCTGGAACGCCGGCCCGACCTGCGCGGGCAGGTGCTCGTGCGCTTCGTCGGCGACATGCGCGAGTCCGACCGGGCCTGGGCGCACGACCTCGGGATCGACGCCGCGTGGGAGGAGACGGGCTTCCTGCCCTACCGCGACGCGATCGCCGCCCAGCGCGGCGCCGACGCGCTGCTGCTCTTGATCCCGCACGCCGACGGCCGCGGCGACACGGTGATCTCGGGCAAGGTCTACGAGTACCTCGCAGCCCGGCGCCCGATCCTGGCCGCGGTGCCGCCCAACGGCGTCGCCGCCGCGCTGGTCGGGGAGGCGGGCGCCGGTGAGGTGGCCGATCCGGACGACCCCGGCGCCCAGTCACGCGCCCTCGAGGCCCTCGTCGACCGGCGCCGGAACGGCGGCCTGCCCGACGTCGAGCTGCCGGCCGGGCTGGCCGAGTCGATGTCGCGGCGCGAGCGGGCCCGGGAGCTCGCCGACGTGCTGCGGGCGGCCGCCGGATGAAGCTCACGAAGCTCGACTGGCTGCTGCTCCTCACCCTCTCGGTGCTGACCTTCGAGAAGATCCGCTGGGAGACGTCCGACCTGACGCTCACGTGGACGAACCTCCTCGCCACCGCATTCGTGATCGCGTTCGTGGCCGACCGCATCCGCCGCCGCGACCTGCTCCTGCATCCGGCGGCGATCACGCTCGCCGGCTTCATGCTCGCGTTCGCCGCCGTGTACCTGGCGGGGTACTTCGACCTCCAGGACAAGCAGGCGCTCGCGTACTGGCTGAAGGGCCTCGGCGCATGGGGGATCCACTTCCTCTACCTGATCCTCGGCGTGGCCCGCATCGGCGCAGCGGGGACGGCCGCTCTACGTGCGGGCCGTCTATGCGTTCACCGCCGGGCTGGTCG
>CAVSVU010000004.1:0-9458 GCA_963731515.1 uncultured Actinomycetes bacterium | reverse complement strand
ATAGGGAGTTTCCCGACTCGGAATCCGGGTTGGCACCGATTCGCCCCGGCGCCGTCCCCGGCATCGTGAGAGGGCCATGAAACGACGGTCGCGTCTCCGCCCCCTCACCCGCACAGCCGCCGGCGATCTTCCGCCCCGGGCCGGCGCACTCGCGCAGGGTGAGAAGTTCCTTACACCGAGTGGCCACACTGAGGACACATGAAGATCCTCGTCATCGAAGACGAGACGCTGATCCTGGCGTTTCTCGAGCGCGGCCTCACCGCCGAGGGGCACACCGTGGACACGGCGACGCGCGGCGAGGAGGGGCTCGACCGCCTGCGCGACCGGCGCCCGGACGTCGTCGTCCTCGACATCATGCTGCCCGGGATCGACGGCTTCGACGTGCTGGCGGCGATCCGGGCGATCGATCCCGAGCTGCCCGTCATCGTGCTGACCGCCAGGGGCGAGGTCGCCGACCGGGTCCGCGGCCTCGACCTGGGGGCGACAGACTACCTGGTGAAGCCGTTCGCGTTCGCCGAGCTGGCCGCGCGGGTGCGTGCTCACACCCGGCGCCCGGCCGACCAGCGACGTGGCTCGGCCTCGATCGAGACAGGGCCGCTCTCGCTCGACCTGCTCGCCCGCGAGGCCGAGGTCAACGGCCTGCGCGTCCCGCTCTCGGCGCGCGAGTTCGCCCTGCTCGCGTACCTGATGCGCCACCCCGGCCAGGTGCTCTCGCGCCAGCAGATCCTGGACGGCGTCTGGGGGTACACGTTCGACCCGCGCTCCAACCTGGTCGACGTCTACATCGGCTACCTGCGGCGCAAGCTCACGACCGACGGGTACTCGCCGATCCAGACGGTACGCGGGATGGGCTACCGGCTGGTGCGCGAGCGCGCGGCGTGATCCCCCGCCTCCCCATTCGGCTGCGGCTTGCGCTCGTGAGCGCCGGGCTGGCCGCGAGCGTGCTCGCCGCGGGCCTGCTGACGGTCTATCTGATCGAGGCGCACCAGGTGCACCAGACGCTCGTGGCAGACGCGAGGGCCGCGGCGCGCGATCTGGCGCTGGCAGGGGAGCGCCCGGCGAAGACGGGGTCCGCCGGCGTGACCACGACCACCACCGGCACGCCCACGGTGCCCAGGCGCCATCGCCGTCAACGCGCGGGCGGAACCGGATCGACGAACGTGATCATTCCGCCGCCGGTGACCGGGACGGACAGCTCATCGGGCGGTGACAGCTCGACGTGGACGCCGCCGGCCACCGCCGGCGGCGGGAGCGGGGACGACGGCACCGGCGACGGCCGCGGTGGGGGCGCCTCCGACTCGCCGGCAGGGCCCGGCCGTCGCGACACCGCATACGTGGTACGGCAGGGGACGCCTGATGCCGAGACGGAGAGCGGCGAGGAGACGGCGATGAGGGTCTACCTGGGTGCGCGCAGCGGCTCGAGCGATCTTCTGGTCTACAGGCCCCTGCGCGGCAGGACGCTCTACAACCGGCGGCTCGCGGGAACGCTGGCCGCCCTCGGGCCGCGGCTGCCCGGCGTCGTCCGCACGATCACGATCGACGGCGACGGCTACCTGGTCGCCACTGCCGCGCGCGGGACCGGCGTGGTCATGGCCGGACTGCCGGTTGCCGAGGCCGACGCGGCCGTGAGCCGCCTCCTCGACGCGATGCTGATCGTTTGCCTGATCGGGCTTCTGCCCGCGACGGCGGCCGCCTGGTGGGCGGCTCGCCGGGCGCTCTCGCCGCTCTCGCGCATCGCCCAGCGGGCGTCCCGTGTCACCGCGGGCGACCTCTCCGTGCGGATGGGGCCGGTGACGACCCGCGACGAGATCGGCGACGTGGCGACGGCGATCGATGCGATGCTCGCCCGGCTCGAGGTGGCGTTCGCCGCCCAGCGCCAGTTCGTGCACGACGCCTCCCACGAGCTGCGGACGCCGCTCACCATCGCCCGGGGGCACCTCGAGGTCGCGCTGCCCGGCGAAGGAGACTCGGAGGAGCTGCGCCGGGCGGTGACGGTTGCGGTCGCCGAGCTCGACCGCATGGGGCAGCTCGTCGACAGCCTGCTCCGGCTCGCGCGGGCCGGCGCGGGCAGCGAGGGCGAGCGCCGGCCGGTCGATGTGTCCGTCCTCGCCGAAGCCGCCGTCGACCGGTGCCGCGTCCTCGGCGAGCGCACATGGCGGGTCGCGGCTGCGCCCGGAGCCTACGTCGAGGGCGACGAGGGGTCGCTCGAGCAGGTCTTCCTGAACCTGCTCTCGAACGCTGTGCGGCACACGGTCGCCGGCGACGACATCACTGTCGTGACGGCGGTGGAAGGCGACCGGGTGCGGGCCGAGGTCACCGATTCCGGCGAGGGCATCGACCCCGGGCTCCTGCCGACGCTCTTCGACCGCTTCACCCGCGCCGACAGCGCCCGCAGCCGCGACACCGGCGGCGCCGGCCTCGGGCTCGCGATCTGCCACGCCATCGTCGTGGCGCATGGCGGGACGATTTCCGTCCGAAGCGCGCCCGGGAGCGGCGCCAGCTTCGTCATCTCGCTCCCGCGGACGCCCAGCGTCCCCGACTCGGGCCGCGTGAGAGCAGTCTCACCTCCGGCTCACGTCTAGCTCAGCCGGCGTCCGTACGGTGTGGATGCGGGAGCGGACTGCTCCCTTTTCCGACCGAAGGAGGAATCGCCGTGACGAGCCACCCGTCCGTCGCAGGCGCGGCCATGCTGGCCGGCCTGCTCGTCGCCGGCGGCGCATACGCCGCGCGGCATGACGCGGGACTGGGGTCGGCCCTGCAGGTATCGGCCGCGGCCCGGTTCAAGCTCGAGCAGGAGCTCCCGCTGGGTCGTCCGCGGCGTGTCGCAACGCACACCCTGCAGTGGCACCCGCCGCACGTGCCCAAGATCCACGTCGATCCCCGGGCGCCCGTCTACACGCCGACGTACGTGACCGCCGCGGCCGCCGCGCCGGCCGTGACGACGACCGCCCCCGTGACCCGGACGAGCCCGGCCCCGCCGACGACGCGCACGAGCCCCGTCGGCGGTGACGACGGTGGGAGCGGCGGCGATGACTAGCACGGCGCTCCGCATCTATACGGCCGTGATCGCCCTCATTTGCGGCGGCGCGGTGGCATGGTCGATCCACCAGAGCTCCATCGCGTCTGCCTGGCAGGCGGACTCCCGGTCGTGGCAGGGACTGGCCGCGCAGGCGGTCGCCCACGACCGGCTCGCGGCGCGGAACATGCACGCGATGGTCGTGCGCTACGACCGACTGGTCGTCCGCACCCGCCGGTCCCAGCACCGGCTCCTGGTCACGATCGCGAAGGCGCGGGCCGGCGCCGCCGCGGCGGCGAGCGTGCCCACGCCGTCCTACGGCGCTGTGTCGCTGCCCGCGGCGTCGGCGCCGGCGCCCGCGCCGGTCGCTCCGGCGCCTGCCCCGACGACCCACACGAGCCCGGTGCCGTGACGGATCTCCTGACACCCGTAACGACGGCCGCGTGGGAGTGGCGGGCCACAGGGACCACCTGGCGGATCCACCATGCCGGCGGCGTCACCGCGGAGCTGGCCCGCGCCGTCTCCGCCGCGGTCGAACGCGACGAGGCGCGCTGGTCGCGGTTCCGTCCCGACAGCGAGGTCTCGCGGATCAACACCGCCGCCGGCACCCCGGTCCAGGTGTCCCTCGACACGCTCCGGATCCTCGAGGCGTGCGTCGGCTGGGCCCAGCGCACGGACGGTATCTTCCAGCCGCTCGTCGGCGGCGCGCTGGTCGCGTGGGGCTATCGCCGCAGTCTGCTCGACCAGGCCGCCCACGCCGCGATAAGCCCGCCCTCGCGCGCCCTCCACGGCCGCATCGAGGTCGATCCTGCCCGCCGCACCGTCCGGATCCCGCGCGGGACCCGGCTCGACCTGGGCGGGATCGCGAAGAGCTGGATCGCCTGCCGCGCCGCGGCGCTGCTCCAGGCTCGCTGCGACGACCCGGCGATTCTCGTGGACGCCGGCGGCGACCTGGTTGCTGCGTGGGGTGACCACGTCGTGGCCGTCGAGGCGCCGAGCGGGGCCGATTCGGCCGCCGGACCGCCCCCGCCGGTGGTCGCGCATGTCCTCGTAAGGACGGGACAGGGCGTCGCCACGTCCGGATACGGGCGCCGGCGATGGCGCAACGGCGACGGCCAGGAGGCCCATCACCTGATCGACCCGGACACCGGCCGGCCGGGGCCGGCGACGCACGCCACCGTCGTCAGCGACGACCCCGTGGGGGCGGACGTGCTTGCGAAGGTGCTCGCGCTCCGCCCCGAGCGGCTCGCCGCCACGACGGAGGCCGCGATGGTGTCCACGGGCGGCGTCGTCCGCACGAGCGCGCGCTGGGACGAGGTGGTGCGGCGATGATGCTCTGGGAGGTCTCCCGGGCGAGCGCATTCATCGCCTTTGCCTGCTACACCCTCGTCGTCGCTTGGGGTATCGGGCTCTCCGCCCGCTCGTGGCGGCCGCCGGCGGCGGCGCTCGGGTTCCACCGCTTCCTCGGGTCGCTCGGCATGGTGGCGCTCGTGATCCACGTCGCGACGCTGATGCTCGACCGGTTCGCGCGCGTGACCGTCGGCTCCCTGGTTGGGCTCGACCCACGGCCAGGCGTCGTGTTCGGGGCATGCGCCCTGTGGCTGGCCGTGGCGCTGCCGCTGTCCTTCCGGCTGCGCCAGGCACGGTTCATGAGCCAGCGGGCTTGGCGGGCGCTGCACTACTTCGGCTACGCCGTCTGGGCGTCCGCGCTCGTGCACGGCGTGCTGACGGGCACCGACGCCCGCTCGCCCTGGGCGCTCGCCGTCTACGCGGCGTCCGCCGCCATCGTCGGCGGCGCGGCTTGGTACCGCTGGATGGAGCGAGGGCTGGCCGCGCGGCGTATGTCCCCGTCCCCGGCGCCGAGCCGGCCCGCAGCGATCGTTGTTGCCGAATCTGATGGAGGTGACTGATATCGCCGCGAGCGACCCCGTGACCGTCGTCGGGAACGGCGTCGCCGGCTACGCGTGTGCCGCACGGCTTGCCTCCGCCGGTGTGCCGGTCGAGCTGATCGGGCCCGGACTGCCGTGCGACCGCCCGCCGCTCTCGAAGCGCGCCCTCATGCGCCGGAGGGTGCCCTACCTCACCGACGCGCGCGCGCTCGAGGCGGCGGGTATCCACCACGTGGACGGCTGGGTCGACGGGCTCGATCTCGGCCGCCGCGTCCTCACGGTGCGCGGTCGCGAAGGCGGCCCGGACGGTGAGCGCCCGTTCGGCCGGCTAGTGTGGGCGACGGGCCTTGCGATCGCACGGCCGCCGGTGCCGGGGATCGAGTCGACCGACCAGAACGTCGACGCCGCCTCGACCGAGGCGCTGCTGCCCCGGCTTGCGGAGCGGGGGCGGCGGGTCGTCGTGATCGGCGCCGGGCTGATCGGATGCGAGACCGCGGCCACGCTCGGGCGCAGCCACCGGGTCACGCTGCTCGAACGGGCCGACGAGCCGCTCGGGCGTCAGCACCTCGACGTCATCGGCGCGGCCGGGTGCGTGCTCGCCGGCCTCGGCATCTGCTTCCTGGGTGGCTGCGCGGTGACGGACGTCGAGCGAGCGCAGGCCGGATGGATCGTGCGGACGGCGACCCACGGCGACATCCCTGCCGATGTCGTCATCGCGGTCGCCGGCGTCCGGGCGACGCTGCCTCCGGCGTTCGGCGGCGGCCTCGACGTCGACACCGACGAGCAACTGCGCGTGCTCGGCGCCGACCGCGTCTGGGCGTGCGGCGACGTCGCCGCCTTCCCGCACCCGCGCTTCGGCCGGATTGCGGTCCCGCACTGGGACAACGCCCGCGCGAGCGGCGCGCACGCCGCCGACGCGGTGCTCGGCTCCCGCGCCGCCTACGCGCGCGACCCGTACTGGTTCTCCGACATCGGGCCGCTGCGCATCCAGCAGGTCGGGGTCGCCCCGGCGGTCTGCGAGTGGGTGCGCCGCGAGGACCTGCGTATCGGCCACGACGACCAGGGCCGGCCCGCGTGCGTGGTCCTGCTCGGCGCCCCCGGCCGCCTCAACGATGCCCGCCGCATGATCGCGGCATGACGACGAAACCGGCGACAACCCTCAGGGAGGAACCATGGACGTCCAGCTGATCATCGACCCGGACATCTGCGTCGGCTACGGCGAGTGTGTCGCCGAGGATGCGGAGGCCGTCGAGCTCGACGACGAGGGCTGCGCTCGCGTGCGGCTCGCCTCGCTCGATCGCGCACGCGCCGAACGAATCTGTGCGGCCTGCCCGGTCGGCGCCGTCGGCCTCGCCGCCGCCGGACGGTCGGCCGCGTGAGCGGCTGGCGAGGTCTCGCAAGGGCTCCGCCGCCCTGTCCCCGCCGGGGAGGTGCTACGCGCGCTGCTCTGCTCCCCGTCGAGCCGGGTCCACGTAGACCTGGGCCAAGACCACAGCTCGTGTTCGCGGCGATGTTCGGGCTCGTGCCCAACCTCTTCATCGCCCGGCTGCAGCTGCGGGCCGAGTCGTACAAGGACGATCTGCGCAGCTCCGAGTCGGCCGAGCACGCCGGCCCCGACACCGAATCGGTCTAGATGATTGATTCCACGCCGCCGTGATGTCCTGGGTGGTTGCGAACCGAGCAGCGCAAGGACGCAGGGAGTGTTCATATTGGGACTGAAATATGGGCGCGACCGAGGACGCCGCGATGCGACGGTTCGCAGCCGCAGCCCCACCAACGACCCGAACCTCCGCGAACAGCCTGACGTCCAGGCGCGCGGGGGCGTGGAATCAACCATCTACCCAGCCGTCGCTGCCGCCGGGAAGCGCAGCGCGAAGTCGATCAGCCTCGTGCGGCCCCACAGCATGACCCCGAGGTAGAGGCCCGGGGCGACGAGCCGGAGCTCGTCGTGGATCCAGCTCGTCAGCAACGTCGTGCGCGAGTAGTCCAGCACGATGCACGCCCCGCCGTCGCGCCGGCTCGGGCCCACGTAGACCTGGGCCGGCACGGCACGGATCGCGGTCGGGAGCAGCTCGTTCTGCACCTCGCCGCGGGCGGCGTCGAACACCTTGCCCTTCCACGCCAGCAGGTGCGCGACCTTCGCGGCCGGCTCCGTGAGGGCGGTGCCCGGGGCGAGCAGGACCGTGCCGTCCCCGCGGCCGTCCGGGATCTCTCCGGCGGGGCTCGAGCGGAAGAGCCCGTCGAGCTCGGCCTGCGACATCGCCTCGAGGGCGGCGACCGAGAAGGTCTCAGCCATCGCCGGGATCGCCCGCCACCGGCGACCAGGGCTTGAACCCGTTCTCGAGCTCGCGCAGGGACGGGCCGAGGGCGGGGTAGTGGCGCTGGAGCACGTCGACGAAGCGGGTGCCCTCGATCCAGTCGATCCCGGTCTGGGTGTAGGTCGAGGCGGTGTAGTCGTCGGTGAGGAAGCGGTCGCTGTTGATCCGCCGCGACGCCATCAGGATGAAGATCCGGAAGGCGGTGTCGCTGAAGGCGAAGTTGCGCGGCGGCTTCTCGGCGAACATGCCGACGATCACGTCGAGGCGCTCGACGTCGCCGTAGAGCCGGCGCAGGCGATCGACCAGCTCCTGGTCGTCCGTCAGGTCCTCGAAGTCGGCGGCAGGGCGCAGGTGCAGCAGGCGCCGGAACTCGTTGTAGCGCGGCACTCCCAGCTCGCGCGAGCGCAGGATGTCGGTCGCCGCGATGTCCATCATCCTGCCGTCCGGCCGCTGGAACTCCTGCAGGAAGCGGGGGAAGTTGTTGAGGACGATCGCGCCGGGGTGAGCCGTGCCGAACGAGTACAGGAGGTCGAGCATCCCGATCCGGTCGAGGGCCGTCTGCGAGCCCGGCCCCGACAGCTCCCGCAGCGTCAGCTGCTCCAGGTCGTTCCCGTCGGCGGCCGAGCGGAAGCGGTAGTCGTCGGCGATCAGCGGGTGCATCCGGTAGACGATCGTGAACTCCTCGGTCAGCGCGTACGGCACGCCGAAGTGGTCGTGCTTCGATCCGGGGATGCCGCTGATCACCTCGCTCGCGCTGATGCGTCCGAACGCGCGCTTCACCCGCTCGCCGGCGATCCCGTACCAGTTGGCCCGCATCGCGATCTCCATCGTCGGATGGGCGATCACCGCGGGCGTCCACTCGACCGTGTGGATCTTGGCGAGGAGTGCCGACAGGATCAGGCGGGCGCGCTGGAAGAGCTGCTCGTCGGTCCAGGCCGGGTACTCGGCCGCCAGCCGGTCGCAGATCGCGTTGTGCTCGAGCGTGAAGAGGTTCACGAGCATCTGCAGGCCGAGCCAGAAGCCCGGCTGCATGCGCGGGTCGCGGGCCGGGTCGTCGGGGAGCGGCACGACCCCCTTCGCGTCGACGTTCAGCCGGCCGCCCTCGCCGGTGCGGGCGAACTGCTGGGCGGCCGGGTCGACGCCGTAGAGCTGGGATCCGTCCCACCAGTGGGTGGCGGTCACGTTCAGGAACGTCGGCGGGAAATCGGCGTCCGGGGGCCGGGTCGTATCGGGCACGGTCTTCAGGATCGACAGCGGCGGCTCCGGCCAGGGGTCTCCCTGCTCGAGCGGGACCTCATAGACGTGCTCGGGATCGCCGCGGCCGTGGCTGAACCAGTCCTTGATCATGAACTGGATCCACGACGCGGCGAACAGGTTCAGCGACTCCGCGGGGATGAACTCGTGCCGGGTGAGAAGCTCGCGGCTGACCGTGCGCGGGTTCGGCTCCATGAGCAGGTCGTCCGGCTCCTGCCGGGTGGCCTCGAGCGGGACGTTGCGGCCGAGGCGCGACCCGAGCATCCCCATCCGCGGCTCGTCGAGGTCGTTGTAGACGCCGAGCTCGCTGCGGTTCACGAGGAAGGACGGGTCGAAGGCGGGCAGCGGGGGCAGGTCCACCGACGGCTCCCCGCTCGTGTCGTACAGGTTCTCCTGGCGCAGGATGTTGCGCAGGCCGATCAGGGTCGCGAGGCCGAGGGGGACGGGCAGCTTGTCCCAGCCCACCGCACGGTCGGCGGCGGCGCACACGCCGTCGTAGAGCCGCCAGCCGACGGTGTCGCGGTAGACGGAGCCCGACACGGGGTCGGGCGTCTCGGGCTGCGAGAGCAGGCGCCACGCCGCCCGGCCCGCGAGCACGGTGCCGCCGGCGACGAGCCCCGTTCGCAGCAGCTTGCCCGCGCTCACGCCGCCGCCCCCTGGCGGCTCCGGCCGGCGGAGGCGGTCAGGGCGAGGGCGGTGTTGAGCAGCGAGATCGAGGTGGCGATCAGGGCCGGCCGGGCCGGGATCTGGCGGGTGAGGCCGGCGAGCGCCGCCGATGCGGTGTCGCTCGCGTGGATCACCGGGGCGGTCCGCACCGACGCGTCCCGCAGCTCGCCCTCGGGCAGGAGCAGCTGAAGCCCGATCAGGACGGTGCGGATCCCGAACATCCGGAAGACGTACTGGACCGCCTGGTTGTCGTCCCGGCGCACGCCCAGGCTGCGGGCGAGCAGCGCCGGCGCGACGAGCGCGGTCGACCCGTTC
>CAVSVU010000003.1:0-9920 GCA_963731515.1 uncultured Actinomycetes bacterium | reverse complement strand
GAGGCCTCACACATCGTCACCCCACCCGGCGCGGTCGAAGCCGTCATAGATCCCCTGGGGCGGCGGGTTCGCGCGCAGGTCCTCGAGCCCCCGGTCGGTGAAGCCGCGGCCCACGCTCCCGGCGGAGTTCCAGCCGCCGCCGGCCTCGCGTTCGCAGAGGTTCGCGTCCAGGTAGAAGCCGGGCGGCCGCGCTTCACCCGGCGGCGTGAGCGTGGCCTTGACACCTCGCAGATGCGTTCGATACCGTCGTCATAACAGTTGTCATGTCCCGCCCGGAGCCCCCGATGAGAAGCGTCGGCTCGCGCCGTGAGGAGGTCCTCGAGCACGCGCGGCGCGTGATCATGCGCGACGGCCTCGAGGCGACGTCGCTGCGCCGCATCGCGCGCGAGGGCAGCTTCACGACCGGCGTCCTCACCCACTACTTCGCGGACAAGTCGGAGCTGATCTCGGCCTGCTTCGAATGGACGATGCGCACGTGGCTCGACCGGGTCGAGCGGGAGATCCGCGAGGCCGCCACGGCCGAGGAGAGCGTCTGCCGGTTCGTCTCGGTGGCCGTCCCGTACGCTCCCGAGCGGCACGGCGAGTGGCGGCTGTGGTTGAACTTCGTCGGTACGGCGGCTGGGGACCAGCAGCTGGCCGACCTCCTCGTCGGGACGGATCGGCGCTGGGAGGCGCTCGTCACCGAGACGCTCATCCGCTGGCACGACTCCGGCCTCGTCTCGCCCCGGCTCCCCGACGAACAGGAGGCGATGATCCTCGCCCGGCTCGGCGACGGCCTCGGCCTGCGCGCCCTCGTGACCGGCGATTGGGACGACGCCCGTAGAACGCTCGTGGGCGCGCTGGGCGCGATCGGCCTGCCCGAGGACATCGCTCGGCGCGCCCTCGAGCCGCCCGCCCCGGCGACGGAGCCCGGCTGATGGCCCTGCTCGAGGTCGAGAACCTGGCCGTGCGCTTCCGCACCCGCACTGGAGTCGTCCCCGCCGTGAACGGCGTCAGCTTCACCGTCGACGCCGGCGAGACCGTCGGCCTCGTCGGCGAGTCGGGGTCGGGCAAGAGCGTGACGAGCCTCGCGCTCATGGGGCTCCTTCCGGGCCGCCACACCGAGGTGACCGCCGAGCGGCTGGCACTCGACGGGGTCGAGCTGCTCGGGCTGCGCGAGGCGGAGCTGCGCCGCCGCCGCGGCCGCGACGTCGCGATCGTCTTCCAGAACCCGACGTCGAGCCTGAACCCGGTCGTGCGCATCTCGAAGCAGATCACCGAGGCGCTCCAGGCCCACGAGTCGATCACCCGTGCGGCGGCCCGCAAGCGCGCGGCCGACCTGCTCGCCGAGGTCGGCATCGCCGACCCGGCGCGTGTGCTCGAAAGCTACCCGCACCGACTGAGCGGCGGCATGTGCCAGCGGGTGATGATCGCGATCGCCCTCGCGCTCAAGCCGAAGCTCCTGATCGCGGACGAGCCGACGACCGCGCTCGACGTAACCATCCAGGCGCAGGTGCTCGAGCTCATGCGGACGCTCACCAGCGAGTTCGGCACCGCCCTCATCCTGATCACCCACGACCTCGGCGTCGTCGCCGCGACAGCCCAGCGGGTGAACGTGATGTACGCGGGCCGGATCGTCGAGTCCGGCGCCGTGGCCGATATCTTTGCCCGCCCGCGGCATCCCTATACCGTCGGTCTCCTGCGTTCGATCGCCCGGCCCGACCGCGATGCGGCGGGCACGCTCGCGGCCATTCCCGGCCAGCCGCCGGATCCGACCGCGCTCCCGCCCGGATGCCCATTCGCGCCGCGCTGCGCCTGGCGGCTCGACCGCTGCTCGGCCGAGGAGCCCCGGCTCGCGCCCGAGACCGGCCGCCCCGACCAGCACTTCGCCTGCCACAACCCCGTGACGGTCCCCGAGGCGGAGGCAGGCCGGCCGCTGCGCACGGCGGCGGGAGCGGGCGCGTGAGTGCGGCCGCCCCCCTGCTCTCGGTTCGCGACCTGCGTGTCCACTACACGCGCCGGAACTCGAACGTCGGCGCGGTCGACGGCGTCGATCTCGAGATCGCGCGGGGCTGCACGCTCGGGCTCGTCGGCGAGTCGGGCTGTGGAAAGAGCACGCTCGGCAAGGCGGTCGTGCGCCTGCTGAAGCCAACGAGCGGCGCGATCGAGTTCGACGGCTGCGACATCGCGCGGCTCGACGAGCGCGGCCTGCGCCCGTGGCGGCGCCGCATCGGGATGATCTTCCAGGACCCGTATTCCAGCCTGAACCCGCGCATCGACGTCCACGACTGGATCGAGGAGCCGCTGCGGATCCACGGGCGCGGCACGCGGGCGGAGCGGTCGGCACGCGTGCACGACCTGCTCGACCGGGTGGGCCTCTCCCGGACCGCCGAGCGCCGCTACCCGTCGCAGCTCTCCGGCGGCCAGCGCCAGCGCGTCGGCATCGCCCGGGCGCTCGCGCTCGACCCCGACCTGCTCGTCGCCGACGAGCCGACGAGCGCCCTCGACGTGTCGATCCAGGCCCAGGTGCTCGAGCTCCTCGCCGAGATCCAGCGCGACCTCAAGCTGACATCGCTCTTCATCAGCCACGACCTCGGCGCCGTGCGGCAGGTGGCGGAGGAGATCGCGGTGATGTACCTGGGCCGGATGTGCGAGGTCGGGCCGGCCCGGCGCGTGCTCGACCGGCCGGCGCACCCCTACACCGTCGCACTCCTCTCCGCCGCTCCGGTGCCGGACCCCGCCGTCGAGGCGGCCAGGGAGCGGATCGTGCTGCGCGGCGACCCGCCCAGCCCGGCCGCGCCCCCGTCCGGCTGCCGCTTCCACACACGCTGCTGGCTGCGGGAGAGCCTCGACGACCCCGAGATCTGCGTCACGACCGACCCACCGCCGGTTCCGGCGCCCGGCGGCGGCACCGTCCGCTGCCACTTCCACGACCGCGTCGCCGGCGCGCGCCCCGCCCCGCCACCCCCAGGAGGACACGCGTGAACGACCCCCGCCACACCCCCGCCGCGCCCGACCGGGCCGGCCTCATCGACGACCTGCTGCGCCGTCCCATGAGCAGGCGCGACGCCCTGGCCAGGGCCGGGGCGGCCGGCCTCTCGATCAGCGGCATCTCCGCCATCGCCGCCGCCTGCGGCGGCTCGAATGCAAACGCGGGCGGCGGGTCGAGCACGTCCGCGGCCAAGGTGCTCACCATGACGTCGGGCGCGACCCCGGTGACGCTCGACCCGGGCGTCTCGCTTGACGGCCAGTCGCCGCTCCTGTGGCGGTGCGTGTACGAGCCGCTGCTCCAGTTCAAGGGCTCGACGATCAACGTCGAGCCGCGCCTGGCCAAGGCCTACGAGCTCGACAATGCCAAGAACACCCTCGTCTTCCACCTGCAGCCCGGCGTCAGCTTCACCGACGGCACCGCCCTCGACGCCGCCGCCGTCAAGCTGAACATCGAGCGCCAGATCGCGGTCAAGCAGGGCATCGCCTACGCCCTCTCGACGGTGAAGAGCGTTGAGACGCCCGACGACCACACCGTCGTCGTCAATCTGTCCGGCTTCTCGGACGGCCTGCTCTACGGCTTCGCGAGCCTCTACGGCCTCTACATGATCTCGGCCAAGGCGCTGACCGACCACAAGGGCAAGGACTGGGCCCAGTCGTGGCTGCGGTCGAACATGGTCGGCACCGGCCCGTACACGCTCACGGACTACCAGCTGAACCAGCAGGCGTCCTTCGCCCGCAACGAGAAGTACTGGGCCGGCTGGAAGGGCGCCCACTTCGAGCGGGTCCTCGTCCAGTACGTGTCCGACCCGTCCAGCGGCCGGCTCGAGCTCGAGCGCGGCCAGAGCCAGATCGCGCTCTACCTGCCCGACGACGTCGTCTACTCGATGCGCTCCGAGAAGAGCGTGACGGTGACCGATGACCCGAGCTTCAACGTCTACTACCTGGGCCTGCCGTGCCGCACCGGCCCGACGTCGAACAAGGCCGTCCGCCAGGCCATCTCGTACGGCTTCGACTACGACACGTGGGTGAAGAACGTCCTCAACGGCACGGCCACCCAGGCCCGCGGCCCGCTGCCGAAGATCTTCCCCGGCTGGGACGGGTCGCTCCCGCAGTACACCTACGACCCTGACCGGGCCCGGAAGATGCTCACCGCGGCGGGGTTCGACGGCGGCGGGTTCTCGCTCAAGTTCATCTATGAGACTGGCTACTACTGGAAGCGCCCGCTGGGCGAGCAGTTCCAGTCGAACATGAAGGACCTCGGGATCACGGTCTCGATCCAGGAGCTGTCGCCCTCGACGTGGGTCGGCACGCTCTCGAACAAGGCCACGGCGAACGAGGCCTACGGGGTCGTCTGGTGGCCATCGTTGGCGACGCCGTTCGACTTCCTGTGGACGCTCTTCGCCACCTCCGCCCAGGGATCGGCGGGCTACAACTTCACCTACTACTCGAACCCGCAGTTCGACAATGTCCTGAACAAGGCCACGGCCGAGCCGGACGAGGCGAAGCGCATGCAGCTGTACGCGCAGGCGCAGCGGATCGTCGTCGAGGACGCCCCGTACATCTTCCTGAGCGACGTGGATTACCTCCTACCGATGAGCCCCGAGCTGAAGGGGTTCGAGTTCAACGGCATGTACATCAACTCCGTCGACCCCTACAGGCTGAGCGCCTGAGCGAACCGTGCGGCGGCTCCTCCTCCGACGCCTGATCTCGCTGCCGATCGTGCTCCTCGGCATGAGCGTCGTCACCTTCGCGGTGACGCACGTCGTCCCCGGGGATCCCGCACGGCTGCAGGCGGGCCCCCACGCGACGGCGGAGCAGGTGCAGGTCCTCCGGCACCGGTACGGCTACGACCAGCCCCTCGTGCAGCAGTACGTCACCTACATGGGCGACCTGCTGCACGGGAACCTCGGCGAGTCGATCACCACCCGCCGGCCGGTGTCGGAAGACCTGCGCCAGTTCTTCCCCGCGACCGTCGAGCTCACCTTCGCCGCGATGCTGATCGTCGTGGTCGCGGGCATCCCGCTGGGGGTGCTCGGCGGCCTGCGGCGCGGGCGGCTCCCGGACCACGCCAGCCGTCTGCTCTCGATCGCGGCGGTGTCGATGCCCGTGTTCTGGCTCGGGATCATCCTCCAGATCATCTTCTATCAGCGGCTGAACATCCTGCCGGTGGGCGGTCGCATCGACCCGGCGCTGCTCCCGCCGACGCATGCCACCGGCTTCTACGTGATCGACGCGATCTGGAGCGGCGACATGGTGGCCCTGCGCTCTTCGCTCAGCCACCTCATCCTGCCCGCCGTGACGCTCGCCGCGGGGAGCATGGCCGTCATCACCCGCATGACCCGGGCATCGGTCATCGACGTCGGGTCGAGCGACCATGTGCGGGCAAGCGTCGCCAAGGGCATCTCGCGATCGCTCGTCGTGCGGCGCCACATCATGCCGAACGCGATTATTCCGGTCACCACCGTGTTCGGACTCCAGGTGGGGACGCTGCTGGCCGGGAGCATCCTCGTCGAAGTCGTCTTCTCGTGGCCCGGCATCGGCCTCTACGCCGTGAACGCGATCTCCAATCTCGACTTCGCGGCGATCATGGGCGTGACGCTTTTGATCTCGGTCACGTACGTGATCGTGAACCTGCTCGTCGACGTCGCCTATCTCCTGCTCGACCCGCGCATCGCCGACGCCCAGGAGGCGGGGGCGTGAGCCTCGTCCCGCCCGCCGAGATGGCGCCGGTCCCCGACGTCCCTGGGCCCGCTGACGACGTGCGCCGGAGGCTGCGCGGGACCACGGCGATCCTGGGCCGGCTGATACGAAACCCGCTCAGCGCGCTCGGGCTCTTCCTGCTCGCTCTGCTCGTGCTCGGCGCCGTCTTCGCCCCGCTGATTGCGCCCTACAACCCGGACGGCTTCGACGCGGCGGCGAAGTTCCTGCCGCCCAGTTCGCACCACCTGTTCGGTACCGACGACGTCGGCCGCGACCTCTTCAGCCGCGTCCTCTACGGCGCCCGCTACAGCCTGACCGCCGGGGTCGTGATCCTCGCGATCGCGGCCAGCGTGGGCACGGTCGTCGGCCTCGTGGCCGGGTACGCGGGCGGGCTCCTCGACGAGGTACTGATGCGGGTCACCGACATGTTCCTCGCCTTCCCGGCCCTGATCCTGGCGATGTGCGTCGCCGCGGCGCTCGGCCCGAGCCTCGTGAACGCGACGCTCGCGACCGCGATCGTGTGGTGGCCGTGGTATGCCCGCCTCGTGCGGGGGCAGGTGCTGCAGCTGCGCAACGAGACGTTCGTCTCGGCCGCGCGCCTCGCCGGCGCCAGCCGCGCGCGCATCGTGTTCCGCCACATCCTGCCGAACTGCACCACGCCGATCATCGTCCAGATGAGCCTCGACCTCGGCTACGCGATCCTGACGCTCGCCGCGCTCTCGTTCATCGGGCTCGGCGCCCAGGCGCCGACGCCGGAGTGGGGCTCGATGATCGCCGTCGGGCGCGACTACTACCTCACCCAGTGGTGGTACGTGACGTTTCCCGGGTTCGCGATCTTCGTCGCGGTGCTGGCGGCAAACCTCGTCGGCGACGGCCTCCAGGAGGTCCTGTCGCCGCATCTCGACCAATGACGACGACGGAGGGGCACATGGCAGGCGGCGAATCCAGGGTCATCGTTCACGGAGGGCAGGTCGTGACCGCGGCCGGGACCGGCCCGATCGACGTCGTCATCGCCGACGGCGTCGTGGCCGAGCTGGCCGCGCCCGGCGCCGCCGACCGGGCCGGCGCGGAGCTGATCGACGCGACCGGCCTCGTCGTCCTGCCGGGCGTGGTCGACGCCCACACCCACTTCATCCAGGACGATCCCGACCTGTTCGATCCCGACCCGGACGAGCACGAGGGTTTCGAGGCCGGCGGCCGGGGCGCGGCGGCGGGCGGGGTCAGCACCGTCGTCGAGATGCCCCAGGCCCGGCCGCCGACGGTCGACGGCGCGACCTTCGAGCGCAAGCGGGCGCTGGCCGAGCCCGGCGCCGTGGTGGACTTCGCGCTCTGGGGCGGCGTCGTCCAGTCCACCACGGCCGGGCAGATCGACGAGCAGATCGCCGCCGGGGCGGCCGGGCTGAAGGCGTTCATGTGCAACTCCGATCCGAGCTTCCCCGGCGTCGACGACGACCGCCTGCTGGCCGCGCTCACCCACCTCGCACCGACCGGCCTGATGCTGGGCGTGCACGCCGAGAGCGACACCCTGCTCGAGGCGGGGCTTGCGCGGATGCAGGCCGAGGGCCGCAAGGACCCGCTGGCCCACCACGACTCGCGGCCACCCGTGGTCGAGGTCGAGGCGGTCAGCCGCGCCATCGTGCTCGCCGAGGCGGCAGGGGCGTGGGTGCACATCGTCCACCTGAGCTGCGGCGCCGCCGCAGACGCGGTCGCCCGGGCCAAGGCGCGCGGCGTGCGGGTGACCTGCGAGACCTGCCCGCAGTACCTCGCGCTCGACCACGACGACCTTGCACGGCTGGGCCCGTTCGCGCGCTGCGCCCCGCCGATCCGCTCCCGCGCCGACGTGGAGCACATCTGGGAGCGCCTCGCCGACGGCACGATCGACTGCATCACCACCGACCACTGCGCGTTCACGTACGAGAGCCGCACACGCGGCGCCGACGACATCTTCGCGGCCCCGAACGGCCTGCCCGGCATCGAGACGTTCGTGCCGGTCGTGGTCACCGAGGCCCGAGCCCGCGGTTTCGGCTGGGACGACATCGCCCGCTGGACGGCGACGACGCCGGCGGCGCTCTGGCAGCTCGCGCCGCGCAAGGGCGCCGTCGTGATCGGGGCCGACGCCGACCTGGCGCTGGTCGACCCGGCCAGGACCTGGACGATCCGGGGCGCCGACCTGCACCACACCCATAGGTGGACGCCGTTCGAGGGCCGCGAGGTGACCGGCCGGGTGGTGCGGACGCTCGTGCGCGGCACGACGGTCTTCCGGGACGGCTCGGCGGACACCGTCCCGCCCGGCTCGGGGCGGTTTATCCCTGCGCAGCGGCAGGCATTGGAGGCGGCGACGGCATGAGCGCGCGCATCCTGCTCGTGAACCCCAACACCACCGCCTCGATGACCGACGGGATGGCAGACGCCGCCCGAGCGGCGACGAGGCCGGGTACCGAGATCGAGGCGGCCACGGTCGACGGCAGCGTCCCGTTCATCGACGGCTGGTACGACGAGACCGTCGCCGCCGCGGCCGTGGCCCGGCTCGTGTCCGAGCGGGCGGGCACGTTCGACGCGGCGATCGTTGCCTGCTTCGGCGACCCCGGGCTCTACGCCGCCCGCGAGCTGACCGAGGCGCCCGTGGTCGGCATCGCCGAGGCGAGCTTCCTGCTCGCGATGTCACTCGGGCACCGGTTCGGCATCGTCTCGACCGTCGATCGGGCCACTCCGGCGACGTGGGACCTGCTGCGCCACTACGGGATCGAGGCGCGCTGCGCCGCGGTCGAGCCGAGCGAGGCCGAGGTACTCGAGCTGGACGAGAACGCGGCCGGGGCGCTCGACAGGATCGAAACTGCCGGAGCGCGGGCGATCGCCGCCGGCGCGGAGGTGCTGTGCATGGGCTGCGGGGCCATGGTCTCGCTTCGAGCCGAGCTGGAACGGCGCCTGCACGTCCCCGTCGTCGAGGCGGTGCCGGCCGCCGTCGCCCATGCGGAGTCGCTGCTCTCGCTCGGCCTCTCGACGTCCAAGGTGCGCTCGTTTGCGCCCCCGGCGACGATCCTGCGGTGACGCCGGCGCGCATCGAGGAGCGGCTGGACGAGCTCTACAGGATCGGCAGCGGCGAAGGCGCCAACCGGCCGGCGCTCTCGGAGCATGAGGACGCGGCCCACGCGCTGGTCGCGGGGTGGATGCGCGAGGCCGGCCTGGAGACGGGCACGGACGCGATCGGCAACCTGTACGGGCGCCTGCCCGGTCGCGAGCCGGGCCTGGCCGAGATCTGGTGCGGGTCGCACCTCGACTCCGTGCCGCGTGGTGGCCGCTTCGACGGCACGCTCGGCGTCGTGGCGGCCCTCGAGGCCGTGTCCCGGCTCGAGCCGGGCGTACGCACCGCGACCGTGGTTGCGTTCCGCGACGAGGAGGGTTGGCGCTTCGGCGACGGATTCCTCGGCAGCCGGGCGGTGAGCGGCCAGCTCGACGCCGCCGGCCTCGAGAACGCCGACCGCGACGGGATCGCGGTGCGCGAGGCCCTCGCCGCGGGCGGCCACCCGTTCGCCCCCGGCGGCGGCTGGCTCGTTCCGGCCCCGGCCGCATTCGTCGAGGCCCACATCGAGCAGGGCCCGGTGCTGGCCGAGGAGGACGTCGCGCTCGGCGTTGTCAGCTCGATCGTCGGCATTCTCGAGCTGCGAGTCGTCTTCGCCGGCGCCGCCGGCCACGCCGGCACGACACCGATGGGCAGCCGCCGCGACGCGGCCCTGTGCGCGGCGGCGTTCCAGGTCGAGGCGGCCGCCGCGGCCGGCCGGATCGCCGGTGCCGTCGTCACGGTCGGGTCGGCCGTCGGGGTGGAGCCCGGGGCGACGAACGTCATCGCCCGGCGGGCAACCGTGCGCGTCGACGCCCGCGCGCCGGACGCGGACCGCCTGACCGCCCTCGAGCGGTCGATACGGGAGGTCGCGGACACGGCCGCGCAGGCGCACGGCTGCGAGGCCCAGGTCGACGTGAGCATGCGCATCGACCCCGTCGCCTGCGATGTGGGCCTGCGCGACGTGCTCGCGCGGGCGGCCGTGGGCGCGCCGTCGCTGCCCTCCGGCGCCGGCCACGACGCGCAGGTGCTCGCCCGGGCCGGCGTCCCCGTCGCCATGCTCTTCGTGCGCAGCCTGAACGGAGGCATCAGCCACTCCCCGGCCGAGTCGAGCTCCCCCGACGACGTCGCCGCCTGCGTCGACGCGCTCGAGGCGGCGCTCCGCGAGCTTGGCGATCGGCGCTAGACGCTC
>CAVSVU010000002.1:0-5677 GCA_963731515.1 uncultured Actinomycetes bacterium | reverse complement strand
CGGCCGACTCCTAGCGCCCGGTCTGCCGGCTCACGGCGGCAGGGCCTGCACGCGGATACCGTGGCGGAGTGTCGGCGGTCGATCTGCTCGCGCTCGCGTTCCACTTCTCCGGCGTGGCCGTGCTCTTGCTCCTGGGGTGGGCCCTCAAGGATGCATTGCGCGCCGTGCCCGATGAGCCGCACGGGGGAGGCGGCGGCTTCGACCCGATCTCCCCACCACGGCCGCCGTGGTCGTGGCATCCGCGCGCCGGCCGCTCCGCGCGCCGGACGCGCAGCGCCCGTCCGGTCAGGTCGCGTCCACGCCGCCGGCCGGCCGCGCCATCCGCTCGGCCAGCTCCTCCCGCGAGCGGATGCCGAGCTTGCGGTAGGTGTTGCGCAGGTGGTACTCGACGGTCTTCGGGCTGAGGAAGGCGGCCGCGGCCGCCTCGCGCGTCGTCATCCCGGACGCGAGCATCCGCGCGATCTGGAACTCCTGCGGGGTGAGGTCGTCGAGCGTGCTCGGGTCGCGCCGGCGGGCGGTCTCGCCGGTGGCCGCCAGCTCGGCCCGGGCCTGGTCCGCCCACGGCTCGGCACCGAGTAGCTCGAACGTCTCGAGCGCGGCCCGAAGCTCGGTGCGGCTGCGCGCGCGCTGCTTCGCCCGCCGCAGCCGCTCTCCGAACGCCAGCCGCGTGCGGGCGGTCTCGAACGCGTCGAGCGTCCGGCCGTGGAGCGCGATCGCGTCGGCGAACGCCTCCTCGAACGCGTCGTCGGGCGCGAGCATCCCCCGGCAGCGTGCGGCGCGGGCGAGCGCCCACGGCTGGCCCTTGGCCTCGGCGGCGGTGGTGAGCTCCTCGCCTGTGACCCGGGCCTCCCCGGCCCGCCCCAGCCGCAGGTAGGCGTCGACGAGCTCGGGCGCCGGTGACAGGTCGACGTCGGCGATGCCGCGCTCCCGCAGCGCGGCGGCCTGGGCCTCGAGGTGGGGGATCGCCTCGGCGGGCCTGCCCAGGCCGAGCTCGAGGTCACCGAGCGCCTGGATCGCCCACACCGCATAGGTGCCGACGCCGAGCTCGGCGCAGAGGGCGGCCGCACGGGCGGCGTTCGCGCGGCACTCGCCCTCGCGTCCCTGGCGCGCCTGCAGCCAGGCCAGCCCGGCCAGCGCCGCCGCGCGTTCGGTGTGCTGGCCGGTCTCCTCCGCCAGCCGGATCGCCTCGTCCAAGTTCGCCTCGGCGTCGGCCCAGCGGTCGGTCGTCGCCTGGTCGCGGGCCAGGAGGTGGAGGATCGACGGGAGCGCGCCCACCGCCCCGCGCGCACGCGCCAGGCCCGACGTGCGCTCCATCAGCTCGCGGCCGGCGGAGGCCTCGCGCAGCAGCATCGGCGCGAGCGTCGCCCACGTGACCAGGCGCGGATCGTCGCGCAGGTCGTCCGATTCCTCCAGGATCGCGACGGCTGCGCGGGCGTGCCGGGCCCCGCGCTCGCCTCCCCCGCCGAGGATGCTTGCCAGCGCCGTGGCTGCCTCGGCGAAGAACCGGGCCCGGGCCGAGGCGGCCGCCGGGACGATGTCGCCCGCACGTTCGGCGGCACTCGCCATTGCGGCCGTGTCGCCCGCGTAGAACGCCCCCCCGACCGATTCGGCCAGCATCTCGACCGCCAGCTCGGGATCGTCGCCGGCGACCCGTTCCGCCGCCACGGCGAGCAGCGTGTACCCCGCCGACACGGGCCCGCGGCGCATGAGCACGTGCCCCCGGAGCTGGTCGAGGCGGGCCAGAACGCCGGCGTCCGTCGTGTGCCGGGGGGCCTCGTCGAGCAGAGTCTCGGTACGCGCGGTGTCGCCGTCCAGCCAGGCCGCATCCGCCGCGGCGAGGAGGAGGCGGCCGCGGGCGTCGTCGGCCGGCGCCACCCGGGCCGCGCGCTCGTAGGCCCGGGCCGCGGCGGCGTAGGCACTCCGGTCGCGGGCGCGCTCGCCGGCGGCCGCGAGGGCTGCGGACACCCCGGCGTCGGGCCCCACCGCCGCCGCTGCCAGGTGCCATGCGCGCCGGTCGGCGTCGGCCTCCGGGAGGGCGGTTGCGAGGGCGGCGTGGGCGCCGCGCCGCTCCGCGGCCGCCGCGTCGCCGTAGGCCGCAGCCCGGACGAGCGGGTGGGTGAACTCGACGCCGCCGTCCGCCAGCGTCACGAGCCCGGCCTCCTCGGCCGCGGCCAGGTCGGCGATGTCCGCGCCCACCGCCGGCGCCGCGCGGGCGAGGGCCGAGACGTCGCGCGCACCTCCCGCCGCCGCCAGGAGCAGTATCCGCCGGGTGGGGGCGGGCAAGCGCTCGAGCCGGCGTGTGAACGCCGCGGTGATGCTGGCCGAGAGGGGCACCGGCGCGTCGAGCGGCTCGGCCGCGAGCGCGGCGGCGTCGGTGCCGAGCTCGCGCAGCGCGAGCGGGTTCCCGCCGGTGGCCCGGTGGAGGCGGTCGACAGTCTCGCCGGGGAGCCCCCAGAGCAGCGCGCCGGCCTCGATCCGGGTCAGCCCCGGCATGCGCAGGACGCGCAGGTCGGAGCCGTCGAGGATCGACGGCTCGCCCTCCCTGGCGGCCAGGACGACCGCGATCGGGTCGTCGACGAGCCGGCGGATCGCGAACAGGAGCGCCTCCGCGCTCGAGCGGTCGATCAGATGCAGGTCGTCGACGACGAGCAGGACCGGCCCGTCGTCGGCGTATGCGGAGAGCAGGCTGAGGGTTGCGGCGCCGATCGCGAACCGGTCGCCGGCCGCCGCCGGCCCGAGCGCGAGCGCCCCCGAGAGCGCGGCGGCCTGGGGGGCGGGAATGCGGTCGATGCAGGCGAGCGCGGGCCGCAGCAGCTCGGCCAGGCCCGCGAACGGCACGTTCGCCTCCGACTCGACGCCGCGGGCGCGCAGCGGCCGCATGCCCTCGGCGCCCGCAGCGGTGCTCTCCAGCAGCGCCGTCTTCCCGATCCCGGGCTCGCCGACCAGCGCGACCACCCCGCTTCGGCCCGTGCGGGCCTCCGCGAGGACGCGATCGATGGCGAGTCGCTCCTGTTCGCGCCCGAGCAGCACCGGATCATTGTGGACCAGGGGGGCCCCCTGAGGCGATGGCGGACGGCGGTGCCTACGGTCGGGATGTCCACACCGAAGGAGACGCGACATGGCAACAACCGAGACACCCGCCGCCGCCGTCGACGGCGACAAGCTCATGGAGTTCGTGTTCCAGGCCGTCGGCGAGGTCGGCGCGACCCTCAACACCGCGATGGTCGTCATGGGCGACAAGCTCGGCCTGTACCGGGCGATGGCCGGCGCCGGCCCGCTCACGCCCGTCGAGCTCGCCCGCCGCACCGGCGCCAGCGAGCGCTACGTGCGCGAGTGGCTGAACACCCAGGCCGCCGGCGGCTACGTGACCTACGACCCGGCCGACTCCACCTACACGCTCCCGCCCGAGCAGGCGGTCGCGCTGGCCGACGAGTCGAGCCCCGCGTACCTGCCCGGGTTCTTCCAGATCGCCCTCGGCTCCGTGATCGACTCGCCGCGCATCGTCGAGTCGGCCCGAAGCGGCGACGGCGTCGGGTGGCACGAGCACAACCACGACGTGTTCGAGGGCTGCGAGCGGTTTTTCCGCCCCGGCTACGCCGCCAACCTGCTGTCGGCGTGGCTGCCCTCGCTCGACGGCGTCGTCGAGAAGCTCGAGCGGGGGGCGCGCGTCGCCGACCTGGGCTGCGGCCACGGCTCCTCGACGATCCTGATGGCGCAGGCCTACCCGGCCTCGACGTTCCTCGGCGCGGACTACCACGGCGGCTCGATCGAAACGGCGCGCGAGCGGGCGGCGGAGGCGGGGCTCGACGGCCAGATCCGGTTCGAGACGGCCTCCGCGGCCGAGACGCCGGGTGACGGCTACGACCTCGTGACGATGTTCGACTGCCTGCACGACATGGGCGACCCCGTGGGCGCGGCGAAGCACGTGCGTGGGCTGATCGCCGACGACGGCACATGGATGGTCGTCGAGCCCAGGGCCGGCGACCGGGTGGAGGACAACCTCAATCCGGTCGGGCGCGCCTACTACGGGTTCTCCACGCTGCTCTGCACGCCCGCGTCGCTCTCCCAGGAGGTCGGGCTTGCGCTCGGCGCACAGGCGGGGCCGGCGCGGATCCGCGACGTCGTGTCGGCCGCCGGCTTCACCCGGTTCCGGATCGCCGCGGAGACGCCCTTCAACAACGTGTTCGAAGTGCGACCATGAGCCGGATGCTCGACCGCCCCGGCACCTCGACCGACCGCCATGCGGCCCCCCGGCCGGAGCAGATGCGCGCCCGGTATCCGGAGACGGAGGGCCACGTCGTGCGCAACGGCGTCCGCGTGTTCTATGAGGTGTACGGGACGGGCGAGCAGACCGTCCTCATGATGCCGACGTGGCAGATCGTCCACTCGCGGCTGTGGCGGGGCCAGATCCCGTATCTGGCCCGCCATTGCCGGGTGGTGTGCTTCGACCCGCGCGGGAACGGCCGCTCGGACCGCCCGCGGGAGCCGTCGGCGTACGACCAGGTGGAGTTCGCCGAGGACGCGGTCGCCGTGCTCGACGCCGTCTCGGCGGAGCGGGCGATCGTCGTGTCGCTGTCCCTCGGTGCGCCGCGGACGCTGATCCTCGGCGACCGCCACCCCGAGCGGGTCGACGGGGCGGTCTTCATCTGCCCGGCCGTTCCCATCGGCGCCGCGCCCGACCACCGCGGCGGCCGGGCGTTCGACGCCGAGCTCGAAGAGCACGAGGAGTGGGGGAAGTACAACCGCGGGTACTGGGAGCGCGACTGGCCGGGGTTCCTGGAGTTCTTCTTCTCGGAGATGTTCTCGGAGCCGCACTCGACGAAACAGATCGAGGACTGCGTCGGCTGGGGCCTCGACACGGACGCCGGAACGATCGCGCTCGGAGAGGACGCGGTCGGCCTCACGGCCGCGGAGACGCTCGCGATCTGCGCCCGCTGGGCGCCGCGGGCGCTCGTCGTGCAGGGCGGGTCCGACCGCGTCACCGGGCCGGACCGCGGCGTCGAGCTGGCCCGCGCGCTCGGCTGCCCGCTGGTGATGATGGACGGCTCCGGCCACGGCCCGCACGCGCGCGACCCGGTCAAGGTGAACCTGTTGCTGCGCGAGTTCGCCTGCCCGCCGCGGCCTTCGAGCGCGTGGACGCGCGCCCGGGGCCGGCGGCGGCGGGCGCTCTACATCTCCTCGCCGATAGGGCTCGGCCACGCGCGCCGGGACGTGGCGATCGCCGACGAGCTGCGCCGGCTGCACCCGGATCTGGAGATCGACTGGCTGGCGCAGCATCCGGTGACAGCGGTGCTGGAGGCGCGCGGCGAGCGCATCCATCCGGCCAGCCTGGCGCTCGCGAACGAGTCGGCGCATATCGAGTGCGAATCGGCCGAGCACGACCTGCACTGCTTCCACGCATGGCGGCGGATGGACGAGATCCTGGTGGCCAACTTCATGGTGTTCCACGATCTGGTGCGGGCCGAGCCGTACGACCTGTGGATCGGCGACGAGGCCTGGGATCTCGACTACTTCCTGCACGAGAACCCGGAGCTGAAGACGGCTGCCTACGCGTGGATGACCGACTTCGTCGGCTGGCTGCCCATGCCCGACGGCGGGGAACGGGAGGCGTTCCTGACCGCCGACTACAACGCCGAGATGATCGAGCAGATCGCGCGCACGCCGCGCGTTCGTGACC
>CAVSVU010000001.1:0-224306 GCA_963731515.1 uncultured Actinomycetes bacterium | reverse complement strand
ACGACCAGAGCCCGGCGAGCTGACAGCCCGCTCGGGTAACCGACGTGGACGCGCGGCTCACCGCTGCACGCGGGCCCGCGCAACCAGCTTCCGCGCGACCACGACCAGCGCCGCAACCACCCCGAGCGCGAGAACGGCGAAGACGCCGTACCGGCTGATCGCCTCGGCGAGCGCCTTGCCGCCAAGGTAGGCCAGCAACCCGACCGCGGTCGCCCAGATGATCCCGCCGAGAGCGTTCCAGACCAGGAACCGCGGCCATGACATCCCGGCCAGGCCGGCGACCCACGCGATCGTCTCGCGGAAGACCGACACGAAGCGACCGAAGAAGACCGCCCGTCCGCCGTAGCGGTCGATCAGCGTCTCGGTTCGCGGAAGCACACGCCGGGTACGGCGCTCGACCCATGGGTACCGCGCGATCAACGCGCGCCCCCCGCGGCGGCCGATCAGCCAGAAGCCGAGATTGTCGCCGACGATCGCGGCGGCGGCCGCGACGGCGATCACGATCGCGATCGGGTAGTGACCCTGCGCCGCGAGGACGCCGAAGGCGATCAGCGCCGTCTCCCCCGGAACCGGGATCCCGAACGACTCGACCGCGACGGCGGCGAACAGAAGCGGGAGTCCGTGGTGTGTGAAGAACGACGTCACGGAGCTCCACCTTAAGTCACGTGTGCACCCTCCCTCCGTGGTCAGATGGCGCCGGACACTGGTGAGCGTTCGTCTCGCGGTTAGATTCCGGGGACAGCTGCCCGGGCTCGCAGCCGGGCGAAAGCGCTATCCGGAGGTGGTACATACATGCCCGCTGACCCCCGTCATCTCCTGCTGATCGGGGCCGGCCCAGGAGTCGGCGCCGCCGTGGTTCGGCGCTTCGGCCGCGAGGGCTTCCGCAGCACGCTCATCTCTCGCAGCAAGACGCTCGACCAGCTCGCCCCGGAACTGCGCAGCGGCGGCCTCGAGATCGAGGCGGTCAGCGCGGATATCGAGGATCTGGACGGCTACCGCGAGACGCTCGAACGGATCTTCGCCGCCCCGGGAGCCCCCGGCGTCGTCGTGTACAACGCTGCCCTGCCGGATCCGGGCCAGATCCTCGACACCACCGTCGAGCGGCTGCGAACCGCCCACGACGTCGACGTCCTCGGCGCCGTCGTCGCGGCACAGGTGGCCGCGCCCGTCCTGCGGGCAGCCGGCGGCGGCACCATGCTGGTCACGAGCGGCGGCTTCGCCGACATTCCCGTGCCTGCCCTGGCGAGCCTCTCGATGGGGAAGGCCGCCCTGCGCTCGGCGCAGACGCTGATCGCCGACGGCGTCCGGGAGGACGGCGTCCACGCCGCGACCGTCACGATCGCCGGTGCCGTCAAGCCGGGGACGGACTTCGATCCGGACAGCATCGCGGAGCTGTTCTGGACGGCCCACACCGACTCGAAGGACACCTGGCAGACCGAGTACCGGTTCACAGGCGCGTAGCGAGGCGCCGGCGCGGACCTCGGCGGTGCGCCCCCGCGGTGGTTGACAGCGGCGAGCCACGGCCGCTACGATCGTGACTTAGGGCACATTCCCAGGTGGGTGGTATGCGGGCAACAGCAATACGTCGGGCTGACAATGGGCCACGACCGGACTCGGATGTCGTGTCCGGAGCGAAGACCCGCTTCGGGCACTCGTTTCCCGAGCTCGTGTGGGCGCACCACCGCTGGCAGTGCGACCTCCACGCGGCCGACACGCTGCACGTGCCTTCCGAGTCCGAGTATCGGGAGGTGCTGCGAGCGTTCGAGTCGCATCACGGCAAGATCATGAATGCGTACTGGTGCCGGCACGAGGCCTCGGCGGTCGCGATCACGCGCAAGAGCCGAGCGGGTCGCTCGAGGGAGAACGAGATGCATTTCCATTCCGCGACCCACTGGGCGACCGACCGGACACCCGAGGTCGCAGACGTTCTCCACGACTGCGACTCGCTCGCCATCAGGATCTCGGAGATCCTGCGTGGCACGAGCGAGGTCATCGCTCTCCAGCTCCTCCTGACGTGCGCCGGGCATCTGCTGGCCGCTGCGGACTACGCCGACCGGCCGCCGGGTGCACGCGAGCGCGCGGCGCTCGTTCGCCGACAGCGGGCCGAGCTCGGCGCCGTCTCTGCGTACTACCGTCGGGCCGGCGCGCAGGCCGCCCGCATCATCTACGTCCGCGGCATGATCCGCGGCGCGCTCCTCTGCGTGGTGCTCGCCGCGCTCGCGGTCGGCCTGGCGCTCCTGTTCACCGGCCTGGGCCTGCACGACTCGGGCCTGGAGAGGTTCGTCGCCGTCTGTGCGGCAGGCTCTGTCGGCGCGATCGTGAGTGTCCTCTCCAGGATGGCGTCGCCACGGCCGGATGCCTTCTCGATCGACTTCGAGGTCGGGCGCAAGTCTGTCCGATGGCTGGGGGCGATCAGGCCGCTAACCGGTGCGATCTTCGCGCTGGCCGCCTACTTCGCGCTTCGCAGTGAGCTCGTGGCCGTCTCCGTCCCGGCCGACGACAAGGCCATCTACTTCTACGTCGTCGTGGCCTTCACCGCGGGGTTCAGCGAGCGGTGGGCGAGGGTGATGATGACCACGGCCGAGCAGAAGGTCGTGCCCGGGCTCCACACGAGCGCCACGCCCGAGGCGGAGACTCGTCAAGCCGCTCGCACTACCGCCGCAGAGACGGCGCCCGAGGCCGGATAGCCGCGAAAACCGGCCGGCGGCCAGCAGAATGTGGGTGAGGGTCCATTCTGCGAGGCGAAACGGGGAGGACGGGGCGATGCTGAGCTCGGCGATGTACTGCACATACGTGGTTGGGTACGTGCTCGTGTGGAGGAAGGTCGCGGGCGCACTCGTGCAGAGGGCGCAGCGCCGCGAGCAACGTCCGCTGTTGGCGGAGGACTACATCGGCTGCGCGCTCATGGCGGTGCTCTACTGCCTCGTCTGGCCACCGATTGCCGTCGTCTGGTGGGTGCGGTGGGCCATCTATCGGCTGGACGCCCGCGAGAAGATGCTGGCGTTCGTCTTCAGCGCGCCCCGGCCGCTCGAGACCAGTCGCGACCGGCTCGTGCGCGTGGAGGCCGAGATCGCCAGGCTCGAGCGACAGGTCGGCCTGGGATGACCTGCGACGGTTCGTGAGGCGTCGCGGGGGAGGCGTCAGTCGCCCTGGTGGCGGGGCGCGAGCGAGATCATGACGTCGCCGTCATCGTCATAGCCGGGAAAGACGTCGGCGCGGACCTCTTTGGTCATGCCGGCGTGGTTATGGATCGTCAGGTGCAGGTCGAGCTCGCGCACACCCCACTCCCGCACGAACGCCACCGGATCGCGCCCGTCCTGGAAGCCGGCCAGCTGGAGCGCCTGGGATACGTGTCGTCCGATCAGATCGTGCTCGGCGAAACCCGTCAGCTCGAACACGCCCTTCCCGACCGAGAGAATCCGGCCCTCCCGGTCGCAGGTCAGGAACCCCGCCAGCGCCGGTGGGAAGAAATCCTCCAGGACCTCGAACATGTAGCCGAAGCCGCAATGCCTGCAGCCGAGCCGCTGCGACGACAGGCCCTCCATCCCATCATCGTCAATCGCCCGCGTCTGACAGTTGGGACAGATCCAGTGCCGCATCGTCACCCCACCGCCGGAATCGGCTCGGCCAGCGCCGCGCGCCGGGGAGCCGCGGGGAAGGGGTCGGCGAAGTACTGGGTCTCGTGCGTCACCAGACCGTCGGCGATCCCCATGACGCTGAGCGAATACGTGGGCACGTCGTCATAGGTGATCACAACCTCGCTCACCCAGAGGTCGCCGCCGCCCAGGATCCGGCTGACGGTGAAGTGGCGTTCGGCCGGGTTCCCGCGGCGCTGCGCCTGGATCGTCGACCGGCCCCGGAAGCGCTCGCCGGACTGCGGGTAGTCCAGGATCGCGTCGGCGGCGTAGATCGCGTGCTCGGCGTCGAGGTCCCCGCGTTCGGAGGCCTCCCAGTGCTGCCGGAGCCGAGCCCGGATATCGGCGTCACGATCGATTGCGCTGCTCACGCGTCCGCACCTCTGACCTGGGAGGGAATGTCGCCGGCTCGCACCACGGATGTTAGAGGAGACCTTCGACCGCCCCGGCCGCACCGCGTCGCGTTACGGTGTCTGGATCAGCACCTGCCCGTCGCGCACCTCCACCCGGTAGGCGCGTACCCTCGTCCCTTCGGGGTCGAACCACGACCGGCCGTCTGCCAGCCGGAACTCCCACCCGTGCCAGGGACAGCGGATGACCTCGGTCGCCTCGGCGACATAGCGGCCGGGGCACGGCGCCGTCACGAGCGGCGTGACCGGGCCCATACAGAGCGGCGCGCCCTGGTGGGGGCAACGGTTCCGGAGCGCGTACAACCGCCCGTCCACGTTGAAGACTCCGATGGAGCGCCCCTCGAGGTTCACGATGCGGCGCGAGCCGGGCGGGAAGTCGTCGATCGGGCCGAGCGCGTGCCGTCGCATCAGCCGAACCGGTAGAGGGCGCGCGCGTTGCCGCGCAGGAACCGGTCGCGGCGCACGCCGTCCAGGATCGGGTGCAACGCGCGATCGGGCGCGTCGAAGTCCCAGTGCGGGTAGTCGGTCGCGAAGAGCAGGCGGTCGTCCATGTCCATCCGGTCGAGCAGCCGGGCCAGGAGGTCGGGGCGCGGCGGCTCCTCGATCGGTTGGGTCGTCAGGTACACGCGCTCGCGGAGCGTTTCGGACGGCGGCCGGGTCACGTGCTGGAGCTCGTCCGCGAGCATGCGCCAGGTGCGGTCGAGCCGCCACATCAGCGGCAGGAGCCACGCGAATCCACCCTCGACGAGCACGACGCGCAGCGCCGGAAACCGCTCGAACACGCCCTCGAAGACGAGGCTCGTCAGCTGATCCTGGAACACCGTCGCCATGCCGGCGTGCTCTTCGAAGTAGAAGGACGGCAGGCCGGCGCCGGTCGTCGGGAAGCCGCCCGCGCCGCCGAAGTGGATTCCGATCGGCAGGTCGAGCGCCTCCGCGGCGGCATACAGCGGCCAGTAGCGCCGCCGGCCGAGCGGCTCGAGGGTGCGCGCAGCGAGCAAGACCTGGACGAAGCGGCGGTCGCCCGCCCGCCGCTCGATCTCGGCCACGGCGAGCGGCGCGTCCTCGTACGGCACGGTGATCGACGCGCGCAGCCGCGGCTCCGGCTCCAGCCACTCGGCGACCTGCCAGTCATTGATCGCGCGCGCGAACGCCGCGGCGTACTCGAGGTTCAGCAGCTCACCCGCCTCCAGGAGCGGGTTGAGGATCCCGTGCTCGACCGACCAGCGGTCGAGCAGCTGCTCGCGCATGACCTCGAGGCTGGAGCCCGGGAGGCCGCCTCCCGCCGGCCACGCGTCCGTCCGCGCCGCCGCCGGGTTCAGCCGCGGGTACTGCGCGCCGGCGTGCATACGCTCGCCGAGCTGCGCGCGCAGGCGTCGCCACCGCGCCGGCAGGTAAGGATCCAGAGCGGCCGGCTCCGACCACGTGTTGTGGATGTCCGCGTCGACGATCGCCGCCCGGGACGGCCGCGCGTCGACGAGCGGGTCACGGGTCGCCTCGACCATCACGACAGGCGGTAGAAGGCACGGGCGGTGGCGTCGGCGATCCGGGCGCGCATCGGCTCCGGGATCAGACCCGGGAGCCCTTCGTCGTCGGCGTCGAACTGCCAGCGGGGGTGGTCGGTGCAGAACATGAGCAGGTCGTCGGCCGGCAGCTCGTCCAGCACCGCGCCGAGATCCGACGCCGGCGCGTCGATCGGCTGCAATGCGATCCGCACGTGCTCGGCGATGACGACCGACGGCGGGCGCCGGATCCATGGAACCTCGCGCCGCATGCCGCGCCACTCCTTGTCGAGTCGCCATACGAAGGCAGGTAGCCAGCTGAAGCCGCTGCCGAGCAGCGCCAGCCGCAGGTCGGCGAAGCGCTCGAAGACGCCCTCGGCGATCAGGCTCAAGAGCTGCGTCTGGAAGACGGCCGGCATCCCGGCGTGCTCCTCCGCGAAGTAGGACGGCCAGCCGGTCCCGGTCGGCGGGTTGCCCGGGTGGCCGCCCCAGCGCAGGCCCACGGCGAGCCCTCCGCGGGCCGCCGCCTCGAACACGGGCAGGTACCTGCGCTCGCCGTAGGGCGCAGGAGAGCGGACCGGGAGCAGGGCCTGGACGACACGCGGATGACCCGCGAAGCGCTCGATCTCCACCGCCGCCGCGTCCGGCTGTGCGATCGGGAGCACGATCGACGCGCGGAACCGGTCATCGGCCGGAAGCCATGTCTCGACCAGCCAGTCGTTGACCGCCGCGGCGAGCGCGGCCGCCGCGTCCGGGTTGCGGATGCCCTCGACGGCGTAGTCGCAGCACAGAACCCCGACATCGGCATCCCAGCGGTCCAGCACGCGCGCGATGTGTCCCGGCTCGCTCCCCTCGATCGCGCCGTCGGCGCGTACGAAGCGGGGCGCGCACACGGTCGGCGCCCCGGCCGGCTGGGTCGAGACGTATGGCCCCTGGAAGCCGGTCTCGGAAACCACGGCCCGCCAGTGCGGCGGCAGATGCGGAACCAGGTGCTCCACCGACGCGACCTCCGCGTGCACGACGCAGTCGATCATTCGGCCGCGACCCACCTGATCCGCAGCCCCCCTCGGGCGGCCTCGACCGGCCACGGGTGCTCGTAGACGTGGCGCACTCTCGCACCTTACCCACCGATCGGCGCCGCGACGTCGCGGCTGCCGGCCCGCCGATGCCGGTCCAAAGAGCACCAAATTCGACGTGGCTAGCGTCCCCGGGATGTCCTCGCCGCTGCTCCAGCACCGTCCGTCGACTCAGGCGCAGCTGGTCAGCCGTGTTCCGCAGATCATCGCCCTGTTCTGGGTGATCAAGGTGCTGTCGACCGGCATGGGCGAGGCCACCTCGGATTACCTCGTGCACGCGATGGCGCCGCCCCTGGCGGTCATCCTGGGCGCGATCGGCCTCGGAGTGGCACTCAAGATCCAGTTCGCGCAGGGCCGGTACGTCGCCTGGGCGTACTGGTTCGCGGTCGTCATGGTGGCAGTGTTCGGGACGATGGCGGCCGACGTTCTCCACGTTGGCCTGCACGTTCCCTACGCGGTGTCGACCCCGTTCTTCGCGGTCATCCTCGCGATCGTCTTCGTGGCGTGGTACCGCAGCGAGGGAACGCTCTCGATACACAGCATCTTCACTCCCCGGCGCGAGCTGTACTACTGGTCGACCGTGATGGCGACGTTCGCGTTGGGCACCGCGGCCGGCGACCTGACCGCGAAGACGCTCGGGCTGGGCTGGTTCGCCTCGGGTGTGATGTTCACGGCCGTCATCGCGATCCCGGCCGTGGGCTACTTCAGGTTCGGCTGGAACCCGGTCGTGGCCTTCTGGTTCGCCTACATCGTGACCCGGCCGCTCGGCGCGTCGTACGCCGACTGGCTCGGGCTACCACCGCACCTCGGCGGCGTCGGGCTGGGCAGGGGCACGGTCGCCGTCAGCGGTGCAATTGCGATCGCCGCGCTCGTGGCGTACCTCTCGCGCACGAAGATCGACCTACCGCCACGGAGCGGCGAGACCACCCCGGGGGCGGCGAGACCTGTCGTCGACGACGCCTGACCAGGGCGCCCTCCGCTACCGCACCCTGAACGCCACGATCTGTGGGTGTTTGCCTCCGGTACGTGTGATGGGCCCGCCCGCCGGGACGATCACGGTGTTACCCGCGATGGCGATGGGTGAGTTGGCCGATGTGGGCAAACGGCGGCGATAGACGATCGCCCCCGTCGTGCGATTCATCGCGACCAGCACACCGTCGTACAGGGTCGTGAACACGAGATCGTTCGAGACCGTGACGGCGCCGAGCGGCAGCTGCGGCAGCTTCCTATCCCATTCGACCTTGCCCGTCGCAACGCTGAGCGCCTCCACCTCGCCGGTGGGGGGACCGGCCCCTTTGGTCGCCGTCGGCACGTTCAGCGTCGGGTAGGTCAGCGGGAGGTCGAGGGTGGCGACGTAGACGATGTTGCTCGCGACGGCCAGGTCGGTCAGGACGCCGCCGTATGACCCCGGAAGGATCGTGAGGGGCGCCTTGAGCGTGATGCGGTGCTCGAGCGCCAGGAGTGAGTCGTCGTCACGGCCGTTGTGCGCGCCGACCGGAGTCTTCCAGATCAGCTTGCCGGTGCCCGCGTTCATCTCGTAGACGTCGCCCATCTTGCCGCTTCCGATCACGACGGGGACGCCACCGCTGCGCGCCGAGATCGGCGAGGCCTGCATGTCGTAGTCCTTGAAGTCGTCGGGCACGCCCTGGTAGTACCAGCGCAGCTTCCCGGTCGCGGCGTCGAGGTTCACATCGCTGTCGGTGTACAGATCCCGCGCGGGGTGCGCGATCGCCGCGGCGGGGGTCTGATACGGGTTGCCAATGCCGTACGTGACCGATCCGTCGCTCCCGACGAGCGGTGTCTCCCACGCGCCGCCGGCGCCGAGTCCGAGGGACTTCACGCCCGGCTCCGGGCCCGTTACCGTGTTGAACCTCCAGAGCGGCGCCCCGCTGGACGCGTTCAGCGCAAGCAGCACCCCGCCGCCCGGGCCCGAGCCGTACTGGCTCGCCAGATAGACCCGCCCGTCGGCCACCTGTGGCTGGATGCCGAAGGTGCCCTGGCCCGAGCGGAGGAGATCGCTGTCGACCCAGATCCTCCGGCCGGTGGTCGCACTCACCGCAAAGGCCGCCGTCGGCGTGAGTCCGTACACCTTTCCGTCGGCGACGGCGACGCCGTTCGGCCCGGGCCCGCTCCTCTCCGGCTGATCGCACCGGTACTCCCACCGGAGCTTCCCGGTCGCGAGCGCGAGCGCGTACACGTTCGAATCGAGATCCTGGACATAGACGACGCCGTGCTGCACGATCGGGTTTGCGGTCAACACCCCGTACGGGCCCACGCCGGCCGCGGCCTTGCCCGTGAGCTTGAACGTCCACGCCTGTGCGAGCCTGGACACGTTCGCCGAGGAGATCGTCGAGCCGGCGGCGTCCCGGGTGTTCGCAAGGTCGGCATTCGAGTACGCCCACGACGCCGAGCTCGATGCCGTCGGAGCAGCCACGTCCGTGGTGACCGTCGTGCACGCGGTGCTCGCGCCGGTACTCCCGTTCCCGCCGCACGACGCGACCAGCCACCCCGCGGTGACGATCAGGGCCGCGCTGAGCGCCATGCGACCGCTCGCCCCCGTCTTCAAGGGGTCACTTCATAACTCGGAGGTCGCCTTCGACGCCGCGTTGCCCGACAAACCTAGCCCACCTCGCGGGCCAGGGTCGAAAAGCGGGTACAACGAGACACCAATATGGGCATCGAGCCGGCCTCGGCCGGCTCGATCAGCCCATCCTGGTCGTCCTAGCGCGGCGGCCCGCTTCCGAGCGCGACGTTCGCGGTCTGGGTCGCGCCGTCCTGATCGACGTAGGTGGCGGAGATCGGCGCACCCGGCTTCTGATCCGCGACGATCGTGGTGAGCGCGGTGGGCGACGACACGTCCTGGCTGCCGACCGAGGTGATCAGGTCGCCGGGAGTGAGGCCCGCAGCCTCTGCGGGGCTGCCGGGCACGACCGACGTGACGACGGCACCCGAGCCGCCGTACGTGTTGTCTTCGACCTCGACGCCGAGGAAGGCAGTGCCGCCGATATGGATCGTCTCCGATGCGTCACCATCGGTGATCTGCTGGGCGATCGACGTGGCCTTGTTGATGGGGATTGCAAACCCCTGGCTGGCCGCAGCTTGCTCGACCCCGTTCCCGGCGGACGCGGCCGTGTCCATCCCGACCACCTGGCCGCCCGCGTTCATCAGCGGTCCGCCGGAATCACCGGGCTGCACGGAAGCGTTGGTCTCGATCAGGCCCGACAGGCTCTCGCTCCCGCCCTGGTCGTCGCTCACGGTGATCGCACGGTCGACACCGGTCACGGTGCCGGTCGCGGCCCGGAGCGAGCCGGTCCCGCCGGCGTTCCCGAGCGCCTTGACCGACTCGCCGGCGTTGAGCGCGTCCGAGTCGCCCATGGAGATGGTCTTCAGATTCGAGGCGCCGCTGGCCTGCAGGACCGCGACGTCGTCGGAAGCGTCATAGCCGACAACCCTGGCGTTGAAGCTCCGGCCGATCGTCGGCAGGGTGATCCTGATCGCCGTCGCCCCCCGAATGACGTGGTTATTCGTCAGCACCTCGCCCGACGAGGTCAGCACCATGCCGGTGCCGGCCGCCTGCTCGCCCTGGTAGGCGAGGTTGGTGTTGATGACGACGACACCGGTGCCAACCGTCGCCGCGTGGCTCTTGCCAAGGGCGAGGGCGAGGCCGGCAACTGCCGCCGCGACGGCGGCGACGAGCACCGCCAGGACGATGCGGGTGTGGCGGCGCCGGACCGGGTGCGTGCCCTGCTGCCACTCTGTGTCGTCGAGCTCCACTGCTTCTCCTTTGTCAGGTTGAGACGTCACGACTAGGCCGCGGTCGCACGATCGGTTACGTCACGGATCGAAACGATGCGAAGGTCGGGAAACGACTGGTCGCACACCTGGATCGCCCGCTCGGGCGACTCCTCGAGGACATAGTGGATGAGCGCCCCGCCGCCCGGCGCACGCATGCGCGGCGCGAGCACGAAGAGATAGCTACGAAGGGGCTCCACGCTCGTGTGCTCGCGCGAAGCCGCGGTGATGGGGGTCTGGTTGGGTGTACACATGAGAGCTGAACTCCTTGCGTCCGCACCGCCCGCCGACCGGCGGCGAGCTCTGTATCCGCGACCACAGTAAGAGGCCAACCTGAGATTTCGGTACACGCCGGATAAGCCGTCCCTAAGACTGTGAGCGGCGGCTTCAGGGAGCGCGTGTCACGTGCTCGAGCACCCTGGCTGGGAGTGGCATGTTCGACGCGTGCCATACGTGTCGCTGCTCGAGAGGCCAGGCATAGATGGGGTTGCCGTCGCGCACCAGCTCGAGCAGGCGTGGTGCGAGGAGCTCCTCGGCTGACCACTCGTACAGCGATTGCAGCCGCGGCACGATCACCGCGTAGTCGAGCAGCCGGCCGAGACGCTGCTCGTCGGCGGCGTAGCGATCGACGTCGAGCGCGAGCGGATACCGGTCCGGGAGCACCCGGCGGAGTGACAGGAAGACGCCGGCCATCCCGAGCCGGGGGTCGCCCAGCACGCGGCCGAGGGGAGCGAGCCGTCCCAGCGCCAGGCGCGGCGCAGCGGCCAGGGAGTGCGCGTAGAGCACCCGCAGCAGAACGACGTTCATGAAGAATCGCTCCGCCGGCCGCTCCGATTCTGCGAGGCTCCGGTGATCCACGTATCCGGCCACGATGCTCGCGTTGTGCGCTCGGTACCAGTTGCTCCCCGACGGTCTGGCGCCGAACTCCAGCCAGAGCCGCACGGCTTGCGATGACGGCTCTCCGGCCGACCCGCCCAGGAGCGCGACCGTCTCGCATCCGTCGTGCAGCAGCCGCTCGTTGACCGCCCGCCACGAGGCGCTGCCGGGCTTCGACCCGTGGAGCGGATTGAGCACGCCGCGGCGCACCTGCCAGCGCATGAAGGACAACGCCGCCCGCCGGAACGGGAGGTGCCGCGGTGCATGCCCCGTCGGCCCGCGGAACACGCGCGCGATCAGCGCCAGGCGCGCCGCCGGATCGTCGCGCACGGCCGCAACCTGCGCCGAAGCCAATTCCACCGCGTTTGCGTGGCGGCTCATCGCGAGGAGTGATAGTCCACGGCCGCAGATGCGCAACTTCGTGCCAGCGCGGATGCGCCGACGCGGCATACTGGAGCCATGACGGCCGAAGCGACCGTGCACACGCTGCTCGCCGCCGACGAGGTCACCGTCGGGGAGTTCGTGTGCCCGCCCGCGGACAGCCGCTGGCGATGCGAGAACGACATCGGCGAGGGCTTCCACGTCGTGTTCCCGTGGACGCCGGTGCACATCGCCCGACAGGCGATGCCGACGCTCGTCGCGACTCCGAACCATGCCGTGCTCTATCCGCCACGGCTGCGGTTTCACCGCCGCTACCTGACGGGCGAAGGCGACCATTGTCTGTTCGTCGTCCTCGGGCCGGGGATGTGCGAGCAGCTGGGCCTGCGACCGGCTCCGCCCGGTGACCCGGCGCTGGCGCCGACGGTGTGGCTGGCGCAGCGGCTCCTCGCCGCCTATCTCTGCCGGCCCGGGCACGACGCGGCGCTGGCGGAGCGACTGGCACGCGAGCTCGTCGCGGCGGCGCTGCGGCCCTCCCCGCCCCACACGAGCAGCGCCGGTGGCAGCGCCGTCGAGCGCACGAAGGAGCTCATGGCGCGCTCGACCGGACGGCTCCTCCCGCTCGAGCGGATCGCGCGTGAGGCGCACTACTCGCGCTTCCACCTCCTGCGCGCCTTCCATGCGCGCACGGGATACACGCTGCACCAGTACCACCTGCACCTGCGGCTGCGCCGGTCGCTCGGGCCCCTGCTCGCGGGGGCGCCCGTGGCCGACATCGCGCTCGAGCTGGGCTTCCAGGGCCACAGCCACTTCACCGCCCGTTTCCGGCGCGCGTTCGGCGAGACGCCGTCTGCGGTGCGCGCGATCGCGGCCGACCAGGCCGCGCTGCCGGACATGGTCGGGCGCCTGCTCGCAGCCTGAGCTCGGGCCGCAAGAACGTCCTATGTGCCCGCGCCGGGGCGTTCGTAGCATCGGTCTGTCGTCCGACGGAGGAGGGATCGATGTCTCGAGTCGTCACACGGGCAGCCGCGATCGCCGCGATCGTCCTGTCAACGTTCGCCGCCGCGGCGAGCGCGTCCGGCACATTCGTGCAGCATGTACACCTGCTCCACACGTTCCACGGCCCGACCACCGGCAAGGGCGCCTACTTCGGCTGGGCGGTGAGCGAGCTGGGCGACGTGAACGGCGACGGCGTGACCGACGCCGTGATCGGCGAGGTCGACGGCGGGTCGAAGCAGCAGGGCCGGGTCTGGGTGTACTCGGGCCGCACCGGCCACCTGCTCTTCCGCCGCGGCGGCCGGCCGGGCGAGCAGAACGGCTACGCGATCGCGGACGCCGGCGACGTCAACGGCGACGGGGTGCCGGACGTCATCAGCGGCGCCCCCGGCCAGGGCAACGACGTCGGTCATGCCTACGTGTACTCCGGCGCGAACGGCAGGACGATCGTGCGTCTGCGCGGACGCCACCACGGCGATGCATTCGGCGCCGCGGTCTCGGGCGCCGGCGACGTGAACCGCGACGGGGTGCCCGATCTGCTCGTGGGCGCGCCCGGGGACGGGACGACCGCCGGGCGTGCATACGTGATCTCGGGACGCACGTTCCGCGTCATCCGTGTCCTTGAGGCGCACCGCCGCGGCGACGAGTTCGGCGACGGCGTCGCGGACACCTCCGACCTGAACGGCGACGGCGTGCCCGACCTGATCGTCGGCGCGAGCGGCGCGAAGCCCGGACACGGCGCGGCGTACGTCTATTCGGGCCGCACCGGCAAGCTGCTCTTCCGCATCCGCGGCGAGCACGGGAACGTCGCGTTCGGCCAGTTCTTCGTCGCCGGCGTGGGCGACGTGAACGGCGACGGCGTGCCGGACGTCTACGTCGGCGACTACGGATCGAACAACGCCGGCCAGGCCGGCGGGTTCGCCGCCGTGTACTCCGGGGTCGACGGCGCACGCCTGCACGCGTGGCGCGGCGCCGCCGGCGAGGGCCTCGGTCCCGGCCGCTCCGCCGGCGACGTGAACGGCGACGGCGTCCCCGACATCATCATCGGCGCATACACGAGCAGCGACGGCGCGCCGGCGGCCGGCAAGGTGCAGATCTTCTCCGGCGCGACGGGGAAGCGTCTGCGCACGATCACGAGCACCACGCCGAACGAGAACCTCGGCTTCGACGCCGTCGGCATCGGCGACACGAACGGGAACGGCACCCCGGACTTCCTCGTCTCCGCGGCGAACCGCGACACGGTCTACGTGATCGACGGCAGCCCGCTCGGCTGAGCGCTGGACGCGGCCGGGCCCCGTGTGGAGATCGGGGCCCGGCCGCGGCGAATCCTTCGGCTATTCGCGGAAGTGGTAGACGTGGGCGTCCCATTGCGAGAAGGAGTCGGTGAACGCCCCGCGGTGAACCGTGACCGGGCGGTTGCTGCGGTAGTGCCTGCCCTGTGCGACCGCATCGGGGAGTCCGGTGATCGTGACGTCTCGCGTCCCGCGGCCGCTGCGGGCGGTGATCACCCAGATGTCGGCTTCGCCCACCCGGCGGCTGCATATCTCGGTGGTCGGGTCGTCCGTGCGCAGCCTGGGGCCGGTGTCTGGCACGAGCAGTGCCGGGTGCAGCCGCCCGTGCCTGCCGATCTCGGCCACGAGACGCTTGAGCACGTCGTTCCAGAACGTCCAGTTCCAGCCCAGGGCGGCGTCGGCCGGGCGCAGGCAATGGGGGTTGTCCCCTCCGAAGAAGATGACCCCGCGGGCGCCGTTGATGATCGCGTCGTACGCCATGTAGCGCGCCTGCCTGTGGGTCGGCAGGACGAACGCCCCGCTGCCGGCGGGGTCGTCGCTGCCGCTGAAGCAGATCTGCAGGGTCGTGAACACCGCCCGGGTGGGGGTGATGCTCCGGAGCCTTCGCGTCCATCTGCCCACCTGGCTCAGGTCGGGGTTGGCGTCGCCGAACCGCACCGGGTAGATGTCCACGCCGTGGCCGTTGCACACCGCGCTGAACGGGGCGAGATCCGCCGCCGTGCCGCGGGGAGCCTCGATGATGACGAACAGGTGGGCGGGATCGATCGCGGTGGTCGCGTCGAAGGCGTGCTGCAGCTGCGGCGCAGTCAAGCCTCTCTGGAACGGCTCCTCCTGGCCCTTCCAGAGCCCGAAGCCGGGGCTGTCCTTGAGGGCCGTCACGACCTGCTGGAGTCGTGCGTCCTCCGGCGTGTCCGGCTGGGCGTGGGCGAGCTCGCCGAGCGCGATCCAGGTGTGGATGCCCCGGGCAGCGGCCGCGGCGTTCCAGTTCTCGGCGTCTGCGATCGCGTCGTCGGTCCACTCGCCATGACGCGGGCCGACCCGCAGAAACGTGACACCCGCGCTCACCACCTCGTCCAGCGCGTCGGCGCCTGCCGGCGTATGCCCTCCCGGCGGCGGCGGTGGCGACAGGGCGATGGGAAAGCTCGCGGCCCCGTCCACAACCACGGTTCCGTGCGAATTGTGGGTGGTGGTAGACACGACAACCGGTCTCCCGCCCACGATCCTCTCACAGATCCAACGGTGGCTCCGCCTCCGGCCCCTGCCTCAACGCGCCTGTTGGGTGGGCGCTCCCCACTCCGGGTCGTGCAGCAGCGCGGACACATGTTCATAGTCGGGCGCTTCGGCGTAGAGCTTTTCGAGCTCCTTCCGGGCCATGGCGAGCTTGCCGAGGGCCTTGAGAGCCCGCGCACGCAGATAGCGGGCCTCGTGCAGGACGCCGGGCAATCGTTTCTTCGAGCGCAGCGCGTCCTTGGAGGCGTCGTAGGCGGCGTCGTTCAGGCCTTGCTCGATCAGCGCTTCGATGCGGGCGTTGACGATCGAGCAGGTCAGGTCGTCCTCGTTCGTTATCGGCGCGGCGACATGGACGATCTCGTCCCACTCCTTCTGCTTGGCGTAGAACATGCAGAGCTGCAGGATCACCCACGGGTCGTCCGGGTCGAGGTCATGGAGCTTCTGCAGCAGCCCGATCGCTTCGTCCGTTCGCCCGAGCTCGTCGTAGGCGCGGGCGAGCATCTCGACGGCGAGCGCGGAGGAGGCACCGCCGACGACGCGAAGCCCGTTCGTGATCTCGACCGTGAACTGCAGGCCCGGCGCATAGTCCAGGAGCAACTTGTCGGGCATCGGGGTGGCCGCGGCGACGACGCGCTCGAGGAAGGGCGCCGCGTCCTCCGGCTCGTTCTTGACGGTCAGCAGCGTGAGCCCGGCCATGAGGTCGTCGGCGCTGGCGCGATCCTGCGTGTCGCGCGCCGACGCCTCCCGGAACAGCGCCAGCGCCTCGTCCGGCTGGCCGGCCACGTAGGCCTGGATGCCGCGGGCGAACCGCTTCTCCCACGCCGGCGCGAACAGGCCCGGCTTCTTCACGCGCGAAGGCGCGCTCGGAACCACTCGCGCGGGTCGGGCAGCGCGCGGTGATCGCCGGCCGCCGCGGCTATCGACGTAGGAGAGGCCGCTGCCGGGGATGCCGACCGTCCGTGTCTGCCGGCCGGTCGTCGAAACCGTGTAGTGCGCACCGCGCGTCCCGACGCTCACCGACGCGCCACGCTTCGTCAGGTTCAGACGCACCCCCGACCCGAGCTTCAGCGACCGGCGTGCCCGCAAGTAGCCCATGCCCACACCTCCGACGTCAGTCCGCCTCCCATCCTACCCGGCAGCCTCAGTCCCAGGTCCGCCGCCGCAGCATCGCGCCTGGCGCGGCGGCGAGCCTCGATGATCACGTCGCGGGCCGAAACTCATCGCTGCCCGACCGATGAGTTCCCACAACCGGCGCGATCTCACCCTGTGATGAGCACGACAACCGAATACCTCACGCGCGCCGAGTCCGACCTGCTCGGACGCGCCCGCACCGGAGACGACCGCGCCTACGGCGAGCTGGTCGACCCCCACCGCCGCAACCTGCACGCCCACTGCTACCGCATGCTCGGCTCGCTCGACGACGCCGACGACGCGATGCAGGAGGCGCTCCTGCGCGCCTGGCGCGGCCTCGGCCGCTTCGAGGGCCGCAGCTCGCTGCGAACATGGCTCTACACGATTGCGACCAACGCCTGCCTGCAGCTCGTGCGGCGACGGCCCGGCCGCGTCCTGCCCCGCGACCACGGGCCGTCGGCGGCGACCGGCACGCCGCCCGGAGCGCCGCTGGCAGAGACCGTCTGGATCGAGCCGTACCCGGAGGATGAGACGGCGCCGGCGCCGGCGGTCGAGTCGCCGGGCGCCCGCTACGAGGAGCGCGAGACGCTCGAGCTCGCCTTCGTCGCCGTCCTCCAGCACCTGCCGCCACGGCAGCGGGCCGTCCTGATCCTGCGCGACGTGCTCGACTTCTCGGCACGCGAGACGGCGACCCTGCTCGAGACGAGCGTCCCGTCCGTCAACAGCGCTCTGCAGCGGGCGCGCCAGACCCTCGGCGAGCGCGGGCCAGAGCGCAGCCAGCAGGCGACGCTGCGCGAGCTCGGCGACGAGCGCAGCCGCGCGCTCGTGTCCGCGTACGTCGACGCGATCGAGCGCGCCGACGTGGACGGGGTCGTGACGCTGCTGACCGAGGACGCGGCCTGGTCGATGCCGCCGCTCAGCCGGTGGTATCAGGGCCGCGAGGCCGTGGTCACGTTCCTCACCGAATCGCCGTTCCAGGAGCGCTGGCGCCATCTGCCGACCCGTGCGAGCGGGCAGCCGGCGGTCGGCTGCTATCTCTGGAACGAGGAGCGGCAGGACTTCGGCGCCGCGGTAATCGACGTGCTCACGCTCCGCGGCGACCGCATCGCCGACGTCACCGGCTTCCTCGGCGGCGAGCGCTTCCCGCGCTTCGGCCTGCCCGCACGGCTCCCGGCCTGACCAGAGGGCCGGCCGGTGGGCGTCCGGTACGGTGTGCTCGGTGCGCATCGCGACCTGGAACGTCAACTCGCTGAGGCAGCGCATGCCCCGGTTCCTGCCCTGGCTGGACGAGCGCCGACCGGACGTCGTCTGCCTCCAGGAGACCAAGCTCGCCGACGATGCGCTCGCCGAGCTCCTGGGCGACGAGCTCACCACTCGCGGGTACGGGATCGCCGCCCACGGCGAGACGGCGTGGAACGGGGTCGCGATCCTGTCACGGGTCGGCCTCGACGACGTGACGACCGGGCTCGCCGACGCGCCCGGGTTCCCGCACCCCGAGGCGCGGGCCGTGGCCGCCACGTGCGACGGCATCCGCGTGCACTCGGTCTACGTGCCGAACGGCCGCGAGCCGGATTCCGACCACTACGAGTACAAGCTGAAATGGCTCGCTGCGCTCCGGGCCGTGGTCGCCTCAGCGCTCCCGGCCACGGTCGTGTGCGGCGACATGAACATCGCCCCGGCCGACGCCGACGTGTTCGATCCGGACGCCTACGTCGGCCAGACCCACGTCACGCCGCGCGAGCGGGAGGCGCTGGCGGAGCTCGCCGCGCTCGGTCTGCACGACGTCGTCCGCGACCGGTGGCCGAACGAGCGCGTCTTCAGCTACTGGGACTACCGGGCCGGGATGTTCCACCAGGACCTCGGGATGCGGATCGACCTCATCCTCGCCGGCGACCCGGTCGCCGCCCGCGTCCGGGCGGCCTGGATCGACCGTCAGGCGCGCAAGGGCAAGGGCCCGAGCGACCACGCGCCGGTGATCATCGACCTCGACGAGGCGCCGGACGGCGACATCGGACCGGTGGTGCCACCGCCCTCGAACCCGGTCGTCAAGCGCGGCGCCAAGAGGCTCCCGCAGGCGTAGGGCACGCCGGCCGCGGCCACGGCAGGAGCATCGTTCTCCAGTTCTTTCTCGTGTGCTGAAGGGACGCTGAAGCCGACCGCTAACTACGCCGGCTCTTGCCCGAGGAACGTCTGCTGGAGCGTCGCGCCTTCGTGGACGGACACGACCAGGAGTGGCCCGTCGCCGGTGTTCCGGAATCCGTGCGGCGTCTCCGGCGGCACGACGAGCATCTGATTCGGCCGCAACTCGACGACCTCGTCGCCGGCGGTCCAGCGTCCCGCGCCCTCGAGGATGAGGAACGTCTCGTGATAGGGGTGGACGTGCAGGTCGACCCCGCCGCCCGGCGGGGTGCGCACGATGAACATGGACACGCCGGCACCGCCCCGCTTCGCCCCTTCGAAGAGCCAGGCGGTCGGGCTGAACTGCATGTCATCGAGGTCGAAGACCGGGATCCGGCTCATCGCGTTCCTCCTAGAGTGCTGCCATGCCCGAAAATTACTTCGGAGAGGACGTCGCCGCGCGCTACGACGATCCCTCCGACCGCATGTTCGCCCCGTCCGCGATCAGGCCCGTGGTGGACGTGCTCGCCGAGCTGGCGGGTGAAGGCGCCGCCCTCGAGCTCGGGATCGGCACCGGCCGGATCGCCCTGCCCCTGTCCGAGCGCGGCGTCCGCGTGCACGGCATCGACCTGTCCGAGGCGATGGTCGCCCGCCTGCGGGCGAAGCCCGGCGGCGAGTCGATCGGGGTGACGATCGGCGACTTCGCCGCGACGCGCGTCGACGGGACGTTCACCGTTGCCTATCTCGTCTACAACACGATCAACAACCTGACCTCGCAGGACGCACAGGTCGCGTGCTTCCAGAACGTCGCCGCGCACCTCGCCCCGGGCGGGTGCTTCGTGATCGAGGTCGGCGTGCCCGGCCTGCGGCGGCTCCCGCCCGGGCAGACGGCGGTCCCGTTCACCGTCACACCTGACCGGCTCGGCTTCGACGAGTACGACGTCGTGCACCAGGAGCATGGTCTCGCACCACTACTGGCGCACCGCCGACGGCGGCTTCGACTCGATGTCGGTGCCGTTCCGTTACGTCTGGCCGTCCGAGCTCGACCTGATGGCGCGCCTGGCCGGGATGTCTCTGCGCGACCGCTGGAGCGACTGGGCCCGCAGCCCGTTCACCGCCGAGAGCACGAGCCACGTCTCGGTCTGGCAGAGGCCTCGGTAGCTTCAGCCTGACCCGTACCGACGCCCGACGAAGCGCCCCGGCCCGGTGCGACCTCCAGTGCGCCGTTCTCGACCAGCACCTCGCCGCGACCGACGGTGACGACCGGGTAGCCGACGACCTCGACGCCCTCGTAGGTCGAGTGGTCGATGTTCGAGTGCAGGTTCGTGTGCGAGAGCGTGACGCGGCGTTCGGGATCGAAGACGACGAGATCGGCGTCGTGGCCGGGCAGGATGCGTCCCTTCCGGGTCAGGCCGAAGATGTCCGCGGGCCGCGTGCAGCAGACCTCGACCCAGCGCTGCAGCGAGAGGTGGCCGGCGCGAACCCCGTAGGTATAGGCGAGCGGCAGACGTACCTCCACGCCGGACGTGCCGGGCGGCGTCGTGACCGTTCCGTCCGCGCCGTGGATCAGGCGGCGAGGCCCGTGGTCGGTCGAGATGATGTCGAGCACGCCGCGGGCCAGAGCGTCCCAGAGGGAGCGGCGATGCGCCTCCTCGCGCAGCGGCGGGCCGATGTCGAGCGCGGTGCCGCTGACCGGTTCGTCCACCGCGTCGATGGTCAGCATCAGGTACGGCAGGACGGCCTCACCGAACGCGACCTGCCCGCGATCCCTGGCGGCCGCGAGCTCGCGGACGGCCTCGTCGGCAGTGACGTGAAAGATCAGCGTGCGAGCCCCGGCCACATGCGCCATCGCCAGGCAGCGGTGCACCGCCTCGCCCTCGAGCTCCGGCGGCCGCGCTGCGGCGTTCGCACGCGGGCCCGTGCGACCGGCCGCCGCGTTCTGACGCATGAGCTCGGTGATCATGACGTCGTTCTCGGCGTGCACGATCGCGAGCCCGCCGAGCCGGGCCACCTCCTGCATGCCGACAAACAGCACGTCGTCCGGCACCTTGTAGGTGTCATACGTCATGTAGAACTTGAAGCTCGGCATCCCGCGCGACACGAGCTTCTCGAACTCGCCGACCCGCTCGATGTTCGGCTCGCGCAGGTTGACGTGCAGGCCGTAGTCGATCACCGCCTTGCCCTCGGCCTCGGCCAGCCTGCGATCGACCCCCTCCGTCAGGGTCGAGCCGGGCTCGACCTGCGCCTGGTCGATGATCGTGGTCACGCCGCCGAAGGCCGCGGCGATCGTGCCGGTGTCCCAGTCGTCGTCATAGACGGAGGCCGGCCGCTCGGTGCGCATGTGCACGTGCCCGTCGATCGCGCCCGGAATCACCAGCTTGCCCGCAGCATCGATCTCCCGCGCCCCACGTAGGCCGGATCCGATCGCGGCGATCGTCCCGCCCGTCACCCCGATGTCGGCGACGTAGTCCTCGTGCGCCGTCACGACGCGACCGCCGCGGACGACGAGGTCGAAGGTCATCGCGGCACCTTACGCCGTCGACCTTCCCCGGGGTTCACGCCCACCCGAGGGGGGTACGGTCTCGAGATGGTCCCGATCGGGTACCTGTGGACGGTCGTCGTGGCGGCGATCCCGATGCTTCTCGCGCTGAGGCCGCTGGCACGGTCCGGCCGGCTCGGAAGGCTCAGCTGGATCGTGACGTGCGTCCTCAACGAGTGGCCGCTCGTCGCGGTCTACTGGGTGCTCGCGGCGACCGCGCTCGCCTTCGCCCAGGGCAGCATCGGCTCGCCGGGGTCGTGGGTCGCCGTCGCGATCGGCGCCGTCACGCCGGTCGTTGCGGCGGTGCTCGTGCGGCGCAGCCTGCGGGCGAGGCCGGTCATCGCCGCCGCGCTGCAGATGCCGCCCGCCGCGGCCCACCGCGCCAGGATCCTGTGGGCCCCTCTGCCGCTCTCGCATCGCGGCGTGCAGCGCGTCTCGAACATCGCCTACGGCGACGCCGGCCGGCTGAACACCCTGGACGTGTACCGCCGCAACGGCGGCGCGGCGGACGGCGGCCCGGTCCTGATCCACCTCCACGGCGGCGGATACTCGAGCGGCCGCAAGAGCCGCGAGGCGCGGCCCCTGCTGCTGCACTTCGCCCGCCGCGGGTGGGTGTGCATCAGCGCCAACTACCGGCTCCGGCCGGCGGCCACCTTCCCGGACTTCCTGATCGACGCGAAGCGCGTCATCGCGTGGGCGCGGGCGCACGCGGGCGAGTACGGGGCCGACCCGGAGCGTGTGCTCATCGCGGGCAGCTCGGCCGGTGCGCATCTGGCCGCGACGGCGGCCCTCACCGCGAACGATCCGGCGTTCCAGCCGGGCTTCGAGGACGCCGACACGTCCGTCGCCGCATGTGTCGGGATGTACGGCTACTACGGGCCGGTGACCAGCAGGAGCGCGGGCCTTCGATCCTCGCCATCCGACTACGTCCACGCCGAGGCGCCTCCCTTCCTCATCGCCCACGGCACGCAGGACACGCTCGTCCCGCCGGCGCGCGCGCACGCGTTCGCCGAGCGGTTGCGCGAGGTCTCTCGCAATCCGGTCGTGTGGATCGAGCTGCCCGGCGCGCAGCACTCGTTCGACCTCCTCGACTCCCTCCGGTACCGGTCGCTGATCGACGGCATCGAGGTGTTCGCGTCGCGCGTGCTGGATCCCGGGCGCGCCTGAGTCCCGCGAGGGGTGTACGGTTGTCCGCCCCGACCGAGAAAGGGTTTGCCATGGCACTTGCCCGAGTCGTCGCATTCAACGGAGTCACGAAGCAGCGCATCGAGGACCTCCGGCAGCAGATGGGTGAGCAGGGCCGGCCGGACGAGATCCCGGCGACGGAGATCATGATCCTCCACGATCCGGACGCGGAGACCTCGCTCGCCATCGTGTTCTTCGCAAACGAGGACGACTACCGCAAGGGCGACGCCGCCCTCAGCGCGATGCCGGGCAGCGACACGCCCGGGAGCCGCACCTCCGTCACCAAATACGAGGTCGCGATCCGCATGACGGTGTAGCGGCCTGTCTCAGGCGGCCCGCCGATCGGATCGCCTGAGCAGGCGGTCGAACTCGTCGACCGGCAGCGGTTTGCTGTACAGGAACCCCTGGCCGAGCGAGCAGCCGTTGTCACGCAGAAACGCCAGCTGGGCGTCGGATTCGATCCCCTCCGCCAGGCACGTGATCCCGAGCTTCTCGGCCATCGTGATCATGGTCTGCACGAGCACCGCCGCGTCGTGGTCGCCCGGGAGGTCCGAGACGAACGAGCGGTCGATCTTGATGAGGCTCGGTCGGATCCTGCGCAGCCGGCCGAGCGAGGAGTAGCCGGTTCCGAAGTCGTCGATCGCGAGACCGAGGCCGCTGGAATGGACCAGCGCCAGCGTCGTCTCGTCCTCGGCTGCATCGCCCATCGCCGCCTGTTCGGTGATCTCGACCGTCAGCCGGCTCGCGTCGAGCCCGAACTCGCTGATCGTGGCGAGTGTCCGCCGGATCGCCTGCGGCTGCCAGTACGCCGGCGGCAGGTTGACGGAGACGTAGAGATCCCGGCCGTCGTCGCGCCACCGGCGGGCCTGGGCGCACGCGTGCTCGATGACCCAGGTGGTGATCGGGCGGATGAGACCGCTGCGCTCGGCGACCGGCAGAAATCGCCCGGGCGCGATCAGGCCCTGGGATGGGTGGTTCCACCGGATCAGCGCCTCGGCGCCGACGATGCGCGACCGCTCGAGATCGACCAGGGGCTGGTAGTGCAGCGTCAGCTCGTCGCGCTTGAGTGCGTCTCGAAGCTCCGACGCGATCGCGAGGTCATGCCCGGAGTCCCGTTCCGGGCGGCTGTAGTAGCGATGGCTGTCGCGGCCGGCGTTCTTGGCGGTGTAGAGCGCGATGTCCGCCTTCTTCAGGAGCTCCTCGGCGGTGGTCCCGTCCTCCGGGAAGAGGCTCACGCCGATGCTGGGCGTGATGTAGGCGCTCACGCCGGCCACATGGAAGTCGCGGCTCAACGTGTCGCGCACGCTGACGGCGACGACCTCCGCGGCGCGGCGCGCGTGCTCGCCGCTCTCGGAATCGCGCACGAGGATCAGGAACTCGTCGCCGCCCTGACGGGCGACCATGTCCTGCTGCCGACAGGCCGCGCGCAATCTCCCTGCGCAGTGGACGAGGAGCTCGTCCCCGACCGCGTGGCCGAAGCCGTCGTTGACGAGCTTGAAGTCGTCGAGGTCGATGAACAGCACCGCCAGGCTGCGACCATCGCGGCCGGCGTCCTCCACGGCGCTCTCGAGGTGCTCCTGGAACGCGGCGCGGTTGGGCAGGTTCGTCAGGCTGTCGTGATAGGCGAGGTGCTCGAGGCGCGCGCGCGCCTCGCTGAGCTCGTCGGCGGCGCGGCGCCGCTCCGTGACGTCGGCGACGACCCCGTCCACCCAGACGACACCACCCTCGATGCGCGGCCGGGCCCGCTCCCACACCCACCGCGTGACGCCGTCGAAGCCGACGAGCCGAAACTCGATCTCGGACGCCTCGCCGAGGCGGCACGCCTCGGTGAACGCGTCGTACGGCTCGCGATCCTCCGGGTGCACGGCCGTCTCCCATGCCGCTTCCTCGTCGACGTCGTCGGGCAGCGGGCCGAGCAGGCTCTCGAGGCCCTCGCCGATGAACGCGGTGCACTCGTATGACCCATCCTCCCCGTAGCGGAGCTCGTAGAGGTGGATCGCCGCCGTGCCGGCGATGCGGCGCAGGACGTCGCTGGTCGCAAGCGTGGCGGCCAGTGCCGGGTCGAGCGACGGCTGGGTGTCGTCGGTTCCCATCTCTCCGGCTAATCGTCGTGCAAGCCCGATTTCTGAGCCGGTCCGGACGTGTGCCCCGCCCCTGGGTTCAGGGACGGGGCACGTGTCGGGTGCTCCGGACGGTTACTCGGTGAACCGCGCGAAGTGGTTGACGGCCACGCCGGAGATCCGGGTGAACTCGCCGCCGACGGCGACGCGACCGAGGTCGGCGCCGACCGCCTCGATGCCGAGAGCGGTGTTGACCGTCGGTGCCCACGGCTGCAGCGCACCGGTGCTCTCATCGAGCGCCGAGAGCTTCGACCGATCTGCTGATCCTGGCCGCCCCGTGCAGAAGAAGTTGTTGCCGGGGACGGGCCCGCAGTAGGTGCTGTAGTGACCGCCTGCGTAGACGGTGCCATCGGTCACGCCGATGCCGACGACGTTGCCGTTGTAGCCACCCTGCCAGTTGAGGGTGCCGTCGTCCATGTTCAGGCTGAGAGCGGTGCCGCCGTTGCCCGTGGCCCCGACGAACAGCGTATTGCCGTCCTGCGCGGACGCGATCACCTGGAACGGGCGATACGGGAAGCCCGGGGGCGGGACGAACGTCGGCGGGCCGACATAGGCGAACGGCACGAACGAGCCGTCCGTCGTGTTGACGGCGCCGATGCCGATGCGGCCGTCGCAGCCGGAGCCGGTGGGGCACTGCTGGAAGCCGCCCTCGACGATCCGGGTCTGGCTGGTGTCGGTCGCGAGCACCCGCACCTCGGCGTCGACCACGGGCTGCCACGTGGGGATGTACGTGTTGGTCGTGGCGGTGACCTCGGCCATGTAGTTGCGCGGCTTCGTGAACCCGCCGCCGATGTACAGGTTGCCGTTGGCGATCACCATCGCGCGGACGGCCTTGTTCGGCTTCGAGTTGTTCGCGAACGCGGTCACGACCGCGCCGGTGGTGTTGTTCACCTCGACGATGTTCTTGTGCGTCGCTCCACCGACCGTCGTGAACGAGCCGCCCAGGTACACGTTGCTACCGGCCGGCAGGATCGAGTACACGACCCCGTTCACGTTCGGGTTCCACGGGAGCAGATTGCCCGTGGTCATGTCGATCGCCGCGACGTGGTTGCGCGTGACCGCCGTACCGCCACCGCTGGGGGTGAGTGCGGTGAAGCTGCCACCGATGTACGCCGTGTTTCCGACGACGATCATGTCGCGCACCGTGTTGTTGGGCTGGTACCCAACCAACGGGGTCTGCGTCACGACCGCCGCATCAGCCGCCGGCGCCACCATCATCGCACCCGCCACCGCGAGCGCAGCGGCAATCGCGACACGCCTCTTGCCTAACCGTCTCACATGCCCTCCCTTAGCAACCGAACGCATTCGACCGGCGAGTGCACCGCCGACCACACTCATTCGGTTATCCACCCAAGTGGGCCAGAACGCAATGGGCGGCGTGCAGCGACCTGCGCGTTAGTGTCCATCGCCGGGGTCGCGAGCGGGCAGAGCGCCTGGGCGCTCGCCACGGCCGTCGGGATCGCGTCGGTGCTGCGCGCCTCCCAGCCCGCCTTCCTCGCGCTTCGAATCGCGGGCGCCGGCTACCTGATCTACCTCGGCTCGCGGGCGCTGCTCGCGACCTGGCGGAGGGGCGACCGGCCATCGTCCGCCGGCGGGCCGCCCGGGCGGACGGCCCACGAGCGCGTACGGCCAGGGCATCGTCAGCAACCTCGCCAACCCGAAGATGGCGGTCTCCTTCATGAGCCTGCTGCCGCAGTACGCCGGCCCGCACGGGCCCCTGCCGACCCTGCTCGGGCTCGGGCTGGTGTTCTGCACGCTCACGTTCCTCTGGCTGACCGCCTACGCGGCCGTGGTCGCCAGGCTCGGCGACGTTCTGCGCGCGGGCAGAGTCCGCACCGCGCTCGACCGGATCAGCGGCGTAGTGCTCGTCGCGCTCGGCCTGCGCCTCGCGACGGAGCGCGCGGTCTAGACCCCGACCGGATCGCCGACGCTGACGCGTCCGGGCTCGACGACCTCTCCGTAGACGCCGAAGGGCAGCGGCTCGGTGCGTCCTTCCCGGCGGTAGCGGGCGAGCGCACCGAGCGTGTCCAGGTCGGGCTTCCCGGTGTCCGGATCGCACTTCGTCACCACGCAGCGGCCGACGTCTCCGAGCGGCCGCACGACGGCGTCGCCGATGCGGACGGCGCCGCCGATCCAGCTGTCCTCCTCGTGGGGGCCGACCCCGTCGATCTCGAACAACATGCGGAAGCGGCGCCCGTCGACGGACCGCTCGCCGACCTCCTCGCCCAGCCGCTCCAGGGACGCACGCGAGACGAGTGAGACCCACCCGCCGCCGCCCGCGCCGCGGTCGACCGCGCCCTGCTCGGACCAGAGCAGCGTCACCGGGAATCCCGCGAAGCGCGCGAGCGCGTCCTGCCACGGGCCGAGCACCCTCCGGGAGGGGTGGGCTTCGCCGTAGAGCGTGGCCGCGACGGGCTCACCCAGCTCGACCGTGCCGGCGACCTCGAGCCCATCGGGGAAGCGCAGCTCCAGCCGCCGGGTCGTCTCGTCCCATGCCGAGTGCACCTGCATCAGCGCGGCGCACAGCTTGCCGTTCACGAGTCGCCCCTCGTCGTTGACCATCCAGAACCGGCGGTCGCCGACCACGCCGCTGGGGCTCAGCTCGACCGACTCGGGATGGGTCAGCCCGAGCGACTTCACCGGAGCGATCGAGACGCGCGTCACCCGCCCGTTCATGGCCGGAGTATCGACCATCCGCCCGGCGGACGACGCCGAACCGCATGCCCTCGGCGGTGATGACATCCTCCGGGAATGCGCCTGCCGTCCGAACGCGAGCTCCGCGACGAGGCGACCGCGCTGCTTCGCGACCTGCTGCGGATCGACACGAGCAACCCTCCGGGCGGGGAGACGCCGGCCGCGGCGTTGCTGGCGCGCTACCTCGAAATGCACGGCGTCGAGTGCGAGCTGATCGCCCGCACCCCTGGGCGCGCCAATCTGGTCGCCCGCATCCGCGGTCGCGGCACCGGCCCGTCGCTCGCGCTCCTCGGCCACACCGACGTCGTGCCGGCAGAGGATCCGGGGACGTGGACGCATCCGCCGTTCGCCGGCCACGTCGACGACGCCGGCTACATCTGGGGCCGCGGGGCGGCGGACATGAAGAACGAGCTCGCGACGCGGGCCGTGGCGATGGCCGTGCTCGCCCGTGCCGGCGCCCGCGGCAACGGCGACCTCGTGCTGATCGCCGAGGCCGACGAGGAGGACGGCACCGCGGCCGTCGGTCTGCGCTGGCTCGTCACCGCGCGCCCCGACATCGCCACCGACTACGCGCTGAACGAGGGCTCGGCCGAGCGGCTCGAGCTCCGCGACGGGCGCACCGTCGTGCCGATCACGGTGGGCGAGAAGGGCGCCTGCGCGGCCGTCGTCACCGCGCTCGGAGAGGCCGGGCCGTCGTCGCTCCCCGGGGCCGGTATGAACGCCGTCCCGCTGCTGGCGCGCCTGATCGACCGCCTCGCCGCGTACGACCCGCCCCGGCGGACGACGCCGACCACGGCGGCAGCGCTCGCCGTCCTCGCCGGCGAGTCGGGCACCCTCGACGAGCGGCTGGCGCGGGCGGTCGAGCTCCATCCGATGCTGCGCGACCTGCTCGTGCCGCTCTACGCGACCACGATCGCACCCACCCGCCTGCAGGGCTCGACGGCGCTCAACGTGATGCCCGCACGCGCCACCGTCGAGTGCGACTGCCGGCCGGTCGCGGGCGCCTCGGTCGACGAGCTGCGCGCCGAGCTCGCGGCCGCCCTCGGCGACGACATCCCCTACGAGATCGCGTTCCCCGAGCCGCTGGCCGGCGGATCCGTCTCGCCGTTCCAGACGCCGCTCGCCGACGCCTGCCGCGCGTGGTTCGCGCGGAGCGATCCCGACGCGACGCTCCTGCCGATGATCTGCAACGGGTTCACCGACTCGCACTATCTCCGCGAGGCCTTCGGGACGATTGCCTACGGCATCTGGCCGATCAGGCACACGCCGAACGAGGTGCTGGCCGCCGGGATGCACGGCCGCGACGAGCGCATCCACGTCGACGACCTCGGCTACGCGACGGCGTTCCACATCGACGTCTGCCGGGCCATCGGCCGGCTCGAGCGATAAATCGCCGGCTATGACCGGGCCGAGGAGAGGCTGCCACCAGCAACTTGACGGATTCTGTATCCAAGAGCGATACTCCATCCGTTTTGGCGCTCTCCGGAGCGCTGCCACGAATCGAGGGGGTAGGACTTGAGTACCGGATTCCATGGCAGACGGCGGGTGCTGCTCGCCGGGGCGGCCGTCCTGGCGACGGCGATCCTGGCCGGGCCCGCGACTGCGTCGGCGCCTTCCCGGCACCTCATCGCCGGCAGCACCCCGCGCTGGGTGAGCCATGCCAAGACCGTCGGCGCGACGCCGAAGCGGCAGCAGAGTCGCATTCGGCGTGCTCCTGCACATGCGAAACCAGGCGGGTGCCGTCCGCGCGCTGCAGTCGGTGTCCGTGCCGACGAGCGCGGCGTACGGCAACTGGCTCACGAACGCGCAGTTCAACGCCCGCTACGCGCCCGCGCACTCGCAGGTCGTCGCCGTGCAGCGGTGGCTGCGCGCGCAGGGCTTCGCGGTCACGAAGACGTTCCGCAGCGGCATGTACGTCGAGGCGTCCGGCACGGCCGCCCAGGTCGAGCGGACGTTCGGGACGAGCCTGCACCAGTACCGCTACCGGGGCGCGACGCTGCGCTCGAACGCCACGCCGCTGTCGCTCCCGGCCGCCACGCCGGCGGCCGTCACCGGCGCCGTTGCCGGCATCATCGGCATCGACCAGGGCTCGGCCCTGAAGCAGCCCGCCGCCACCGAGCCGGGGCCGCCCGCCGGCGCCCGCTACGGCGTGCAGCCGTGCTCGCGCTACTACGGGCAGAAGACGGCCACCGACAAGCCGCGCGCGTACGGTCACCATCGGCCCTACGTGATCTGCGGCTACGGGCCGCAGCAGTACCAGGCCGCCTACGGCGAGTCGCACCTGATAGCCCACGGCATCGACGGCCACGGCACGACGGTCGCGATCACGGACGCCTACGCGGCTCCGACGATCCTGAAGGACGCCCAGATCTACAACCGGGTGCACCACCAGCCGAAGTTCCGGCACGGCCAGTTCCGGCAGATCACCCCGGGACCGAACGGCTTCGACCAGGTGAAGCTGTGCGACGCGCAGGGCTGGTACGGCGAGGAGACCCTCGACGTCGAGGCCGTGCATGCCATGGCTCCCGGCGCGAAGGTCGTCTTCATCGGCGCGTCCGACTGCCTGAGCGGCCTGGACAACGCCTGGGCGGCCGCGATCGACAACCACGTCGCGGACGTCATCACGAACTCCTGGACCGACGGCACGGACGACATCAACCTGCTCGGCCAGGCGTACGTGGACTTCTACAACCAGTTCTCCCTCGAGGCGGCGCTGACGGGCATCACCGTCAACTTCTCCTCCGGAGACGACGGTGACCACACCGCCGGCGGCACCGACCTCTCGGCGAAGACCGTCGAGTTCCCGGCCGACGTCCCGTACGTCACCGGCGTCGGCGGCACGAGCGTCGAGATCGGCCGGCACGGCCAGTGGCTGAACGAGTACGGCTGGCAGACCGCGTACTCCGATCTGGCCGACGGCGGCTGGGGACCGGCCGTGTACAACTCGGGCGGCGGCGGCGGCACGAGCGTGCTGTACAAGCAGCCGTTCTACCAGGTGGGCAAGGTGCCCGCGAGCATCTCGAAGTTCTACGGCAGCACGCCGATGCGGGCCGTGCCCGACATCTCGATGCCGGGTGACCCGAACACGGGCTTCGAGGTCGGCGAGACCCAGGTCTTCCCGCACGGGACGTTCTGGGATCAGTACCGGATCGGCGGCACCAGCCTGTCGTCGCCGCTCCTGGCCGGCGTGGTGGCGGTCGCCAACCAGCGGGCGCACCACAAGCTCGGGTTCATCAACCCGCTGTACTACCACCTGCTGGGCACGCATGCCCTGCATGACATCGTTGCCCCGCACAAGCCGGTCGCCCAGGTGCGCACCGACTTCGTGAACTTCCTGAACGCGGCGCAGGGCAAGATGTTCCGGCTCCAGACGGTCGACGTCCAGACCTCCACGCTGCACGACACGCGTGGGTACGACGACGAGACCGGCGTCGGAACGCCTCACGGCCCCGCGTTCTTCGCGGCCGCCGCGCGCAGGCACCACCACTAGACGCACACGACGGGCCTGGGCGGTCGGAGTCTCGACCGCCCAGGCCCACTCTCGAAGGCGTCGTCTACGCCGTGTTGGCGACGACGTGGGCCTCGAGCCCGGCCGTCCACGGCGAGCTGGTGCCGTGGCCGACGGCGAGGTCGCTCCGCCACCACCCGGGCACCGTCGTCTTCACCCGCACGACGATCGTGCAGCGCGCCCCGGCGGCGAGGCGGGCGATCGGCACCGGAGCCGCGCCGTCCGTCGGGTGGCGCAGGCACGTGCCGCCGGCGACGTTGAACGCGTGGCCGTGGCCGCCGCGGATGTCCATCTCGTCCAGCGGCTGGGACGTGCCCGTGCCGTTGTGCAGCACGAGCGTCCTCGTCGGGTGATGCCCGGAGAGCACGGTCCTGAAGTACGTCTTCCCGGGCTGTATCGCGTTCTTCGTGCTCGCGCCCGCGACGGCCGCGAGCGCCAGCGTCGCGAGGACGGCGAGCGCCACCGCAAGTGTTCTGGTCATCGGTAAGTCCTCCCTTCGTCGTTCGGGAGCGCCGCGGGCGCTCCGGAACGGCGGCCGCTTGCGACCCTGCCCGGACGCGCACGCTTCCCTCTCCCTCCTGCCTGCCCGCGCACCCTAGAGGCCGCCCGCGCGCCGGAGCGGGATTGGCACGGAATCCTTACGCCCCGCGAACATCCCGCGGGAGACGTGCCCACGTCGCGCGTTTGGGGGATGGACGGCGCCACCCGGCGGACGACTACCGGCACAATGCCCGGAGGCCTTCGCACCGTCGATTCACCCCCGGCGATCGCCGCCGTGGTCGCCGTCCTCGTCGGCATCGTCGCGGCGGTGCAGTTCTCCGTGCCGACCTCGGGGGCCTACGGCATCGCCACCCTCTACCTGTGGCCGATCGCGATCGTCGCGCTCTGGTTCGGCGCGCGCATCGCCGTGGGCGTCGTCGGCGCCGTCATGGCGATGCAGGCCGTGTGGGTGCTGACGGTCGCGCCGAACTCGGCCACGGGCGGCCTGATCTCGGTCGTCCTGCGCAGCGCCACGTACCTCTTCATCGCCAGCCTGGTCGGGCACTTCGCAACCCGCCTGCGCCGGGTCGCGCTCACCGATCCGCTGACGGGCCTTCCCAACCGCCGCGCCTTCTTCGAGGAGGTGCGCCGGCGCAGCCAGACCGTGGCGTCGATCGGTGTCGTCACCTGCGACGTCGACCGGCTCAAGCGGATCAACGACCGCGACGGACACGATGCCGGCGATGCGGCGATCATCCGCACCGGGCACGACCTGAGCCGGCTCCTCGGCGACGGCGGGTTCGTCGCCCGCTTCGGCGGCGACGAGTTCCTTGGCCTGACGACGCCCCAGACGGCGCAGCGGATCACCGCGACCCCGGATCCGATCCGGGGCGCCCGCGTCGGCGTCGCCGTCCACTCGACGACGGGCGAGGGGTCGATCGACGCCGCGATCGCGGCCGCCGACCAGTCGCTCTACCGCGCCAAGCGCCGCGCCGCGTAGCGCCCGCTGCGGGCGCGTGACGCCCGTGACGGCGTGATGTACGGTATCGGCGGATGGGGTACTCGACCCTGCTGTTCCTGCACGTAACGGCGGCGTTCACGATGGTGACGGCGGCGGGCCTCTTCCTCGCCATCGCGCTCGCCCTGCGCAGTGACCGCCACTCGGCGTCCGCCCTGCGCCTCGCGCCCGTCGCGGGCGTGCTCTGGCCGGTGGGCGGGTTGCTGGCCATCGTCTTCGGCGTCTGGCTCGCGCTGCACGACTCGCAGTACTCGCTCGGCGACGGCTGGATCATCGCCGCCATCGTCCTGTGGGTGATCGGCTCGGCGATCGGCGGGCGGATCTCCGTCGTATACCGGCGGGTGGCATCCTCCGGGGCGGGCCCGAATCAGGCGACGCTCGCGATGAATCTCGCGCTCATGGTGACCCTGCTCGTGATCCTGATCGACATGATCTACAAGCCGGGGGCGTCATGACCGTCCTGCTGATCCGGCCGGACAGCTGGAACCTCCCGCTGCTGCTGCACGTCGGCGGGGCGATGGCGCTCGTCGCCTCGGTGACCGTCGCCGCGGTCGCGCTCCTGCAGGGCTGGCGCACCGGCGACGACGCCTCGGCCGCCTCGCTGAAGCGCTTCGGCGCGAGGACGCTGCTCTACGCCGCGATCCCGTCGTTCTTCGTCATGCGCATCGCGGCCGAGTGGGCGCTCTCGCGGGAGGGGCTCGAGAACTCGAACGCCTCGTGGATCGGCGACGGCTTCATCGCCGCGGACGGCGGCGCGGTGCTGCTCATCGTCGCCACCATCGTCGCCAACCTCGCCGTCCGCCGTGCCCCGGACTCCGGGCTCGGCAAGCTGGCGAAGGTCGGCGCGGCCATCTCGCTCGTGATGATCGCGCTCTACGTCTTCGCGATCTGGGCGATGACGACGAAGCCCTCCTAGCCCTCGTCGTCGGCGTCGTCGTCGAGCAGGACGCTTCGGATCTCGGGCTCTGCGAGCAGCGGCTCGATCGCCTCGCCGACGTCCGACTGGAGCTCTCGGTCGCAGATGATCTCGATCGTGACCGCGTCCTCGGCCCCGACCCGGACCTTCGGAAAGGCGCGATCCGTCACGGCGCCGACCTTGACCCGGACGAGCTCGGCGAAGCCGGCCTCCTCGTCCGAGGACCCGACCGCCCGGCCGGTGATCTGCATGCGCACCTTCGTCATCGGTCGTCCCGTACCCACGGGCGGCCGGGGCGACACCTACTCGACGATCGAGAAGCGCTCGAACGAGCGCTCGGCGAGGAGCGGCACCACCCGGCCCTCGATGTACGTCTTGAAGTGCGACGTCTCGCGGTGGGCCTGGAACGCGGCCTCGTCGTCGTACTGCTCGTAGAGGACGAAGCGGTCGCCGTCCTCCTGCGAGCGGTTGACCACGAACGCCCGGCATCCCGGCTCGGCCGCCGCCTCGGGCCCGTGCAGCGCGAGCGCAGCGGCGACCTCGTCGCCCTGGCCGGCTTTCGTCCGGTACTGCGCGATCACGACGAGCATGGGCTCAGCCTACTCAGCCGGCGACGGCGCCGGCCCGGTCGTCCGCCTCGCGCAGGTACTGGTGGACGAAGGCGATCGCCATGCTGCCCTCGCCGACGGCCGCCGCCACCCGCTTCACCGGGCCGAAGCGGACGTCGCCGCACGCGAAGATGCCGGGGACGCTCGTCTCGAGCAGGTACGGGTCACGTTCCGGCTCCCAGCGCTCGGTGGCGGCCAGATCGGCGCCGGTGAGGAGGTAGCCGCGCCGGTCGCGGGCGATCTCCGGGGGCAGCCAGCCGGTCTCGGCGTCGGCGCCGATGAGGACGAACAGCCCGCCCGAGGCGAGCCGCGTCTCCGCGCCGGTCTGCGAGTTCCGGACGACGATCGCCTCGAGCGAGGCCTCGCCCTCGACGCGGACGACCTCGCTGTGGGTGAGGACCTCGATGTTCGGACGGGCCGCGATCTGGTCGAGCAGGTACTGCGACATCGTCCGCTCCGGCCCGGCGCTGCGGCACAGGATCGTCACCGACTGGGCGTGGCTGGCGAAGTACAGCGCCGCCTGGCCGGCGGAGTTGCCCGCGCCGACGATCTGCACGTCGAACCCGTGGCTGCTCGGCGCCTCGCTGCGGGCCGCGCCGTAGGCGACACCCTTCCCGGCCAGCCGCTCGCCGCCGTCGATGTCGAGCCGGCGCCAGGTGACGCCGCAGGCGAGGATGATCGTGCGCGCCCGCAGCACGTCGCCGCCGTCCAGGTGCACCTGGCGGGTGGCGGCGTCGATCCGCGTGATCGTCCGCGTGACGAGGATCTCGGCGCCCAGCCGGCGGGCCTGCTGCAGCGCCCGGCTGGCGAGCTCGTCACCGGAGACGCCGGACGGGAAGCCCAGGTAGTTCTCGATCCGCGACGAGGTGCCCGCCTGGCCGCCCGGCGCCTCGCGCTCGATCACGATCGTGCGCAGGCCCTCGGAGGCGCCGTAGACGGCCGCCGCCAGGCCGGCCGGGCCGGCGCCGACGATCACCGTGTCGTACTCGGCGGCTTCCGGCTCGGTGGAGAGCCCGAGCAGCTCGGCGACGCGGCGCAGCTTTGGCCGCACGACGGTCTTGCCGTCGACGACGCGCAGCACCGGGCAGTCGTCGGGTGCCGGCAGCGGGCCGTCCCACTCCTCGGCGATGTCGGGGGCATCCGGTCGCAGCCACTTGAACACCACCTGGTTTCGGTGCAGGAAGTGGCGCAGCTCGGTGCAGACGGGATCCCAGCGCGCGCCGAGCACGAACGCCCGGGGCGCGGACGGGTCGGCCGAGATGCCCTGGAGGCCGCGTCCCCCGCCGATCCGGTGGCTCGCCAGCCGGCCGACCTCGCGGCCGACGTCCGGCGCGCCGGCGACCACGGCGTAGTAGTCGTCGGGGTCGAGCCGCATCACCCGCGAGGGCTCCGCCGCCCGGAACCCGACCGGGAAGGTCGTCCCCAGCGTGACCGGCACCTCCCCGAAGATGTCGCCCGGCGCGCGCTGGCCGACGACGCGGCCGATGCCGTCGACCAGCTTGACCGCCTCGATCCTGCCCTCGAGGAGCCCGAACAGCGCCCGCTCGCCGCCCTCGTACGCGGCGTACTCGCCGGCGGCGAGGGTCATGTCGGCCGCGGCGCGCGACAGCCGCTCGCGATCGGCCTCGCTCAGCCCCGCGAACACCGTGATCCCCGCGATCTCCTCCGCCGTCACCATGGTCGAACAAACGGTACCTGGTTTCGGTCGATCGCCAGGATTGTGGTAAAAGTGACGTTGTGTCCCGGGAGGCGACCGCCGACGAGTCGCAGATCCTGGCGGCGCTTGGGGGCGTCCCGCTCTTCGCCGGCCTGGGCAAGCGCGACCTGCGCCGGATCGCCGGCGCGTCGACGATCGCCCACGTCCCCGCCGGGCACCACATCGTCCGCGAGGGGTTCAGCGCCGAGGCCTTCTACGTCATCCTGGAGGGCGTGGCGGGCGTGACCGGGCCGGCCGCGACCACGCACCTCCGGCCGGGCGACTTCTGCGGCGAGCTCGGCCTGCTCGACGGCTCCCCCCGCTCGGCGAGCGTCCTGGCCGAGACCGAGGTCGTCGCGGTCAGGCTGCCGCGGCGGGAGTTCCTCGAGCTGGTCGACCGGCGGCCCGAGATCGCCCGCACCCTGCTCGCCGACCTGGCCGCGCGCGTGCGCCGGCTGGAGGCGAGCCTCCGGAAGCGCGACGTGCGGAAACCGCAGGATTCTGGCCGCATCCTTGATGAATCCGGAGGCATTCGGTAGAATCGCTGCCGATATGGCGCTGGATGCCGTTGATCGTCGGCTGATCTCCTGCCTCAAGCTGGACGGCCGGATGAGCTACTCCGAGCTGGCGGGCCGGCTGCAGGTGAGCGAGGGCACGGCCCGCAACCGCATGCAGAAGCTGATGGACGCCGGCACCCTGCAGGTCGTCCCCGTGGTCGAGCCGGACACGATCGGGTACCGCCTGAACGTCTGGATCGGCGTGCGCTGCCTGCCCGGCGCCGCCCGGGCGATCGCCCAGGCCCTGGCCCAGTTCCACGCCGTGCGCTACGCGACCGCCTGCGCCGGCGTCTACGACGTGATCTGCGAGGCGGTGTTCCTGTCGCAGGCCGAGATGCTCGACTTCCTCGAGTCCGAGCTGCAGACCGTCGCCGGGATCACGGGCGTCGAGACCTCGATGGTGCTCGAGATCGCGAAGACGGGCTGGGAGTGGGAGCTGCGCGAGGAGGATCCCGAGCCCATCGCGCCGTCCGACCGCGAGGGCGTATGACGGCCGTGATCGAGCCCGCGAACGGCGCCCCCGCGATCGCCGATCGCGAGATCGACCAGCGCGTGGAGCGGCTGCAGGCGGAGGCGGCGTCCCGCGGCCTGCGCGCCGTCATCTGCTTCGGCGCCCACCGCGACTTCTGGCCGGCCGACCTGCGCTACCTGGCGCGCTGGTACTGCACCGACGAGGAGCTCTCGTTCCTGTTCGTGCCGGCGGAGGGGCAAACGACGCTCGTGACGAATGCCGGCTGGGATCTCGAGCGGGCGCTCGCCGAGGCCCGCGCCGGCGACATCCTGCACGACCCCGACCCCGGCACAACCCTGGCCCGGCTCGTCCGCGAGCACGCCGGGCACGGCGACCGCGTCGGCCTGAGCGGGATGGAGGTCTTCCCCGCCCCCGTCTTCGTCGCCCTGGCCGGTGGGTGCCCGGGCGTGGCGTTCGAGGGCGTGACGGCCATGGCCGCCGCGCTTCGGCTGGTGAAGTCCGCGGCCGAGGTCGAGCTGCTGCGCGCGGCGGCGCACGCGACCGACCTCGGCATGCGCGCCGGCCTCGACCAGGTCCGCCACGGCGGCAGCGAGCACGTCGTCGCTGCGGCCGCCGAGCACGCGATCCGCCGGGCCGGTGCCGAGATCGCGTTCGCGACCGTGATGGGCGCCGGGCCCCGCACGGCCCTGGCGACCTTCTTCCCCTCCGACCGGCCGATGCGCCGGGGCGACCTCGCCGTCCTCGACTGCGGGGCCCGGGTCGAGGGCTACCACGGCGACATGTGCCGGACCATCCCGATCGGAGGGCCCGACCCGACCCAGCGGCGCATGCTCGAGGCGGTGGCCGCGAGCGTCAACGCGGCGACCACGGCGGCGCGCCCCGGCGCCCGCGTCGCCGACGTCACCGCGGCCGCGCACGAGGCCGTTTGCGCCGCCGGCTTCGGCGACTCGTGGTGGGGCGCGTTCATGCCGCACGGCACCGGCACCGGACAGCACGAGATGCCCCACGCGCTCGCCGATGCCGACCTGGTGCTCCAGGCAGGGATGGTGATGTGCATCGAGCCGGGGATCACGGTCGCGGACGTCGGCGCGGTGATCCTCGAGCAGATGATCCTCGTCGGCGAGGGCGACGCGGAGACGCTGACCGCCCTCCCGCTCGAGCTGTGGGATGGATGACGGGGGACAAAGGAGCCAGAGATGACGGCTGAACCGATCGACCACTCCACGACTCTGGCCGTCTCCGAGCGGCGGAAGCTGCGCAAGAGCCTGCGCCGGATCGACATGACGTTCTTCCTGATCTGCGCGCTGGTCGGGCTCGACACGCTGGGCCAGGTCGCGAGCTACGGCGCGCAGACGTTCACGTGGGTCGTCGTGCTCGGCGCGCTCTTCCTGATCCCGTACGGCTTCGTGATGGCGGAGCTCGGCACCGCGTTCCCGCAGGAGGGCGGCCAGTACGAGTGGATGAAGCTGGCCTGGGGTCGCCTCGCCGCCGGGCTCGGGTCGGTGCTCTACTGGATCTCCAACCCGCTGTGGGTGGGCGGGTCGCTGGCGTTCGTCTCGACCGCGGCCTGGTCGGCCTACATCCACCCGATCGGGACGAAGACCGCCGGCGACTACGCGTTCAAGCTGCTCTTCATCTGGATCACGGTGATCGTGGCGATCGTCGCGCTGCGTTACGGCAAGTGGATCCCCAACCTGGGCGCGATCGTGCGCGTCGTCGTCCTCGCCTTCTTCTCGCTCACGGTGGTCATCTACGCCGTCGAGCACGGCATCCACGGCTACGGCGTCGGCGACTTCAGCCCGTCGAGCGCGGTCTTCATCGGCCTGGTGCCGCTGCTGCTCTTCAACTACGTCGGGTTCGAGCTCCAGAGCGGCGCCGCGGAGGAGATGCAGAACCCGCGCCGGGACGTGCCCAGGGCCGTGGTCGGCGGGGGCCTCGTGACCGTGCTCTGCTACGCCGTCCCCATCTTCGGGATCGTGGCGGTGCTGCCCGCGTCCCAGGTGAGCGGCATCGGAGGGTTCCTCGACGCCGTGAACACGACCTTCACCGTGTACGGCTCGGCCCACCACTTCCTGCTCGAGGTGATGGCCCTCGGATTCATCTTCGCCCTCGCGACGGGCGGCGCGGCCTGGATCATCGGCTCCGACCGGGTGCTTGCCGTCGCCGGCTACGACGGCGCGTTCGCCGGCTGGTTCGGCGTGTTCAACGCCCGCCTGGGCACGCCGGTGCGGGTCAACGTGCTCTCGGGCGTCGTCTCGACGGCGTTCATGCTCGCGGCGGAGTTCCTGAACACGGGCTCGAACGCGACCACGTTCGTCGTCGTGCTCTACATGGCGACGTCGACCGGGCTCCTCTCCTACCTGCTGATCTTCCCGGCCGTGATCCGCCTCCGCTACACGCACCCCCACGTGGCCCGGCCCTACCGCATCCCGTACGGCAACGCCGGAGCCTGGATCGGCGGGCTCGTCACCCTCGGCTGGATCGTGCTCGGGTCGTGGATCGCCGTCTTCCCGGACACGATCGAGAACGCGGTCGGTGCCGGATACAACTTCGAGAGCGTCTGGGGCATCTCCCGGCTGCGGTTCGAGGTGTTCACGCTGGGGACGCTCGCGGTCATCGCCGTGATCGGGCTGATCGGGTACGCCGCGGGCGCGGCCACGCGCTCGGCGCCGGCCGACGTCCCGCTCGAGGGAGCCGTCGAGGGGCCCGCAGCCGTCTAGCTTCGCCGGGCAATCCGCGCTCAACAGCGCGGCCGCCGCGCCGACTACGCGGGGGATGTCCCGCGTGTCAGAAGGCCCAGCCGTGGTCCGGCTCATCCGGAACGAGCTCACGTGGATTGCCGCCGCGTGCGGCGTCGCGCTGCCCGCGACCATGGTGGCGTCGCGAGCCTCGATCGCGTTCGCGCTCCTCCTCGTCGCGATCGCCGCGCTCTGGCTCGGCCGCGTCCGGCGGATACGGGCGCTGCGCTCCGACCTGGGCGCGGTGAACGCGCAGCTCGACGCGGCCGTCGCCGAGCGCGACGGCGCCGTGAGCGAGCGTGACGCGCTCGCCAGCGAGCTCGAGGCCGCCCGCGCGGCACGGGCCGGGCTCGAGGCCGAAACCGAGCGCGCGCTGGCCGACGCGGCCGCACGGGCCGAGCAGGCCCGGGCCCGCTACGCCGCCGAGGCCCAGCACGCGAGCGCCGAGGCGGCCGCCCACGCCCGCCGCACGAGCGCCGCCGCCGCGCGCGAGGCGCTCGACCGGATCAACGCCACGCTCGACGTGCTCGCCGGGGCGAGCGACTCGATCGGCGAAGGGGCGCGCGAGACGCTGGCCGCGGCGGAGGTCGCCCAGTCGCGGGTCGAGGAAGCCGTCGCGGGCAGCCTGGCGCTGCGCGGGACCACCGACGCCGCCGCCGTGATCACCCGCGAGATCTCCGCCGTCGCCGACCAGACGCGCCTGCTCGCGCTCAACGCCGCAATCGAGGCGGCCCGGGCCGGCGAGCACGGGCGCGGCTTCGCCGTCGTCGCCCACGAGGTCGGGGAGCTCGCGAACACCGCCGGCGCGGCGGCCGCGCGGGTGCTGGAGCACATCCGCGCCGTCACCGACCAGAGCACCGGCGTCGCCGCCTCCATCGAGGCCACCAGCACCGCCCTCGCCGCCGTCGGCGACGCGACCCGCCGGATCGAGGACACGCTCGTCTCCCAGCGCACCGCCACCGAGCACAGCGAGGACACCCTGACCGCGGCGGGCGACCGGCTCGTGGAGATCGCCGAGCGGCGGGCCAACACGCGCGTCGCGCTGCGCGCGCCTGTGCGGGCGCTCCTCCTCGCCGCCGACGGCGCCGCCCGCCCGGTCGAGACGGCGACGATCGATCTCAGCCTCGGCGGCGCGCTGCTCGAGAACCGGCCGGGGATCGGCGGCGGCCCGTGGCAGATCGAGCTCTTCCTGCCCGGCGAGGAGCTCCCCGTCCGCTGTCTGGCCGTGCTCGTCCGCCACGCCGGCGGCCATCTCGGGGTGGCGTTCGGCGAGGTCGGAGACGCCGACCTGCTCAGGCTCGACGCCGCGATCGCGCGTCACCAGCCCGGCGACTAGATCAGTTGTCCGACAACTGTGACCGGCATCACGGTCGCGCAAACCGAGCGCCGCAGGCCCCGCGTAGTCCGGCCCAACACATCGCCTCCCAAGGAGACCGAACATGTTGGACATCTTCCGCGGCGGGATCGCCGTCGCGACGCTCGGACTCGTCATCGCTCCGGCCGCCCTCGCGCAGGCGGAGCCGTCACCTGACGCCAAGGCCCCCACGGCCCCACCCGGCTACAGGATCGTCCGCGGCCCGCTGATGCCGGCGCCGGCCGGACCGCTCGACTCGGGCGGGCAGGTCTCCTGCCCCGCGGGCACCGTCGTCTGGGGCGGCGGCACGGCGGTCCAGGGCATCGGCGGGCCGACGGAGAGCATCGACACCTCGGCCCCCAACGGGCCGACCGCCTGGCGCGCCCGGGTCAACAACACCGGCGTTTCGACCCAGCAGTTCGGCATCGACGCGATCTGCGCCAAGCAGCCCAAGCGCTACACGACGGCGTTCTCCCAGATCGGGAACCCGCAGCACACGCAGGCGAGCGCCACGGCGACCTGCCCGGCCAGGACCGTCCTGCTCAGCGGCGGCGTCCTCTCGACGTCCGACTCTGCTCTCGCGGCGGTGACGAGCGCGTTCCCGGCCAGCTCGACGAAGTTCACGGCGTTCGTGAGCAACGGGACGGGCGTGAACGAGGTGCTGACCACCTTCGCGATCTGCGGGCAGAAGCCGGCCGGCTACAGGATCGTCCGCACGAGCGGAACGACGATGCCGTCGGCGAACCCCGTCGCGATCGTGGGCGGCGCCTCGTGCCCGGCCGGGACGTCGGTCATCGGCGGCGGTGCCCGGGTCGCGACGCCGCTCGCAAGCACGGTCGTCCGCCAGTCGATCGTCGGCGGGTCGAAGGACTGGGACGGCGAGATCGTCAGCACGAGCACGCAGCCCGTGCAGGACACCTTCGCCGTGATCTGCGCCGCCTGAACCTCTCGGAGCCCGCCGCCGGCGCCGCGACATGGCGGCGGGCTCTGAGAGACTGTCCGCGTGCAGCGCGCATTCCGCCAGGTCGACGTCTTCACGACCGAGCCGTACCGGGGCAACCCCGTTGCCGTCGTGCTCGCCGCCGACGGGCTCGAGACGGGGGAGATGCAGCGCTTCGCGCACTGGACGAACCTGTCCGAGACGACCTTCGTGCTGCCTCCGACCGACGCGGCGGCGGACTACCGCGTGCGCATCTTCACGCCCGTCGCCGAGCTGCCGTTCGCCGGCCACCCGACCCTCGGCACCTGCCATGCCTGGCTCGAGGCCGGCGGCGCGCCCCGCTCCGGCGCGGAGATCGTCCAGCAGTGCGAGGCGGGCCTGGTCTCGATCCGGCGCACCCCGGACGGCCTCGGCTTCGCCGCCCCGCCGCTCATCCGCTCGGGCCCCGTGGACGAGGACGAGCTCGCCCACGTCGCCGGGACGATCAACCTCGACCCGGGCGCCATCGTCGCCGCCGAGTGGGCCGACAACGGGCCGGGCTGGGTCGCCCTCATGCTCGAGTCGGCCGAGGCGGTGCTCGCGGTGCGCCCCGGGCCGGTCGACCACGACGTCGGCCTGGTCGGCCCTCACCCGGCCGGCTCCGAGGCGGCGTTCGAGCTGCGCGCGTTCTTCCCCAAGGACGGCGCGACCACCGAGGACCCGGTCACCGGCAGCCTGAACGCCTCCGTGGCCCAGTGGCTGCTGCGCACCGGCCGGGCGTCCGCGCCGTACGTCGCCTCCCAGGGCACGGCGCTGGGACGCGCGGGCCGCGTGCACATCTCCGCCGACGACGCCGGCGCGGTCTGGGTGGCGGGCGGCACCGTCACCTGCGTCAGCGGCACAGTCGATCTCTAGCAGTAGCGCGTGTGCATCAGCTCCTTCACCGACCGCAGGGTGTCGGTCGCGATCTCGCGGGCGCGCTCGTTGCCCCGGGCGAGCACCGCGCGCAGGTGGTCGCGGTCGCCGGCGAGCACGGCCCGCCGCGCCCGGATCGGGCGCAGGCGCTCGTTGACCGCGTCCGCCGTGAGCCGCTTCAGCGCCGCCGCGCCGCGGTCGCCGATCTCCGCGGCGACCGCCTCGGCCGACGTCCCGGCACAGATCGCGGCGAGCCGGAGCAGGTTGGACACCTCGGGACGCCGGTCAGGCTCGTAGGTGATCCGGCGCTCGGCATCCGTCTTCGCCGCCCGGATGAGACGGGCGGTCTCGTCCTCCGTCGCGCCGAGCGCGATGGCGTTTCCCCTGCTCTTGCCCATCTTGCGGCCGTCCAGCCCGAGCACGAGCGGGGCCGTCCCCATCAGCGCGTCCGGCTGGGGGAAGTAGGGCGCATCGGGGCAGTAGCGGTCGTTGAACCGGCGGGCGATCGTGCGGGCGAGCTCGACGTGCGGGAGCTGGTCGCGGCCGACCGGGACCAGGTTCGCCCGGCAGAAGAGGATGTCCGCCGCCTGGTGCACCGGGTAGGTGAACATCAGCGCCGACGTCGAGCCGCCGCCGGCCGCGATCTCGTCCTTCACCGTCGGGTTGCGGCCCAGCTCCGAGACGCTCACCAGGCTCAGGAACGGGAGCACGAGCTGGTTCAGCTCGGCGACCTGGCTGTGGGTGAAGATCACGGCGTGGTCGGGGTCGATGCCGGCGGCCAGGTAGTCGGCGACGAGGCCCTCGACATCGGCGGGCAGGTGGGCCGGAGAGTCGCGGTCGGTGATCGTCTGGTAGTCGGCGATCAGCACGAGCAGCTCCACGCCGAGCCGCTGGAGGCGGACGCGGTTCTCGAGCGTGCCGAAGTAGTGGCCGATGTGGAGCGGCCCCGTCGGCCGGTCGCCGGTCAGGATCCGGAACGACGCCGGGTCGGCGAGGACCGTCCGCTCGAGCTCGGCGCTGCGGCGCTCGGCCGCGATGAGTGGGGATGTCATGGGAGTGATCTCCTTCGTTCGAGCGAGGGGTCGCCCCGAGCGGGATGTCTCCCAGAGACAGATCGGGCCGCTCGAAGGCGGCCCGTCGCGCATGCAGAAGCTACGGCCGCCCTAGTGCGGCCACGACCAGCGGGTGCGAGGTGCCGAGGTCATGCTCCTCACTCTAGCGCGGGCCGGTAGGCTGCGCGACCATGCCCGCGCCCCGTCACGCCCACCCGATCGGGGTGTCGCTGGGCGACATGGTGCCGCCCGAGCGGATCGGCGCGCGCGCCCGGCAGCTGGAGCAGCTCGGCTACTCGCACCTCATGATCCCCGAGGACTACTTCTACGAGCCCGCGCTCGTCTGCACGACGATCGCCCTCCAGGCCACCGAGTCGGTCCCGGTGGGGACGAGCATCGTCTCCGGCCTGGTGCGCCACCCGGCCGTGCTCGCGATGGAGATCGCCGGGATCAGCCGGGCGTTCCCCGGCCGCTTCCGGCCCGGCATCGGCCTGGGCCTGCCGGAGTGGCTGCGGCAGATGGGCCTCATGCCCGAGAAGCCCGTGGCGGCGCTGCGCGAGAGCGTCGGCTCGATCCGGCGCCTGCTGGCGGGCGAGACGGTGAGCCTCGCGGGCACGCACTTCTCGCTCGACGAGATCGCGATCACGCATCCGGCGACCGAGGACGTGCCGATCGCGATGGGCGTGAGCGGGCCGATGCTGCTGCGGCTCGCGGGCGAGCTGGCCGACACGACGCTCTTCGCCGCGTCCGCCGGCGTCGACTACTTCCGCTTCGGCCGCGAGCGGGTCGAGCGCGGCCTCGCCAAGGCCGGACGGCCGCTCGACGCCATGGCCTACTCGACGATCGCGCTCACCTGCGTCGACCGCGACGGCGCCCGCGCGCGGGAGGCGCTGCGGCCGATCCTGGGCGGCTTCCTGGCCGAGTTCGGCGTCAACACCATGACCGACGCCTACGGGATCTCGGACGAGCTCACGGCCCTGATCGAGCGCGGCGGCGAGGAGGCCGTCACCGCGGGGATGCCGGACGAGTGGCTGGAGGACCTCACGCTCACCGGCTCGCCGGAGGAGGTCGTCACCAAGATCCGGTGGTGGCTCGATGCCGGCCTCGACTCGATCTGCATCTTCAACCCGGACGCCGCGCTCGAGGAGCGCACGATCGAGCTCGTCGCCTCCGACGTCATCCCGAAGCTCTGAATAAACGGGGTCTGACCCCGTTTATTCAGCGGGGACAGTCCCCAGCTGGACCACCTCGCGCCGGAAGGGCGGGAGCGTGTCGTCGGCGGGCGGGGCGTCGAGCTCCTCCGCGTAGCGGCGGCCGTCCCAGACGGCGGCCGCGATCGTCCCCGGGCTCATCGCGTCGCCCACCAGCCGCACCGCGGCACCGGTTCCGGCGGCCTCGAGCTCGTCGGCCAGCTCGTCGTTCGGGAGCCGCCCGGTCACGAGCACGACCGCATCGCAGGGGTGCTCGCGCTCGGCGTCGGTGAAGACGCAGGACGTCACCGCGCGCCCGTCCCCGGCCCGCACGAGCGCCCGCGACACGACCACCTCGACGCCGAGCTCGAGCAGCCGGCCCTGGATGCGGCCCTGCTCCATCGTGTTCGTCGTCCAGGCGGAGGCGAGCGACTCCGGCGTCACCAGCGTCACCTCGCGGCCCGCCCGGCGCAGCACCTCGGCCAGCGCCCCGCCCATGAAGTAGTGGTCGTCGTCGAACACGAGCACGCGCTCGCCGTCCGGCAGCATCCCGCGCAGCAGGTCGTCCGGCGTCAGCGCCTGCACGCCCGCGCCGAGGTCGAGCGGGCGGGTGTGCCAGCGGCCGACCCCGTCGCCGCGCCAGCGGGCGCCGGTCGCGATCGCGATGTGGTCGAAGCCGTACGAGGCCGCCTCGGCCGCGTCGAGCCGGCTGCCGACGCCGACCTCGACGTTGGTCAGGCGGGCGAGCTGGCTGCGGCGGTAGTCGACGACCCGGATCCACGCCGCCAGCCCCGGCAGGCGGGCCTCGAGCGCGACACGGCCGCCGAGGTCGTCGCCGGCCTCCGCCAGCACGACGTCGTAGCCGCGCCGCCCCAGCATCACCGCCGCCTCGAGCCCGGCCGGGCCGCCGCCGACCACGAGCACGCTCGCGTCGGACTCCCTGGGCCGGATCCGCTCCGGATGCCAGCCGCGGCGCCACTCCTCCCCCATGCTCGGGTTCTGGGTGCAGCGGATCGGCGTCGCCGTCGAGTCGCCGGTCACGCAGATGTTGCAGCCGATGCACTCGCGGATGTCGTCCCAGCGCCCCTCCTCGATCTTCTTCGGCAGGAAGGGGTCGGCGATCGACGGCCGGGCCGAGCCGATCATGTCGAGCACGCCGTCGCGCACCATCCGCACCATCGTGTCGGCCGAGGTGAAGCGGCCGACGCCGACGACGGGCTTGCTCGTGAGCGCCTTGAGGCCGCGCACGTACTCCTCCTGCGCGCCCTCCTCGGCGAAGCGGGAGCTGAGCGAGTCGTTCTCCCACTCGCCCACCATGAAGTCCCACACGTCCGGCAGCTCGCCGACGAGGCCGAGCACCTCCTCGATCTCCGCCCGGTCGATGCCGCGGTCGCCGATCTGCTCGTGCACGCAGATCCGGCAGGCGACGGCCGCCCGGCCGGCGACGACCTCGACCGTGTCCTCGAGGATCTCCCGCAGCAGCCGGGCGCGGTTCTCGACGCTCCCGCCGTACTCGTCGGTGCGGTCGTTGTAGCGGCGGGAGAGGAAGTGCTGGAGCGTCGTCAGGCCATGGGCCGCGTACACGTACACGAGGTCGTATCCCGCCCGCAGCGAGCGCTCGACCGCCGCCCGGTGCCAGCGGCGCAGGTCGGCGATGTCGCGCCTGCTCATGCGCCGCGCCTGCACCGGGTCGGTCGTCTGCACCGGCAGGTTGGCGCGGCCCCATCGGCGGCTGGCGGACGTACAGGTTGGCCGCCGTCATGCCGCTGTGGACGAGCTCGATGCCGGCCAGCGACCCGTGCTCGTGCACCTTGTCGACGAGCAGCGCGTGCATGGGGATGTCGGCGTCGTCCCACAGGCGCCCCTCGATGTACCCGGCGACGTCGGTCGAGTGGTGCAGCTCGACCTCCTCCGTGCAGACGACCGCCCAGCCGCCCTCGGCCTTCACCCCCCGCATCTCGGCGTGGGCGCTCGGGTGCGCGTGGCCCATCCCGTTGCAGTGCGGCACCTGGAAGAAGCGGTTGCGCGCCGTCACCGGCCCGAGCGGCACGGGCTCGAACAGGACGTCGTACCGGCGTCGCGCACCAGCGGCCCTCTCGTTGGGTCGGGAATGGCGAGCGAAAACCGAGCGATGCAAGGACGCGGGACGACGACAGTGTCGCACGGCGTCGTCCGAGGACGCCGCAGCGCGACGGTTTGCAGCCGCCAGAGGTCGATTGCGGCGCCGCCGGCGCCGCCGGCCGCTCCTTGCGCGGGTCGACGAACGGGATCGCGGCCGTGCGGCCGGTGACCCAGCCGTGCTCGGACTCGACGTCGATCGCCGTCCCCGGCCCGGCCAGGTCGACCGGCACCCAGACGTAGCCGATGTTCCGGGAGAGCCCCGGCGACCACACGGCGTCGGTGACGCGACCGACCGAGACGCCGGAGTGGGTCGCGGGCCAGCTCACGCTGATGCCGGGGAACGGCTCCTCGCGGTCGAACTCGATCCCGACCAGCTTGCGGTCGACGCCCTCGCTGCGCACGCGTTCGAGCGCGGCCTTGCCGATGTAGTCCTGCGGCTGCTCCTCGACCAGGCGCTCGAGGCCCATCACGTGATAGGGCGTGTCCGCGATCGTCATGTCGGAGCCGAGGTTGAAGATGCCCGCCTCGACCCGCCGGGCCTCGCTGGGCGCGATCGGCCGGATCGCGAACTCCTCGCCGGACGCCATGATCCGGTCCCACAGCTCGGTGCCGCGGCTGCCGTCGAGCAGGTTCACCTCGAACCCGGGCACCGCCGACCAGCCCGTGCGGCTGATGACGACCGGGATGTCGCCGATCGCGAACCGCTCGCACCAGTAGTAGCGGATGTCGTAGATCGCGTCGCCGACGAGCTTCGCCAGCGTCGCCGCCGCGTGCGGGCCCTGCACCTGCACCGGGTGGACGTCGGGATAGCTGACCTCGGCGTCGAGGCCGGAGGCGGCCAGGACGCCCATCGCGTAGAGGCCGGCGTCGCTGTCGGCGAGCTGCATCCACCACACGTTCTCGTCGACGTGGAGGAGCACCGGGTCGTTGACGATGCCGCCGTCGGGCGACATGACGAGCATGTACTTGCCCTGCTTCACCGCGCACCGGGTGAGGTCGCGGCAGGTGAGCATGTCGATCAGGCGATCGGCGTCGGGGCCGCTCACCTGCACCGTCCGCTCGACGCCGACATCCCACAGCGTGACGCCGTCGTTCAGCGCCCAGTACTCGGCCTCGGGATCGTCGTATTCGGCCGGCAGGTACATCTTGTTGTAGATGTCGTACGCCTTGCAGCCGGCCCTGATCGTGGCCTCGAAGTACGGCGAGCGCCGGTACCAGGGACCGAAGTAGAGCTTCGTCGTTGCGGGAACGGTGGTCACGCGACCTCCAGGTGCGAGCGGTGGACTGACTGACGAGTCAGTCAGGATCTCGAGCGTACCAGAGGCCGCGGCCGTGCGCGGGCCGACCCCCTCAGCCGGGCAGCTGCTCGGGCAGGCCGAAGGCAGGGAGGATGGAGCCGTCGAGGAACGCCGTGACGGCCGCGACCCGGTCGCCGGTAAGGGTGAGGACGTTGATGCTGTGGGCGCGGAAGCCGCCCCGTTCCCGGTCCCACCGGTAGTGCCCCACCGCGGGCTGGCCGTTCGCCCACGTGCGGACGAGCCGCCACCGCGCCCCTGGGGCGAGCGGCCGGGCCGCGAGGAACGTCCCGACGTCCGCCCGGCCCCGGAACCAGGCCGGGAGCGGCGGCATCGCCAGGGAGGCGTCGTCGGTCAGCATCGCCACCACTGCGTCGACGTCGCCCCGTTCCCAGGCGTCGACGTACGCCTCGACGATCTCGCCCAGCGCCGCGTCGCCGAGCGCGCGCAGCGTCGCCTGCTGGCTGCGGTCGAGGCGGCGCTCGGCGAGCGTGCGGTGGGCCCGCTGGAGGGCGCTGTAGACCGAGGCGGGGGTCGTCTCGAGCGCGGCCGCCACCTCGGCGCCGGACAGGCCGAGCACGTCGCGCAGGATCAGCACCGCGCGCTGGCGCACGGGCAGCTGCTGGAGTGCCGCGATGAACGCGAGCTCGATGCTCTCGCGCTGCTCGTAGCGGGCCTCGGGCGCCGCGAGCCCGTCCTCGACGCCCACCTCCCGGTCGGGGTACGGGTCGATCCACACCGACTCGACGAGCGGCCGCCCGGGATCGTCGTGCGGGTCTCCGGGGCCGCCGTAGTCGATCGGCAGCACCCGCTTCGGCCGGCGCTCGATCGCCTTCAGACACGCGTTCGTCGCGATCGTGTAGAGCCACGACCGCAGCGAGCTGCGGCCCTCGAACCGGGGCAGGCCGCGCCAGGCGCGCAGCAGCGCCTCCTGGAGCGCGTCCTCGGCATCGGGCACGGAGCCGAGCATGCGGTAGCAGTGGGCGTGGAGCGCCGCCCGGTGGGGACCGACAAGGCCCGTGTAGGCGTCCTCGTCGCCGCGCCGGGCGGCTGCCAGCAGGTCACGCTCGCGGTCGGTCATCGGCGGCGGCATGGTCGGCTAGCGTAGGGGTTCCCAGAGGGCGATCTCGCCGCCCGCCCGGCTGACGACGACGCTGCGCCGCCCGGCCGGGCCGTCGCGCGGCTCGAGCAGCATCGACGCGCCCAGGCGACAGGCCCGGTCGGTGACCTCGTCGACGCGCTCGACCTGGACGTAGGGCAGCCACACCGGCCGGCCGGTGCCGCACTCGACGATGCCGCCTCCGAGCGGCCCGCCCAGACCGAGCGCGTGGTAGCAGCCCCCGCCCGCGTCGATGCGCTCCTCCCGCCAGTGCAGCAGCTCCGCGTAGAACGCGCTCGCGCGGAGGCGGTCGCCGGTGTGGAGCTCGAGATGGACGATCCGGCCCGGGCGCCGCCGCAGCCTCACGCGGTGATCCCCTCGCCGAGCAGGCGGTAGCTCCCCACCTCCGTGAGCTCCGTCACGACCGGTGCGACGTCGCAGCGGTCGCCGACGTTCTCCTGGAAGCGGCCGAACGCGGCGACGCCCGCCAGCGGGTTGCTCCCGTCGCCGGTCTCGACGGACGCGACGTGGACGAACGTGACGCCGTCCCCCAGCCGGAACGTCGCGTAGCGGATGCCCTCGGGGCCGGTGCGGTGGAGCTCCTCGTAGACGTCGCGCACAAGGCGCTCGTTCTCGTCGACGCGGTCGGGCTTGACGGTGTAGCGGACCATCACTCGTCGCATGTTGCGACCTCCTCCTGGTGTGGATCGGGCGGTCGTGAACAGAGATCCCCGGCGAGGGGAAGATCCATCGCCAATCCCGCACGTACAATCGGCGGCATGGCGTCGCTCGTCCTCGGCCCCCTGCTGCGCTACGTCGGCCGCACCGAGGCGACGGTGTGGGTCGAGGTCGACCGGGCGTGCGAGGTGGACGCCCTCGGCCACACCGCGCCGACGTTCGAGGTGCGCGGCCATCATTACGCCGTGGTGGGGCTGACCGGGCTTCCCGAGGGCGCCGTGCTGGAGTACACCGTCCGGCTCGACGGCGACGAGGTCTGGCCGCTGCCGGGCGACGGCCGCCCGCCGAGCGCGATCCACACCCGCGAAGGCGACGACCGGGCCCGGCTGGTCTTCGGCTCCTGCCGCGTCGGCGCCCCCGAGCGCGAGCCGTACACGCTCCCGCCCGGCGAGCACGCGGAGGGCGTCGGCACCGATGCGCTCTGGGCGTACTCGCGCCGGCTCCAGGAGGGGATCGAGGCGTGGCCCGACGGCCTCCTGCTGATCGGCGACCAGGTGTACGCCGACGAGGTCTCGCCCGCCACGCTCGAGTTCATCCGCGCCCGCCGTGACACCTCGCAGCCGCCGGGCGAGGAGATCGCCGACTTCGAGGAGTACACCCGCCTCTATCGCGAGTCGTGGACCGATCCCGACATCCGCTGGCTGCTGGCGACCGTGCCGAGCGTGATGATCTTCGACGACCACGACGTGATCGACGACTGGAACATCTCCTGGCAGTGGCTGCGGGATGCCCGCAGCCTCGCGTGGTGGGACGCACGCATCACCGGCGCGTTCATGTCGTACTGGATCTACCAGCACATCGGCAACCTGACGGCCGAGGAGCTGGCCGACGAGCCGATGTACCGGATCGCCGTCGCGAAGGACGGCGACGTGGGGCCGGAGCTCGAGGCGTTCGCGCGCAAGGCCGACCACGAGTTCGCAGCCACCCGATGGGCGTCCCTGCGCGACTTCGGGCGCACCCGGGTGCTGGTCGTCGACTCGCGGGCGGCCCGCGTGCTGGAGGAGGGCCGCCGGCAGATGGTCGACGACGAGGAGTGGGCCTGGATCGTGGAACGCAGCCGGGCGGACGTCGACCACCTCCTGATCGCGAGCACCCTCCCCGTCTTCATGTCGCCGGGCGTCCACCACCTCGAGGCCTGGAACGAAGCCGTGTGCGACGGGGTCTGGGGGCGGCCCGTGGCGTGGGCCGGTGAGCGCATCCGGCGCGCCCTCGACCTGGAGCACTGGCCCGCGTTCCACCGGTCATTCGTCCGGATGATCGACCTGCTGCGGGATGTCGCGACCGGAGGCGCCGGCGAACGCCGGCCGCCGGCGTCGGTGAGTCGTCATCGGCGGCGACGTCCACAACGCCTATGTGGCAGAGGTGTCGCTGGGGCGGCGCGACCCGGCCCGCAGCCGGGTGCACCAGATCGTCTGCTCGCCGTTCCGAAATCCGCTGTCGCCGTCGGAGCGGTGGATGGTGAAGCTGACGAAGACCCCGCCCGTGGTCGCCTGCCTGCGGGCGGCCGCGCACCTGGCCGGAGTGCGCATGCCGGCGGCGCGGTGGCGCTTCCGAACCGGCCCGACCTACGAGAACTCGATCGGGATCGTCGAGCTGGACGGCCGCCGCGCGGAGGTCACGATCTTCCGGGCCGAGCCGGGCGATCCGGCGGGAGCGCTCCAGCCACTCCACTCACACGTGCTCTCGGACGGCCCCCGGGCGATCTGACGCGCGCCGGCCCACCCCGGCTCGCCGACCGCTCGACGGGGGCGCCGAACTCGAGCAGCCAGCCGCCGAACGCGATCGTGCAGGCCGCGAACCATGCCCAGCCGAGCGCCAGGCCGGCGACGACGTCGGACGTCCAGTGCAGGTCGAGCATCACCCGGCTGCACGCCACGGCGACGGCGATGCCGACAGCGGCCGCTGCGAGGGCCGCCCGCGTACCGGCGCTCCGCCGCCGCCCCGCCAGCAGCGCCAGCGCCGCGAAGAACGCGGCCGCGGTCGACGAGTGGCCGCTCGGGAACGACGGACCCAGCGTGGCCGCCACGGGATCGATCGCGGGCCGCGCCCGGTCGATCGCGGCCTTGACGGCGTTCGTCGCCAGCGAGTCGCCGATCGTGACCACGGCCAGGAAGACCGGGATCATCCGGCTGGGCACCCGCACCCACTCCACCGCGCCGACAACGACCGCGATCACGACGACGCCCCCCGTCGTCGCGAGGGTCGAGACGTCCTCGAGCAGGCGGTGCTGCAGCGACCCGCCATGACGGTGCGCCCACAGCGCGGCGGCGGAATCGACGTCCGAGAGCCCTTCGATGTGTCGCACGGCCACGGCCAGACCTGCGACGACGAGCCCCGCGACGACGATGACGGCCAGCGCCACGGTGAGCGCGAGGCCCGTGAGCGCATCCGCCTCGAACCGGCTCCGGACGAAGCCGAGGCCGCCCGTGTGAGCCTCGATCGCCTCGGCGGTCGCTGCGGCCGGAGCCCGGCCCCACCAGGTGCGAAGCGCCGCCCTGACTGCGACGAACGTCGCCCCGGCGGCGAGCGCCGAGACGGCAACGAGGACTGCGATCAGCATGTGCGTCCGGCCATGCCCGCGGTTTGCCCAGGAGGCAATACGGGAAAACGTCGGGTCATGCAGATCGACGAACAGCATCGAGCCGCGTCAGCCCGGCCGCGCCCCGTCCATGGGCCCGCGCGTGGCGACGACGGCCCCCGCTTCCTCGAGCCGCGCCGCCACGGCATCTCCGTGCTCATCGGCCGGCGGTTCGACGGCCGGCCGGTGGTCGCGTTCATCGTCGCCGCCCTGATCGGGTTCGCGGTCCTGGCGGCGCTTGCGATCGCCGCCGGATGGGCGCTCAAGACCTACGTCCTCCCCGACCATGGCATCGGCCATGCGGACGAGCACGTGAACGTCTGGCTCTCGCACCACCGCACCGGGGCGCGCAACGACGCCTCGTTCTGGATGTCCGGCATCGGCGACGTCCTGGCCATCCCGGCCGTCGTGGCCGTCACGATGCTGGTTCTGGCCGTGCGCAGGCGCTGGCGGGCGGCGGCGTTCATCCTGACCGCGATCGCCGTCGAGGCGGCGACCTATCGCGCCGTCACGCTCACGATCCACCGCGAGCGGCCGCGCGTCCCCCGCCTCGACCATCTCCCGGTCGACGCGAGCTACTACTCCGGCCACACCGCCGCATCGGTCGCCGTCTACTGCGGCGTCGCGCTGCTGATCACGAGCGCGATCCGCAGCGCCGCCGCCAAACGCATCGTCTGGCTGGTCGCGATCGCGATCCCCCTTCTCGTGGCCCTCTCGCGCATGTATCGGGGCATGCACCACCCCACCGACGTCGCCGCCGGGCTTCTGTGGGGCGCCGGCTCGCTGGCGGTGGCGATCCTGGCCGCGCGCGCGTCGGCGTCGGCGCAGGCCGGACCCGGGCGGCGGGCGACGTGAGCACGATCGCCGTGATCGCCCACGGCCGCAAGCGCACCGCCGATCTGCCGGAGCTGCGCCGCGCGCTCGCGCGCCACGGCGTGCGCGACCCGATGTGGGTCGAGGTGCCGAAGAGCAAGCGCGCCCCCAAGGAGGTGCGCAAGCTCCTGCGCCGCGGCGCCGACCACTTCTTCGTCTGGGGCGGTGACGGGATGGCGCAGCGCTGCATCGACACGCTCGCCGGGACGGATGCGGCGCTAGCGATCGTGCCGGCCGGAACGTCGAATCTGCTCGCCTCGAACCTCGGCATCCCCAAGACGGTCGAGGCCGCGGTCGACGTCGGGCTGCACGGCCGGCGGCGGCGGATCGACCTGGCATCGTTGAACGGCGAGCGGTTCGCCGTCATGGCCGGCGCGGGGTTCGACGCCCGCATGATCGATGGCGCAGACGGCAAGCTCAAGGGCCGCCTGGGACGGTTGGCGTACATCTGGACGGGCGCAAAGAGCCTGCGGGTGCGTCCGTTCGAGGCTCGCATCCGGGTCGACGGGAGCTCCTGGTACAAGGGCCCGGCGAGCTGCATCCTGGCAGGCAACATGGGCTCGCTCTTCGCCGGCGTCGAGGTATTTGCCGACGCCGAGCCCGACGACGGCATGCTCGACCTGGCGGTGATCACCGCCGACGGCGTCGCCCAGTGGGCCGGAACCGTCGCGCGCACGGTCACCGGCCACCCCGAGCGGTCGCCCAACTTCCGTGCCACCAAGGCCCGGAAGGTGAAGGTGAAGCTCGACCGCAAGGTCCTCTACGAGCTCGACGGCGGCACCCGCACCAAGGTCAAGGCCTACCGGCTCGCGGTCGAGCCGGGCGCCATCACGGTGTGCGTGCCGGCCGGGAGCAGAAACGGAGACGCAACCGCATGAGCAGCAGGATCGAGATGCAGGCCCGCTCGACGGGCCGTACGACGACCCACAGCACGGCGTTCGAGGTGCTCACGCGGGCCGGGTTCGTCGCCCGCGGCCTGATCTACGCCATCATCGGCGCGCTCGCGGTCCAGGTCGCGATGCATACGACCGGCCATGCGGCCACCAATCAGCGCGGCGCGCTCGAGACGATCCAGAAGCAGCCGCTCGGCCGTTGGCTCCTGATCGCGGTGGCGATCGGCCTGGGCGCCTACGCCGTCTGGCGATTCGTCCAGGCCTATGTCGGCCACGGCCCGGAGGGAGGCGGCGACGCGTCCGCGTTCGGCCGGCTGGCCGCGGCGGCGAGCGGCTGCGCGTACGCGGCCATGTGCGCCCTCGCGGTCTCGATCCTCGTGGGCGCCTCGAGCCAGAGCTCGAGCAACCCGCACAAGTCCGCCGCGGGTGTGCTGGGATGGCCGGGAGGGCAGTGGATCGTCGCCGCCGCCGGCGCCGCCTTCCTCGGAGTGGCGCTCTACCAGGGCTACAAGGGCGTGTCGCGCAAGTTCCTCGAGGAGGACAAGACCGGGCAGATGAGCCCGTTCGTCAAGCGCTGGTTCACGCGCGTCGGCGTGGTCGGCCACCTCGCCCGCATGGTGGCCTTCGGCCTCATCGGAGTCTTCGTGCTGAAGGCCGCGATCGATTACGCGCCGAGCAAGGCCGTAGGCCTGGACGGGGCGCTTGAGAAGCTCGCCCACCAGACCTACGGCACGTTCCTGCTCGCGGTCGTCGCCGCGGGGCTGATCGCGTTCGGCCTCTACTCGATCGCCGACGCGCGCTATCGACGGATCTAGCGCCTCCTAGGGCGTGAACTCCGCATAGTGCTGCTGCGACCGGCCGCCGATCGTGGTGAAGTCGCCGCCGGCGAACAGGTTGCCCGTCGCCGGATCGCCGGCGAGCGCGAACACGCCCAGCGAGCTGTTCGCGCCGGGATTCCAGGGCAGGAGCGTCCCGGTGGCCTCGTCGACCGCGAGCAGCTTCGGCCGCGGGGTCGGGTGCGGCGCAGGTGTGCGCTCCCGCCGTCGGGCCGCAGTAGTTCGCCAGTGTCCGCCGGCATACACGACGCCGCCGACAACCGCGATCGCCTGGACGTTTCCGTTCGTGCCGCCGATCCACTGCCGCGCCCCGTTGGACGGGCTGAGGCTCGCGAAGTTCCCGCCCCCACCGCCGCCGGCGACGAAGACGCCACTCGCATCGACGTCGAGGTCGATCACCGTGTAGGAGACGTGGGTCGCCCACGGAAGCGCCGCGCCCGTCGAAGGGTCGAGCGCCGCGATGTGGCTCTGCGAGGTCCCGTTCACGTGGGTGAAGTCGCCGCCGACGATCACCTTCGACCCGTCAGCGGTGACCGAGAGCGCCTTCACGAGCGCGTCGGCCGACGGCGCCCACGAGGTGAGAGAGCCCGTCGTCGTGTCGAAGGCCGCCAGGCGCGTGCGCGCGGAGCCGGCGACGGTCGTGAAATCGCCGCCCACGTACAGGGTGCCGTTGATGTGGCCGATGTCGAGCACCTGGTTGCTCGCGCTCGGATTCCACGACTGCACGGCTCCCGTTGAGCTCGCGTCGACAGCCGCCAGGTTGCGCCGGCTCGCTCCGCCGACGCTCGTGAACGACCCGCCCAGATACGCCGTCGACCCGACGATGTCGATCGCCCGGATGTTCCCGGAGACGTTCGGGTTCCATGGCAGGAGCGCGCCCGTCGCCTCGTCGAACGCCGCCACGCGGTTCCGCGTGGTCGAGGTCCCGCCCGACCCCGCCGGCCGCACACTCGTGAACGAGCCGCCGATGTACACCGTCCCGTTCGCGACCGTGATCGTGTACACCCGCCCGTTCGCCTGATACGTCGGGATCGGCGAGGTGCCCACGACCCCGAACGCCGTCCCCGAGAACGCCAGCCCCAGCGTCCCCACCGCCACACCCACGCCCACAACCCGCCTCACGCTGCGCCGCATAACCGCTCCCCTGACTCGCCGACAGATCCGGGTAACGCTACCGTCGCAACGTGTCAAGTCAAGTGCCGCGTGACACGCGAGGCGTGCGCCTCGGCCCGCGCCCGGGCCCGGCCCCGTGACCGGTACGCGAAGTAGGCGAGGCAGACGCCGACGATGAGGGCCAGCGGTGAGATGACCAGAAGCTCGAATCCAACCCGATCGCCCTCGAACCCGGCCGGGAGCGCGGCGTCCGGGTTCGCCGTGCCGATCCCGGGCCAGAGCAGGCTGACGGCGGCGAGGAGCGACCAGGCGGTCGACACGACCGAGATCAGCCAGGCGCCGGCGAGCCCGCCCGGTGCCCGGAACGGCCGCTCGATGCCGGGGTGCGAGTACCGCAGGCGCACGAACGCCGGGAAGATGAACAGGTAGGCGAGCACGATCAGGGCGATCGAGACCGTCAGCGCCGCGGAGAAGTAGCGCTGGCCGTCGCCGTTCGTGAGCGCGAGAGCCGCTGCCATCGTCGCGAGCGCGGCCGCCCCGGACACGATCGCCATCACGACCGGGACGCCGGAGCGCTCGCTGATCCGGCCGAGCACCGCCGGGCCGCCCCCCTCCAGACAGGCCGCCGCCTGCGCCCGCCCGGCCCCCATGATCCACGCGGATCCGCTGGCGAGCAGCACCCAGATGAAGAGCGCCGCCATGATCGAGCCGAGCAGGTCGGCGGCGGGCCCGTACACCGTGAACACGGCCTGCATCGCATCGATCATCCCGTGGAGCGAGGAGATCTCCCCGCGCGGCAGCACGAACAGGATCGCCAGGATCGGGACGCCGTACATGAGCGCCTGGGCGATCCCGGCCCGCAGGATCGCGACGGGGATGTCCCGCCGCGGGTCGACCATCTCCTCGCCCGCGGTGGCGGGCAGCTCGATGCCGACGAAGCTGTAGAGCAGCACCGGGGCGACGGCGATGAAGATCGTCGCGTCAGGCGCGAACCGGCCGGCGTCGAGGCCGTGGACGCCGTGCTCGATGCCGTAGATCGCGACCGAGACCGTGAACACCGTGAGCAGGACGACCTGCCCGATGGCGCCGCTCGACGGCACCCACTTGCCGTAGCGCAGCGGCGCGACGGCGGCGACCGTGGCGCCGGCGACGAAGGCCGTCCCGAACACCAGCATGCCCGCGGTCGAGAGGTCGGAGAAGAACTCCTCCCACACGGCGATCGCGACGATGGTGACCGACCCTCCCAGCCACATGGGCGTTCCGGCCCAGTACAGCAGCGACGTCAGCGCGCCGGCCAGGCGGCCGAACGCCATCCGCACCCACACGTACGCGCCCCCCTCCTCCGGGATCGCCGCCCCGAGCTCGGCGCTCGCGAGCGCGGACGGCACGAAGAACGTCAGGAACAGGACGGCGAGCCACGTGAAGGCCTGCTCGCCGCCGATCGCGATCGCCCCGACCGTGTCCACGACGACCATCGCCGACATCAGGAAGAGCACGGTGTCGAGCCTGCGCAGCTCGCGCCGGAGGCGCGACTTCTGCTCTGCTGCGGCGACGGTCATCGGAGGCGAGCATGGCCGGGACGGCTTTCAGACCGCTTTCACGCCCCGATATCCTCCCCGCGTGGCCGCGGAGTACCGCATCCTGGGGCCGCTCGAGGTCGATCTCGGCGACCGCGGGCCGGCTCGGGTGCCGGCCGGGAACGTCCGCCGGCTGCTCTGCCTGCTCCTCGTCCACCGCGACCGGGTCGTCCCGTTCGACGCGATCGTGGACGCCCTCTGGGCGGACGCACCGCCGGCGAACGCGCGCAACGCGGTGCAGATCGCCGCGTCCCGCCTGCGGGCCGCGGTCGGCACGGATGCCGTCGAGGCCCGCGGTGGCGGGTACGGCATCGGCGTCGACCCCGAGGCGGTCGACGCCGACCGCTTCGAGGCTCTCGTCGGGCGGGGCCGATCGGAGCTGGCGGACGGGCAGCCGGAGGAGGCGGCCGCGACGCTCGCGGCGGCGCTGGCGCCTGTGGCGGGGGCCGGCCCTCGCCGACGTTCGCGGCGAGCCCTTCGCGCAGGCCGAGGTCGCGCGCATCGAGGCCCTCCGCCTCGAGTGCGCCACCGAGCGCATCGCGGCCGACCTCGCCTCGGGCGCCGACAGCCATCTTGCGGAGCTCGAGGCGCTCGTGCACGAGCATCCGCTGGACGAGCGCATCCGGGAGCTGCACATGCTGGCCCTCTACCGGAGCGGCCGGCAGGCCGACGCGCTCGCCGCCTACCGGGCGGCCCGCCGCGCGCTCCTGGACGGCCTCGGCCTCGAGCCGGGCCCCGCGCTGCGGACGCTCGAGGCCGAGATCCTCCGGCACGACGTCGCCGACCCGCTCCGGCGCCCGCCCTCGCCGGCGGACACCATGGGCGACCGGCGGCGGGTCACGTGTCTCGTCGCCCGCCTCGTCCCGGCCGACGGTCCCGCGGGCATCGACCCGGAAGCGCTGCGCGGGCTCGTGGAGCGGTATCACCGTGAGGTGGCCGGCGCGTGCCGGCGGCACGGCGGGACCGTCTCCGACCTTCGCGCCGACGGCGCCATGGCCGTGTTCGGCATCCCGGTCGCGCACGAGGACGACCCGCTGCGAGCGGCGCGGGTCGCGCTCGAGCTCGCGGCCGCCGCACCGGCGCTCGGCGCCGGCCTCGGGTCTGCCGCCGGGGTGTGTACCGGCGTCGTCGCCACCCCGGGCGGCACGGCCGCAGCGCCGCTCTTCGGCGATCCTGTCACGGCGGCCGAGACACTGGCCCGCGGACATCGCGAGATCCGCCTGGCCGGCCCGACCCACGCCCTCGTGGAGCATGCCGCACGCAGCGAGCCGGTCGGTGACGGCTCCTACCGGCTCGAGGGCCTGGTCGACGACGCACCGGCCATCCGGCGCAGCCTCGGCCGTCCGCTGGTCGGCCGCCGGCGCGAGCTCGGCGCGCTGAGCCAGGCCTACGACCGCGCCCGCAGGGAGCGGACGTGGGTCGTCGTCTCGGTGATCGGGGAGCCGGGGATCGGCAAGTCGCGGCTCGCCGCCGAGCTCGGGTCGGCGCTTCCCTCCGGCACCACGATCCTGCGTGGCCGCTGCCCGCCGTACGGCGAGGGCGAGGCTCGCCGCCCGCTCCGCGACATCGTCTCGCAGGCGTGCGCCGGACGCTCCCCCGCCGAGGCCGCCTCGGCGCTCGGCCTCACGGCGGAGGTCGGCGACCGGCTCGCGGCCATCGCGGGCCTCGGGCCGGGATCGGCCGGCGACGAGACGCCGTGGGCCCTGCGGCGGCTGCTCGGCGCCCTGTCCCGCGAGCTCCCCGTCGTGGTCGTTCTCGACGACGCCCAGTGGGCCGGGCCCGGGCTGCTGGAGCTCATGGAGACGATCACCGGCCTCGACGGCGAGGGCGGAGGGATGCTCGTCTGCCTGGCCCGGCCCGAGCTCCGGGATTCCCGTCCGGCCGGCCCCGGGGGCAGCGTTCTCGACCTGGGCCCGCTCTCGGTTGCCGAGAGCAGGCGCGTCCTCGAGACCGTCGCGGCCGGGCCGCTCGACCCGGCCGCGCTCCGCCGCATCGCCGAGACGGCCGCCGGCAACCCGCTGTTCCTGGAGGAGCTGGCCACCTACGCGGGCGAGCGGCCCGGCGACGACGCCCTGCCGCCGGCGATCCACGCGCTCCTCGGCGCCCGCCTCGACGCGCTCGATCCGTCCGAGCGGGCCGTGCTCTGCTACGCCTCGATCGGCGGGGACGTGTTCACCGCGGAGTCGGTGCATGCCGTGGCGCTGGGCGTGCCCCTGGCCGAGATCGAGACGGCCTGCATCTCGCTCGAGCGGCGTGGCCTCGTCGCCGGCGACGGGCCGTACCGGTTCCGGCACGAGCTCCTCCGCGAGGCGGCCTACGCCTCACTCTCCAAGACCGCCCGCGCCCGCCTGCACGAGCGGCATGCGAGCTGGCTCGCCGGCCTCGCCGACCGGCCGCCCGGCACGGAGGCCCGGATCGGCCACCAGCTCGAGACGGCGTACCGGTGCCTGGACGAGATCGGCGCCCCGGAGGCCGCCGAGCTGGGCCTTCGCGCCCGGCGGGCGGTGGCCGGAGCGGCCGCGCTCGCGCACCGGCTCGGCGATCTCCCCGGCGAGATCGGCCTGCTCGAGCGGGCGATCCGGGTGGCGGTCGAGCCGGAGCTCGAGCGCGCGGAGCTGCTGCCGGCGCTGGCGGCGGCGCTCTTCGCGGCGGGGTCGTTCGCGCGGGCGACCGCGATCGCCGACGAGGCCGTTCGCGCGGGCGAGCGGCTCGCCGACCCGGTCCTCCACGCCCGCGCGCTGGTGGAACGCGAGCGCCTGCGCGTCTATCAGGAGCAGGCGACGATCGACGCGGCCGCGTCGCTGGCGGCCGCCGACCGCGCGCTCGACGCGCTGACCGAGCTCGGCGACGACCTGGGGACGGCCCGGGCGCACTACCTGCGCTGCGAGCTCCTCTGGATGGGCGGCGACCCCGAGGCCGGATCCGCCTCCGCGCGGCGGATGCTCGGCCACGCGCGCCGCGCCGAGAGCGGCTTCGAGGCGTCCGCCGCGATCGGGTTCATGGCGTGGTCGCTCGTCCAGGGGGTGACGCCGGTGGCCGAGGCGCTCGAGCGCTGTGACGCGCTCGCGGGCGAGCTGACCGGCAACCGCGTCGCCATGCTCGAGGTGGCGGGCTTCCGGGGAGTCCTGCTCGCCATGGCCGGGAGGGCCGAGGCCGCCCGCGCCGAGATGGCGCGCTCGCGGCGTGGCCTGATCGAGCTCGGCCTGCGCCAGGCGTGCGCGTACATGGCGCTCTTCGATGTGCAGCTCGAGCTCCTCGCCGGCGACGCGGCCGCCGCCCAGCGGGCCGCGCGGGACGCCGAGCTGATCACGTCCGAGACGGGCGACCGCTGGTTCCAGGCGACGGTCAGGGTCGATCTCGCCCTCGCCCTGCTGGCGGCCGAGGCGGGGCCCGAGGCCGCGGTCGCCGTGCGGGCGATCGACGCCCTGCCCGCGCCCGCCGATGCCGAGTGGACGATCAAGCGCCGCCGCGCCCGCGCCCTGCTCGCAGCCGGAGCACGGAGACCTCGACGGGGCCGTCCGGGAGGCCCGCGCGGCCGCCGCGGCGGCCGACGCGACCACGATGCTGCTCTTCCGCGCGGATGCGCACCGAACCCTCGCGGAGGTCCTGCGCCTGGCCGGGGACGGCGCCGGCGCGGACCGCGCGGCCGCGCAGGCGCTGCGGCTGTACGAGGCCAAGGGAGTCGCCGTGGCGACTGCGGGCATGACCCGCTAGGTGATGCCGCGCACCGCCTTCGAGCGCTGGCTCGCCCGCTCCGACGCCGGGAGGACCGCCTTGCGCAGGCGCACCTCGTCCGGCGTCACCTCGACGCACTCGCCCTCCTGGATGTACTCGATCGCCTGGTCGAGGCTCATGCGGTGCGGAGGGTTCAGGCGCACGAGCACGTCGGCGTTCGAGCGCACGTTCGTCATCTGCTTGGCCTTGGTGATGTTCACGTCGAGGTCGCCGCTGCGGCTGTTCTCGCCGACGATCATGCCCTCGTAGACGTCCTCGCCGGAGCCGACGAAGAGGACGCCGCGCGCCTGCAGGTTCTGGATCGAGTACCCCGTCGCCTGGCCGCTGCGGTCGGCGACGAGGGAGCCGTTCGGCCGGCTCCTGATCTCGCCCGCCCACGGCGCGTACTCCTCGAACACGTGGTGCAGCTGGCCGGTGCCGCGCGTCTCGGTCTGGAACTCCGAGCGGAACCCGAGCAGCCCGCGGGCGGGGACGAGGTGCTCCAGCCGCACCCAGCCGGTGCCGTGATTGGTCATGCTCTCCATCCGGCCCCTGCGCAGCGCGAGCGCCTGGATGACGACGCCGGAGTACTCCTCGGGCACGTCGATCGAGACCCGCTCGACCGGCTCCTCGAGCTTCCCGGCGACGGTGCGCGTGACCACCCGCGGCTTGCCGATGGTGATCTCGTGGCCCTCGCGGCGCATCATCTCGGCGAGGACGGCGAACTGCATCTCGCCGCGGCCCTGCACCTCCCACGTGTCGGGGCGGTCCGTGTCGAGGACGCGCAGGCCGACGTTCCCGAGCAGCTCGCGGTCGAGCCGGTCCTTGATCATGCGCGCGGTCAGGCGCGAGCCGCTGCGACCTGCGAGCGGGCTCGTGTTGATCGCGACCGTGACGGCGAGGCTGGGCTCGTCGACGACGATCAGGGGCAGCGGCCGCGGGTCACCGGGGTCGGCGATCGTCTCGCCGATCATCACCTCGTCGAGCCCGGCCACGGCGATGATCTCGCCCGGGCCGGCCCGCTCGGCCGGGACGCGCTCGAGGCCCTCGGCGACGAGCAGCTCGGTCAGCCGGATCGACGTCACCGTGCCGTCCCGGCGGCACCAGGCGACGGCCGATCCGCGCGCGATCTCGCCGTGGCGCACGCGGCAGAGCGCCAGCCGCCCGAGATACGGCGACGAGTCCAGGTTCGCCACCTGGGCCTGGAAGGGGTGCTCCGGGTCGTAGGCCGGCGCCGGCATGTGCGAGACGATCAGGTCGAGCAGCGGCCGGATCGTCTCGCCCGCGACCTCCGGGTCGAGCGTCGCCGTGCCCAGCCGCGCGTTCGTGTACACGATCGGGAAGTCGATCTGCGACTCGTCGGCGTCCTCGTCGAAGAAGAGCGCGTACACCTCGTCGACGACCTCGGCGATGCGGGCGTCGGGGCGATCGATCTTGTTCACCACCAGGATCACCGGGAGCCGGCCCGCGAGCGCCTTCCGCAGCACGAACCGGGTCTGGGGCAGCGGCCCCTCGCTGGCGTCGACCAGCAGCAGGACGCCGTCGACCATCGAGAGCCCGCGCTCGACCTCGCCGCCGAAGTCGGCGTGGCCCGGCGTGTCGATGATGTTGATCTTGGTGTCGCCGAAGCGCACGGCGGTGTTCTTGGCCAGGATCGTGATGCCGCGCTCGCGCTCGAGCCCGGCGTCCATGACCCGGTCGACGGTCTGCTCGTGGGCGGCGAACGTGCCCGACTGGCGCAGGAGCGCGTCCACGAGCGTCGTCTTGCCGTGGTCGACGTGGGCGATGATCGCGATGTTGCGGATGTCGGCCCGGGCCTGCATGTCGCCGGGCAGGGTAGCGACGGCCGTGAGCCTAGAGCGCGAGCGCGTAGCGCCACTCACGGCAGGGCTCGCCGCGGAACATCGCCTCCTCCTCCGCCTCGAGCGTCATCCCGAGCCGCTCCAGCAGGCGCGCGCTGGGGGCGTTGCGCACGTCCGTGATCCCGATCAGGCGGCGGACGGCCGTGTCCGACCGCAGCCCGGCGATCAGCGCCCGGGCCGCCTCCTCGGCCAGGCCGCGGCCCTGCGCGGCCGGGGCCAGGGTGATCCCGAGCTCGGCCTCGTCCCCCGACTCGGACACGTGGAGGCCGATGTCGCCGAGGAGCGCGTCGTCCTCGGCGTCCGCGATCGCGATCTGCACCCACCCGCCCAGGGTCGGGCACGGCGCCGCGGCCATCTCGGCGATGAGCGCGCGGGCGTCGGCGTCCGTCATCGGCTCCCAGCCCTGGTAGCGGCCCACCTCGGGGTCTGCGCGGTACGCCTGGAACCGGGCCAGGTCGTCCGGGCGAAGCCGCCGGAGCGTGACCCGAGCCCCCCGCCACGGCAGCGGGTCGCGTGCGGGCGGCCGGCTCAGGTCTTGCGCGCCCGGCTCGGCGCGACCCGGGCGGGCTCGTTGGGCATCTTCGGGTAGACCGGCGGCCAGGGCGCATCCTGGAGGCCCGCCGCCATGTCGCGCTCGTGCCACTCGAGCAGCGGGTCGAGCGGCTGCGGCGTGGCCGACAGCGGCTCCCACGGGTCGCCGGATCCCGGCCACCCGCGCGGGCACGTTCGCGAGCGTGAGCTCCTCCGGCGCGATCGTCTCGAGCTCCTCCCAGCGGAACGGCGTCGACACCTGGCCGCCGACGCGCGGGCGCACGCTCCACGCGCCGAGCACCGTCTTGTGCGGCGCGTTCTGGTTGAAGTCGCAGAACACCCGCGTCCCCCGCTCCTCCTTCCACCAGGCGGCGGTGACGAGGTCGGGCCGGCGCCGCTCCAGCTCCCGCGCGAGCGCCACCGCCGCGGCTCGCACGGCGAAGGAGTCGAAGCGCGGCTCGAGCCGCACGTACACGTGGATGCCGTTTCGGCCGGTGGTCTTCGGCCCGCACGCCATCCCGAGCTCGTCCAGCAGCCGCCTCGTCTCGGCGGCGGCCTCGCGCACCATCGCGAACGTGACGCCGGGCGACGGGTCGAGGTCGACGCGGAGCTCGTCGGCGTGGTCGGGATCGGCGGCCTGGTACGGCCACACGTGGAAGCCGAGGCAGCCCAGGTTCACCGCCCAGGCCAGGTGGGCGACGTCGGCGACGACGAGCGCGCGCGACGGCGTGCCGTTCGGCGTCTGCACCGTGGTCGTCTGCAGCCACTCCGGGGCGTTCGCGGGGACGCGCTTCTGGAAGAACGACGTCCCGCCCGCCCCGTTCGGGTAGCGCTCCATCAGCACGGGGCGCCCGCCCAGCGCCCGCATCACCTCGTCCTCGACGGCGAGGTAGTAGCGGATCAGGTCGAGCTTCGTCTCCCCGCGCTCGGAGAAGAAGATCTTGTCCGGATTGGACACCGCGACGGTGCGGCCGGCGGCGTCGAGCTCGATCGGCGTGGATGCGGGCATCGTGGTCGCCCTCGATCATAGGCGCCGCCGCCGGATCTGCGAGGCTACGCGCGTGCCCGACCTCGACCGGACGATCCGCCGCAACACGCTGGTGCTGGCGACCGTCACGGCCGTGAACTCCGTCGTGCTGCAGCTGGCATCGGCGGTCTCGTCGATCACGTTCGTGCTCGTCACGGGCGAGCGCGGCCTGCTCGGGCTGGGGCCGGCGATCTTCCTCACGTCGTCGGGGCTCACCGCGGGCGTCGCCGGGCGGACGATGGACAGGTACGGGCGCCGCCCCGTCCTCGCCGCCGGCTTCGTCGCCGCGGCGGCGGGCTGTGCCCTGACCGCGCTCGCGACGCACACCTCGTCGGTGCCGGTGCTCCTGATCGGCTTCGTCCTGATCGGCATGGGCCAGGCCACGTCGCTCCTGATCCGGGCGGCGGCGGGCGACATGTACGTGGCCGCCCACCGGGCGCGGGGGATCTCCTACGTCCTCTCGGGCGCGGTCATCGGGGCGGTGCTGGGGCCGGCCGTCTTCAGCCCGATGTTCGCCGACCGCAGGCTCGACGCGGCCGAGCTGACGGTGCCGTGGCTCTCGGCCGCCGGGATCGCGCTCATCGCGCTCGCGATCGTCATGCTCGTGCGCCCGGACACGCGCGTCATCGGGCAGATCCTGAGCGACCGCGCCGGAGAGGCGACCCCGGCCACCGCCGCGCCGCTCGCCGAGATCGTGCGCCGGCCGGGCGTGATCCCGGCGATGATCGCGAGCCTGGCCAGCTTCGGGGTGATGGTCTCCGTGATGAACCTGGCCGGGTACGTCGTCGTCGAGGAGCACCACCACTCGCAGGACTCCGTCTTCCCGATCATCGGCGCCCACGTGTTCGGCATGTACGCGCTCGTGCTCGTGGTCGGCGCCCTGATCGACCGCATCGGCCGCACCCCGGCCCTCAGCGCCGGGCTCGTCGTGATGGGCGCCTCCACGCTCTGCCTGCAGTGGTTCGGGAGCGTGCCGGCGACCGCCATCCTGCTGTTCGGGCTCGGCATCGGCTGGAACATCTCCTTCGTCGCCGCGACCGCCCAGATGGCCGACAGCACCGCGCCGGGCGAGCGGGGCAAGCTGCTCGGGTTCAACGACCTGATCGCGGCCCTGCTCGGAGCCGGCCTGGCGCTGATCGGCGGCTACGGCCTGGAGTCGGCGGGCGTGGGCGCGCTGGCGGTCGGGGCGACGATCATCGTCGTCTCGCCGATCGCCTGGATCCTGTGGCGGGTGCCGCAGCCCGACGCCGCCGGCGCCTGAGCCTGGCGCTAGCGGGCACTGCCAGCGAACGTCTCGGCGTGGACGGCGGCGATCGTCGCCCGCACGCGCTCGATCATCTGCTCGAGCTCCGCGTCGGTGGCGTTGAACGCCGGCGCGAGCAGGGTCTGGTCGCCGGCGTAGCCGTCCGCCGTGGGCTGGGTGGAGTAGACGATGAGGCCGCGCCGCAGCGCCTCCTGGTCGATGCGCGGGGCCACCCGGAGCTCCGGGTCGAGGAACGACTCGCCGTCCGCCGGGTCGGCGTACTCGATGCCGAGCAGGAAGCCCTGCCCGCGCACCTCGGCCACCATCGGGATCCCGGCCAGCGCGTCGGCCAGAGCCGCCCGCAGCTCCGGGCCGCGCCTCGCCACCCGGTCGACGAGCCCCTCCCGCCGGAGATGCTCGATCACGGCGAGGCCGACGGCGCACGAGAGCGGCGCGCCGTCCCAGGTGTGGCCGAGCTCGAAGCTGCGCGAGCCGCCGGCGACGGCGGCATAGACGTGCTCGCGACAGAGCACCGCCGCGACCGGGGCATAGCCGGCGCCGAGGCCCTTCGCGGTCGAGACGATGTCCGGCTGGAGGGGCAGCTGCTGGGCGTGGAACCAGGTGCCGGTGCGCCCCATGCCGGTCACGACCTCGTCCAGGCAGATCAGGAACCCGTGCTCGCGGCGCAGCTCCTCGAGGCCGTGCCAGAACGCGTCGGGCGGCCGGAACGCGGGCATCGCCGCAGCCGAGACCGGCTCGCAGAAGAACGCCGCGATCGTCCCGGCCCCATGCTCGGCGATCGCGTCGCGGATCGCCGCGAGCGTCCGCTCGGCCGTGGGGTCGAAGCGGCGCGTCGGCGGGGGGACGTGGATGAACCCGGGCAGGTAGGGCCGGTTCGGGCCGTGGAGACCCGGCCGCCCCGTCAGCGCGAGCGTCGCCATGGTGGGCCCGTGGTAGGCCTGCGCGAACGAGATCACGTTCCAGCGCTCGGGCTCGCCGCGCTCCACGTGGTAGGCACGGGCGAGCCGCAGGAGCGTCTCGTTCGCCTCGGCGCCGCCGCTCGTGAAGTGGACGCGCGCGAATCCGGGCGCCAGCGCGATCAGCTCCCGCGCCAGCCGCTCCTGGGCCGGGCTCGTGAACTGCTGGTTGTAGATGAACGCGAGCTCTCCCAGCTGGGCGGCCGCGGCCGCGACCACGTCCGCCGCGCCGGCGCCGAGCGAGGCGACCATCGCGCCGCCGCCGACCGCGTCGAGGTAGCGGTTGCCGTCGGCGTCGACGAGCCACATCCCCTCGCCCCGCTCGATCAGCGGGTAGCCGCGGTCGAGCTCGCGGTGGAAGACGGCAGACTCGGCGGCGTGGACGAGAACGGGATCGATGCGGTCGCTCATGCCGGAGGCATCCTGCCGAAGGCCGCGGGCGCGGTCAAGCGGCGGCGGGCGGGGCCGGCCGCACCCGGAAGGCGGCCAGGTAGACCACGACGGCGGCGGCGATCAGGATCGCCGTGCCGACGTTCAGGCTCGGGGTGAGCACGCTCGGGATGCCGCGGGACGTCCACCCCCGCTTCATGACCTGCTCGTTCCAGCCGTCGTTCGCCGACACCATCACGCCGTAGCAGACCAGCAGCGCGAGGTAGGCGCCCAGGATCGGGCGCAGCCGGGTCGGCCGCATCCGCGCGAGCACGGGCCGCAGGAGCAGCGCCGTCACGGCGAGCAGCCAGCCGTCGAGGCCCTCGTGGTTGCCGAGGTGGACGGCGTGCAGATGCGGGTGTCCCGCCTCGGGCAGGATCTTCCTGGACATGAACACGCCGTGCAGGCCGGGGACGTCACCGACGTAGACGCCCAGGTTCGCGAAGATCCACGGCAGGGCGGCGAGGGTGTAGATCGCCGCGACCCAGAGCGCGATCCGGTCGCCCCGGCCGCGCTCGGCCGCGGCCCCGGCGCCGGTGCGGCGCAGGGCGAACAGCGTCAGCCCGAGCGCCGTCAGGACGCCGATCCCCGCGAGCAGGTTGGCGGGCTTCGCATCGAGGTCGGACTGCTTGATCACGCCGGGGACCGCGATCGTCGCGCACAGCACGGTCGCCGCGATCGCGGCGGCGGTCACCGCCCGGCGGGGGCCGCGATCGAGCGGGGCGGCCAGCAGCCGGTCGACCGCCACCGCCATCAGCGCGAGCGCCGCGAGCGAGATCGGCCAGCCTGTGAGGACGAGCACGCGGGCCGCCCCCGACCACACGCCCGTCCCGGTCACGTTGTAGAAGTCCCGCGCCGGGAGGCGAGCGTACGTCACGAACACCGTGGCGGCGACCACGCCCCAGATCGCCCACCCCCAGAGGGCCTCGCGCAGACCGGGGCCCTGCCCGCCGGCGTTCACGCGGCCCTCGCCTCGGGTCGCATCCACAGGCCGTCGCGCGGGCGCAGCGAGACGCGCGCCTGCGGCACGACCGCGTGGTCCGGGTCGGGCCGCAGCCGGAAGCGCCGCCCCAGCTCCGCCAGCACCAGCACCGCTTCGAGCATCGCGAAGCCGACGCCGATGCACTTGCGCGTGCCCGCGCCGAAGAGCGGATAGGCCCAGTCGGGCCGGGCCGCCGCGGCCGCCCCGAGGAACCGCTCCGGGTCGAACCGGAGCGGGTCGGGGTAGAGCCGCGGGTCGCGGTTGGTGACGAACGTCGGCATCAGCACGGCCGCGCCGGCCGGAATGACGTAGCCGCCGATCTCCTGGTCGCGCACGGCCCGGCGCTCGATCCCCCACGCCGGCGGGTAGAGCCGCATCGACTCGAGCAGGACCGCCTCCGTGTACTCCAGGGCCGCCGCGTCGTCGACCCCCGGCGAGCGGCCTCCCAGCACCTCCGCGAGCTCGGCGTGGAACCGCTCCTCGACCTGCGGGTGCCCCGCCAGCAGGTGCCACGTCCAGGTGAGGCCGTTCGCGGTCGTCTCGTGGCCTGCGGTGATCAGCGTCAGCGCCTCGTCGCGGATCTGCTCGTCGCTCATTCCGGTGCCGTCGCCCTCGACGTCGCGGGCGGCGAGCAGGATCGAGAGCAGGTCGCCGTCGCCGTCGCCGTCGGCGTCCGCGGACCGGCGGCCGGCGATCACGCGCGCCGTCGCCCCCTCGAGGTCGTCGATGCCGCGCCGGAACCGGCGCACGCGCGGCAGCGGCGTCCGCAGCAGCACCGGCAGGAGCGCGATCGTCAGGTAGTCGAAGAACTCGCCCACCTCGGCGACCGCGCGGCCGATGTCGCGCGCGTCGTCGTCGAGCTCGGCGCCGAAGAGCGCCCGCGTCACCACGCGCAGCGCGAGGCCGCTCATGTCGACGGCGACGTTGCGCACCTCGCCGTCGCTCCAGGCGTCCCCGACCCTGGCCGCCTCCTCGACCATGATGCCGGCGTAGGCGGCCACGCGGCGGCGATGGAAGGCCGGCTGCAGCATCCGCCGCTGGCGCAGGTGGAAGTCGCCCTCGCTGGTCAGGAGCCCGTCCCCGAGCACGATCCGCGCCGCCTCGAACCCCGGCCCCTTCTTGAAGGACTTCTGGTGCTTGACGAGCACCTCGCGGATCAGGTCGGCCCGCAGGACGACGTAGACGTGCTGCGGGCCGATCCGGAAATGCACCAGATCGCCGTGGCGGCGATGCAGGTCGGACATCACGACAAGGGGGTCGCGGTGGAGGCCGGCCATGACGCGCAGCGACCCTGCGGGCCCGGGCCCGGGCGGAAGACGGTGAGCGTGCACCAGGTGCGGTATTGTCGCCAGCCGGGGATCATGTTGCAACCATCACCAACTCGTGTGCCCTGGTGGCTCCGCGCGTACCTGCTGATCGGCGCGGTCCAGGGCCTCGCGATCGGGCTGACGGGCATGTTCCGCCCGGCGCACGTGGTCGGGTTCCCGTTGCAGACGACGCCGCTCAACACCCGGTTCGTCGCCTCGTTCTACCTGGCGGGAGCGGCCGGGCTGATCGCATCCGCCGTCGTTCGCCGGGCGGTCGACGCCCGCATCTTCCTGTTCGGGTTCGTCGCCGTGACGGCGCTGCTCCTGACGGCCACCCTCTGGTACTGGTCGACCTACACGGCGGACGGCGTCCCGTATCCGTGGCTGCTGTCGTACGTGCTCGAGCCGATCGCCGGCATCGCGATCCTGCGCGCACTGCACCTGGCCCACCCGGCCCGCCCGGGCAGGCACCGCCTGAGCGCGGTGTTCATCGTCGAGGCCGTCGTGTTCGGGCTGCTCGGCGTCATCCTGGCCGCGGCGCCGAGCCTGGCGGTGCGGATGTGGCCGTGGGCGCTCACGGCGGTGCTCGCCCGCACGTACGCCGCGATCTTCCTGGCCTTCGCGCTCGGGGCGGCGCTCGCTGCCGGCGAGTCCCGCCCGGAGGCGGTGCGGCCGTTCGCCATCAGCTCGTTCGTCCTCGTCGCCGCGGCGGCGGTCGCCTCGCTCGTGCACCACGCCAAGTTCGACGGCGGCCCGTCGACGTGGGTGTGGGCGGCCGGGCTGGCCGCGGGCCTGGCCGGGTTCGCCGCCGCGAGCGCGGCGTCGCTGCGGCGGGACGCGGAGCCGACGTGACACCGACGCTTCGGCCCTACCTCGCCATCCTCGGCGCCACGCTCCTCGGCCAGGGCCTCGTGTCGTGGGCGCTCGACTGGAGCGGCAACGCCTCGAACCAGCTCCCCAACCGCTTCGCGAACTCCGACCCCCGGCATGCCTTCATCCACGTCGCCTGGGGGGCGGTGATGCTGGTGCTGGCGGGCCGGGGGATGAGCGACCGCGGGTACGCCCAGCTGACGCTCGCCTTCGGCGTCTTCTACACGGCGCTCGCGGTGCTCGGGCTCGTCGTGCACCACCCCTTCGGCCTCCGGCTCGACCGCGGCGAGAACGTGTTCCACCTCCTGGTCGGCCCGATCACGCTCGCGCTCGGGGTCGTCGCGATGCGCGTCGAGCGGCAGACGGCATGACGACGGTCATCCCGGTCGTCGCCGTGCTGGCCGTGCTCGCGGCGGTGAAGACGCTCGAGCGGCGCCTCGCCCCCGTCGTGGTGCAGGCCGCGATCGCGGTGTTCGTGGTCGGGCCGCTGGCCGGCGCCGCCTACGCCATGTGGGCGCTGTGGCAGCGGGCGTTCGCGCCGGTCGACCTCGTCCTCCTCGCCTCGTTCTCGGTCATCACCGGCCTGGGGACGTCGCTCGGCTACCACCGCCTGCTCACCCATCGCAGCTTCCGCACCACGCCGTGGATCGCCGGAGCCGCGCTCGCCGCCGGCGCGATGGCCGTCCCCAGCCGCCCGATCGACTGGGCCGCCCGCCACCTCGAGCACCACGCCCACGCCGACCGCGAGGGCGACCCGCACAGCCCGGTCGACGGGCTGCTGCACGCCCACGTCGGCTGGATGTTCGCGGTCAGCCCGGCCGACCGCGACCGCTACTGCCGCCGGTTGATGGAGGACCCGGTCGTGATGGCGATCGAGCGCACGTCGGTGCTGTGGCTCGCGCTGGGGCTGGCGGTGCCGGCCCTCGTGGACGGATGGCGGGGGCTGCTCTGGGGCGGCATCGTGCGGATCGCCATCCACAACCACTCCATGTTCGCGGTCAACTCGATCTGCCACACGTTCGGGTCGCAGCCGTTCGCCACCGGCGACGAGAGCCGGAACAACCGCCTGATCGCCGTCCTCGCATTCGGGGAGGGGTGGCACAACAACCACCACGCCTTCCCGGCCGCCGCGTACCACGGCATGGGCTCCGGGCCGGACGTCACCGGCCTCGTCATCCGCGGGCTCGAGCGGACCGGCCTGGCCTGGGACGTGCGCCGCCCGCATCCGGCGGCGGTGGCCCGCCGCCGCCTGCCGGCGGGCGGGCTCCCGGTGGCGCCGACCACCCGCTCCGGGTGATTGCGGCGCCGTCCGGCCCGTGAGAACATGACACGCCGACGAGGCGGCCGCGACGACCGACCACCACCCGCACGGATCCCTGGACGACGATCCCGGCGCAGAATCGGGCGACCCGGAACCGCCCTGGGCCGCCCTGATCGAGACGCTGCCGGCCGCCTTCTACATCGACCGCCTGGACGGCACCTCGGTGTGGGTGAGCCCGCAGATCGAGGCCGTCGCCGGGTGCACGCGGGCCGAGTGGGCGAGCGGCTACGCCGTCTGGTCGCAGCGGATCCACCCGGACGACCGCCAGCGGGTGGTGGCCAAGAGCGAGGAGTTCATGCGCACCGGCGGCCCGCCCAGCGACGAGTACCGCATCGTCCTGCCCGACGGCCGCGTGCGCTGGATCCACGAGCGCTCGCTGCTGCTGCGGCCGGATCCCGACGCGGAGCCGCTCGTCCACGGGATCATCGTCGACGTCACCGACGAGCGCACCTCCTACGAGATCGCCGAGCGGGCAGGCCGGCTCTTCAAGGCGCTCGTCGAGCACGCGGGCGAAGCGGTGACGATCGTGAACGAGCGCGGCGTCGTCGTCTACCAGAACCCGAGCATGGGGGCCGTCGTCGGCCGCCCGCCGGAGTGGTTCGAGGGCCGCACGCCGCTCGACCTGATGGGGCCCGAGGACGCCGCCCGCGCCCGCGAGATCCTGGCCGAGCTGCACGAGCGCCCGGGCGGGCAGGTGCAGGCCGAGTTCCGTCTCCGCCACCGCGACGGCACCTGGCGCACGGTGGCGGGCGTCGCCACCAACCTGCTGCACGAGCCGGCGGTGCGCGGGATCGTCCTGAACTACCGCGACGTCACGGTCGAGCGGGACATGTCGCGGCGGCTGCGCGAGGCCGAGAGCCGCCGCCAGGCGCTGCTCGAGAGCATGGTCAGGGCCGAGGACGAGGAGCGCGGCCGCATCGCCGCCGAGCTGCACGACGACACGATCCAGGTGATGACCGCATCGCTGCTCGAGCTCGACCGCTGCGACCGCCACCTCCGCCAGGGCGACGTCGACGCCGCCCGCCAGGCGATCGCCGCGGCCCGCAGGGTGCTCGCCGACGCGACCGCGCGCACCCGCCGGCTCACCTTCGAGCTGCGTCCGCAGCTGCTCGAGGCGGCCGGCCTCTCGGCGGCCGTGCGCGACCTGGCCGCGGCGCTCGCCCGCGAGACGGGCGCCGAGGTGAGCGTGCGCACGCGCTCGCGCCGCTACCCCGCCGAGGTCGAGACGCTCGTCTACCGCACGGTGCGCGAGGCGCTCATCAACATCCGCCGCCACGCACGCGCCGAGCATGTCGTGATCCGGCTGGGCGAGCGCCGCGGCGCGCTGTACGGGCGCGTCGCCGACGACGGCCGCGGCTTCCACACCAACCGGCGCCGCTCACGCCGGGCGATGCACATCGGCCTCGAGACCACCCAGGAGCGCCTGCGCGCGGCCGGCGGCGCGCTCCAGGTCACCTCCACGCCGGGGAGGGGACGACGCTCGAGTTCCACGTCCCCCTCCCTGAATAAACGGGGTCAGACCCCGTTTATTCAGGGGGCGAGCATGTGCAGGCGCAGCGTCCGGCCGCCCTCGGTGCCGACGATCCGCCCGCGGGCGGCGCGCACCTGCAGCGACCACGCCATCCGCAGCCGCTCGACGGTGCCGCCGGCGCGGGTGACCACGGTCGCGCGCACGCGGCCGGTGGAGTAGCGCCAGCGGACGGTGCCGCTCACCTTCACGCCGGGGACGAAGGCGACGTCGTGGAGGGTGAAGGTGGTCAGATCGCCGCCCGAGTACGACCAGCGGCCGCCGCGCAGGCCGACCCCGCTGCCGCTCACGTTCGCCCACCACCGCTGCAGCACGTCGGCGACCGCGGACGCGCCGGCCGCGGCGATGCGGCGGTCGTTCAGGGTCGACTGGTCGCCCGGCGAGCGGTGCGCGGGCGCCATGCCGGCGAGCGTGAGCGGGAACGACGGCACCACCCGCACCTCGGGGGTGCGGTGGGCGCAGGACGTGTCGCCCGGGCTGAGGTCGCGCACGAAGCGCTCGTAGATCACCGACGCGCAGTCGTTCTGGTCCTCCAGGGCGGTGACGTGGCCGCTGTTCTGCATGACCACGAGGGTGCTGTCGGGGAACCGCGACGCGACGACGCGGGCATCGACGAGCGGCGTGATGTTGTCGAGGTCGCCGTTCAGGATCAGCGTCGGCACGTGCGGATACGGCGCCGACGGCGAGACCGGCGGATCGGGGAACGCGGCCGGCGGCCAGTTCAGGCACGCGAGCGCGCCCTCGTAGTCGAGGCCGGTCCACTCCTTCGCCGTGAACGGCGCGAACGTCCCCGGCGGGTAGGAGGCGAGCCCCGCGCGGATGAAGGGCTCGCGCTGGGAGACGGGCGTCCCCATCGGCCACAGCTCGGGATAGTCGTGGCAGATCACGGACAGGTAGAGCGACTCGGTGAACTCGCGCGGGTCGCCGTTCGGGCCGTCGGTCGTCAGGGTCTCGGCGACGAGCCGGAGCAGCGGCCGCGTATCGCCGGCGAAGGCTGAGCGGGTGGCGGCGAAGATGTCGCGCCACACGCCCTGGTAGTAGAAGCCCGACTGGACGAGCTGGCCGAGCGTGTCGGGATCGGCGCGGACGTGGATCATCGTCCCGTCCGCGTCCGGCGCGATCCCCACGATCGGGTGGCGGCGCACGTGCCGCAGGAGCCGGCCGAGCAGGGCCAGCGGATGCCGGCCGGCGGGGCAGCCGGGGCGGCGCTCGCAGGCCAGCCGCAGCGAGCTCTGCGTGCCCTGGGCCAGGTCTGCCAGCGCGGGGTCCGACCCCGGCAGCTGGTAGGTGCCGTCCAGGACGAGCGAGCGCAGCAGGTGCGGATAGCGGATCGCGAACGCCTGCGCGGCGTACGACCCGTACGAGTCGCCGTACAGGTCGAGGCGGTGGATGCCGAGCGCGTCGACCACCGCCTTGAGGTCCTGCACGGACTGCGAGGTGTCGTAGTCGTCCCGTTTCGGCCCGATCTGGGCCGCACACCGGCCGGCGCGGACGACGTAGGGCAGGATGTGGCGCCGGTACGCGGGGCAGTTGAGCGCGCCCGAGCGGCCCGTGCCGCGCAGGTCGACGAGCAGCAGGTCGCGATGGGCCGAGATCGGCCGCCACAGCTGGAGGCGCGCCGCCCGGTCGGCGGTCGTCGAGAATCCCGGGCCGCCCTCGATCGAGAGCACCGTCGCCGTCCGCGGCCGCGACCGCTGCGTGCGGAAGTAGTGCTCGAAGTAGATCCGGATCGTGCGCCCGTTCGGGTGGCGGCGGTCGAGCGGGACGCGCAGGAACCCGCACTCGGCCAGCGGCCGCGACCGGGGGCAGGCCACCCGCACGATCGCCGGCCGCGCATCGACGTGGGCGGGCGGCGTGGCCTGCACACTCAGCATGTCTCCGAGTGTACGGGTTCTCCCGCGGCGGCGCATGGGCATCCGACACGTCCCCGGTACCATCCGCGCCCGTGACGGATGGCGACATCGACGTCTGCATCTCGGGAGCGCTCGGCGCCGTCGGCCGCGAGCTGGTGGCCGGAGTCGTGGCCACCGCCGGGTTCCGGCTGCACTCGGCCGTCGCCCGGCGCGAGGTCGGGCGCGACGTCGGCGAGCTCGTGCTCGGTGCGCCCGCCGGCGTCGCCGTGGAGGACGACCTCGCCCGCGCCCTCGACCGCCGCCCCGACGTCCTGATCGACTACACGCACCCGGCGGTCGTCCGCGGCAACGTCGACCTCGCCCTGGAGCGGTCGGTGCCGGTGGTGATCGGCACGACCGGCCTCACCGACGCCGACTTCGACCGCATCGACGCCGCCGCCCGCGCGGCCGGCGTCGGCGTGGCCACCGGCAACTTCTCGGTCACGGCGGCGCTGTTGCAGCACCTGGCCCGCTTCGCGGCCCGGCACGTCCCCGACTGGGAGATCATCGAGTACGGCTCGGCCGCCAAGCCGGACGCGCCCAGCGGCACCGCCCGGGAGCTGGCCGAGCTGCTCGCGCACGAGCGCGCCGGCGAGCCGACGCCGCCCGTCGCGGAGCCGGTCGGCCCGCCCGAGGCGCGCGGCGCCGAGATCGGCGGCGCCCGGGTGCACTCGGTGCGGCTGGCCGGATCGAACCCCGCCGTCGAGGTCGTGTTCGGGCTGCCGGGCGAGCGGCTGATCCTCCGCCACGACGAGCAGGGCGACTCCGCGATCTTCGTGTCCGGGTCGCTGCTCGCCGCCCGCCGCGTCCGCGAGCGGGCCGGGCTCGTGCGCGGCCTCGACCGGCTGCTCTTCGACGCCGGCTAGGGTCACATCCCGGGCGCCGGCCCGCAGCTCGCCCGCGGGGTGAACCGGATCGCGATCGATGACGTCTCCGGCGGCCCGCCGCCGATGCGGGCGATGAGCAGGCGAGCCGCCTCCCGGCCCACCGCCACCGGGTCGCGGTCGAACGCGGCGATGGGCGGGTCCACCGCCTCGAGCAGCGGCGCGTCGTCGAACGTCACCACCGAGAGGTCGGCCGGGACGCGAAGCCCGCCCGCGCGGGCGGCGTGCAGGACGCCGGGCAGGATCGCCGCCGAGCCGGAGACGACCGCGGTCGGCCGGTCGGCCCGGTCGAGCACCCGCACCGTCGCCGCCTCCGCGCCGGCCGGGTCGACCACGTCGCGCTCGACCGTCGCCGCGATCGAGAGCCAGCCGCAGGTGGCCTCGAACGCGCGGGCCAGCTCCCGGGCCGGCCGCGAGGCGACCCGGCCGGCAACGAGCGCGATCCGGCGGTGGCCGAGCCCGCGCAGCTGCTCGACGACGCGCTCGATGCCCGCCGCGTGGTCGCACAGGACGGCGCTCGTGCCCGGCACCCCGGCGAGCTCGCAGTCGACGAGGACGACCGGGGCCTGCAGTCGCCGCACCTCCTCCAGCGTGGCCGGGTCGGACTCCTCGGCGACCGAGAGCAGGAGGCCGTCCACCCGCCGGCGCCGGAACTGGATGACCTGGGCGGCGTCCAGCTCCGGCGACGCCCTGCGAGCTCGACACGAGCAGCGCGTAGCCCGCCTCGCGCAGCACGCTCTCGGCCGCGAGCGCCGTCGCGGCGGAGAACGGGGCCGAGACGTCGCGCACCAACGCCGCGACCGTCATGGTCGAGCCCCGGCGCAGGCTGGCGGCGAGCATGTTCGGCTCGTAGCCCAGCTCATCCACGACGGCCATCACCCGCGCCCGCATCGCCGCGCTCACGTCCGGATGCCCCGAAAGGACGCGCGAGACCGACGACATCGCCACTCCGGCGCGGTCGGCGACCTCGCGCAGGCTGAGGCTCGGCGGGCCGCTCACGTCATTCCGCGGTGCTCCAGAGTGGCGCCCCCAACCTGCCCAGATCGACCTCGACCCCCAGCCCGGGGCCGGACGGCGCCGATCCGCGCCCGCCCGACGAGCGGGGCTCGTACCCCGCGACGTGCTCGTTGGTCCAGTCGTTCATGAACGACACCGTGAAGAGCGTACGTGCCTGCGTGCCGGCCGCAAGGTGCGACACGGCCGCGGTCACGAGATCGCCGCCCCATGTGTCCTCGATCGTGACCGAGAGGCCGAGCGCGTCGGCCAGGTCGCGCATCTGCCGGGCCTTCGTCAGGCCGCCCACCTTCGAGATCTTGAGGTTGAACGCCTCCATCGCCCGCGCGTCGTGCGCGCGCACGAGCGACGGGACGTCGGAGATGCACTCGTCGAGGACGAACGGGAGCGCCGAGTGCTCGCGCACGTACCGGCAGGCCTCGAGCGTCGGGCAGGGCTGCTCGACGTAGACGCGGTCGAGACCGGCGAGCAGTCCGACGGCCGCGACCCCCTCCTGCGTCGTGTAGCGCCCGTTCGCGTCGGCGACCACGACGTCGTCAGGCCCGCACCGGGCGAGCACCGCCCGGACGCGCTCGGCATCGACGCGGGGACTGTCCCCGACCTTGAGCTGGAACCGGGTGATGCCCTCGGCCCGCAGCGCCGCCACGTGGTCGGCCATCGCCGCCGGGTCTCCGAGCGGGATCGCGACGTAGAGCGGGAACGACTCGTTGCGGAGGCCGCCGAGTAGCGTCGTCACCGACACGCCCTGGGCGCGCGCGGCCGCATCCCAGCAGGCGACGTCGATCGCGCTCTTGGCGTACTCGTGCCCGGTCAGGGCGGCGTCCATGCGGTCGCCGAGGGCGAGGAACGCGGCCGGGTCGGCGCCGACGACCGCGGGCGCGAGCTCGCGCAGCGCGGCCCGGGCGCCCTCCGGCGTGCGCGGCCAGGTAGGTGCTCCCGAGCGGGCACGTCTCGCCGTAGCCCTCGACCCCGTCCTCGGTGACCACGCGCACGACCGTCGAGTCGAGCGAGGCGATCGAGCGCCCGCCCGACATCACGTACTCCTCGCCGACGTACGTCAGCTCGTAGCCGTAGACCTCGACGCGCGCGATCGCCGTGCCTCCCACGGGGCCGACTCTACCGCGCAGCGGGCCGCCCAACAGGTGCCTGGCACCGCGTCGCGGTGCCAGGCACCGGCCCTCTCACCCGTCGTCTCGGTGCCAGACGTCGAAGTGACGTCGGTGCGTCTCGAGGACGGCGCCCGGGCGGAAGAACCGGTCGTAGAAGTCGAGGTCGAGGTGCTGGGCCTGGAGCACGTTCATCACCCACACGCTGGGGACGGTGCCGGGGAACTTGCCCCACGTCTCGAGCGTGTAGTCGCACTGGAGCGTCACGCACGCCTTGAACTCCTCGGAGTACGGCTCCGCCGACGCGCGGATCGCCGACGACTCGGTCCATGCGCCGGGCGTGTCCGGGTGGTACGGCCCGCCGGGGCCGAACTTGCGCTCGGCGAACGCCTCGACGGCGGCGGCCATCGTCGGGAAGTGCGGCGGGCAGAACGCGTGGAAGCTGCCGTCGGTGCGCCCGGTGGGGTTGGGCGTCCCCCAGCGCGGGTCGGTGTCATACCGGAAGCCCAGCCCGGGCACGTCCGGCTCGCCCGACGCGCCCAGGAGCGCCATGTGCTCGATCCCGTCGTACGACCAGCCGCCGAGGCCCATCGCCTGGAGCAGCAGCGCGCCGTTGTAGCTCGACACCATGAGCTCGGCGGTCGCCTCGGTGAGCGAGTACTGCTCGACGAACGAGAGCGGCACGGGCTGCGTCGTGTCGACGAGGCCCTCGAACTGCTCGAGCCCCGGGATCGGGCGGCCGTGCAGGTCGTCGACCAGGCAGAACCCGTTCTGCGTGAAGAAGCAGATGTTGGCGATGTGGTGCTGGGCGATGTCGGCGACCGGGATCGCGAGCAGCGAGCCGGGCTCGTTCGCGATCCAGGTGTTGTGGCCCTCGAGGTACGGCTCCTCGCGTGGCAGGTGCAGGCGCTCGTCGGAGAGCTTCACGATCCGGTCGCGGTGACGCTCGATCATGAGCGCCGGCGTGATCTCCTCCTCGGCCGGGTCGACCAGGGCGCCCGCGTCCCGGGTCGGGAAGTAGTAGAGGCCCGAGTCGTCGGTGTAGAACAGCTCGCTCGTGTGGAACCCGGCCGCCGAGGGGATCGTGCGGCCGGCGGCGGCGCCGTTGTAGTTGGCGAAGTGGGGTGCGTACCGGGCGTGGCGGGTGATGCCGTAGTGCCACCCGGTCGTGCCCGCCATGGCGGTCAGGATGAGAAGCGTCTCGAGCTCGCTCAGGGGCACGTGTTCGTGCTTCGAGCTGTAGGCGAGCGGTCCGTCGGGGATGCTGCCGCCCATCGGGAAGCGGCGCGATCGACGGCCGTAGAGCGCGTCGAGGAGTGGGAACCGGGTCAGCTCGGCCAGTGCCGCGTCGACGGCGTCGGTCTGCATGAATCCCTCCTAGAACAGGGGCCGAAGCGCAGCGTAGAGGCGCCGGTGCCGCGCGTGCAGGTCGTCGTAGAGCTCGCGCCGTTCCGGATCCGGAAGGGCGGGCTCGACGCGGGGCCCGGCCATCGCCAGGCTGGCCGTGCGGGCGTCGGGGTGCATGCGCGCACCCACCGCGGCCAGCATCGCCGCGCCCCGGGCGGTGGTCTCGACATCGTAGGGACGGGTGACGGGAAGGCCGGTGACATCCGCCCGGATCTGGCGCAGGAGGCCGCCGCGCGCGCCGCCGGCGACGCAGACGAGCTCGGTCGGGCGCAGGCCGGCCGCGCCCATCGCCTCGAGCACGTCGCGGAGCGCGTAGGCGTTGCCCTCGAGCAGCGCGCGGGCCATGTGCGCGCGGCCGTGGGCCGCGGTGAGCCCGAACCACCCGGCCCGGGCGTCGGCGTTCCACTCCGGCGCCATCGCCCCCGCCAGCGCCGGCACCCACAGCACGCCGTCCGCGCCCGCGGGCACAGCCTCCGCCAGGTCGTTCAGGAGCTCGTAGACGTCGGTGCCCGTCGCCGCCGCGCGGGCCGCCTCGACCGAGCCGAGCTCGTCCCGGAACCACCGGTACGCCCCGCCCGAGAGCCAGCCGGGGTTCTCGAGCAGCCAGCCGCCGGGGTCGGCGTGCGGATGCAGCTCGGTGACGCCGTCGGGGTCGAGCGCGGGCCCGGGCGCCACCGCGCAGACCGGCTCGGCCGTCCCCATGACGTCGCACACGGCGCCCGGCTCGACGACGCCGGCGCCGAGCGTGGCCGCCATCTCGTCGCCGCAGCCGAGCACGACGAGGGTCGACGCGTCGAGGCCGGCCGCCTCGCGCAGCCAGGGCGCGACGGGGCCGAGCACCGAGTCGGACCGGCGCACCGGGGCGAGGCTCGCCGGGTCGATGCCGAAGGCGGCGCACGCCTCGGGCGACCAGTCCCCGGTCTCGACGTCGAGCAGCATCGACGACGAGGCGTTGGAGTGGTCGACGGCCACCTCGCCGGCGGCCCGCCAGGCGACGAACGACCCCGGCAGCAGGAACCAGCGGGCGGCGGCGTGCTGGTCGGGCCGGTTGCCGGCGAGCCAGGCGATCTTGGCGGCCACGTGGCCGGGGTCGATGTTGCACCCGGTGAGCGCGCGCAGGCGCGCCGGCTCGATCCGCTCCTCGGCGGCGGCGCACTCGGCGCCCGCGCGCCGGTCCATCCAGATCAGCGCCGGCCCGAGCGGCTCGCCGGAGGCGTCGGCCGCCACCATCCCGTCGAGCTGCGAGCCGAACGAGATCGCCCGCAGCGGCCGGTTTCCGACCTCGCGGCGGATCTCGGACAGCGCCTGCGCGACCGCCCCCAGCCACTCGCGCGCGTCCTGCTCGGCCCAGCCCGGGTGGGGGTAGGAGAGGGTGTGGGGAACGTAGCTCGTGGCGACGTGCGTCCCGTCCGCGGCGATCGCCTGGGCGCAGGTGCCCTGCGAGCCGACGTCGACGCCGACGACGAGATCGGCGTCGCTCACCGCGGGTCCTCGGCGCCGTCGCCCGGCCCGCGCCGGTAGACGGAGATCTCGAAGGCGTCGGCCAGGTGGTGCTCGCGCGAGACCATGGCGACCGCGCCGTCGGCGGTGCTGTCGACCTGCCACAGCGTCAGGAGCAGCGTGCCCCGGGGCACCCCCAGCCGCAGGGCGACGTCGCCCATGGCGACGTCGGGGGTGATGGTCGCGACGCCGTGGTGCACGGTCGCGCCCCGCTCGGCCAGCGCGGCGTAGACCGAGCCCTGCGCCGCGGCCGCCATCGCGGGCGGCGAGAGCAGGTCGCTGCGGCACCAGTCCGTCTCGTCGACGACCCGGCGCCCGCCCGCGGTGCGCACCCGGCGCAGCATGCTCGTCGGCGCGCCCACCTCGATCGCGAGCGCCGCCGCGACCTCGGGCGAGGCCGGCTCGGCGGCGCAGGTCTCGTCGACGGTGCCCGGCTCGAGCCCCATCGCCGCGATCATGGACGAGACGCCGAAGTTGCGGCTGAGGTCGTTCCGCAGCAGCGGCCGGTCGGTGACGTAGGTGCCCGACCCGTGCAGCCGGCGGACGAGGCCGTCCTGCTCGAGCAGCGCGATCGCCGCCCGCAGCGAGCTGCGCGACACGCCCAGGCTGCGGGCCAGCTCGGGCTCTCCGGGGAGGCGGTCGCCCGGCCCGAACTCGCCCGCCACCACCCGCTCGCGCAGCCCCTCGGCGATCGAGTGGCGCAGCGAGCGGCGGCTCAGAGTGGTCATCGCCGGGATCCTACGGCCCTCAGGGCTCCACCACGACCTTGAGCACCTCGCCGGCGCGGATGCGCCCGAACGCCGCCGGGGCGCTGTCGAGGTCGACGACGTCCGAGACGACGGAGCGCAGGCCGCCGATGTCGTCCGCGAGCATGTCGAGCGCGTGCACCTGATCGCGGTGGCGCGAGGCGTAGGAGCCGTGCACCTGCACCTCCCGGTAGTGCAGGACGTTCGACGGGAAGTTGATGTGGGTCGTGCCCTTGGGCAGGCCCCCGAAGAAGAGCACCCGCCCCCGCGGGGCGGCCATCTCCATGGCCTGCTCCTGGGCGGCATCGCTCGAGCAGGCCACGATGACGACGTCGGCGCCGATGTCCTCCGTCGCCGCCCGCACCGCGGCGAGCCCGTCGGTGCTCGACGTGTCGACGTAGGCCATGCGCTCGTCGCCGAGGATCTCCCGGGCCAGGTCGAGCCGGGCCGCGGCCGTCTCGACGAGCAGCACCTGGCCGGCGCCCTCGAGCCGGGCGATGGCGGCGTGGGCCGTCCCCACCGGGCCGGCGCCGATGACGGCGACCGTGTCGTCCAGGCCGACGGCGATGTCCTTGTGGCCGCAGATCGCGTCCGAGAGCGGGTCGGTGAACGTGGCGTGCACGTCGGAGAGGCCCTCGGGGATGCGGAAGAGGTTCTTGAGCGCGACCTCCGGGATCGCGACCAGCTCGGCATAGGCGCCCTGGTAGTCGAAGCCCATCAGCCCGCCGTTCCCGCACAGGTGCTCGTTGCCGCTGCGGCAGAGCCGGCAGCGGCCGCACCAGAGCGTCGAGATGCAGTGCACCCGGTCGCCGGCCGCGAGCCCCATCTGGCCGATCTCGCCGGCGGCCCGCGCCCCGATCTCGATCAGCTCGCCGCTGATCTCGTGGCCGAGCACCCACGGAGGCGAGATGCGGCGGTCGCCGTTGTAGAAGGTGCGCACGTCGGTCCCGCAGATGCCGCACGCGGTGACGCGCAGGAGCACGCCGTCGTCGGCGCAGCGGGCGTCGGGCACCGTGCCCACCGACATCGTGCCCGGGCCGTCCCAGATCGCTGCTCGCACTCCACCCTCCCGTCATCGCACGCCGTGGTCTTCGAGCCAGTATCATACCCGAGTTGTCCTACAACTTGGAGGATCTGGTGATCGAGTTCATCTTCATGCTCACGCGGGACGACCTGACGCTGACCGACGCCCGGGCCGTGTACGCCTCGATCGCCGGGAGCGGCGTCACGCCACGTCGGCTGCAAGGACGTGGGCCTGCCCCGCGACGAGCTCTCCGCGCTCATGGACGACATCCGCCGCAACGGCCACACGACCCACCTCGAGGTCGTCTCCGAGACGCCCGAGGACACGCTCACGTCGGCCCGCGCGGCCGCCGAGATCGGCCCCGACTACCTGATCGGCGGCACGCTGATCGAGCCGGTGCAGGAGATCATCGCCGGCACGGGCATCAAGTTCTTCCCCTACGTCGGCCAGATCGTCGGCCACCCCTGCCTGCTGCGCGGCTCGATCGAGGAGATCGCCGAGGACGCCCGCCGGGCCGAGAGCCTGGGCGTCGACGGCATCAACCTGCTGGCCTACCGCTACGACAAGGACGTGGACGCGCTGGTCGAGGCGGTCGTCGGCGCGACGTCGCTGCCCGTGATCGCCGCCGGCTCGGTCGACTCGCCGGCCCGGATCCAGGCGCTGGCCGAGCGGGGCGTGTGGGCCTTCACGATCGGCACCGCCGCGCTCGACGGCGTCCTGGTCGAGGGCGGCTCGCTCGACGACCAGCTGCGCTGCGCGCTCGATGCCGCGGCGGCGGTGGTGTAGGGGCGCTGAGCCCCCACACCACCGCGTGGGCTGCCTAGTCGGCAGTGTCCATGCCGTCGTTGATCAGACGGCCGATCACCTCGTACTTGGCCCGGTCGTTCGACTTCACGTAGAACGCGTAGGCGATACCCCCGAGGAAGATCGCGAGATCGGCCCAGCACAGCCACTTCGCGTACCAGTAGCCGGCGCCCAGGAACGTGAGGTTGTCGATGGCCAGGTAGAGCACGTAGGCCTGCGTGACTGCGGCGATGATCGGCGCAGTCAGCGTCGTCCACCAGTGGTGATCGCCCGCGTGATGGGTGCGGAAGTAGTTCACGATCGCGATCGAGACGAGCGCCTGGATGGCCAGGATCGAGACGACCCCCATGACGGCCATCAGGCCGTACACCTGCAGGTAGGCGACGGAGAACGACGCGGGCTCACCGCCGGTGCTCGCAAGCGTCACGAACAGCACCACGATCACCAGGGCGATCACGGACTGCGTGATCGACGCGATGTGCGGACTGTCGGTGCTTCGGGTGCGTGCGCCCGAGCGCCCGGGGCAGAACGCCCTCACGCCCGAGCGAGTACATGTACCGCGCCGTGGTGTTGTGGAACGCCATCCCGCACGCGAACGAGCCCGTGATGATGAACCAGCTGAGCGCGTCCTTCAGGAACTCGTTCCCGAACTCCTTCGCCGGGATGAAGAAGAAGTCGGCCGACTGATTCTGGGCGACGAAGGCCGCTTCCTGGGTGGTGTGGTACCCGGAGATCGCGGCCCACGACGTGACCGTGTAGAAGATCCCGAGGCCGATCACCGAGATGTACATCGCCCTCGGCACGATCTTCTTGGGGTTCTTCGACTCCTCGCCGTAGTTCGGGGCCATCTCGAAGCCGACCCACGACCAGAAGGCGAAGAAGATGCCGATCCCCGCGGCGCCCGCTGCGACGGCCGTGTTGCCCGAGCCGCTGGCCCCGAGCCCCTTGAACGCGTTGATCGGGTTGATCGCGGCGATCTGGATGTTGTTGCCGCCGTGGCCGAAGACGACCAGGTCGAACACCAGCAGGAGCACGATCTCGCAGATCAGCGCCACGCCCAGCACCCGGGCGGAGATGTGCACGTCGAAGTAGGCGAGCACCGAGATCAGGACGATCATGAAGAGCGCCGGCCAGTACCACGACGGGTTGTAGCCGTACTGGTTCAGCTTGAGCGTCGCGAAGTAGGCGAACCCGCCGATGAGCGACACCTCGAACACGGAGTACGCCACGACCATGCACAGTCCCGACGCCATCCCGAGCTCACGGCCGAGGCCGTGGCTGATGAAGCTGTAGAAGCCGCCCGCCGCGGTGACCTTGCGCGCCATCGCCACGTACCCGACCGAGAAGATGGTCAGCACGACGGTGGCGATCATGAAGCCGGCCGGCGTGCCGAGGCCGTTGCCGAAGCCCATCGAGATCGGCGTGTTGAAGAGCATCGCCGAGATCGGCGCCGATCCGGTCACTGTGAGGAACAGCACCCCCCAGAGACCGATCGCGCCGCCGTGCAGCTTGTGGACGTCGTCGCGCGACGAGACGTCGACGCTGTCGACCACGGGAAGCATGCCCTCGTGATGCTCGTGCATGCCTCCGCCTTCACTGCTCATTCGACCACCTCCCTCTAGGTGTTCCGGCCCCAAGCCCGCCGGAAGTTGTCAGACAGCTACGGAGCCGTTTGTACCATTTACGGCGCGCAGAGGTCAAGCCCTGCAGAGGGCTGCTAGGCCGTGACGGGTGTCGAGCGGCGCTCCCGGCGTGCGGTCGCGGCCGCCGCCGAGCACCTCGACGAGCAGCGCGGTGACGCGCTCGCGCCAGCGCTCGCGGTCGAGCACGGGCGGGCGGAAGCGGCGCTGCTCGACGGCGTACTCCGCCCGGGCGAGCCTGTCGAAGGCCGCGATCACGTCGATCACGCGGTCGTAGTCCTTGCCCGGCGACGCCGCTGACCCAGGCCCGGGCGCGGCCGTCGTCGGCGAAGACGCCGTCGGCGACGCCCTGCCAGTAGGCGTGCTGGAACAGGCATCCGGCGTCGCCCTTCCGCGTCCAGCAGCCGGAGACGAGCTCGTGGTCGCCGCGCTCGATGCTGCGCAGGGCGAGCTGCAGGAGCCGCCTGCCGCCGTCGTGCTCCGCCAGCCGCTCGAGGGACTCTCTCATCGCCACGTCGTGCATCACGCGACCTCCTGGTTGGTGAACACCGCGTCGGGCATGAAGCAGCCCACCATCCAGTTTGGCGCATCGACGACCTCGGTGACCTTCAAATCGCCCGCAAGCGAGCACAACATGTAAGCGTCCTCACGTGTGAGGCCGCGGCGCGCGACCAGGTGGTCGATCATCGCGCGGACGGCCGAGCGGGACGCCTCCATCAGGTCGGGCTCGACGCCGGTCGTCGCGAACCAGCCGCCGCCGTCCACGCGCGGCGTGAGCGGGCCGGGCCGCCGCCGCAGCGCCGGGGCGCGCAGGTTCATGCCCCGCTCGACGGTGATCCGCAGCGTCGTCCGCATCGCGCACTCGACGCCCGAGATCGCCACCTCGCCGTCGCCCTGGGCGGCGTGGGCGTCGCCGAGCGAGACGAGCGCGCCGGGCACGCCGACCGGCAGGTACAGCGTCGTTCCCTGCGTCAGGTGGCGGCAGTCGATGTTGCCGCCGCCCGCGTGCGGCGGCGGGATGGGCACGCCGTGCATGCCGGCGCCGGGCACCCCGGTCGTGCCGCAGAACGGCTCGATCGGCAGGCGCACGCCGGGCGCGAAGTCCATCTCGGCGCCGCCGGTCAGGTCGAAGAACTTGATGTACGGCTCGGTGAACTCGCCCGGCGGGAGCAGCCCGAAGCCCGGGATGATGCAGGCCCAGCCCCACTCGGGCAGCTCGAACTCGAGGAACTCGATCGCGACCGCATCGCCGGGCTCGGCGCCCTCGACGTAGATCGGCCCGGCGAGCGGGTAGATCAGCTCGAAGTCGAGCCGCGGCAGGTCGGCCGCGGTCGAGTCGCGGGTGATCTGCCCGCCCGCGAAATCGTCGGTCTCGGCCGTGACGACGTCACCGGGCCGGATCCGCACGACCGGCTCCGTGTCGACGTCCCAGCGGCGGTGGGTGGGCGCGTCGCGGGTGATGACGTGCTCGGCCATCGGTGCGGGGGAGTATGGCACTTTGGGGTACCGTGGACGGATGGCGACCGCCGCCCGCATCCTGCGCACCTCGACCGGCTCATCTGCCGCGTCGGCCGCTCCTGCTGCGTGGCCCGCTCCCAGGCCGCGTGGCGCCCCCCGCCTGAATAAACGGGGTCAGACCCCGTTTATTCACGTTCAGCGGACGACCTCGACGGCGCTCCCGAGCGTCTGCGGGTTGCGCGTGCGCACGCGCACGACGATGCGCACCCGGTCGGCCCGGAAGAGGTCGTTCGAGCGCTCGAACGGGCGGCCGTCCTCCGACCAGGCCGTGCGGGCGATCGACACCAGCGGCGCGCCGGCGCGCACCTCGAGCACGCGGGCCTCGGCGGCGGTCGCGCCGACCACCTCGACCCGCTCCTCGGCCTCGCTCGGGCGCAGGCCGTAGCCGGACTCGAGCAGCTCGTACAGCGACCCCGAGAGCGAGCGGTCGAGCAGCCCGGGAAAGCGGTCGGCGGGGAAGCGGGCCCGCTCGAGCGAGATCGGCTGCTCGTCGGCGAGGCGCACGCGGACGACCTCGAGCACGAGCGCGCCCTCGGGCACGTCCAGGGCCGCGGCCGCCTCGGCGTCGGCGCCGACCGTGGCCGTCGAGAGCACGCGCGCGCCGGACTGGAACCCCTGGCGGCGCATGTAGGCCGGCAGGCTGGTCAGGCTCGTCAGGTCGCGCTCGACCCGCCGCTCGGCGACGAAGATGCCGCCCGACCGGCCGCGGACCCGGTGCACGACGCCCGCCGTCTCGAGCGCGTCCAGGGCGGCGCGCAGCGTCGAGCGGCTCACCCCCAGCCGGGCGGCGAGCTCGCGCTCGGCGCCCAGCCGCTCGCCCGGGCCGGGGGCACCGGCCTCGATCTCCGCGGCGAGGCGGTCGCGCAGGCCCGCCGCCGCGGGCCCGAGCGGCCCGAAGGCGGCGGGCAGTCCCGGGACGGGCTCGGTCACCGCGCCGCTACCGGGCGGCCTCGAGCGCGGCCAGCGACTCCGGCTGAATCTGGCCGCCGTCGACCACGATGGTCTGGCCGGTGATGTAGCCCGCCTCGTCGGTCGCGAGGAACACGGCCGCGGCGCCGATCTCCGACGGGTAGCCCAGCCGGCCGAGCGGGATCGACGCCTCCATCGAGGCCCGGTACTCGGGCCCGAGCTCGTCCATCCCCTCCGACTCGACGTTGCCCGGCAGGACGGCGTTCACCGTGATCCGCTTCGGCGCGAGCTCGATGCAGGCGGTGCGCAGGAAGCCGAGCTGGGCCGCCTTGGTCGCGCCGTAGTGCGACCAGCCCGGGAACCCGGTGACCGGGCCCGTGATCGAGCTCGTCAGGATCACCCGGCCGTGGCCCGAGCGCTCCAGGTGGGGCAGGCACGCCTTCACCGTCAGCATGGTGCCCTTCACGTTGGTCGCGAAGATCGAGTCGATGTCGGCCTCGGTCATGTCCGCCAGCTTGACGTCGGGGAAGACGCCGGCGTTGGCGCACACGATGTCGATGCCGCCGTAGCGCGAGACGACCTCGGCCGCCACCCGCTCGCAGTCGTCGGCCTTGCTGACGTCGCCCTTGTAGAACGAGACCTGGGCGCCGCGCGCGGAGAGGTCGCGCACCGCCTGCTCGCCGGCATGCTCGCCGCGGCCGCTCAGGGCGACGTTGCAGCCCGCGGCCGCGAACTCGCCCGCGATGCCCTTGCCGATGCCCTTGGTGCCGCCGGTGACGAGCACCGTGCGGCCGGTGAGTGGGGTGAACATCATCTCCTCCTCGTGCGATCGGTGGAACCGGGCGGCCCATTCTACGGTCCAATGGGCGGGAACTGATCTCGCGCAACGGCTCAGCCGTACGCGGAGAGGTACCGCTCGGCCAGGGCACACGTGCCCGCGGTGAATCCGGCGCCGAGCTCGGCGGCCTCGGTGGCGAACTCGTGGTGCGAGCCGATCCAGGCGACGAGCAGGAGCCGGCGCAGCATGACGAAGGTGTCCAGCTCGGCCTCGTCGGCCGGGTCGAGCTCGGCGGCGGAGCGGTAGCCCTCCACCCACGCGGCCTTCAGCTCCGGCACGTCCGGGTGGTCCTCGATGAACGACACGGTCGTCGCGAAGTCGTACATGAACCACGACCAGCCGCAGTCGTCGAAGTCGATCACGCGCACGTGCTCGCCGTCGACGAGCAGGTTGGCGAGACGGATGTCGGCGTGCACCAGGCCGAACCGCTCCGGCCCCTGGCCGTACGCCTCGAGCCGCTGCCGCAGCGTCTGGTCGAGCCGGCCGAGCAGCGCGAGCTCCTCCGGCCCCATCCCGAGGCCGTCCTGCCACCGGCCCCAGTGGCCGTTGGCGCCGAGCGTCGTGCCGTAGTCCCAGCGGAAGCGGGCGAACCCGGGCGGCGGCGCCCAGCGGCGGGCGTGGCCGTGCATCCGCGCCGAGACCGCCCCGAGCGTGCGGAAGCCGGGCATGAGGTCGTGCGCGTCGGCGTCGGGCATCTCGCCCGCGAGCCACTCGAACAGCACGACGTTGCGCTCGCCCAGGTCGTCGGTGCGCACCTGGCAGACGCGGTTCCCGCCCCGGCCGGCAACGGCGTGGGCGGTCTCGACCACGCCGTCGTCGCGCAGCGCGTCGATCCAGTCGAGCTCCGAGGCGATCTCCTCGGCGGTGTGGTAGGTCGGCCGGTGGACGCGCAGCGCGAACGCGCGGCCGCCCGGCTCCGCGATCCGGTACGTCCAGTTCTCGGACACGTTGATCAGGGCGACCGTGGCCGCCGGGTCGAGGTCGTACGCGGGCAGCGCGGCGTGCGCCAGGCGGTCGATCGCCGCCTGGTCAGTGCTCACGGCCCTCCACCGACTCGAGCACCCGGGTGATCTCGTCGCGGGCGCGAACGACGCTCTCGGTCTCGCCGGACATGTAGATGCGGCCCGCGGCGCCGATCATCGAGACGGTGACGAGCGTCGCGTCCGGCGCGGCCCGCTCGGCGGCGTTGGCGGCCACGGCGGCGTGCAGCGCCGGCACCACCTCGTAGACCAGCAGCGTCTCGCCGGGCAGCACCATCGATGCCTCGCGGTTGCGGTTGATGATCACCGCGTGCTGGTCGGTGATGTCCTCGATCACGTCGGCGTAGAGGATACGTGGCCGCAGCGCGTCGGCGGCGGTGGCGCCGATCCCCTGCGAGGATGGCAGCGCCGGCCCGGTCGACGAGCGCCTTGTCGCGGTGGTGCACCTCGAGCACGCCGAACTGGCGCTCGACGTAGAGGATGCCCGGCTCGATCTCCGGCACCGACCGCAGCGCGAGGTCGGTCACCCGCTCGATCGCGAGCGCCGGCGCCACCTCGACGATCAGCGCGTGGTCGCCCTCGATCGGCGGGTATCCGCGGGCACGCGTGGGCGTGCCCAGATAGGCCGCGAACTGGCGGCCCAGTCTCGGGATCGGCAGGTAGACCCGCAGCTGGACCGCGGAGTTCTCCATCTGCCGCTAGCCCGCGTGGACGAAGTGCTTGTCGAGCTCGGCGTGCGGGCGCGGGATGACGTGCACCGACACGAGGTCGCCGACGCTCGAGGCGGTCTCGGCCCCCGCCTCCGTCGCGGCCTTCACGGCCCCGACGTCGCCCTGGATCACGACCGACACGAGGCCGTCGCCGACCTGCTCGCGGCCGACGATCGTGACGTTCGCGGCCTTGACCATGGCGTCCGCGGCAGCGAGCGCCGCCACGTACCCCTTGGTCTCGATCATCCCGATTGCGTTCTGTGCCATGACTCCTCCTCTATTCGTCTTCGTCGATGGATCCGATGATCAGTGCGTCGATGGGCGGATGGTCCTGCCCGAGCCAGCTCGAGGCGACCGAGCCGGTGGCGACCAGCACGCGCTCGCCGACGCCGCTTCCGAGCACGTCGAACGCGACGACGCGGCCGCCGCCGTCCACCTCGACCTCCAGGAACGCGCCGTTGGGGATGCGATCGACCCGCTTGGTCGCCCACACGGCGCCGGTCACGGTCGCTCTCAGCATGGTCGCTCCTTCTCGATCTCGACTCCCAGGCTCCGGGCGCGGTCGCGCGCCATCGGCGTCAGCACCGCCCGCGGCGCCAGCACGAGCCGGGCGCCCTGGGCGGCCGCGTCGCGCACGGCCCGCTCGGTCACGGCGCCGCGCTCGATCCGGATGACCGGCGCGGACGCGGGCTGCGCGGCGGTCGCGGCGGTCGCGCCCAGCCGGAACCGCAGCTTGCCCGACCGGATCGCCATGCGGTCGCGCGGGTTCTCGAACCGGTGGACGAGCGAGCGCACGAACGCGTCCAGGTCGGCGTCGCTGCGCAGGTCGACCCGCTCGACGGCCGCGCCCGCGGCATCCGGGTGACGCTCGGGCGGCGCGGCGCCCGCCTGCGGCCGGGTCGTGTCCGACTCGGCCGGCGGGCGCCATCCCGACGGGCGATGCACCGCGGCGATCGGCGGCCCCGGCACCTGCGGGACGGTGCCCGGCCGAGAATCGGGGACAGTCCCCATCCCGGGACTGTCCCCAGGGCGATTCCCGTTCGTCGCCGGCTGCGCCGTCAGCGCCTCGGACAGCAGCTCCGGCAGGAGGTCGGCGAGCACCTCGCGGGTGACGCTCCGCAGCAGGTCGGCGTCCTCCGGCGTGCTCACGCCGCACCTCCCAGCGCCGCGACGGCGGCGTCGGCGGCCGTGCGCACGTCGGCCTCCATGCCGGCCAGGTACACCCGGCCGGTGGCGCCGATCATGCGGTAGTCGACCACCTTGATCCGGGCCGCCTTCTCGGCCTCGTTGGTGGCGAGGATCGCGTAGGAGGCGGGCTGCATCTCGAGCACGAAGAGCGACTCGCCGGGGAGCGCCATCGAGCCGAGCTTGTTGCGGTTGATCAGGAAGGCGTGCTGGTGGTCGAGCCGGCTGATCAGCTCCGACGCCAGGATCTGCGGCCGGGTCGCCTCGGCGGCCGTCGCGCCGAGCGCCTCCAGGACGGCGCTGCTCGCGGCGTGCACCTCGGCGGTCGAGCGGGAGTGGATCTCGAGGTAGCCGAACTGGCGCTCGACGACCAGGATGCCCGCCTGCACCTCGGTCGACTTGAGCGCGACGTCGGTCAGCGGCTCGATGTCGAGGCCGGGGGCGATCTCGATGATCTGCGCCGCCATGTTCGTGCGCGGGAGGCGGCCGCGGATCCACGTGCCGAGGTAGCACATCGTCTGCGGCTGGAGCTGGTCGATGAAGATGAACGATCTGAGCTCGGCCATCAGCGTTTCACCAGCTCCCGCAGCTCCTCGAGCACGATCCGGCGGATCTCGTCGCGGGCCTCGTCGACGGCCGCCGGGCGCTCCGGCGCCGCGACGGGCGCGGCCTCGGGCGCGGCGCTCCAGGGCTCGAGGCCGGCGAAGTCGCCGAAGACCTCGGACGGGTCCGAGGAGTAGGCGACCCGGGTCATGTTGATCAGGTGCCGCGGCTCGAGGTTCTCGCCGAGCGACGACCTCCCGAAGAAGCCGGTGCCGATCGTCATCGTCGGCGCGAGGTTCGTGTCGAGGCCCGCCGAGCCGGTGCTGCCGCCGACGTTGACGGCCACCCGCAGCACCCGCACCGCCGCGCCGTAGGCCATGATCGTGCGCGGGTCGTGGGAGTGGATCACCGCCGAATGGCCCGCGCCGCCGATGCGCAGCATCGCGCAGGCGGCGTCGATGCCGCGGCGTGCGTCCGGCACCCGCACGAGCCCGAGCAGCGGGAAGAGCTTCTCGCGCGCGAGCGGCTCCTCGGGGACGACCAGCGGGAACGGCGCGACCAGGACGCGCGTCTTCGCCGGCACGCGGATCCCGCACTCCTCCGCCAGCCGGGCCGCGTCGCGCCCGGCCAGGTCGACGCGGATGCGGCCCTCGGGGTAGAGCTTCTCGCGCACCGCCGCCACCTCGTCCGGCGCGACCACGTGGCCGCCGTGGCGGGCCAGCTCGCGCTCGAACTCCGCGGCGCAGCGCTCCTCGACGATGGCGCACGACTCGTTCGTGCACAGGATCGAGTTGTCGAAGCACTTCGAGTCCATCAGGCGCTCGGCGGCCGCGGCCAGGTCGGCGGTGTGGTCGACGAGCGCGGGCACGTTGCCCGGGCCGACGCCGATCGCGGGGTTGCCGGAGCGGTAGGCCGCCCGCACCACCGCGACGCCGCCCGTCGCCAGGATGACGTCGGTCGTCGGGTCGCTCATGAGCGCCTCGATCAGCGGGATCGTCGGCTCCTCCACGGCCTGCACGCACCCGTCGGGGGCGCCGGCCTCGACCGCGGCCGCCGCCAGCCGGTGGGCGGCGTCGGCCGACGACTCGCGCGCGAGCGGATGCGGGCTGACGACGACGGCGTTGCGGGTCATCAGCGCCAGCAGCACCTTGAAGTAGACGGTGGCGATCGGGTTCGTCGACGGCGTCAGCGCGAGGACGACGCCGGCCGGCCGGGGCAGCTCGACGATCTTCGCCTCGGGGTCGACCCGGGCGCTCACGTAGTCGCCGCCGCCGTACCACTCGAGCAGCCCGCGCGAGCAGGCCTCGTTCTTGCGCCGCTTGTGCTCGACCACGCCCATGCCGGTCTCCTTGACCGCCCACTCGGCATACCTTTCCGCGTTTCGGTATGCCTCGTCGGCGACCGCCTCGACGATCCGGCGGGTGCGCTCGTGGTCGTAGGCGGCGAAGGCGGTGGCGGCCCAGTGGGCGCGCTGGAGCATCATCCGCGCCCGAGGGACGCCGGCCGGCTCGGCGGCGACGGCGCTCATCGCGCCCCCGCCGTGGCCCGGCCGCCGCGCGCCTCGGCGAGCGCCTGGCCGATCGAGACCTCGGTGCGGTCGAGCACCTCGTCCACCAGCTCCGGGCCGAGCAGGATCCCCGGCTTGAACTGGAGCACGCGCGGGTCGAGCGTCGAGAAGATCGCCCACACGCCGTTCTCGTACAGCTGCTTCATCACGATCTTCGCGCCCTGCGGGTGGTCGAACTCGAGCCCCATGACGACGCCGTCCTGGCGGATGCCGACGAACCAGTCGGGGTAGAGCTCCTGGATCGCGCGCAGGCCGCGGCCGAAGCGGTCGGAGATGTAGTGCACCATCGAGCGCACCTCCGGCCGGCCGCAGATCTCGAGCACCTTGAGCGCGACGACGCAGCCGAGCTCGGCCCCGCCGCCGGTGGAGATGTGGCCGAAGCCGTCCTCCTTCAGCCAGGCCGAGCACTCCTCCGAGAGGACGACGCACGAGATCGGGTACATGCCGCCGGTGATGCCCTTGCCGATCACCATGATGTCGGGCTCGACGCCGGCCTTGGAGATCCCCCACATCTCGCCCGTGCGCATGAGCCCGGTCTGCACCTCGTCGGCGATGTAGAGGGCGCCGAACCGCTCGCAGAGCCGTTTCACGCCCTGGAGATAGCCCGGATCGGGCAGCGGGAAGCCGTACGTGGCGGGGATCGTCTCGAGCAGCACCGCGGCCACGTCGCCGGCGCGCAGCGCCGCCTCCATGGCGTCGAGGTCGTTGAACGGCACCTGCACGAACTCGTCCGGGCGGTCGGCCAGGAAGAGCTTCGAGAAGCGGTCGTCGCCGGCGGCGACGGCGAGGCCGGTGTGGCCGTGGTAGCCCTTGAGGATCGAGACGATCTTGCGCCGCTGCCGGGTGTGGCGCGCCGTCTTGATGGCGATGTCGGTCGCCTCGCCGCCGCCGGCCCCGTAGACCACCCGGCGCATGTTAGGGGCGCACGTCTTCACGAGCGCCTCCGCCAGGGCGGTGCGGGCGAGCGCCGGGAAGTGGTGGTTGCCGATGTCGAAGCGCTGCATCGCCTGCTCGAGCGTCGCGATCAGCTCGGGATTGCGGTGGCCGAGGTTGTACGTGCCGCCGTTCAGGTGCAGGTCGACCAGGCGCCGGCCGGCCATGTCCCAGAAGAAGTAGCCCTCGCGGCGGTCGATGACGAGGTCGACCCCCGCGTCCTGCCAGAAGTCGGTCTTGTCAGGGTTCCAGAATTCCCGCGACCGGTCGAGGAACTCGTCCTTGGACTCGTAGGAGAAGAAGCCGTAGTCGTACATCCCGATCGCGGCGGAACGTACCGAATACCAGACCAAAAAGCAAATGCTCGCTATTGGTCCAGGCGACAATCGGGGACAGTCCCCGCGTGCGGGGACTGTCTCCACACCGGCGGTGTACCGTTGCCGCCGTGCCCGACTCGACCGACATCGCGATCGTCGGCGCCGGGATCACCGGCCTCGCGACGGCGCACGCGCTCACCCGCGACGGCCACCGCAGCGTCGCCCTCTTCGACCGCGGCTGGCCGGGCTCGGGCGACTCCGGCCGCTCGTTCTCGATGGTGCGCCGCCACTACTCGAACGCCGTCACCGCCCGCCTGGCCATGGCCGGCACGCGCACGATCGTCGACTGGGAGAACGAGGTCGGGGTCGCCGACGCCGGCTACGTGCGCTGCGGCTACCTGCTGACGGTGCCCGAGCGGCTCGCGGCCGCCTGCCGGGACAACGTCGCCCGGCTGCAGCGGATCGGCCTCGAGACCCACTTCCTCGAGCCGGACGAGATCGGCGAGGTCGAGCCCGAGCTCTCGCTCGACGGTGTGGCCGGGGCGGCCTACGAGCCGGACGGCGGCTTCGCCGACGCGCAGAAGATGTGCCTGGGCTGGTTCGCGGCCGCGTCCTCGCGGGGCCTGCGCCACGAGCTCGGCTGCGGCGTGCGCGGGCTGCGCGTCGAGAACGGCCGCGTCACCGGGGTCGAGACCGACCGCGGGCTCACCGCCGCCGGCACGGTCGTCCTCGCCACCGGCGCGTGGACGAACGACCTGCTGCGCCCGATCGGCGCCGAGCAGCCGATCGAGCTGCGCCGGCTGCAGGTGGTCGTGGCCCGGCGCGACCCGGGCGCGCCCCTGCCGTCCGCCGTGTGCTCGGACGGCGTCACGAACGTCGTCGTGCGCCCCGACCGCGGCCGCCGGTTCTGCGCCGTCGCCTATGCCGGCGAGGATCCGCTCGACCGGGCCGACGACTGCGACCACGACGCGTCGGCCGGGTACGCCGACGTCGTCCGCAGATCGGTGGCGGAGCGCTATCCGCGGCTGGCCGACTTCACGGTGGAGCGGGCGTGGGCGGGGCCGTACGACATCACGCCCGACTGGAACCCGATCCTGGGCCCCTGCCCCGGCATCGACGGCCTCTACCTGGCGGTCGGCTGGAGCGGGCACGGGTTCAAGCTCTCCCCGGCGGTCGGCGACGTGGTCGCAGCCGAGGTGACCGGGCGGATGCCGCCGGTCGACGTCTCCGACCTGCGCCCGGGCCGGTTCGCCGGCGGCCGGCTGCTGCGCCTGGCGTACGGGCCAGGCGCGCGAGCCTGACCGGCCCGGCCCGCCGTCAGAGCGGCAGCCGGCCGTGCACGACGGGTGAGACCGTGATGAGGCCGCCGCACGGCGCAATGGCGAGCTTCAGCGTGAAGTGGTTGAAGTCGTTCGGCGGCGTCACCTCGACGGAGGCCGAGACGCGGCACGGCTGTGCAGCCGTGGGGACGTCCGAGTAGCCGGCGTAGAACGACCCGTGCTGCCCGGGCGTCATGACGACGTCGCTCTCGGGCTCCGCCGGGACGACGTTGCTCGTGCCGCGGTGGACGTACGTCGGAATCGGTGCGCTACGCGCGTTCAGGAGCTGCATGCCCGCGAAGCCGAAGAGCTTGCACGTCGACCCGCTCGCGTTGGTGAACACGAACCGCATGCGGACGCTGCCCGCCGCACCGCTCGACTGGGGCTGCGCCAGGGAGAGCTGGCTCAGCCGGCAGCGCGGCACGCTCGCGGCGGATCCGGCCGCTGCATGAGCCTCCACGGCGCCGGCCGCCCCGATCGCCGCCGCCGCCACCAGGGCCGCCCCGAGCTTCGCCGCCCGTCGTTCCCACATCATCTGCATGACCGTCCTCCTGTTCGATTTGACCGCTCTGGATTCAGCGTACGAGGCGGCGGAGCAGGACCGGGTCACGATCCGGCATCAGGTTCGTGAACTCGGGCGACACCGTAGCCATGAGGCACGAGCCGTCCGTAACATGTAAACTCGTCGGATGGACGTTCGCCGGCTGCTGACGGTCGCCGCACTCGGTGTTGCCCTGGCTCTTGCGAGTGCCTCGCAGGCGGTCGCCGCCCTGCCGCTCACGCCCGACCTGACGTGGGGGACGAACGGCAAGGTCGACGTCGTGCTCAGGGTCGGCAGCACGATCTACCTGGGCGGGACATTCACCGAGCTCGATGACACCGCCAGCGCGGCCACCGCGCCGGCCTCAAACCTGGCCGGGATCGACGCGACCACCGGCCAGCCGACCGGCTTCGCGCCGACCGTGGACGCCGAGGTCTTCGCCCTGGCCGCATCGCCGGACGGCTCCCGCCTGTACGTCGGCGGGAACTTCAACACCGTGAACGGGAAGACCCAGAAGAAGATCGCGGTGTTCAACACCGCGACCGGCGCGCTGATCACATGGAAACCCGCCGCAGGGTGGCCGAACAACGTCATCCGGGCGATCGCCGTCGGCCCGAGCACGCTCTACGTCGGCGGCGCCTTCACCAAGATCGGCCAGAGCGCCGTCTCGCGGATCGCCGAACTGAACGCCGCCGACGGCTCGCTCGTACCCGGTTTCACGACGACTGCCGACAACCTCGTCCGTGCGCTCGTGCTGACACCCACCCGGCTCTACATGGGCGGGAACTTCGCGACCGTCAACGGGACGTCGCAGAAGAGCCTGACCGCCGTCAACCCGACCACCGGCGCGTCCATCACCGGCGTCTACCACCCCACCTATCCGGTGCTCGCCCTGTCCCCGGGCAGTACCCGTCTCTACGGTGGAGGCGGGGGCAGCGGCGGCAAGGCACTCGCCGTTAGCCTCACCACCGGCGCCAAGATCTGGGAGCAGACGACCGACGGCAACGTACAGGCGACCGCGGTCCTGAACGACGTCCCCTACTTCGGCGGCCACTTCTTCAAGTACAAGAGCACCGCCGTCAACCAGCTCGTACGCGCGAACGCCTCGACCGGCGTGCTGGACACGACCTGGCTTCCCGCCGTGACGTCCGGGTTCCTGGGCGTGTTCGCCCTCGACGCCGAGGGCAGCAACAAGCTCTACGTCGGCGGCGACTTCACCCGCGTCCAGGATCAGAAGCGGCTGAACTTCGCCTCGTTCACCGATGGCGCCGCGGCGGCCTCGGCCGATCTGTCGATCGCGCTCTCGGGCGCACCGACCAGCGTCGACGTCGGCGAGGACGTGACCTTCACCGCGAGCGTCGACAACGCCGGCCCCGACACGGCCCTCGGCACGACCGTCACCGACGTCCTCCCCGCCGGCCTCACGTTCGAGAGCGCGCCGGGCTGCACGTACGCCGATCCGACCCACACCGTCAGCTGCCCGCTCGGCGCCGTCAGCACCGCCGGCGGCTCGGTCACGATCACGGTGACCGCGACGGCCGCAGGCACGATCGCGAACACCGCGTCGGTGTCCTCGACGACGGCCGACCCGGACACGAGCGACAACTCCTCCACCGCCACGACCACGGTTACGAGCGCCGGCGGCGCCGACCTCGGCGTGTCCACGTCCGCGCCGGCCAAGGTCGACCAGGGCACCGGCTTCACCTACACGCTCACCGTCACGAACAACGGGCCAAACCCGGAGCCCGACGCGACCGTCACGGACACGCTGCCGACGAACTCCTCCCTCGCCGGCAGCGTGACCGTGACCGCCGGGTCATGCTCGGGCTCGGCGACCGTCACGTGCGACATCGGCCCGATGGCGTCGGGCGACTCCGAGACGGTCACCATCCCGATGACGGCGCCCGGCTCGCCGCAGACGCTGATCAACTCGGCCTCGGTGGCGGGCACCCAGTTCGACGCGGTGTCGGCCAACAACAGCTCCGTCACCTACGTCGGCGTCAGAAGTCCGTCGGCGGCTGGCGACACGACCCCGCCCGCCATGAACGGCATGACGATGCTCGACACGAACGAGGACGGGTTCGTCGACCAGGTCGCGGTCACGTTCAACGAGCCGCTGGCCACCTGCGCAGCTCCCTGCACGGCCGGCTGGACGCTCTCCAACGTCCCCTCCGGCGGCTCGCTCCAGTCGGTCTCGACCAGCGGGAACACCGCCACGCTCGTGATCGGCGGCTGGACGGATCAGCCCGACACGAGCGTGAGCCTGTTCAGGGTCGGGCTGCAGCCGGGGAACGAGATCCAGGACATGGGCGGGAACCGGGCGTCCTTCGCCGCCGCCGCCCCGGCCGACGGCGCAGGGCCCGTGCCGGTGGGCTTCCGCCACCAGCACAACACGAGCAACGGCACCTGCGCCGGGACGGTGAACACGGCGGGCGTGCCGGAGGCCTGCGACGAGATCACGGCGGAGTGGAGCGAGCCGCTCCTGCCGTCGTCGATCCCGGCGACGACGACGATCACGATCACCGATCCGGCGGGGCCTGGCAACGACACGCTCACCATCGGCAGCTTCATCGCCGGCTCCATCGATCTCGGCAGCGACGGCTACGTGACCGCCGACGGCACGAGCGCGAGCTGGTCGTCGTCGGTGCTCTCCTACTCGAGCGCGCAGGTGTCGCTGACCGCCCGCATCCTCGGGACATGCGCCGGCGCCGGCTGTTCGGCGCTCGGCACGGTGAAGAACGTCACGGTCACCTACACGCCGTCGCCCACGATCACCGACCCGGCCGGGAACCCGGCGGGCGGCTCGTTCACGAAGACCCAGACGATGTTCTGACGCACCAGGCGGGGTCAGACCCCTTCTGGTGCATCGAGCACGGCGCGGTAGCGCGCGCGGGCCGTGGCGTCGTCGGGCGCGGCCTCGGCGGCGGCCTCGGCGTCGCGCAGGCGCACGTAGCGGGCGACCTCGTCCGCCGCGCGGGCGTCCGACCAGCCCAGCACCGGCGCGACGAGCGGGGCAACCGCGGCGGCGGCCGCCCGGCCGCGGTCGGGCACCTCGATCGACACCCGCAGCCGCCGGGTGAGGACGTCGTCCAGGTCGAGCGCGCCCTCGTGCGTGCAGGCGTGGACGGCGTCGGCGGCCCGGTGCCGGGTGCCGGCGATCGGCTCCCCCAGCGCCGGGTCGGAGGCGGCCAGCGCATCGACCTCGCCCGCGGCGTCGACGAGCGGCACCGCGTGCGTCCGCGAGGGCGCGGCGCCGCCGAGGTCGCGGGCGGCCGCATCGACCGCGTCGCGGGCCATCACCCGGTAGGTCGTGTACTTGCCGCCGGCGATCGCGGTCAGCCCGGGCAGCGGCGCGAACAGCCGGTGCTCGCGGGAGAGCCGGGTCGTCGACGCCGCCCCCTCCGCCGCCACGAGCGGGCGCAGGCCGGCGTAGACGCCGCAGATCTGCGCCCTCTCGACCGGCCGCACGAGCACCCTGTTCACCTTGGCGAGGACGTAGTCGACGTCGGCCCGGTTGGCCACGGGGGCATCCGGGTCGCCGTCCCATTCGGTGTCGGTGTCGCCCAGCAGCCAGTGCCCCTCGCCCCACGGGATGGCGTGGAAGATGCTCTTCTCGGTGCGCATGAAGAGCCCCGTCCGCATGGGGATGGCGGCGCGGGGCACGAGCACGTGGATCCCCTTGGACGGACGCAGGGCGTGGTGCGGGCTCCCGGTTGCGAGCTCGAGCACGCGGTCGGTGGAGACGCCGACGGCGACGATCGTGTGGCGGGCGCGGACGTCGAGCTCACCGCCGGCGAGGCCGTCGCGGACGCGCGCCCCGACGATCCGCCCCGCCTCGTCGCGCGCGAAGGCCGTGGCCGCGGCCCGCGTGGCGATCGCGGCGCCGTGCGCCGCCGCCGTGCGGGCGACGTGGACGGCGAAGCGGGCGTCGTCCTCCTGCGCGTCGTGGAACCGCACCGCCCCGACCAGCGAGTCCGGGCGCAGCGCGGGCGCCGAGCGCAGCGCCGCCCGCTTCGACACGTGCCGCGCCCGGGGGACGTGGCGGGCGCCGCCCATCGTGTCGTAGAGCAGGAGCCCGGCACCGAGGTAGGGCCGCTCCCACACCCGGTGCCGGAGCGGGAACAGGAAGGGCACCGGGCGGACGAGGTGCGGCGCCAGCGTCGTCAGCAGCAGCCGGCGCTCGCGCAGCGCCTCGCGCACGAGGCCGAAGTCGAGCATCTCCAGGTAGCGCAGGCCGCCGTGGATGAGCTTGCTGGAGCGGCTCGACGTGCCCGCGGCGATGTCACGGGCCTCGACGAGGGCGACCGAGAGGCCGCGCGTCGCCGCATCGAGGGCGATGCCGGCACCGGTGATCCCGCCCCCGACGACGAGCAGGTCGAAGCGCTCCCCCCGCATCCGCCCGAGCGCCGCGGCGCGCGCGGCGGGCCCGAGCGCGGCGTCGCTCACCCCGGCTCCGGGCGCATGTGCACGTCGAGCGCGTCCCGCCACCGGGCCCGCTCGCGCTCGCGGCCGTTCGCGTCGAGCGCCGGCTCCACCCGGTGGGCCACCGCGTGCCCGGCCGCATCGGCGTCGAGCATGCCGGCCGACGCGGCGGCCAGCGTCGCGATCCCGCGGGCCGTCGCCTCGAGGTCGGCGGCGACCTCGAGCACGCGCCCGGAGAGGTCGGCCACGGCCTGCAGGAGGGCGCGGTCGGCCGCGAGGCCGCCGCCGACGCGCAGGACGTCGATCCCGCCGGACGCCTCCTGGGCGGCGAGCGCGTCGGCGACCTGGTGGGCGACGCCGGCCACCCAGGCGGCGGCGAGATCGTCGGCGGTCGTCGCGCTGCTCGCCCCGACCACGGTCACGCGGTCGGCCCCGTGCCAGTGCGGCGTCCCCAGGCCGGCGGGCGCGGGCACGACCACGGGGTGCGGCCGGCCCCACTCCGGTGCCCGCGAGCGCCAATCGGCGTCGACCAGGCCGCTCCCGCGCAGCACGCCCAGCGCGTTGCCCGCGTTCGCGCCGAAGGCCTCGAGCGCATAGGTGCGGCCCTCCCGGGCGGTCTGCCAGGCGACGGTCGCGAGCACGCCCTCGGACGGGTGGGGCCGGTCGCGGCCGGCGTTGAGCCACACGAAGGCGCCGGTGCCGAGCGTGAGCGCCGCCATCCGCGGCGCGGTGCAGCCCTGGCCGTAGAGAGCCGACTGCTGGTCGCCGAGCATGGCCGCGACGGGCGCCTCGAATCCGACCGCCGCCGCCGACGTGACCAGTCCGGAGCCGTCGGAGTCGCGCACCTCCGGGAGCAGCGCCGGGGGCACGCCGAACAGGTCGAGCAGGCCCTCGTCCCAGGCCATCGAGCCGACGTCGAGCACGAGCGTGCGGCAGGCGTTCGAGGGCTCGCTGACGTGGCCGGCACCGCCCGACAGGTGCCACGCCAGCCAGCAGGCCACGTCGCCGAACGCGAGCTCGCCCGACTCCGCCCGCGCGAGCAGCGCCGGGTCGCGGCCGAAGAGCCAGGCCAGCTTCGGGGCCGAGAAGGTGGGATCGAGGGCGAGCCCGGTCACCGCCCCGATCCGCTCCGCCGCCGGCTCGGACGCGAGCGCCCGGCAGAGCTCCTCGGCCCGCTGGTCCTGCCAGCTGACCACCGGCGTGACCGCGCGGCCGGTGGCCCGCTCCCACAGGACGAACGTCTCGGTCTGGTTGGCGACGCCGATCCCCGCGACGTCGCCCGCGCAGGCGGCACGGGTCTCGGCGATCGCGGCGAGCGCGCCGGCCAGGAGCGCGTCCGGGTCGTGCTCGACCATGCCCGGGCCCGGGCGGGAGGTCTCGACCCGCGACACCGCCGTCGCCACCTGGCTCAGGCGCGTGTCGTAGGCGATGCAGCGGGTGCTCGAGCTGCCCTGGTCGAGGGCGAGGATCACGGAGGCGGCGGCCACGCGCAGGACCGTAACGGCTCAGCCGCGCACGCGCAGGTGCCGGGGATCGTGGAGCACGTCGGCCGCGACCCGGGCGGCGACCGGCTCGCCCAGCACCTCGACCTCGACCGCCGTCCCCTCCCCCAGCTCGGCCGGGAGGTAGGCGTAGGCGATGTTGCGCCTCACCGTGAAGCCGTAGGCGCAGCTTCGTGCCCGCCCGGCCGTGCGGCCGTCGACCCGCACGGCCTCGCCGCCGTAGAGCGGCAGGTAGTCGTCGCCGCCCACGACCAGCGTGCGCAGGGCGCGCTCGCGCGGAGCCGCCGCGGCCGCGGCGAGCGCCTCGCGGCCGTTGAACTCGCCCTTGTCGAGCGCGACGCAGAAGCCGAGGCCGGCGTCGTAGGGCGTGTCGCCCGCGGAGATGTCGGTGCCCATGTAGCGGTAGCCCTTCTCCATCCGCAGCGACTCGAGCACCCGGTAGCCGCCGGGCTCGATGCCGTGCTCGCCGCCGGCGGCGAGGAGCGCGTCCCAGGCCTGGACGGCCCACTCCGGCGGCACGTAGAGCTCGAACCCGAGCTCGCCGACGTAGGTGATCCGCTGCGCCAGCACCGGCGCCGGGCCGAGGGCGATCTCGGCGGCGCGGCGGAACGGCAGCGCCGCCGCGGACACGTCGTCGGCCGTGCAGGCGGCGAGCACGTCGCGCGCCCGCGGCCCCCAGATCCCGATCACGGCCAGCTCGGCGCTCGCCTCGCGCAGGCGGACGCGCTCGCCGCCGCGGCGGTTGAGCCGCAGCCAGCCGATGTCCGAGTCGACCACGCCGGCCCCGGTGACGACGCGGAAGCGCTCGCCGCCGAGCCGGGTGACCGTCACGTCGGCGACGATGCCGCCGCGGCGGTCGCACCACTGCGTGTAGACGACGCTCCCCGGCGGCCGGTCGATCCGGTTCGCGCACACCCGCTCGAGCAGGGCCAGGGCGTCCGGGCCCTCGACCTCGATCTTGCCGAACGAGGTCATGTCGATGATGCCGACCCGCTCCCGGAAGGCCTCGTGCTCGACGGCGAGGCGGTCCAGCTCGGGCGGGCGCGTCCACCCGTAGGCGCGCTGGTCTTCGCCCGCGCGCCGCCACGCCTGCCCGGGCCGGTAGTAGTCCGGCCGCTCCCAGCCGTTCTTCGTGCCGTAGACGGCGCCGAGATCCTGGGTGCGGCCGTGCAGGGGCGAGACGCGGCCGGGCCGCCCCCACCCGGGCGTGTCCAGCGGGTAGCGGAGGCGGTAGTAGTACTTGTAGGTCTCGCGCCCGGCGGCCGCGAGCGCGTCCGGGTGGCGGTGCGCCTCGCCGAACCGCCAGGCCCGGTAGCCGTGCACGTCCCACTCGGTCTCGCCGGCGGTGACCCACTCGGCGATCGTCTTGCCGATGCCGCCGGCGCCGCCGAACCCGTTCAGCGAGAGCCCCGCCGCCATCCAGAACCCGGGCACGCCCGGCATCGGGCCGAGGAGCGGGTTGCCGTCCGGGGTCATCGCGTCGGGGTGGCACACGAGCGCGACCACCCCGGCGTCGTCGAGGAACGGGAAGCGGCGCGCCGCGCCCTCCATCAGCTGCGCGAACCGCTCGTGATCGGCGGGAAGGGTCGTCCCCGCGTGGTCCCAGGGCACGCCGTCCACCCACCGCGCGACCGGGTTCGGCTCGTAGCCGCCGAAGAGGACGCCGCCCGCCTCCGACCGCCCGTAGACCAGGTTGTCGGTGTCGCGGAAGCAGGGCATGTCGCGGTCGAGCTCGTGGCCGGCCACGGCGTGGAGGGCGATGTGCTGGTGGTCGACGGGGACGGACGGGGCGAACGCGCCCACCATCGCGGCCACCTGCGGCGCCCACATCCCGCACGCGTTCACGACCATCTCCGTCTCGATCCGGCCGGCCTCGGTGGCGACGGCCTGCACGCGCCGGCCCGGCCCGAGCTCGATCCCGGTCACGCGGGTGTGGGTGAGGATGCCCGCGCCGAGGTCGCGGGCGGCGTTCGCGAGCGCGTACGTGGCGGTGTGCGGGTCGACGCAGCCGTCGTCCGCGATCCAGACGGCCCCGTGCAGCGACTCCGGGGAGGCGGCCGGCATGAGCGCGACGGCCTCGGCCGGGCCGATCACGTCGACGTCCAGGCCGATCCCGCGCGCCCGGCTGGCGCCGCGGCGCAGCTCGACCAGGCTCTCCGGCGTCGAGGCGATGCGCAGGCTGCCGATGCCGTCGAACACGCCGAGGCGGTTGTAGAGCTCGACGCTGTAGCGGCGGAACGCCATCATCGCCGGCGACGGGTTGAACTGGGTGACGAGCCCGGCGGCGTGACAGGTGGAGCCGCTCGTGAGCTCGTCCTTCTCGACCAGCAGCACGTCGCGCACCCCCGCCGCGGCCAGGTGGTAGGCGACGCTGCAGCCGGTCACGCCGCCGCCGATCACGACCACGCTTGCCCGCTGCGGCTGCATTGGCGGTGACTATAGTGGGCGGCCCGACGACGGACCGAGGAGGTTCCGGTGGCCGAAGATCCGGCGCTTCGAGAGCTGCTCGACATGGTTCCGGCGCTGCGCGGCGAGCGCACCGTGACGGAGCTCGCGGGCGGGCTCACGAACACCAACTACAAGGTCGTCACCGGCGCCGGGGCGTACGTCATGCGCGTCTCGGCCAAGGACGCCGGGCTGCTCGCGATCGACCGCGAGAACGAGTACAGAAACAGCGTCTCGGCGGCCGAGGCGGGCGTCGGCGCGAAGGTCGTCGACTACGTCCCGGAGCACTCGCTGCTCGTGCTCGAGTTCATCGAGGGCTCCACCCAGAGCGCGGACGACCTGCGCCGGGGCGGCAAGCTCGAGATGGTCGCGGCGGCCTGCCGGCGGCTGCATGCCGCCGCGCCCTTCCGCGACGACTTCAACATGTTCCGGATCCAGCGCCGCTACCTGCAGCTCGTGCAGGAGCGCGGCTTCCGGCTGCCCGACCGCTACCTCGAGTTCGAGCCGCAGGTGCGTCGCATCGAGGAGGCGATGGCCGTCCGGGACGAGGGCACCGTGCCGTGCAACAACGACCTCCTGGCCGAGAACTTCATCGACACCGGCGGCGAGTTCCGGCTGATCGACTACGAGTACTCCGGGATGAACGACGCCTGCTTCGAGCTCGGCAACGTCTGGAGCGAGTCGAACCTCTCGCTCGACCAGCTCGACGAGCTCGTCACCCACTACTACGGCCGGACGCTGCGAAACCGGATCGCGCGGGCGCGGCTGTGGGGCCTCATGTCCAAGTACGGCTGGACGCTGTGGGCGTCGATCCAGGACGGCGTCTCGGACATCGACTTCGACTTCTGGTCGTGGGGCATGGAGAAGTACGAGCGCGCCGTCGCCGAGTTCGACGGGCCCGGCTTCGACGGGCTCCTGGACGAGGTCGTGCGAGAGGACTGACCGAGCCTCGGCCGGGCCGAGAAGCGGGGACAGTCCCCATGCGGGGACAGTCCCCCCGTCTGCTAGCGCAGGAACTCCGCGTAGCGGGCCTGGTGGCTGCCGGCCACGGTCGTGAAGTCGCCGCCGGCGATGACGTGGTGCGCGTCGGCCCGCAGCGCCCAGACCCCGTAGAGGCTGTTCGCGCCCGGGTTCCACGGCTTGATCGCCCCGGTGGAGTCGGTGGCGAAGAGGCGGTCGCGCTGCACCGGCACGGTGCACACCCAGGGGCTGCCGCCGCCCTTATTCGTGCCGCAGGCATTCAGGAAGTGGCCGCCCGCCAGCACCTCGCCGCCGGCCAGGGCGACCGCCTGGACGTCGCCGTCGGCGAACCGGTGCCACCGCCGCGTGCCGGTCGCGGCGACGTAGGAGTCGAGCTGGCCGCCGAGATGCCCGCCGACGGCGGCGTAGAGCGGCCCGCCCGGGGCGAGCGCGAGCGACCACACCTGTCCGAGCGGCGCGCTCACCCACCGGAACGCGGCACCGCGGCGCTCGCCGACAGCGCCCAGGAACGGCCGCGAGAGGCCGTCGATCCGGGCGAAGTTGCCGCCGACATAGAGACGTCCTGTGCTCGCATCGCCGAGGAGGGTGTTCACGACGCCGCTCGTGCCGGCACGGAAGAGCCCGCGCACCGCACCGGTCGCGAGCGACACCGCCCCCAGGTGGCCGCGCGCGGCCCCGTCGACCCGCGTGAACGCCCCGCCGAGGTAGAGCGTCGAGCTCGACGCCGCGAGCGCGTTCACCGCCGCGTTGGCGGAACCGTGGAACCCGGCCACGACGCGGCCGCTGGCCCGGCCGATCGCCGCCAGGTTGCGCACCGGCCGGCCGCCGACCGAGGTGAAGCTCCCACCGATGTAGACGCGCCGGCCGATCACGCGGATCGTCTGTACGTTGCCGTTGACGTTCGGGTTCCATGACGTCGGAGCCCCAGTCGCCTCGTCGATCGCCGCGAGGTGGTGGCGCACGACCGTGTCGCGCGTCCCGTGCGAGAACAGGGTCGTGAAGGAGCCGCCGAGGTAGACCACGCCGTTTGCGATCGCGAGCGCCCGCACCCGGCCCTGGGCCTGCCAGGTCGCAAGCGGCGTGTTCTGCGGACCGGCCGTCGGGGCGGCGGAGGCGGGCGCCGGCGCCGCGGCCCCCACGGCTGCAAGCGCAAGAACGAGCGTGCATACGGACGACCTCGACATGACCCCTCCCACATCTGGAACGACACCGGCCGCGCTGCCTCCGCGCCAGCGCCAAGGGTACGGGCCACCACGGGAGGCGCAACCCCGCACCAACCCGGGTCCAACAAACGCCTAGCTCGCCCGGATGTCTCCCTGGCGGTGGATCGGGATCGTGAAGCGCACCGAGGTGCCGCCGCCCGGCGCCGACTCGATCGCGAAGGTGCCGCCGGCGACGCGGACGCGCTCGATGGTCGCGTCGAGCCCGAGGTGGAGCCGCATCCCCAGCCGTCCCGTCGCCCGCTCGATCCCGCCCGCGTCGAACCCCACGCCGTCGTCGCGCAGCATGCACACGACCGCCGAGCGCTCCTCGCGCAGGTCGACCTCGACCAGCTGCGCCCGGGAGTGCTTGCGCACGTTGGCGATCAGCTCGCGGATGGTGCGGTAGGTGAGGATCTCGATCTCGGGCGAGTAGCGGCGCAGCGAGACGTCGACGCGGCGCTCGAGCCCGCACTCCGCCGCGACCTCGTCCACGAGGTCGGCGACGGCGGGGCCGAGGCCCTGGGCGTCCAGCAGCGGCGGCCGCAGCTCGAAGCTCATCCGGCGCACGCGGTCGACCGCCTCCGACAGCGTCGCCCGCGCCCGGGCCATGCTCTCGAGCGCGCCGCCGGGGTCGTCGCGGTCGATCGTCGCCTGGCAGGCGTCCATGCCGACGAGCGCCGCCACCATCACCTGCACCGTGTCGTCGTGCAGCTCGACCGCGATGCGCTGACGCTCGGCCTCCTCGGCCCGCAGCATCGAGCCGAGCAGCGACCGGCGCCGTTTCTCGCTCGCCTCGAGCGCCCGCTGGGTGCGCAGCGCGCTGGAGCGGGCCGCCTCGGCGTCGCGGCGGCTCTCGCGCTCGGCGATCAGCAGCCGCTCGCGCTCGATCGCGTACTGCACCGCGCGGGCGACCAGATCGCGGCTGGTCCGCCCCTTCAGGAGGTAGTCGCTCGCGCCGGCGCCGAGCGCCTCGAGCGCGAGCTCCTCGTCGTCACGGCCGGCCAGCACGAGGATCGGGAGGTCGGAGGCGCCCGCGCGCAGCCGCCCGAGCGCCTCGAGGCCGCCGGCGTCGGGCAGCGACAGATCGACGACGACGGCGTCGGTCGGCGCGGTCGCGAGGTGGGCGAGGGCCGTGCTCAGCCGTCCGGCGACGGCGACCTCGAACCCGGCGCCGAAGTCGTGCAGCTGCCGCTGCAGCTGGTGGGCGGCGACCTCGTCGGAGTCGACCAGCAGCAGCCGCACGCAGCCCGCGCCGGCGTCACCGGCGCCCTCGCCGGTGCGGCGGGCGGAGACGATCGGATCGCGCGCCGGCAGCGGCGACCTGGCGTCTTCGGTCGTGGTCCCGCTCACGGTCCGGGATGCTAGATCGCCGCGCGGATGCCGACCCTCCCCGAAACGGCGTACACGCCCTCCGCAACATGGGGGATTTTTCCAGGGATTACCTGTCGGATCGCGTGCGGCTCGCGCGGCCGCCCGGATCGGCGAGCATGCGTCCGATGCGCCGGCAGGGGCCCCCCATCGTCACCGTGATGGTGCTCGTCGAGATCCTCACCAGCCTCGCGCTGGGGGCGACGGCGACCGCCCTCGGCTGGCAGGCGTACGCCCGTGTGCACGACCCGCTCGTGCTGGGGCTGCTCGGCCTGGCGGAGTTCATCCCGGCCGTCCTGCTGGCCCTGCCCGCCGGCCACGTTATCGACCACCACGACCGCCGCCTCGTCGCCGGCCTCGGGCTCGTCTGGGGCACGGTGATCGCGATCGCCCTGGCCCTCGACGCGGCCGCGGGCGACACGGCGGTGTGGCCGCTCTACCTGCTCGCATTCGGATGGGGGGTCGGGAACGCCTTCGTCGGCCCGACGCTGGGGCCGCTGCTCGCGGCGGGCGTCGTCGCCGAGAACTTCTCCCAGACGTTCGCGATGGTCACGTCGGCCGGCCAGGCGGCGATGATCGCCGGCCCGGCGATCGGCGGCATCACCCAGACGATCGGCGCGCCGGCGCCCTACCTGTTCGCGGCCGCATGCTCCGGCGCCGCGGCGGCGCTGCTCCCGCTGGTCCCGCGGGCGATCGGCGTCGCCCACGTCGGCGACCGCGAGCCGCGGCTCGCGGACGTGCTCGACGGCGTGCGCCTGATCTTCCGCAGCCGGCCGCTGCTGGGCGCGATCTCGCTCGACCTGATGGCGGTGCTGTTCGGGGGCGCGACGGCGCTCCTGCCGGTCTTCGCCCGCGACATCCTGCACGTCGGGGCGGCCGGGAACGGCGTGCTGCGAGCCGCGCCCGGGGTGGGCGCGGTCGTCGTCGGCGCGCTCATCTCGGCCCGGCCGCTGCGCCGGCGCGTGGGCGAGACCCTGTTCACCGTCGTCGCGCTGTTCGGCGTGTTCACGATCGTGTTCGGGCTCTCGCGCAACTTCGTGCTCTCGTTGATCGCGCTCGCCGCGCTGGCGGGCGCGGACATGGTCAGCATGGTGGTGCGAAGCACCCTCTCGCCGCTGCTCACGCCGCCGGCGCTCCGCGGCCGGGTGAGCGCCGTCGAACGGGTCTTCATCGGCGCGTCGAACGAGCTCGGCGCGTTCGAGTCCGGTGCGGCCGCCGCCCTCATCGGGGCCGTGCCCGCGGTCGTCCTGGGCGGAGTGGCATCGATCGCCGTCGCGGTCGTGTGGGCGTGGCGTTTCCCGGAGCTGCGCCGGATCGACCGCTTCGACGACCTCAGGCCCGAGCCGGTCTCGGCCGACGCCTGACGTCCACTGGGGACGGCCCCCGTCCCCCGGCGGGAGCCGTCCCCGGTGAGCTACGACTGCACGAGCGCGACGCTGTAGTCGCGGCCGCCTGCGACCTCCTCGCCGCCGGTCACGCCGGGTGCGCGCACCGGCCGCAGCCGGTTCGCCGTCGTGCCGTCGCCGATCTGGCCGAAGTCGTTGTCGCCCCACGCCCACACCGTCCGGTTCTTCTCGATCGCGAGCGAGTGCAGCCGGCCGGCGCCGATGTTGATCACGTTGGCGATGCCGGGCACCTTGACCGGCACGAGGCGGCTCACGCCGGTGCCGTCGCCGACCTGGCCGAAGCTGTTCTGGCCCCAGGCCCACACGGTGCCGTTCGAGAGCCGGGCGAGGCTGTGGTTCGCGCCCGCGGCCACCTGCACCGCGCCGGTGATCGCCTGCACGCGCACGGGGGTGAGCCGGTTCGTCTTCGTCCCGTCGCCGAGCTGGCCGTACTGGTTCCAGCCCCATGCCCACACCGAGCCGTTCTTCTCGACGGCGAGGCTGTGGTCGCGGCCGCCGGCGATGAAGGTCACGTTCGCGAGACCCTTCACCTGCACGGGGACGTCGCTGCTGGTGGTGGTGCCGTTCCCGAGGTTCCCGAACGCGTTGTCGCCCCACGCCCAGACCGTCCCGTCGGACTTCACCGCGAGCGTGTGGTCGCGGGCACCGGCGATGCGGATCACGTTGGTGAGCCCCTTGACGCGCACGGGCACGGCGCTCGTCTTCGTCGTGCCGTTGCCGAGCTGGCCGAAGTTGTTCAGGCCCCAGCACCACACCGTGCCGTCCTTCTTCAGGGCGATGCTCGAGTAGTGGCCCGTGGCGACGTCGCGGACGTTGGTCAGGCCCGTGACCTGGACGGGCGCCTGGCGGTTGATCTTCGTCCCGTCGCCGACCTGGCCGTCGTTGTTCAGGCCCCAGGCCCAGACGGTCCCGTTCTGCTTCAGCGCGACGACGTGCTCGCGGCCGCCGTCCATCTGGATCACGCCTGTCATCCCCGGCACCGCCCCGGCCTTGAGATGACCGCCGGCAGCGCCGTTCCCGAGCTGGCCGTCGGCGTCGCTGCCCCAGGCGACCATCACGCCCGGATTCGCCGCAATGGCGGTCCCCCCGCCGAGCACGCCGACCGCCGCCGCGGACAGCACGACCGCCGCCGCCGCTGCACGCGGCGCATGCGTCGCCCTCCTGCACGCATACCAGCCCCACCTCCCGCTTGACACGTTCTCGTTCTAGCCTACCAGCGTGTTTCGCGCCTGACGACCCCGGCGCGGCGCATGACGACCACGAGCCAGGGAGGGTGGATGGGAACGCAGGAGCGCTCGCTCGACGGGGCGATCGGGGAGGGCTGGTCGGGGACCGACCCGGACGGCTGCCACGTCAACGTGATCCTCGCCCGCCGTGGCGGAACGACCGCCGCGGCGCTGATGACGGCGTTCACCACCCCGCGCCAGGGCCACAGCCCGATCCTCGTGTGCGTCGGCCCGGACAAGGACCACTACGAGCCGATCTGGCCGCCGACCGTGATGATGAACAAGTCGACGCTCGCCGGCGACCGCCACGCCAAGATCACCTACGGCGCGACGCAGCTCGGCGTCGGCCAGGGCGTGCTCGACGCCGTCGCCGACGACCTGCTCCCGCCGACCGACGAGACCATCGTCTTCGTCGCCGTGTGGATCGACACCGGCGCGGGCGACGAGACGGCCGTCCGGGTCGCCGCGCGGAGGGCGACGCGCAAGGCCGTCGGCATGGCGGTGTCCGGCCGCGACCCGGATGCCGCGCGCGACCTGGCCGGGCGCCGCGAGACCGTGCGCAACCCGTACTACTCCGGCAGCTGACGGCGCCAACCGGGGTCTGACCCCGAACGTCGGCCATGACAGTTTCGTTGCGCTTCCGTTCGGGGTCAGACCCCGGTCCGCCCGCTACTCGGCGGCGGCGTAGCCCTCGCTGCCCATGATGTGCAGCGACACGTACGGCTCGTCGCCGACGACCCAGCTGTCGTGGCCCGGCGGCACGTAGAAGAACTCGCCGGCGCGCATGACCCGCTCGGTGCCGTCGTCCATCGCCGCCATCGCCTGGCCGCTCAGCACGAGCCCGACGTGCTCGACCTGGCACGACGTCTCGCCCGTCTTGGCGCCGACGTGCGTCGACCACCGCCAGCCAGGCTCGTACGTCGCTCGGCCGAGCGTCATCGGCCCGACGTGGTAGAGCTCGAACGTGCCCTTCTCGAACGTCCGCACCTCGGTCGGCGCGTCCAGGCTGACGAGCTCGAGACCCTTCACGAGCGGCCTCCTCGCGGCGGCCACGACGTGCCGCCGTCCCAGCCGAACCAGCGGTCGACCCGCACCCACGCGCTCCAGCGGTGCTGGTGGCGGCGCCGAAAGGGGTTGCCGGTGTAGTGGATCGACAGCCGGTCGATGTCGCGCAGGTCGGAGTCGGGCTCGATCGAGACGACCTCGCCGATCAGCGTCACCTGGCGGTACCACGGTCCTCGGACAGGGCCGTCAGCGACACGCGCCGGTCGTGGCGCATGTAGTCGAGCCGGCGGCGGGTCTCGTCCATGTTGACCAGGACGCGGCCGTCCTCCCACACGTACCAGGTCGCCGCCGTGTGCGGGAAGCCGTCGGGCCGCAGCGTCGCGACGACGGCGGGGTTCGGGCGGGAGAGGAACTCGCCGACCAGGTCGGGCACGGGCGTCGCGGGCACCCGCGCAGCGTACCGCGGCCGGGCCTCAGGCCCCGGCGATGGTGAGCGTCCGGGGACGGGCCGACAGCGGCTCGATGCCGGCGTCGGTCATGAGCAGCGTCTCCATGTAGCTCGCCGTGAACCCCGCGTCGCGGTCGAACAGGACGTTCTCGTAGTTGGTGACGTAGCCGGGCTCCCAGGTGAACTGCTCGAACGCGTCGTTCGAGAGGTACGTGTGCCCGACCCAGCTCGGCGCCATCGCGATCCCGAGCGCGTATCCGCCCACCCACCACACCTGCTCGCGGGGGAAGCGGGAGAACACGAACTCCTCGGCGGCGCGCTGGGCGACGTCGAGCGGGTCGCCGGGCTTCACCGCGCGGCGCACCTCGTCGACGCTCTGCGCCGTCACGTCGAGGATCGCCCGGGCCTCGGGATGGTCGCGTCCGATCGCGAACGTCCGGCAGACGTCGGCGTGGTAGCGGTTGACCACCCCGCACGCGTCGACGTACATGACGTCGCCGACCTCGACCGGCCTCCGCGACGGCGGCGCGTGGGTGCGGCACCAGACGCCGGGGCCGGCCGAGACCATCGTCTGGATCGCGGCCCGCTCGCCGCCCTGCCCGGCCATGACCGCGTCGAGGCGGGCGGCGATCTCGAGCTCGGTCTGCCCCGGCCGCAGGTGCTCGACCAGGTCGTCGAACGCCGCGTCGACGATGGCGCCCGCCCGGCGCACGCACTCGACCTCGGCGGGCGACTTCACCAGCCGCACCCGGTCGACGACCCAGTCTCCGGCAACGATCCCGCCGCCCAGCTCGCCCAGCCGGGCGGCGAGGGCGTCGAGCAGCGGCGCGCCCGGGGCCGGCGACCAGCGCTCCAGCCCGATCGCGCCGTCGAGCCATCCCCGGGCGCGGAAGGTGTCCGCGATCGTGTCGAGGACGTCCTCGTAGCGGTAGAAGACCGCGTCGTCGTAGTGGGCCGTCTCCCGCACGAGCGTCTCGTGGCGCTCGTAGTCGCAGAACACCAGCCGCTCGTCGTCGGCGCAGACGACGACGCCGACGGGCGCCCGGGGCGGGTACCAGACCGACTCGAACCCGGTCAGGTAGCACAGGTTGGCCGGGCTGGTCACGAACAGGACATCGACCCCGCGCTCCCGCATCCGACCCCGGACGCGCTCGGCGCGGCCGCGGTACTCCTCGACGGGGAACGGCAGGCCCTCGCGCACGCCGCGATGGTACGCGAGCCGCGCACACGCCGTACCCTGCAACCGAACGGAGCGATGTGAAGACCAGGGTGCTGATCGTTGACGACGACGGGCCGGTGCGGCGGACGCTCGCGCGCACGCTCGGCGCCGAGGGCTACGAGACCGCCCTCGCATCCGACGGCGGGGCGGCGCTGGTCGAGGTCGAGCGCGACCCGCCCGACGCCATCGTCCTCGACGCGATCATGCCCGGGCTGGACGGCCTGGCGGTGGCGCGGCGCCTGCGCGAGAAGGGCGTCCCCGTGCCGATCCTCATGCTCACCGCCCGCGACACCGTGGCCGACCGCGTGGCCGGGCTCGACGCGGGCGCCGACGACTACCTGGTGAAGCCGTTCGCGACGGAGGAGCTGCTCGCCCGGCTGCGGGCGCTCCTGCGGCGGGGGAACGAGACGCCCCTGCTCCAGTTCGCCGACCTCTCGCTCGACACGGGCTCGCGCACGGCCGTCCGGGGCGGGCGCGCGATCGAGCTCACCGGCCGTGAGGCCGACCTGCTCGAGCTGCTGCTGCACCACCCCGGCCGGGTCGTCTCGCGGCGGGTCGCGCTCGCGTCCGTGTGGAGCGACGGCTCCGCGTCGACCGAGAACGTGGTCGACCGCTACGTGGCGTACCTGCGCCGCAAGCTCGGCGACCCGCCGCTGATCCACACGGTCAGGGGCGCCGGGTTCGTCCTGCGGCGATGACCGGGCGGCTGCGCTCGCGGGCCCCGCGCCTGCGCACCCGCGTCGTCGCGGCCGCGACGGTGTCGATCGTGGCCGCCGTCGTCGTCCTCGGGGCGGCCGTGCAGGTGCTGCTCTCGCGCCACCTGCACCAGGCGCTCGACAGCACCCTCCGCGACCGGGCCGCGCAGGTGGCCCAGCTCGCGGCCACGGCGCCCGCCCTGCTCACGTCGCCGCCCGTGCTGGAGGCGTCCGTCGAGGCCCGGCGGCTGGAGGTCGAGGTCGTCGACCGGCACGGCCGCAAGCTGGCGGGGACGACGCTGCCCGGCGGGGCGCTCGCGCAGCGGGCGATCCGCGGCGGCCGGGGGGTGTACGGCGACGGCACGCTCGCCGGCGAGCGCCTGCGCCTGTACGCCGCGCCGCTCGCCGCCGTCGGCGGGCCGGCCTCCGGCGGCGCCGTCGTGGTGGCGTCGACGACCGACGAGGTCGACTCCACCCTGCACGAGTCGCGCACCCTGATCGTGGCGTGCGCGTTCGCGGCGGCGCTGCTCGTCGCGCCGATCGCGTTCGTCCTCACCGGCCGCGCCCTGCGCCCGCTGCAGACGCTCGCCGAGGGCGCCGAGGTGATCGAGCGCCGCGGCGATCCCTCGCTGCGCCTGCCGGCGGCCGACGGCGGCCGCACCCCGGACGAGGTCGCCCGCCTGGCCGAGACGCTGAACCGCATGCTGGCCGCGCTCGAGCGCTCGCGGGAGGGCGAGCGCCGCTTCGTCGCCGACGCCTCGCACGAGCTGCGAAACCCGCTCGCCGCGCTGCGCGGCAACGCCGAGTACCTGGCCCGCCACGGTGCCGACCGCGAGGCGCTCGCCGACCTGCGTGCGGACGCCGACCGGCTCAGCCGCCTCGTCGACGAGCTGCTCGCGCTCGCCCGCGAGGATGCCGCCGCCGTGCCGGACGCGGAGGTGCGCCTCGACGCCCTGGTCGCTGGCCGCAGCCGGCGGCCGCGTGCGCGCCGAGACGCCGGATCCCGGGATCGTGCGCGGCGACGAGCAGGCGCTCGAGCGGGCGCTTCGGAACCTGATCTCGAACGCGCTCACCCACGGCCCCGAGGACGGCCCGGTCGAGGTCGCCGTGACCCGCGCCGGCGACGAGGTGCGGCTCACCGTCACCGATGCCGGCCCCGGCATCCCGCCCGACCAGGTCGGCGCGGCGACGACCCGGTTCTGGCGCGGCGAGGATGCGCGGGCGCGGCCGGGCTCGGGCCTCGGCCTGGCGCTCGTGCGGGCCACCGCGGAGCGCCATGGCGGCCGGCTCGAGATCGCCGGCCCCCGGTTCGCCATCGTCCTGCCCGCTCTCAGACGCCTTTCAGGCGACGGGGGTACAACTCGGGCGGACGGACCCGAAGGGAGCGGACCATGAACATCCTGCGGAGGGCATCGACCCGACAGCTCATCATCGCGATCGTCGTCGTCGTGGCGGTCGCGGCCGGGAGCGCCGTCGCCCTCGCAGGCGGCGACGGCCCCAAGCCGCCCCACCGCTCGCTCGCGGCCGCGATCCACCAGGCCGTGGCCGCCAGGCCCGTCCCGGGTGTGACGGCCCGGGTGCAGTTCACGGACCACCTGATCGCGAACGGCTCGCTCGGCTCGAGCTCGCCGCTCATCAGCGGCGCAACGGGCCGGATCTGGGCCGGCGACGGCAAGCTGCGCCTCGAGCTGCAGTCCTCGGCGGGCGACACCGAGATCGGCATCGACGGCAGGACGGCGACCCTGTACGACGTCTCCTCCGGCACCGCCTACGTCATGCCGATCCGCCGCCACGACCACGGCGCCGGGTCGGACATGCACCGCCGCGCCGTGCCGAGCATCGCCCACATCCAGCGGGCGCTCGCGAAGATCACGCAGCACGTCGACCTGAGCGGCGCGATCCCGGGCGACATCGCCGGCCGGCCCGCCTACACGGTGCGCGTCTCGCCGCGCCACAGCGGCGGCCTGCTCGGGTCCGTGCAGCTCGCCTGGGACGCCGCCCACGGCGTCCCGCTCCGCATCGCCGTCTACAGCCGCACGGACTCCTCGCCGGTGCTGTCCCTGACCGTGACCGACATCAGCTACGGGGCCGTGTCGAGCTCCGACCTGGCGGTGCACCTCGCCCCCGGCACGAAGATCGTGCGTGTGCACCCGCCGCAGCACATGGCCCGGCCCGCCGGCATGCGGCCGGCCCACCATCCCGACGTCACCGGCGTGGCCGCGGTCGCCCGGGCGCTGCCGTTCCGGCTGAGCGCGCCGGGCTCCCTCGTCGGCCTGCCGCGGAAGTCGGTGCGGCTGATCGACTGGTCGGGCACGCCGGCCGCGGTCGCGGTGTACGGCCAGGGCCTGGGCGCGCTCGCCGTCCTCGAGCAGCGGACGCCGACCGGCGCCGACCGCTCGCCGCTCGCCGCGCTGCCGCGCGTCTCGATCGACGGTGCGTCCGGCCACGAGCTCGACACCGCCCTGGGGACGCTGATCCAGTTCGACCGGAACGGCGTGCGCTACACGGTCGTGGGCTCGCTGCCCTCCGCTGCGGCAGTGATCGCCGCGCGGGGGATCGGCTGAGGTGACGGCGGAGAACGCCGAGCCCGCGGGCGCCGGCCGCCCGGTCGCGGCCCGCGGGCTCGTCAAGCGCTACGGGAACCTGGTCGCCGTCGACCACGTCGACCTCACGGTCGAGCACGGCGACGTGTACGGGTACCTGGGGCCGAACGGCGCCGGCAAGACGACGTCCCTGCGCATGCTGCTCGGGCTGATCCGCCCCACCGAGGGCGCGGCCCACCTGTTCGGGCGCGACCCGGTGCGGCTCGGCCGGCGCGCGCTCCAGGGGGTGGCCGGGTTCGTCGAGGCGCCGCAGTTCTACCCCTACCTGACCGGGCGCAAGAACCTCGAGCTGTGCGCCGCGTTCGACGGCGGCGACGCCCGCTCGCTGGTCGACGAGATGCTGGCCACCGTCGACCTGGCGGAGCGGGCAGGCGACCGGGTCGGGAACTACTCCCACGGCATGAAGCAGCGGCTCGGCATCGCCGCCGCACTGCTGCGCCGGCCGCAGCTCCTCCTCCTCGACGAGCCCACGACCGGGCTCGACCCGGCCGGGATGCGCGACATGAAGACGCTGGTGCGCCGGCTCTCGTCGGAGGGGATCACGGTGATGCTCTCGAGCCACCAGATGGCCGACGTCGAGGAGCTGTGCAACCGGGTCGCGATCATCAACAGGGGCCGGATCCTGTACGAGGGGCCGGTCGTCGACCTGAAGCGCTCGCTGGGCAGCTGGTACCGGCTGCGGGTCTCGGACCTCGAGGGCGCGCGCCGGGTCGCCGCGGGCTTCGCGCTCGGCGAGGTCGCCGTCACCGGCGGCGAGCTGCACTTCAGCGCCGAGGAGCCCGTCGTCGAGCAGCTCATGATCGCGCTGGGCAAGCAGGGGATCGGGGTGCGCGCGCTGGTGCCGCAGCAGGCGACGCTCGAGCAGGTGTTCTTCGACCTCACCGAGTCCGACGGGGCCGTGCCGGCCGAGCCGGCGCCCCGGCTGGAGCCGGTCGCCTGATGCCGACCTTCCTGACCGCGTACCGGTGGGAGATGCGCAAGCTGTGGTCGCAGAAGCGCACGTACCTCGGCCTCGGGGCGGCGATCGCCGTGCCGATCATCTTCGTCACGGCGCTCGCGCTCCAGAGCGGCTCGCCCAACGACGTCGCCTTCGGCAAGTACGTGCGGGAGTCGGGGCTCGCCATCCCGCTCGTGCTGCTGCTGTTCGCGTCGGTCTGGCTGTTCCCGCTCGTGACGGCGCTCGTCGCGGGCGACATCATCGCCTCCGAGCACCAGAACGGCACGCTGAAGACGATCTTCACCCGCTCGCTCGACCGCGGCCAGATCTTCGCCGGGAAGCTGCTCGCCGCCGTCACGTACGCGCTGCTCGCGCTCGTGCTGATGGGCGGGACGGCGCTGGTCGCGGGGACGGCGAAGTCGGGCTTCAACGGCCTCGTCAGCCTGTCCGGCACGCACGTGTCGGCGGGGCACGGGCTGCTGCTCGTGCTGGCGAGCTTCGCCGTCTACCTCATGCCGACGGTCGCCGTGGTCTGCATCGGCCTCTTCCTCTCCGCCGTCACCCGCAACAGCGCGGCGGCGGTCGTCGGGACGCTGATGGCGGCGCTCCTGATGCAGCTGGTCGGGATCCTGCCCGGGCTGAGCGGCGCCGAGCCCTACCTGCTGACGACGCAGTTCCAGGCCTGGCAGGGGTTCTTCCAGGACCCGACCGACTGGCTGCCGATCGGCCGCGCGGCCTGGGTGTGCGCGGTCTACGCAGTGCCGCTGGGCGTCGGCGCGTACCTGGTGTTCCTGCGCCGCGACGTCGCCGGCGGGTAGCGCTAGCGGTTCACGCCGGACATGTCGGCGTAGCGCTCACCGTGGGCGACGCCGACCTCCTCGAGCGCGGCGATGTCGCCGGCCGAGAGGGCGATGTCGAGCGCGGCGACGTTGTCCTCGAGGTAGGGGCGCCGCTTCGTCCCGGGGATCGGGACGACGTCCTCGCCCTGCGCGTGCACCCAGGCGAGGGCGGCCTGGGCGGGCGTCGCGCCGTGCGACTCGGCGACGGCCCGCACGCGCTCGACGATGGCGAGGTTCGGGTCGAGGTTCGCTTCCTGGAACCGCGGCTGCCCCCGGCGGAAGTCGTCGGCGTCGAGGTCGTCGAGCGTCGTGAATGATCCGGTCAGGAATCCGCGCCCGAGCGGGCTGTACGGCACGAAGCCGATGCCCAGCTCGCGCACGGTCGGCAGAAGCTCGGCCTCGGGGTCGCGGGCGAACAGCGAGTACTCGGTCTGGAGCGCCGAGATCGGGTGCACCGCGTGCGCGCGCCGGACCGTCGCCGGGGCGGCCTCCGACAGGCCGAGGTAACGCACCTTCCCGGCGGCGACGAGCTCCGCCATCGCGCCCACCGTCTCCTCGATCGGGACGTTCGGGTCGACGCGGTGCTGGTAGTAGAGGTCGATGTGGTCGATGCCGAGCCGGGCCAGCGAGTCGTCGCACCGGGCCTTCACGTACTCGGGCCGGCCGTTCACGCCGCGTACCGCCGGGTTGTCCGGGTCGCGCACGATCCCGAACTTCGTCGCCAGCACCACCCGCTCGCGGCGATCGGCGATCGCCTTTCCGACGAGGCGCTCGTTCGTATGCGGGCCGTAGATGTCCGCCGTATCGAGCAGGGTCACCCCGAGCTCCAGTGCGCGATGGATCGTCGCGATCGACTCCGCGTCGTCCCGCGCCCCGTAGAACTCGGACATCCCCATGCACCCCAGCCCCTGCCGGGACACCGTCAACCCCTGACTGCCGAGCTTCACCTGCTGCATCGCGACCTCCTCTTCCCGGACGGGGCGAAGGGTAGTCATGCAGCGTCGGTGGGGCGGCGGGTCGGGCGGTCAGGGGCGGGCGGGCGGCTGGCTGTGTGAGGCGGTGGGGCCGGCGGCGGCCGGCGCTCCTTGGGAGAGCTGGCCGGGCGGCGCCGGCGGGTGGGCGGTGGGTGTGGTGGGTGTTTGGGGGAGGCGCCATTTGGCGTGTGGGACATGTGTCATTTGCAGTTCCCCGACACATCCGCGACACGCCGACACCCACGCGGCACATCGTGGCCGCCACACTCATCCGTATGCCCTGGATCTCGCCGCCGACGTTGTACAAGGCCCGCAGTGTGCCGACCAAGCAGCCGGTGTGCGCGATCTGTGTGGATCGGACGCGTGGCAGGACGCAGCGGCTGCGGCTGACCCATCGCGTGTCGGTGTGGCTGTGCGCCGATCACGCCAGCCCGGCGTTCCAGACGCGTCGCAGCGGCCGTGACTTCGTCACCACCCTGGCGGGCGTGTGGAAGGCGAACGACTGCCTCACCGCCGCCCGCGACCGCGCCCTCGCAGCCCATCTCGACCGCCTCCGCGAGCCGCCACCCCAACGCCCCCGCCCCGGCAGCTACGCCTGGCCCGACCTGCGCCGCACCGTGGAGTCCGGGTATGCGGCGGGCGCGACCCCCACGGAGGTCGCGCCCGCCGTGCGTGCCCGATATGCGGCGTGCCCCGCCCGCCCGCCGAGCCGGCGGACGATCCAGCGCTGGCACGCCCAGCGCCGGTGGCTTGCGGGGCCGCCCTAGCCGCCGACCGCCGCTAGGCCGCCGGCCGGATGTTCTGGTTCACGCGGAAGAGGTTCTCCGGGTCGTAGGCGGCCTTGATCTTCGCCAGCCGCTCGTAGTTGCCCCGGTAGGTGGCGCGCACGCGCTCCTGACCCTCGTCCATCATGAAGTTGACGTAGGCGCCGCCGGCCGAGTGCGGATGCGTCGCATCCCAGTAGCCCTTCGTCCAGGCGGTGATCGCCGCAGCGTTGGCCGGGTCGGGGTCGACGCCCACGATCACCTCGGCCCACGTGACGTCGCGGTAGCTGAACGGCGTCGCGTCCTCGGCGACGTCGTGCACCGCGCCGTCGATCGGGTACATGTGCATGGTCGACTGTCCGGACGGCATCTGCGGCCCCCACTCCTCGTGCGCGGAGACGGCCGCATCCGAGAGCGTCCGCACGAAGTCGGCCCGCCAGTACCACTGGTGCCCCTTCGGGTAGAGCCCGTCGAACACGCCCTGGAGCGCGGGGAACGGCAGCGCATGCGGCCCGTGCAGGATCGGCTTGCCCACCTCGAGCATCGGCGCGATTGCGGCCGCTGCCTCCTCCTCCGACCCCAGGTGGCACCAGATGATGCCGCAGACCGGCGTGCCGTGGAGCTCCTCCGGGAACGGCGGCGCGGGCGGCACCGACGTGTAGGCGAAGAAGCCGTTCAGATCGCGGTCGGCGGCGGGCAGGAACTCGCGGTAGGCGCGCAGCACCTCGCCCGACTGCTCGATCGGCCAGAAGGTCGGCCCGGCCACGACGGTGCTGACCGGGTGGAGCCGGAACTCGAACGCCGTGACGACGCCGTAGTTGCCGCCGCCGCCCCGGATCGCCCAGAACAGGTCCGGGTTCTCCTCGGCGCTGGCGTAGGCGCGCGTCCCGTCGGCGAGGACGAGCTCCGCGCCGAGCAGGTTGTCGATCGTGAGGCCGTGCCTGCGGGCCAGGTGGCCGATGCCGCCGCCGAGCGTCAGCCCGCCGACGCCGGTCGTCGAGATGATCCCGCTCGGCGTCGCCAGGCCCGCCTCGTGCGTCGCCCGGTCGACCTCGCCCCAGGTGCAGCCGCCCTCGACGCGCACCGTGCGCCGGTCGGCGTCGACCTTGATCCCGCGCATGAGGCCCAGGTCGATCACGACGCCGTCGTCGACCGTGCCCAGGCCGCCGCCGTTGTGCCCACCCCCGCGCACGGCGAGGATGACGTCGTGCCGGCGGGCGAAGTTGACCGCCGCGGCGACGTCGTCGGCCGACGCGCAGCGGGCGATCAGGCCCGGGCGCCGGTCGATCATCGCGTTGTAGACGGCGCGGGCCTCGTCGTACCCGGAATCGCCCGGGCCGACCAGCTCGCCACCGAACCCGGCCAGCTCACGCTGGGCGAGATCTGCCAGTGATGCTGTGGTTGCCACAGTGGATCTCCTTGTTCAGTGAGGTGTTCCCCTCTGGACGTGGACGCTACGGGCGGGGCGGGCCGCCCGCATGACCGGGATTGATCCACTCTCGACAGGCGCTCCCGGAGCGTGGGATGATCAGATCTGACTATGCCGGCGCTCGACCCTGCAGCCGAGCTTCCCGGCTCGCTGCGGCTGACGCCGTCGTTTCCGTTCGTCGGCAGGCCCCGCGAGCTCGCGCTCCTGCGCTCGCTGATGCCCCGTGCGGGCGGCGAGGGCCGCCGCGTCGCGCTCGTCGCCGGAGAGGCGGGCTCGGGCAAGAGCCGGCTCGTGCGCGAGTTCGCCCACGAGGCCGCCGGCGACGGCGTGCTCGTCCTCTACGGGGCCTGCGACGCCGTCGTGCACATCCCCTACCAGCCCGTCGCCGAGGCGCTCGGCCACCTGACCCGCGTGACGGACCCCGCACAGCTGCGCGATGACCTCGGAGCGGGGGGCGGCGAGCTCACCCGGCTGATCCCCGACCTCGCCGCCCGGGTGGGGCCGCTTCCCGGCCCGGTGACGGCCGATCAGGACACCGAGCGCCACCGCCTCCACCAGGCCGTCGCCGAGCTGCTCGTGAACACCTCGCGGCGACGGCCGCTGCTCGTGATCCTCGAGGACACCCACTGGGCCGACAACCCGACCCTGAACCTGCTGCGCCACCTGTCACGGGGCGCCGCCGACGCCCGCATGCTGCTCGTCGCGACGTTCCGCGACCTCGAGGCGGACATGCCGGCCGAGCTCTCCTCCGCCCTCGTCGACCTGCGCCGCACAGAGGGCGTCGTGCCGATCCGCCTGACCGGGCTCACGAGCGCCGAGATCGCGGAGCTGGTGAGCCAGGCCGCCGGGGGCGACGTCGGCGCCGAGCTGCCCCGGCTGGCCGCATCGATCCACGAGCTCACCGAGGGGAACGCGTTCCTGGTGATCGAGCTGTGGCGGGCGCTGGTCGAGACCGGTGCGCTCGTCCTCGCCGACGGACACGCCCGCCTGACCAGCACGCCCGAGGAGCTCGGCACCCCCGACACCGTGCGCGAGGTCGTCACCCAGCGCGTCGCCCGGCTGGGCGAGGAGACGACCGCGTTGCTCGAGCTCGCCGCGGTGATCGGCGCCGAGTTCGACCTCGCCCTCCTCGCCCGCGGCACCGGCAGGGACGAGGCCGAGCTGCTCGGGTCGATCGACCTCGCCCTCCGCAGCGGCATGGTGGCCGACGTGCCGGAACGGCCGCTCGCCTACCGCTTCGCCCACGAGCTCGTGCGCCGGGCGCTCTACGACCGGCTGCCCGCGCCCCGGCGGGTCGAGCTGCATCTGCGCGCGGGCGAGGCCCTCGAGGCCATCTCGCCGGAGCCGTCCGCGCGCACCCTCGCCGACCTGGCCTACCACTTCACCGCCGCGGCGCCGCTGGGAGGCGACCGCGCGGTGGACTACAACCTGCGCGCGGCCGAGGCGGCGACCGCCGCTCTCGCCTTCGACGAGGCCGTTGCGGCCCTGCGGACGGCGCTCCGGCTCGGGATCACCGACCGCCGCGAGCGGGCCGAGGTCGAGCTCTCGCTGGGCAACGTCTGCTACCGCGCCGGCCGCGGCTCGGAGGCGCTCGAGGCGTACCGCAGCGTCGCCGAGATCGCCCGCGAGAAGGGCGACGGCGACCTCTTCGCCCACGCGGCGGTCGGCTTCGAGAACTCGTGCTGGCGGATGGCGGCGGTCGACGCCGGCGCCCTCGAGTTTCTCACCGAGGCAGACGAGATGCTCGGCACAGGCGACTCCAGGCTGCGCGTGATGGTGCTCTCCGGCCTCGCCCGCGCATGCGCCTTCCTCGGCGACCACGATCGCAGCGCCCGCCTGCGGCACGAGTCGATCGAGATCGCCCGCCGCATCGGCGACCGCCCGGCGCTCGCGACGGTGCTGATGCGGGCGTACTGGGCCCGGGGCACGACCGGCCTGGACGAGATCCTGGACATGCTGACCGAGTCGCGCGACCTCGCCGGCGAGCTCGGCGACACCGAGCTTCAGGCGGAGGCGATGGAGTGGCGCATCTCGGCGCTGATCGCCCTCGGGGACCTCGAGGCGGCCCGGCAGGAGCTGGCGGTCGTCTACGAGATGGCGAGCCGCGTCGGCCAGCCCTTCATCATCCACGTGGCCCAGCACTACCGCTCGACGATCGCGCTGTGCGACGGCCGGCTGGCCGAGGCGGAGGCGACCGCGGAGCGCTCGTTCGAGTGGGGCCGGCTCCTCACCGGCCGCGACCCCACCGCGACCTACGGCGTGCAGATGTTCGGGATCCGGCGCGAGCAGGGCCGCCTCGCCGAGCTCGCCCCGGTCGTGCGGATCCTGGCGGCGAGCAAGGACCGGGGCGGCGCATGGGGCCCGGGACTGGCGGCCGTGCTGGCCGAGCTGGGCATGCACGACGAGGCTCGCCGCGAGCTCAGGCGCGTGCGCGACCGGGGGCTGATCGAGCTGCGGACGGGCCTCTGGCTGGCGTCGCTCGTCTATCTCGCCGACGCGGTCGCGCTCGTCGGCGACGACCGCCTGGCCGCCGAGGTCTACGCCGAGCTCCTGCCCAACGCGGGCACCATCGTGACCGTCGGCCACGGCGTCGCCTGCTACGGGTCGGCCGACCGCTACCTCGGGATGGTCGCCGCCACAGCGGGCGAGCGCGACCTGGCCCGCTCGCACCTCGAGGTCGCGCTCGAGGTCGAACGGGCGATGGGCGCGTGGACGTGGCTCGCACACAGCCTCTACTCGCTCGGCAAGGTGCTGGTCGACGCCGGGGGCGACGATCGCGGCCGCGGCCGCGAGCTGCTCCAGGAGTCCGCCTCCCTGGCGGACCGGATCGGGATGCCGATGCTGCTCGGGCGGGTGCGCGCCGAGGGCGGCCTCGGCGCCCGCCGCCCGCCGCCGGACGGGCTCTCCCCGCGCGAGCTCCAGATCCTGCGGCTGGTGGCCAAGGGCATGAGCAACCGCGAGATCGGGGAGCGGCTCGTCGTCAGCGAGCACACCGCCGCCAACCACGTGCGCAGCATCCTGCGCAAGACCGGCTGTGCGAACCGCACCGAGGCGGCGGCGTACGCCTACGGCCGCGGCCTCACTGCGGCGCCGGCCGGGCCGGAGTAGCATCCCGGTATGCCCCTGTTCCTGATCGAGCGCAGCTTCGCCGAACAGCTCGAGCTGACCGATGACGACGTGCGCCTGATCGTCGACGTGAACGCCGACGAGGGCGTGCGGTGGCTGTTCTCGTTCCTCTCCGCCGATCGGCACCGCTCGTACTGCCTGTACGAGGCGCCTTCGGCCGAGGAGATCATGGTCGCGGCCCGGCGCGCGAACGTGCCCGTCGACCAGATCGTGCCGGTCGACCGCTTCGTGCCCGAAGTCGCCGGCGCGTAGCTCCGGAGTAGTCTGCCCGCCGGAGCGGCGATGATGCCGGCATGACCGACGCCTGGAGCGCGCGCGCCGACGCGTACCGCACGAGCCCCACCCACCGCGAGGGCGACGACCTGGACGCGCTCGTCGCCTGGTGCGACCCGGGCGCGGGCGTGGAGGCGCTCGATGTCGCGACCGGCGGCGGCCACGTCGCCCGGCGGCTGGCCGAGGCCGGCTGCCGCGTCACGACCTGCGACGCCGCCGAGGGCATGCGCCCCGACGTCGTCTGCCCGGCCGAGGCGCTCGCGCTCCCGGACCGCAGCTTCGACGTCGTCGCCTGCCGGATCGCCGCGCACCACTTCGACGACGTCGCCGCGGCGGTGCGGGAGATGGCGCGGGTGACGCGCCGCCTGGTCGTGATCGAGGACACGCTGTACGCGGACGAGCGCGTCGAGGAGGCCGAGCGGCTGCGCGACCCGACCCACGTGCGCTCCTACAGCGAGGCCGAGTGGCGCGGGTTCCTGGAGGCGGCCGGCCTGATCGTCGAGCGGGTCGAGCGCTTCGCCAAGCGCCACCCGATCGAGCCCTGGCTCGCCCGTGTCGGCTGCACCGGCGAGACGGCCGCGCGGGTGCGCGAGCTCCTGGCCGACCGGATGGCGCCGGACGAGCCGGTCTGGCTCGACACGAAGCTCGTCCTCCGCGCCCGCCGCGAGAGCTGAGGGGTGTGGCCGAGCGGGTTCTGAGCGAGCGGGCGCTGAACCGCGCCCTGCTGGCCCGGCAGATGCTGCTCGAGCGGCGCCGCCTTCGCCCCGTCGAGGCGGTCGAGCGGCTGGGCGGCCTGCAGACGCAGTACGCGCCTTCCGGCTACATCGGCCTGTGGTCGCGGCTCGAGGGCTTCGCCCGCGCCGACCTCACCCGGGCGCTCGAGCGGCGCTCGATCGTTCAGGGCACCGTCATGCGGGCGACGATCCACATGGTCTCGGCGGCCGACTATCCGCTGCTTGCCGCCGGCGTCCGCGACGCCCGCCGGGACTGGTGGCTGCGCGCGCACCGGCGCCGGATCGAGCCCGCCACCGTCGCCCAGGCGGCGGCGCGGGCGCGGGCGGCCCTGGCCGGTGGGCCGCTGCGGCGGGCCGAGCTTGTCCGCCGGCTGGGGGTCACGACCGACCTGTGGGGCGGGATCGGGCTCTGGGTCGACCTGCTGCGTGCCCCACCGTCGGGCACGTGGGAGCAGCGCCGCGCCGACCTCTACGTGGTCGCTGCCGACTGGCTCGACCTGCCCGACGTCGCGACGGACGCCGGGGTCGAGCTACTCGTGCGCCGCTACCTGGGCGGCTTCGGGCCCGCCTCCGTGCGCGACATCGCCGGCTGGGCCGGCCTGCCCCCGGCGGCCGTCGAGGCGGTCGCGGAGCGGATCGCCCCGCGCCGGTTCCGCGACGAGCACGGGGCGGAGCTCCTCGACCTCGCCCGGGCGCCGATCCCCGACGCGGAGATCCCGGCGCCCGTCCGGTTCCTGCCCACCTGGGACGCGACCCTGCTCGTCCACGCCCGGCGCACGGGGATCCTGCCGGAGCGGTTCCGGCCGATCCTCTTCAACACGAAGACGCCCCAGTCGATGCCGACGTTCCTGGTCGACGGCCGGGTCGCGGGCAGCTGGCGGCACACGGACGGCCGCGTGGTGACGACGCCGTTCGAGCCGCTGCCCCGGCGGGCGTCGCGCGAGGTCGCGGCCGAGGCGGAGCGCCTGGCCGCCTTCATGGCCTGAGGGGCGGCTCAGGCGGTGCGCTCGAGCAGCGCCCGGATCGCCGCCTTCGGGTCGTCGGCCAGCGGCGGGCCGTGGTCGAGGCAGAGCACCGAGAACGGCAGGTCGAGGAGGCCCTCGACGCTGCGCCGGGTGGCGGCGGGGTCGTCGTGGAACTGCAGCGGGACGAAGTCGAGCTCGCCGCCCTCGTGGCGGCTGAGCAGGTCGGAGCACAGGAGCACGCCCTCCCCCCGCTCGAGCAGGAAGCAGAAGTGGACGACCTCCGGCCCGGGCGTGTGCACCGCGAGCAGGCCGCCGGGCAGCGTGTCGCCGGCGCCGTAGCGGTGATCGGGCTCGGCGTCCATCGCGGCCGTCCCCCGAGGCGCCCACACGGGCGCGCCCAGCTCGTCCCGGTAGTGCCATGCCGAGCGCTGGTGACACTTGGCGGTGAGGCAGGTCGCGGTCGGCCGCGGCAGCGCGGCCATGGCCTCGGGAGCGAGCCGAACCGGGTCGACGAGGACGACCTCGCCGTCCGCGGCGACCGCCTGCGAGCTCGAGATCGACCCGCCGATCGCCCGGTTGCGGATGCGCCAGTGCCACAGGCCGGAGGCAACCTCCTCGCACACGGGTGCGATCTCGACCGGCTCCGTCATCGCGTCCTCCTTGAGACTCATGTGACGCAGGCCACAATCCGCGTCGGGCTCTGGCCCGTACTCCCCTCGTCCTCCGGTGCCCGCGGAGGTACCGGGTGAAACTCGAGGAGGGGGTACTCTGATGCATCGCTTGAGAATGGGGCGGCGGTCGTTCGCGGCCGCAGCCGTCGCGTTGGTCGCACTGGCAGTTCCGGCGACCGCTCTGGGACACGGCTACCGGCAGACGAACCTGGTCTCGGACCAGCCGGGCGTCGCCCAGATCATGGATCCGAACCTGGTGAACGCGTGGGGCCTCGCCGCCGGGCCGACGACGCCCCTCTGGGTCGCCGACAACGGCACCAGCGTGGCCACGATCTACCCGGGCGCGGTCCACGGGATGCCGATCTCGATCGCGCCGCTCGTCGTGTCGATCCCGGCCATGGACCCGACCGGCCAGGTGTTCAACCCGACGATGGGGTTCCGGCAGGACGTGGCGGGCACGGCGACGCCGTCGCTCTTCATCTTCGACACCGAGACCGGCTCGATCGCGGCCTGGGCGCCGGGCACCACCACGGCGATCACGGAGTGGACCACGCCGGGCGCGATCTTCAAGGGGCTCGCGCTCGCCCGCGTCCACGGCCGTGGCCCGATGCTGTTCGCCGCCGACTTCGGCAACAACGCGGTGGACGTCTTCAACAGCCGGTTCCACCCGGTGAACACCCACGGCCGGTTCAGTGACCCGGGTCTGCCGCACGGCTTCGCGCCGTTCGGCATCCAGGCGATCCGCGGCCGGATCTACGTGAGCTACGCCAAGCAGGGCACGCCGCCCGACGAGGTCGACGCGCCCCACCTGGGCTACGTCGACGTCTACACGCCGCGCGGCCACCTGATCCGGCGGCTCGCCAGCCGCGGCCCGCTGAACGCGCCGTGGGGCCTGGCGCAGGCACCGCGGCACTTCGGCCGCTTCAGCGGTGCCCTGCTCGTCGGCAACTTCGGCGACGGGCGCATCCACGCCTATGACATCCGGACCGGCCGCATGCTGGGGACGCTCCGGCGCCCGCACGGCGCGCCGGTCGTCATCGACGGCCTGTGGGGGCTGCGCTTCGGCAACGGCGTCACCGGCGCCCGCAACGCGCTGCTCTTCAGCGCGGGCCCGGACGGCGAGGCGCACGGCCTGCTCGGCGAGCTCCGGGCGGCTCACTGACACGCGGATGGGGCGGGTCGCTGCGCGGTCGACGCGCGGCGATCCGCCCCTCGGTGCGGCGCTAGCGCCGCGTCGAGTCGAGCAGCGGGCCCGCTGCGCGGCGGAACGCGTTCAGCGCCGCCGGGACGTCGGTCACGGCGCCCGTGAGGCTGTAGACGGCGACGTCGATCACGAGCGCCGCAGGGCCGCTGTGCGCGCCGATCTCGGTGGCGGCGTCGTAGCCGAAGACGCGTGCGCCGACGTCCAGCGCCGAGACCGCCTCCGCGTACGCCTCGGGCGCCACGTCGCCGGCCGGATCGGCCAGGTCGAGCGCCGCGCACAGCGATCCGGCGCACGGGACCTGCCGGCGGGCCTGGCGCAGCAGTCGCACTGCCGCCACGGTGTGCGGGGTGAGAGCGACGGAAAGCTGGACGCGGGGGGCCACGTCTCCAGCGTACGGGCGCGGGCGACGCCGCTCAAGCGCCGATCCCGGCGGCGACCGCACCGATGAGGAACCGGTAGCTCTCGTCCAGGTCGAGGTCGATCCCGAACCCGCCGACGCGCTCGATCTCGACGAATCCGTGCATCGCGCTCCGCAGCGCCCGTGCGGCGTGGATGCCGGCGTCGCCCTCGAGCCCGAAGCCCGCCAGCACGGCAAATCACCGGCCCGAGCAGCCGGGCGGCCGCCGCGGCCAGCTCGTCGTCGCCCGGCTCCGGCGCCCGCTGGAGCGCCAGGTAGAGGCCCGGCCGCTCGCGGGCGTACGCCCGGTAGGCCGCGGACAGCGCGAGCAGCGCGTCCTCACCTGCCCGCCCGACGGCAGCGTCGCGAATGCGCTCGCCGAGCTCGGTCACGCCCGTGAGGGCGAGCTCGCGCCGGAGGTCCGCCAGGCCGTCGACGTGGTTGTAGAGCGACGGCGGCCGCACCCCGACCTCGGCCGCCACCGCCCCCAGCGTGAGCGCGTCGTAGCCGTCCCGGTCGGCCAGCCGGGCGGCCGTCTCGACGACCGCCGCCCGGGTGAGGCCGCGGCGGGCCACCTACGCCGCCTCGGCGGGGATGGCGTCGACCGCCGACAGGGCGCGCTCGATGGCCGCCGCCGGATCGGCGACGACGCGGCCGTGCCCGACCGCGAGCGCGGACGGCGCCAGGGTCGCCAGATGCGCGGCCGTCCGGTTGGCGGTGGCACGGTCCCACGTCGCCATCCCGACGAGCGGGAAGCGCGGGTTCGTGCGGCCGCCGCTGGAGACGCCGCCGAGCGTCGAGAAGGCGTCGCCGGCGATCAGCGTGCCGTCGCGCTCGTCGAGGAGGGCGATGTGGCCCGGCGTGTGCCCCGGCGCGGCGACGACGCGCAGCGAGCCGACGCGGTCGCCGTCCTCGAGGAGGAGCGACGGGCGCGTCTCGACGTCCTTCCAGCCGCCGCGCAGCTTCGATGCGGGCTCGGCGGGATCGAGCGCATGGTCGCCGGCGAGCAGACGGCTCTCGCGAACCGACGAGCCGACCACCGCATCGGGCAGCGCCTTCGCGAGCTCGTCCAGCGAGCCGACGTGGTCGCCGTGGCCGTGGGTGAGGACGATGCGGACGATGGGACGCCCCATCCCCTCGGCGGCCGCGGCGATCGCGCTTCCGCTGCCGCCGATCATCGTGTCGACGAGCGTCAGGCCGTCGTCCTCGGGGACGAGGTAGGCGTTCACGAAGCGCAGCCGGGTCAGCTGGGTCAGGTTGGGTGAAACGTGCGTCACGCGCATGGGAAGCTCCTGAGTCAGACTTCTTGTGATTAGTTTTTATACTAACAGTCGTAGTTTAGTGGCGCAAGCGTCTCCCCGCAAGCGCAGCTGGGGCGCGATGCGCCGCACCGGCTTCAACGAGGCGTAGTCCGCCGGGGCGCATGGCTCCGAACAGTTCGCTAACGGGTTGCCCACACCCCCTTCACGGCCCGATCGGTAGCGTCTGCGCCGTGAGTCACGCCGGGGGGACGATGATGAGCGCTCCACCTTCACGCGACCTCGCCTCCGAGGACCTGTGGCGCTATTCGCACGAGCGCGCGCAGCGACGGCGGGCAGCGGCCCGATATCGGCGCACCGTCAAGCGCGTCAGCGTCCCCCTGGCCGTGGCCGCCACCGCCGTCGGCGCCAACGCGACCGGCTTCGCCGCGCCGGCGCAGGCGGCCGGCGGGAAGACGCGCTCGCGCGTCCATCCCCGCCGCATCCTCCGGCTGGGCGCGAGCGGGCCCGAGGTCGTCCACCTGCAGCGCCTGCTGGGCGTGCACGCGGACGGCCGGTTCGGCCCGTCGACGCTGCGGGCCGTGCGCAGGTTCCAGGCCGCGCACGGCCTGCTCGTCGACGGACAGGCCGGGCCGCACACGTGGTCGGCGCTCGAGGCTGAGTGGCGCGGCTTCGCCGGCGAGGCCGTCCTGCGCGAGGGCGACGCCGGGCCGGCGGTCGCGGCGGTGCAGCGGCTGCTCGGCGTCACGCCCGACGGGGACTTCGGGCCGATCACCCTTGCGGCGGTGCGCGGGTTCCAGGCCCGCCACGGCCTCGTCGTGGACGGCCAGGTCGGCTCCCACACCCTGGCCGCCCTCCGCCGCGGCCGGGTCGCTCCGTCCCGCCACCATCGCGCCGCGCCTCCGCGCCGGGCCGAGGGCGTCGGCGCCCGCGCCGTCTCGATCGCCGAGCGCTACCTCGGGGTGCCCTACCGCTGGGGCGGCGCCGATCCGGGCGGCTTCGACTGCTCCGGCCTCGTCATGTACGTGTACGCGACAGCTCGGCGTGCACCTGCCCCACTTCGCCGCCGCCCAGTACCGCGACGGCCGCCACGTCCGCATGGATCAGCTCCGCCGCGGCGACCTCGTCTTCTTCGACGACCTGAACCACGTCGGCATCTACATCGGCGGCGGCCGCTTCATCCACGCGCCGCACACCGGCGACCACGTGCGCATCTCGAGCCTCGCCGGCGGCTGGTACGCCGAGAACTACGACGGGGCGACGCGGGTCGCGTAAGGGGTGGTTGGGCGGCGGGGCCGCCAAATGGCACATGCTGCACGCGCCAAGTGGCGCGTCGTGGGGCGGCCAAATGGCGCGTCGTGCTCCCGGCCCGAGCGCACGGCGCGAGGCCGGCGACTGGTGGCCGGAGAGTCCCGCTGGAGCAGCGTCGGTCGCAAAGGCGTTTGGCCGGGCTCGACGCCAAATGACACATGCTGCACGCGCCAAATGGCGCGTCCCAAGCTCGGCGCCCACCGACGCCGCGGCCGGGCGCGGCAAGAGGCGCGACCGTGCTCGGGAGACCCGGCCGCCAAATGGCACATGCTGCATGCGCCAAGTGGCGCGTCGTGCGGCGGCCAAGTGGCGCGTCGTGCGACCGCCAAATGACACATGCTGCGCGCGCCAAGTGGCGCGCCCCACAGCGTACCCTTCCCCCGTGCATCTCCGCGAGATCAGGCTGGCGTCGGCGCGGCTGGGCGAGCAGCGCGCGCTCTGCGCCGGGGCGTTCGGGCTGGCGACGGCCGACGAGGGCGAAGCGCTCGCAGTCGGCATCGGCGACGCGCGGCTCGTGTTCGAGCCGGGCGAGCCGACGCCGCAGCACTTCGCGATCCGCATCCCCTCGGCCGCGTACGCCGACGCGCTCGCGTGGCTGGGCGGGCGCGTCGAGCTCCTGGCGGGCGAGGACGGGAGCCGGCGCATTCGCGTTCCCCGACTGGAACGCCGACTCGGCCTACTTCGCCGATCCGGACGGCAACATCGTCGAGCTGATCGCCCACCACGACCTGCCCGAGGCGTACGCACCGCCGTTCGGCCCGGCCGCGCTGCTCGGGATCTGCGAGGTCGGCATGCCCGTCGACGACGTCGGCGGCTTCCTGGACGAGCTCGAACGGCGCACCGGCGCGCGCCGGTGGAGCGGCGACCGCGAGACGTTCGCCGCCGCGGGCACGAAGGCCGGCTCGCTGATCGTCGTGCGCCGCGGCCGCACCTGGTATCCGACCGGCGCCGCCTCCGCGACGCGGCCGCCGCTCGCGATCGACACGGAGTCCGGGACGCTGCCGTGGTGACCGTGGACGACGTCCGGGCGGTCGCGCTGACGCTCCCGCGCACGACCGAGGCGCTCGTCCGCGGCCGGATCAAGTTCCGGGTCGGGCAGATCGTCTACGTCGCCTTCTCCCGCGACGAGACGCTGATGGGGTTCGGCTTCCCCAAGGAGGAGCGGGAGTGGCTCGTCGGCACGGAGCCCGAGAAGTTCCTGATGCCGGGCGAGTCCGACCTGCGCTTCAACTGGGTCGTGGTGCGCCTCGCGGCGATCGACGCCGAGGAGATGCGCGGCCTCGTGATCGACGCCTGGAGCCTGTGCGTGCCGAAGCGCGTCTCGGCCGCCTACCGCGAGTCCGCCTAGGTCTCTAGGCGGGGGCGAGCTCGCGCCGCCGCAGGCGCACGCCCATGCCCGCGCAGACCAGCACGACTGCGCCGACGGCGATCAGGACGTCGCCGGCCGAGTACACGTTGCCCATCGGGATCCAGGCCGGCACGGGCCAGCGGTCGATCAGCCAGGGCAGGTTCGGGTGCGACGCGATCGCGCTGTTGTTGTGCACGCCCCGGTAGAGCACGCCGGCGGCACGGAGCGCCGAGACGCGCGCGGGCATGTGCCCGCCGTTGCTGACGACGGCGGCGAGATTCGAGAGCATGCCAAGCCCGACGATCGCGGCGCCGGGCAGCCGCACGTTGACGGCGACGGCCGCGATCAGGAGCGCGTAGGAGGCCATCCAGAGGCCCGTCGCGAGCGAGTCGCCGATGCTCCACGGCAGGACGCCCGACGGATAGCCGGCGACCTGCAGCGCGATGGCGGCGTAGAAGAGCCAGGGCGCCCGGATCGGCATGGCGGCCAGCGCCGACACCCGGCCTCCCAGCAGCCGGCCGAGCCCGAGCCCGACCAGCACGGCGAGGGCGAGCACCATCAGCCGGCCGCCCGCACCTCGGCGATGTCCGGCTCCTCGGCCTGGAGACGCTCCAGCGCGGCGACGACGCGGGCGTCGAACTGCGTCCAGCAGCGCTTGCGCAGCTCGGCGATCGCCGCGGACGCCGTGCCGGCCGCCCGGTAGCAGCGATCCGAGGTCATCGCGTCGAACGCGTCGGCGACGAGGATGATCCGCGAGCCGAGCGGGATCTCCTCACCGGCCAGGCCGAGCGGGTACCCGGAGCCGTCCCACCACTCGTGGTGGTGCAGGATCCAGCGGTCGACCGGCGAGACGCCCAGCCCCTCGAGCAGCCGCGCGCCGAGGACGGGATGCTCGCGCATCACCCGCAGCTCGTCCGGGTCGAGCTTGCCGGGCTTCTGCAGGATGCGGTCGGGGATGGCGATCTTGCCCAGGTCGTGCAGCAGGCCGGCCAGGCGCACCTGCTCGACCACCTCGACATCGAGGCCCATCGTGCGGGCGATCGCCTCCGCCAGGCGCGAGACCGTCTGCGAGTGGGCGCCGGCGTACGTGTCCTTGGCGTCGACGACCCGGATCAGTCCCTCGGCGGCGCGCAGCCGGGCATGCCGCTCGGCGGCCTCGGCCAGCTCCGTCGGTGTGTAGGAGCGCACGACCGACGGGCTGTAGATGCACGAGCGGTTCTTGCCGTGGTTCTTGGCCCAGTAGAGCGCGGCGTCGGCGACGTCGTAGAGCGTCTCGCGGTCGCGACCGTGCTCCGGGAAGACCGCCAGGCCGACGCTGACCGTGACCGGCTCGCCGTGCGGGAACTCGGTGCCGGCAAGCTGCGCGTGGACGCGGTCGAACACCGTGTCCGCCGCCCAGGACGTGTGCCCGGGCAGCAGCGCCGCGAACTCCTCGCCGCCGATGCGATAGGCGCGGCCGTCGCCGCACTGCTCCCGCAGCACGTCGCCGACCAGGCGCAGCACCGCGTCGCCGACCGGGTGGCCGAAGCGGTCGTTGATGTCCTTGAAGGCGTCGAGGTCGACCAGCGCGAGCGACAGGAGGCCGTCCTCCTCGGCGGCGGTCTCGAGCTCGCGGCGCAGGTCGATCTGGAACGAGCGGTGGTTCCCGAGGCCGGTGAGGGCGTCGGTCTCCGCGTCCCGCACGGCGAGCACGGTGCGGTAGGAGGAGCGCAGGTAGAGCGCGAGCGCGAAGACGGGGCCGGCGAGAAGCAGCTCGAGCGGCGGATCGACCTTCCACAGCGACACGGCCAGGGCCGAGATGAAGGCCATGATCGCGAAGGCGGGGCCGGGGTGGTGCAGGTAGGCGCGCGGCGCCTCGCGCAGCGGCACCCCGTGGGCGAGCGCGACGGCGACGGCGACGAGGGCGACGTTCGTGACCACGTAGGCGGCGCCGCCGGCGAAGGCGAGCACCGTCAGCTTGGCGGCGTCGCCCGCGCCGATCGTGCCGCCGTTCCAGCCGAGCAGGAAGGCCGGGAACGCGGAGGCGAAGGCAGAGAGCGCGTACGCCGACGTGTTGAATGCCCCGCGCAGCGAGAGGCCGCGCTCGGCGTACTCGACGATCGCGGTGGCGACCAGCGCCGCGATCACCGCGTACTGCCACCCGAACAGGATCTGGGCGGCGAGCAGGAAGACGAACGCCAGCGAGACCTTGCGGGCACCCTGCTCGTCGAGCGGCACCGGCTTGAACTCGGCGGCCAGCGCGGCGAGCGCAAAGACGAGAACGCCCGCCAGGGCGTCCGTGGCGGGCGGGGATGCGGCTGCAGTCAGGGCCGCCCCGACTGCCACCGGTACGGTCACGGCGATGACGGTGACGACGTAGCGGAGCAGTCGGGGCGGCAAGGAGGTGTTCGGGGGAGCGGCGGAGGTGGTCACGAAGCTTCCATCCCGTTATCGGCCGGGAAAGGCACCCCCGTGAGGGGGAGCCTCCGGCGCTCGATCGGCTACTGCCAGCGCATGCCGGCGCCGGAAGCGATCGCGAACGAGGCGATCGCGCCCAGGGCCAGGACGACGCGCAGGGCGGGGTAGTTCCACTTGATCATCAGCGCACCTCCCTCGGGGCGGGTGGGGGTCAGGGCAGGCGACGTCCGGCGGCCGTCGGATGGGGGTGTTACCGGCCGCTGGTCCGGGCTTCGGGGGGCCACGGAGGCGTCTGTCTCGTTATGGGGGAGACGGGGCGCCGACGGGAATCCCCCGCCGGGGGGATCGCACCCAGTTCCTTACAGGGGTTACACCCCCCGCCGCCTCAGGGCGGCGCGATCCGGCCCGCCGGCGTCACCCGGATCGCCCGGGCGCCGAGGTCGTCACGGGAGAGCTCGGCGATCAGCCCCGCACCCGTCCCGGCGGCGTCCGGCACCGGCATGCCGGCGTCGACGAGCCGGACGGAGCTGATCCGCCCGGACCGGAACGCGCCGGTGGCCGAGAGCCGCACGTGCAGCACGGCGGAGTCGCCCAGGACGCCGTCGAGACCGAAGTTGTGGTAGCCGGCGAAGTTGCCCAGGCTGTAGGCGATCAGGCGCCGGTGGTAGATCTCCATCCCCCGCAGGACATGCGGCCCCGAGCCGAGGACGAGATCGGCGCCGGCGCCGACCGCCATGTGCGCGAACGCCTCCGCGTTGCCGCGATCCTCGCCGACGTACGTCTCCTCGGCGCCGGTGACGTGCTGGGCGTCCGTACCCTCGGCGCCGGCGTGGATGGCGACGACGACGATGTCGCCCAGCGCGTCGGCGCGCTCGATCAACGCGCGCGCGGCGGAGAGGTCGAGCAGCGACGCGGTGTCGGAGTAAGGCGCGAAGCCGAGCAAGGCGACCCGCAGGCCGCCGGCGCCCACGACGGTGATCTCGCCGGGGAGGCCCGTCTGGGCGATCCCCGCCGCGTGCAGCGCCGCCACTGTGTCCGCCTGGCCGGCCGGCCCGAAGTCGTAGGAGTGGTTGTTGGCGTTGTTCATCACCGTGAACCCCGCCGCGCGCAGGTCGGACGCGAGGTCCGGCGGCGCCCGGAAGGCGAAGCAGTGCTTTGTTTTGGGCGCGCATTTGCTCGACGTGGCGTCGGTGAGCGTGCCCTCGAGGTTGCCGAAGACGATGTCCGCGCGGAGGTCGGCGCGCATGGCGGCGAGGTAGGTCGCGGGCGAGGGCGGCAGCTCCGGAGTCGAGCCGAGCATCGTGTCGCCGACCGCCGCGATCGAGATCGTGCGCCGGTCGGGCGGCGGCGGTGGCGCCGTCGTCGTCGTCGTCACGGTCAGCGTCGTCGCCGGGGCCGTGTGCGAGGCTGCCGGCGCGGCCGCTCGCGGCCCCGCGACGAGCGCATGGGCGCCGTAGCCGCCCGCCACCGAGACGGCGCAGAGGCAGAGCACGGCCGCGATCCGGGCCCACGGCCGCGGCCTGCGCCGGCGGCGGACGTATGCGTCGGTCCGTTCCACCCTTCACTATCATCGCCCACCGTGACGTTGGAGGCACGCATCCTGGATGCGGTCGCCGCCGGCAGGGAGGAGCTGGTGGAGCTCACGGCGCAGCTGGTCGCGTTCGACACGACGGCCCGCAACCCGACCGACCCTCCCCGCCAGGAGGCCGATCTCCAGGCATACCTGGGCGACCGGCTCGAGGCCGCGGGCGCCGCCGTGGACATCTGGGAGCCCGCGCCGTCCGACATCGCCGGCTCGCGGCAGATGCCGCCCGGCCTCGGCTTCGACGGCCGACCGCAGATGGCGGCGCGCTTCGGGGGGGCGGGCGGCGGGTCGAGCCTCCTCTTCAACGGGCACATCGACGTCGTCCCGTCGGAGCCGCGCGACCGCTGGACGAGCGACCCCAACCGGGCCGAGGTGCGCGACGGTAACCTCTACGGCCGCGGCGCCTGCGACATGAAGGGCGGCGTGGCCTGCATGGTCCACGCCGCCGAGGTGCTGCACCGGCTGGGCGTGAGGCTGCGCGGCGACCTGATCGTGAACACGGTCACCGACGAGGAGTCCTCAGGCGCCGGCGGCCTGGCCGCCGTCCGCCACGGGGTGCAGGCCGACGCGGGCATCGTCACCGAGCCCACGGCCTTCGAGGTCTGGGTGGCCTGCCGCGGGTCGCTCACGCCGACCTTCCGGGTCACCGGACGGCCCGGCCACGCCGAGATGGCGCAGGCGCACTGGCGCGACGGCGGGGCCGTGAACGCGATCGAGAAGATGGGCGTCGTGATGGACGCCGTCGCCCGGCTGCGCGACGAGTGGCGCGGCAGCCCCGCCCAGCGCCACGCCCACCTCCCGCCCGGCGACATCGTCCCCGTCAAGATCGGGGGCGGCGAGTGGACGGTGACCTACCCGGCGTCGTGCTGGATGACCTGCGAGGTGACCTACCTGCCCGGGCGCGCGGACAGCGAGGGCTGGGGCCGCGACGTCGAGGCCGAGATCGCCGACTGGGTGGCCCGGGCCGCGGCGGCCGACGCCTGGCTCGCGGAGAACCCGCCCGTGATCGAGTGGGACCTCGACATCCCGCCCGCCGAGGTCGACCCGGCGCGTCCGATCGTCGAGACGATGCTGCGCGCGACGGCGGCCGCCGGCCGGCCGGGCGTCCTGGGCGGGCTCGACTCGTGGTTCGACGCCGCCACCTTCACCCGCTTCGGCGGCACCCCCTCGATCGGCTACGGGCCGCGCAGCATCGCCTGGGCGCACACGGTGGACGAGTACGTGCCGGTCGACGACCTGGTCGCCTGCACGGGGGCGCTCGCCCTGGCGGCGGTCGAGCACTGCGGGGTGGCGGAGTGACCACCGCGACGCCCCGGATCGCAAACCCGGACGACGCGGCCGCCGTCACCCGGCTCCTGAAGGCGTTCTTCAGCCACGAGGGCCGCGAGGTGCGCCACCTGCAGCAGAACGTCGAGGCCATCCTGTGCGACCCCGGCCGCGGGTTCTTCACCCTCGCCGGCGACGCCGCCGTCGCCACGACGACCATCCGCATCTCGGCCAGCGGGGGCGCGAGCGCCGAGATCGAGGAGATCTGGGTGCAGCCGTCGGCGCGCGGGCGCGGCCTGGGCGCGAGCCTGCTGCGAAACGCCGTCGACGAGTGCCGCCGGCGCGGCATCGAGTCGATCGAGCTGCGCGTCACCCCGGACGACCGCGAGCTGGGGATCCCCGACTTCTATACGAAGCAGGGCTTCCGCCACCGCGGCCTCCAGATCATGGAGTTCTCCGGGGAGTAGGATCGGCTCCACCCGAGCTGGAGGAGTCGCATGAGCGTACGAGCGCAGGGCGCCGGCTGGCAGGTGGCGGAGGTGGACGACGTCCCGCCGGTGAAGCCGGACTGGCCGCCGACGTGGAAGTCGATCCGGCACCATTTCGGCATCACGGCGTTCGGGATCAACGCCGTCACCAAGGACGCGGACAAGGTGCTCATCCCCGAGCACGACGAGCGCGAGTCGGGCCAGCAGGAGATCTACTTCGTCCACGCCGGCGAGGTGGTCGCGACGCTCGCCGGCGAGCGGGTGACCGTCCCGGCCGGCGGGCTGATCGAGGTCGAGCCGGACGTGACCCGCAAGATCGAGTCGACGGCGTCGCCGACGACGCTGCTCGTGGTCGGCGGCACGCCGGGCGCCGCCTACGAGGTCGGCGCCTGGGAGAAGTGATCGGCTAGGCGAACGGCAGCGGAACGACGGTGAGCGGCGCGCCGCCGGCGTCGCCGTGCGCGCCGTCGGCCACCTCGCGGCGCAGGACGGCCAGGCCGATCGGGCCGAGCCGGGGCGAGTCGGCCGCCGAGGTGACCCGCCCGACCTCGGCCCCGTCCACGGTGACCGCCGTCCCCAGGGCCGCCGCGGCGCCGTCGAACCGCACGCCGCGCACGCCCCGGTTGGCGTGGCCGCGGTAGTGCAGCCGCGCGACCGGCTCCTGGCCCGGGTAGCACCCCTTCGTGAAGCTGATCGCGCGCGTCTCGAGGCCGGCCTCCGCCGGCATCGACGCGCCGTCGAACTCGTGCCCGAACCGCGGCATCCCGGCCTCGATCCGGGCCAGCTCCCAGTCGGCCGCCGTCCCGGCGCCGTTCGCGGGCGCCGCCGCCAGCAGGCGCTCGACGCCGGCCGGCGTCTCGAGCTCGGCCAGCGCGCCGTCGGCGTCGCCCCACACGAGCGCGTAGTCGGCCTGCTCGAGCGCGACCTTCTTGCGGAACCGCGCCCGCACGAGCGTCTCCAGGACGTCGCCCGCGGCCTGCGGCGGGCACGCCAGCACGAGGTCGGCGTCGACCCGGAACACCTCGAGGTCGGCGATCACCCGCGCCTTCGGCGTGAGCAGGAGCGCGTAGGTGCCCCCGCCGGGCGCGACCGCCTCGACGTCGTTCGAGACCATGCTCTGGAGGTAGGCCACCGCGTCGGGCCCGCTGGCCCGCAGGAACGCCCGGTCGAGCACCGCTGCCATGCCCGCAGCGTACACCGGCGCCTGGGGACTGTCCCCGCCGAGCGGGGCGAGTCCCGGTTTGCCGCCCCGCTCGATTCAGTAGAGTCACCGGCGCCTTGGCCGCCTCGCCCATCGACGTCTTCTGCGACCGGCTCCAGGCGCTGGTCGACATCGACTCCCCCTCCGAGGGCACCGAGCAGGAGGCCGTCGCCGAGCGGATCGGCGCCTGGCTCGGGCCGGCGGGCTGCACGCTGGAGTGGGTGGACGAGCCGGACAACCCGGCCCGCAGCCTCGTCATCACCCTGCCCGGCGACGGCGGGCCGGCGGTCGCGCTGCTCGGGCACCCCGACACGGTGTTCCCGGCCGGGACGACGGCGCGGTGGTCGTTCCGGCGCGACGGCGACCTCTGCACCGGCCCCGGCGTCGCCGACATGAAGGGCGGCCTCGTGCTCGCCGCGATGGCCGTGGAGCGGCTGGCGGCGATGCCCGAGCGCCCGTTCTCGGAGCTGCGCCTCCTGGTCTGCGCCGACGAGGAGGTGCGCCTGCGCGCCCCGGCCGCGGCCGAGCACGCCCGCGGCGCGGCGGCGGCGCTCGTGTTCGAGTGCGGCCGCCGCAACGGCGACATGGTCTCCGCCCGCAAGGGCGCGCTCTGGCGGACGCTGCACCTGCACGGCCGCCCGGCCCACGCCGGCGCGGACACCGCCCTCGGCCGCAGCGCCGTCTCGGCGCTCGCCCGCGAGATCCTGCGGATCGAGGGCCTGGCCGACGGCCGGCCCGAGATGACGTCGGTGGTCACGACGGTGAACGGCGGAGACTCGGCGAACACGGTCCCCGGCCTGGCCCGGGCGACGCTCGACATCCGCTCGAGCGTCGCCGCCGACCTCGAGCACGCCGCCGCCGAGCTGGAGCGCCCGAGCCCCTACGACGGCGTGCGCACCGAGCTCTCCGACCGCGGCACGTGGCCGCCGATGCCCGTCGCGGAGGATCTCGTCCGGACGGCGCTCGGGCATGCCCGCGACGTCGGCCTCGACATCGGGACGGAGCTCTCCGGCGGCGTCTCGGACGGCTGCTGGACGGGCGCCTGGGGCATCCCCACGCTGGACGGCCTGGGCCCGGTCGGCGGCGACGACCACACCGAGGCCGAGTGGATCGAGATCGCCACCCTCGAGCGCCGGCTGGAGCTCGTCGTTCGCCTGATCCGAAGCGTCTGCGCAGCCCGTCAGTACGTCGGCGCGTAGATCGGGACGCCCTCGACCGTCGCCACCCGGTGGTAGTTCGCGTCCAGGATCGCCTGCGTCTTCCCGGACGGATCCATCGACGCGGGCGAGTTGATCCCGACGACGAGCGCAGGCGGGTGCGGCCCCGACAGCATCCGCCGCGCCTGCCCGAGCGCGCCCGGGATCGCCTGGATGTTGCGGAACCACATGTACCGGAACGACGGGTCGCGGTCGGACAGGTAGTAGAGATCCGCCGCCGCCCACATGACGAAGATGCGCTGGCCCGGGGCGGTGTGGGCGCGGAGGTAGCGCACCACGGCGGCGTCTGTCTGCAGGTGCGGGTCGGCCGGGAAGACGTTTCGCGCCTGCGCGTTCGGCGAGTCGAACCAGAGCGGCGCCGTGACCGCGACGGTGGCGGCGAGCGCGACCGCGACGACCGCCGCGTAGACGACGTTGCGCCGGCGCAGGAGCTCGGCTCCCCCGATCCCGGCCAGCAGCGCGAGCGGCGGCACCATCTGCTGGTAGTAGTGGTTGTGGAAGTTCCCGCCCCCGACCACGGCCACGCCGGCGAACGCGAGCCAGAGCACGCCGAGCAGCGGCCACCGCCGCCAGCCCGCGATCGCAAGCAGCGCGAGCACGCCCAGCCCGCGCGCTGCCGCCGACGCCGAGGCCCAGGCCTGGTCGAGACGGGCGTGGAGGGAGCCCGTGACGATCGAGTCGGCCTGGTCGCGGTAGGTCACCATCGCGTACCACCAGTCGTGGAAGCTCGGGGCCGTGACCGCGGCGACGACGACCGGGGCGAACGCCGCGGCGACGAGCGCGGCGGCCGGGGCGATCCCGGCCCGGCGGCGCGTCCAGACGAGGTACACGGCGGCGGCAGCTCCGGCGTCGAACGCCGACTGCTTCACGAGCACGGCGCACCCGGTGAGGAGGCCGGCGGTGACGAGCCACGCGCGGCGCGCCGCGCTCGAGATAGCGGACGAACGCCAGCATCGAGGCGACGGCGGCGAGCGACGCGAGCAGCTCGCCGGACAATGTGAACGATTCAATGAACGGGGACGCGCCGACGGTTGCCATCGCCAGACCGGCGATGGTTGCGGGTATCCTCCCCGCCAGCCTGGCGGTGACGACCATGGTCACGGCCACCACCAGCGCCGCCGCGACCGCCGCAAGCGCTCGCAACGCCTCCGCGGAGCCGCCATCCACATGGAGCATCGCCCGAAAGATGATCAGCAGTCCCTGCGGGCGATCGACCCAGGCACCCTGGTACAGAACGGCGCCGTGACTCCAGAGGCGGGCCACCTCGGCGTACCCGCCCTCGTCCGCGGTCAGGGGCGTGTGCAGGAAGGGCAGCCGGGCGAGCACGGCGAGCAGCATGGCGGCGGCGACGGCGAGCGCTGGGGCCCGCCCCGGCGGAACATCGACCGGCCCACGGCCATCCTCGCCGCGGTCGCCTTCGTCGTCGCCCTCCTGGCGCAGGTGCTGACGTTCGGCGTGTCGCTCACGCCGGACCGCTACGTCCTGGTGCTGCTGGCTCCCGCGCTCGTGCTCGGGCGGGGCCGCCGGTTCCTGCTCGATTTCGTCCCCTTCGTCGCGCTGATCGTGCTCTACGAGGAGTCTCGCGGAATCGCGCACACCCTGCATCCGAGTCCCTACTACCGGCCGCAGCTCGACGTCGAGAAGTTCCTCTTCTTCGGTCACGTCCCCACCGTCGTCCTGCAGGACTGGCTGTGGACCGGGAGCCTGCACTGGTACGACCAGTTCCTCTCGTTCATGACCCGGGTGCACTTCATCGTGCCGCCGACGCTCGCGTTCTGCCTGTGGCTGAAGCGGCGGGCGCTCTACTACCGCTTCGCCTTGACCCTGCTCGTGCTCTCCTACGCCGGCGCGCTCACGTTCTGGCTCTACCCGGCGGCGCCGCCGTGGGCCGCCGCGTACAAGGGACTGATCCCGCCGCTGGCGAACCCCGCGGGTGCGCAGGCGGCCACGTCGCCCCTGCCCACCGACTCCGGGCCGCTCTACCACCTCGTGTCCGACAACCCCTACGCCGCCATCCCGTCGCTGCACGAGGGCTATGCGATGCTCGTGTTCCTCTTCATCGTCATGCTCGCGTGGAACACCCGCTGGCGCTGGTGGGTGACCGGGACGGCCCTGCTCTACCCGATCATCCAGTCGATCGCGGTCGTGTACACCGCCAACCACTACGTCGTCGATCTCCTGATCGGGGCCGTCTACGCCACCGTGGCCGTGTTCGGCATCCAGCGGCTGTGGCGGCGGCTGGGATGGCCGGAATGAGCGACACGCTGATCGCCGCCCCGGCCGCGCCCGAGCCGACGCCCGCGCCGGGCCTGCGCGGGCTGCTCGCGTCGATGCGCTACCCGCTGACCGTGTTCGCCGCCAGCCGCATCGCGGTGTACGGGCTGCTCGCGGCGGCGGGCTGGACGTCGCGCGTCCCGCGGGAGTCGGGCCTCTCCTACCACGGGCTCTTCGCCCCGCTCGGCCAGTGGGACGCGGTCTGGTACCGCTGGATCGCCGAGCACGGCTACGACCCCGCCATCGGCCATGGCAACGCGGCCGCCTTCTTCCCGCTGTATCCGCTGACGTGGCGGGTCGTCGGCGTCCTGCCCGGGCCGATGACGCTCTGGGGCAGCCTGCTCTCCACGGCCCTGTTCGGGGCGGCGCTGTGCCTGCTCTACGCCATCACCCAGCGCCGGTACGACGAGCGCATGGCCCGGCGCACGGTGCTCTATCTGGCGATCTTCCCGCTGACGTTCGTGTTCGCCCTGCCCTACGCGGAGAGCCTCTTCCTGCTGCTCGCGCTCGGCGCCTTCGTGCTCACCTGGCACGGCCGCTGGTGGTGGGGCTCGGCCGTCGGGGCGCTGGCCGTGCTGGCGCGGCCGGTCGGGATCGCGCTCGTGCCCGCCCTGGCCTGGCGCCGGTACCGGACCGAGGGGCTGCGCTTCAGGGCCTACCTGCCGCTGCTCCTCATGCCCGCCGCGGAGCTCGCGTTCTTCCTGTACCTGGGCTGGCGCACGGGCAACTTCATGGCCAACCCCGACGCCCAGGAGCGGGGCTGGGGCCGCGGCGTCTCGTTCCTGCCGTGGGTGGTCGTCCACACGCTCTGGCACGACGTGCTCGAGGGCGGGCACCTGCGCTTCCTGATCCACATCGCCTTCACCCTGCTCTGGTGCGGCCTCTTCTACAAGGCCTGGCGGATGCGGATGCCCGGCGAGTACCTGATCTTCGCCGCGCTGGCCGTGCTCCTGCCGACGAGCGGCGGCCTCCTGGTCTCGATGGGCCGGTTCGGCATGGTGGCGTTCCCGCTCTTCTGGGCGCTGGCCGCGCTGGGCGAGGAGGAGCGCGTCGACACCTTCGTGAAGACGAGCTTCCCGCTGCTCCTGGGGGCGCTCGTCATGATCACCTACACGGCGCGCACCTTCACGCCCTGACGGCGGCCACGGCGGCCGGCGCGAGCAGGTAGTGCACGGCCAGGTTGGCGTCGTCGCCGAACGGGGCGACCGCCTCGCGGACGCGCGCCTCGGGCCAGATCTCGTCCTCCGAGAACCAGCGGGCGACCGCCTTGCGCACGCCCAGGTCGCCGGGCGCGAACGCGTCCGGCCGGCCGAGGCAGCGGGCCAGGAACCAGTCGACCGTCCAGCCGCCGATCCCCGGCAGCGCGGTCAGGTGCTCGCGCACCCCGGCGTCGTCGAGCCCGGTCAGGTCGAGGTCGGCCGCGGCCAGCGCGGCGATCGAGCGCATCTTCGCCCGTGACAGGCCCAGGCCCTCGAGGTCGGCGCCGGCCACGTCCTCCTGGCCGGGGAAGCGCCAGACCTCGACGCCGTCGAGCTCGTGGCGGCGGCCGAGCCGGCGCACGAGCCGGCTGCGCATCGCGCAGGCCGAGTGCAGCGAGACCTGCTGGGCGGTCACCGACGTCACCAGCGACTCGAACGGGTCGAACACGAGCGGTGGCCGCAAGCCCGGCGCGCGGGCGGCGATCTCCGGCTGGGCGCGCGCGAACGCCTCGAGGTCGAACGACGCGCCGAGGATGTGCAGCACCTCGGCCTCGTCGCGCGCGTCGGTCGGGCCGTCGCTCGAGATGCCCGCGGCAGAGACGCGCACCACGCGGCCGGAGCGCAGCACGCGGTAGAGGGCGTCGTCGTGCCAGACGCTGGCTGCGTCGCGCCCGAACGTCCGGAACCGGAACGTCGAGCGGTGGAAGTCGTAGGGCTCGGGCAGCGCGATCGGCACCCCCGGCAGCGTAATGGCGGCGCCCGGTAGGGTTGGCGCCATGCCTGACAGACTGCTCTCCCTGCTCGGCCGCCTCGACGCGGCCACCGGTGTCTCCGGCGACGAGTCGGCGGTCGCCGACGTGATCGCGGACGAGCTCGCCGGCCACCACGACACCCACGACTCCGACCCGCTCGGGAACCACTTCTTCACCCGCACCGGCACCGAGGGCGCGCCCACGGTGATGCTGTGCGCGCACATGGACGAGCTCGGCTTCGTCATCCAGCACGTCGAGGACGAGGGCTTCGTCCGCATCGCGCCGGTCGGCTACCACGACGACCGCATGGTCATCGACCAGGACCTGCGCATCCACGGGCGCAAGGGCCCGGTCGACGGCGTCACCGGCGCCAAGCCCGCGCACGTCCTGCCGCCCGAGGAGGCGAAGAAGGCGATCCCGCTCGACGAGATGTTCATCGACGTGGGCACCTCGAGCCGCGCCGAGACCGAGGAGCTGGGCGTCCGCGTCGGCGACCTCGTCACCTTTGCCCGCCCGGCCGGCCTCCTGAACGGGACGCGCGTCTTCACCGGCAAGGCGGTCGACGACCGCTCCGGCTGCGCCGTCATGATCGAGGCGATGCGGCGGCTCCCGGCGGACGTCGCCGCCACCGTGTGCGCGACCGCGGCCGTGCAGGAGGAGCTCGGCATCCGCGGCGCCGGCCCGGCCGCGCTGCGCGTGCAGCCCGACGTGGCGCTCGCGATCGACGTGACGCTGTGCGGCGACACGCCCGGGGTCGAGTTCTCGCGCCTGCCGATCAAGCTGGGGGCGGGGCCGGCGATCAAGTACTTCGACTGGGCGCCGGCCGCGGGCTTCGGCACCGCGGTGCCGCGGCGGCTCACCGACCGCCTCGAGCGGGTCGCCGAGAGCGCCGGGATCGGGTACCAGCGCGAGGTGCTGCTGGGCGGCGCGACCGACGCGTACGGCATCCAGCTCTCCGGCACGGGCGTGCTCACCGGGTGCATCTCGGTGCCGTCCCGCTACATCCACTCGGCGGTCGGCTGCGTGCACCTCGACGACGTCGACCAGGCCGCCGACCTGATCGTCGCCTTCATCGCCGACATCAGCGCGAACGGCCTGCCTGAATAAACGGGGTCAGACCCCGTTTATTCACGGTGCACCAAAAGGGGTCTGACCCCGGTTGGTGCGTTAAACGGCTGAGGCCCGGAGCTGGGCTCCGGGCCTCACACCGCACAGCGCGAGCGAGCTCGCTTACATCATGTCGGGCATTCCGCCGCCGCCCATCGGAGCCTTGTCCTTCTCCGGGGCCTCGGCGACGACAGCCTCGGTGGTGAGGATGTTCTTGCCGATGGAAGCGGCGTTCTGCAGCGCCGAGCGCGTGACCATGGCCGGGTCGATGATGCCCGCCTTGACCATGTCCACGACCTCGCCGGAGTCGACGTTGAGGCCGAAGCCGCTCTTGGCGGCGCGGACCTCGTTCACGACGACCGAGCCCTCCAGGCCGGCGTTCTCGGCCAGCTGGCGGAGCGGCTCCTCGAGCGCGCGGATGACGATGCGTGCGCCCGTCTTCTCGTCGCCCTCGAGCTTCTCGGCCTGAACGGCCTTGATCGCGTGCAGCAGCGCCACGCCACCGCCCGGGACGATGCCCTCCTCGAGGGCGGCCCGGGTGGCCTGCAGCGCGTCCTCGACGCGGTGCTTCTTCTCCTTCATCTCGGTCTCGGTGGCAGCGCCGACCTTGACCACCGCAACGCCGCCGGCCAGCTTGGCCAGCCGCTCCTGCAGCTTCTCGCGGTCGAAGTCGGAGTCCGTGGACTCGATCTCGGACTTGATCTGCTTGATCCGGCCCTTGATCCCCTCGCTGTCGCCGGCACCGTCGATGATGGTGGTCGCGTCCTTGTCGACGACGACCTTGCGGGCCTTGCCGAGCTGCGCGAGCGTGGTGTTCTCGAGCTTGAGGCCCATCTCCTCGGTGATGACCTCGCCGCCGGTCAGGATGCCGATGTCCTCGAGCATCCGCTTGCGGCGGTCACCGAAGCCCGGCGCCTTGACGGCGACGGCGGTGAAGGTGCCGCGGAGCTTGTTGACGACGACCGTCGCGAGCGACTCGCCCTCGACGTCCTCGGCCACGATCAGCAGCGGCCGGCCGTTCTGGATGACCTGCTCGAGCACGGGCAGGAGGTCCTTCACGGCGCCGATCTTCTGGTTGGCGATGAGGATGTACGGGTCGTCCAGCACCGCCTCCATGCGCTCGGAGTCGGTGATCATGTACGGGGACAGGTAGCCCTTGTCGAACTGCATGCCCTCGGTGAACTCGAGCTCGAGGCCGAACGTCTGGCCCTCCTCGACGTTCACGACGCCGTCCTTGCCGACCTTCTCGATCGCGTCGGCGATGACGTCGCCGATCTCGCGGTCGCGGGCCGAGATCGTGGCGACCCGGGCGATGTCCTCCTTGCCCGAGATCTCCTTCGACTGGCTCTTGATGTCCTCGACGACGGCCTCGACGGCGGACTCGATGCCGCGCTTGAGCGCCATCGGGTTGGCGCCGGCCGAGACGTTCTTCAGGCCCTCGCGGACGATGGCCTGGGCGAGCACGGTCGCGGTCGTCGTGCCGTCGCCGGCGACGTCGTTGGTCGCCGTGGCGACCTCGCGGACGAGCTGCGCGCCCTGGTTCTCGAAGACGTCCTCGACCTCGATCTCACGCGCGATCGTGACGCCGTCGTTGGTGATCGTCGGGGCGCCGAACTTCTTGTCGAGCACCACGTAGCGGCCCTTGGGGCCGAGCGTCACCTTGACCGCATCGGCGAGGGTGTCGACCCCCCGCTGAAGCGAGCGGCGCGCTTCCTCGTTGAACTTGAGCTCCTTATGTGCCATTCGGGTGTTCCTCCTACGCCTTCGCGGCGACCTTGCTGGTGACGACCTTGGCCAGGATGTCGGACTCGCGCAGGATGAGGTAGTCGTCCCCCGACAGCTTGATCTCGGTGCCGCCATACTTGGAAAAGATGATCTCGTCGCCCTTCTTCACGTCGAGCGCGACGAGCTTGCCGTCCTCGTAACGGCCGGGACCGACGGCCAGGATCTTGCCGCGCTGCGGCTTCTCCTTCGCCGTGTCGGGGAGGACGATCCCGCTGTAGGTGATCTCCTCCTCGTCCAGGACCTCGACGATCACACGATCGCCCAGAGGCTTCAGATCCATGCAACCCTCCTCAGGAATGTTTCGCCTGTGATGCTGGCACTCTTACTTGGTGAGTGCCAGGGAGCAGCGTAGCAGGGTCTGCTCAGGCGTTCAAACGAGAAGGTTGGCACTCTCGGTAGGACAGTGCCAGAGGACGCAGGGCAAGCGCCACCAAAAGCGACAAGACCACCAGCGCGACGTAGGCGAGCCGGTCGGACGTCGCCTGGGCCAGTGCGGCCCCCGCTGCCGGGCCGATCAGGAACCCCGCGCCCCAGGTCAGGTTGAGCAGTCCGAAGACGTTCGCGTGAGCCAGCCCCTCACCGTCGGCGCCCTCCGCGCACAGCGGGAACGCGACCGCGTACTGGCCGCTGATCGGCAGCGTCGCAACGACGAAGAGCACCGCCAGGGCGAGCGCCGATGGCGCCGCGGCCATCGCGGCGACCACGGCGGCCATGCCGACGATCGACGCGACCGCGATCGGGATCCCGCCGAAGCGGTCGAAGATGCGGCCGACGCCGTAGTTGGCGGCGCTGGCGAGCAGGCCCGCCGCGCTCAGGACGACCGTGATCGCGACGGCCGAGTACCCGTCGACGCCCAGGCGCAGGGGGACGAGCGTGTCGATCGTCCCGGAGACGACGGCGACGAGCAGCATCATCGAGAGCGCCGCGACCATCGTCCGGCTCCCGCCCACGGCCCGCACGAGCTCGCCGACGCCGACCGGCGCCGGCGCGGGCGGCCCGGCGGGCGCGCGGGCGACGATGACGGTCAGCACGAGCGTGGCGATCCCGAGCAGGACGAACGGCGCGCGCAGCCCGTAGGCCCCGCCGAGGACGCCGCCGATCACCGGGCCGGCCAGCGTGCCGACGGTCGCGAACGACATCGCGGTTCCCAGCACCCGGCCGCGCACGTTCGGTTCGCTCGCCTCCGAGAGCCACGCCATGCCCGCGGTCCAGGACACGGCCGAGGACAGCCCCTGCCCCGTCCGCGCCGCCAGGAGCGCCCAGAACCCGCCGGCGAACGCGCAGCCGAACGTCGCCACGGCCAGCAGGGCGACGCCGAAGATCGTGAGCCGGCGGGCGCCGACCCGCGCCGCCAGGTAGCCGACCGGCACCGACCCGAGCAGGACGGCGCCGCTGTAGATGCCGACGACGAGGCCGACCTCCGTCTTCGACAGGTGCAGGTCGCGCACGTAGCCGGGCAGGAGCGGCACGATCGCGAACATGAGCAGGGCGTCGAGAAACACCACCCAGTAGACCGCACGCGGCTGCCGTCTCATCGGCCGACAGTAGCGCAGCGACCGTCCCCGCAGCCCACGGGTTCGCCCGCACCGGGCCTGGTTATGATGCACGCGGCCGTGAATGCGCTCAACTTCTACTCCCCCGTCGTCGCAGACCAGCTGCGCCACCACCGCAAGACCGCGACGATCCGCCTCGGCGACAAGAGCGGGAAGTACAAGAAGGGCCAGGTGGTGTCCGTGCTCGTGGGGCAGCGCTTCGGCGTGCGCGAGAAGGTCTTCGACGCCGTCATCGACAAGGTCGAGGTGAAGCAGCTGCAGGAGGTCTCGCCGCGGGAGATCCAGCACGACAACCCGGAGATCCGGCACATCGACGAGTTCACCCACTTCCTCGGCCAGCTCTACAACCGCGAGGTGACCGAGGAGGCCACGGTCACCGTCATCCACTTCTCCGAGATCCGGGGGTAGTCCCCCTCAGCCGCGGTGGTACCACGGCGGCCGCTCGACGGCTGCGCGCAGCGCGTCGCGTCCGCCGCCCACGACAGCCGGCCCGTGCGTGACCAGGACGTGGTCGAACGGCTCGTCCAGGATCGGGACCACGGTCGGCGCGAAGCGCTCGGCGTAGAACCGCAGCCGGCGCTCGTCGAGCGGCTCGTTGCACCACATGCGCAGCCCGTCGCCGGTGCCGACGATCGCGTCGCCGAAGGCGAGGGCGGCGTGCGACTCGACGAGCACGGGCAGCTCCGCCCGGCGGGGACGGCCGATGTGGTAGGCGCGCACGCCGGGCGGAGTCGAGTCCGGCGCGAGCTCGTGGAAGGCCGTGCGGTCGGCCAGCCGGCGGCCGGCGTTGCGGTGGCCGTACACCGCCGTTCGGGGATAGCGGGCGCAGACGGCCTCCGTGCTGCGCACGTGGTAGCCGATCGTGACGAGCACGGTCACCGGCCCGGCGACCACGCCGTCGAGCAGCGTCCAGAACCCCTCGTCGTCCTCCGGCGCGAGTGGATCGATCAGGATGGTGTGGCCGCCTCCGGCCAGCGCGAAGGAGACCACCTCGGCGCCGAAGACGCCCGGGTGCCACTCCGGATGCCGCGCCGTCCACCGCCAGATGCCGTCGGCGATCTCCTGCATCCGCGCCACCCTAGTCGAATAAACGGGGTCTGACCCCGTTGTATTCACGTGAATTCAGGTCAGTCCTCGTCGTCCCAGACGGCCATCGCGACGGGCACCGTGCCCGGCTTGACGGGCTCGGCGCGGACGGCGCGGCGGGCGCTGCGGAGGGCCGACCCGGCCCGCTCGACCAGCTCCTCGAACGACTCGGCGTGGGCCGGGCAGCTGGCGATCCCGACCGCGGCCTGGGGCGTCGAGCCGCCCTCGGTGCGGGCCCGGGCGATGGCGCGCAGGACGCGCTCGGACGCGACGGACGCCGACCGGGAGTCGGTCTCCGGCATGATCACGCCGAACTCGGTCGTGCCCACCCGGCAGGCGACGTCGAGCGCGCGCACGCTGCCGCCGATGGCGGCGCCCAGCGTCCGCATCGAGGTCTCGACCTCGTCGGCGGCGACGTCGTCGACGCTCGCAAGCGCGAGCGCCACCGGGCGGTCGTAGGTGCGCGACCGCTCGATCTCGCGCGTCAGCGCCTCGACGAAGAAGCGGCTGTTCCAGAGACCGGTGTCGTCGTCGCGGCGCTCGAGCAGGGTCGCCTCGGTGCGGGCGGTCTGCAGCTCGTCGGCCAGCCCGCGCGCACGGCGGTGCTCGCGGGCCGCGAACAGGACGGCAGCGGCCAGCGCCGCTACCGCGACGGCCAGTATGGGGAGGAGGATCGCGAGGCTCACGAGGGTGTCCTCTCGTTATCGCGTGCGGCGCGCGGAGAGTCAAGCCGGCGATGCCGCTCCGGCTTGCGCCGGATCTCGGTGCCGAACAGGTGCGCGGGCCGCAGCTCCTCGCCGCAGCCTGCGCAGGTGAGCGCCATCATCGAGGTGATTCCTGCGCCGCAGCTCGGACAGGCCGTGATCACCCGGCCGCCGCAGTCCGGGCAGACCGACGGCACGCTGCCGGCGTCCGGCCCCATGAACCTGCGCCCCCACCCGCAGCGCAGGCAGAACCCGCACCGGTCTCCCAGCTCTCGGCTGCGGTCATGTCCCACAGGTCGATTCTTGCACACCGCCACGCCCGCGCCCGGATCGACCCGCGGGCGTGCCGCGTTCGGGTGATGTGGCGCGTCGCGCACACCCGATAGACTGCGCAGAAGCATGGCGGTAGCCCGTGAAGCCACGCCGGTCTCTTCGGCGGCGGACATCAAACAGGCGGATCTCGACCGCGAGGACCTTCTCGGCATCTACCGCAACATGCTGATCACGCGCGGCATCGAGGAGCGCGGCCACATCCTGTACCGCCAGGGCAAGATCCCCGGCAGCTTCTACACCGGCCGCGGCAACGAGGGCGCCGCGGTCGGCGTCGCGACGGCGATGCGGGCCGACGACGTCGGCACCCCCATCCAGCGCGACATGGGCGTGCACGTGACCCGCGGCACCGAGCCGTGGCGGATCCTCGCCCAGTACATGGGCCGGTCGGAGGGGCTCGCCGCCGGCAAGGACGGCAACGTGCACATGGCCGACTTCCGCCTCGGGCTGATCGCGATGGTCAGCCACCTGCCGGCGCTGATGCCGGTCGGCGTCGGCTGCGCGCTGGCGTTCAAGATCCGGCGCGAGCCACGGGTCGCGGTGACGTGGAGCGGCGACGGCGCGATGGCCCGGGGCGACGCCCACGAGGCGATGAACCTGGCCGGCGTCCACCGCCTGCCGGTCGTCTTCATCTGCGACAACAACCAGTACGCCTACTCGACCCCGAACCGGTCCGAGTTCGGCGTCGACCACCTCGCCGACCGCGCCGCCGCATACGGGTTCGAGGGCGTCGTGGTCGACGGCACCGACGTGCTCACCGTGTACCGCGAGGCCCACGCCGCCATCGAGCGTGCGCGGGAGGGCGGCGGCCCGACGCTGCTCGAGCTCGTCACGCTGCGCATGGAGGGCCACGCCGTCCACGACGACGCCTTCTACGTCCCCCGCGAGCTGCTCGAGGCCTATGCCAAGAAGGACCCGATCGAGCGCTACCGGCGCTGGCTGAAGGAGCAGGGCGTGCTCGACGAGGTGCGCGACGACGAGATCAACGTCGAGGTGAAGAAGCTCCTGAACGACGCGATGAAGCGGGCCGACGAGAGCCCGCTCCCCGAGCCGGGCGACCTGCTGACGGGCGTCTATGCGGAGCCCGAAGAGCTCGACACCCCCCATCACCGATAGCGAGGCCACGTGGCGACGAAGACGTACCTGCAGGCGATCTCAGACGGGCTCCGCGAGGAGATGCGGCGCGACTCGCGCGTGTTCCTGATCGGCGAGGACATCGGCGTCTACGGCGGCGCGTTCAAGGTCACCCAGGGGTTCCTGCAGGAGTTCGGCGAGGACCGCGTGATCGACTCGCCCCTGTCCGAGACGGCGATCGTCGGCTCGTGCACCGGCGCGGCGCTCATGGGCATGCGGCCGGTGTGCGAGATGCAGTTCTCCGACTTCGTCTCCTGCGCGTTCGACCAGCTCGTCACCGTCGCCGCCAAGCAGCACTACCGCGTCGGCACGCCCGTGCCCATGGTCGTGCGCCTGCCGTCCGGCGGCGGGTTCTCGGGCGGGCCGTTCCACTCCCAGAACCCGGAGGGCTTCTTCGCCCACTGCCCGGGCCTCAAGATCGCCTGCCCGGCCACGCCGGCCGACGCCAAGGGGCTCCTGATCCAGGCGATCCGCGACCCCAACCCGGTGCTCTACTTCGAGCACAAGCACCTCTACCGCCGCATCAAGGGCGAGGTGCCCGACGGGGAGCACACCGTCGAGTTCGGGAAGGCCCGCGTGCACCGCGACGGCACCGATCTGACGGTGGTCACCTACGGGGCGATGGTCTACACCGCCGAGGAGGCCGCCGATGCCGTGTCCGAGAAGGACGGCACGTCGGTCGAGATCGTCGACCTGCGCACGGTGACGCCCTGGGACCGGCAGGCGGTGCTGGACTCCGTGGCGAAGACCAGCAAGGTGATCGTCCTGCACGAGGACACGCACACGTCCGGCTTCGGCGCCGAGATCGCGGCCACCATCGCCGAGGAGGCGTTCGAGCTCCTCGACGGCCCGGTCGTGCGCGTCACCGCGCCGGACACGCCGGTACCGTTCTCGCCGCCGCTCGAGAAGGCGTTCCTGCCCCAGGTGGCCGACGTGGTCGCCGCGATCGAGAAGCTGTCCGCCTACTGATGACCCGGAGGAGCTGACCTCACATGGCCACTGGAACACTCGTCGACGTCGTGATGCCGCAGATGGGCGTGAGCGTGTCCGAGGGAACGATCACGCGCTGGGCGAAGGCCGTGGGAGAGACGATCGAGGCCGACGAGACGATCGTCGAGATCTCGACCGACAAGGTCGACACCGAGGTGCCGTCCCCCGCGTCGGGCGTCGTGCGCGAGCTGTTCGCCGGCGAGGGCGACACCGTCCCCGTGAACACCCGCATCGCCGTGATCGACACCGGGGGGGAATCCGACCCGGCCGATGCGGACGTGACGCCGGAGACGCCGGAGCCCGCGGAGACGCCGGAGCCGCGTTCTGCGGAGCCCGAACCTCAGGCCGAGCCGTCGGTCTCTGCGGCGCAGCCTCAGGCTGCAGCGCACGAGAACGGCGACGGGCGCACGTTCGTGAGCCCGGTCGTCGCCCGCATGGTCTCGGAGCACGGCCTCGACATCGGCGCCATCCCCGGCACCGGCCGCGGCGGCCGGGTGACGAAGAAGGACGTGCAGCAGTTCATCGACTCCGGCGGCACGGCCGCGCCCGCCCAGGCGCCCGACGTGCACGACGTCCCCCATTTCGCCCCGCCGCCCGAGGCACCGGAGACGGCCGCGCCGGCAGCCCCGGCACCGGCCCCGCCGGCAGCCGCACCGGCCGCGCCGTCGGTCGAGGTCGTCGCCCCCGGCGAGGCCGGCCCCGGCGAGGAGCTCTACCGGTTCAACACGATCCGCAAGGTGATCGCGCGGCACATGCGCCACTCGCTCGAGACGGCCGCCCAGGTCACGACCGTGATCGAGGTCGACATGACCGGCGTCGTCAACCTGCGGAAGAAGTGGAAGCCGGAGTACCAGAGCCGCTACGGCGTCAACCTGACCTACGTCCCGTTCGTCGCCCGGGCGACGATCGACGCCATCGGCCGCTGGCCGTGGGTGAACGCCGACGTGCAGGGCGAGACCGCGCTCATCAAGAAGTACGTGAACCTGGGCATGGCCGTCGCCGTCGACGACGCGAAGGGCCTGATGGTGCCGGTGATCCACCACGCCGAGGAGAAGAACCTCGTCGGCCTGTCCCGCTCGGTGATCGAGCTGGCGGACAAGGCGCGGACGAAGACGCTCTCGCCCGACGAGATGAGCGGCGGCACGTTCACGATCACGAACCCCGGCGTCTTCGGGGCGCTGATCGGCACGCCGATCATCCCCGAGGGCCAGGTCGCGATCCTCGACGTCGAGGCAATCGTGAAGCGGCCGGTCGTCGTCACCGACGAGCACGGCAACGACGCCATCGCCATCCGCCACATGATGTTCCTGTGCCTCAGCTACGACCACCGCCTGGTGGACGGGGCCTACGCCGCCCAGTTCATGGCCCAGGTGAAGCAGAACCTGGAGCGCTGGGACGAGCAGGCCTTCGGGCTCTAGCGGCCGATGGCCGGCGCCTACCTCTACGACCTGCACGGCCTGACGGCGTACGCCGACGCGCTGCGGCTGCAGCAGGAGCTGGCTGCGGCCCGCTCGCAGCAGGCGATTCCCGACACGGTCGTCCTGCTCGAGCACGAGCCGGTGATCACGCTCGGCTCGCGGGCGGTCCGGGCCGAGGAGCTCTCGCTGGCCGACGACGAGTACGCGGCCCGCGGCATCGACATCGTCGAGGTGCCGCGCGGCGGCCGCTCGACCTACCACGGCCCCGGCCAGCTCGTCTGCTACCCGATCCTCGACCTGAACGCCCGCGGCCGCGACCTGCGCCGGCACGTGCGCGGCCTCGAGCGGACGATCGTCCAGACGCTGGCCGGGTTCGGGGTCGAGGGCCGCGGCCTCGAGGAGCCGCACCAGAGCGGCGTCTGGGTCGGCGACCGCAAGATCGCCTCGATCGGCGTGCGCTGCGCCCGCTGGGTGACGAGCCACGGCCTGGCCGTGAACGTCGACCTCGACCTGGGCGTCTACGAGCTCTTCGACGCGTGCGGCCTCGGCGGCGCCCGCTTCACGTCGATCGCCGCCGAGACGGGCCGGCCCGTGACGACCGACATGGTGCGCGGGCCGCTTCTGGAGGCCCTCTGCGAGGCGTTCGACCTCGAGCTCGAGCCGGTGCCGGCGGAGGATCATGCCCTGGTCTGAGCTCCAGAAGGACCGGCCCGGGTGGATGACCGTGCGGGCGCCGTCGCCGAACGGCCGCTTCGCCGAGCTGCGCGGGCTGATGCGGGAGGGCGGCCTCCACACCGTCTGCGAGGAGGCCCGCTGCCCGAACATCGGCGAGTGCTGGGGCCGCGGGACGGCGACGTTCCAGATCATGGGCGACGTGTGCACGCGCGCCTGCCGCTACTGCGCGGTCACCTCCGGCCGCCCCGAGTCGGCACCGGAGCCGCTCGAGCCGCTGCGGGTCGCCCGGGCGGTCGAGCGGATGGGCCTGCGCCACGTCGTGGTCACGTCCGTCGACCGCGACGACCTCCCCGACCGGGGCGCCGGCCACTTCGCCGCCACGATCCGGGCGATCCGGCGCGCCAGCCCCGGCTGCGGCGTCGAGGTGCTCGTGCCCGACTTCCTCGGGTTCCGCGAGGAGGCCCTGCGCACGGTGCTCGAGGCGGCGCCCGACGTCTTCAACCACAACATCGAGACGGCCGAGCACCTGTACCGGCGGGTGCGGCCCAGGGGCGACTACCGGAAGGCCCTCGACCTGCTCGACCGGCCAAGGACGTGTGGGCCGAGCTGCACCCGGCCCGCCCGCCGCTCATGACGAAGTCGGGCATCATCGTCGGCATGGGGGAGTCCGACGACGACATCGCCGGCGTCATGCGCGACCTGCGTGCGCACCGCGTCGACGTGGTCACGATCGGCCAGTACCTCCAGCCCACCGAGCGGCACCTGCCGCTCGACCGCTGGGTGACGCCGGACCAGTTCCGCCGATATCGCGAGGAGGGCGAGGCGATGGGCTTCGGCTCGGTCTTCGCCGGCCCGCTGGTGCGCTCGAGCTACCGGGCGGAGGAGCAGCGGCTCGCGGCCGAGGGCGGCTCGCGAGCCGTCGCGCACTAGCCCGCGCTGGGCGCTGCGATCGTTATCGGTCGGACGTGCACGGTCTCGAGGCCCGCCTCCCGTAGCCGATCGGCGATCGCGGGCAGCGCTGCGGCCGTGCGCGCCCACGATCCGCGCGCCGAGTAGGCGTCCGAGTCATGCAGGAGCAGGATGTCGCCGGCCGTGACGCCGCCGGCGACCCGGCGCGCGATCGCGCCGGGAGCCGCCCGCGGCTCCCAGTCGCGCCCCCACCGCGACCAGCTCACGAGCGGCATGCCGCTCGCGGCCGCGAACCGCAGCGTCGACAGGCTGGCGGCGCCAAATGGCGCGCGCAGCGTCGGCACCGCGGCGCCGGCCACGTCCTCGATCTCGGCCCGGGCGCGCCCGAGCGCTCGCTCGAGCGCGAGCGGCGGCAGGAGCGCGTGCGGCAGATGGGGGCCGCCGTGCAGGCCGAGCTCGTGCCCGGCGGCGACGATCTCAGCCACGACGCCGGGGTGGCGGCGGGCACGCGCCGCGACGAGGTAGAACGTGGCCCGCAACCCGTGCCGGTCGAGCTCGGCAAGCACCGCCGGCGTGCCGGCGGGGTGGGGCCCGTCGTCGAAGGTGAGGGCGACGGCGGCGCCCGCGCCGTCGAGCCGGCGCACCACGCCCGGGTAGCGCAGCCGGCCGACGGCCCCGATCCCCGGCGACGCGTAGGCCGCGGCCGCCGCGACCGCGACCGCCGCTAGCGACCGTCCCACGGCTGCACCACGGCGGCTGCGTGGGGGTGGGCGGGCGCGGTGGCGACCGCATCCGCGACCCGGTCGGCCATCCCGAGCGCCATCACGGTCGCCGTGACCGCCGCGACACGGCGGGCGCGCACGAGGGCGCGGTTCGGCCCCGCGACCGGGCGGAGGCCGGAGAGGTGGTCGGCGGTGCACGGCCGCGCGAACAGCGCCCGGGCCGTGGCGGCGGTGCCTGGCGCGGCTGTCGCCCAGAAGCGCTGATCGGCCAGCAGCGCCCGGAGGTCGACGTCACTCGCGGCGGCGGCGACCATCCCGGCCCGCTCCATGTGGCGGCCGTTGTCCTCGCCGTGGCCGGGCAGCGGGTCGAACATGACGACCGGGAGCCCGGCCGCGAACGCCTCCAGGCAGGTGAGGCCGCCGGCGTTCGCGACCAGGACGTCGCAGGCGGCCATGAGGGCGGGCATGAGCACGGTGAACCCGAAGACGATCGCCCCCGGCAGCGACGCGTCGGCATCGAGCCGGCGCCGCAGCCCGGTGTTGTGGCCGGTGACGACGACGGGACGCATCCCCGGCACCCCCGCCACCGCCCGGGCGGCGCCGTGGAGGTTCCCCACTCCCCACGCCCCGCCGACGATCAGCACCGCGCGCTCGCAGGCGCCGACGGCGAGCCGCGACCGCATCCGCGCGCGCAGCGTCGGATCGTCCGGCGGCACCGGCACCGGCGGGCGCACGGGCCGCATCGCGCCGTGGCAGACCCCGCCGACGCCGAGGTTGGCGTCGAGCTCCGGGTGCACCCAGGCGGGGTGCGGGTCGAAGTCGGTGACGAGGGCGCAGCACGGCACGTGCAGCCGGCCCGTCCGCCGCAGCCGGGCGAGCACCATGGAGACCACCGGATAGGCGGACACCACGTGGTCGTAGCCGCCGGACTCGATCCGCTCCCGCAGCCGCCGCCCGCCGGTCAGCGCCAGCAGGGTGCCTGCGAGCCGGATCAGGCGCCGCGAGCGGGTGGCGCGGTACAGCACGCGCCACGACCACGGGGCATACTCGATCTGGCAGTGGTAGCCGTCGACCACCAGCCGGTGCACGCAGCGGCCGATCAGCGCCAGCCCGTCGTCGATCTCGACCTCGGCGCCGCGCGCACGGAGCTCGGCCGCAACGCCGCGGGCGGCCGCATCGTGTCCGGCACCGACCGGGGCGGAGAGGATCAGGACCCTCACGATCGGGTCAGGGCGCCGCTGACCGCAGGAGGGAGCACCGGCATCGGGCGAGAGCTTAGACGGTCGCTGCGCCCCGCGTCCGGCAGGCGCCCGCGACGTCAATACGTCTCTAAGCTGCCCGGGTGAGCAGGTTCCACATCCTGGTGTGGGGGGCTCGGGACCTGCCGCCGGTGGTGTGCCTCCATCGCGCCCGGGCACACGCGCGCCGGTTCGAGCGGATGGCCCGCATGATGGCGGACGAGCGCCGGGTGATCGCCTACGACCTGCGCGGCCACGGCCGCTCGCCCTGGTCGGGGCCGCACACGCTCGCCCAGCACACGGCCGACCTCGACGAGGTGCTGGACGAGGTCGGCGCCGGTCAGGTGGTGCTCGTCGGCGACGGCTTCGGCTGCCGGCTGGCGCTCGCCTACACCGCCGCGCACGGCGCCCGCGTGACCGCGCTCGCGCTGCTCGACCCGCCGCTGCGGCCCGACCGCGAGCGGGTGCTCGCCCTCGCCGCCGCCGAACGGCGCAGCCGTGTCTACGCGAACGCGGACACCGCGATCGCGGAGTGGCCCGGCTACGCCGGCCGCCATCACACCCCGCGCGCGCTGATCGAGGAGGACGTCGCCGAGCACCTCGTCGTCGACCAGGACGGCCGCCTGCGCTTCCGCTACAGCCACGACGCCGCGGCGGCGGCGCTCGAGGCGATGGCCGAGCCGGCCGACGACCTGAAGGAGATCGTGTGCCCGGTGCTGATCGTGCGCGGCGAGCGGTCGGACATGCTGAGCGCGGCCGACGCGGAATGGGCGGCCGCGGGCCTGCGCCGCTGCCGGCTCGAGGTCGTCCCCGGCGGGCACGTGCCGTTGTGGGACGCGCTCGCCGAGAGCGGCGCGCTCGTGCGCAGCTTCGTCGCCGCTCAGCGGGCGAGGGCGTAGACGATCACGCCGGCGAGCACGAGGATGAGCACGCCGATCGGCACCCACGACGAGCCGGAGCGCAGGTCGGAGACCTGCTGGGAGGGCTCCGGGTGCGGGTACATCGGCTCCTCGCCCGCGGCGATCCTGCCCGCGAGCGCCTGTGCGGCGTCGGCGCGGACGAGCGCGGCGGCCACCTCGGGCTCGACGTCGAGCTGCTCCGCGATCTCGGCCTCGCCGGCGCCGCCGTCGCGCAGCTCCATGTAGCGGCGCACCTGGGCGTCGCTCATCCCGAAGTCGGTCGCGTCCTGGGCCGCGAACCGGAGCGCCAGGAAGCGGCTATCGGGCGACGGGGACGGCAAGCTCCGCCCAGCGCTCGAACAGGGCCCGGCCGGCCGCGCGCATCCCGGCCTCGGCGCCGTCGAACTCGGCCAGCAGGCGCTGCATTCCGCCGTCGCCCAGCACGCGGTCGGCGTATCCGGCGTACTCCGGGACGAGCGCCCACTCGCGCGCCATCTCCGGCAGCACCTCCATGTGGAACTGGATGCCGTACGCCGCCCGGCCGTACCGGAACGCCTGGTTGGGGAAGGCGGGGGACGACGCGAGCAGCGTCGCGCCCTCGGGCAGGTCGAACGTGTCGCCGTGCCACTGGAGCGTCGGAAACGACGGCGGCAGGCCGGCGAAGATCGGGTCGGCCGCGCCCTCCGGGGTCAGCGTCACGGGCAGCACGCCCACCTCGGGGTCCGGCCCGGCGTAGACGCGGGCGCCGAGGCTCGCCGCCAGCAGCTGCACGCCGAGGCAGGCGCCGAAGTAGGGCACGCCGGCCCGCACGGCCTCGCCGATCGCCCGCTTCTCGGCGGTCAGCCAGGGCAGCTCGGCGTCGTCGTTCACGCTCATCGGGCCGCCCATCGCCACGATCGCGTCGAAGTCCGACAGCGCGGGGAGCGGCTCGCCCTCGTCGAGCTCCACCCGGTGCAGGTTGGCGCCGCGCTCGCGCAGGACGGCCTCGTACTCGCCGGGCGGCTCGCAGGCGATGTGCTGGAGGACGACGACGTCCATGCTCACGCCCCGTCGGCCTGGTTGCCGCGGGCGATGGCGCGCAGGTCGAGCGCCGTGTCCAGGACCTCCTCGTCGACGCCGTGGGCGCGGGCGACCTCGCGCAGCGAGCGGCCGGACGCGGCCGCGTCCTTCACGATCGCGGTGGCGCGGTCGTAGCCGATGTACGGGTTGAGGGCGGTCGCGACCGCGAGCGTGCTCTCGGCGTGGCGCTCGCAGTTGGCCACGTTCGCCTCGATGCCCTCGACGCAGCGCTCGGCGAGCAGCCGGCAGGCCGCCGCCAGGAGGCCGATCGAGCCGAGCAGGTTGCGGGCCATGAGCGGGATCTGGACGTTCAGCTCGAAGTTGCCCTGCAGGCCGCCGACGGCGATGGCGGCGTCGTTCCCGATCACCTGGGCCGCCACCTGGCAGGCCACCTCGGGGATGACCGGGTTCACCTTGCCGGGCATGATCGAGCTGCCCTTCTGCAGCTCCGGCAGGACGATCTCGGCGAGGCCGGCGCGCGGGCCGGAGCTCATCCAGCGCAGGTCGTTCGCGATCTTCGTGAGCGAGACCGCGACCGTGCGGAGGGCGCCGGACGCCTCGACCAGGCCGTCGCGGTTGGCCTGGGCCTCGAACGGGTCGGCGGGCGGGTGGATCTGGAGGCCGGTGTCGGCCGTGAGCAGCGCGCGGACGCGGGCCGCGAACTCCGGGTGGGTGTTCAGCCCGGTGCCGGTGGCCGTGCCGCCGAGCGGGATCTTGGCCAGCCGCTCCAGGGTCGCGTCGACGCGCGCGCCGCCCTCGCGGATCTGGGCCGCGTAGCCGCCGAACTCCTGGCCGAGCGTGACGGGGACGGCGTCCATGAGGTGGGTGCGGCCCGACTTGACGACGTCGGCGAACTCGTCCGCCTTCGCGCCCAGCGCGGCGGCGAGCCGGTCGAGCGCCGGCCGCAGGTCGTGGACGATGCGGTCGAGCGCGGCCAGGTGCACGGCCGAGGGGAAGACGTCGTTCGACGACTGGCCCATGTTCACGTGGTCGTTCGGGTGCACGCCCTCGCCCGCGAGGGTCGCGATCACCTCGTTCGCGTTCATGTTCGACGACGTGCCCGAGCCGGTCTGGAAGACGTCGATCGGGAACTGGTCGTCGTGCTCGCCGTGCGCCACCTGGTCGGCGGCCGAGGCGATCCGGGTCGCGACGTCGGCGTCGAGGAGCCCGAGGTCGGCGTTCACCCGCGCGGCGGCCGCCTTGAGCCGTCCCAGCCAGTGGACCACCGGCGCCGGGATCGGCTCGCCCGACACCGGGAAGTTCTCGACCGCCTTGCGCGTCTCGGCGCCCCAGAGCTCGCGCGATGCGGTGGTGTCGGCCATGCAATGGACATTACTCCCGCGGGCCGTGAGCGGGTTGCAGATCGCTATGGCTCGGGCGGGCGGGTGAGCCAGCGGCGCTCGGCGTGCCAGCGCTGGAGCGTGCGGCGGCTGGGTGCGTGCGCGGTACAGCTGCCGCACGGGCGGTCGCCGAGCTGCGACGGATCGAGCGGCGCTGCGCCGCTCGCGTACCGGGCCTCGAGGCGGCGGCGCAGGGCCGGCCACGCGTAGCTCCCGGGGCGTGGACGCGGAGGGTGCGCCCGCAGCTGGGCGAGGTGCGCATCCAGCGCCCGGTGCCGCGCGGCGGTGAGGCAGCCGTTCGCCTGCCACACCCCCATCAGCGTCCGCACGAAGTCGCGCCCGCCCCTCCGCGTCTGGAACGCCTGCGCCGCATGCCCCGGGCACAGCCAGACCGTGACGCGGTAGCCCAGCCGCACCTCCTCCGTCCGCCCCCGCGTCCGATCCACGCAGATCGCGCACACCGGCCGCTTCAGCGGCAGGTTCCGGGCCTTGTAGAGCGTCGGCAGTGCGTACATCGCGTCCCTGAGTGTGGCGGGGTCAGCGTCACACGTGGGTGACGGGGTGTTGCGAGGGTGTCGGGGAACCCCAAATGACACATGTGAACGGCGCCAACTGTCCGCTCCAGAACATTGGGTCGCCGGGGGCCAAGAGCCCTGCGGGCTCTCCCGACGCCGGCCGGCCAGCGCGACGAAGGGCGCGCCGCCGCCGTCGGGCCTCAGGTTGGATGAGACCCCGAGAAGTCGGCGGTACCCGCCGCAGCGCGGCGCTCCTCGTGAGAGCCGGCGGAGCTGCGGCGGCGGCCCGCAGGGCCGCTTGTGCGGCGCAGGCCTGCTTGTGGGGCGCGCGCGGTCCCCGGCGGCGGGTTCCGTGACGAGGCGTGCCGAGAGTGTCCGAGATCCGTGGTGCCTTGTGACGAAGCAGTGTTGTCGGCACCGGACTGACATGGCGACACGGGAACCGCGCGTAGCCCCCGACGGTCGAAGATGGGACATGCCGAGATCTGCCAGAGGACGATCGTGATCAGTCGCCGCCTTCCGCTCGCCATCACCGCCGTTATCGCGGTTGTCGCGGCGGGCTGCGTGGGGAGCTCGGCCTCGCACTCGCCGACAACGTCGCGGGTCGGACGGCGCTGGTCGACCACAGCGAACCTGCCTCCGGGGTCGATGTGCCACCGCGAAGACGCTTCTGGCCGCATGGCGCGCCGCTCGCTTCGGCTGCCATGACCGCGCGTCCAGGTGCGGGGAGGGACCGGGTGCTTTTCGAACCGGGAAGCGACTCCTCGCAGTGATGCGGCGAGTCAATCGCTCGATACCCGCAACGGACAACCGGGAGGCCGCCCTCAGCCTGGCGCCCTTTGTCTTCATCCTCGACGACTCGGACGCTCGGCGCCTGGATATCGCAACGGCTGACGCCAGAGGGCGTTACGTGCACCTCATCGCCGTTGGCACCGGGCAGCCGCGGCTGAAGGTGGGCGCGCTCGGCCCGCTTAGCGGCTAAAGCCCCTACTCGGTCGAGTACTTCGGCTGCGCCTTCTCCCCGCGGATGCGCGCCACGGCGTGGTTGGCCGCCAGCGCGGCCTCGGCGAAGCCGACGGTGATGAGCGTGATCTTGCCGTCGAAGCCGGCGACGTCGCCGGCGGCGTAGACGCCGGGGAGGTTGGTCTCGCAGCGACTGGTTGACCGCGATCTGGCGCTTGTTGGCGAAGTCGAGGCCCCAGTCGGCGATCGGGCCGAGGTGCGACACGAACCCGAGCAGCGTCACGAGCTCGTCGCAGGCCACCTCGTGCAGCTCCCCGGTCTCGGTGTTCTCGACCGTGATCTGCTCGAGCCGGCCGTTGCCGGCCGCAGCCCGCACCTCGCACGGCACCATGATGTCGACCCGGCCCTCGCCGGCCAGGCGGCGCACCTCGTTCACGGACGACTCGAGGCCGCGGAAGCGGTCGCGGCGGTGGATGAGCGTGATCGGCGCCACGGCGGTGTCCTGGAGGCCGAGCGCCCAGTCGAGCGCGGAGTCGCCCCCGCCGACGAGCACGACCCGCCGGCCCGCGAAGGCCTCCTTGCGCTTCACGAAGTAGTGCAGCCCGTTGCCCTCCCACCGCTCCAGGTCGGGCAGGTCGAGCTTGCGCGGGTTGAAGGCGCCGTGGCCGGCCGTGATGATCATCGTGCGCGTGAGCAGCGTCTCGCCGGCCGCGGTGTGCAGCTCGATCACCTCGTCGTCGCGGCGGGAGATCGTCTCGACCACCTCGCCGAGGCGCACGTCGGGCTCGTACTGCATCGCCTGATCGGTCAGCCGGTCGATCAGCTCCTGGCCGTTGATCTTGGGGTATCCGGCGACGTCGAAGATGTGCTTCTCGGGGTAGACGGCCGACACCTGGCCGCCCAGCTGCTCGAGGCTCTCGACGATCCGCACGCTGGCGTCGCGGTGGCCGCCGTAGTAGGCCGCGGCGAGGCCGGTCGGGCCACCGCCGATGATGGTGATGTCGACGATCTGCTCGGAACTCACGATCGGCAGTCTAGTCGTGGCCCTCCGGCCGGTGATTGTGACACCCGGCACCCCACGCGAATCCGCAAGAATATGCGGATCGCGACGGCGCGGAAGCCGAGCTTGTGAGCGGTGCTATAGTCGCCCTCGGTGCTCGGCGACTGGGCAGCTCTGCTGGTGTTTGCGGCGATCGCATTCGTGATCCCGTTCAGTCTGTTGGCCGCGACGTTCAGCCTCTCCACGCGCACCTCCCGGCACGCCGGCGACAAGAGCATCCCGTTCGAGTCCGGCGTCTCGTCGCACACCTTCGTGCCGGGCCGCTTCACGATCAGCTACTACATGACGGCGATGCTCTTCATCGTGTTCGACATCGAGATCGTCTTCCTCTACCCGCTCGCGCTCGAGCTGCACGCGCTCAAGTGGTTCGGCCTCGCGGAGATGGTCACGTTCGTGACGCTGCTCGTGGTCGCATACGTCTACATCTGGCGCAGGGGGGCACTGGAATGGCGGTGACGCCGGTCCATATCGACGGCGCGGTTCGCTCCGAGGATCTGGAGCAGTACGTGATGCTGACGACGGTGGAGAAGGCGCTCGCGTGGGCGCAGTCGAACTCGATCTGGCCGGCGGGCTTCGGGCTCGCCTGCTGCGCGATCGAGATGATGTCCCTGCCGTCGCCGCGCTACGACATCGCCCGCTTCGGCGCCGAGGTGTTCCGCAGCTCGCCGCGCCAGTCCGACCTCCTGATCGTGTCGGGGCGCGTCTCCCACAAGATGTCCGCGCCGCTGCGCCAGGTCTACGACCAGATGCTCGTGCCGAAGTGGGTCATGGCGATGGGCGCCTGCTCGAGCTCGGGCGGCATGTTCGCGAACTACGCCGTCCTCCAGGGCGTCGACAAGATCGTCCCGGTGGACGTGCACATCCCCGGGTGCCCGCCACGGCCCGAGGCCGTGCTCGACGGCTTCCGGCTGATCCAGCGCAAGATCCGCGCCGGCATCCCGCCCGCGTACGAGCAGGAGAAGTCGAAGGCGTGACCGCGGCGCAGCTTGCGGCGGCGGTGCGGAAGGCCGTGCCCGGCTCCGTGGTGGGCCACGAGAAGGGCATCGACATGCCCACGCTCACCGTGAAGCCCGAGCGGCTGGTCGAGGTGTGCACCTACCTGCGCGACGAGCAGGGCAAGAACTTCCTCTCGGCCGTCTCCGCCGTCGACCACCTCGGCTACGGCGACGCGGTGGCCGGCTACTTCGGCACCGAGCGCGGCCGCGACCTGAACGCGCCGGGGAGCTGGGGCGCGGCGACCACGCCGGAGCCGCCGCCGAAGCGGTTCGCCGTCCGCTACCACCTGGCCCACGTCGGCGACGGGCCCACCGACGCGCGTGCGCGTGCAGGTGTGGCTGGACGACGGCCAGGAGGTGGCGAGCGTCGTCCCGGTGTGGCCGACCGCCGACTGGCACGAGCGCGAGCAGTACGACCTGATGGGGATCGTGTTCACCGGCCACCCCAACCTGCGCCGCCTGATCCTTCCCAACGACTGGGACGGCCACCCGCTGCGCAAGGACTACCCCATCGGCGGCGAGCCGGTCCAGTTCACGGACGCGGTATGAGCACCGTCGAGCGCCCACCCGCCCCGGTCGAGCCGCTCTTCGCGCCGGCCCGGATCCCGCCGGGCGCGCCGTCGAAGGTCGACCCGCCTCCCGGCGAGGACCTGATCACCGTCAACTTCGGGCCCAACCACCCGTCGACGCACGGCGTGCTGCGCCTGATCGTGACGCTCGACGGCGAGGTGGTCGTCGGCCTCGACGCGGACATCGGCTACGTCCACACCGGCTTCGAGAAGAACTTCGAGCAGAAGACGTACTGGAAGGGCATCCCCTACGCCCCGCGGATGGACTACGTGGCCTTCTTCGCGAACGAGCTGGCCTACGTCGGGGCGGTCGAGAAGCTGATCGGGATCGAGGTGCCGGAGCGGGCCCAGTGGATCCGCACCCTCTTCGCCGAGCTCAACCGGATCCACAGCCACCTGATCTACCTGGGCACTTCGGGTGTGGAGATGGGGGCGATGTCGGTCTTCTTCTACTGCCTGCGCGAGCGCGACACCGTGCTCGACCTGTTCGAGATGGCGACCGGCGTGCGCATGCACGACCGCTACCCGCAGTTCGGCGGCGTGGCGGAGGACCTGCCCAAGGGCTTCTACGCCGAGTGCCGCAAGTTCTGCGAGACGATGCCGAGACACATCGACGAGTACCTCGACCTGCTGGCGGGGAACCCCGTGTGGAAGTCGCGCTACCGCGGGATCGGCACGATCTCGGCCGAGACCGCGATCGCGATGGGCCTCTCCGGGCCCAACCTGCGCGCGAGCGGCGTCCCCTACGACCTGCGCCGCACCGACCCCTACCTGGCCTACCCGCACCTCGACTTCGACGTCATCCTGGGCGAGCGCGGCGACGCGTACGACCGCTTCCTGTGCCGGACGAAGGAGATGTACGAGTCGGTGCGGATCATCGAGCAGTGCCTCGACAGGATGCCGTCCGGGCCGGTGATGGCGACCGACCGCAAGTACGTGCTCCCGCCGCGGGCCGAGCTGCACACCTCGATGGAGTCGCTGATCCACCACTTCAAGCTCGTGACCGAGGGGTTCCGCGCGCCGCCCGGGCAGGTGTACTACCCGGTCGAGTCGCCGCGGGGCGAGTTCGGCTGCTACCTCGTCTCCGACGGCGGGCCGAAGCCGTGGCGGGCGCACTTCCGCGCGCCGAGCTTCGTCAGCCTCCAGGTGACGGCGATGATGTCGGTGAACCGCTACGTCGGCGACATGATCGTCGTGGTCGGGTCGCTCGACGGCGTGATGGGCGAGGCGGACAGGTAGTGGACCCGGCCACCGCCGAGACGCTCGCGGGCGCCCTCGAGACGCGGCCGGAGATGCCGCCGCCGCTGCGCCCGGACGACACGAGCGCGCCGCTGCGCGACCGCATCCTGGCCGTCGTCGCCCTCTACCCGGAGCCGCGCTCGGCCCTGATCCCGGCCCTGCGGCTGGCGCAGGAGGAGTACGGCTGGCTCTCGACCGAGGCCTTCGAGCAGGTGGCCGACGCGACCGGGTTCACGCCGGCGCTGTGCAAGTCGGTCGCGTCGTTCTACGACATGTTCCGGCTGCACCCGGCCGGGACGCACGAGATCTGCGTGTGCACGAACATCTCCTGCGCGCTCGTCGGCGCGGGCGACACGCTGCGCGCGTTCTCCCGCGAGCTCGGGATCGATCCGGGCGGCACGACCGCCGACGGCAGGATCACCCTGCGCACGGTCGAGTGCTACGGCGGCTGCGGCTGGGGCCCCGTCGTCTCGGTGGACGAGCGCTACCACGAGCCGTTCGGGCCCGACCAGGTGAAGCCGCTCGTCGACGAGCTGCGGGGTGAGGCCGGATGAGCGACACGAAGCGGATCCTGCTCGACTTCGAGGGCGATCGCCGCGACGCCCACTCCTACGAGCAGGCGGGCGGCTACACGTCGCTGCGCACCGCGCTCGGGATGGACGCCGCGGACGTCGTCGGCGTCGTCGACGGGTCGGGCCTGCGCGGCCGCGGCGGCGCCGGCTTCCCCACCGGCCGCAAGGCGTCGTTCCTGCCGAAGGGGCGCACGCCGGCGTACCTGTGCGTGAACGCCGACGAGTCGGAGCCGGGAACGTTCAAGGACCGCGAGATCATGCTGCGCAACCCGCACGCGCTGATCGAGGGCATCCTGATCATGAGCTACGCCATCTCGGCCACCTCGGCGTTCATCTACATCCGGGGCGAGTACCGCACCGAGTTCGAGGTGCTGAAGCGGGCGCTCGAGGAGGCACACTCCCGCGGCTATGTCGGCCGCAACGTGCTCGGGTCGGGCTACGACGCCACGATCGTCCTGCACCGCGGAGCCGGCGCCTACATCTGCGGCGAGGAGACGGCCCTCCTGACCTCGCTCGAGGGCGAGCGCGGCCAGCCCCGCTCGAAGCCGCCGTTCCCCGCCGTCGCCGGCCTCTACGCCGCGCCGACCCTGGTGAACAACGTCGAGACGCTGGCATCGGTGCCGTTCATCGTGAAGATGGGCGGCGAGGCCTATGCCGCGATCGGGACGGAGCGGTCGAAGGGCACGCGCGTCTTCTCGCTCTCCGGCAACGTGAAGCGGCCCGGCAACTACGAGCTCCCGCTCACCTCGACGCTGCGCGACCTGATCGAGGGCCTCGGCGGCGGCGCGCCGACCGGACGCACGATCAAGGCGATCATCCCGGGCGGCTCGTCCACGCCGCTGCTCATGCCCGACCAGCTCGACACCGGCATCGACTACGAGTCGATCGCCGCCGCGGGCTCGATGGCCGGATCGGGCGCGGTGGTCGTGATCGACGACCGCACCTGCATGGTGCAGCTGGCCCTGCGGGTGGCGGAGTTCTACCGGCACGAGAGCTGCGGCAAGTGCACGCCGTGCCGTGAGGGCACGAAGTGGGGCGTCGACATCATCCGCCGCATCGAGGAGGGCACCGCCGCGCAGGACGACCTCGACCTGCTGCTGAACGTGTGCGACCGCATCCTCGGCAAGTGCCTGTGCCCGCTCGGCGACGCGATGGCGATGCCGGTCGCGAGCTACGTGACCCACTTTCGCGAGGAGTTCCAGCGCCATATCGACGAGGGCGGGTGCCCGTTCGTGGAGCAGAGCCCGATCGCGAGCCTCTACCACGACACGGGCGGGGTGCCGGCGTGAACACGTTCCACGACGCCTTCCTCGACGTGCGCCGCCGCATCGAGGAGGGCGAGGATCCCGAGCTGGTCGTGCCCGCGCTCCTACAGCTGGCCTCGGCGCCGGACGAGATCGACATGGCCGAGGCCCTCTACGAGGACGAGGCCGACGATGAATAACCGGTGCCTGGCACCGGATATTCAGGGAGGGCGCGCTGATGGCGACCGTCGAGACGAACACCGTCACGCTCACGGTGAACGGCCGCGAGATCACCGTCGCCAAGGGGCTCTCGGTGGTCGAGGCGGCCGCCGAGGCCGGGGTCGAGATCCCCGTCTTCTGCTACGAGCCCCGCCTCGGCGCCGGCGTGGGCGCGTGCCGCATGTGCCTGTGCGAGATCGAGGGCATCCCGAAGCTGCAGACGGCCTGCACGACGCCGGTCGCCGACGGCATGATCGTGAACTCGCACTCGCCCCGGGCCAAGGAGGGGCAGGACGCGGTGCTCGAGTTCCTGCTCCTGAACCACCCGCTCGACTGCCCCGTGTGCGACAAGGGCGGCGAGTGCCCGCTCCAGGACCTGACCTTCCGCTACGGCCCCGGCGTCACCCGCATGACGCTGGAGAAGCGCACGCAGGAGAAGCCGATCCCGATCTCCCCGCTGATCAAGCTCGACCGCGAGCGCTGCATCCTCTGCTATCGCTGCACGCGCTTCTCCGAGGACGTGTCGGGCGACATGCAGCTCGTCCCCGAGAATCGCGGCGCGAACTCGGTCATCACCACCTTCGAGGGCCGGCCGTACACGAACGAGTTCTCCGGCAACGTGACCGAGCTGTGCCCGGTCGGCGCGCTCACGTCGACCACCTACCGGTTCCTGGCCCGGCCGTGGGAGATCCAGAACGTGCCGACGACCTGCGCCGGGTGCGCGGTGGGCTGCAACACCTACGCGACGATCCGCGAGGGCCGGGTGGCGCGGGTGCTGTCCCGCAACCACCCCGAGGTGGACGAGGGCTGGCTGTGCGACAAGGGCCGCTACGCGCTCGGACACCTGCGCAGCCCCGAGCGCGTGACGCAGAACCTGATCCGGGGCGGGCGCGGGCTCGAGGCGGTCTCGACGACCGACGTCCTCGACCACGTCGCCGACCGGCTGCGGGCCACGGTCGAGCGGTTCGGCCCCGGATCGGTCGCGGTGCTGGCCTCGGGCGAGCAGACGAACGAGGAGGCGCACGCCTGGGCGCGGCTGCTGGGCGAGGCCCTGGGCGGCGGCGCCGGCGTGTGCGGCCCCGAGGGCGGGTCATGGTGGAGCGACCTCGAGCCGTACGCGGCGTCGATCGCCGACCTGGCCGGCGCGAGCGCGATCGTCGTCGCCGGCGATGCCGACCTCGGCCACCGCGCCCCGGTGCTCGAGCTGTGGATCCGCAAGGCCGTCGGCAGGGGCGCGGGCGTCTTCACCGTCGGCCCCGGCGCGACCCGCCTGGACACGCTGCGCGGCGCGACCCACATCTCGGCTGCGCCCGGCACCGGCCACACCGCGCTGCTCGAGGCGGCCGGCGGCGACGGCCCGCTGGCGGACGCGCTCCGGCGCGAGGACGCGGTGCTGATCTGGTCGGGCCCGATGCGGGCCGAGGTCGCGTCGGTGCTCGCGCACGTCGCCCACACGTCGGGCTGCCGCGTCCTGCGCACGCCGCGGGCGGCGAACGAGATCGGGATCGCCGCGGCCGGCCTGGGCACGGCCTCGCCCGAGCAGGCGCTCGAGCTGGCCGAGTCGGGGACGATCAAGGCGCTCGTGCTGCTCGGCGCCGACCCGGTGGGCGAATGGCACGCCGGCGAGCGCTGGCGAAACGCGCTCGCGCGCTGCTTCTTCGCCCTCCAGGTGGTCGGGTTCCAGAACGACTCGTCCGGCTGGGTGACGACGGTCGTGCCCGAGTCGCAGACGCTCGAGAAGGACGGCACGCTCGTGAACCTGGAGGGGCGCGTCCAGCGCCTGCGCGCTGCGGCGAATGCGCCCGACGGCGTCTCCGACGGCTATGCCTGGGCGGCCGAGCTGGGCGCCCGCCTCGGCGTCGAGCTGCCGCACGACCCGCCGGCCGCGTTCGCCGACCTGGCCGAGCGCCGGCCCGCCTTCGCCGGGCTGTCGTGGTCGGGCATCGGCGAGCGCGCGCCGCTCGGCGAGCGGACTCCCGCCGGCGCCGCTCCGGCGGTTCCGCAGGTGGCCGCCGCCGCCGTGCCGCAGACCGTCGTCGTCGGCTACCGCGAGCTGATGTCCGGCGCCGCCGTCGACCACACCGAGGCCCTGCACTTCCAGCGCCGGCGCGGGATCGAGATCGCGCACCCGGACGCCGAGACGCTGGGCGTCGCCACCGGCGATCGCATCCAGGTCACGCACGACGGCCGCACCGTCACCGGCCCGGCGCTCGTCCAGCGCGGCCTGCGCCCGGGGGTCGTGCGCATGGCCGCCCGCGTGCCTCACGTCGGCCCCGGCTCGCGTCGCCGCCGCACCGGCGGAGGCTGCGGATGCCTGACGGCTTCATCGTCACGCTGATCAAGTCGCTCATCCTGGCCAACCTGGTCATGGCGGTGTTCGCCCTGCTCACCTGGGGCGAGCGCCGCCTCCTCGGCCGCTTCCAGGTGCGCCTCGGCCCGAACCGGGTCGGCCCGTTCGGGCTGCTCCAGCCGATCGCCGACCTGGTCAAGCTGATCCGCAAGGAGAGCCTGCTCCCCATCGGCGTGAACCCCGTCCTCTACCTGGCGGCGCCGCTGGTGTCGCTGTTCGCCTCGCTGGCGGTGTTCGCCGTCATCCCGTTCGGCGGCGAGGCGACGATCCCGGGCACCGACTTCCAGATCTTCCTCTGGATCTCCGACCCCAGCGTCGCCCTGCTCGTCGTCTTCGCGCTGGGCTCGCTCAGCTTCTACGGGTTCCTGGTCGGCGGCTGGTCGTCGAGCTCGAAGTACAGCCTGCTCGGCTCGATGCGGGCGGTGAGCCAGCTCATCTCCTACGAGGTCAGCCTGGCCCTGGCCGTGATCGGCGTCGTCATGATGAGCCACACGCTCTCGCTGACCGGGATCGTCGCGGCGCAGCACCGCGACGGGGTGCCGTACATCATCCCGCAGTTCCTCGGCTTCGCCGTCTACGTCGTCGCCTCGACGGCGGAGACAGCGCGGATCCCCTTCGACCTGCCCGAGGCCGAGGGCGAGCTCGTCGCCGGCTACCACACCGAGTACGGCGGCATGCGCTTCGCCATGTTCCAGAACGCCGAGTACGTCGCCCTGATCGCCTTCTCGGCGATCGCGTCGGTGCTGTTCCTGGGCGGCTACGGCTGGCCGTGGCTGCCCGGCCCGGTCTGGATGCTGCTCGAGATGGCGATCTTCATCTTCCTCGCGATGTGGCTGCGGGCGACGCTGCCGCGCGTGCGCTACGACAAGCTGATGTCGATCGGCTGGAAGGTGCTCCTCCCGGTCGCCACCCTCAACCTGCTGGTCACGTCGGTCATCGTGGCCTGGCGCGCCTAAGGACAGAAGGACACCTTGCCCGTAACCGACTCCGTCAAGGGCTTCGCCGTCACGTTCCGGCACCTGTTCCGGAAGCCCGTCACGCAGCAGTACCCCGAGTACAAGCGGCCGGTCTACCCCCGTTTCCGCGGCCGCCACCGCCTGCACCGGCACGAGAACGGCCTCGAGAAGTGCGTCGGCTGCTCGCTGTGCGCCGCCGCCTGCCCGGCCGACTGCATCCGCGTCGTCGCCGCCGAGAACACCGAGGAGGAGCGCTACTCGGCCGGCGAGCGCTACGCCCGCATCTACGAGATCAACATGAGCCGCTGCATCTTCTGCGGCTACTGCGAGCTGGCCTGCCCGTTCGACGCGATCACGCTCGGCCACGACTACGAGCTGGCCGAGATGTCGCGCGAGGCGATGGTCTACTCGAAGGACATGCTGCTCGAGCCGATGCACCCGAGCCGCACCACGCCCGTCGCCCCGGTCGACCCGTTCGACGTCGTCGACCCCGCGGGCGAGGGAGGGCCGGCGTGACCTACGACATCGTGTTCGTCGTCGCGTCCATCGTGGCGATCGCGCGCGGCGCTCATGGTCGTGCTCTCGGGCAACCCGTTCATCTCGTCGCTCTCGCTGATCGCGAACCTGCTCGCGCTCGCCACCTTCTACATCCTCCTCCAGTCCGACTTCCTGGCCGCCGCGCAGGTGATCGTGTACGCCGGGGCGGTGATGATCATGTTCCTGTTCGTCACCGCCTACCTGGGCGGGCGCGCCGACGAGCCGACCCGGCAGCGGCCGATCTGGCAGACCCTGGCCGCGCTCGTCGCCGCGGCCGGGATCGCGGCCGAGATCATCTTCGGAGTCGAGCGCCAGAGCTTCCTGCACGGGCCGGTCGTGAGCGACGCGTTCGGCTCGCCGCAGGCGATCGCCGCCCGCTTCCTGGGCCGCTACCTGCTCGCGTTCGAGGGCACGTCGGTGCTGCTCCTGATCGCCGCGGTCGGCGGTGTCGTGCTCGCCACGCGCCGGGCGGCGCCGCGCGGCGCGGACGAGCCGGGCGCCTTCGAGGTCGTGCAGCCGGAGCGCGTGCGCACGCTGCAGTCGTCGGTGATGGCGGCCGAGACGGAGTTCGAGATCGTGCGCTCGGGCGCGGGCGGCGACGAGCAGGACGGCGGCTGATGCACGTCGGCGTCGAGTGGTTCGTCTCGGTCTCCGCGATCCTGTTCGGGATCGGCCTCTACGGCGTCTTCACGCGCCGCAGCCCGCTCATCCTGCTGCTGTCGGTCGAGATCATGCTGAACGCCTGCAACCTGGCGCTGATCTCGTTCTCGCGCTACAACGGTGAGCAGTCCGGCCAGGTGTTCGCGCTCGTCGTCATGGCGGTGGCGGCCTCGGAGGTCGTCGTCGGCCTCGGCCTGGTCGTGGCCGTCGCCCGGCGTAAGGCCGACCTCGACGTCGACCGGATGACGGGGCTGCGGCACTGATGGAGGCGCTCGCCTGGATCTGCCTGTTCACGCCGCTGGCCGGCGTGGCCGTGCTCACGCTGGCCGGCTCGCGGATCTCCCGCCAGGCGGCGGCCTGGGCGGGCACCCTGTTCGCCTTCGTCGCGTTCGCCGCCGCGATCGGCGAGCTGATCGGGATGCTCGGCGAGAACGCCTCGCAGCGCGCGCACGTCTACACGCTCTACACGTGGGCCGGGTCGGGCACGTTCCGGGTGCCGTTCGCCGTGCTCGTCGACCCGCTGTCGGTGACCGAGATGCTGATCGTCGCCGGCGTCGGCGCCGTGATCGTCATGTACTCGATCGGCTACATGCACGGCGACGTCAAGGAGCGGCGGTTCTTCATCTACCTCGACCTGTTCCTGTTCTCGATGCTGCTCCTGGTCATGGCCGGCAACTTCGTGCTGCTCCTGGCCGGCTGGGGCCTGGTCGGGCTCTCGTCCTACCTCCTGATCGGGTTCTGGCACGAGCGCCCCGAGCCGGTGGCGGCGGCGAAGAAGGCCTTCGTGATGAACGCGATCGGCGACGTCGGGATCGCGATCGCCATCTTCTTCATGGTCCGCGACCTCGGCACGACCGACTTCGGGACGGTGTTCGCGACGGCCTCGCAGCACTGGGCGAAGGGCTCGCAGGACGCCAACTGGGTCGCGTTCGGCCTCCTGCTCGGCGCGGTGGCCAAGTCAGCCCAGATCCCGCTCCACACGTGGCTTCCCGACGCCATGGAGGGCCCGACCCCGGTCTCGGCCCTGATCCACGCCGCCACCATGGTGACCGCCGGCGTCTACCTCGTCGCCCGGGCGCACGTCCTGTTCGAGAACGCGCCGGACGTCCAGACCGTCGTGGCGCTGCTCGGACTGGCGACGCTGCTCATGGCGGGCGTCATCGCCCTCGTCCAGACCGACATCAAACGGATCATCGCGTACTCGACGATGAGCCAGATCGGGTACATGTTCACCGCAGTCGGCGTGGGCGCCTACTCGGCCGGCATGTTCCTGCTGCTCGCTCACGCGTTCTTCAAGGCGCTCCTCTTCCTGGGCGCCGGCATCGTGATCCACGCGCTCGACGGCGAGCAGGACGTGCGCCGGATGGGAGGCCTCGGCTCGGCGCTTCCGAAGACGAAGTGGATGATGTGGATCGGCACCGTCGCCCTGATCGGGTTCTGGCCGTTCAGCAAGGATGACGTGCTGGCGGCGGCCCTGCAGAAGGGCGGCGCGACCGCCGACATCGTCTGGGTGGGCGGCCTCGTCGGCGCGTTCTTCACGGGCATCTACGCCACCCGGCTCATGCGGCTCACGTTCTACGGCGAGCGGTCGCAGTTCGCCTCCGACCACCTCCACTCCGGCCACGGCGAAGCCCCCTGGGTCATGTTCTGGACGGTCGGGCTGCTCGCCGCGGGGACGCTGCTCGCCGGCTTCCTCGAGATCGGGTACGGCATCTCGAACGCCTTCTTCGACTGGCTCGCGAGCACCGCGCCCACCATCGAGCCCTCGGATGCTCGCGACCTCGCCACGACCGGCCTCGCGTGGCTGGCGGGCGGCGGTGCCGCCCTGCTGACCTGGCGCGCCTACAGCGATCCCGCGCTGCTCTCGCGGCTCAAGCGCCCGTTCGGCCGCACGGCCGGCGTCGCCGAGCACAAGTTCTACTGGGACGAGCTGTACGACCGGATCGCGTACATCCCGGCGGCGGCGATCGCGACCGCCGTCTACCGCTTCTTCGAGCGCTGGGTGATCTGGGGGACGATCGACCTGGTCGCCTACATCGTGCGGCTGGTGGCCCGCGGGACCGCCGACGCCCAGACCGGCATCGTCCGCCAGTACGCCACGGTGCTCGTGGCGGGCGGTGCCGTGCTCGGCGTGTACTTCCTCTCGAGGGCGACGCTGTGACCACCGCGCTGATCTTCCTGCCCCTCGCCGGAGCCATCATCGTCGGAGTGCTGCCGCTGTCGCGGCGGGTGACCGAGTGGCTGGCGCTTCTCGTTCGCCCTGGCCGAGGCCGTCCTCGGCGCGATCGCCCTGATCGGGTTCGACACCGGCGGCGGCATCCAGTACGCGCAGAACACGCGCTGGATCTCGGACTTCGGCGCCGGCGCGCCCATCCGCTACCACGTCGGCATGAGCGGCCTCTCGCTGTTCATGGTGCTGCTCGCGGCCGTCGGCATCGCCGCGGCGATCGGGGCGGCGATGGTGGCCGGGCGCGAGCGCTCGCGCGTCTACCTGGCGCTCCTGCTCCTGCTCGAGTCGGCGCTCGTCCTGCTCTTCACCGCCCAGGAGCTCGTCCTCTTCTACGTCGGGTGGGAGGTCATGATGATCCCGCTCTACGTGCTCATGGGCGTGTGGGGCGGCGAGAACCGGCGCCGGGCCACGATCCAGTTCGTCGTCTACACCCTGGTGGGGTCGCTGCTCATGCTGGTGGCGATCGCCGTGCTCGGCGTCACGGCCCACACCTTCGAGCTCTCCGCGCTGACCGCCCACCCGCACGAGTCGACGTGGCTCTTCCTCGCCTTCGCGGCCGCCTTCTGCATCAAGGCGCCGCTGTTCCCGCTGCACGGCTGGCTGCCGAGCGCCTACCGGGAGTCGACGCCCGAGGTGACGGCGCTCCTCTCCGGCGTGATCTCGAAGGCCGGCGCGTACGGCCTGATCGTCTTCGCCGTCCCGCTCTTCCCGTCGGTCGCCCACGACTGGCGCTGGGTCTTCCTGGGGCTCGGCCTGGCCGGGCTCCTGTACGGCGCGATCGTCGCCTTCCGGCAGGCGGACGCGCGCGGCGTCGTCGCCTACTCCAGCCTCAGCCAGATGAACCTGATCGTGATCGGGATCTTCGCGTTCAACACGAACGGCGTCACCGGGGCCATCCTGCAGATGGTGAACCACGGCGTCGTCTCGCTGGCCGCGTTCCTCCTGATCGGCCTCGTCGAGCTGCGGGCCGGCTCCGACCGCTTCCGCGTGCTCGGCGGCCTCGCCAACGGCCGCCCGGTGATGTCCACCGTGCTCCTGATCGCGGCCCTGTGGGCGCTGGCGGTGCCCGGCTCGGGCATCTTCGTGTCCGAGCTCTACATCCTGATCGGCGCGTTCCAGCAGCAGGCGGTCCTCGGCGGAGTGGCGGCGTGCGGGATCGTGCTCGCGGCCATGTACATGCTGCGCTGGTACTCGGCGCTCGCCCACGGGGACGACGGCGAGAAGGTGTCCGCCGACACGCCCGACCTGCGCGTCTCCGAGCTGGCGATCGCGGTGCCGCTGATCCTGATCCTGTTCGCGATGACCGCCTACCCGTGGGGCGTGATGCAGCGCGTCACGACGTCGCAGGTGGCGTTCGAGAGCCCGGCGAAGGTGCAGCAGCTGTGATCACCACCATCCCCGTCTCGTTCACGGCCATCGGCCCCGAGATCATCCTGCTCGGCACGGCCGCCGTCCTGCTCGTGGTCGCGATCTTCCTGCCGGACGAGCTCGCCCGCAGGCTCTCGGCCGGCGCGACGGTGATCGCGCTCGCCGCCGCGGCCGTGTTCGCCGCGGCCGAGTTCCACGACCACGCCCGCGCCCCGTTCGACCACACGTTGCGCATCGACGCCTTCGGCCAGAGCGGCCGGATGCTCGTCTTCGTGGCGGCGATCGTGGCCGTCGCGTTCTCGTGGGGCATGGGCCATCTGCGCGAGCGCGGGGTCGAGTACCACGTGCTGCTCCTGGCCGCGGCGGCCGGGATGTCGCTCCTGTGCGTGTCGAACAGCTTCGTCACCGCCTTCGTCGCCCTCGAGCTCTTCTCGCTCGCGCTCTACGTCCTCGTCGCGATCGAGACCGACGACCTGCTCTCGCTCGAGGGCGGGCTGAAGTACCTGATCATCGGATCGGTGGGGGCGGCCTTCCTGCTCTACGGGGCCGCGCTCACCTATGGCGCCAGCGGGCAGCTCGAGTTCGACCGCATCCGGGCCGGGCTCGCGTCCGGCGACCACCACGACGTGCTCGTGCTGATGGGGCTCGCGCTTGTCCTGGTCGGGCTCGGGTTCAAGGCCAATGCCGCGCCGTTCCACATGTGGACGCCGGACGCCTACGAGGGCGCGCCGACGCCGGTGACCGCGTTCATGTCCGCCGCGACGAAGGTCGTCGCGCTCGTGTTCGCCCTGCGGGTGCTGGTGACGGCCTTCCCGCGCCAGTCGGACGTGTGGCAGATCGGCCTCGCCGGGATCATCATCGCCTCGTTCGCTGTCGGCAACCTGGCCGCGCTGCGCCAGGCGAACGTGAAGCGGATGCTGGCCTACTCGACGGTCGGCCACTCGGGCTTCCTGCTGACGGCGGTCGCCGCCCACAGCGCCCTCGGCACCCGCGCGCTGCTCTACTACCTGACCGTGTACGGCGCGATGAACCTGGGCGCCTTCGGGATCGTCGCCGTGCGCGAGCGCGAGCTGGGCCGCCCCGTGCTGATCAGCGACTTCGCCGGCTGGGGCTATCGCCGGCCCATGCTCGGGATCGCCATGCTGATCTGCATGCTCTCGCTGGCCGGGTTCCCGCCGACCGGCGGCTTCCTCGGAAAGCTCTACGTCTTCTCGGCCGCCGTGGACAACGGGCAGACGTACCTGGCCATCGCCGGCGTGATCGCGACGATGGTCGGCCTCGTGTACTACCTGCGGGTGCCGTTCGCGCTCTACGACCGCGACGTCGACGTCCCGGCGGCCAGCGCCGGCCCCGGCTTCGGCCTGACGGCGGGCGCGGCGACCGCGGCCGCCCTGGCAGCGCTCGTGCTCGGCATCGTCCCGACGCCGCTGATCGACCTGGCGCGGACGGCCTCGAGCTCGCTGTTCTAGAGGACGCGGTGCGAGATACCGGTGCCTGGCACCGCGGCGCGGTGCCAGGCACCGGTCTGTCGAGGCGAACATATGTTCGCTATGCTTCGGCGATGGACGCCGACCAGCTGCGCCTCTTCCCCGAGCCCGACGGCATGGGCGACGGCCGCACGCTCCACGACGTCGAGTACCTGCACGTCCGCGCGAAGAAGATCGTGAACCGCGTGCCCGAGGCGTCGCAGATGCCCTTCCGCTTCACGATCAACGCCTACCGCGGCTGCTCGCACGCCTGCACGTACTGCTTCGCCCGGCCGACGCACACCTACCTGGGCATGGACGCCGGCAGCGACTTCGAGCGCCGCATCGTGGTGAAGGTGAACGCGGTCGAGCGGCTGGCGGCCGAGCTGCGCGACCCGCGCTGGGGCGGCGACCACATCGCCATGGGCACGAACACCGATCCCTACCAGCCGGCCGAGGGCCGCTACCGGCTCACCCGCGGGCTGATCGCCGAGCTGACCGCGGCGGGCAACCCCTTCTCGATCCTGACGAAGTCGCCCATGATCATGCGCGACATCGACCTCCTGGCGGACGCCGCCCGGGCCGGCCTCGTCCGCTGCAACCTGTCGATCGGGACGCTCGACGCCGAGGCGTGGCACGCCAGCGAGCCGGGCACGCCGCCCCCGCGGCGGCGGGTCGAGGCGGTGGCGCGGCTGAACGCCGCCGGCATCCCCTGCGGCGTCCTGATCGCACCGGTGCTCCCGGGCATCTCGGACGCGCCCGAGCAGCTCGCCGACGTCGTCGAGGCCTGCGTCGAGGCGGGCGCCGTCTCGGTCAGCCCCATCCTGCTCCACCTGCGCCCCGGCGTTCGCGAGATCTTCATGCCCTGGCTCGAGGGCTACCGGCCCGACCTGGTCGCGCGCTACGCGCGAGCTCTACCCGTCGTCCTACGCGACGCCGGGCGCCCGGGCGCGGCTGGCGCACCAGATCGACGACATCGTCGACCGGATCGGCGGCACGGCGGTGCCGCCATCGCGCACCCGCGAGGCGGCTTGACCTGCTGGATGATTGATCTAGATCCGGCGGGTGAGCCGGGCGAGGCCGGCGTCGCGCAGGTGCCACAGCTCGTGCAGGTGCTCCCGGGCGAGCGAGGCGAGCGCGGCAGCGCCGGACACGGCGAGGGCAAGCCACGCCAGCTTGACCGACGCCGACGGCGTCACCCCGGAGAACACGTCCGGGAAGCGCAGGCTGGTGCCGGCCAGCGTCAGCAGCGCGGCAACCGTGCAGGCGCCGAGCTCGAAGACCGGCCACTCGGCCGGCTCGTCGACGACGGCGAGGTAGGCGGCGAAGGCGGCGCCGAGCATCGCGGCGGCCGCGACCATCGCGATGTAGAAACCGGTCAGCGCCGGGGCCAGGAGCGCCATCACGACCGCGACGGCGGCGAGCGCGGCGACGCGGGCGGGGCTGACATGACGCGGCAGGCGGGGCATCGTGAAACCGGAGTTCTGGCTGGGGCGGGTGACTCCTCCCCGGTATTCGTCCAGTCCGGGTGATGTCGGCGGGTCGCCGCACGGTGAGGCTTCGTCCGCCATGCGCCTGGAGCTCGGAAAGCCCATCATCTGCACGGACGGCGCGTTCGGCGAGCTCGCCGACGTCGTCGTCGACCCCATCCAGCGGCGCGTCACGCACCTCGTCGTCCAGCCGCACGGCCACCTCGGCCCGGCCCGGCTCGTCCCGGCCGATCTCGCGAGCGGCGACGGGGGTGAGATCAACCTGCGCTGCACGCGGGCCGACGTCGACGGCTACGCGACCGTGCGCGAGTCCGCGTACCTGCGCACGGGCGAGCTGCCCACCGAGGATCCCGACTGGGACATCGGTGTCGAGGACGTGCTGGCCATGCCCTACTACACGACGCCGGACGTCGGCGTCTACCCCGCGTTCGACGAGCCCTACGTGATGACGTACGACCGCGTCCCCAAGGGCGAGGTCGAGATCCGGCGCGAGAGCGCCGTCGTCTCGGCGGACGACCAGCACCTGGGGGCGGTGGAGGCGCTGATCGTCGACGGAGCCGAGATCACCCACATCGTGCTCGAGCGCGGCCATCTGTGGGGGCGCCGGGACGTCACGATCCCGATAGGGGCCGTGGCGAAGGTCGAGTCCGACACCGTGACCCTGCGCCTGTCCAAGGACGACGTCGGCGACCTCCCGGCCGTGCGAGTGCACCGCTGGTCACTCTAGGAGCGGCGCGCGCCCTGGCCGCGGCGGTCGCGGTCGCAGCATGTGTGGCGGCGGGCTGGGCGGGGCCGGCCGCGGCGGCCACCCCGTCGGCGGCGACGGAGCTGGCGCAGCGCTACGCGCCGATCGTCGTCCTCAAGCAGCAGCGCAGGGCGTGTGACACCCACGGAGAGGCGTACGAGCCCGTCGCCGTGAACCTCGTGCTCGGCCGCAAGGACGTCACCCTCCGCGGGCCCGGCGGCTTCGCCGAGCAGGCGCCCACGATGCGCGACATCTACGGCAAGGGACCGGGGTACTTCCTGGACTTCCCCGGCAATCCGCTCCGTCCGGGCTGCTCGTACGAGCGCTGGTTCCGGAAGATCTCGCGTGGCCGGCCGGCCACGGTCTATGCGCACATCGCCACGCAGGCGGACGAGCCGGGGCGGCTCGCGCTCCAGTACTGGCTCTACTACGTCTACAACGACTGGAACAACAAGCACGAGGGCGACTGGGAGATGCTCCAGCTCGTCTTCGCCGCCGAGACGCCGGCCGAGGCGCTCGATCGGCCGCCGCTCGAGGTCGGCTACTCCCAGCACTCGGGGGCGCAGTCGGCGGCCTGGAGCAACTCCGATCTCGAGCGCGAGGGCACGCACCCGCTGGTCTACTCCGCCTCCGGCTCGCATGCCGAGTTCTTCCGGTCGTCGCTCTGGTTCGGCTACAGCGCCCAGGCCGGCGTCGGCTGCGACGACACGCGCGGCCCGTCGCGCGAGGTCGAGCCGGACGTCGTGGTCGTGCCGACCCGGCCGCCGGGGGCCGGCAGCCCGTACGCGTGGCTCGGCTTCGACGGCCTGTGGGGGCAGCGCCTGCGCAGCCCCAACGGCGGCCCCACCGGCCCGAACGCGAAGACGCAGTGGCGCAAGCCCATGACCTGGGCGCAGACGACCTGGCACGACACGGCGCTCTCGGTGCCTGCGGGGACGTCGCTCGGGCCGAGCGCGACCGGGTTCTTCTGCGGGTTCGTGGCCGCCGGGTCGAAGGTCTACCTGCGCACCCTGGCGTCGCCGGTGGTCGTGGGCGCCGTCCTCGTCGTGCTCGCGGTCGCCGCGATCGTGCTCGTGCGGCAGACGCGCTGGCGGCCGCGCGGCCCGACCCCGGTCGACGGCCGCCGGGCCGCGGGCGAGATGTTCGTGTCGGCGTGGCGGATCCACGCCGCCCATTGGCGCCGGTTCCTCGCCGTCGGCGCCATCTTCGTCCCGCTCGGCGTGCTCGCCGCCGGCGTGCAGGCGCTCGTGTTCGCCCACTCCCCGTTCACCGACCCGCGCGGCGTCGAGGGCGGCGACCGGTTCGTGTCCGGCGTCGCGGCGCTGTTCGTCGGCATCGGGATGACGGCACTGATCCCGGGCGTCCTGGTGGCGGCGGCCGTCGCGATGTCCGTCGACGGGCTGGCGCACGGCGGCTCCGGCGGGATCGACCTCCGCGCGCTGGCGGGACGGCTGCTCCCGCTGGCCGGTGCGACGCTCATCATCGTGATCGTGGTGGCGCTCCTGACGACGACCGTCATCGGGCTGGTGCTCGCGGTCGTGTTCCTCGTATGGCACGGGATCACCACCCAGGCGTGCGTGATCGAGGAGCGGTCGGCGCGGGCGGCGCTCCGCCGCAGCCGCGAGCTCGTCCGCCACCACGCCTGGCGCGTCTTCGCGATCACCGCCGCCGCCACCGGCATCGGCCTCGCCACCGGGCCGATCGTGGGGCTGGCCGTGCTCTTCCTCTCGTCCGCCTCGCTCGGCGCGATCGACATCGTCAGCTCGGTCGTCTACGCGGTGGTGATGCCGTACGTGTCCATCGTGCTCGCGCTGCTCTTCTTCGACCTGCGCAGCTCGCGGCCCGCCTAGCGGTAGAGGCCGCGGACGGTGCGCCGGATGCGGACGCGCAGCGGCTCGCCGTCGTCCGGCCCGGGCGGGGCCGACCACGCCGCCGCCACCTGGGCGCCGAACAGCAGCGCCGAGGCGTACAGGTAGACGGAGTAGAGGAACACGAGCGCCGAGGTGAGCGACCCGTACACGACGCTCAGCCGGGTCACGTTGGCGTAGATCCGCCCCGACGCGAACGAGATGCCGAGCAGCAGGATCGCCGTCGTGACGGCGCCTGCGAGGGCGTCGGTGCGCCGCAGCCGCCGGCTCGGGACGAAGCGGTAGAGGAGCATGACGATGAGCACGGAGGCGAGGACCGCGGCCAGGCGCGGAGCGCTGACGCCGGCGATCGTCCCGTTCAGGCCGGCGAGCGCGTCGATCCGGCGCAGCTCGTGCTGGGCGAGCCGGTCGAGCACCGTCACGGCGACGGTGGCGAGCACGAGCACCGCACACCCGACCACGAGCACGAGGTCGACGAGCTTCGCCCGCGCCGCCGGCCGGCCCCGCTCGCCGCCGAGCACGACCTCGAGCCCGGTGCGGATGGCCGCCATCATCCCGGTCGCCGCCCAGACGAACAGGAGCAGCGGCACGAGCCCCACGAGGCCGGACGGCGAGGCGATGTCGGAGATGGCGTTGGCGACGTCGTCGCGGCTGGCGACGGACGACGGCAGCGTGCGGACGACCGTGTCGACCACGGCGTCGTGGACGTCCTGGTTGCCGAGCAGCAGGCTGAAGACGGCGACGACCACGATCGCGAGCGGGACGATCGAGAAGAGCACCCGGTAGGCGATGCCGGCCGCGTGCTGCGGGCAGCCGTCGGCGAAGTAGCGGTCGACCGCGGTCGCAAGGACGCGGGCGGCCTGGCCGGCCGCCCGGGCGCAGGCCGCGCGGACGCCCCGGCGCGCGGGCGTCGGCTCCGGGCCCGGTCGCGCCGGTGCGGACGCTAGTCCGCCTCCGCCGTCTCCAGGCGCCCCGACCGCACGGCCGCGGTGAACGCGTCGTAGTCGCGCTCGTTCTGGTCGGCGTACGCCGCGGAGAAGTCGGCGATCGCCCGGTCGAAGCGGTCGCTCTTGCCGAGGTAGGCGGCGATCGCGATCCGGTCGCCCCAGCGGGCGTGCGCCCGGGCCAGGGTCGCGCCGCACAGGCGGGCGTACAGCCACGCGCCCCGCACCTGCAGCCGGTCGACGTTCACGCCGCCCTTCCAGTCGTGCAGCTGGCGCACGTAGTAGTCCCGGTTGACGCCGTCGAGCCCGCGGATCCGCTGCCATCCCAGGAACACGTCGGTCGCGGGCTGCATCAGCCGCTGGCCGGTGACCACCCGCTCTCCGTGGTTGCGAAAGCGCGGCCCCTGCAGGTGCGCCTCGAGCACCGACGGCACCGCCTCCTTCACCTGCAGGAACAGCGGGTCGCGGTGGTCGCGGCCGGTGAGCAGGAGGATGTAGCAGCGGGTGCCGACGCTGCCGACGCCGACGACCTTGCGCGCGGCGTGGGCGAAGCGGAACTCCTCGAGCGGGTGGTGCTCGCGGCTGAGCGTCCGCCGGTACGACTGCAGAAGCCCCTTGATGAGCTGCTCGGCGTCCTCCCATTCCGTGCCGGGAGCGATCAGCTCCTCGAGCGGCACGATCAGCGGCCGGTCGGGCCGGATCCGCAGGTTGCCGTCGACTGCGGCCACCCGCCGCGCGAACACGCGCACGCTGTCGCGCGTCCGCGCCTTGGCGATGTCCCCCTCGGCCCGCCGCGCCTCCTTCTTCGTCAGCCGGCCGCGCTGCACCTCGAGCCGGATCTGGGCCATCAGCCGCTCGACGTCGACGTGGTCGTACCACGCGGCGAGCGTTCCCACATCGGCCGTCCGGCGCATCTGGTTGCGGTATGCCCGCGCGCACTCCCGCACGATCGCGCGCCGGTCGCTCGCCCGGAAGCCGCGGTCGCGCCCGCCGACCTCGAAGCTCGCCGCCAGCCGCTTCAGATCCCATTCCCACGGGCCGGGGTAGGTCTCGTCGAAGTCGTTGAGGTCGAAGAGCATCCGCCGCTCGGGCGACGCGAACACGCCGAAGTTCGACATGTGGGCGTCGCCGCAGAGCTGGACGGTCACGCCGGACACCGGCGTGCCGGCCAGGTCGCCGGCCATGATCGCGGCCGCGCCGCGATAGAAGGTGAACGGCGAGACGGCCATGCGGGCGTGGCGCACAGGCACGAGCTCGGGAACGCGGTCGCGGTCCTGGCTCTCGAGCAGCGCGACCGGGTCGGCGCGACCGGGCGGCGGCTGCCACGCCCCGTGGGCGGAACGCGGCGAGGCGGCGCGGGCAGTCTTCCCCCGCGCGACCCGCTGCTCCGGGGTCAGCCGCCGCCTCCGCCATTCGGACGCGAAGCGCTTGTCGACAGCCTCCGTCACGTCCGGATCGTATGCCTCCGAGCCGGCCGTTGCGCTCATCCGGGCGGCATGATCCCCATGAACAGATCGCCGGCGCGGCCTCCGCTATGTTCCGCCCGTCCCACGACAGAGGGAGGGCCTCTATGTCACTCGGAAACGGCGTCAAGCTCACCTGGATCGGGCACGCATCCTTCATCCTCGAGACGCCTGGCGGGAAGCGGGCCCTCATCGACCCGTGGATGACCGGCAATCCGGTCTGCCCGGAATCGCTCCACGATCCCGGCGACGTCGACCTGATCCTCCTGAGCCACGGCCACTCCGATCACACCGCCGACGTCCTCCGGCTCGCGAAGGAGAAGAGCCCGGCCGCCGTCATGTGCATGATCGAGCTGGGCGACTACCTCACCTCCAAGGGCGTCGAGAACATCATCGGCGGCAACAAGGGCGGCACGCTCACGGCCGAGGGCGTGAGCGTCACCCTGACGCATGCGTTCCACTCGTCGAGCTACGGCGAGGAGGACGGCACGATCGTCTACACGGGCGAGCCGGCGGGCCTGATCATCACGCTCGAGAACGGCTACCGGATCTACTTCGCGGGCGACACGACCGTGTTCGGGGACATGGCCCTGATCGGCGAGCTCTACAAGCCCGACCTGGCGATGCTCCCGATCGGCGACTTCTTCACGATGGGCCCGATGGAGGCCGCGAAGGCCGTGGAGCTGCTCGGCGTGAAGCACGTCCTGCCGATGCACTACGGCACCTTCCCGCTGCTCGTGGGCACCCCCCAGGGTCTGCGGGACGAGCTCGGCAAGCGCGGCCTCTCCGACGTCGTCGTCGAGGAGCTCAAGCCCGGAGACACGCTCGCGTGACCTTCTCGCTGGTGGCGTGCGACCTCGAGGCGCGCCAGTGGGGAGTGGTCGTGGCGTCCAAGTTCCTGGCCGTCGGGGCGGTGGTGCCGTGGGCGCGGGCCGAGGTCGGCGCCGTGGCCACCCAGGCGGCGGCCAACGTGTCGTACGGGCCGCGCGGCCTCGAGCTGCTGGCGTCCGGCGCGAGCGCGCAGGAGACGATCGACCGGCTCACCCGGGACGACCCGGGCGGCCCCGAGCGCCAGATCGGCGTCGTCGACGCGGCCGGCGCGGGCGCGACGTTCACGGGGCCCGAGTGCGTCGACTGGGCCGGCGGCAGGGCCGGCCCGGGCTACGCCGCCCAGGGCAACCTGCTCGCGGGGGCCGCGGTTGTCGAGGGGCTGGCGGACACGTTCGACGCCACGGAGGGGCCGCTGGTCGAGCGGCTGCTCGCCTCGCTGGCCGCGGGCGACGCCGCCGGCGGCGACCGCCGCGGGCGCCAGTCCGCCGCCGTGATCGTGCGCGAGACCGACGGCGGCTACGGCGGCGGCACGGACATCCTGATCGACCTGCGGGTCGACGACCACCCCGACCCGGTCACGGAGCTCCAGCGCCTGTACGCGATCCAGGACCTGCTCTTCGGCCGCACGCCCGAGGATCAGCTGATCCCGCTCGAGCAGGTGCAGGCCGAGCTCTCCGACCTGCTCGGGAGGGTCGGGCACACGGGGCCGATCGAGCCGGGGCTGCGCGAGTGGGCGGGGATGGAGAACCTGGAGGAGCGGCTCCACGACGGCCGCGTCGACCCGGTCGTGCTGCGCGCCCTACGCGAGCGTGTGGAGGCCGGCGCCTGACAGCTCGCCGGCGGCCGGGAGCTCGATAATCGCGATCGTCCCACCGCCGGGGCGATCGTCGAGCATGACGGCGCCCGCCTGCGCCTCGGCCAGCGCCTGGGAGATGGCGAGGCCCAACCCGATCCCGTTGCCGCCGTGGGCGAAGCGCTCGAACGCGTGGCCGCGGATGCGCGGGTCAATGCCCACGCCCCGGTCGGCCACGACGACGCGCACGCGGTCGCCCGAGGCCGTCGCCGAGAGCTCGACGGGTGCATCGGCGGGACTGTACTCGTCGGCATTGCGAGCGAGGTTGAGCACGATCTGACGCAGCGCGTCGGCGTCGGCCGACGCCGTCAGCTCCTCATCGGCGACGACCCGCCACGGCCGCGATCCCAGTCGGCTGAACTGCCCCGCGACGTCGCGCAGGAGCGGCGCGACAGCGACCCGCTCGACCACGAGCCGCTCGACCTCGCTCGCACGCGCGAGCTGCAGAAGCCCTTCCACGAGCCGCGCCACCCGATCGATCTCCTCGATGGCGACGTCGATCGCCTCCCGCCGCTGAGCCTCGGTCGCAGTGGGGTCATCCTCCAGCAGCTCCAGGTGGCCACGGGCGATGGTCAGCGGCGTGCGCAGCTCGTGCGAGACGTCCTCCAGGAAACGGTTCTGCGAGTCGAAGGCGACCTGCAGCCGGTTGAGCATTCGGTCGACGGCGGCGGCCACGGCACCGATCTCGTCCTGCTTGTCGAGTCCCGTGCGGAGGCTGAGCGCGTCCGGCGCCACCTGGTTGGCGAGGTCGGAAATCGATTCCAACGGCCGAAGCCCACGGCGTGTGGCGAACCATGCGCCGACCGCCGTAAGGGCGATCCCTACGCCGCCCGCGATCAGGATCGCGTGCAGCAGGCTCTCCTCCGCCTCTGAGACGGTCTCCAGGGAGCCGGCAGCGACCGCGTATTCGCCGCGGTCGGCGGGGACGACCGACACCCGGAAGGCGCGGCCGTTGAGCGACAGCGTGACCGTGTGCGCAGCGCCGTCGAGCACGCCGCGGTCGCGGACCAGCGCGACCAGCCGCGGGATCACCGCCGCCGAGCCCAGCACGTGGTGATCGTCCACCAGCGCCAGCATGTGCCCGGAGAGCACCGCCTCGCGGGCGTTCACGAACCGCTCGCCAGAGCCGCGCTCACCGTTCTGCTCGGCCCGCTCGGCGTTCCGCTCGAGCGTGGCGGCGTCGGATCGCAGGGAGTTGTCGAGCCGGCTGAGCGCCTCCCGCCGGGCCACCTGGTAGACCGCGAGCATGCTCAGCACGAGCACGACCACAGCGAGACCCGTGTAGAGCAGAACCAGCCGGGTTCGTAGCGTCACTCCGGGCTCACGGGATCGGCATCCGGTACCCGACGCCGCGCACGGTCTCGATCGCCCCGGGCGGGAGCTTCTGACGCAGGTAGGCGATGTACACGTCGACCATGTTCGAGCGCACCGCGCCCACCGCGTTCCAGGCGCCCTCGGCCAGTTGCGCTCGGCCCAGGATCCGCCCGGCCGAGCGCATCAGCATCGCGAGCAGTGTGAACTCGCGATCCGAGAGTGTGAAGACCCCCTGTGGCGATTCCAGCTCACGCGTGTAGATGTCGAGTCGGGCGGCGCCCACCTGGAGCACCTCGGTGCGCGGCTCGATCTCGCGCCGCACCTGCGCCCGGATACGCGCCGTCAGCTCGCGGAACGAGAACGGCTTGACCACGTAGTCGACGGCTCCGAGCTCGAGCCCATGGATACGGTCCTCGACGCTCGTTCTCGCCGTCAGCATGATCACCGGGACGCCGGGCACGACGCCGCGCAGCGCCTCGAGCAGCTCGAACCCGTCGGGGCCGGGCATCATCACGTCGAGCACCGCCAGAGTGGGCGGATCGGCGCGGGCGAGCGCCAGCGCCGCGTCCGCGCCCCCTGCGGTCTGCACCTCGAAGCCCTGTGCCCGCAGCCCGCGGTCGAGCAGATCGAGCAGCCGGGGTTCATCCTCGACGACGAGCAGGTGCATGGCTCGACGGTACCGCCCAATTCCCGGCGGTTCGTGAGAATACGCTCATGAACAGGGGCCGGGCCGCGGGCGCCGGGACCGAGGCCACTGCTCCGACGGGCCGTCAGGAAGCTCCAGCCCACGGTGAGAGTCCCTTCATCTTGGTCGGCCACCCTGTGGTGCATGACCCGATCAGGAATCGAACGGCGGGAGCGCGGACGGCGCCGGATCGTCCACCTCACGCGGGTGGTGGCGGCAGTGGCGGCGGCCGGATCGCTCGTGGTGTCCGTCGCGGCGGCTCGCGCGTTTCCCGGGAAATACACGACACCGCCGACGAGGCGCTCGAGCCACGGCGCGGGGGCGGCCAAGGTGACCCGTACGGGCAGGGTCGCATCGCAGAACCAGGCGCAGCCGCAAACCGGGAGCCAGCCACAGACGCAGTCCCAAGCGCCGCCGCCGATCACGACGACCAGCGCGCCGCCTGTGGTCACGTCGGGCGGATCATGACCGCGGTATACGAGTTTCCGGCGCTCGGGACGACGGCGGCAGTGGCCGTGACGGAGCCGGCCGCGCTCGAGCGCGCAGTGACCGCGGTCGAGACCGAACTGGCAGCCGTGGACGCCGCCTGCAGCCGCTTTCGCTCCGACTCCGAGCTCATGACCATCGATCGCGAGGTACCGGTTCAGGCAAGCCCGCTGCTCGCCGGCGCGCTCGCGATCGCGCTGCGCGCGTCCGACGAGACCGGCGGCCTGGTCGATCCGACCGCCGGTTGCGGCGATCACCGCCGGCGGCGCCTCTCGGTCGATCCCCAGACCGGGACGGTGTGGATTCCCGCGCGCGTGACCGTCGACCTGGGTGCGACCGGGAAGGCGATGGCCGCGGATCGCTGCGCGGCCCGCGCCGCGGCAGCGGCCGGCTGTGGGGTGCTGGTCAGCCTGGGCGGCGATCTCGCGGTCGCCGGACCGGCACCCCACGGGGGCTGGGCGGTGGGTATCGCCGACTCGCACCGGGCCGAGATCCCCGACCAGACCGTCGCCGTCAGGCGAGGCGCGCTCGCCACCTCGAGCGTCACCACACGCTCGGACGGCGCCGCCGGACATCACATTTTCGATCCGCGCACAGGCCTGCCGGCGAACGTCGTGTGGCGCACCGTCAGCGTGGCGGCATCCACATGCGTGGCGGCCAATACGCTGACCACGGCGGCGATCGTCGCCGGCGCTTCGGCCGTAAACCGGTTGAGGCTCCAGGGCGTTTCCGCGCGTCTGGTCGCGGTCGATGGTCGAGTCACGACCCTGGGCGGTTGGCCGCAACGCCGGACGGCGGCGTGAGCGCAGCCGTCAACTCGCAGATCCTGTGGTACCTGTCGCGCGGGACCGGCATCGTGACCCTCGCCCTGCTCTCGCTGACGCTGGTGCTGGGCGTGACCAGCCGACGGCAGGGCGGGTGGCTGGCGATGCCTCGATTCGTTGTCGCCGGCCTGCACCGGAACCTGGCGCTGCTCGTGTGCGCCTTCGTGTCGGTGCACATCGCCACTGCGATCGTCGACCCGTATGCCGGCATCCACGTCGTCAGCGCGTTCGTCCCGTTCACGTCGAGCTATCGGCCGCTGTGGGTCGGACTGGGGGCCGTCGCTCTCGACGTCGTGCTGGCGGTGGTGATCACAAGCGTGATCCGCGTCCGTCTCGGACTGAGGGCATGGCGCACGGTGCACTGGCTGGTGTATCCGCTCTGGCCGGTGACCGTCGCGCATGCGCTCGGGGCCGGCTCCGATGTGCGGACCGGGATCCTCACGGTTGTCGCGGCGCTGGCGACGGCGCTCGTCGCGGCCGCCGTCGCCGCCCGTCTCTACGGCGTGCTCGCCCAGCCCGCCCCGGTGACCGCCGAGCGGAGCCTGCGATGAGCGTCCTCCCGGCGGCGCTCCCCGGCGCGACCGCGGGAGCGGCGCCGGCGCCTGCCGGAGTGCCGCGGCTCCTCGCCGGGCTACGGGCCCACCGCGGCCGCATGAGCCTCACTGAACACCGCCGATGGTACGGGCCGCTGCCGCGCTGCAGCCGGTCGACCCGAGGTACGTTGACCGAAGCTGTCCACCGCGCCGGCCTGACGGGGCGCGGAGGGGCCGGTTTTCCAACCGCGGTGAAGCTCGAGTCGGTCGGCGGCTCGCGCACCCGGCCGGTGGTGGTCGTGAACGGGATGGAGGGGGAGCCGGGGAGCGCCAAGGACCGCCATCTCCTCGCCAACCTTCCTCACCTCGTGCTCGACGGCGCGGCGGCCGCCGCAGGCGAGGTCGGCGCCGAGGCGGTGATGCTGGCGGTACGCCGCGACCGGGCCGAGGCGGTCGAGTCGCTCTCACGAGCGGTGGCCGAGCGCTGCCGCGACCGGATCGAGCCGGTGCAGCCGGAAGTGCATGCGGGTCCGCCCCGGTACGTCGGAGGCGAGGAGACCGCGCTCGTGCACTGGCTCAACGGGGGGCCGATGCGCCCGACCTCGCAGCCCGAGCGGCCGTTCCGGCACGGCGTGGACGGCCGGCCGACGCTGATCCTCAATGCCGAGACGGCAGCGCAGCTCGCGCTGATCGCCCGTTACGGCGGCGAGTGGTTCCGGTCGGTCGGACTGCCCGACGCCACCGGTACGGCGCTCGTGACGGTGGGCGGAGCCGTGGCGCGCGGCGGGGTTGCCGAGATCGTGCTCGGTGCGCCACTGCGTGCCGTCGTGGAGGCGCACGATCCGGTGCTCGAGCCAACGATGGTGCTCGCAGGTGGGTATTTCGGCGGTTGGATCCCGTGGCGGCAAGCTGCCGGCATGACGGTTGATCCGGCGTCCCTGCACGCGGCGGGGGCGGGCCTTGGCCCAGGCATCCTGATCGTCGCGCCGGCCGGGGCCTGCGTGATCGACGAGACCGCGCGGATCGTCGCATACCTCGCGCGTGAGGGCGCGGGGCAGTGCGGCCCGTGCACCCATGGCGTGGGCGCGGTCGCCCGCGACCTGGAGGAGCTCTGCTCGCCATACGCGAGCGGGCGCACCACCGACCGCCTCCGCCGGCGGATAGAGATGATCGACGGCCGGGGCGCGTGCGCGCTCCCTGACGGCGTCCGGCGGCTGGTCGCCAGCGTCCTCACCGGATTCGCCGCGCACGTCGAGCGGCACGAGCGGGGGTCGGCGTGCTCCGGCCTCACGCGGGTGCCACTCCACCTCCCGGCGGGCCCTCGCTCGGAGGACGACTGGCGATGAGGGAGCGGGTGGTGCGTGTCGATCCGATCACCTGCGACGGCCACGGCCTGTGCGCCGACATGCTGCCCGAGCGGATCCGGCTCGACGAGTGGGGGTACCCGCTCATCGATCGAACGCCCATCGACCATGCGACCGTGCCGCACGCACGCCGTGCCGTCGCCGCGTGCCCCACCCTCGCGCTACGGCTGGAGCGGAGGCGGTGACCGCGCTCCGGCGGCTCGATCTCGACCGCGCGGCGGCACGAGTGGAGGAATCACCCGGCGTCGAGGGGAACCGCCGGCTCACCGCCGCCCTGGGCGTCGTGCTGCTGGTGCTGCTGGCGATCGAGGGCGGAACGATCCCGTTCCTGGGGCCGCTCGAGCCCGTCCACGTGATCGTGGGACTGGTGCTCATCCCGGCGGTCCTGTTGAAGCTCTCCACAACGTCGTATCGGTTCGTCCGCTACTACCTCTCCACCCCCGCGTACCGTGACGCCGGCCCGCCACACCCGATCCTCCGGATCGACGGGCCGTTCGTGGTGGTGCTCACGATCGCCCTGCTGGCGTCGGGTGTGGCGCTCGCGGTCGTCGGTCGCGCCCACCAGGACGTCTACGCGATCCACAAGCTCAGCTTCATCGCCTGGTTCGCCGCGATGACGGTGCATGTGCTCGGGCACGTCGTGTCCCTTCCGGCGGTCGCCGGACGCGACTGGCGGTCGACCTCGCTGGTCGCCGGCTCACGGATGCGGCGGCGGGTGACGATCGGCGTCGTAATCGCCGGGCTCGCGCTGGCAGCAGTGGCCTACCCGGCGTTGCCGGCGTGGGGGCACGGCTGAGGCGAGCGGCTACCCCGTGAAGACGACGCGCGCGCCGGCGTGCGAGGCGCCGCGGCCGTCCGACACCGATGCCGAGATCACGTAGCTGCCCTTCGGCGTCTTCGCGGTCACCTTCTGGCGCAGCGTCTCGCCGCCGATGCGGCCCGGGCGCAGCGGCCCCGCCAGGGCCGAGCCGATCCCGCTCGCGGGCGTCGACCACGTGAACCCCCACTGGCCGTGGAGCGTCCGCTTCGTGAGGTTCGTGATGCGGAAGGTGGCGACGACGGTCTGGCCGACGTGTGGGTGGGCGGGCGTGATCGTCACCCGCACCCGGAACTGCGGGTTCTGGGTGCCCGTGACCGTGGTCGCATACGCCGCGACGGCGCAGGCCGTCATCAGAACGGCCGCGCAGATCGACACGCGAAGTGCTCGCCCAAGCACGCGCCGGAGTGTAGCCGGGCCCGCGGACGCGCCAATCGGGGTCTGACCCCGAACGGGGGCCGTGCGAAAGTCGTGACGCTTCCGTTCGGGGTCTGACCCCTAGCGGATGCTGAGACGGCGGTCGATGCGCTCGGCGCCGCTGCGCGGCCGCAGCACGCCCGGCAGGGCGGCGGCCACATCGGCCACGGCCCGGGCGGAGGCGGCGTCGGGATCCTCGAGCACGAGCGGCCGGCCTGCGTCCGAGGCCGTCCGCAGCGGCTCGTCCAGCGGGATCTCCCCCAGCAGCGGCACCCCCAGCCGGTCGGCCAGCGCGCGCCCGCCGCCCTCGCCGAACAGGTGCGAGCGCTCGCCGCAGCACGGGCAGACCAGGTAGCTCATGTTCTCGATCACGCCGGCGACGTGCATCCCCGTCTTGCCCGCGACCTCGGCGGAGCGCTCCGCCACCTGCTGGGCGGCGGCCTGCGGCGTCGTCACGATCACGACGTCCGGCGAGGGCAGCAGCTGGCCGAGCGAGATCGAGACGTCGCCGGTGCCCGGCGGCATGTCGACGATCAGGTAGTCGAGGTCGCCCCAGTGGACGTCGGTGAGGAACTGCTGGAGCGCCTTGTGCAGCATCGGCCCGCGCCAGACGACCGCCTGGTCGGGCTCGAGGAAGAAGCCGATCGACATGATCCGCAGGCCGTGGTTCACCGGCGGCACGATCATGCCGTCGACGACCACCGGCCGCCGGGTGATGCCGAGCATGCGCGGGATCGAATAGCCGTAGATGTCCGCGTCCACGACTCCCACCTCGGCGCCGCCGGCGGCGAGCGCGGCCGCCAGGTTGGCGGTCACCGTCGACTTGCCGACGCCGCCCTTGCCGGACGCGACGGCGACGACGCGCGTGCGCTTGGCGATCGCGATCGGCTTGGCGCCGTCTCCGCCGGGATGCAGCCGCTGCCGCAGCGCGGTGCGCTGCTCGGCGGTCATGACGTCGAAGCTCACGCCGACCGACTCGACGCCCTCGACCGCGCCGACCCGGCCGCGCACCTGCGACTCCAGGTCGGCCTTCATGGGGCAGCCGGCGACCGTCAGCGCGATCGTGACGTCGACGTGGCTCGCGCGCACGTCCACCGCGCGCACCATGTCGAGCTCGACGACGCTCCGGCGCAGCTCCGGGTCGATGACCCCGGCGAGCGCCTCGCGGATGGCGGGCTCGGAAACCATGCGAGCAGTGTAGAGGCTGGTCTTATGCGGGCTCACCGGCGTACACGAGCTCGGCCAGCCGGCTCGACCACTCCCGGTCGCGGGCGGCGGTCGCGCGCGTGCGTGAGTGGAGGTCGAGCGCGAGCGCCGGATCGTCGACGAGCAGGACGTCGGCTCCGGCCTCGCGCACGATCAGCCACGCCGCCGCCAGGTCGACCGACCGCGACGGCTTCAGCGTCGCCACGGCGTCGACCCGGCCGTCGGCGAGCTGGCACAGCGCCAGCGCGAGCGCCCCCATCACCCGGATGCGGCCGACGTTCCCGTCCATGCGCGCGGCCGCGGCCGCCACCAGGGCCGCGTTCGTCGCCTCGAAGTCGACGATGCCGAACCGGGCCTTCGGGCGCACGCCGCCGAGCGGACGGCCGTTGACGCTGGCGCCCGCACCCGCCTCGGCGACCCACTCCTCGCCGCTGCCGAAGTCGCGCACGTACCCGAACCGCACATCGGCGATCGTCGGCCCGTCGGCGAAGGCGATCGAGAGGCAGTAGAACGGCAGCCGCCGCTTCGCGTTCAGCGATCCGTCGATCGGGTCGACGACCACGACCCACGGGCTCTGACCCGACCCGAACGTCCGCTCCCCCAGCTCCTCGGACACGAGCCGGAAGTCGATCCCGCGGGCGTGCAGCGCCTCGAGCTGGGCGACGGCCGCCTGTTCGGCCCGCTCGTCCATCACCGTGGTGTCGTCCCCGCCGCTGCCGCGGCCGACCACCGGCTCACGGTCGTCGCGGGTGGGGAGGTCTGCGAGCGCGACCTCCACGTCCGCAGCCACGCTGCGGCAGAAGTCGAGCCACGCCTCCTGCATCACGCGTCCAGCGGATTGAACAGGAAGCCGCAGAAGAGCTTGGGGAAGAAGTACGTCGACTTCTGCGGCATGACCGCCCCGGCCGCGGCGACGGCGCGCACCTCGTCGACGGTCGGCGCGCGCAGCAGGAACGCGGCCGACGCCTCGCCCTGGTCGACGAGGGCGGTGGCGGCGCCGAGCTCGCGCACGTACTGGATCGACTCGGTGGTCGCGAACTGGGCCGGGTCGAGCAGCCCCAGCAGCGGGGCGAGGACGACGGCCTCGAGCACCGCGGCGTCGACCGCGCGCAGCGGCGCGGGCGTGCCCATCATCGCCATGCCGACCGCGGCCCGGTCGCGCAGGGTGCACAGGAGCGCCGGACGGCCGCTGCCGCGCCACACGGCGAACGCCACCGTCTCCGCCGGGACGAGCCGCAGCGCCTCCTCGACCTGGGCCGGAGGCGCGTCGATCTCGCGGACGTCGAACGCGTGGAGCACCTCGCCGGTGACCTCGCGCCGGCCCATGACGACGCGGTGGGTGGGGTAGATCTCGAGCCCCTCGCCCTCGAAGTTCACGAGGTGCATGAGCATGAAGTCGTAGGGCTGGTCACCCTCGGGGTCACCGTCGCGGACACGGCGCTCGTCGCGGTAGGCGACGGCGGTCTCGTAGCGGTGGTGGCCGTCGGCGATGACGATGCCGCGGTCGGACATCGCCTCCTGGACGGCGGCGATCGCGTCGGCGTCCGTGACCGGCCAGAAGCTGTGGGTCGTGCCGTCACGGTCGCGCACCTGCATCTCCGGCTCGCCGAACACGTGCGGCAGGAGCGCCTCGCGCGGCCCCGAGGACGGGTCGTCGTAGAGCCCGAAAATGGGCGAGAGGTTCGTCGCCGTCGCGCGCATGAGCTCGAGCTGGCCGGCCCGGGCGGCGGCGTGCGTCTGCTCGTGCGGGCGCACCCGCCCCTCCGAGTAGTCCGACAGGCGGACGGCGGAGAGGAACCCCGACCGGCTGCCCTCCACGCCGTCGGGGCCGACGTAGTCCTGGACGTGCCACCACACGGCCGGCTCCTCGTCCTGGACGAGGATGCCCTCCTGGCGCCACTCGTACAGGAGCCGGCCGGCGCGGCTGGGCGAGTCCGGCAGCACCAGGTGCACGGCCGAGTGCTCGCTGGCCGCGGCGTAGCGCTCGCGGTCGGCGGGCGGAATGACGTCGTACGGCGGCACGACGACGTCGGCGAGGCGGACGCAGGCGGGGTCGTAGCGGAGCCCCCGCAGGGGGCGCAGGGCCGCGCGCGTCACGGGCTCGGATGCCATCGGCGGAGTTTATGGGACAGCGCTGCGAGCACCGCGACCGATAAAGTGTCGCCGGATGGCTGGGGACACCTACGTGGCCGATCTGAGCGAGGGGACGCTCGTCGACGCCATGTTCGCCGTCCAGCGCAAGCAGCGCCGCCACACCCGCAACGGCGACCCGTTCCTCTCGATGGAGCTCGCCGACCGCACCGGCCGCGTCCCCGGCGTCGTCTGGAACGACGTCAACCTGCTCGGCGCCCGCTTCGACCAGGGCGACACCGTGCGCGTGCTCGGGCGGGTCGAGAGCTACGGCGGCCGGCTCCAGATCGCCGTCCGCGACGTGGAGAAGATCGAGGCGGGCGACCCGCTCGACCTCGTCCCCGGCGCCCGCCGCGACGCCGAGACGCTGGACGGCTTCGTCGAGTTCCTGGCCGGCGAGGTCGCCCACCCGGGGCTGCGCGGGCTGCTCGAACGGTTCCTGACGGACGCACGCTTCCGCGAGCGGATGCGCTCGGCCCCGGCGGCGGAGACGCACCACGACTACGCCGGGGGGCTCCTGGAGCACACGGTCGCCGTCGCAACCCTGTGCCGCGAGGCGACCCAGCTGCACCCGCGCCTCAACTCCGACATCCTGGTCACGGCCGCGCTCCTGCACGACGCCGGCCGCACCGAGACGTTCCGGCCGGGAGTCACCATCGTTGTCTCCGAGCAGGGGCGCATGCTCGGACACGTCCTCGCCGGCGTGCGCATGATCGACGCCGCGGCGCGCGAGGCCGGCCTCGCCGACGACGTGCTGCTCCCGCTCCTGAACGCCGTGGCGAGCCACCACGGCCCGATCGAGGGCCGCCGCCTGGAGACCGCGGAGGCCGTCGCGCTGTACCACGCGAACTCGCTGGACGCCCGGCTCGGAGAGGCCCTCTCAGGGCCACCGGCGAAGGGGCGTGAATAACCGGTGCCTGGCACCGGTTATTCACGCGTCGTGCTCGTCACCGGGGCTTCGACCGGGATCGGCGCCGCCACCGCCAGGCGCGCCGTCGCCGGCGGCGACCGGGTCGTGCTGGCCGCGCGGCGCAAGGAGGCGCTGGATGCGCTCGCGGGCGAGCTCGGCGCCGACAACGCGCTGGCCGTCGCCTGCGACGTGACCGAGTGGGACCAGGTGGAGGCCCTCGCGGCCGCGGCGCTCGACCGGTTCGGCCGCATCGACGTCGTCTTCGCGAACGCCGGCTTCGGCGCCACCCGCGGCTTCCTGAACGAGTCGCCGGAGCACTGGCGCGCGATGGTGCTGACGAACGTCCTCGGCGTCGCGCACACGATCAGGGCGACGCTGCCGCACCTGCTCGAGCGCGGCACCGGCCACTACGTGCTCACCAGCTCGATCGCCGGCCGGCGGTCGCTGCCCGGGTCGCTCTACTCGGCCACGAAGTGGGCGGTCACCGGGATCGGCCAGAGCCTGCGCGGGGAGCTGCGCGAGATGCATGGGAACGCCCGCATCCGGGTCACCCTGATCGAGCCCGGCGCCGTCGAGACGCCCTTCTTCGACAACCCCGGCCAGGGGCGGCTGGAGGCCGACGACGTGGCCGGAGCGGTCATGTGGGCGCTCGACCAGCCCGAGCACGTGGACGTCAGCGAGGTGCTGATCCTGCCGACGGCACAGGGCGCGATCCCGCCGGCGACTCCGCCGAAGCCGCGGTAGCTCAGACGTTGAAGCGGATGTTCAGCGTGTCGCCGTCGGCGACGACGTAGTCGCGGCCCTCGACCCGCACCCAGCCGCGCCGCTTGGCCTCGGTCTCCGACCCGGCCTCGACCAGCCTGTCCCACTCGATCACCTCGGCCCGGATGAACCCGCGCTCCAGGTCGGTGTGGATCCGGCCGGCCGCCTGCTGCGCGTTCTGGCCGCGGCGGATCGTCCACGCCCGCGTCTCCTTCGGCCCGGTCGTGAAGAAGGGGATGAGGTCGAGCAGGCGGTAGGCGGCGAGCGTGACCAGGTCGAGCGCGGGCCGCTCGATGCCGAGGTCGGCCAGGAACGCCTCGGCGTCGTCCGGGGGCAGCTCGCGCAGCTCGGCCTCGATCTTGGCGTTCACGGCGATGCACTCGCTGCCGCGCTCCTGCGCGAACCGCTCGACGGCCGCAACCTGGTCGGCCTCGCCGCCCTCGTCGACGTTGGCGACGTAGAGCTCCGGCTTGGCCGTGAGCAGGTCGAGCGTCGGCGGCGCCTCGACGGGACACGAACGGGCCGGACGGCCCTCCTCGAGCCACTCCCGCAGCGCGTCGAGCGCCGCGCGCTCGGCGACCGCGGCCGCCTCGCCGCCCTTGGCCGCCTTCCCGACCCGCTCCGCCCGCCGCTCGATCGCCGCCAGGTCGGCGAAGACCAGCTCGAGCTCGACGGTCTCGGCGTCCTCGAGCGGGTCGATCCGGCCGGAGGGGTGGGCGACCGTGTCGTCGTGGAAGCAGCGCAGCACGTGGACGACCGCGTCGGTGTTCCGGATGCTGCCGAGGAACTGGTTGCCCAGCCCCTCGCCGTGCGATGCGCCCCGGACGAGCCCGGCGATGTCGAGCACCTGCAGCGTCGCCGGCACGAGCTTCCCCGACCGGGAGCTCGACACGGCGTCCAGCGCCTCCAGGCGGGGATCGCGGACGTCGGCGACGCCCTGCACGGTCTCGACGGTCGAGAACATGTGCGGTGCGACGACGGCCCCGCCGCCGGCCAGGGCGTTGAAGAGCGTCGACTTGCCGCTGTTGGGCAGGCCGACCAGGCCGACCTCGACGCCCGCCATCAGACGGCCGCGGCCACCGTGCCGGTGACCGCTCCGACGGCAGCACCCGCGACGACGTCGGTCGCGTGGTGGACGCCGGCATAGGCCCGGCTCCACGCCATCGCCGCCGCCATCGCGACCCACACCGGCGCCAGCCGCGGCCGCACCCGGCAGAGCGTGATCGCGGCCGCCGTCGACATGGCGGCGTGGCTGGACGGGAACGACGACGACGACGGCGCGCGGACGAGCGCGTCGGCGTCCGGGTCGAGCGGCCGCTCGCGGCCCACGGCCTGCTTCACGGCGTAGTTCACCCCCAGCGTGCCCCAGACGGTCGCCGCCACCCGCACCGGCCGCCCGCAGGCAAGGCCGATCGCGACCCAGAGCAGGCCGTAGTCACCGGCCCGCGTGTACGGACGGACGACCCGGTCGAGGGCGGGATGCCGCCACCGGCGGGCGCCTCCGATCAGAACCCCACCCGGCCGACGTGGGTCTCGTGCTTCACGTAGCTGACCTTGGAGACGTCGACGTGGTAGCTGGCGTCGTCGTCGCCCGCGAACGTGACCACGCCCTTCCCGGCCTTGAGCGTCTCCTCGAGGCTCGCCCACTCCTTGGCGGCGATCTTCGTGATCACGATCAGCCCGCCGTCGAACCCGATCTCCACCCGCGACACATCAGCTGCCATCGACGTCTCCTTCATATTGCACGTACTCGACCAGGACCCCGGCCACGCTGCCGGGATGGATGAACGCCACCTCGAGCCCGAACAGGCCCGGGCGCGGCTCCGCGTCGATCAGCTCGGCGCCGGCCGCCGCCGCCCCGCGCAGCGAGGCGCGGATGTCTGTGACCAGGTAGGCGACGTGGTGCATCCCCGGGCCGCGGCTGGCCAGGAACTTGCCGACGGGCGTGTCCTCGTCCAGCGGGCGCAGGAGCTCGATCCGGCTCTCGCCGACCCGCACCGACACCGCCTCGACGCCCTGCGAGGGGACGATCTGCCGATGTTCCACCTCGGCGCCGAACAGCCGCTCGTACACATCCACCGCACCGGGCAGGTCGTCGACGGCATGGCCGATATGATGGATGGCTTGCGGATGCACTGGACGGCATCCTACGAGACAACCGAACGGGGGGGTTTGCATGGAGTTCCTGGACAAGCTCAAGCAGGATGCGACCGATGTCGCGACGACCGTCGCCGAGAAGGCGCAGGAGGTCGCGAAGGTCGGTCAGCTCCACGTGCAGCTGCGCAACCTGCACGGCGAGGAGCGCGACGCGCTGGTCGAGTTCGGGCGCGAGGCCTTCAACCTCCATGAGGCCAACGCGCTGGCCGAGCGGTCGGGCGAGCTCGCCGGGTCGGCGGCGAAGATCGGCGACATCCGCGCCCAGATCGCGGCCAAGGAGCAGGAGATCGCGGACCTGAAGAGCAACGGCTCGGCCGATGCGGCCCCGTCGACGGACACGGTCGAGAGCTCGGCCGAGGAAGTGGCGGACGCCCAGGCGGACCCGCCGTCCAACGGCGGGCCGGCCGCCTAGGTCTCTACGCGGGCGGGGGCGGCGGCGCCATCGCGAGCGCCGCCTCGACGCCGATGTCGAGCGAGGAGTTCGATGCCGGCTCGAGCCCCTCGAGCAGCAGGTCGATCTCCGGGCGCTCCAGCGTCTCGGTCGTGAGCAGCGCCTGCGCGAGGCGGTCGAGGTACCCACGGTGGAGCTCGACCAGCCGCAGCGCGTCGCGGTACGCCGCGTCGGTGATCCCGCGCTGCTCGGCGTCGCGCGTGCGCTTCGTGTCCTCGGACAGCGCGTAGTTGTCGGCCCGCACCTGCTGGTGCGGCATCGACTCGCCCATCCCCCATTCGAACACCATCGACCGGGCGATCGCGGTGGCGCGCTCGAGGTCGTTGGCGGCGCCGTTCGTGATCCGGCCGAAGACGACCTGCTCCGCCGCCCGCCCGGCCAGGATCACCTTCAGCCAGTCGCGCAGCTCCTCGGTCGACTGCAGGTAGCGATCCTCCTCGGGCAGGTTCATCGTGTACCCGAGCGCCTGCCCGCGGGGGACGATCGTCACCTTGTGCAGCTGCATCGCGTCGCCCATCAGCCGCGCGACGAGCGCGTGGCCGGCCTCGTGGTAGGCGATGACGCGCTTCTCCTTGTCCGTGATCAGCTTGCGCTGCTGGAGGCCGGCCACGACCCGCTCGAGCGCGTAGTCGAAGTCGGCCTGCACGATCGTGTCCCGCTCGGCGCGGCCCGCGCTGATCGCCGCCTCGTTGCAGATGTTCGCGAGGTCGGCGCCGGTGAGCCCCGACGTCTGCCGGGCGACCTCGCCGAGGCGGACGCCGTCGGCGAGCGGCTTGCCGCGGGTGTGCACCTCGAGGATCTGCTCGCGGCCCTGCAGGTCGGGCGCGGAGACCCCGATGTGGCGGTCGAACCGGCCGGGGCGAAGCAGCGCGGTGTCGAGCGCGCCGAGCTGGTTCGAGGCGCCGATCACGACCAGCCGGTCGCTCTCGTCGAAGCCGTCCATCTCGACGAGGAGCTGGTTCAGCGTCTGGTCGTGCTCCTGGCTGCCGCCGCCGGGGCCGCCGCTGCCGCGGTGGCGGCCGACGGCGTCGAGCTCGTCGATGAAGATGATCGCCGGCTGGTTCTTGCGCGCCGTCTGGAACAGGCGCCGGATCCGGGCGGCGCCGAGGCCGCTCCACATCTCGACGAACGACGAGGCGCTCTGGAAGTAGAAGTTGGCCTCGGACTCGTTCGCGACCGCCTTGGCGAGCAGCGTCTTGCCGGTGCCGGGCGGCCCGTAGAGGAGGACGCCCTTGGGCACGCGCGCGCCCAGCTTCGCGAACCGGGCCGGGGCCTTCAGGAACTCGACCACCTCCTCGAGCTCGGCCCGCACCTCCTCGACGCCCGCCACCTCGTCCCAGCGCACGTCCGAGTCCGCCCGCGCGTCCAGCTGCTTGGGGCGCACGTTCGGCATCATGGAGATGAACTTCCAGGTCAGCCAGCACAGCAGCCCGAGGAAGATGAAGATGCCCCAGGCGACCAGGAAGTCGTGGAACCACCCGACGGCGATGTGCAGCGCGTGCACGGCGTCGTGCAGCCAGTCGTGCACGGTGCGCTCGTTGATCCAGTCCACCGCTTCCAGCGTACGGGCGATGCGGCGCGGCGAACACCCTTGCGCCGGATTGCCTCGGGCATAGGGTCAGCCCCGGCAGGGACTCGAGGGGAAAGGTGGCACGGTGGCACGTCCGCACACATTCCGAGCTCGGTTTGGTCTCGCCGCCAGGACGGTGGTGATCGCCGCGGCGGTGGCGGTCGCGGCCTCGGCGGGAACGGCCGGCGCGGCCGGCGACGGCAGCCATGTGATGCCGCAGGCCGGCGGCGAGCTCGACTGCAACGGGTTCAGTCCCATCCAGCGGGCGGTGAAGCCGACGCTCGTGTGCGCCGATCCGCGCACGTCGAAGACGGAGCGGTTCGAGGACCACGGCCACTACATCGGCCACGACGAGCCGTCGCTGCGGTTCCTCTCGTCGCGGCCCGGCTCGGCCAGCGACGTCACCTGGGTCGAGCGGCTCCCGGTCGAGCCGCACCGGCTCCCGACCGTACGGCGCCCCGGACACGACGTCGTCCACAGCTTCGAGCTGACCATCGCACCGTGGTTCTCCATGAACCTGTGCGACCCCAACTCCGATCCGCAGCTGCCCTGCAAGCCGCGCTCGGACAGCAACGCCGCGCACGGCTCGTTCCCGGGCGGCGGGTCGGCATTCATGGAGCTCCAGTTCTACCCGCCGGGGTTCGCGCCGTTCGACGACTCGATCAGCTGCGACAACACCCACTGGTGCTCGGCGCTCAACATCGACAGCGTCGAGTGCGACGCCGGCGGGACGTGCAACGACAACTGCATCGAGCCCGTGAACTTCGCGTTCATCCAGACTGACGGCGTGCCCGCCGGGCCGCCCAGCCCGCAGGAGTCCGACCTCTCCACGTTCACGCCGAACGCGAAGACGTTCCTGATGAACCAGGGCGACCGCGTCGTGATCCACATGTTCGACGCTCCGGTGGCCGGCGGTCACGCGCTCGAGATCCGCGAGACCGACCTCACCACGGGCCAGAGCGGGTTCATGATCGCGTCGGGCGCGAACGGGTTCATGAACACGAGCCCGGCCGACTGCAGCGGCACGCCGTTCAACTTCCAGCCGGAGTACTCCAGCGCGAAGCCCCAGAACAACGTCCCCTGGGGCTCGGGCCCGTACAACATCAACACCGAGTTCGAGATCGGCCACTTCGAGCCGTGCACGCGCGTCACGGGGCGCAGCACGTTCACCGACGGGTCGTTCACGGACACCTACTTCAACCGCTGCCACGGCCCGTACGAGGCGGACGCCCCGCCGGACAAGGGATCGAGCCTCGAGCCGAGCGACGCGCCGTGCTACCGCAAGGGCGACACGCACGGCGGGGTCGCCGACCCGAACCAGGTGACCGGGTGCCCCGTGTTCTTCGATGCCGTCGGCGACCTCGACTACGACGGGACGTCGTACCGGGCCGACTGGCCGACGTCGGTGCACCCGAACCGGTTCCCGAGCCCGTTCGAGCAACGCTCGCCGACGAGCCGCGGAGCCGGGTACTCCCATATCCAGTTCGTGACCGACACGAGCGCGACCGAGGCCGGCTGCAACGTCGACACCGGCGCGGGCTGCGTGCTTCCGCCGCCGGGTCCCGGCCACTTCTTCCCGTTCTGGACGCGCGCACGCGTCGGCGGGGAGTGTGTCTGGGAGTTCGGCAACATGCGCAACGGCAACACGTTCGGCCGCGACCGCCAGTGGGGCCATGTCGGCCCGAACACGCGCCAGGCGTTCGTGAGCCGGATCCGCCCGCTGCCGCGCTGCGGATAGGCCAACTGGGGACTGTCCCCGGTCCTTCGGGAACCGGGGACAGTCCCCGCTTCCCGTCTGCGCTCAGGCCGGCGCGCCCTCCAGGCGCAGCACCTCGTGCAGCGCCGCCTCGGCGACCTCGAGCTCGTCCGGGCTGGGCTCGCGGGTGGCGGCGACGCGCTGGAGCTCGTAGCCGGGCCGCTGCATCGCCTTCGCGAGCGGGTGGTCGCGATGGCGGGTCATCCACGCGAACGCCTCGGTCGCCGCTCCCATGGCCGCGACGCTCACCACCAGGCGGGCGGGGCCGCGGCGCGACGCCGGCAGCCGCGAGACGAGCAGGTTCCCGGCCGTGGTCGCGATCAGGAGCGGCCCGACCATGTGCGAGCCGCAGCGCTCGTGCTCCTTGGCGATGTCCACGGGAGCGCCGTCCTTCTCGTAGCCGCCGATCGCCTTGTGCTCGGCTCCGTGGTAGCCGGCGATGCGCGAGCCTCGCAGCGCCATCATCGCCGGGACGAGCGCGGCGCCGGCGGTGACGACCTCGATCGTCGCCGGATGCAGCCGGGTGCGCCGGATCACCTGGACGAGCACGGCCGACCCGGCCAGCGCCGCGCCCATGCCCGGCGACTCCATCGGCAGGCGGGCCTCGGGCAGGCGGCGCTTGATCGTCGGCAGCAGGTAGGCGACCTCGAGCATCCGGGCCACGCCGCGCAGGAGCGGCGTGGCGGTGACCACGGCGGGCAGGTCGGGCTTGCGGCCCGAGGCCAGCTTCACCTCGCCGTCGGCGCCGCGGACGGCCGCCGCCCAGTGGCCGAAGCTGTGGACGAGGATCCCGTTCTGGAGCGCCATCCCGCCCAGGCGCACCTTCTCGGCGTCGGCGCTCATCCGGCCTCCCCCATCGCCCGGGCGAGGTGCAGGAAGCAGCGCACCGCCAGGTCGAGATCCTCGAGGGGGATGCGCTCGTCGGCCGAGTGCACCAGCGCGCCGGAGAGCATCGGGTCCATCCGCGTCGGCATGAACCCGTAGGCGACGGAGCCGAACGCTCCGCGCATCCAGTGGCTGTCGGTGAACCCGGAGCAGATGACCGGCGCGGCCGTCGCGCCGGGCTCGATCTCGGGCAGGAACTCCTCGATCGCGGCGTAGAGCGGCGTGTCCGGCGACGACATCGTGCCGCCGTCGCGCTCGATGAACTCGAACTCGTACTCGAGCCCGGCGAGCGCCTCCCGCACGGCCGCCTCGATGTCGGCCTGGGTCATCCCCGGCAGGATGCGGCAGTCGCAGCGCAGCTGGGCGCGGCCGGGGATGACGTTGATCTTCGTGCTGGCCGTCATCCCGGTGGGCGCGATCGTCGCGCCGAGCATCGGCTCGATCATCTCGGCCAGAAGCGGGTTCTGCGTCCGCACGCGCTCCATCAGCCGGCGGGGATCGTCGTCCTCGGCCCCGATCGAGCGCAGGAACGTGTGCAGCTCGGGCAGATCGCGGGTCGGCCGGGCCATGCGGTCGATCCGCTCGAGCACGGGGATCAGCTTCAGGAGCGCGTTGTCGGACGCGCCCGGCACCGAGGCGTGGCCGCTCTTGCCGCGCGTGGTGACGGCGAAGGCGGAGCACTGCTTCTCGCCGACGCCGACGGTGTAGGCGACCCGGTCGCCGTTCGTGATCCGCTCGCCGCCGCCCTCGTTGACGACGTAGTCGGCACGGACGAGGTCGGGGTGGTGCTCGGTCATCCAGGGCAGGCCCCAGCCGTCGCCGACCTCCTCGTCGGCGACCGCGCAGTAGACGAGGTCGCCGGCGCCGGTCCAGCCCTCGCGGGCGAGCGTCGCGAACGCCACCGCCTCGGCCGCCACCTGGCCCTTCATGTCGAGCGCGCCGCGGCCCCAGATGTGGCCGTCGCGCTCCATGCCGGAAAACGGTTCCACCGACCACTCCGCGCGGTCGGCGAGGACGACGTCGGTGTGGCCGAGCAGCATCAGGGACGGGCCGTCGCCGGTTCCGGGCAGGCGGGCGACCAGGTTCGCCCGCTCGGGGACGCGGCCCCGCAGCGTGCACTCGACGCCGGACTCGGCCAGGTAGGCGGCCAGGTGCTCCGCGGCCGGCGTCTCGTTGCCGGGCGGGTTCGTCGTGTCGATGCGGATCAGGTCGGCCAGGAGCCGGGCCGTCTCCGCGCGGAGATCGTGTTCGAGCATGACCGCACGCTACACGACCTCCATGTGAACGACGCGGGCGGTCGGAGTAGATTTGCCCGGATGCCCCGCGACCTCTTCTCGGACTCGGCGGACTCCCAGCTCGAGTCGGTCGCGCCGCTGGCGCAGCGGCTGCGGCCGCACACGCTCGACGAGTTCGTCGGCCAGGCCGACATCGTCGGGTCGGACAGCGCGCTGCGGCGGGCGATCGCGGCCGACCGGGTGCCGTCGATGATCTTCTACGGGCCGCCGGGAAGCGGCAAGACGACGCTCGCCCGGATCGTCGCGGCGACGACGCAGGCGCACTTCGAGGAGCTCTCGGCGGTGCAGGTCGGCGTGGGCGACGTGCGCCGGGTGCTGGGCGAGGCCCGCGACCGGCTGGGCGGCAACGGCCGCCGCACGATCCTGTTCCTGGACGAGATCCACCGCTTCAACAAGGGTCAGCAGGACGCGCTCCTGCCCGCGGTCGAGTCGGGCCTCCTGACGCTGATCGGGGCGACGACGGAGAACCCGTACTTCGAGGTCAACTCGGCCCTCCTCAGCCGCTGCCAGCTCTTCGAGCTCATGCCGCTCGCCGCGCCGGACATGGAGGCGATCGTGCGCCGGGGCGAGGCGGCGCTCGGCGTCGAGCTCGCGGCGGATCTGCGCGAGGAGGTCGTGCGCGCCGCCGGCGGCGACGCCCGCAGCGCCCTGAACATCCTCGACGCCGCGGTCGCGAGCGCGGCCGGCGGGCCGGTCACCGCCGACAACGTCCGCGATGCCGCCCGCAAGCAGCCGCTCATGTACGACAAGGGCGGCGACCGCCACTACGACACCACCTCCGCGTTCATCAAGAGCATGCGCGGCTCCGACGCGGACGCCGCCCTGTACTACATGGCCACGATGATCACGGCCGGCGAGGATCCCAAGTTCATCGCGCGGCGGATGATCGTGTTCGCCTCCGAGGACGTCGGCAACGCCGATCCGCAGGCGCTGCAGGTGGCCGTCGCGGCGGCCCGGGCGGTCGAGTTCGTCGGGCTGCCGGAGTGCCGGATCAACCTCGCCCAGGCGGCCGTCTACCTGGCCCGCGCGCCGAAGTCGAACGCCGCCTACGTCGGGATCGACGCGGCGATGGCCGAGGTGCGCGACCACGGCGCCCAGCCGCCGCCGGCGCACCTGCGCGACGCCAGCTACCGCGGCGCCCAGAAGCTCGGCCGCGGCGTCGGCTACCGCTACCCGCACGACTTCCCCGGCGGCGTCGTCGACCAGCAGCACCTGCCCGACACCCTGGCCGGCCGCCGCTTCGTGCCCGAGAAGGACTGAACCGGGGTCTGACCCCGAACGGAAGCGCAACGGAACTGTCACGGCCGGCGTTCGGGGTCAGACCCCGGTTGTCGCGCCGGCGGCGCGCACCATCCAGATCAGCCAGGTCGCTCCGACCACTCGTCGCCGCCGTCGGTGAGCCGACGGCCGAGGACAACGGCACGATCGATCGCGACTGTCGCGGCGGCGATGTCGCGCGATACCCAGACGCACACGAGCACCATCGCGCCCGCCCCGGCCGTTGCGCCGGTTCGGGGGTCGTCGGCCCGCCGATACTCGGGACTGTCCCCTGCTGGTGGCTAGAGGATCCGGGCGCCCAGCGCCGAGCAGACCAGCTCGACCGCGAGGCTGGCCGTGGCGTTGTGCTCGTCGAGCACCGGGTTCACCTCGACGACCTCGAGCGACTTCACGATGCCGTGCTTGGCCAGGATCTCCATGCCCAGGTGGGCCTCGCGGTAGGTGATCCCGCCGCGCACCGGCGTGCCGACGCCGGGCGCCTGCTCGGGATCGACGACGTCCATGTCGAGCGAGACGTGCGTGAAGGCGCCGCCGGAGGCGAGCTCGATGGCTTCCTCCACGATCGTCCCGATCCCGCGCCGGTCGACGTCGTACATCGTGAAGACGTGCACGCCGAGGTTGCGCAGGCGCTGCTTCTCGCCCTCGTCCACGCTGCGCACGCCGATGAGCACGGTGCGGCTGTCGGTCAGCATCGGCAGCGGCCAGGCGTCGCTCGCGAAGCGCGGGTCGGCGGTCATCCCCAGGGCGATCGCGAGCGGCATCCCGTGCACGTTGCCCGACGGCGACGTCTCGGGGGTGTTCAGGTCGGTGTGGGCGTCGAACCAGATCAGGCCGCCGGGGCCGCCGTGCACGGCCGCGAGCCCGCCGAGCGTGCCGACGGCGATCGAGTGGTCGCCGCCGAGGACGAGCGGGAGCTCGCCGGCGCGGACGGCGCGCACGACGCCGCGGGCGAGCTGCTCGCAGGTCGCCTTGATCGCGTCCCAGTAGCGGGCGGCCGGGTCGCCCTCGGAGAGCGCCTCGGCCAGCTCGGAGTCGACGTTGCCGAGATCGTCGATGGTGTAGCCGAGCGCGCTCACCCGCTCGCTCAGCTGCGCGTAGCGGATCGCCGACGGCCCCATGTCCACCCCGCGGCGGCCGGAGCCGAGGTCGAGCGTGGCGCCGATCACGGCGATGCGGCGGTCGGGATCGGCGACTGCGGTCACGGCGCGCAAGCCTATCCGAGCGGCGGTTGCGGCGGGATCGGGCGGATCGGGCTAAAGCCGAACGGGGGAAGCCCCGATAACCCTGGAGGACGACCCCCTCGTCCCAACCGCCCGACCGCGCCCGAGGAGTCCCATCCGAAATGATCGATCTCGCGAGCATCCGCAACGCGTCGTTCACGCTCACGCCCACCGGCTACAACCCGGAGGAGGTCGACCGCTTCCTCGCCGACCTCGCCGACCAGCTGGCCGAGGGCCTGGCCGCTGTCCCCGCGCCCGAGCCGCAGTACGAGTCCATCCAGACCTTCGAGCCCGCGCCGGCGCCCGTCGTCGAGCTGACGGTTCCCAACCGCGAGCCCGCCGACATCGACGGTCTGCGCGAGACGATCGAGCGCACCATCGGTGCGATGGACGCCTTCGTCGCCAACGAGCTCGCCACGCTCAAGTCCGCCACCGAGCTCGAGACCGAGGAGCTCCTGAACGAGCGCGAGCGCATGCTCGAGGAGGCCGGCGAGGCTGCCCGCGCCCACCTCGAGGAGACGCGCACCCGGGCCGAGGCGATCCTGGCCGAGGCCCGCCGCGACGGCGACGCCATGCGCGCCCGCTTCGACAGCGAGCTGCAGGTCGACCGCGACCGGTTCGAGCAGTCTCTCGCCGAGCGCGAGGCTCAGGCCCAGGCCCGTGCCGCCGAGCTCGTGGGCGAGGCCGAGCGCCGCCGCCAGGAGGCCGACGAGCTCATCGTGAGCGCGAACCGCGTGCAGACGCAGGTGCTCGCCTCCCTCGAGCACGCCCGCGCCAGCCTGTCCCCGACGGCTCCCGCCGCCCCGGCCGCCGCCGAGCAGGCCTTCGCGGCCGAGGCGCCGTCCTACGAGGACGACGCGAGCGACGTCTTCGCGACCGAGACGGGCGGCGACGCCGACCCGTTCGACAACACGAGCGATGCCGCAGCTTGATGAGCAGCTGCCCGCATTTCAGCTGACGTCGCCTGAGGGCGATCGGATCGCGGTCGGCGACCTGGTCTGTGATGGGCCGGTGGTGCTGGCCGCGATCGAGGCTGACGGTGCGGGCGACCCGCGATCCGGGATGCTGGAAGACCTGGCGGAGCGGCTCGGCGCGGGCCGCACCCTGGTCGTCGTGTCCCCGGGCGCATCCGCGCTCGGGAGCGGCCTGGCCGCGTCGGGCGGCGTGACCTGGCTGCAGGACCCGACGGGCGAGGCCTTCGCCGCGCTCGGGCTCGCGTACAAGCGCATCGGGCGGACGAAGCGGCTGGGCGGCCTGTTCGTGATCGACCCCGAGCGGCGCCTCCGGTTCGCCTTCATGACCGCCGACCGCGACGCCTGGATCCCCGGCTCGTTCGTGCTCTCGCGGCTCGATCGCCTGGGCGCCGCGGCCCCGACGCCCGCCGCGGCCGAGGCCGTCGACGTCACCGAGGACGCCGCCGAGCCCGACCTCGAGCGCCTGGTCGGCGCCGTCGCCCGGCGGATGGGCCTCACCGGCACCGAGCTCTCCGACCTCGCGACCGCGACCCGTGTGCGCGACATCGGGATGGCGACGGTGCCCGACGAGATCATCACCAAGGACGGGCCGCTCGACGACCAGGAGTGGGCCGTCATCCGCATGCATCCGGAGCGCTCCGCCGACATGCTCGACCCGGCCCCCGGCTTCGCGCGCGTGCGCGAGATCGTCCGGGCGAGCCACGAGCACCTGGACGGCTCCGGCTATCCGCACGGCCTGAGCGCCGACCGCATCCCGACCGGCGCGCGCATCCTGCTCGCCGTCGAGTCGTACCTGGCGATGGCCGGCGAGCGCGGCTTCGGCAGCCTGCTCAGCGAGCAGGACAGCCTCGACCGCATCCGGCTCGGCGCCGGGCGCATCTACGACCCCGCCGTCGTCGCCGCGCTGGTCGCCGAGGTCGCCGTCCAGGCGTCCGCCGCCTAGCGCCCCTAGCGCCGCCACACCCGGCGCCCCCGCGTGCGAGCATCTCGCCGTGCTCGCGGTCGCGCTCGCCCTCACCTCCAGCGTCGTCTGGGGCACCGCCGACTTCCTCGGCGGCATCTTCACCCGCCGGCTCACGCTCGCGCCCGTGCTGGTGATCTCCCAGCTCGCCGGGCTCGTGCTCCTGGCCGCGGCCACCGCGCTCACCGGCGAGATCGACGTCCACGCCTTCTCGGTCGGCCTCGCGGCCGGGGTATGCGGGGCGGTCGGGATCGCGGCCTTCTACCGCGCCCTCGCGACCGGGACGATCAGCATCGTCTCGCCGGTGAGCGCCTGCGGCGCGCTCGTGCCCGTCGTGCTCGCCCTCGCCCAGGGCGAGCGCCCGGGCGCGCTCGCCCTTGTCGGATGCGCGATCGCGCTCGCGGGCGCCGTGCTGGCGTCGGTGCACGAGTACGCCGGCGCCGCGCCGAACGCGCGCAGCTCGGTGCTGCTCGCCGCGACCGCCGCGCTGGGGATCGGCGGCTTCCTGTACTTCATCGGCCACGCGGTGCGCGGCGGCGGCCACACGCTGCCCGCCCTCCTCGGCAGCCGCAGCGCCTCCCTCGCCCTGCTCGTGGCCGGCGTGCTCGCAACCCGCAGCTCGATCCGGCTGCCGCCGCGCGAGATCCCGGCCGTCGCCGGCATCGGCCTGCTCGACATCGGCGCGAACGCGCTCTTCGCCGCCGCGGCGACGCGCGGCTACCTCTCGATCGTCGCCGTGCTCGGCTCCGAGTACCCGGTCGTGACGGTGATCCTGGCCCAGACGCTGCTCGGCGAGCGCGTCTCCCGGCCCCAGGTCGCGGGCATCACGCTGGCGCTGATCGGAGTCGGAATCGTCAGCGTGAATTGAGCCGGGTGCAGGCAAAAGTCCCCCGGACGGGGGACGCGCCACCGGCACGGATGGATGAGGCTCCGTCTGTTGGACTCGACCGGTGGGCCGCCGGGCGGCGTGTCATCTCGGACACGCCGCGCCGGGAGCGGCGCAGGGCGCACCGGGAGATGGCGAGGGCCAGGATCGAACTGGCGACACCGCGATTTTCAGTCGCGTGCTCTACCAACTGAGCTACCTCGCCGGGCGGCGGACAGTGTATCGCCCGAGCATCCGCACCCGCGAACGTGCAACGGCCTCCGGGACGGTGCTACCGCTCCACGAAGGCCGTTGCGATCATCTGCATCACAGCACGTTTTCGGCCCGCGGTCAAGTCGATTCTCCGGAGAGCGCCGGCGCGAGGTCGACGGCGATCTCGGCGCCGACCTCGGTGGCCGTCAGCTCGGCCGCGTTCCCGCGGTTGAGCGCGACGGACAGGAGCCCGGAGGCGTCCTCGTAGAGCACGAACTCGCCCGCCCCGACGTCGGTGAACGTGTCGGAGCAGCGGGCGTAGTAGCGGTCGTCGCCGGTGTCGATCTCGGCCATCCGCCCGAGCTGGAACAGCCCGTCGAGCTCGCCTGCAGAGACGGCGAGCTGGATGTTCCCGTAGCGGTCGATGTACTGCACCGGCGCGTGCACCGTCGACCCCTCGATGCGGTGGTCGGGCGTCTCGCGGCGGACGAGGTCAGCCGGGTCGATCGCCGGCCCGAGCTCCGACATCGGCATGCCCCCGGCGAGCCGCGCCGCGGCCGGGGAGAAGACGTCACGGCCGTGGAAGGTGCGCGACACCGGCTGGAGCATGATCTGCGGGTTCGTGATCGAGACCGCCTCGACCACGCCGCCGCAGGCGTCGGCGGCGGGGATCAGGAGGCCGTTGTCGGGGCCGACGAACCGGCGCCCGTCGGCCGCCCGCAGGGCGATCGCGCGCCGCTCGGAGCCCACGCCGGGGTCGACCACGGCGAGATGGACGCCGACGGGCAGATAGGGGATCGCCCCGGCCAGCACGCGCGCCCCCTGACCGATCGCCTGCGGCTGGATGCCGTGGGTCACGTGGATCACCTGCGCCTCGGGGCAGATCAGGTTGATGACGCCATGGCAGATGCCGGCGAAGTCGTCCGCGGTGCCGAAGTCGGACAGGAACGTGACGAACGGCGGTGCGTCCGGGGCCGGCATGGGCGCACTCTACCGGCCGCCGATCACCCCTCCGGCACGTGCACCGGCCAGCGCAGGACGACCGACGCGCACCAGGCCGCGGCGGCCAGCAGGACGGCGGCGAGCACGAACAGCACCTGCGGGCTGCCGGCCGCCGCGAGGATCCAGCCGGAGCTGACGGTGGCGGCGGCGATCACGCCGTACTCGCACACGTTCCAGGCGATGGTCGCGCTGGGCCGCCGGGACGGCTCGGTGCGGGCGAGCGCCGAGTCGACGATCAGCGGCCACGCCCCCGTCGCCACGAACGCCGTGCCGACGAGGACGGTGACGAAGATGCCGGCCCGCCCGACGAACACCGCGGCGGCGAGGAGGGCGCTGAGGACGGCGGCGGCCATCAGGAGGAGCAGGATCGCCCGCCTGTGCCCGCCGGCCTCGGTGAGGATGCGGCCGGCGAAGGCGCCGCCGATCTTGGCGGCCTGGACGCCGCCGACGGCGAGCCCGACGACCAGTGGCGCCAGGTGGAACCGGCCGGCCAGCACGATCGGAGCCAGCGGCAGCAGCAGCGCCAGCGCCGCGACGAGCAGCAGATCGGGCAGCTGGATCGCGACGCCGCGGGGCGAGAGGCCGGTCGCCAGGCGCGCCCGCGGGGCGCCGGCGTGCGGCTCCCGCCGCGCCGGCCGCCACACCGCCACCGCCACGGCCGCACCGAGGATGCCGAGCACGTAGCTCTCCCGCGACGCCGCGGCCGCGCCGACGCCCGCGTCGCGCAGGAGGGCGATGACGAGCCCGGCGAACGTCGAGCCGCCGGCGACGCCGAGCGTGTACGCCGCGTAGTGGGTCGCGAAGGCGCGCTCGCTGCCCGGCTCGCCGGACGCCTCGCCGAGCAGCGTCTGGCTCGCGACCCAGAAGAGGCCGATGCCGCCGCCGACGAGGCCCGACCCGACCGCCATCGCGGGTGCGGCCGACGCCAGGAAGAGGAGGATCTCGCCCAGGCCCGACACCGCCAGGGCGGCCGCCAGCAGATTGCGGCCGCCGCCGACCAGCCGACCCACCCTGCCGGCGACCAGCGCCCCTCCCGCCACCGCCACGGTGCCGGTTGCCAGCACCTCGCCGGCCAGGGACGCGGGCCGGTGCAGCGCCTCGATGTGCATGGGCACGCTGAGCGCGAGGACGCCGAACATCATCCCGTCCAGCGCCGCCACCGTGTAGAAGGCCCGCCCCGGCCCGACCCGCCTCACGCCGCCACGTGCCCCAGTGCCTCGGAGACGCGCGCCGCCGCCCGGAGGGCCATCGGCACGAGCTCGGTCTCCAGCCGCTCGGGGCTGACGCGGTAGCGCGGCCCGCCGAGCGCGATCGCCGCGACGACCGCCCCGCGGTGATCGCGGATGGGGACGGCGACGCCGGTGTAGGCATCGTCGGCATCGCCCACGCAGACCGCGTGGCCGCGGCGGCGGACGGACGCGAGCTCGACGTCCGAGAGGCCGACCGCGCCCGGCGCGGCCTCGTCGACCAGCCGGTCGATGACCTCGGCGGGCTGGAACGCGAGCAGCAGCCGCCCGGTGACGCCGTCGGTCAGCGCCTGGCGGCGGCCCACCCAGTCGACGTTCACGGTGACGTGCCGGTTCGACGCCTGGTCGAGGTAGACGACGGTGTGCCCGTCCAGCATGCCGAGCCAGGCGGTCTCGTTCGTGTCGTCGCGCAGCTCGCGCAGCCGCGGCCGGGCCAGCGCCCGCACCGGGAACCGGTTCAGGACGAAGCCGGCCAGCGTCACCAGGCCGAGCCCCAGCCGGTAGCGGCCCGGGACGTCGGTCTGCTCGAGCAGGCCGTGCCGCTCGAGCGTGGACATCAGCCGCGAGGCGGTGCTGCGGTGGACGTCGAGCGCCGTGACGACGTCGGCGATCGAGAGGTCGGTCGTGCGCTCGTCGAAGAGCTCGAGTATGGCGACCGCGCGGTCGACCGCCTGCGTTCCCGCCGGGGATTCCATGGGCGTAGATTACACACTTCGCTCATATTGTGCACGCATAGTGCACGTCCGTGCGAAAGCGGACGCCGCCCCTCCCTCCGCGCACCGTCCGCCGGGCGTCAGACCACGGCGTCGCCGGCCTGGTCAGGAGCGGTCTTCTGCAGCTCCTGGAGCTCGGCCGGGGCGATGTGGCAGCGGTAGCGGTGGCGCTCGCCGTCCTCCTGCCAGGGCGGCGTCTCGGTGCGGCAGACCTCGCCCAGGACCCGCGGGCAGCGGGTGTGGAAGGGGCAGCCGGTGGGGACGTCGCTGGCGCTCGGGAGCGCGCCCGTGAGCTTGATCCGGGGCCGGCTCTCCTCGAGGTCGAACGTGGGGATGGCCGAGAGCAGGGCCTCGGTGTAGGGATGGTGCGGCGAGGCGAAGACCTGGTCCGCCGCGCCCATGTCGACGAGCTTGCCCAGGTACATGACCCCGATCGAGTCCGCGACGTAGCGCACGACCGCGAGGTCGTGGGAGATGAAGACGTAGGAGACGCCCTGGCGCCGCTGGAGGTCGACGAGCAGGTTCAGGATCGCGGCCTGCACGGACACGTCGAGCGCCGAGGTCGGCTCGTCGCAGAGCACCATGGCCGGGCTGCCGGCGAACGAGCGCGCGATCGCGACCCGCTGCTTCAGGCCGCCCGAGAGCGCCGCCGGGCGCACGTCGAGGTGGCGCGGCTCGAGCCGCACCGAGCGGGCCAGCTCCGCCATCTGGTGGTCCTGGGTGTCGCGCCCGTGCACGCCGGCGAGGAGCAGCAGCGAGCGGCGCAGGATCGCGCGCACGGTGTGCGTCGGGTTGAGGGCGTTGTCCGGGTTCTGGAACACCATCTGCAGCCGCCGGCGGGCCTCGCCGGGGCGCTTGCCCGCGGGCTTCGACACGTCCATGCCGTTGAAGGAGAGCTCGCCGGAGGTGACGTCGATCAGGCCGACGATGCACTTGGCGAACGAGGTCTTGCCGCTCCCGGACTCGCCCACGAGGCCGAACACCTCGCCCCGCTTGATCTCGACGTCGACGCCGCCGACCGCCACCACCTCGGTGCCCGAGAACCGGTACGTCTTGACGAGGTCGGACACCTTCAGGAGCACCTCGTCGGGCACCGGCGCGACCTCCTCCTGGGCCGCGGCGGCGGCCGTCGGGATGTCGGGCACCTCCTCCGGGAAGAAGCAGCGGGCGGTGTGGCCCTCGCTCACCGGCGCCAGCGGCGGCGGCTCCTGCACGCACCGGTCGCGGGCGATCGCGCACCGGTCGGCGAACACGCAGCCGGGCACCTCGACGCCGAGCGGCGGGAGCGAGCCCGGGATCGGGTCGAGCCGGTCGGTGTCCTTGCGCATGCCCAGGCGGGGCACGCAGCGCAGGAGCGCCAGCGTGTACGGGTGGCGGGGGTCGCGGAAGAGCTCGCGGGCGTTTCCCTGCTCGATCAGGCGCCCGGCGTAGAGCACGCCGACGCGCTCGCACATGCGGGCGACGATCCCGAGGTTGTGGCTGACGAACAGGATCGAGGTGTTGAACTCGCGGCGCAGGTCCTCGACCAGGTCGAGCACCTCGGCCTCGACCGTCGCGTCGAGCCCCGTCGTCGGCTCGTCCAGCACCAGCAGGTCGGGGTCGGTGGCGAGCGCCATCGCGAACATCACCCGCTGCTGCTGCCCGCCCGAGAGCTCGTGCGGGTACCGCCGCAGCACGCGGGCGGCATCCGAGATCTGGACGGTCGAGAGCATGTGGGCCGCAGCGGCGACAGCGTCGCGCTTGTCCATCCCGCGGTGGACCCGGTAGACCTCGGTGATCTGGTCGCCGATCCGGATCGTCGGGTTGAGTGCCGAGCCGGGATCCTGGTAGACCATCGCCATCCGGTTGCCGCGCCAGCGCCGCAGCGTGCGCTCGTCGGCGGCGAACAGATCGTCGCCGCCGAAGGTGATGCTCCCCGACTCGACCACCGCGTTCGGCGGCAGGTAGCGCATCAGCGACATCGCCACGGTGGTCTTGCCGCAGCCCGACTCGCCCACGAGGCCGTACGCCTCGCCCGGCTTGATCGTGAACGAGACGTCCGTGAGCACCCGCAGGAGGCGGCCGCGGCGGCGGTAGCTGACCGTGAGGCCGTCGATCTCGACGGCGCCCGTCTGCACCGGCGCGACGCTCATTCCTCCACCACCCGCTTGAGGCCGTCGGCGACCAGGTTCACGCCGACGACGAGCATCGCCAGGGCGGCGGCCGGGAAGATCACCATCCACCACGCCACCTGCATGTAGGCGCGGCCGTTCGCGATCTGGAGCCCCCAGTCGGGTGACGGATCCTGGAGGCCGAGCCCGAGGAAGGAGAGCGTCGCGGCGGTGAAGATGGCGTACGCGAGCCGGACGGTGGCCTCGACCATGATCGGCCCGGTGATGTTCGGCAGGATCTCCCACACCATGATCCGGATCCCGCGCTCGCCGCGCAGCCGGGCGGCGGCCACGTACTCGCGCTCGCGCTCGACCAGTACGGCGGAGCGCACGGTGCGGGCGATCAGCGGCGTGAAGATGATCCCGATGACGAGGATGACGTTGAGGGCGTCGCGGCCGAGCGACGCCAGCACCAGCACGGCGATGACGATCAGCGGAAAGGCCAGGAAGGCGTCGACGATGCGGCTGACGACGTCGTCGACCCAGCCGCGGTAGAAGCCGGTGATCAGGCCGACGGTCGTCCCCCCGAGGAGGCCGAGCAGGGTCGCGGCCGGGGCGATCACGAGCACGGTCGCAGCGCCGGCGAGCACGCGCGAGAAGACGTCGCGGCCGAGGTTGTCGGTGCCGAACCAGTGCGCGCTGCTCGGCGCCTTGAGCGTGCCGGTCGGGTCGACCCCCAGAGGGTCGTGTGGCACGATCGCGCGCCAGAAGATCGCGTCGAGCGTCCAGAAGATCAGGATGGCGGCGCCGACGATGAACGTCTTCGACCGGATCAGCGCGCGGAAGAGCTCGCGCCGGCGCCGGCGGCGCTCGGCGCGCACGTCGAGGACGGGCGCCGGGGCAGGCGTGAGCTCGAGGTCGCTGCCCCCGACGCTCGCCATCTACGCGAGCCTCACGCGCGGGTTGAGGAGGCCGTATGCGAGGTCGGCGAGGAGGTTCGCGACGCAGTAGATGATCGCGATCATCAGCACGCACGCCTCGAGCGTGGGCAGGTCGTGCCCGAGCGCGGACTCGAGGGTCAGCTGGCCGATGCCCGGATAGGCGAAGAGGGTCTCGACGACGACGAGGCCGCCGACCAGGTAGCCGACCTGCACGCTGACGACCGTGATCGTCGGGAGCATGGAGTTGCGCACGACGTGGCCCCAGATCACGCGCCGGCGGGGAAGCCCCTTCAGCACTGCCGTGCGGACGTAGTTCGACTGGAGCGCCTCGACCGTGCCCGCGCGGGCCATGCGCGAGATGTATCCGAAGAGGACGAACCCCAGCGGGATCGCCGGCAGGAGCAGCTGCCGGAACCAGTCCACCGGGTTCGTGCCCGGCACCTGCGACGAGGTCGGGAACCACCCGAGCTGGACGGCGAAGACGACGATCAGGATCACGCCCACGACGAACTCGGGCAGGCCGAGCAGCGAGAGCCCCGTGATCGAGATCACGCGATCGATCGTCTTGCCGTAGTTCAGGGCGGCCCACACCCCCATGAGGATCGAGAACGGGACGATCAGCACCATCGCGAACGCGCCCAGGATGAGCGAGTTCTTCAGGCGGCCCAGGACGAGCGGACGCACCTCGACGTTCTGCACCGGCGAGACGCCCCAGTCGCCCTTCACGAAGTCGGACGCCCAGTTCCAGTAGCGCACCGGCAGCGGCTTGTCGTTCCCGAGCGACTTGTCGAGCGCGTCCACCTGCTGCTGGGACGCGTACGGCCCCAGGATCGTGCGGCCGACGTCGCCGGGGAGCAGCTGCGACGCCGCGAAGACGACGAACGAGACGATCACGAGCGTGATCACGGTCAACCCCAGGCGCTTCAGGATGTACCGGCTCATCGTCTGGCTCGAAAGCGTACCGCCTCGGGGGCCGCGCGAACAGGGCGCGGCCCCCGGGGTCAGCGGCTTACGAGAGCCACATGGCGCTCGCGTCGAGGTGGAAGGTCGGGCCGATGGCGAGGCCGTGGACGTTGTTGCGCGTCGCCCGCAGCTCCTTGATCCAGTAGGCGATCACGTCCGGCACCTCGGCCTGCTGGATCTTCGCCGCCTGCACCGCCAGCGACTGGCGCTTCTGCTGGTCGAGCTCGCCCTCGAACTGCTCCACGAGCTTGCTGAACTCCTCGTTGCACCAGTGGGCCGAGTTCCAGGCCCCCGAGTTCGACAGGGTCTTGTTCGGCACCGACCGGCACAGGTAGGCCGGGTCGATCGTCTGGCCGGCCACCCCGCGGGCGCCCCAGTCGGTGATGCCGAACGGCACCTGCAGCCACGGCTGGTTCCCGCCCGTGCCGTAGAACTGGCTCTGCGGCTGGATGTCCAGCTTCACGTTGATCCCGGCCGGCGCGACCATCTGCTTCACGAACTGCGCGTACTCCGGGATCTCGAGGAACTGCTCGGTCGTGAGCGTGACGTTGACCGGCGACCCGCCGACGAGGGACTTGGCCTTGTCGATGTCCTGCACGCGCTGCGGCACCTGGTCGGTCGTCGGCGAGCCCGGGTAGACCGGCGCGAACGCGTGGTCGTTGCCGAGCTGGGCCTTGCCGTTGAAGAGGCCCGACACGAGCCCGGGCCGGTCGAGCGCGTAGGCGACGGCGAGGCGCAGGTTCTTGTCGTTGAACGGCGGCTGGTCGACCCGCATCTGCAGCGTGCGGTACTCGCTCGACGGCGTCTCCGAGACGTTGATGTTCGAGTCGGAGAAGAGCGCCTGCGAGCCCTGGTACGGCACCTGCGGGAAGACGTTGATCGTCCCGCCCTGGATGGCGAGCACGATCGGCGGCGTGTCCGTGTAGTACTTGACGTCCACCGCGTCGAGGTAGGGCATGCCCTTGCCCCAGTAGTGCGGGTTCTTCACGTACGTCACACCCTGGTCCTTCGAGAACGTCTTCAGGATGAACGGCCCCGTCCCGATCCCGCCCTTGGTGAAATCGCCGATCTGGTAGTTCTTCGGCAGGATCACCGAGTTGTAGTTGAACGACGAGACCAGGTACGGGAAGTCCGCGTAGGGCCGGTCGAGGTGGAACACGATCGTGTCCGGCCCGGTGCTCTGGACGCCGCCGCGCGAGAGCACGCCGGAGAAGGCCGAGAGCGCCGCCGACCCGATCTTCGGGTCGAGCATGCGGTCGAACGAGGTGACGATGTCGTCGTTCGTCATCGGGCTTCCGTCCTGCCACTTGACGCCCTGGCGGATCGTGAACGTCCACGTGTCGGGGGTCGAGCCGGCCTCCCACTTCGTGGCCAGCTTCGGCTGCAGGACGTACTGCGCATCCGGGAAGACGAGATAGTCGCAGGCCAGCTGCGTGGTCATGATGGCGCCGGTGTTGAACATGGTCACCGGGTCGACGTCAGAGGCCGGGGAGGTGATGCCGAAGATGCCGGTACCGCCGTGCTTCGGCGCGCCGCCGCCGGACGACGAGGCCGACGATCCGGAGGAGGCCGACGACCCGCACGCGGCCAGGATCGAGCCGAGCGCCGAGGCCGACACGCCGAGGACGCTCGCGCGGACAAGCACCTGCTGGCGCGTCATCCGGCCCGAGCGGGCTTCCTCGTAGAGGTGGTATTCGCGGTCATTCACAGCTGTACCTCACTTCGTTGGGGTGACCCGGGGCATCGCTCCGTGCAGGAACGGCCGAACGGTCGGCATGCAGACCTCGGCTTGTCCGATAGCTCCCTCCCACGCGCCGGGCCCTCGAGTACCGCTGGAAGGGGCCAAAGTATCACGGTGTCCGGCCATAACTCAATGAGACGAAATACTCTCGAGAAGAGTCAGGACGACTTCGTCGTCCCCGGGCCGGGCCGCCACCTGGACGGCGACGGGAAGCCCCGCAGAGCCTGACTCCGCGTGCCGTGCCGCCGCAGCCCGCGCATGGCCACCGCGGTCGCTCTCCTCGCCCGGCCCCACCCGCGTGACCGGCGCGACGCCCGCCGGCATGCCGAGCAGGTTGTAGAGCGAGGTGTAGCTCTGGCCGGCGGCGACGTCGAGCGCCGTGCCGTGCGGCACGGCGGCGAGCGCGTGGGCCGGACCGATCAGCGCGTCCAGGCCCTCGCGGTCGAGCATCCCGGCGAACCGGCGCCGCAGCGCGGCGATGCGCTCGGAAAGCCGGTGAAGCTCCTGCGGGCCGAGGGCGGCGTCCGCGGCCGCCGCGAGCGCGCGCCGCACCTCCGCCGTCGCCCGGCCGCCGCGCAGGATCCGGCGCAGGCCGCGGCCGCCGTCGGCAGCGAAGACGGCGTCGAAGAGGGCGAGCGCCTCCGGGGCGTCGGCCAGGTCGATGTCGACGAGCTCGAGGCCGTCCGCGGCCAGCCCGCCGGCGGCCTCGGCGACGGCGCGGCGGACCGCGGGCGCCGGCGCGAGCACGCCGTTGTCGCGCACGACACCCACCCGGCGCAGCGACCGCACGGGCCGCGCAGGCGCCGCCCCCCCGACGTCGAGGACGGCGACCACGAGCCGCAGGTCGGCGGCGGTGCGGGCGAGCACGCCCGGGCGGTTCTGGATCAGCGTCTGGCCGGCGAAGAGCTGGTCGTCGCGGCTGCCGGCGACGCTGAGCCGGCCCGGGGTCGGCGTCATCCCGAAGACGCCGCACCAGGCCGCGGGGATGCGGACGCTGCCGCCGATGTCGGTGCCGACCGCGACCGGGACGACGCCGGCGGCGACCAGCGCCGCCTCGCCCCCGCTCGAGCCGCCCGGCGAGCGGTCGGCCGCCCACGGGTTGTCGGTGCGCCCGTACACGGGGTTGTCCGACTCCGCATACCAGTTCAGCTGGGCGACGTTGCCCTTGCACAGGATCACCGCCCCGGCCCGGCGCAGCGCCCGCGCGACGGCGCCGTCCGCCCGGCTGCGCGACCCGGCCAGCCGCTCGACCCCGGCGCAGCAGGGCGTGCCCCGCACCCAGAGCGTCTCCTTCACGCTGACCGGGACGCCCTCCAGCGCGCGGCCGGCGGGGCGGGCGTCGATCCGGGCGGCGGCCGCGGCCGCCTCGGCGTACAGGGGAACGGCCACGGCGTTCAGCTCCCGGCCGCGCGCCTGCGCCCTTTCGGCCGCCCGCTCGGCCAGCTCGACGGCGGAGATCTCGCGCGCCCCGACCGCGGCCGCGAGGCGGCCCGCCGAGGCGCCGTCCAGCTCGTCGTCGGCGGTCGGCGCCGGCCGGGAGGCGGACCCGATCACGGCGGCGATCCTACGCTCCGCTGGTAGTATCTGCAACACCTGTTGGCGATTCGGCACGTCGGAGGCAACACGTGTTCCGCAACGAGATGCCGCGGTTCGAGATCCTCTCCGAGGGGGCGCTCGAGACGGTCGAGCGCGGCTGGCGGCGGCTGGTATCCGAGATCGGCATCCAGTTCGACCATCCCCGCGCCCTCGACCTGTTCCGCGCGGCCGGCTGCGAGGTGGAGGAGGCCCGGGTGCGCTTCGACCCCGACTTCCTGCTCGAGCAAGCGGCGAAGGCCCCGCGCGAGTTCGACATGCGCGCCCGAAACCCCGAGTACGACCTCCACATCGGCGGCGACTCGATGATCTTCGCGCCCACCCAGGGGCCCCCGTTCGTGCGGATGGGCGGCGTCCGCCGCGACGCCACGCTGGCCGACCTTCAGCGCTTCATCATGCTCACGCAGACGTTCCCCGAGCTCGACACCCCCGGCGGCGGGATCTGCGAGCCCAACGACACGGCGCTCGATTCCCGTCACCTGGCGATGAACATGTCGCTGATCCTGCTCTGCGACAAGGTGTTCGAGGGCGTGCCGATGTCCGAGGTGGCCGCGGCGGACTCGGTGCGGATGGGCGAGATCCTGTTCGGCGGCCGGGAGGCGATCGAGGAGCGGCCGGTGATGTTCGCGAACGTGAACGTGAACTCGCCGCTGCGCTACGACGTGCGCATGCTCGAGGCGATGCTCGAGTTCTCGGCGGCGAACCAGGCCGTGATGGTGACGCCGTTCCTGCTCATGGGGGCGATGGCACCCGTCTCGATCGGCGCCGCGCTCGCCCAGCAGACGGCGGAGGTGCTGGCCGGCGTCGCCCTGCTCCAGCTCGTGCGCCCCGGCGCCCCGGTGGTGATGGGCTCGTTCCTCTCGTCGACGGACATGAAGTCCGGCGCGCCCGCGTTCGGCACGCCCGAGTCGGCGATCGGCCTCTACGCCTCCGGCCAGATCGCCCGCCGCATCGGCCTGCCGTGGCGGGCCGGCGGCGGCACGCTCACCGCCAGCCCCGCCGTCGACGCCCAGGCCGGCTACGAGGCGCTGAACACGCTC